>NZ_CP107954.1:3637252-4849669 GCF_036067295.1 Kribbella sp. NBC_00382
CGGTGGATACGCCCTCGGGTCAGCGCGGGACTCGGTCGGATTGGCGGCCGACGTTGCTCGGCGGGTCGGCGCGCGTGCGATCACCGTCGACTACCGGCTCGCTCCCGAGCATCGGTATCCCGCCGCGATCACGGACGCGGTCGCCGCGTATCAGGCACTGCTCGACAGCGGCGTGCCGAATTCCCGGGTCGCCTTCGTGGGGGAGTCGGCGGGCGGCGGTCTGGTGGTAGCGACACTTGTCGCTCTCAAGGAGGCGGGTTTGCCGCAGCCATCATCGGCAGCGGTCTTCTCGCCGTTCGTCGACCTCACCTTGTCCGGTGAGAGCATGAAGACCAAGGCCGAGGTCGACCCGGCCCTGACCCTTGACGGTCTTCGCCGCCGGGTCGGCGACTACTTGGCCGGCGGGGATCCTGCGGTCGGGACAGCGAGCCCGATCTTCGCCGACCTCACCGGTCTGCCGCCGCTGCTCATCCAGGCCGGCTCCCACGAGATCCTTCTCGACGACGCCACCCGACTTGCGGCCCGCGCCGCCGCGTACGACGTACCGGTCCAGCTGCAGGTGTGGCCGGAGGTGCCGCACGTCTTCCAAGGCTTTGCCGCACTTCTCGACGAAGGTGCCACAGCGCTCGACTCCGCTGCAGCCTTCACCAAGGCGCATTGGGTCACCGAATAGCCGAAGAACAACCGCGGCAGCCTGCGCGAGCCGAGCGCCTCGCAGGCTACGGGTCGTCGCGCTGCTGCGGGACCGGGGCTTGTTCGACGATCTGCCGTAGCGCTTGGACGTGGCGCAGGAACTGCTGCCGGCCCTCGTCGGTTGCTTGAACCGTGGTTTTGGGAACCCGTCCGAGGTAGGTGCGTCGTTGCTCGATCTTGCCGTCCGTCTTCAGGGTCGTCAGCTGCTTTGACAGTGCGGAATCCGACAAGGCCACCGCGTCACGCAGGAAACCGAAGTCGCACCATTGCGTTGCGCAGAGCACCGACATGATTGCCAGGCGCGTCGGTTCCGACAGCAGACGATCTAGCTCTGGCGGGCGACCTGACGGCACCGAAGAGGTCACAGATCCGCGCGTCGACGCGATGCCGCGGTCAGAAGATGACCAAGGCCGAACAATGCGGTGAACGCGATCCCGTAAACGATTCCGGCCGCGGTGTTCGGGTAGCGACCGAGGCCGATCGCGTTGGCAAGATCCAGGGTTACGTCGCCTCCGTACCGCGAGATCAACCAAGCCCCGACTCCGCCGGTGAACGCCACCAGACCAAACGCCCACGGGCTGATGGACCGCTGCGGCTCAACTCCCCGAAGCCTCCCGAGCAGCGAGACGTCAGCTCTGCTCGTCGCAAACACCACGGCCAGTCCCACCAGAACCAGCACCGCTGTCAACTTTGCGCCCGTGAGATCGACGAGGTCGTTGAGCGCCGACCCGGCAGCGGTCACCGCGAACACCGCCGCGTAGACCCACCACGGCAGTCGTGCGCGCCGCCGCGTCCGTTCCTGGTGAACACGAACCGCGGTTAGTGCCTCCGCGGCGCTGCGCCGTTCGTTCTGATCGCTCATGGTTGCCTCCTCGACTGTTTTCCTCTCTAGAAACTAGTCACTAGTTTCCCATAAGGCAAGTAGCGAGAGGTGCGGTCAGGGCTGAAGGCCGGCGATGAAGATGTCTGCCAGGCGGCGGGCCACCTGGGTCCAGTTTCCGGCCTGCGGGAGTTGCTGAGTCAGCAGGGCGCCGAACACGACGACATCGGCCTTGCTGATCTCGGCGCGGATCGTACCGTCGTCGCGGCCCTGCCTGAGCAGCGATTCGAGGGTGCGGTGCACCTCGGCCATCACTGCCTTGGTGGCGGGGTCGGTCAGCGGCTGACCACTCTGCATCGGGAGAACGAGCTCCCTGCCGTGCCTGATGGTCTGGTAGAGGAAGGCACGAATGGCATCGAGCGGTGGCCTGTCGCCGGCGGCAGCTGAACGCGCGGCGTCCAGGACCATCTCGGCGGAGCGGTGTGCCAGGGCTCCGAGGAGCGCATCGCGGGAAGGGAAGTGGCGGTAGACGGTCCCGACGCCGACGCCGGCGTCCGCCGCGATGGTCGCCATAGGTACAGCGGCACCTTCACGGCGGACCGCGATGGTGGCGGCCACCAAGACGCGGTCACGATTGTCGAGCGCATCGCGCCGCGGTCCGCGCCGACGTCCGGCAGCCTTCGAAACTGGCTCGCTCACGTCGCAATGATCGCAGACCAGGGCTCCGGGTCGTCGGCTATCCAGCGGCCCAACGCGCCTTGGTAAAGGCGGCAGCGGAGTCGAGCGCCGCGGCGGCAGAGCACGCAGGTCAGCTGAGCTTGAGCAGCAGTTCGGTGAGTTCGGCCGGCATTGTGATCATGCAGTCGTGACCGGTGGGCAGCTCCCAGACCTGTGCGGGGTCGCCGTTGGGCTGGAACGGGGCCACCGGCCGCCGGTCCGGCGGGGCACCGACAGTGCACTCGATGTGCGTACGGGGAATCCTCGTCGTGGCAGGGTTGTCCAGCCGGACCGGCTGCTGGAAACAGCCGACCGCGTCGTCGGAAAGCATCGTGCGCAGCCAGGCCTGATCCTCGGGGTCGGTGACGCCGAACAAGCCCGCGGGCATCTCAGGCAGCGGCGGGATGCGCCAAGGGGTGTCGGTCGTGGCGGCCTGGTCGATCAGGAATTGAGACATGGGGACGACGTCGACCGCGGACTCGCCATCCTCGGGGACCATGGCGTCCAGGTAGACCAGGTGCTTGATCCGCTCGGGGACCTCGTTGACGACGGAGGTGATGACGAGCTCGCCGTAGCTGTGACCGACCAGCACCACGTTCAGAGAGCCGACGAGGGGACCCGAACCCCTAACCACCGCTTTGCCTTCCCAGACATCTCGATGATTGCCAAAGTTGTCCGAACATGCCGTGACCTGCAAAGACTCCCCGCCAGGGGAGTCATCGATGCGCATCGCCACGCACCACTTGCCATCCAATCCGGTCAGTAAAACGGCCAGTGGCCTCCATCGGATCGGCTCGCGCTCGGCGCAGCGCACCGACGGAACCGGCCTGCGATACTCCCAACGATGACGCCTGCTCCTGGGGAAGTCGCCATGGCAAATCGAGAGAGCATCGCTTGACATGTCTCTCACAGTGGCATTGGCCGACCCGAAGAGCCCGGTCAACACCTTCTTCGACGAACACCTCCCTCACCACGAGCCGTTCATCCGCCCGTGGTTGAAGACTCTCCTACGTCGTCCACGCGGGAATCCCATGCCAGCGTCACCGGCGCCAAACATCATCGGAGCCGCCATCGAGTTCCGCATTGGATTCGACCTGGCCAAGTCCTTTCCGTACGCCGCTCTTGCGGGCGACATCTCCTTGACGGCAGGGATCGACGCGTTCAGATCCCTGGGCTACGAACCTTCGACCGGCAGCGGCGAGTTGTCGATGTGGCAAAAAGTTGCGTCAGACAACGACCGCGACACTTCCAACGATCACGACCAGCAATTTGCTGCTACAAGGCTGTGCTGGCAGATGGCCTACCTCGAATCCATCGCCTACGAACTCCCGAAAACGGAACTCAACACCCCAGAGAACCTGACCGCGTTCTGGACCCACCTTCGAACCGAACCATCTAGCGAAGCCGTCCAGGTACTACTTGAACTCTGGCGGCGGTACCTCGGCCCAGCACGATCCACGCTGACCGGATTCGGCGACCCCATAGCGATCAGACCCACCTTCGCCAATCGTTTTGCCGCAGGCGATCTACTACTCGGCCGCACCCTCATCGAAGTCAAGTGCGAGCTACGCCCTGAAAACTCACTCCCTCGAACACTCCGCCAAGTCCTGGCCTGTGCACTCGCCGACTCCGACGACGAACTGTCGATCGAAAGCATCGGCGTCTACCACGCATACGAAGGATCCATCGTCCATTGGCCCCTAGCCCGAGCTCTCGCGAGCCTCTCTGCCACTGGTCACGCCTCGCTACCCGAACTCCGCGCACGTTTCGCCGACACCGTCGCGACAGAACGCCGATCAATCGAGGAGCGCCGACGCTGATCGGCCCCGTAGAAGAGGCGTCAAGGACGGCGACACTCCCGGTTGCGGTAACAGAGAGTCGCAATTTGCGATATCAAGGAGGCGGGAGTGAACAAGCTGCGAATCGAAGCGGGCACCTGCCCGCGCCGCCCAAAGCGAGGGAATGTTGTGTGACAGATCGGGTCGGCACTGCAGAGGCCATGCGACTGCGCCTCAGCAGTGCTCAGGCCTGGCTCGAACCGCAGACAGCATCTAGATCAGATGGAAAAGTGGTGCCACTCATTGTCAAACCTCTATCGGCAGCAGATCCAAGGAAGGCAACAGTGTCGGTGGAGCGAAGTAGTCTGAGGCCTCTATGACACCGGCCGATGATCCTGGGCGGGTCGCGGCGGAGCAGCGCGCTCGCGTCCTGATCGACAGCCAGCTCGACGCTGCGGGGTGGAAGGTCCAAGACAAGAAGAACCTGAACCTGTTCGCCGGCCAGGGAATCGCAGTCCGGGAAGTAGTGATGAAACTTGGGCACGGCCGGGTCGACTATCTGCTGTACGTCGACAAGGCGGTCGTCGGTGTCATTGAAGCCAAGCCAGTGGGCACCACACTCTCTGGTGTGGAATGGCAGTCGGCTATGTACGCCGACGGACTCCCCGCCGACGTCAGGCTCGCTGCGAAGGCCAAGGACGGACGTCTACCTTTCGTCTTCGAGGCTAGCGGGATCGAGACCCACTTCACCAACGGCTTCGATCCCGAGCCGCGAGCTCGACTGATCTTCAACATTCCCAGGCCAGACACACTGGCTCGGCTACTCCGAGACGCCGACGCCGAGCCCGAGGTACCGACGTGGCGGGCCAAGGTCGCCAGGCTGCCGGAGCTCGATCACAGTCCTCTTCGTCCGGCGCAGATCGAAGCGATCAACGGGATCGAGCGAAGCCTCGCCGAGCAACGGTTCGACCGATCGCTAGTGCAGATGGCCACCGGGGCCGGCAAGACCTTCGCCGCGGTAACGCAGTCCTATCGGCTGCTCAAGCATGGCGGGTTCAACCGGATCCTTTTCCTAGTCGATCGCAACAACCTCGCCGACCAGACACTCGCGGAGTTCCAGAACTACCGCACCCCTGACGACGGCCGTCGCTTCACCGAGCTCTATAACGTCGCCAAGCTCTCCAGTGCAGGCCCGCTCGGCTCGACGAAGGTGACCATCTCGACCATCCAGCGGGTCTACAAGTTCCTGCAGGACGGCGAGGTTACCGACGCTGATGACCCCGGTCTGGACGAGTTCGTTCCGGACACCCCGGTCACCGTCTCCTACAGCGACGTGTTGCCTCCCGAGACATTCGACCTCGTGATCGTCGACGAGGCCCACCGCAGCATCTACGGCGTGTGGCGCGGCGTGCTGGAGTACTTCGATGCCCATGTCGTTGGCCTCACGGCCACTCCGGGCAAGCAGACGTTCGGATTCTTTCGGCAGAACCTGGTGTCGGAGTACACCTATCCGCAGTCGGTGGCCGATGGAGTCAACGTTGACTTCGACATCTATCGGATACGTACCAAAGTCAGTGAGCAGGGATCGACCATCGAGGCCGGCACGATCGTACCCACCGTTGACCGACGGACCAGGGTGCAGCGACTCGAAGCGCTCGACGAGGACCTGGAGTACCGCGCTCCACAGCTCGACCGTGCTGTGACCGCCACGGATCAGATCAACACTGTACTGGAGACCTTCCGCGACCGTCTCTCCAGCGAAATCTTTCCTGGCCGCACGACGGTCCCGAAAACACTGATCTTCGCCAAGGACGACAACCACGCAGAGGAGATAGTTACCCAGGTCCGGCGGGTCTTCGGAAAGGGCAACGACTTCGCAGCCAAGATCACCTACAGCGCCCGCAATGCTAAGGAGCAGCTCCAGGCGCTTCGCACGTCGCCAACCCTTCGCATCGCGGTCACTGTCGACATGATCGCCACCGGGACGGACGTAAAGCCGCTGGAGTGCGTGTTCTTCTTGCGCGACGTCCGCTCCGCGCAGTACTTCGAGCAGATGAAGGGCCGCGGCGCCCGCACCATCAGCCGCGCAGATTTCCAAGCCGTTACTCCGGACTCTGAGAACAAGACACGCTTCGTCATCGTCGATGCAATCGGCGTCACCGAGCACGGGTACGTCGAACCCCCGCTCAACCGGCAGAGGAGCGTCAGCCTCAAGAAGCTGCTCGACAAGGCTGCCGCACTCACCCTCACAGAGGATGAAGCCGCAACCCTCGCATCCCGACTAGCCAAGCTGGGACTCGACCTCACCGAATCAGAGCGCAACGAGCTCGATGCCGTGGCTGGCCAGCCCATCCACGACATCGTGCGCGGGCTCGTCGATGCCGTCGACCCGGACACCGTTGCTCGGACTGGAAGATCTGCAACGGATCTGGTGGAGACCGCCATCGAACCCCTCGCCGCTAACCCTGAGCTTCGCAACCGGATCCTCGAACTCAGACGTGCTCACGACCGAATCATCGATGAGGTCACCCGCGATGAACTGCTTGAAGCCGGCGGCGTCATCGACAAGAGCCGCGCAACGTCCATCGTGGAGTCCTGGCGCGACTACCTGAATGAGCATCGCGATCAGATCACGGCGATTCAACTGGCCTACGAGGCCGGCGAACGCCGCATCGAGTTCGCATACATCCAGGAGCTCGCCGACCGGATCGCTCGGCCGCCGTACAACTGGACCCCAGATATCATCTGGAACGCATACGTCGCGGTCGAATTCACGAACGTCCGCAACAGCTCCACCCACACCCTGACCGACCTGGTCTCCTTGATGCGCTACACCGTCGGCACCGACGACGAACTCGTTCCCTATGCTGAACGCGTGCGCGAGAAATACGTCGGATGGCTAGCCCAACAGGAGCAAGCCAGCGTCACCTTCACTGAACGCGAACGATGGTGGCTCGACCGCATGGTCTCGGTCATCGCGAACTCCGCCGGCATCCGGCGCGAAGACCTCGACGACGCCCCCTTCACCGAACGCGGAGGCACTGACGGCGCCCTGCGTGACCTCGGCGACCGTGCCGCCGACCTTATTGACGAGCTGAACGAGGAACTCACCGCGTGACTGTGCTAGGAGACATTTCTAAAGTTGTCGATTGCGAGCATCGAACGGCACCGGCGACCGAGGGAAAAACCTTTGGGTACTCGATCGGAACTCGAGCCGTGCGGAATGGGCGGATATCCCTTGATGTTGCTAAGCCAGTCGACGAGGCTACGTACCTGGATTGGACACGCCGAGCTATACCGGTGCCGGGTGACCTAATTTTTTCCCGCGAGGCGCCAATGGGTCAGGTCGGTGCCGTACCTGTGGCCGTCCCCGTCTGTCTGGGACAGCGCACCGTGCTACTTCGTCCCGATGATGAGCGCGTAGACGGCAGGTTCTTGCTGTACTTGCTCATGGCACCGCAGTCGCAGGCCTGGATCAACGCAAATGCCGCGGGCTCGACGGTTCTGCACCTCAATGTGGCCGATGTTCGACGCATACCAGTTCCGTTCGTTCCGGAACTCGATGAGCAGCGCCGCATCGTCGATCTCCTCGAAGACCATCTGTCCCGCCTCGATGCTGCGATTGGGTCGCTGCGCGCAGCACTTCGCCGCGCTAACACGATGGTGATGTCGTCACTCGCACATCAGGTAGGTAGAGGCCGTAGGCGTGGATACATGTCGACCATTGGTGAGCAGGCCGAGGTGATCCAGTATGGCTCAGGAGCGAAATGCGGACCCAGTACCGACGAAGATGACGTGCCGGTGCTCCGCATGGGCAATGTGAGGGACGGGGCGCTCGTCTGGAATTCACTGAAGTACCTACCTTCCGACCACCGCGATTTCCCCAAGCTATTTCTCGAGCCGGGGGATCTTCTCTTCAACCGTACAAACAGTGCAGAACTTGTGGGGAAGTCGGCAGTCTTCGATTCCGATCGCACTGCGTCCTTTGCCTCGTACTTAATAAGGGTTCGACTTCGCACCGGAGTACTTCCTGAATGGGCCAACATGGTGATCAACAGTCCGGTTGGTCGCGAGTACGTCGCGTCCGTGGTCTCTCAGCAAGTTGGCCAAGCCAACGTGAATGGGACGAAGCTAAAAGCTTTTCCCTTACCGGTTCCCCCACTAGAGGAACAGGCGCTGCGTGTGAGCGAACATGCCGTAGTCGTTGAAAGCCGAGAGCGGCTCGAAACGGCCCTCGGCACGGCGATAGCTCAGGAAGGGGGGCTACGTCGCTCGCTTCTTGCCGCCGCGTTCTCGGGTCGGCTGGCCGACGACCGTGGACTGTTCGCGGTTAGAGGGCTGGTCGGCGCGTGATTCCAGACTTTCAGACGTTGATGCGACCGGTGCTGGCTCATCTCTCGGATGGGGAGTCGAAGCGCTCTCGCGCGGTCAAGGACGCGATGGCCGCGGAGTTCGCTCTGACAGATGGGGAGCAGGCCGAGTTGCTCCCGAGCGGGCGCCAGCGGACTATCGACAATCGGGTCGCCTGGGCCCTGACGTATCTGTCGCAGGCAGGGTTGGTGGAGCGCCCTCAGCGTGGCATCGTCCGCATCAGTGACCTCGGCCGGCAGGCTCTCGACGCGAACCCGGAGCAAATTAGCCTGAAAGTGTTGGAGAAGTACCCGGCATACATTGCGTTCCGCAACCGGACCCGAGAGGTGGAAACTCCTGCAGAAAAAGCTCTACCGGCTGCCGAGCCGTCGGCGACACCGCAGGATCTGCTTGAACAGGCGGTGAGGGAAAACGGAGCCGTCATTGAGAACGAATTGCTCCAGCGTGCGCTGGCACTTCCCTCCATTGGGTTCGAGGACTTGGTGATGAAGCTGCTCGCCGAGATGGGATACGGTCACGCGGGTCGGGTTGAGCGCACCAGGGCGAGCGGCGACGCGGGGATCGACGGAATCATCAGCCAGGACCCGCTGGGACTGGACCGCATCTATGTGCAGGCCAAGAGGTACGCGACCGACAAGGTCATCCACCGGCCAACGATTCAGTCCTTCGTCGGCGCTCTCATGGGCGCACAGGGTGATCGGGGCGTGTTTATCACGACCAGCTCCTTCAGCTCCGGGGCACGCGAGGAAGCGGAGCGAGTGGCGTTCCGGATCGAGCTCATCGACGGCGCCAGGCTTGCCCAGCTCATGCTGCGTCACGGCGTCGGCGTTCAGGCAGAGACCACAGCAACGCTCTACCAGCTCGACGAAGACTTCTTCGAGGCACTCTGATGGCAACAACTTGGCCGACAGTCGCCAGCCAAGAAGGTCGGATCGAGTAGTGGCGAAGGAGACAACCACGTGATTTGGGGCCGGGACGAGCTCGAGTGGAGCGAGCTCATCGACGCGACTGGCGACTTCTTGGCCGAGCGGGGGCGCATCCGCCGCACCACCTCGTATTCAGAGCTGAACTCGGTCCTGCATCGGCGCACAGGTGCTCGTCCGTTCGACTTTACGAAGGACAGCGAGCGCGCCGCGATGGGAGCACTGCTAGGGGAGGTCGCAAAGAGGGATCTGTCGAAGGTGGGCGCGCTCGTCTCGTCGATCGTGCTCTACCTAAACGAGAACGACGCCGGCACTGGCTTCTATAGCCTAGCTGCACAGTTGGGCTCCTCGCTTCAAGGCCGACAGCAGACCAGCGGCTCATCTTCTGGACCAATCAAGTGAAGGCAACCTATGACTACTACTCCTGACGCACGTCGGCTCGTCGACAAGCTGTGGTCCTATTGCAACGTATTGCGCGACGACGGCGTCGGTGTCATCGAATATACCGAGCAGCTGACCTTCCTTCTGTTCCTGAAGATGGCGCACGAGCGTTCAACCCGGAGATTGAACCCGCAGCAGATCGTTCCGGACGAATACTCGTGGCAGCTGCTGCTCGATGCAGAGGGAACGGCCCTGGAGCTGGAGTACACCAGGATCCTCGTCGGCCTGGCGCAGCAGCCTGGAACGCTCGGCACCATCTTCCGCAAGGCGCAGAACCGCATTCAGGATCCTGCGAAGCTCAAGCGGCTCATCGTCGACCTCATCGATCAGGAGAACTGGTCCGCCTCTGGAACCGACCTCAAGGGGGATGCGTACGAGGAACTGCTCTCCAAGGGCGCATCAGACAAGGGCTCTGGAGCTGGTCAGTACTTCACGCCGCGCGACCTGATTCGGGCGATCGTCGATGTCGTCGACCCCAAGCCGGCAGACACCGTCGTCGACCCAGCCTGCGGCACTGGCGGCTTCCTTCTGGTTGCTCACGAGCACGCCTCAGAGGGTGCTGAAAACCTCACGCCGACGCAGCGCGAGCACCTGCGCGACCGGTTCGTCTCTGGCATCGAACTGGTTGACGGAACTGCGCGATTGGCCGCGATGAACCTCCTGCTCCATGGCATTGGTACACCGGACGGCGACTCGCTGATCGACGTCCGGGACGCGCTTATCGCGGACCCCGGCCAGCGGTGGTCCGTCGTGCTGTCCAATCCGCCGTTCGGCCGGAAGTCGTCGTTGACAATGGTCGGCGCGGACGGACGCGAGGTGCGTGAGGACCTGGAAATCGAGCGGCAGGACTTCGTCGTCACGACGGGCAACAAGCAGCTCAACTTCCTGCAGCACATCATGACGACGCTCGACATCAACGGACGCGCTGCGGTCGTGCTGCCGGACAACGTCCTCTTCGAGGGCGGAGCTGGCGAGACCCTGCGCCGCAAACTGTTGGCTGACTTCGATCTGCACACGATGCTTCGTCTGCCGACCGGGATTTTCTACGCCCAGGGCGTGAAGGCGAACGTGCTGTTCTTTGACAAGAAGCCTGCGTCAGAGCTGCCGTGGACAAAAACATTCTGGGTCTACGACCTGCGGACCAACCAACACTTCACCCTCAAGCAGAACCCGTTACGTCGTCAGCACCTCGATGAGTTCGTCGACTCCTATCTCACCGGCAAGGCTCGCGACGAGCGGGTCGAGTCTGAGCGCTGGAAGCCATTCCCGTACGACGAGCTCATCTCTCGCGACAAGGTCAATCTCGATATCACCTGGCTACGTGACGACTCGCTCGAGGACGCTGACAACCTTCCCGCGCCCGAGATCATCGCCCGCGAGATCGTCGAGGACCTTACCGCAGCGCTCGTGGAGTTCGAAGCGGTAGCGGCTGCACTCGAGAACGCGGTCCCGGAGTAGGCGGCTCCTCACCGCCATTGCCGACGTGGTCCTCGTCCAAGACTTGGCGAGGGGCACTTCGACTATGTCCAGCGCCGAACCGGCGCTCCGCGACATGCTCGCTCGCCGACCGACCCCTCTCGCCGCCGTGGCTTGGTCACTCGTAACAAGGCATTGGCTGTTGCCTCCTGATGACTTGGCTGAAGATCAGTCTGGGATCGCGCTGCGGCGGGGGCTGCTGGCCGAAACACGTCAGACAGACGGTGATCGTCGACCGGCGGCTGATCCCGCCCGATCAGACCCAAGTCCCGGCGCAACTCTGCGATCGAGAACCGTCGTGGCTCGACTAGGCGCTTGCGGGCCTGGGAGTCGGGGCTGCCCGCGATCTCCTAACCTCCCTCCAGGTCCGATGGAGGACTCTGAATCCATGAAGCATCGCTAGTCAGGTAGCTGTCGGATCTCTTGAGGATCGCCGACGACCACTGCGCGGTGGAATTCTGTCAACTGGTGAGGTGAATTGGAGTTCGCGGCCGACAGAAGGTCAGCCCGCCAGTGACGCTGCGCTGCGTGGTCGCTCATCCGTTGGCCTTGAAGATGCGCCGCGGCCGGAGGCGCGGAAATCCTGCGACGAGGTCGCGTGAGATTCGATGCGTCGGAAACCTGTGGTGGAAAGCATCCTGGCGCACGATCTTGCAGATTCAGATCGTGTCGCCCATTCTGGGGCAACGGAGTGTAGCGGTGACGACACTCGATTGGCGTCCTGCGGCGAGGGGAGCAACCAGGGTTCTGCTGGTAGTCCGCAAGGAGGGTCCGTGGGGCGTACTGACGAACGAAAACACGGCAAGGCGCGCGCTGGCGCCGACCCGGTCGACGACTTCGGGAGGCGCTTGGATGAGGCCGTGTCGAAGTTTGGTTCGCTTGTTGCGCCCAAGTTGCGTGCGGGCGTAGGTCAGTCGGAGGCAAACCTCACCTCAGCAGTAGAAGCGCTCTTGCTTGATGTCGCTCGCCTGCTCGGTTTGCAGGCACTCGTTCACAGCGAAGCTCCTGAACGTTCTTTGGGGATTCGACCCGATCTGGCTGTAGACGTGGCAGGCGCCCGGATCGGGGTCGTCGAACTGAAGGCTCCGGGTATGGGCGTGCCGGGCGGCACGCGATGGGGAAAGACGCGCGATCGCTCGCAGTGGGAACGCTTCAAAGCCTTGCCGAACGTCATGTATACCGACGGTTCCACCTGGGCTGTCTATCATTACGGGCAACCTATCGGCCTGCCGATCGTACTTGAAGGGGATCTGACTCGCGCTGGATCCAGACTCCGACCGCGCGATAGCGGATTCGCTTCCCTGATGAGCACTTTCCTGCTTTGGGAGCCCACGGCGCCGCGAGATCTACGGACGCTGATCAAGATCTCGGCGGGCCTGTGCTCCTTCCTGCGGGAAGAAGTGAGCGAATCAGTGCGCAAGGAGCGCAAGGGCGATTCGCGGCCGTTATTCACGGAGCATCTTGCGGACTGGCAGGAGTGGCTCTTCCCAGATCTCACTGACGACGAGTTCATCGACGCCTACGCTCAGACGATTACGTTCGGGCTCCTCCTTGCGAGACGAGAGGGGGTGATCTTCGAGGGCCTTGAGATCCCGGACGTTGGCGAACGCTTGGCGAAGCGCCACCTGTTGGTAGGCCGGGCCCTGTCTATCCTCACTGCCCGCCCGGATCGCGGACTTAGCGTCGAGGAACGTAGCGTTGCACTACAAACCATGAGGCGGGTAATCGGCGCAGCCGATTGGAGTCGGTGGCCCTCCGCCGGCTCGTACCACTGGCTCTACGAGGAGTTCCTCCAGGCCTACGACCCGGCGCTGCGGAAGCAGACCGGTGCCTACTACACGCCGGCCCCTATTGCCGACTTCATGGCACGCTTCGTGGACGAGGTTCTGCGGACTCAACTCCGTATAGGGACCGGCCTCTCGGACCCGGCCGTCGTCGTACTAGATCCGGCTATGGGCACCGGGACTTTCTTGCAGAGCGTTCTCGACCGGGTCGCTGAGACTACCGCCGGCGAGGGTGGTGATGTCCCGGCATCGCTGAGGGCGCTGCTCAGCAGGATGATCGGATTCGAGCGCCAGATCGGACCGTACGCGGTAGCGGAGTTGAAGCTGGACCGAGCTTTGGATACCCACAACGCCGAGGCGAAAGGCGAAGACTTCCGGCTCTACGTGGCCGACACGCTTGACGATCCGAATAAGGTTCCACTTCCCGTGCGAGCGCGGCTGTACGCACCTCTTGCCGATTCACGCCGGGCGGCAAACAAGGTGAAGGCCGAGGAACAGGTGATGGTAGTCCTCGGTAACCCTCCGTATCGCGCACGAGCGAAGAGCTACGGGAAGTGGGTACTTCACGCCGACCGGAAGGGGAGCGCGTTGCTGGACGACTTCCGCGAAGAGAGCAACGGGAAGCATGAGCACAAGCTTCATGACCTGGCCATCTACTTCTGGCGATGGGCTCTGTGGAAGGCGTTCGAGTCGACCCCGGACTCGGCGGCCGGGGTGGTCGCGTTCATCACGACCCAGGCCTATCTCGACGGACCGGCATTCGCTGGCATGCGCCGCTACCTGCGGCGGCAGGCCGACCGAGGGTGGATCATCGACCTTTCGCCGGAGGGCCATCGGTCGAGCATCAACACTCGTGTGTTTCCCGGGGTCCCCCACCCGGTGTGCATCGGAATTTTCGTAAGGCAAGCAACCGCGAATCCGACCGTACCTGCCACGATTCTGCACACGTCGGTGCAGGGCACGCAGGCGGTCAAGTTCGCAGCGCTCGACGACCTCGGCGCGTCCACCGAGGGTTGGAGTGGCTGCGCACGAGACTGGACCGCGCCACTTCGGCCAGTCAGGCAAGACTCATGGGCTCAGTACCCGCAAGTCGGAGACCTGTTCCCGGCAGGTTCCTTGGGGTTCACGACCAACAGGGCCTGGGTGCATTCGCCCAGCGCCACGATTCTTCGGGAGCGGTGGCGTCGCTTCGTGTTGGCGTCAGCGAACGAGAAGCGGGGGCTTCTCAAGGAGACCCGAGACAGGACGATAGATAAGGTTCTTCCATCTCACCTCGTCGGCAGGCATCGCGTGTCTCTGCGCAACGAGAAAACGCGTTCGACCAACTTGTCCGCTGTCGGATACCGGAGCTTTGATCGGCAGTACCTCATTTCCGATCAGCGCGTCATCGATTTTCCACGGCCGGCTTTGTGGAACTCACACAGCGAACAGCAGGTCTATTTGGTGACCCAGGTCAACGATCCGATCACCGGCGGACCAGCAGCAGTGTTCAGTCGGTACGTACCAGATGTGCACTTCTACAAAGGCCGAGGCGGCCGGGTGCACCCTCTGTATTGTGATGCGACCGCCCTGGTGCCGAATATCGCTCCCGGGCTGACGAAACTGCTTCGGAAGGTGTTGGCTACCGCCGTCTCCGATGCAGATGTCATGGCGTACGTCGCGTCTGTCATCGCGCACTCTGACTATTCGAACCGCTTCCGCGACCAACTTCAGCAAGGTGGGCCTCGGGTGCCGATGACCTCGGATCCAAAGCTGTGGCGAGAGGCAGTCGAGATCGGTCGAGAGGTCATCTGGTTGCACACCTACTTCGAGTTCTTCGAAGAAGCTGTACCCAGAGCGGCACAGGATGCACACCTGGCCCGGCGACCTGCAGTGCTCACACCGATCCCCGGCTCAGCGGAAGAGATGCCCGACACGGTCGAACACGCCGGGGATGACCGGCTTCTGAAAGTTGGCCTTGGCCGGATCGGACCTGTCAGTGAGGCAGCCTGGGATTACGAGGTCTCGGGTATGCGCGTTATCAAGCACTGGTTCGACTACCGGAAAAGGACCCCCGCTGGTCGGCGTGGTGGGTCCGACTTGGACACAATAGTCGCGGATCGATGGACTCTTGCGATGACCGAGGAGCTTCGTTCCCTTGTCGCGGTGATCGAAGGCTGTGTGGCTCTCGAATCACGTCAGGCGGATCTGCTACAACGAGTCCTGGCAGGGAGACTAATCATGATCGGAGATCTGACGGCTGCTTCTGTGCTTCCTCCACCAGCGGCGGCGCGACGGCTGACGATCGCTGGCGACGATCGCCTGTTCTGAGGACCTCAATTGCTTGCCCGTTACCCAACGCGCATGTCGTCTTTCCTGCTCACCGACCCGAGCTGTCTTGCGGTGAGCCCGGAGGCGAGCGGATCCGCGAGGCAGCGGGCGAAGACAGGTCCGCAACGTCTTGCCCTGGCGTGTAGATCAGGTTAGCCGAATGGACTCGTCAACGCTGGACTGGGCATATTGACATCTCGCGGGGCGCGCAGCTCCTCGTGGGCTTCCATAGCTCTGTGATTCGGACCTCCAGCCGATCGAGCGCTGCGCGGATAGCGTCAAAAGGCTGCTGGATGCCTGCGCCGCATACCGCCAGGCAGATATCGCAGCTTCGCCAATGGCGGAGGCGACACAGATCTGTGCAGAACTGCTAGTCAGGTCTCTCGGCGATGAAGGCCAAAGCAGTGTGCTCTCACACTCGTCTTCGTGCATCGGCGATGGCAAGATGCTTGCTCGAGGCGCGGGGGCCGAAGAGTCCAGCGGATCGTTGAGTCTGCGCCGATAGAGCCAGCCCGAATGTTTCGCCAGAGTGAAACCTGTGGGGAGAGTTGAGATGGCCAAGACATTCGAAAGCGGAGACGTGCCGCTGGCGGATCTACTGAACCAAGCGCGTCAGGGGGTACTGCAACTTCCGGACTTTCAACGCGGATGGGTGTGGGACGACGACCATATCGTCAGCTTGCTCGCGTCGGTCTCTCGGTCGTTTCCGATCGGCGCAGTGATGACGCTGGAAACTGGGAACTCTGATGTGCGTTTTCTCCCCAGGCTGTTGGAGGGGGTCGAGTCTCCCACGGCGATGACCGAACCGAAGTATCTGTTGCTCGATGGACAGCAACGTACGACGTCGCTCTACTTGGCGCTCCGTTCCGGGTTGCCGGTCCGCACCCGGGATACTCGGAAGAATGAGGTGGAGCGAAGGTACTTCGCCGACATCGACGCCTGCATCGACCCGGATGCTGACCGGAACGATGCAATCCTGTCTCTTCCGGCTGACAGACGGCGGCTCAGCTCCCGCGGGGAAGTCCTGGTTGATGCCTCGACCACCGAAGCGCAGGTAAGAGCGGGCAAAGCCGGACTTTTCCCGCTCGACATTGTGCTCGATCAGAACGCCACCCTTGATTGGCAGTATGCCTTCTTGCAGGCAGGCGACTCGATGGACAAACAGTTGCAGGTATGGAAAGGGTTCCAGGAGGCGCTGATATCGCCCTTCTTGCACTACAGCGTTCCTCGGATCGCACTTGACCAGAAGACCTCCAAGGAGGCCGTCTGCCAGGTCTTCGAGAAGGTCAACACGGGTGGTGTTGAGCTGACGGTCTTCGAGCTACTGACGGCGACGTTCGCCGCTGAGAACTTTCGGTTGCGCGACGACTGGGAACGGCGGCAGGCGACCTGGGCTGAGGAGCCGCTGCTGGCAGACCTGGACGCAACGACCTTTTTGCAGATCGTCACGTTGCTCTGGACGCGGAGCCGTTGGGAAGAACGCACGCGGGATCGTGTTCGGGGGGACCGAGTGCCGGCAGTATCCGCCAAACGCCGCGAAATGCTGTCCCTGCCGCTAAGTGGATACCGGCGCTGGGCTGATGCCGTCACCGAGTCGCTGCAGCGCGTAGTCCGTTTCCTTCAAGGCGAGCGCATCTTCAGGGCTCGTGACCTTCCCTACAGCACTCAACTCGTCCCGTTGACTGCGATCCTGACGCTGCTCGGCGATGGCGCATTCACACCCGGTCCGCGGGCGCAGCTGCGGCGGTGGTATTGGTGCGGCGTTTTCGGTGAGCTGTATGGCGGCACCACCGAGACCCGGTTCGTCAATGACCTCCAGGACATGCTTGCCTGGATCCAAGATGAGGCTGAGGAGCCGCGCACGGTTCGTGAGTCGCAGTTCCAGGCGGAGCGGCTGCTCGGCCTTCGTACCCGGAACAGTGCTGCGTACAAGGGCCTTTACGCGCTCGTGATGAAACGTGGAGGTCGCGACTTCCGCACTGGTGAGACGATCGATGCAAAGGCTTACACCGCCGACTCAATCGACATTCGCCACATCTTCCCGCAGAAGTGGTGCTCCGCGAACGGTATCGACAGCGCGTTCGCCAACTGCATCGTCAACAAAACGGCCATCGACGGTCAGACCTGGGGATACATTGGTGCAGGCGCTCCGAGCGGATACTTAGCCTCGCTCGAGAACGGTGTACCGGTGACTCCGCAAGACCTGGACGCGATTGTCACCAGCCACGACATCGACCCGGTAGCGCTGCGGCAGGACGACTTCGCTGCCGTCTTCGATGCGCGGTACGAGCGCCTGATCCGCCACATCGAGGATGCGACCGGCCGACCGGTGAACAGGGGAGACGAACGGGGCAGCCCATTCGTCTCGAACCGGGGCGGTGCTGCGCTCGCGCGGGGGATCCAGTCACTGATCAAAGCCGGCGAGAGCAAGGTCATCGAGTTCAAGTCCACTGGCCGGAAGAACTTGTCGACCGGGCAAAAGGATCGCGCAATCGAGTGGGCGGTGATCAAGACGGTCGCCGGCTTCATGAACGGTCACGGCGGGACGCTCCTTGTTGGCGTCGAGGATGACGGGTCGGTGCTGGGTCTGGAGGAGGACCTCACCATCTTCTCGAAGAAGAACACCGACGCGTGGGAACAGTGGCTGACCGAACTGCTCGTACAGGACTTCGGGAAGGCTGTGACGGCCAACGTGACGGTTAGATTCGGCAGCGTCGACGAACGCACGGTGGCCCGGATAGACATTGCGCCCGCCTCCGAACCGGTCTACACCCGCCGAACAAAGCTCGGGGCGAAGGGAGCAGTCTTCCTCGTCCGGCTGAACAACACGACGCACGAGCTCGACGGACCTGATGCCTATGCTTATCAGCACAATCGATGGTTCAAGTAATCGCGTGCGCGGTCGGTCGGCGTCGGCCGAAATCGCGCCGACGGTGACTGCGTCGTTGTTGTCAGACGCGGAGGCTGGGTGCGCTGTGCTGACGGGGGGTCGAGGACCACGATCCGTTAGGTGGTATCTGACGGCGGGTGGAAGTCTCAAGTGTGTGAGCTCGGATCAGCCGCCTGAAGAGGCGTAGTTCGCCCCGTCATCGTCTCGTCCGAAGGTCTGCGGGCATTCTCGAACCGCTTATGGCTAGGTAGTTGAGACGGTGTCGACTCCGGTCGCTATGGGCGAAGGTGGATCTTCGGCCTCAGCTGGCGCGCAGACGTCGCGGAGGGTTGCTGGCCAGTTTTGGGCAATCCAGGGCGACCGTGGATGACTACATCGACCGGCGGATGGGAATCCGGAGGTGGCGGAGCAGGTGGAGGACGCGTTGCGGAGGATCCACGAGCAGGGTCAGCCAGTGTTGGCGGAGATCGCGCCCTGGCAGTATCTCGCAACTGGGTTCGCCCAACGGCCAGTTGCTATGAGGCCGGGCTGGGCAGTGCGGTTGATGGCGCGCGGAGCGCGCAGTAGGCGGGCGCAGCCCGCAGGAGGTCGGGTGGGCGGGAGCGGGCGTAGCTGGTGCGACGGAGGAGCGCCTGCGGAGCGCGCGTGGGAAGAAGTATTTTGAGCCGACGAGGGGACTCGAACCCCTAACCACCGCTTTACAAGAGCGGTGCGCTGCCAGTTGCGCCACGTCGGCGGGTGCACCGGAGTGCGGGTCCATCGTAGTGGATGGGTGGCGGGGGGTGGGTTGGGGTTAGTTCGGGGTGTTGAGGGTGGCTATGGGGCGGCGGAGGGCTTGGGCGCCGGGGACTGCGATTAGGGCTACGGCTGCCATCACTAGGAAGGCGGGCTTTGGGTGGTTTACGAGTAGGCCTACGAGGGTGGCTACTAGTAGGCCGCCTAGGTTGCCGGACATCCAGATTAGGCCGGCGGCTGTGCCTTCTGCTTCGCCGGTTCGGCGTTCTACCAGTTCTAGGACTATGGGTAGGGCGGGGAGCAGGAGGAAGCCGATCAGGGTTATGGCTATGAAGGCCATGGCTTGGCCGGGCCAGAGGGCTAGGGCGGCGCAGGCTAGGGCGGTGAAGGAGAGGCTGGCTACCAGTAGGGCGGCTTCGGCGTGGTGGCGGACTACTAGGACTGGGACTACGGCGCTGCCCACGACTCCGGCTACTACGTTGACTAGAAGGATTGTGGAGGCGGTGCCGGCGGAGACGCCAGCCGGTTCCAGTAGGGCCTGGGAGAAGGTGGTCATGGCTACGAAGACGCCGAAGGGGAAGATCGCTAGGACGCAGAGGCGGCGGATCAGGGGGTCGGACCAGGCGATTTTCAGGGCGTTGCGGTCTGGGCGGTGGTGAAGGGGTTTGTGTTCGCCGGGGGTGCGTAGGGCAACTATTAGCCAGGCGGCGGCGATCACGGAGAAGATTGCTGTTAGCCACAGCATGGTGGGGAGGTCGTTGCTCTTGGGGAGGATTGCTGAGAGGGCGAAGGCGATGACCATGCCGGCGAAGATGCTGGCGGTGCCGGCGGCGATGCCGGTTGGGCGGTCTTTTTCGGCCAGGTAGCGGCCGGTGATGCCGGTGACGGCGTTGAGGACGAACGGCTGGGCGACGGAGGCCAGGATCTGTCCGGCCAGCAGCCAGCCGTAGTCGTCACCGACGAGTCGCAGGAGCGCGCCGAGCGCTGTCAGTACGGCGCCGAAGATAAGGCCGCTGCGGAACCATTTGTCGAGGATGAGGCCGGCGGGGATTGCCAGTACGACGTACAGGAGTGGGAAGACCTGGGCTAGCCAGCCGATCGCGCTCTCTGAGACGTCGTACCGTTCGGCGGCGACCGTTGTGACGCCGGCGAAGTTCAGCCAGACGAGTTGGGTTGCCGCTCCTACGACCGCGAATGCGGCAATCGCTCCCCAGCGACTGCGCAGCTTGACCTCCACCATTCGACTGCTCCCTCCCCAATGATTACCGCAGAGTAGCGCGCACTCGGCGGTCGATGAACCGGCGTACGACCGGTGCGAGCAGTGGACCGAGCCCGGACAGTGTGGCGATGCCGGGGTCGGAGTAGACGGCGAAACGCCGGTGTTCGATCGCGCGGACGATGTCGGAGGCAACCTTCTCGGCGGTGATCGGTTTGATCGTGCCGGAGATGGCGGCGGTCTCGGCGGGCTTGTAGAGGTTCTCCTCGGCGAGCTGCGGCGTGTCCACATCGGGCGGGAAGACGCACGCGACATGCACCCCGGCCGGTTTCAGCTCGCTGCGCAAAGCCTCCATCAAGCCCCGTACTGCGAACTTCGCCGGCGCGTACGCCGAATAGCCGAAGAAGCCGAGTAGGGCGGTACTGGAGCTGATCGCCACGATGGAGCCACGGCCCCGCGAGACCATTCCCGGCGCGACCGCGCGAATGGCATACAGCGTGCCGAAGTAGTCGACCTCGATCATGCTCCGGAACACCTCGTCGGACAGCTCGAGGAAATGGCCGGGCCGCGCCAACCCGGCCGCCGTGATCAACACATCGCATGGCCCTGCTTCAGCGACGAAACCGTCGATAGCCGCAGTCAACGCAGCCTGGTCGGCGACGTCTACGGCCGCAGTGCGGACAAGGGCCCCGCCTGAGCGCAACTCGAAAGCCGCCGACTCCAAGCGGTCGGCGCCGCGGGCGATCAGGGAGACCGAAGCACCCCGGGAAGCCAGCAGCCGGGCCGTCGCCAGCCCGATTCCGCTCGATCCGCCGGTGACGACAACATGAGCGTTGCTCACTTTTGTCATGGAGAGACCCTGCCACGGAACTCAGCCTTCTGGATAGAAGAGAAACAGAACGCAACCTTCCCGGGACTGCGGGACGTGGGACGAGCCGGCCGGGGCGTGGATGAAGGAGCCGGCGGGGTAGTCGCGGATGCCGTCGTTGAAGACCCCGCTGACGACGAAGACCTCCTCCGGGCCCGGGGCATGGACGTCGATGCCTTCCCACACTGAGCCAGGCTCCATCTCGAGCACATGGGCGGAGGCGATGTCGCCCTTCCAGAGGGTCCGGAGGTGGATGCCTGGGAAGAGCTCGCGGGCGGGCATGTCGGAGGCCAAGGCGCATTCGAAGTTCTGCATGGCCACGATTCTTCAGTTATCCACAGGGTTGTCCCCAGTGTCTGGATAGTCTCGATCAGGTACTTTTCTGCCATGGGAACTCACCGGGTTGTTGCGCTGGTGACGGCGCCGCAGGGGAGTTTTGAGTTGGGATGTGCGGCGACGGTGTTCCGGGACGAGCGGTATTCGTTCGAGGTGTGCACCGAGCGGCCGGGGGCGGTTGCGACGCTTGAAGGCTTCGACATGCTCGTCACGGCTGGGTTGGAGGCGATCGGAGGTGCGGACACGGTTGTCGTGCCGGGGTGGCTGCCGCTCAATCGTGAGCCGTCCACGGCCACGCTGGAGGCGCTCCACCGAGCGCACGGGCGTGGGGTGCGGTTGGTCAGCATCTGCTCGGGGGCGTTTCTCCTGGCGGCGACCGGGCTGCTTGATGGGCGACGGGTCGCCACCCATTGGCGGTACGCCGATGAGCTCCAGCGCAGGTTTCCCGCAGTACAGGTCGATCCGGATGTGCTCTACATCGACCACGGCGACATCGCGACGAGTGGCGGCTCGGGTACCGGGATCGACCTGTGCCTCCAGTTGGTCCGAGCCGACCACGGAGCCGCCTATGCCAGCCGGATTGCGCGGCGGATGGTGATGCCGCCGCATCGGGAGGGCGGCCAGGTCCAGTACCGGGCGGAGCCGGATGCGGCGCCAACAGAGTCTCTTGGTGAGCTGCTGGACTGGGCGGCCGAGCACCTGGAGGAGCCCATGAGCATCGATGACTTGGCAGCCAGGATCAACGTCTCCGCACGAACTCTCGCGAGACGGTTCGCAGTGCAGCTCGGCATGCCCCCGGGGCAATGGTTGCTGGCCCAGCGGATCGCCCGGACCCGCGCGTTGCTGGAGGAGACGGACCTGCCGATCGAGACGATCGCCACCAGGGTTGGGCTGTCGTCGGCAACCAACTTGCGGCGGCGGTTCTATGCCGCAGTACGGACGACTCCCAGCGCGTACCGCCGCGCCTTCAGTTGACGATGGGGAAGGCAGCAGCGAGGGTTGGGAATTGATGATGCGGCCAGGGGGATGAGTATGGGTGGAGCCCGGATCGACCTGTCTGTGGTCGATGGCGGTGGAGCGGTGGTGGCTGTGGCCGGGATCATGGACATTCCGGTCGCAATGGCCCTGCGCCGGGTGCTCCTGGAGGCCGCCGAGATGCGGGCCGGTGCATTGCGGCTCCAGCTGGACATTCCGGTCAACGGGGCTGAGTTGCTGGCGCAGATCCTGCGGGACGCGCAGGCGAGGTTCCGAGCCAAGGGCCGCAACCTGGTCGTGGCGACGCCCAACCCCGCGGTCGCGAAGCTGCTGGCCGGCGCCAACGTCGCGGCGGAGCTCGAATAACCCTGGGTACAGGACGGCGTGCGGCTGAGAAGAGTCAACGTCGACCGGCCCGGCTTCACCCGGCGCAAGCGGGGTACCGGATTCAGCTATCTCGATGCTGAGGGCAACGTGATCCGGGACGCCGAGGTGATCGAGCGGATCAAGTCCCTCGCGATCCCGCCCGCGTGGCAGGACGTCTGGATCAGCCCGCACCCCAACGGGCATATCCAGGCCGTCGGCAACGATGAGGCCGGCCGGCGCCAGTACCTGTACCACGACGAGTGGCGGACGGCTCAGGATGCGGACAAGCACGAGCGGGTACGCCGCCTAGCGCGCCGCCTGCCCACCTTCCGCAAAGCGGTCGACCGCGATCTGTGTTCGCAAGGCCTCACCCAGGAGCGCGTGCTCGCGGTGGCGCTCAGGATGCTCGACCATGGCGTGTTCCGGACCGGCAATACGCAGTACGCCGAGGAGTACGGCAGTCGGGGAGCGGCGACCCTGCTGCGAGCAGATGTGAAAGTCCGCAAAGGCCTACTGGTCTTCGACTTCACCGCGAAGGGCGGAATCCGGCGGACGCTCGAGCTGGAGGACGCCAAGCTGGTCACGGCGGTCACCGCGCTCAAGCGCAGCCGGCACGAGAGCCCACACCTGCTGGTCTATCGGGACCGTGACGGTTGGCACGATCTCGATGCCGATCAGATCAATGGGCGCTTCCAGGAGTTGGTCGGCGACGACTACACGGTCAAGGACCTCCGTACCTGGACGGCGACCGTGCACGCTGCCGTCGCGCTCGCCAACGCGGATCCGCCGGACACGAAGAAGGCGACTACCGCGGCGGTCAAGGCGATGCTCAGCGACGTCTCGGAGCATCTCGGCAATACGCCGGCGGTGGCGCGGGCGTCGTACGTCGATCCGCGGGTGATCGCGCAGTACGAGGAAGGCCGGACCATCGCCCGGGCGATCAGCCTGGCGGGCTCGGACAACCTCAACCGGGCCGCTGTTCGGCTGCGCTTGGAGCGTTCGGTCGCGCGGTTGCTGGGTACCGGGGCCGCAGGATGAGAGGAGTACCACCATGCCCGCAGGGTCGAGCAAGAAGCGTGAGCGGCAGTACGAGCACATCAAGGCCGGGCTGAAGAAGCGTGGTCGCAGCGAGGACACCGCCGAGGAGATCGCGGCGCGTACGGTGAACAAGGAGCGCGCCCGCGCCGGCGAGGCGAAGCAGAAGAGCAAGACCTCCACCGACGACATCTCCTCGAGCCGGCGCGGCGGCCTGCGATCGCACAGCGGGCCGCAGGGCCGGACCAAGGACCAGCTCTACAACGAGGCCAAGCAGAAGAACATCAAGGGCCGCTCGAAGATGAACAAGGCCCAACTGGAGAAAGCGGTCGGCCGCTAGCGCAGGAAGGTTCGCAAGCTGCGGACCAGTTCCTCGGGCGCGTTCTCCGCGATGTGGTGGGTCGAGTCGATGCCGTGGCCGACGATCTGCGGGCACCACGGGTGCCAGACCTCGAGCGGGTTGCCGTAGATCTCTTCCATGTCGTCGCGGGTCGACCACAGCATCATCGTCGGGCAGCCGATCTGGCGGCCGTCTCGGGATCGGCGCAGATGACCCGCTCGGCCGGCTTGGCGGTCTGGGCGAAGAACCACCAGTGCCACCACATCGCGGCGAACTTGTCACCGCACCGCTCCAGCGCCTCGACCACCGGCACACCGTCCATCACGACCAGCTTGCTCACTCGCTCGGGATGATCGAAGGCGGTGCGGTAGGCGACCTGCGAGCCACGGTCGTGCCCGACCACGGCGAAGCGGTCGTGCCCGAGCTCGGACATCAGACGGGCGACGTCGCCGGCCATCGCTCTCTTCGAGTACTGCGTATGCGCATCGTCCGCCGCCGGCTTGTCCGACTGCCCGTAGCCACGCAGGTCGGGGCAGACGACGGTGAAGTCAGCGGCCAGTGCAGGAGCAACCTGGTACCACGTGGTGTGCGTCCGGGGATGTCCGTGGAGCAGTACGACGGCGGGCCCGGACCCGCCGTGCCGAACCCGCAGGCTGACCTCGCCGACATCAATCCGGTCCATCGTGAATCCATCGAACATGTCAGCTGGCCACCTTCGATCGGGCGTCGGCGTTCCAGCTCGAGAGGAGCCGCTGGGCGAGGAGGTTGTCGAGGCCCAGGCAGCAGGCTGCTCCGAAGAGGATGTCGGGGATGGCATCGGGGTGGTCCGACGCGTAGTTGTCGCAGAGGTCGTGGGCGGCGATTTGTTCGTGGACTGCGTCGGCCTCGATGTGTTCGGTGAAGTAGTGGGCGGCAGCGGGGTCGGCGCCCAGGCGGGTTGCGCCGGCGGCGTAGCGGCGGTTGGGGAGGGTGGAGGTCATCTCGAGGGCGGCCAGGTGGCCGAGGAGGGCGCCGGTCCAGCGGCGGTGGAGGGCGAAGTAGGACATGACGTTCGAGAGCGCGAGAGTGACGGCCGGTACTTCGGGGACGTAGTGGCCGTAGGTGTCGTCGAGGTTCAGCCAGCGCATCGTCGTACGGAACAGCTCGGCGTGCATGCGGTCCGGGCGGCCGCCGCCGTACTCGTCGGCCTGGATCTCTACCAGGGCAGCCTTTGTGGCGCCGTCGAGGCGGGGGATGCCGAAGCTGTGGGGGTCGGCCTCTTTGAGTTGGTAGATCGATCTGTTCAGGACGAACTCCCTGAACTCTTCGAGCCCGGCGTGGCGTTGGAGGTAGGCCGCGAGCGACGGGCCGTCGTCGTTGTCGATCAGCTCTCGCAACAGCTGTGAAGGCTTGCCGTCAACGACAGGCCAGTACGTGGCGCGCAGCCAGTCGGACCAGCAAAGCTCGAGCGAGGCGCGGAAGGCCAGGACGCTGAGGTCCCACTCCGCATCCGGGTCGACCTCGTCGAAACCGCGGTAGTGGAGTTCGTAGCAGCACCACAGCGCCAGTTGGAGATCCTCGTCCGCCCACGGCTCGTCGGACGCGACCGGCGGACTGGGAGTGTCCGACTGGTCGAGCAGGTGGTCGATCAGCCAGCTGCTGAGCGGTCCACGGGGTGGGGGGAGGTACATGGTGGTTCTCCTTCACGGCTTCGCGCCGGGTGTGGCGCTGGGTACCGGTACCCCGTGCATAACTTCGATACTGCCGAGATCCAGGCCTATGCGGACGGGCCGTTGATTGTCCGAGGCAACTTCGAGCTCCGCGACGAGAACGGCGAGCTGATCGACCCCGGCCGAGCCACAATCGCCTTGTGCCGCTGCGGAAAGTCGGCCCGGAAGCCGCTGTGCGACGGCACCCATAGCCTGATCAAGAAGCGCCGTTAGGAGTAAATCCGTGGATCCGAGGAGTATCGACGCGACTTCGGGCTCTTTGTCGATGACCTCCGTGCGGCGGCCGCGTTACTTTCCTGAGCGGCGCAGCTCGGGCAGGACCTCGTCGCGGTACAGCTTCATCATGTCGACCGAGTGCGGGCCCATGTTCGCCACGTAGATCTCGTCGAAGCCGGCCTCGACGTACGGCTTGAAGGCCTCGAGATGGTCGTCCGCCTTCGGGCCGGCGGCCACCGACTTGGCGGTCTGCTCTTTGGCGACCAGGTCGCTCGCCTGTTCGAAGTGCCGTGGGGAGGGCAGGACCTGGGCCAGTTCGCCCGGCACGCCTGCGTTTCGCCAGATCCGGTGGGCCTGCTCCACGCCTTCGTCAACGGTGGGGGCGTAGCTCACCTTGAAGCCCGCCTGTGCCGGTTTGGCCCCGCCGCCGTTTGTACGGAACCGCTCAAGCAGCTCCTTGTCCGGCATCGTGGTGATGTAGCCGTCGGCGATCCGCGCGGCGACGTCGGTCGCCTCCGGCCCGAAGCCGGACATGTAGATCGGCAGCGGCGAGTCCGGCCGGGTATAGATCCGTGCGGTGTCGACCGTGTAGTGCTTGCCACGATGGTTGATGAAGCCGTCCTCGGTCCACAGTCGGCGCATGATCTCGACGGCTTCCTCGAGCATCTCCAACCGGACATCGACGGTCGGCCAGGCGTCGCCGAAGATGTGCTCGTTGAGCGCCTCGCCGGTACCGATCCCGAGCCGGAATCGTCCGTTGAGCAGGACTGCGCTGGTCGCCGCCGCCTGCGCGATGACGGCCGGATGGATCCGTACCGTCGGGCAGGTGACCGCCGTCGTCACGGGCAGCTCGCACACCTGGGAGACCGCCCCGATCGTCGACCAGACGAACGCGCTCTGCCCCTGCTCGTCGTTCCACGGATGGAAATGGTCGCTGATCCACAAGCCGTCGAAGCCGGACTCCTCGGCCAGCCGCGCCTGTTCGATCAACTGCGCCGGGGTGTACTCCTCGCTGGACAGGAAGTAGCCGATCTTCACGTCGCCTCCAAGATTTGGTCGGTACTTCCCCGGTGCCCCGCTCTATTCATGAGCACGCATAGCAGTGGGTACTGATCCCGCGTGCGACGAGTCATCGGGTGGTGCGGCGTTGGTTGCCTGACCATCGCGATTGCGGTCGGCTGCGGTGACCCGGACCAGCAGCTGCGCTCCGAAGGCGCGCGAGCGGCCCGAGAGGCGGCATCGGCAGCCGGTACTGCGGAACTGGCCGGCCAGTCGTTCCTCGACCACAAGCTCTGGTCCCAGCCGGCCACCCAGCTGGTCAGCGAGGCCGAGAAGGCGTTGGGCCAGGTCAGCAGCACCTTCGACCAGCAGCAACCCACGACCCGGGCCTCCCGCGAGACCTACGACCAGGTCTCCAAGACGCTGGATGATGCTGCGGGCAACGTCACCGACCTCCGGATCGCGCTGACGAACGGCGACGAAGGCGGCGTGGCCGAGCTGGTGAAGGAGCTGGCCGGCACCACCGAGGGACTGCGCCGGCTGGGGGAGACGGCGAAGTGAAGAAGGTCTTCGCCGTCACGCTCGGCATCCTGACCGCGATCGGCGGTTTCGTCGACATCGGCGACCTGGTCACCAACGCACTCGTCGGCGCCCGGTTCGGGATGCGGCTCAGCTGGGTCGTCATCGTCGGCGTGATCGGGATCTGCCTGTACGCCGACATGTCCGGCCGGGTCGTCGCGGTGTCCGGCCGTCCGGTGTTCGACCTGATCCGCGAGCGGCTCGGCCGGCGTACCGGCCTCGTCACGCTCGTCGCGTCGTTCCTTGTCACGCTGCTGACCCTGATCGCGGAGATCGGCGGTGTCGCGCTGGCCTTCGAGCTGGCCAGCGGGGTCAACTACCTGCTCTGGGCGCCACTCGCCGCGCTCGCGGTCTGGCTGGTCATCTGGCGGGTCAAGTTCTCCAAGCTGGAGACGGTGTTCGGCCTGATGGGACTGCTGCTGATCATCTTCGCCGTCGCGCTCTGGAAGCTCGGCCCGGACTGGGGCCAGCTCGTCCATCAGGCGGCCAACCCGCATCCGATCGGTCACGAGACCTGGGCGACCTACGCGTACTACGCCATCGCGCTGTTCGGCGCCGCGATGACACCGTACGAGGTGTTCTTCTTCTCCTCCGGTGGGGTGGAGGAGAAGTGGACGAAGCGCGATCTCTCCACCGAGCGGTCGAACGTGTTCATCGGGTTCCCGCTCGGTGGGCTGCTGTCGCTGGCGATCGCCGGGTGTGCGGCGGTGCTGTACCTGCCCGCGGGCATCCACGTCGAGACGCTCAGCCAGGTGACCCTGCCGGTGGCTGTTGCCTTCGGCAAGCTCGGGCTCGCGGTCGTGCTGATCGGGGTGTTCGCAGCGACCTTCGGGGCGGCGCTCGAGACGTCGCTGTCGTGTGGGTACACGATCGCGCAGTACTTCGGCTGGCAGTGGGGCAAGTTCGTCCGGCCGCGGCAGGCGTCGCGCTTCCACTTGGTGATGATCATCTGCCTGTTGCTGGCGATCCTGACCCTGATGACCATGGTGGATCCGGTGCTGGTGACGGAGTACTCCGTGGTGTTCGCCGCGATGGCGTTGCCGCTGACCTACCTGCCGATCCTGATCATCGCCAACGATCCCGACTACATGCGGGACCAGGTGAACGGCCGGGTGCGGAACTTCCTCGGCCTGATCTATCTCGGCTTGTTGCTGGTGGCATCGATCGCGGCGATTCCACTGATGATCATCACGAAAGCGGGGCGATGACGGTGGCCGGAAAAGTGTTGCACGCGCAGTTGCATCTACTGGATCGGCAACTGATCGACCAGGCGTCGGGAGAGTTGCTGGGCAAGGTCGACGACGTCGAGCTGGACCTGGCGGCCGACCCGCCGGTCGTCTCGGCGCTGATCGCCGGACGGGAGCGGATTCCCGCAGTACAGGTGATGGAGGTCGACACGGCCGTCAAGATCGTGCGTGGCGACCTGGACCTGACCCGCGGCGACGACTGGGTCGAGCGGCACATCATCGACAAGATCCCTGGAGCCGGCCATGCGCCTGAATGAGCTGCTCGGCAGGAGCGTGCTCGACCGCCAGGGTGAGCGGATCGGCGGCGTCGCGGATGTCCGGCTGGTCCAGGACGGACCGCTTCCCGCGGGTGGCAGTCAGGCTGCGCTGAGGGTGGACGGCCTGATCGTCGTCGAGCGGCACGTCACCCAGCTCTTCGGATACGAACGGCACGTGGGTCCGGCACTGCTCCGCGCGATCGTGCAGAGCAGGTTGGGCGAGGTCTGGTACCTGCCCTGGGCGGACATCGCGCGGATCACGGAGGAGGCGGTCGAGCTGTCGTCCGCCCGGACGGAGCTCCGGCCGCTGGCGGAGCTGGCACGCTACTGAGCACGTAGATTGAAGGCATGACAGACCGTGCGGCGATACTGGCCCGGCTGGTGCGGCTTGCCGCGGACCGAGCGCGGGAGCGGCATCTGGCCGAGCGGCTGTGCGAGGCGAGCCGGCTGATCCTGAACGTCGACGCGGCCTCCATCACGGTCAGGAACGACAGCTCCAGCCGGCTCACGCTGGCCGCGACCAACGAGGTCGCCGCGCGGCTGGAGGATCTGCAGGACGTACTGGGCGAAGGACCGTGCCGCGACGCCTACCTGACCGGTACGCCGGTCCGCACGACCCTGGACGCGGAGGCCGGCCGGCGCTGGCCGGAGTTCACCCGGGCAGCTCGCAGCTCCGTCGGGCCGGTCTCCATCTACTGCTTCGCCATGCGGCCGGGCGAGCAGGTGTTCGGCACCTTGAGCCTGTACCTCGAACAGGTACCGCAGATCGCGGAGTCCGACGAGACGGCGCAGTTCATCGCCGACGCGGTCGGAGCCGCCTTGCTCCGTGACCCGACGGCAGGCGACGGTATCGCCGACAGCGGCGCCTGGTCGTCGCGCGCGGGCATCCACCAAGCGACCGGAATGGTGATCGCCCAGCTGCGGATCGGACCGGACGACGCCCTGGCGATCCTGCGCGCGCACGCCTATGCCCACGACACCACGTTGGCTGAGATCGCCGAGCAGGTCGTCGACCGTCGGCTCGACTTCTCCCGGGAAGACTGATGACCTCGACGGCCGGGTCCGGGGTCAGTGGGGGAGTTTGCGGGTGTCGATGAGTTGCTGGGCGACGTCGCGGAGTTTGGTGTTGGTGTCTTGGGAGTAGCGCTTGAGGATGGCGAAGGCGCGGTCGCCGTCGACGTCGAAGCGTTCCATCAGGATGCCCATGGCTTGGCCGACGAGTTTGCGGGCGTCGACGGCTTGGCTCATGGTTTCTTCGTGGCGTGCTGAGGCGACTGCTACTGAGGCGTGGCGGGCGAGGATGTGGGCGATGGCTTCGTCGTCCTCGCTGAAGGCGTCGGGCTCGGCGGAGTACAGTCCGAGTACGCCGATCGTCGAGCGGGTGCCGTTGCCGGTCGCGAGGGGGACGTCGAGGACGCTGCGGACGCCCAAAGCGGCGACCTTCGCGGCCCATTTCGGCCAGCGGTCGTCGGTACCGGTGTCGCGTACCAGGACGGTGGTGCCACGCTCCAAAGCGCTGATCAGCGGGCCGGCATCGCTGTCGATCTGAAGGCTGTACGCCTCTGTGACCATGGGATCGGTGACGGCGGCAACCTCCGGAGTGCCGCGGCCTCGGAGTACGACGCCGGCGTGGCTGCAGTTCAGCGCCTGCAGGGCGAACTGGACGACGGCATCGATCGTCTCCTCCACCCCGGGCGCGTCGTGCAACTCGATGGCCAGGCGCGCGAACGTATCCGCAGCCGATTCACTGGCAGCGCCCATCCCATCGTCCTGCGGGAACTCCATGCAGAAAGTATGCCCACAAGGCGCCGCTGATTGCCGGTGGTGACCGTGGGTACCGGGGGCGCGTCAGCAATTGGAGGTACTGCGATGAGCATTGACCCCATTACCCCGGTCGGTCCGGGGAGCGATCCGAACGAGAATCCGGATCTGGTCGACCCCGGGACGGAGAACCCGGATATCGGGATCCGGCCCGGGGACGACAGTCCGTTGTCGATTCCGCAGCCGACGCCGAACGAGGATCTACTGTCCTCGTAGGGTGTCGTTTCGCGGGGTGTAGCGGAAGTACTGCGGGTCGGTGAAGGTGCCGGGGACCTTGCCGAGGTTCTTGATGACCGTGTTGGTGCCGTTGACGTGGCCCATCGAGTACAGGGTCGCCGACTTGGTGTCGCGGTCGATGCCGAGGATCAGCGTGCCGGAGCCGCACGGCGCGGCGATCAGCTGCTCGAACACCTGCCAGCTGGAGGTTCGGATCGAAGTCCCGTACGTCGACATCGGGTAGACGCCGAAGACCATCACGGTCATCAGCCGGCCCGCCCGGTTGTTCAGCAGGAACACGTCATAGCTGAACTCCCGGGCGATCAGCGTCATCGACTTGGCCGCGCTCAGGCCGCCGATCCCGCCGGTACCGTGCCAGCCGGTCTCGTCGAGCGTCCAGCGCTTGAGGATGCCGGCCGTGTCCTGGGCGTAGAGCGTGGTCCGCTTGGGCTCGAGCGGGTCCACCGGGTTGTGGATCGACTCGTCGATCCAGCGGAACGCGGACCAACCGCCACCGATCCGGCTTTCGGTGACCGGGTGGGCCGGGTCGATCTGACCGTTGGCGAGAGTGGAGAACGCCGTTGAGTACAAGGCGTTTCCGTGCACGGTCATACCGGACCGAGCGGCGCCGGTGCCGCTCGGGATGTTCCGGAAGGTGCTGATGTGCTGGACCGGACCCGGCTGGAACACGCCGGGTGTGGTGGTCACCGTGCCGACGCTGACAGGCGCCGTCGCGGAGATCGTGCGAGAAGTCTGTGCTCCCGCGGCGGTGACGGAGCCGAGGTTGAGCGAGCAGGTGGTGGCGGCTTGCGCTGGTACGACGGTCGAGCAGAGCGCGAAGGTCAGTACTACGGCCCCCGCCAGGCTAATGGTCTTGGTGCGCATGATGGATCCCCTCCCAGGTTCCACGAGAGCTCCCCTGTGGCCCTCGTCACATTAGAAGCCGCTCAGGCCCAGGAAGTTCACTTCAGCCGGCTCAAGGTTCCATCAGGCTGTACTGCGATCGTCGTGTGCAGCGTCCCGACGGTGAGGTCGATCAGGTACGTCGACCCGGTCGTGCGGGTCGTGTAGCTGACAGCGGCCTTCGAAGCGGCGGGAACGATGAGGGACAGGATCGTCGCGGACTTCCCGTTGCGGTGGAAGCCGACGGTCGGCGCGGACACCTTCTGCGTCGCCTTCGGGAAGTGCCAGCCCTGGACCGGGTCGTCCTTGCCCTGCTCGACGGTGATCGCATCACCCGGAAGATCAACGGAATAAGGGATCTGCAGCAACACCGTCTTCACCTTGTCGCCCGGCTTCTGCGCGACCGCCTGCGTCGGCGAGGAGACCGTCACCTGCTGCCCCTCCGCCAAGTGCCACAGCGTCTCGAACGGCTGGTCGTTCTCGGCGGTCGCCCGGTCGAGAGCGACGATCAGGTCCGGGTCCTTGAGCACAAGGACCGAGCGGTTGCGGGTCATGCCCGGCGCCGGCTCGTCGGCGAGCTCGTAGAACTCCGACGTCGACTTGATCTCCGACCGGAGCAGCTTCGTCTCGACCCGGTGCCCTTCCATCTCCGGGCTGGTCATCACGTTGTGCGCGGCCTGGCTGTGCACCCAGTCGCGCCACTTGTCCTTCTGGTAGCCGGAGTGCCCGCCGTCGATCAGGATCTGCCGCCCGTGCGAGGTGTAGGTGATCGACATGTGGTCGTCGTGCCCGTGCAGGGTGGGCGCCGGCCCGAACCTGATGCTGTACGTCGATTCGAGCGCGAGCGGCCGCTTCTCGCCCCACCCGGTGTGTCCGAAGATGTAGCCGGCATCGAAGATCCCGACCCGCTCCGCCGGGTGGTGACCGGGAAGCGCCTCGATCACCTCGGAGTCGCCGAGCTGGTGGAGCTTGCCGAGCGAGTCGGTTGCCATCACGAGCCACTTCGCAAGCGCTGCGCGGCGGGTGTTGATGTTCGATCCGGGGTCGGCGCCGCATTCCTTCAGCGCCTTCGCCGCCCGGCCCCAGAGCGAGTAGTTGAACTGGGCGTACCCGGTCGACTGCTCGTTGGTCGACCCCTGCTCGTCGATCGCCTCGGTGATCGCTCGCGCCAACCGCCGCTGGGCGAGCTCCTTGAGCGGTTCGCGGTCGAGCGTGCAGCCGATCCCGAACATCGCGATGCTCTCGTCGGTGCCGTGGTTGCCGGGTCCGCCGAAGTTGATCTCCATGAACCTCGCGTGATCCAGCAAAGCCTTGTCCAGCCAGGCATAGCTAGCGGGCAGCGTCTTCACTTTGAGCCCGGACAGGATCGCCTGCCGGGTGCAGATCAGTACGTTCGTGCGGTGCATCGTCGCCTCGTGCGCGCCGACGTCGACCTTCCAGTCGTACGGGTTGTCGTTCACCCAGTCGTGGATGATCGTCGTGACGCGGGCCATCGCCGCCTTGTCGCCCTTCCCGGCGGCCTGGATGCCCTGGCCGAGCCAGCGCAGCGAGTGCAGCCACATGTACCAACTCGGCTGGTTGTACGGGTTGGAGCGCCAGTTGATGTCGCCCTTCCCGTTGCCCACCTGGTACGCCGGGTAGATGCCCCACTTGAACTTGTCCTGGTAGAGCGTCGACAACGGGTTGGGAGTCTCGACGCCGCTGAAGCCAGGGCACGTGTACTTGTTCGCCTTCACCGGTGCCGGCTGGCCGGGCTTCGGCGGAGTACTGAGGTTGGTGGAACTCGGGATCGCCCTCACCACGGTCTTCGGCTCGCCGCCGGGGTGGAAGGACCGCTGGGGTGAGATCGTCACCGTGACCAGGGCGATCACCACGACGACCACCGCCGCGGTCAGGAGCGGCAGCCGCTGCCGCCGAACCTGCCGCAGGGCGTGCTGAAGTCTGTGCCGTCGGGGCGCCATTGCCGTCCTCACTTCGCTCTCGGGTCTTGACTATTCAGGTCTAGACCGGTATTGAGGGCGGGCGTTGCCCCGGATCAGGTCTGCTGGGTGTTTTCGAGCCGAAAATGTGCGGCTCTACCCGTATAGATGCCGGGAACCACCGAAAATGTTGGATCCGTTCGGGCACAAATAGAAAACGCCGCCGTGCCCCCTTGCTGGGGTATACGGCGGCGTTGGCCCGGATTCAGCTCAGCGGCTGAAGCCTGCGGTGAGGCCGCTGAGGAGCTGGCGGCGGCCGAGTGCGTAGAGGATGACGATCGGCAGGGTGGTGAGGACGACGGACGCGAGGACCGCCGGGACGTTGACGGAGTACTGGCCCTGGAAGGTCCACAGGGCCAGAGGCAGCGTCCGCTTCTCCGGGCTCTGGGTCAGGATCAGCGGGAGCAGGAAGCCGTTCCAGACGGCGAGGCCGTTGTAGATGCTGACCGTCACGAGCGCGGGCCGGGTGAGTGGCAGCGCGAGGGTGCGCAGCATGCCCCACTCGGTGGCGCCGTCGACCCGCATCGACTCGAAGAGCTCCTTGGGCACGTCGCGGATGAAGTTCGTCAGCACCAGCACGGACAGCGGGATCGAGAACGCGATCGACGGCAGGATGATTGCCAGCAGGCTGTCGTACAGGTGCATCTTGATGATCAGCAGGTAGACCGGGATGATCGTCGCCTGCAGCGGGATCGCCAGGCCCATCAGGAACAGTCCGTTCACACCCGCCAGGAATCTGCTGCCGGCGCCGCGGACGATCGCGTACGCCGCCATGAAGGCGATCGCGACGGCGGGCAGGATGGTGCCGGCCGTGACGATCACGCTGTTCATGAAGTACCGCGGGAAGTCGGACTCGATCACCAGCTTGTAGTTCTCGAAGGTCGGGTCGGCCGGTAGTGCGAACGGGTTCTGGATGAAGAACCCGGCCTGGTCCTTGAAGCTGCTGACGACGATCCAGTACAGCGGGATCATCACGATCAACAGCCACAGCCAGCCGGCCGCGCCGCCGAGCCAGTTCCGCCGGATCAACCGCATCTCAGGCACCTTCCTGCTGGCTGGCCGTGGTGCTGCCGCCGAGTCTGCGCAGGATCAGCGCCAGCGCGAGACCGATCAGGACGAGCAATACGGCGATCACGCTGGCCGGACCCATCAGGTTGGCCTGGAAACCGCGTTTGTACATGTCGAGGGCGAGCACGCGGGTGGCGTCCCCTGGGCCGCCCGCGGTGAGTACGAAGATCAGGTCGAAGAAGGTCAGCGAGCCGACCACCATCAGCGTCGACGAGGTGATGATCGTGTACTTGAGCTGCGGCAGCGTGATGGAGAAGAACTGCCGGACCCGGCCGGCGCCGTCGATCGAGGCGGCCTCGTACATGGTGGTCGGGATCTGCCGCACACCGCCTTGGTAGATCAGCGAGTGGAACGGGATGAACTGCCAGGAGACGACGAAGATCACCACGCCGATCGCGAGATTGGTCTTGCCGAGCCAGTCCTGGGCCAGGAAGTCGAGATGCAGGCCGGCGCCGAGCCCGAAGTTCGGGTCGAGCAACGCCTTGTAGGTAATGGCGATCGCGGCCGAGCTGAGCAGCAGCGGGACGAAGTAGAGGACGGCGAGAAATGCGCGATAGCGCTGCCGGCCGGCCAGGAAGACGCCGAGCAGCAGGCTCATCGGCGTCTGCACGGCCCAGGACAGGATCATGATCTCGAACGTCACGAACAACGCGTGCGGCAGGCCTGGATCGCTCAGCACCGAACGCCAGTTGGAGATTCCGGCGGGGTGGATGGCGCCGAGACCGTCCCATTGGGTGAAGCTGAGCAGCAGCACTCCAACCAGTGGGACGATCCCGAACACCAGAAAGATCGCGAGGGCGGGCAGGGCCATCCACGCGACCGATCCGCTCCGACCGGCCCGTGAGGTCGTCCGCCCTGCGACCTTGGCGACAGTCGGAGCGGCCGCCGTCACTTGCCGATCACCCCGTTCATGCTGTCCGCGAACTGCTGCGGCGAGATCGACAGCTGGAAGAGTTTGGCGATGTTGTCGAGCAGTGTCTCGGCCGCGGTCGGGCTGAGCGCCTGGTCCCAGGACTGGGCGAAGTTCTTCGCGTTCGCCGCGGTGTCGTAGACGAAGTTCAGCCACTCGGCGTCGTTCTTGTCGGTGATGGAGGAGAGCTTGTCCTTCGCGCTCTTCACAACCGGGATGCTGCCGGACTTCACCCAGGCGTCCACGGTGGCGTCGTCCAGTGTGTTGGTGGCGATGAATTTCTTCGCGGTGTCCTTCTCGGCCTGGGTCGCCTTGGCGGAGATCGACATGTACTGACCCGGGTTGCCGACCGTGTCGCTCGGGTCGCCCTTGCCGCCTTCGTACGGCGGGAAGTTCATGTAGCCGAGGTGGCCGCCGGTGACGAAGTCCTTGCCTGAGCCCTTCATGCCGCCGTAGGTCCAGGCGCCGTGCAGCATCATCGCGGCCTTGCCGGTGTAGAGCAGGGCCTGGTCGGCGTTGGAGTCGGCGGTGATCGAGGAGAAGCCCTTGATGAAGCCGTTCGCCTTGATCAGGTTCTGCATCTCCTCGAGCGCCTTCAGCGCGGACGGGTCGGACCAGCCGTCCTTCTTGCCGTCGAAGATGTTCTGGAAGACCTCGGAGCCGCCGATCCGGTCGAACAGGAACTCCAGCCACATCATGTTGGTCCAGCGCGACTGCCCGCCGAGCGAGAACGGCGCGATGCCCTTCTCGTTGAACCGGGGCACCAGCGACATGATGTCCTGCCACGACTTCGGGGGCTCGGCGCCGATCTTCTCGAACGCGCGCTTGTCGTAGAACAGCACGATCGGCGTCACGGTCTCGCCCGGCACCGCGTAGATCTTGCCGTTGACGGTCGCCGCCGTGAACGCGGACGGGAAGATCGAGCTCTTCAGCTCGGCCTGGTCCTTGTTGAGCCAGTCGGTCAGGTCCTCGACCTGGCCCGCTTCGACGTAGGCCTTCAGGCCGCCGCCGCCCCAGCCCCAGATCAGTGTCGGGCCCTGGCCGGCGCCGATCGCGGTCTTGATCTTCTGCTTGAACGCGTCGTTCTGGAACTCGTTGGTCTTGAGCTTGGTGTCCGGGTTCGCGTCGTTGAACCGCTTGACCTGCGCCTCACGGATCGCCTGCTGGGGCTGACCGGTGAGGAACCAGTAGGTCGCGCCGGAACCGGTCGCGCCTGCTTCGGAGGAGCTGCCGGAGCTCTTGGGACCGGAAGTGCCGCACGCCGAGAGCCCAGCCGCGATCGCGGCGCTGCCGGCGGTCAGGCGAAGGAAGTTGCGCCGAGATGTCGTCATGTTTCGTAACGTAGATTTCGGGAGTATTGCTGTCAAGAGCTTGAATACCTCGCATTTGTGGGTGAGATTAAGCGTTATGAACGAGCCGACATCAGCGAAACATTTCGAAACTCAGCCGTGGCGTGATGTCGTACTTCCGGCCGAGAAGCGCGCTGACTTGCTTTTGCAGGCGATGACGCTGGCCGAGAAGGTGGCGCAGCTGGGTAGCCGCTGGGTCGGCAACGACATGGCCGAGACTGAGAAGCCAGCCGAGGAACAGCTCAATGTGGCGCCGCTGCAGGACGTGTTCGCAGCGGGTGGATCGGTGTCGCTGGCCGACGCGAGCCGGGACGGACTCGGTCACCTCACCCGCGTGTGGGGCAGCGTTCCGCTGTCGGTCTACGAGGGCAAGGCGGAACTACTGCGCCAGCACCGCGTGGTGCTCGACCGGTCGCGGCTCGGCGTACCGGCTCTCGTTCATGAGGAGTGCCTGACCGGGTTCACGACGTACGGGGCGACGGTTTATCCGACCGCGCTGGCCTGGGGTGCGACGTTCGATCCCGCGCTGGTGGAGCGGATGGCGGCGGCGATCGGGCGCGACATGGCGGCGGCCGGTGTTCATCAAGGGTTGTCGCCGGTGCTCGATGTCGTGCGTGACTATCGGTGGGGCCGGGTCGAGGAGACCATGGGCGAAGACCCTTACCTGGTTGGGATGTTGGGTTCCGCGTATGTCCGTGGGCTGCAGAGCTCTGGCGTGATCGCGACCTTGAAACACTTCGCTGGGTACTCCGCCTCACGGGCTGGGCGCAACCATGGGCCCGTATCGATGGGGCGGCGGGAACTGCTCGACGTCATCCTGCCGACCTTCGAGCTGGCGATCGCCGACGCCGGGTCCGTGATGACGTCGTACGCCGACCTGGACGGGCTCCCGGCTGGAGCGGATCCGTGGTTGTTCACGCAGGTGTTGCGGGACGAATGGGGATTTGCGGGGACGGTGGTGTCGGACTACTGGGCGGTGCCGTTCCTGGCCCGGATGCATCGGGTCGCGGCCTCGGTCGAAGAGGCCGGGGCGCTGGCGCTTGCCGCGGGCACCGATGTCGAGTTGCCGGACACGATCGGGTTCGGCGCCGGCCTGATCGAGCGGGTCGAGTCGGGTGAGCTGTCGGAGGATCTGATCGACCGCGCCGCTCGCAGAGTCCTGCTGCAGAAGGTGCAACTGGGGCTGCTCGATCCGTCGTGGACTCCTGAGGGTTCGGTTGGCTCGTGCGATTTCGATTCGGCCGAGAATCGCGCGCTGGCGTTGGAGATCGCTGAGCGGTCGGTGGTGTTGCTCGACGCCGGGAGTGCGCTGCCGTTGGAACGCCTTGCTGCCAAGCGGGTTGCGGTGATCGGGCCTTGTGCTGGTGACCCCAAGACGTTCATGGGGTGTTACGCCTTCCCCAATCACGTGTTGCCGCGCTATCCGGAGCGCGGGCTGGGGATCTCGGTGCCGACGCTGTTCGATGCCTTGAGCAACGAGCTGGCCGGGGTCGAGTGCGTCTACGAGCACGGGAGCGCTGTGCTCGGAGACGATCGATCCGGGTTCGCCGCGGCCGTTGCGGCGGCCCGCGAGGCCGATGTGGTGATCGCCTGTGTGGGTGATGTGGCTGGGCTCTTCGGTCAGGGATCCTCTGGTGAAGGGTGCGATGCGGAGGATTTGCGGCTGCCCGGAGTACAGGGGGAGCTGGTCGATGCTCTGCTCGAGACCGGTACGCCGGTAGTCGTGGTGGTCGTATCTGGGCGGCCCTACGCCTTGGGTGAGATCGCCGGGCGGGCCGCTGGATTGGTACAGGCGTTCTTTCCTGGCCAGGAAGGTGGAGCCGCGATCGCCGGTGTGTTGAGTGGGCGGGTGGTCCCGAGCGGCAAGTTGCCGGTGCAGATCCCGCGGCATGTCGGTGGTCAGCCTGGTACGTACCTGCAGCCGGCCCTCGGGAGTGTGGAGAGCGCGGGGATCAGCGGGCTGGAGACGGTGCCGCTGTATCCGTTCGGCTACGGCTCGTCGTACACGACCTTCGAGGTGTCCGGGCTGGAGCTCAGCGCTGAGGAGATCGCGACCGATGGATCCTTCAGTGCGACCGTGCGGGTAAGCAACACGGGTGCTCGGCGGGGTGATGAGGTCGTGCAGCTCTACCTGCACGACTTGGTGGCGCAGGTGGCTCGGCCGTTGAAGCTGCTGACCGGGTTCGCCCGGGTGTCGTTGGAGCCCGGCGAATCGGCGGAGGTGGCGTTCGAGGTGCATGCGGACCGGGCCGCTTACAGTGGGGCCGATCTGCGCCGCATCGTCGAGGCGGGCGAACTCGAAGTACTGGTGGGGACTTCGTCGGCGGACCTGCCGTGCAGCGCGCTGGTGAGGGTAGTCGGTGCGACGCGCGCGGTGGGGCACGATCGTACGATGATCACCCCCGTTGTCGTGAGGAGATGCGCTTGACCGGTCGGGTCACGTTGGCCACCGTCGCCGCCACTGCTGGAGTGTCGGTCGCGACGGTCTCCAAGGTGCTCAACGGGCGCAGCGATGTGTCCGAGTCGACCCGTGCTCGGGTGCAGGAGATCCTCCGCGCGCACGAGTACGTCGGGCGCCGGCCGGAGCAGGTCGAGCGGATCACGGTCGAGCTGTTCTACCAGGGGTTTCTCAACAGCTACTCGGTCGAGGTCATCCAAGGGGTCGTCGAGGCGGGTCAGGCGGCTGATGTGGATGTGGTGCTCGGTTCGCGGCCGCATCCGACGGGGTCTCGCAGTACCGGCCGGGCGGCGGCTTGGATCCGGGAGTTGACCGCGACCGGGCGGCGGGCGGCCATCGGGATCACCTGTGAGCTGACCGATGCGGACCTTGCGGCGTTGTCGCGGGCCCGGTTGCCGCTGGTGGTGGTGGATCCGATCAGCATCGCGCAGCCTGACGTGACGAGCGTCGGCTCGACGAACTTCGCCGGCGGGATGGCGGCGACGGAGCACCTGCTGTCGCTCGGGCACGCGCGGATCGCATACCTGGGTGGGCCGCCGAGTTCGGGCTGCAATCAGGCTCGGTTGAACGGCTTCCGCGGCGCGATGGAAGCGGCGGGTGTTTCGGTACCGAGGGATTACGTGTGGCTTCGCGAGTTCCTGTACGAGGACGGGCTCGCGGGTGGGGCCGAGTTGCTCGACCTACCCGAGCCGCCGACGGCGATCTTCGCGGGGAGCGACGAGATCGCGCTGGGGGTGATGGAGGCTGCCCGGGCGCGTGGCCTCCGGGTTCCTCAGGACCTCAGCGTCATCGGCTTCGACGACACCCAGGTCGCGCGGCTCGCTTCGCCGCAGTTGACGACGATCCGGCAGCCGCTGCGGGAGATGGGCGCTGTCGCACTTCGTACTGCGCTTCAGTTGGCCGCCGGCGAGAAGGTCGACTCGCATCACGTCGAGCTGGCCACCCGGTTGATCGTCCGAGACTCAACCGCCGAGTTGGCCCGCATTCCCGTCAGCTGATCTCGCGTGGGGTAGCGCCGGGGCCGGGGCGGAACGCGACCTCGCGCGGTGTGGGGGTGTGGCCGGCTTCGCAGTGGAGGGTGACTTCTACGCGGCCGCCGCAGCCTCGGTGCTCGGGGAGCAGGGGTGGGCCGCCGTCGAGAGGCAGGTACTGGTCGCCCCACTGGACCAGAGCCACCATGACCGGGTACAGGTCGAGGCCTGCCTGGGTGAGGCGGTATTCGTAGCGTTCGCGCTGGCCGGGGATGCGGTAGGCCTCGCGGCGGAGCAGGCCGCGGTCGATCAGGGCGGTCAGCCGGTCGGTGAGGACCTGGCGGGGGATGTTCGCCCGGGCGCGGATGTCCTCGAACCGGCGGACCCCGACAAAAACCTCCCGCAGGACGTGGAACGTCCACTTCTCGCCGAGGATCTCCATCGTCCGGGAGATCGTGCAGTTCTCGGTCGACCAGTGCATGGCCTCCGGTACCGCCGCCTGGGTGCTCATATTTCCCAGGCTACGTCTACTTGACAGACTCAGCCAACCCAGGTGAAGCTGAATCCGTGAATCAGACTCAGGTGGGGCCGCAGCAGTTGGTACTCCGGCGAGCGGGCGATCCCGACGTCGAGTCGCTGGCCGGGATGCTCGACGGCATGCCTGACTTCAGCCTGTACATGCGGTTCCAGACCGCGATCGGCAAGCCACCGCGACCGGCGTTGGTGCAGCAGCTCGTCTGCCCGAACGGCGCCGCCTGGGTGGCCGAGCGCGACCGCGAGGTGGTCGGCCACGCGATGTGGGCCTGGGTCAAAGGCGCGACCGTTCCGACGGCCGAGCTGGCCCTGATCGTCGCCGTACCGGAGCAGCGCCGCGGTCTCGGCGTACGGATGCTGACCGAAGCCGCCCGCGATGCGCTGGCCTCAGGCGCGGCTCAGTTCGTCGTCATGGTCAGCGCCATGAACGACAAGGTCCTCCGGATGGTCCGCCGTCGCTGGCCGACCGCCGCCGCCGAGCGGGACGGCGCGCTTCTCAACTTCACCATCCCGGCCGCTGACTTCTTCGCCAGCGTCAACTAGTTCTCAGGAGAAGTGCGTGACCGGGCGATCGATGGCCACCCCGTCGATGGTGATGTCCACCTTCTCGTTGTAGAAGGCGATCAGGCCGGCGATGGGTTGCAGGGCGAGGGTGGGGAAGTCGTAGGCCCAGGCGAGGTCCTTGTGGAGGGTGGAGCCGGAGCGGACGGACCAGTAGCCGGTGGTGTTGCCCTTGTAGGGGCAGGCGGTCTGGGTGTCGGTCGGTTCCAGGTGGGTGAAGTCGACCTCGGTGCGGTTGAAGTAGTACCGGGTCGGGAGGCCGGTCTCGAAGACCATCACGGTGGATGAGGAGTCGGCGAGGACCAGGCCGTCGAGGGAGACCTGGAGGTGGCGGGTGGAGCGCAGGGAATCGACTCGGGTGTAGGGGTTGCGGGGGTGGACGAAGATCTGCTCGTCTTCCTCGAACCACGCGTCCAGGGCGTCCCACTCGAAGCGGACCATGCCGGACAGGCCGCTCATAGCGTCGTCGCCGTAGACACGGGCGGCGGCCGCGCGGTGGATCTCGCCGACTTGGAGCGCGTGGCGTCTCGCAGTACCGCGCTTCAGTTTCTGGGGATGGTCCTCGTCGACGAGTACGCCGGGCGTCACGTCGGCGACGGGGATGTAGTACTGCGGGTAGTTGGGCCATTCCCACAGGTAGACCGCTCGAGTGGTGTCCAGTACGACCTGGGACCCGAGCATCGCCCGGATCCGCCGTGGTGCCGGCTCGATGTGGTCTGTTTGAGCGATCGACGCGGGGTAGTCAGGCATACGTCCAAGCTACTGCCGAGCGGCGGCTCCACCAGCCCGTGGAAGCTTACGAGTATCGATCAGCTCCTGGGCCACGTCGCGGAGTTTGGTGTTGCTGTCCTGGGAGTAGCGGCGGAGCACCTCGAAGGCCCGGTCGCCGTCGAGGTCGAAGCGCTCCATCAGGATGCCCATCGCCTGACCGACGAGCTTTCGGGCGTCGACGGCCTGGGCCATCGTCTCCTCGTTGCGGGCGTTGGCGACCGCGATCGAGGCGTGCCGGGCCAGGATGTGCCCTACAGCCAGGTCGTCGGGGCCGAAGCCACTGCGCTGCTCACTGAAGAAGCTGAGCACCCCGACCGGTCGCTCGGCCGAAGTCAGCGGCAGGTGGAGGATGCTGCGGATGCCGATCGAGTCCGCCAGCCGCGACCACTCGGGCGACCAGCGCTCCTCGGCCGCGACGTCGTCGACCCAGACCGGCCCGCGGGTCTCGAGGCACGTCATCAGCGGACCCTCGGCGGCCTCGAGTTGCAGGTTGTAGAGCTCGCAGATCACCGGGGCGGTCACCGACGCGATCGAGAGCTTTCGGCCGTGCTCGTTGAGCACCACTCCGGCGTACCGGCAGGACAGGGCCTGGACGGCGAACTGCACGACGGCCTCGACGGTCTCGCCGACACCGTCGGTGTCATGGAGCTCCACGGCGAGCCGCGCGAACGCATCAGCCGTGGGGTGCTGCTCTGCGGTCATCGGCCTTCCTCCCCTTCCGGGCGGCGGGTCCTGCGCTGGAGGGCAATTCGTACGGCGCTAGCTTGCTCGCTCAGGTCGGAGATCAACCGGGCCAGCCGCGGATGGTCCTTGCGGAGCCCTTCGCCGGCGCTGGTCAGCGGGTCGAGCAGCGCGGTGGTGTCGTCCTCGCCGAGGGCATCGTGGATGCGCTCGACGCTCGCCCGGGTCGAGGCGTCGAGGTCGTCCAGCGCGGCGACCTGGCCGGCCAGCGCGCGCAGGTTGGCCGCGTTGTCCCGGGCCCAGTCGGCGAGGGCGCGTTCGCTCGCGCGTTCGTCGCGAGTCGCCTGGATCCGCTGCTCGCCGGTCATCCCGGGGTCGTCCTCGTTGGGTTTCAGGCGGAGGTACCGGCGTTCGGCGGCTTGACGGCTGGCGACTCCGAGCGCGGGCGCGAGCTCGGCCCAGCTGGCGCCGCTGTCGCGGGCCGCCTCGATCAGGGTCGGCTCCCAGCCGGCCAGGTCTTCGCGCAGCTCCCGCAGAGTGGTCAGCGCCTTGAGCAGGTCAGCCGGTTCGGCGCCGTTGCCGAGCCGGCTCAGCGTCGTCCGGACAGCCTCGAACGAGGCAGCGATGTCATCGTCGCTCGGCATCTGTACCTCCCCAGGCGTCACCGGTTCCCGGCAGTGTTCTAACACGTCATCGAATGGGCGACAAGTGGTGATGTCATCCAGACGATGACATTGAGATCACGACTATCCAGCCGGACGTCCGAGGGGCAAGCTGGAGTGCGTCCCGGGAGAGAGGAACCACCTGATGTCCGCCGCACTCGCACCGCACGGCCTGCACCACGTCACCGCCATCGCGGAGGATCCGCAACGCAACGTCGACTTCTACACCACCGTGCTCGGCCTGCGCCTGGTGAAGCAGACCGTCAACTTCGACGCCTCCGACCGGTACCACCTGTACTACGGCGACGAGTCCGGCAACCCGTCGACGCTGCTCACGTTCTTCGCCTGGCCCGGCGCCGAATCGGGTCAGCAGGGCACCGGCATGACGACGGCGACGGCGTTCAGCATCCCGCCGGAGGCGCTCGGCTGGTGGCAGAAGCGGCTCAAGGACCTCGGCGTGGATTCGGACGACCCGGTCGCGCGGTCCGACGAGGAGGTACTCCGGTTCCGCGACCCCGACGGGTTGGTGATCGAGCTGGTCGCGTCCGACGGTGACACGCGATCGGGGTGGGACGGGGCTGCCGCAGTACCGGCGGACAGCGCGGTTCGTGGGTTGTACTCGGTGACGATGACCGAGGCTGAGCTGGAGCCGACCGAGCAGATGCTGGCCGGGATGCTCGGGATGGAGTACGGGCACAACACGTCCGACCGCACGCGGTTGGTGATGGGCGGTGGGCAGCAAGGTACTGCGGTGGATGTCCTGCCCAGCAAGGAAGCTCGCGGGTTCCAGGCGGCCGGGACCGTGCATCACATCGCGTTCCGGGCGCCGGATCAGGAGACGCAGGCGCAGTGGCGACTGCAGCTGCTCGAGGCCGGGATTCATGTCACGGAGATCCTGGATCGGCAGTACTTCACCTCGATCTACTTCCGTGAGCCTGGTGGCGTCCTGCTGGAGATCGCCACCGACCAGCCGGGGTTCACCGTGGACGAGCCGTTGCTGGAGCTCGGGCAGCACCTCAAGCTGCCGCCGTGGCTCGAGCCGAACCGGGAGCAGATCCAGAACTCGCTGCCGGCCCTCCGGCTTCCGGCGGCTCCGCTCGATGAGTGAGCGGCCGCACGTCTGGCTGCCGGGAACCGGTACGCCGCCGTTGCTGCTCCTGCACGCCACTGGTGGCAACGAGGAGCAGTTGCTGCCGCTAGCCGACCAGATATCGCCCGGCTCGCCGGTGTTGTCGCCGCGCGGGACCGTGCTCGAGGACGGGATGCCGCGGTTCTTCCGGCGCATCCGGGAGGGCGTCTTCGACGAGGACGACCTGCGAGCGCGGGCTGATGAGTTGGCCGAGTTCCTGTCCTGGGCGGAGGGGAAGTACGGCGTACCGGCTGGGTCGTGGCTGGCGGTCGGCTTCTCCAACGGCGCGAACATGGCCTCCGCGATGCTGCTCCGGCACCCTGACGCGCTCGCAGGGGCGGTGCTGCTCGCTGCGATGGTGCCGTTCGCGGACCCAGGTCCGGAAGATGACACGTTGGCCGGCAAGCGGGTGCTGATCGTCAACGGTGACAAGGATCCGATGGCGACGGCCGGACAGACTCAGATCCTGGCCGGCAATCTGCGCCGGCGGAGTGCCGCCGTCGAAGTAGTCGGCTTCGACGGCGGCCACACCATCGATCCCCGTCAGTTGCCGAGGATCAGGCAGTTCGTCAGCCCTGGCGGGCCTTGAGGCGGGGGTTCTTGCGGTTGAGGACCAAGACCGTCTTGCCGCGCTTCACCACCTGGGCGCCGGGCTTGGACTTGAGTGCTCGCAGAGACCTTTTGACCTTCATCGTGCATCCTCCCTGTTGCGGGTTGCAGGAGACGCAACAGGGATCTGCGGCTGAGCATTCCCTACTGGTGGATGTGCTGCACCCAGTCGGCCGGTACTGCGCCCTCCGGGCCAGGGGTCGGCTGGTCGACCGGGTGGTTGCCCGGCGGGGCCAGCTCGGGGCCTTCGACGATCTGCTCGGTGGTGTAGTCCCAGAACCAGTCCTCGCCCGGCTCGTAGGACTGGATGATCGGGTGGCCCGTCTCCGCGGCATGCGCGCTGGCGTGCTGCTCGGGCGAGCTGTCGCAGCAGCCGATGTGCCCGCACTCGGCGCAGCGGCGCAGGTGGAACCACCAGCCGCCACCGTCGGTGCACTCGACACAGCCCGGCCCCGAAGGCGCGACCTCAGGCCGGATCCCGGCGTCGTTCGTCATCCCAATGTCCTTCCGTCGGTGACTCGCAGCACCAAGCCTGACACAAGGGTTTCCGGGCTCTCCGGATTGGAGATAATGACAAGAGGGCTGCCTATTAACTACCGGGTACGGTCAGCAGCTCGGCGAAGACCGTGTCGAGGGCTAGCCGGGCCGCGCCGAGGGCGACCGAGTCGGCGCCCATCGTCGAGGTGACCACCTCGAGCGGCACGAGGGTCAACTTGGCCAGCTCGCGCCGGAACGGTTCGGCGATGATCGCGCCTCCGCGCGACATACCGCCGCCCAGGACGACGACCTCGGGGTCGACGGCCAGTGCCAGGACGGCCGCGCCGCGCGCCAGTACCTCGGCAAACTCGATCAAGACGCGCAGGCTCTCGGTGTCCTGCAAGGCGGCCGAGGCGATCACGAACTCGCCTTCGCGGCCGGGTGGAGCGCCGGCCTCGGCGGCCAAAGCGGCACCGCGAGCATGCAGTCGGTCGACGGCTGCCTCCCAGCCGAGCATCGGCAGAGCGCCTATCTCACCGGCGGCTCCATGCCGACCCTGATGGACCTGTCCATCGATCAGTACTCCGGCGCCCGCGCGATGTCCGGCGAACATGTAGACGATGTCCCGATGGTCCTGCGCTGCGCCCTTCCAGTGCTCGGCCAAGGCGGCGAGCTTCACGTCATTGGCCACGGCGACGGTCTGGCCGAGGCCCTTGGAAAGGGCTTGTGCCACGTCGATCTCGGTGAAGCCAGGCAGTGAGTACGGCGCCAGCCCCGACCCGACCGGTCCGACCCGTACGTCGGACACGCCCTCCGCCGCCCGTAGCGTTCCAGTGATCCCGCAGGCGATGCCGGTGATCGCGGTCGGCTCCAGCTCGGCGTCGGTCCAGCAGGCCTTGGTGGTGTCGATCGCCGCCTGCAGTCGGTCCTTCGCCGGCAGGTCGGGGTCGAGTTCGACTCGGTGGCTGGCCAGGGTGTTGCCGCGCAGATCGGTGACGACGGCCATCGCCTTGTGGGCGCCGATGTCGATACCGCTGACGTAGCCGGACTCGGCGCGGAACTTGAAGTGGCGGGCCGGGCGGCCGGCGCTGCGGCCTGATGTCGTGCGCGGTGGCGCGGTCTCCTCGACGCGGCCTTCGGTGAGTAGCTCGGCGAGCAGGTCCTCGGCGGTCGGGCGGGAGACGCCGACCACCACGCGGAGCTCGCGCAGCGTCAGGCTCGGCGCGTTCACGAAGGCGCTCAGGGCCGCGGAGAGGTTGAGCCTGCGCAGCAACGACGAGTCGCCCAGCCGTCCGCCCGCCCTGGTGTCTTGACTCATCCGAGATCTCGTCCCTATGCTCGCCGCGTCGATATTGCTAATTGACTTGCTTATTGTATCGGCTGACCCGGAGGTCCGCTCATGGCTGCACGGTGGAGTGGCGTTGTCGCGGTGGCGACCCTTCTGACAGTAACGGTCGCTGGTTGTACGAGCGGCGGCAAGGCGAAGGACAGCGCGGCGGGTGGCGACGTCGAGCTGACCATGCTCACCTTCGAGACGCCGAACCTGCCGGCCTCGCTGTGGGACTCGGCGATCGCCCGCGTCTCGCAGAAGGTGCCGGGCGTCAAGATCAAGAAGCTCGTCACGCCGAACGTCGACCGCACGACGTATGCCAAACAGCTCGCCAGCTCGGGCCAACTGCCGGACATCATGCTCGCGGTCAACCCGCAGGGTTTCGCTGAGGGCGGCCAGCTCGCGGACTTCAGCAAGGACGAGCTGAAGGACTTCGCCAGCCCGGAGTCGGGCGCGATCAAGGGCAAGGTCTACCAGCTGCCCACCAACGCGCAGCCGCAGTCGTTGCTCTACTACAACAAGGCCGACTTCACGAAGGCCGGTATCACCGCCCCGCCTAAGACGTGGACCGAACTCCTCACGGCCTGCGCCAAGCTGAAGTCGGCCGGCATCACACCGATCGCGGTCGGCGGTGGCGGGCAGGACACCTTCGCCAGCATGTACAGCTGGGTCGGCACGGTCGGTACCGACGTCTACCTCAGCGATCCCGGGTTCTCGAAAGAGATCACCGACGGGTCGAAGACGTTCGACGACCCGCTGTTCGTGAAGGCGACCGACAAGGTCGCGCAGTTGGCCAAGCTCGGCTACCTGGACCCGAAGGGCACCAGCCGCTCGTACGCCGATCACGAGAAGGCCTTCCGGGCCGGCTCGGCCGCGATGTACCCGATGGGGTCGTGGTTCGCGACCTCGGCGGACAACGACAAGCCCAAGTTCGCGGTCGGGGTTTTCGCCTGGCCGTCCGACGACGGCAAGGCGGTGGTACCGACGCTGACCGGTGGTGGGCTGAGTGTCAGCGCGAAGGCCGAGAACGTCGACCTGGCAAAGAAGTTCGCGCTCGAGTGGACCAAGGACAAGGAGACGTCGGACGCCTTCACCAAGGCGGACGGCACCTTCAACACGGTCGCCGGGTACCAACCGCCGGCCGACATGGGTCCGCTGTTCCAGCAGACGCTGGCGATCTACAACCAGGCGGTGAAGGACAAGACGGTGACCCCGGCGCTCTCGATCGAGCAGGGCGACAACGGGTTGCCGGCCGATCTGACCGTGCCTGTCCAGCAACTCGCGGTCGAGCTGCTGACCGGCAAGTCGGATGCAAAGACCGTGATCGGCAAGCTGGACAAGGAATACGCCGCACTCAAGTGAGGGGCTGACCATGCTGCGGCGTGCTCGCGAGTTCTCCGGCTTCGCTCTGCCCGGGCTGTTCCTGTACGCCGCCCTGGTGCTGGTACCGATCGTCTGGACGGTCGTGCTCGGCTTCACCGACCGGAACCGGTTCGACCCGGCGACCAGTTTCGTGGGGTTCGGCCAGTTCCAGCGGCTGGCGCAGGACGACCAGTTCTGGCTGGTGCTGAAGAACACCTTCGTCGTCACCACGATCGTCGTGATCGTGCCGAACGTACTCGGCCTGGCGCTGGCCATGCTGCTCGACCGGGACACGCTGCTCTACCGGTTGCTGCGCTCGGTGTTCTTCACCCCGGTCATCCTCAGCGGCATCGTAGTCAGCGTCATGTGGCAGAACCTGCTCCGGCCCTGGCTGGCGGATCCGGGGATGGCGTTGTTCTCGATCAGCGGGATCCTCTGCTGGCAGCTGCTCGGGTTCTGCGTCGTGGTGTACCTCGCGGGGCTGAACGCAGTACCGAAGGAGCTGTATGAGGCGGCGACCGTGGACGGTGCCGGGCGGTGGCGGCGGTTCCGGTCGGTGACCTGGCCGATGATCGCGCCGTCGGTGACGATCAACACGGTGATGCTGCTGATCAGCGGCTTCAAGGTCTACGAGCACATCCTGGTACTGACGAACGGCGGCCCCGGTCGCAACACCACCGCGTCGATCGCCTTCGACGTGATCGAGAAAGGCGTGCGCGGCGACCGGATCGGGTTCGCCGCGGCCGAGGCGACGGTGATGCTGGCGATCATCGTGCTGCTGAGCGGTGTCGTCCTGCGGCTGCTGCAGCGTCGTGAGGTGGAGCTGTGAGGGCGGCACTGCGGCCGGTTGCCGCGATCGCCTTAGCGGCCGTGTTTTTCTTCCCGGTCTACCGTCTCGTCAACGGCATGCTCAAGCCTGCTGGCGAAATCCAGTCGTCGCCCCTCGGTCCTTTGACGGGCGCGAACTTGCAGGCGGTACTGGGTCGCGAAGACGGCCTGTACTGGTCGGCGTTGCTCAACAGCATCCAGATCACCGTGTTCTCGGTGGTGCTGTTGACGCTGTTGTCGGCGATGCTCGCGCATTATCTGGTGCGCTCGAAGGCGCGCTGGACGAAGCCGGCCATGCTGATGTTGCTGGCAGGGTTGATGATTCCGCCCGCTGTGATCCTGCAGCCGATCACCCAGGTGCTCGGTGCTCTTGGATTGATGAACTCGGTCGCGGGCGTGGTTTGCAGCAATGTCGCGTACTACCTGCCGTTCGGCGTCTTCGTCTTCGCCGGCTTCATCCGGACCGTGCCGGTGGAGATGGAGGAGGCGGCGAGCATCGACGGCGCGAGCCGGTTCCGGCTGTTCTGGCAGGTCGTCTTCCCGACTCTTCGGCCGGCCGCGGCGAGCGTGCTGATCTTCCTCGGCGTCTGGGTCTGGAACGACTTCCTCAGTCCACTCATCATCCTCGGCCCGGAAGCAGGTACCACCGTGACAGTCGGCGTCTACCGGTCGGTCGGGGAGTACTCGACGAACTTCGGCACGCTCTACGCGTTCTCGTTCCTGGCCTCGTTGCCGGTGCTGCTCTTCTTCGTGGCGCTGCAGAAGCAGTTCGTCGCCGGGCTCACGGCGGGGGCGGTCAAGTGAGCGTCAGCTTCGCCGATGGGGTGCTGGTGCTCCAGACACCCGGTACTACGTACGCGGCGTACTGCGGGGCCGATGACATTCCGCTGCATTGCTATTGGGGTCCACGGATTGCGTCGGCCGATGCTGTCGTGCTGGCGGCCGGGATGGCGGGGCGGCTGGCGGTTGAGTGGCCGAGCTTTCGGTCGGCGGCCAATGGGCATGAGGAGTACCCGTTGGAGGGACGGCTGCAGTTCGGGCGGGCTGCTTTGTCGTTGGAGTTTCCGGGGGCTGTTCGGAGTACGGAATGGACGTTGGCCGGGCATTTGGTGCATGACGAGCATCATGTGGAGTTGATGTTCGACGTACAGCGGTACGAGGTGAGCGTTAGCCTGCATTACCGGGTTTATGAGGACACGGACGTGATTGATCGGTGGGCCTCGTTGCGTAATGGGCCTGGGGTTGTCGACGTGCATCGCTTCGACTCGGCGGCGTGGGTGATGCCGGAATGGGAGCGGCATCGCCTCTCGCATCTGACCGGGCGGTGGGCCGCGGAGACTCTGCTGCGGCGGGTGGAGTTGGTTGATGGGCGGTTCGTGTTGGAGAGCCGGCGGGGGACTACTTCGCATCATGCGAATCCTTGGTTTGCCATCGACGATGGGTCTGCGACTGAGGACTTTGGCGGGGTTTACAGCGCCGCGTTGCATTGGAGTGGGTCGTGGCGGTTGCTGGCTCAGCGGGAGCTGGGGGAGCCGGCGCAGGTGCTCTTCGGGTGGGGGCATGAAGGGTTCGGGCCGCGGCGGTTGGCAGCGGGGGAGGTACTGGAGACGCCGGTGAGTTCGGGGTTGTTCAGTGCTGCTGGCTTTGGCGGGGTCAGCCGGATGTGGCATGCGTATGCGTTGGGGCAGGTGTTGCCGCGGGCTGCGGAGGACCGGCCGGTGTTGTTCAACTCTTGGGAGGCGACCGGGTTTTCTGTGGATGAGGCGGGGCAGCTTGGATTGGCTCGGCAGGCGGCTTCGTTGGGGTGCGAGTTGTTTGTGCTGGATGACGGGTGGTTCGGGCGGCGGTCCTCGGATGCGGCCGGGCTTGGGGATTGGTGGGTTTCCCGGGAGCGGTTTCCTCGCGGGTTGGAGCCGCTGATCGACGAGGTGCATGAGCTGGGGATGGGGTTCGGGTTGTGGGTCGAGCCGGAGATGGTGAATCCCGACTCGGATCTGTACCGGGCGCATCCGGACTGGGTGTATCGGTTCGAGGGACGGTCGCCGGCGTTGATGCGGAACCAGCTGGTGCTGAACTTGGCTCGGCCTGACGTGGCGCAGTGGGTTTTGCGTGAGCTGGATTCGTTGCTGTCGGCCCATGACTTGCAGTTCGTGAAATGGGATATGAACCGGCCTGTTGCTGATGCGGGGTGGCCGTCTGCTCCTGGGGCGGTGGGGCGGATTTGGTTCGATCATGTGACTGCTGTCTATTCGATTCTCGATGTGCTGCGGGAGAAGCATCCGGGGGTGGCGTTCGAGGCGTGCTCGGGTGGGGGCGGGCGGGTCGATCTCGGGATGATGGCGCGGTCGGACCAGTTCTGGGTGTCGGACAACACGGATGCGCTGGATCGACGGTCCATTCAGCACGGGTTCAGTCAGGTGTATCCGGCGCGGACGATGGCTTGCTGGGTGACGGATCAGCCTTCATTCATCAACAAGCGGGTCGGGGTGCCGTTGGAGTATCGGTTCCACGTGGCGATGGCTGGGGTGTTGGGGATCGGGGGCGACCTGGCTGCGTGGAGTGTTGATGAGCTGGCGTTGGCGCGGGAGCTTGTCGCGGAGTACAAGGTCATCCGGCCGCTGGTGCAGCACGGGACGCAGTACCGGCTGGGGGTGCCGGGGCGGGAGTTGTCTGCCGTTCAGTACGTGAGCGCGGATCGTGCGGAGTCCGTCGTACTGGCGTACCAGGAGGCCCAGCAGTTCGACAGCGTTCCACGGCCGTTGCAGCTGCGCGGGCTGGACGCTGACGCTGTCTACTCCGTGGATGGCTTGGAGCTGACCGGGGCGGCGCTGATGTCGTACGGGCTGGTTTTGCACCTCACCGGCGACTATGCGAGCCGAGTGATCCGGCTGGAAAGAGTTTTGTGAGGGTGTCGATTTCGGGGTGGGGTCTTCGACGCTGGGGTGAGGCGGGCGATCGGACCGCTCTGGCGAGAGGGTAGTGAGATGTCGTTTCAGGCGTACCTGGACAAGATCGAGGAGAAGACCGGGCTGACTCCGCGGCAGTTGGTGGAGCTGGCGCGGGAGCGGGGGTTCGAGGGGCCGTCGACCAAGGCGGGGGCGGTGTGCGACTGGCTGAAGGAGGACTACGAGCTGGGGCGCGGGCACGCGATGGCGCTGGTGTACGTGATCAAGAACGGCGCCACGATCGGCGACAAGCATGTCGGCACGACCGGCGTGCACCGCGACGAATCGAACACCCTGTGGCTGGACGGCAAGGCGACCAAGCCGGCCCTGTGACACGCTCGCCAGGCACTCTTTTGGTCAGCATGACAGGCTGCTCTCCATGATCACGTGTGTCGTGGAGTACGTCGTCGACCCGGCGAAGCTCGAGGCGTTCGAGGAGTTCGCCCAGCGATGGATCGCGCTGGTGAACGAGCACGGCGGCACGCATCACGGGTACTTCCTGCCGTCCGAGGGAGCCAGCGACAAGGCTCTGGCGCTCTTCAGCTTCCCGAGCCTGGCCGACTACGAGCAGTACCGGACCCTGTTCGGCGTACATCCCGACTTCATCGCGGCCGACCAGATCCGCGACGAAAGCGGATGCGTACTCCGGTACGACCGCAGCTTCATGCGCCCGGTCCTCGGCTGACGACCATGCGGACCTTCGTCTGGCGGTTGAGCTGGATCAGCTCGGTGGTGGTGGCGGTGTTCTCCGTCCTGATGCCGATCGTCGCGGAGCGCTCCGGCGCCGCGTACTGCGGCGCCGGAGTCTGCGACCCGAACGGCTACGCCACGATCTTCTACATCGGCGTCGGCGTCGTACTGACCGGCCTGAGCATCTCGGCGTACGCCTTCAGCAGGGCCCGCCGAGACGCCGGTCCGGCGCTCGGCCTGCTGACCTCCATCCTGCTGCTGGGCTTCATCGCCGGTGGCCGCGACGACATCCCCGGCTGGTTGACGGGACTTACCTGGGTGGTCGGCGGCTGGTTCCTGGCGGTCAGCGTCACCGGTCTCGCCCTGCTCCGCGGAGACCGGCCGCCGCACGGGTAGTGGCGCGGCGGTACGGTACGACGGTGGATCAGGAGGCGCGGGAGAAGCTCTCTCCCCGGGACAAGTGGATCACCATCTTCGGGCGTAAGCCGGTGCTCGAGGCGCTGAACGATCCCGCGTTGTCGGTGGCGAAGGTCGTGGTCGCGGACAACGCCGGCGGCGGATCGCTGGACGAGATCCTGCGCGCCGCCTCCCGAACCGGTACGCCGGTGGAGCGCGCGACAGCGTCCCGGGTGAAGTGGCTGGCCGGCAACGGCAAGCACGACCAGGGTGTCGTTGCGGATGTCGACGCACCCCGGATGACTCCGCTGGCCGACTTCGTCCGGGCGCGTGGCAAGCGGCCGACGAAGGTGTTCCTGCTGGACGGCGTCACCAACCCCGGCAACGTCGGGATGATCCTGCGCACCGCCACCGGCGCGGGCTTCGACGGCGTGATCCTGCCGCGAGCCGGTACGCCGCACGTCGGCCCGCTGGTCATCAAGGCGTCGGCCGGAATCGCCTTCCAGGCCCCGATCGTCAACGTCGCGACCGCAAAAGCCGCAGTCAACCTGCTGACCGAAGCCGGCTACCGTGTGTACGGCCTCTCGGCCCGCTCGAAGCAATCCCTCTTCAAAGCAGAACTGGCCGACCGCGCCGTCTTCGTCCTAGGCGGCGAAACCAACGGCATCACAGTCGCCACCGACGAAGACCTCCAGATCCCGCTGCACGCAGGGGTCGAGTCTTTGAACGTCGCCGTAGCCGCCGCCGTCGTAGCCTTCGAGGTCACCAACCGCGACTGAGCGCCCTGGCCGCCTCGGCGACCTCGGCGAGGCGGTGGGCTCTAGCCGACTCAGCTGGCGTGAACGGTTCGCCCGGCCGGGCGAAGACATAGAGCCCGCTCCACGGCGACGGGATTTTGAGGATCGTGCCGTCGGCCGGTAGCGGCTTGCCTTGGAATGCTTTCGGCTCGGTGATCAGCTGAGCGCCGAGCAACTCGGCGACCGCGTGCGGCAACTCCGCCGGATCCGCCACAACCTGCGCCGACAAGCTCAACGCCGTCGTCTGCCCATCAACCAACGCAAGCGTCGTAGTCGGCCAGACGTGCACCTCCCGCCCACCCGCCGTCGTGACGACCTGCAGAAGCTCATCCGGCCCGACTCCGTCTGGCGTGGAAACAACCAACTCATCCCGTACGCCGTCAAGCACCGGATGAACATGCAGCCCAAGGATGTTGGCCTCCAACTCAGCCAGCCCATAGGTGAGCTGTTCCAGCGACCCAGCCCGGTCATCCAACGTCACCCTGATCCGCCAGAGCGACCCCGCCTGCTCCAACCCAGCCTTCGTACGCCGCCGGAGCCCGTGCCCCGGAGCATGCAACCACGTCCGCAACAACCGCATAGTCGACGGCTCGATCACCCAGATAGCCAACGCCGTCGTGGTCACCGCCAGCAAACTCACCGCGACGAGATACGGCGGATGAATCGCCACGATCCCCGCATGCAACGCCAGCTCCACCGGAAAGATCGCCGCCAACTTAGCCAACGTCAACCGCAACCGAGCCGGATGCGGCATCCGCCCACACACCTCACAAGCAGTACCGGCCACGACCCGACTCCGAAGCGCCGCCACCCCATCCGACCGCCGAACTCGATCCATACCCCAACCCTGCCCCCACCACCCTCCTCCCACGTTGCCCCGCTGTTGCCACCCCGTAAATCCGCCCCACCCGACAGGAGGTACGCCCACTCCCGCCCCCCCGGCTCACGCACCGGCGGCCAACCAGCATTTAGCCCAGTACCTCCTGTCGACCGGGACCACTCTCCCCGCCTTCGGGCGGCTTGCCGACGATGCCGACGCCGATCACAACGACTCCGGCGAAGCCCCCGACGGAAACAAACTTGCACGGGGCGGCAAGTAGTTTCCGGACAAGTCGAGTCGGGCGGCAGGCAACCTGAGTAGATCCGCCAGCGCCCGCCACCACGGCGCGAGAATGCGACTCCGGCGAGCCCAGCGAGTAGGGCGGCCCGCATGAGTCGCAGACGCGTGGGGATTTGGCGATGGGTCCGCGGAAGCGCACGGCGTGGGGTTCTTCTGGCGGGCGGTCAGCGTCTAACCTGCGTCTCGTGGAAGCTGTTCGAGATGCAGCCATACGTCGAGCCTGACCCGGTCGTGGGCTGGGATGCCTTCGCAGACCCGAACTGAGGCAACACTTTGCTGATCCATGTTCCGTGGACGCGGGTCAAGGACATCCTCGAAGGCCTTGCCGCCCTCATCGTGATCCTTGGCGTTCCACCGCTCGCTTGGAGGTCGATCACGCGCGGGTGGAGGAACTCCATCGGAAGCGCACGCGCCCAGTCGCAACTGCTTGATCGGTTGGCGTGCGGTGAGTCGATCGACCGGGTCAACTCCTGGCTCGGGCTCCCGGTCCACAGCACGACGGATCGCCTTCATACCTACGAGTTGCCGGGTGCGTGGGTCCACATTGCCGCGGGCCACGGCGTTGTCACGGCCTTCGCCATCACGATTCGATCGCCGCGGATGGCCTACGCCACCAGCCGACGGACGGCGGGCCGTCTGAACGTCAAGCTGGGACAGTCGACATTCGGGGCGCTAGCGAGGCAACTTCCGGTGCAGGAGGAGAAGTATGAGGAGGGCGCTCGTCGGTTCGGGTACTCGCAGATGTACTACTTCGGCAGCCCCGGTCACTACCAGCACTACGTTCTCGCCCACAACCAGGCAGGCTGCGGAGACCTTGGCGGAGGGCTGCACCTCGCTGGGGCCGATGATCCCGGCAAGCTATCCGGACTGGCGACAACAACGGTCAATACGCTGATGGTCTACGCTCCGCACCTCGCCCCACCCAAGGAGCTGTCAGGGTTCGCTGGAGTAGACGTCGACCTCATTCGGGTACGGATGCCGCTCGACGAGTTGCCTGCTGACTGAGGCCGTCACAGGCGGGTGTCGGGAAAGCTCCGACCGCGCGCAAACGCCTGTCGCAGGCCATCGAGCCAGTGGGGGAGGCTAACCCCGCCTACGCCGCAGGCCGGCTGATGCCAGGTGGGTCGGGCGCTCGTGGTCGCACCGCGCGACGTAGGAGCGCAAACCACCGGGTGGGTGGGAGCAGCAGAACGTGGTCGCGACGCAGGAGCGGCCGTCGGAGGCTGCGTGGGGATCTTCCGGCGGTGGGGGAGGTTTCTGGGGAGTTAGGGGTTGCGGGAGGGCGGGAGTCGGGTTTACGGTCCCGGTTAACGTTTAAGTGAGCGTTAGTGACTGGTTTGCGCAGAGACAGATCATAAACGGGCAGACGTGAGGCGGCGACATGGAGAGCAACTTCGGGCGGCGGCGGTTTCTTGGGCTGGGGAGTGCGGCGGTCGGCGTCGTGGTGCTCGGGCCGACGCTTGCCGGGTGTGGTGACGGTGGATCGACCGGTGGCGGCGCGAAGGCGTCCGGTGACGTGAAGCTGCCGACGTACAAGGCGTTCGACGGGCTCCGGCCGGACCTGCCGGGAGCGGAGACGGGGCTCGAGCCGGGGTTCCTGCAGTTCCCCGAGAACGCGATCGCCAGCGTCCAGAGTCCGCCGCTCAAGTCGGCGGTGACCGCGTTGACCGAGACGTTCGCGACGCCGCCGCCTCCGATGGGGAGCAACCCCATGTGGCAGGCGCTCAACCGCGCGCTCGGTGGCGACCTCAAGCTGACCATCGGCACCGACCCGGGCTACCCGGAGAAGTTCGCCACCCTGCTGGCCGGCGACTCGCTGCCTGACCTGATGTGGCTGCCGCCGAACCAGGGCATCCCCAACATCGGCCCGATGCTCGAGGCCAAGTTCCAGGACCTCACGAAGTACCTCGCAGGCGACGCCGTACTGGAGTATCCGAACCTCGCCGCCCTCAAGCCCGCCTCCTGGCGGACCGCGGTGGTCAACGGCAAGATCTGGGGCGCACCGATCCCGTCCACCCCGTTCGGCCAGGTGATGATGGGCAACCCGAAGACCTGGGCCAAGGTCGGCGGCCTGCAGTGCAAGACCGCCGACGAGTTCTTCGCCAAGTGCAAGGAACTCACCAGCGGCACCAATTACGCGCTCGAGCCGGCGATCGTCAACATGCTGCACATGTTCGGCGAGTGGTTCGGTGCCCCGAACAGCTGGCGGGTCAACAAGGACCGTTCGCTCACGTACCTCTACGAGACCGACAACTACAAGGCCGCGGTCGAGTACGCCGCGAAGCTCTGGGCAGCCAAGGTCTTCTACCCCGACCTCAACCTCGCCGACGCGACGCCGAAGACCGTCAACGGCCAGATCGCCGCGCAGGTCACCGTCGGGCCGCGCGCCACCGCCGACTTCCGCGCGGCGGACCCGAGCTTGTTCGTCGACACGATGATCCCGTTCGGCCATGACGGCAAGGCCAAGCCGGTCTACGACATGGGCTACGGCACGGTCGGCTTCACCCCGTTCAAGAAGACCGACGAGGGCCGCATCCGCGAACTCCTTGCCCTGGTCAACTATCTCTCGGCGCCGTTCGGTACCAAGGAATACCTGCAGAAGAACTTCGGTACCGCGGGCCAGCAGTACACCCTCGACGCCAAGAAGAACCCGGTCCTCAACAACGCCGGCAACCAGCAGGCGCCCGGCCTGGTCAGCGCGCTGCAGATCATGACCGCGCCCGAGTCTGTCATCTTCAACCCGGCGTTCCCCGAGGACACCACGAAGGTCCACGCCACCGAGCAGGAGCTGCTCAAGTACGCGATGCGCAACCCGACGGCAGGCACCTACTCCGACACCAGCAGCAAGGTCGGTACCAAGCTGACGGCGGCGTTCCGCGACACCATCGTCGACATCGTCACCGGCCGGCAGAAGATGGACGCGTACGACGAGGCGCTGAAGCGCTGGAAGAGCGGCGGCGGCGACAAGATGCGTGGTGAGTTCGAAGCCGTGCTGCCCGCCGGCGTACCGGTGACAGAGTCTTGAGCCGGTCCAAACAGCAGCGGCGCAAGCAGCAGGAACTGCCGTTCGGCGTCCGGCTGCGGCGCGACTGGCAGATGCTCGTGCTGATGGTGCCGGGAGTGCTGTTCCTGCTGGTGTTCTTCTACGTGCCGGTGCTCGGCAATGTGGTCGCCTTCCAGGACTTCCAGCCGTACCTCGGCATCATGCACAGCGAGTGGAACGGCGTACAGAACTTCATCAATCTGTACGACAACCCCGACTTCTGGGATGCGCTGCGCAACACGCTCATCCTGGCCGCCGTGCAGCTGGTGCTGTTCTTTCCGGTGCCGTTGGCAATGGCTTTGATCGTGGATTCCCTGGTCAGCAACAGGATCCGGCGCGCGTTCCAGACGATCGCGTACCTCCCGCACTTCCTGTCCTGGGTCCTGGTCATCACGCTGTTCCAGCAATCGCTCGGTGGCGCCGGGTTCGTCAACAACCTGCTCCGGCAGGCCGGGTTCGACCCGATCCCGTTCATGACGAACCCGGACACCTTCCCGCTGCTCGTCGTCGGCCAGCTGATCTGGAAGGACGCCGGCTGGGCGATGATCATCTTCCTCGCGGCACTCTCGGCCGTCGATGTTTCCCTGTACGAGGCTGCCGCGGCGGATGGAGCGGGACGCTGGCGGCGGCTCTGGCACATCACCCTGCCGTCGATGCGTACCGTCATCGTCCTGCTGCTGATCCTGCGCATCGGCGACATCCTCAGCGTCGGGTTCGAGCAGTTCATCCTGCAACGTGACTCGGTCGGGCCGGGCGCTGCCGAAGTACTGGACACCTTCACGTACTACGCCGGCGTGGTCGGCGGTGACTGGAGCAGCGGGGCCGCGGCCGGGCTGGCCAAGGGAGTGATCGGCGCGCTGCTGCTGTGGGGCGCGAACACGATCGCCCATCGACTCGGCGAACCAGGCATCTTCCAGAAGCGAGGCGACTCATGAGCCGGCCGATCTGGAAGGAGCGCTCGAACCCGGCGTACCAGACCATCAAAACCCTGGTACTCGGTGGATTCGCACTCGCGATCATCATCCCGATCATGGTGGTGATCTCGACCTCGCTAGCCAGCGACCAGGACATCATCGAGGCCGGCGGCTATGTGCTGTGGCCGTCGCATCCGACCTTCAAGGCGTACGACACCTTGTTCAGCGGTGGGTTGATGGCGCGGGCGATCGGGGTCAGCGTGTTCGTCACGGTGATCGGTACGGTGATCGCGTTGTTCACCACGATCGCGCTCGCCTACGCGACTTCACGGCCGGTACTGTTCGGCCGCCCGGTGTTGCTGCTGGTGCTGTTCACGCTGCTGTTCGCGCCGGGCATCATCCCGATGTTCCTGATCGTCAAGCAGCTCGGGCTGATCGACAGCCTCTGGTCGCTGATCCTGCCCGGCGCGCTCGGGGCGTTCAACTTCGTCGTGATGCGGACGTTCTTCATGAACGTGCCGGCCGAGATCCTTGAGAGCGCGCGGATCGACGGCGCGAGCGACTTCACCATCCTGCGCCGGATCGTGATGCCGTTGTCGAAGGCGGTGATCGCGGTGGTCGGGCTGTTCTACGCGGTCGGTTTCTGGAACGCCTTCTTCAACGCGCTGCTCTACATCAACGACACCTCCAAATGGCCGGTCCAGGTGATCCTGCGGACGTACGTGCTGCAGGGCAAGTCGCTGTCGGCCGACCAGCTCGGGGTGACGCCGTTGCCGCAGCCGCAGTCCTTGCAGATGGCGGTGGTCGTGGTCGCGCTGGTGCCGATCGCGATGGTCTACCCGTTCCTGCAGCGGCACTTCAACAAGGGCGTCATCACCGGAGCGGTCAAAGGCTGAGAGAATCGCTCCTATGACCACGGGGATGACCGACAAACCGACGCTGCGGACAGTTGCCGCCGCGGCGGGAGTCTCGATCGCCACGGTGTCCTACGTGCTGTCCGGGCACCCGCGCAGCCAGACGATCTCGGAGAACACCGCGGATCGGGTACGTGAGGCAGCCGCGCGGTTGGGCTACCGCCGCAACGACGCAGCCCGGGCGATCCGGACGGGCAAGTCGGATCTGGTGCTGCTCTCGTTGAGCGTGCTCGCCGATCCGTGGGCGCAGGCGGTCGCGGCGGATGTCAGCAACGCGGTGCAGCCGCTGGGCAAGACCGCGCTGATCGTCGCCGACGGTGACTGGCGGACGGTACTTGCGAACCGGACGCCGGACGTCATCTTCATTGATCACGTCCGGGATGACCCATCACTGGTGGCGGATCTCGAGGCGTTCGCCGCGCAGGGCGTGCAGATGGTCGTCTTCAGCGAGGTGCTCGAACCGCGGGGTTTCGACGTCATCCGGTCCGGCGCCGAGCCGCGTTGCCACCTGGCCGTCGAGCACCTGCTGGAGCGGCACACGCGGATCGGCGCGCTGACCTCGAAGCTGGCCGGCTGGCCGCGGTACGACGCCTATCTGCGTACGATGGCGGCGGCCGGAGTACCGGTGCTGGACGAGTTGGTGGCGACGTACGAGCCGCATCCCGAGGGGGCCTATCGCGCGGCGATGACGGTGCTCAACCGGCCCGACCGGCCGACGGCGCTTTACTGTACGACGGACTTCGCCGCGATCGCCGCGATCCGGGCGGCTCATCGGTTGCGCATCGACGTACCGGGGGATCTGGCCGTGATCGGGGTCGGGAACACGCCTGAGGGCGAGCATCTCGATCCGTCGCTGTCGACGGTCGGACCCGTCGGGTTCAACGCCGCGCTGTGCCGGATCATGGTCGCCCGCCTCACCGACCGCGAGGGCGCGGACGGCAAGGTGTACGACTTCCCGTGGCAGTTGATCGCGCGCGAGTCGACTGCCTAGAAGAGCCGGGTCTCCTTGACGAGAGCCAGCTCTTCGAGGTCGAGCAGGAACTGCTTGCGCTTGAGGCCGCCGGCGTACCCGGTGAGTTTGCCGTCCTTCCCGACGACGCGGTGGCACGGGACGATGATGGAGAGCGGGTTGCTGCCTACGGCCTTGCCGACCAGTTGGGCTAGTTGCTTGTCGCCGAGTTGCTCCGCGAGTTCCCCGTACGTCGTGGTCGCGCCGCGCGGGATGTCGTCGAGCAGGGCCCAGACCTTCTGCTGGAACGCGTCGCCGCCTCGGAGCTCTGTCTTGAGGTCGAAATCGTCGCGCTCGCCGGCGAGGTACTGGGTCAGCTGGCGGGTCGCTTCCGTTAGTACCGGGTCTGTCGCTGCGTCGACCTCGTCGCCGAGGGTGCCGCGCTCGGGCTTCACCCAGTGGTGCGGGAAGTAGACCCCGGTGACAGGGTCGTCCGAGGCTACGAGCGTCAGGTCGCCGAGCTGGGTGCTGACGATTGCGTGCCGGTTGTTCATTTCTCCTCCAATGGTTCCGTTGATGGAACGGTGGGAGGCGTTGTTGTGTGAGGGGACTGCTGCCAGGGCCAGCGGCCGCTGATCTCGACCTCGAGGGCGAAGCTGAGCACGGTACGGATCACCACGATCAGGCCGAGCACGAGCACGCTCTGGACCGAGGCCTCGACGATGATCGTCCGGACGATGTCGCCGATGATCAGGATCTCGAGGCCGAGCAGGATCACCCGGCCGATGTTGACCCGGAGGCGTTCGTAGCTGCCGGTGCGGGTGCGGTCGGAGGCGGCCGCGTAGGCGTAGCGCACCAGGACGGACACCAGGCCGACGGTCATGATCACCACGCCGACGCCCTCGATCACCCGGGCCACATCGGCGAACAGCTCCTCGAAGCTCATGGCTCAGGACTACCAGAAACTACTTGCTGAGCCTGTGAGGATGGCTGGATGAGTTTGTTTGCATCCTGGTTGCCGGGGGACGGGTGGGAGCCGGTCACGGGTGGGGAGTCGGGCGCGGAGGTGTACCGACGAGGCGAAGTCTTCGCCAAGTGCTGCGGGGTTTCCGGGGTGGGCGAGTTGGCCGCCGAGCGAGGCCGGGTGGAATGGCTCGCCCGTACTTCGGTACCTGGAGCGCGCGTCCTCGATTGGATTGAGTGGGCTGGCGGTGCTGCGCTGCTGACCTCTGCGGTGCCGGGGGTTGCGGCGGTCGACCTGCCGTGGTCGGACAAGCTGGTGGCGAGCTTCGCACGTGGGTTGCGGGCGTTGCATGAGTTGCCGGTGGAGGAGTGTCCGTTCGAGCGGCCGTTGGCTCAGGTGGTCGAGCAGGCGGCGGACGTCGTACGCCGGAGTGCGGTGACCGTGGACTTCCTCCGCGAGGACTGGCGGGCGACACCGCCGGACGAGTTGCTGGCACGGGTGCGCGCCGAGCAGGACGAGTTCGCCGCGAAGGCTGCCGGGGATCTCGTCGTCTGTCACGGGGACGCCTGCCTACCCAACTTCCTCTTCGACCCGGACACTCTGGAACTGGCTGGCGTGATCGACGTCGGCCGCCTCGGAGCCGCCGATCGCTACACCGACTTGGCGCTGGTCCCAGCTCAGCTCGATGACGTGTGGTCGGTGGACGCGCGCGCCTTCTTCACGGCATACGGCCACCCCGACCCCGACGCCAAACGACTGGACTTCTATCTCCTGTTGGACCCGCTCACTTGGGGCTGAGCCCGACCTCAGCCGGGAACCACTGCGATCGATCCTTCGGATCAGCGACCCGGATCCCCTTCGCGATCGCGAGCACCATGGCGGACTGGTCGACCCCTGTCGAGCTCGATGCAGTCACCACGAGATCGAAGGGCCCGTACGGGATCAGCAACTGTCCGTCGGCGCGCACCCGGCCGGCGTGGCCGTTGACCTGGACCGGCCGCTCGCCGGTGAAGACATGTCTCTGCGGCGGCCAGTTGAGCGAGACCAGGATCGACTCCGTCGGGCCCTTGGTGATCCCGAAGGAGATGAAGTCGGCAGTGGCCTCGATCGACTGGACCCGGGCACCGGACGGCAGATACCCGAAGTCGATCGGCGCCCGGAGCTGTTGCCGCCCGAAGTCGAGGCTGTCGGCGAAGCTCTGGACCCGCTGTTCGGCCGTGTCGAGATCAACGAGATCCGGCGAACAGTTGGCCAGCGCCCAACGGCCGGCCTGGTGGCTCCACGCGATCATGAGGTGCGTCTTCGGGTCGGGGGTGGACGTGGGCTTGGGTGTGGTCCCGGGCGCGACCAGGACCGGCATCCGGGGTTGTGTCTCGGGGACCTGGATCAGGTCGGCCGGATGGCCGTCGACCGTCGTCTTCTTCCGGAGTTTGCCGAGCTTGGCCAGGTTGTAGCTGCCGGCCTGGTCGGTCACCGAGCAGGCCGAATCGTCCGACCCGGAGTACGCCCGAGTGGTGTCGGTCGGGTAGACGCTCATCTGCTGCTGAGTCCAATTGAGTGGTGCGGTTGTCTTCGTCGCCGGTGGCGGTGCGGTGTTGCGGTGTAGTGCAGCCGGTACGAGGACCGCGGCGGCGGCTGTTGCCGCGACGGTGGCGAGGACGACGTAGCGGCGGACTCGGCGTACCGGCGTACGGGCTGGTTCTGGCTCTAGCTGGGCGGCTTGGTCGGCGAAGAATTCTAGGGCTTCGCGGAGGGAATCCTCAGTACGCATGGTCGGCCACCTCCGCGGTGAGCTGGATCTTGAGAGTGGCCAGCGCGCGGGATGAGTAGCCGCGCACGGTGCCTTCGGTACAGCCGAGGGTTTCGGCGATCTGGGCGTCGCTCTGGCCCACCAGGTAACGCAGTACGACGACTGCGCGCTGCCGTTTGGGCAGGGCGCACAGTTCGGTCAGCAGCTCCATCCGTTCGGCGATCAGCCCGGCCGGATCGGGGACCGAGCCGACCACCTCGATCAGACCGCTCGGCTCGATCCGGGCCCATTTGCGGCGCCAGGAGAGGAACTCGTTGACGACCATCTTGCGGATGTAGCTGTCCGGGTGGTCCAGGGCGCTGATCGAGTCCCACTTGCGGTGAACCCGGACCAGCACCTCCTGGACGACGTCCTCGGCCAGGTGCCGCCCGCCGCAGAGCACGGTCGCGAAAGCGAGCAGCCGCCCGCGTCCGTCCCGCACCCATTGATCGAAGGTCATACCTCTGAAACGCCTCCCGGACCGGATTCGTTGTGCGGCATCATTGCCGGTTGTCATCTAAGCGTTTGTTTGCGGGGGTGAGGGTGGCCTATGTTCTGCTGGATGAGTTTCACGCTGCGTGGTGCTGTGCTGGTGGCTTGTGGGCTGCTGATGGTGGTTGGGTCGTCCAGTTCGGCCTCTACCGGCTCGACGGTTCCGCCGGTTAGTGCTGCCGACAAGGTCTTGTTGCGGGGGGCCGAGGAGCGGCTGATTCACGACTGCATGGCTGGTGCTGGTTTCGCGTACTTCGAGAAGCCGGCGGTCTCGGGAGCTGGGCAGCCTGACTTCCCGTACGTCGTGGACGATGTCGCGTGGGCACGGGCCAACGGTTATGGAGCCGCTCCGGTGGCGCCGCCGGCGGATCCGACTGGGCAGTACTTCGCTCGGCTGTCGAAGGAAAAGCAGGATGCCTGGCGTACGGCGCTGGTCGGCTCGGGCAAGCAGCTCTCGGTGGAGTTGGAGCCGGGTAGGCGGCTGTCCGCGAGTGACAAGGGGTGTATCGCCTCTGCGCGGCGGACGCTCTATGGCGATCTGCCGCGTTGGTACAAGGCTCGGCGGCTGACCGACAATCTTGGGTTCCTGGTGCAGGACAGGGTTCGTCGGGATGGGCGGTACCTCGCGGCGATGGCTGAGTGGGCGGGGTGCGTCAAGGGGCTCGGGTACGACGCCGACGACCCGGGCGAGTTGCGCGAAGTGGTTGCCGAGCGCAATGAAGGGGCGGCGGCTTCCGCAGTACGGGCGGCTGAGGTCGAGGCGACCGTGGCTGAGGCGACGTGTGCTCAGTCGACCTCGCTGGCGCGGACTTTGCGGGAGGTCGAGCCCGGGCATCGGGCCGCGGTGATCGCTGAGCGGCGGAGTGAGCTGGCGGGGCTGAACGGCCTCGAGCAGGCCGCGGTGCCGCGGGCGAAGGTTGTCCTCGGCAACCACTGAATGGATTTGTCTCCTCGATTGATTTGTCCCCTCGAAAGAATGGAATGGAAGATGCGTTCGCTCACCTGGAAGACCGCGGCGTTCGCTGCCGCGACGCTGGTTGCCACCGCGGCACCCGTAGTACCGGCGTCGGCCGCGCTCGGAGACTGCCCGTCGGGCTACTTCTGCGCCTGGGCCGACGACAACGCGCAGGGTCATCGCGCGCAGTGGGCCGGTGACGACAGCAACTGGGGCGATGACGGCATGCACGACAACGACGAGACCGTCTACAACAACGGCACGCCGGGCGGGTACGACCACGTCTGGCTGTACTACGACGTCAACTACGGGCGGTACAACATGTGCGTCGAGCCCGGCGAGTGGTACGACGCTCAGCTTGACGACAACGACCACGACTCGCACCAATGGCAGACCGGCTGCAAGTTCGGCTGAGTAGGCGAGCGGCGCATCCTTTGAGTAGCTTGGGTGCGTGGCTGATGCCTTCGCGGTCGAGATTGTCGGGCTGGTTGTGTCTGCGGTGCATGCGTATGTGGGGCGGCCGCAGGATGGCGCGCAGGTGGATCCGGAGCCGGTGTCGCGGGGTTCGATCGAGGTGCGGGCCGGGCTGGGGATCGTGGGGGATCGGTACTTCAACCAGTCGGCACATCGTCGGGCGGCGGTGACAGTGTTTGACGCTGGGGCGCTGGATGAGTTGGCGGCTGAGCTGGGATTGGATCAGGTGCCGGATCCGGCGTTGACCAGGCGGAATATCCTTATTCGTGGGTATCCGATCGACCAGTTGGCGGTACGGCGTACCGGGTCTGGGGAGCGGGTGCCGGGGCGGGCGTTCAGTTTGGACAGCGGGCTGGGAGCGGTGGAGTTTCAGGCGCATCGGCCGGCCAATCCGTGTGCGTGGATGGATCAGATGGTCGCGCCGGGCGCGTTCAAGGGGTTGCGCGGGCATGGCGGGGTGCGGTGTGAGCCGTTGGGATCGGGGACGCTGCGGTTGGGGCCGGCGACGCTGTCCGTCGACTAGCTCTTGACCGTCGGGAGTGCCCGGCGGAGGCTGGCTGCGGAGGTGGTGGCGATGGCCAAGGTCCTGATGATCACCGGAGACGCGGCGGAGACGCTGGAGGTTTTCTACCCGTACCAACGGTTGCAGGAGGAGGGGTACGAGGTCCATCTGGCGGCGCCGGCCGCGAAGAAGTTGCAGTTCGTGGTGCACGACTTCGTGGACGGGTTCGACACCTATACCGAGAAGCTGGGGCATACCTGGCAGGCCGATGTGGCGTTCGCGGACGTGAATCCATCGGACTATGTTGCGTTGGTGATTCCCGGTGGGCGGGCGCCGGAGTACATCCGCAACGACGAGGACTGCCTGCGGATCGTGCAGCACTTCTACGGTGAGGGGAAGCCGGTTGCACAGTTGTGTCATGGGCCGCTCGTCGCTGCGGCGGCCGGAGTGCTGAAGGGACGTAAGACGTCGGCGTATCCCGCGTGCGCGCCGGACGTACGGGCGGGTGGTGGTGAGTGGGTCGATGGTGACTCGGTCGTCGACGGCAATGTGGTGAGCGGGCGGGCTTGGCCGGATCATCCGGCGTGGATGCGCGCGTTCATGGCGCTGCTGAAGGAGAAGGCGCCGGCTTAGGTTTTCGGCCGGCTTTCGGTAGTACGGGTTACGGTCCGACGATGGTCGGACGATGGGCGGTTGCGGTGTTGCTCGCGGCCGCCCTGGTTGGCTGCGCCGACACAGCACCCGGTACTACGGAATCGCAGCCCAACCCGACATCCCCGCCGGGGAGCTCCAGCCCGACGACGTCGCCTTCAGCCAAGCCGTCGACGCCGGCGACCTCTTCGACACCCGCGACCCCTTCAGTGAAGCCGGCCACGATCGTGACGCTCGCGATCCCGTCGATCGGCGTACAGGCAAGGCGGGTGATCAGCTACCCCGGCACCGCCGACGACAAGCCCGGAACCGTCATCCAGGACCGCGGCCTCTTCGCATCCCCTCGCGGCCCCGCAGGCGGCGTCGGCCCCGGCGAAATCGGCAACTTCATCATCACCGGCCACCGAACCGCCCACGGCAAACCTCTGGCCCGCCTACCGGACCTCAAAACCGGCGCCCACATCCTCGTCACCGCCAACGGCACCGTCTACGACTACGTGGTCACCCGAACGATGACGATCTCCTTCCGCAAACCCGCCGAAAAGGCCCAGCAGAACGCCCCGGTCCCAGGCCGTCCCGGCGTCACCCCCACCCACCCCATGCTCACCCTCTCAACCTGCGCCACCCCCGAAGACCACGCCGCAGGCAACTACTGGCACGACCCCCTCAACAACCCAGAACACCGAATCAACAAAATCGCCACCCTCATCACCACCCACCCAACCACCTGACGAGCCCCACGAACCCGAGGGGGCAGGCCATCAGTGGTGGGCTTGAACACCAAGTGGTTACCTCGGACATGGTGTGGGGTGTTCAAGCCCGCCGGATGGTGTTCAAGGTGACCGGATTGGGCTGGCTGGTTAGCTGCGGCCGAATTTCCACCATTTGGGTTTGTTGTCTTTGATTTCTTCGGGGGTCAGCGGCGGTGGTACCGGCGGGCGGGACTCCTCGGTGAGGAAGTCGCCGGATTCCGTGTCGTACGCCGTGACGCCGAGTTTGGCGGCGATGTTCATCACCAGCGGGATCGAGCGGGGACCGTCGTTGAGGTAGAAGGTGATGTCGCGGACCTCGACGCTCTTGCCGATCGACATCTCGACGTCGTAGTCGTCGCTCTTCAGCACCAGCCACGAGCGGTTGGTCGCGTCGACGCCGGGCGCCAGTTCGCGGACCTGGTCGAGTACCGACTCCGCAGTACCGACCGGCGGTGGTGCGTAGCCGTCCGGAATGTCGTCGAGACGGCGGACGCCGCCCGGTCCTCGCATCGCGTAGATAGCCCAACTCATGCCAACAGCATTGCTCAGTACCGGTCGAACACGAAACCCGGGGCCGTCAGCGGGGTTTGCGCGCGGTGACGAGGGCGAAGCCGAGGTACTCGCCCTGGTCGGCGTGGAGCATCTCCAGGTGGCCATTCGGTATGCCGGTGTGCTCGGTCAGGGCTTCGGCCCAGGCGAGCCAGTCGCGCCAGCCTGACTCCTGCATCCGCGCCGACACGTCCTCGACCAGCTCGGTGATCTCCCACTGGAAGCGCCACCAGTCGGCGGTGTGCCAGGCGAGCGCCTCCCAGCCGACGACCTTCTTGATGTGGGCGGGGATGTGGCCGAGGTTGCGGACCTCCTGCGTCATCCCGGGGGTGGCGATGGCAAGTTGGCCGCCCGGTTTGAGGAAGGTGGTGAGGTACGCGAGGTAGTTGTCGGCGGTACCGAAGTACTCGTAGGCATCGATGCAGACGATCGCGTCGAAGAACTCGCGCGCGAACGGGAGCGTGTGGGCTTCGGCCTTGAGCGCGGTGACCTCGACGCCCTGAGCGGTGAAGTTGGCGGCGGCGTCGGTCGGGTCGATCCAGAGATCGGCGGCCCAGACCTGTACTCCGTACTCCTTCGCGAGGAAGACCGAGGTCGCGCCCTTGCCGGAGCCTAGGTCGAGGACCTTCATCCCCGGTTCGAACTGGAGGTTGAGGCCTTCGAGCAGCCAGAGCGGATTGGGACCCATGTCGCAGTCGAGCAGCCAGGCGGCGTCGTACTTCGAGGAGCGCGGGTACTCGGCGCGGTTCAGGTCGACCATGCGGCCCAGCCAACCGATTCGGCGGTGTCGCCGCAACAGGATTGCGAATTGTCGGTGGCGGCAGGCAGAGTGCTGGAACGCGGAGGAGGTGGCTGGATGCAGGTGTGGGCGATCGATCAGGACGGGCTGCGGCAGGTCGAGCAGTGGCTGGCGGCGGATCCGGTCGGTGGCGCGATCTTCGGCGGGTTCTACGGCCATGCCGTCGACCGCTGGACGCCGTTGCTCCAGGCACCGAGCCGGCACGGCTGGATCACCTTCGACGAGACCGGCCCGATCGGTTTCATCGACCTCGAGGTCCTCGACGACGAAGCCGAGATCACGTACTACGTGAGCCCAGCGCACCGTGGTCGGGGGCTCGGGCACGCAACTGTCGATCAGGTGGTGCAGTTGGCGACGGCGGTGGGCGCCCGTCAGGTCCACGCCTCTGTGGACCCGGACAACGCCGCCAGCATCGCCACCCTCCGCGCTGCCGCATTCACGGACGAAGGCACCAACGAGTTCAACGAAGCCGAATTCACCTTGGACCTCCCCGATCCGGCAGACCCGCCGGGGGCGGTGGGGACTGCTGGCTCGGCGGGGACGTCCGGGGGCGGGGTCGATGACTGACTACGCCGGGGTGCTTGCGTTTCGGGATGGGCGGGTGGTGCTTGTTCGGGAGCGGTACGAGGAGTGGGAGGACGAGCAATGGTCCTTGCCGAGTGGTGCTGTTGAGGCTGGTGAATCGCCGGAGGAGGCGGCCGTCCGGGAGCTGCTCGAGGAGACGGGGTTGCGCGTCCGGGTCGACCAGTTGCGTCTGGTCTCCGAGGTGGTGGTGGAGAGCAGAGGCGGGGCGTCCCGTAGTACGGCGTACAACTACCGGGCTGAGGTGCCGGACGGCGACTTCGCCATCGACGACCCGGACGCCTCGGTGCAGGAAGCTCGCTGGTTCCTGCCCGTTGAGGCGATCCCGCTGGTCAGCGCCGTCCCCTATCCACCGCTCAGCCGTCCGGTCGCAGCCCATCTCGAAGGCGCCGCCCCCACACGCTGGATCTTCACCTACGACGACCCGGCCGTCGCCTTCCTCGAGCGCGTCTACGAGGTCAGCAGCTCGGCGCTCTAGTGCAGGGTGGGGTGGTAGGTGAGTTCTTGGAGGTTGCCGTCCAGGGTGCGGCTTTCGAGGAGGGTGAGGTCGAAGTCGGGGACGCCGTCGAAGATGCGGGTTGCGCCGGTCTTGCCGGTGATGACCGGGATGACGGTGACCTGGATGCGGTCCACCAGGCCGGCGGCGAGTAGGGCGCGGTTCAGGGCGACGCTGCCGTGGGAGCGCAGGGGTACGTCGGATTCCTGCTTGAGGCGGGTGATGATCTCGACGGCGTCGCCGGTGGCGATGGTCGCGTCCGGCCAGTCGACCGGGCCTTCGAGGGTGTTCGACACGACGGTCGCCGGCAGGTTCCTCAGCTGGGTGATCCAGGAGCCGGACTCCTCGAACGCTGCGGGGAACGCCGCCGCCATCTCCATGTTGTCGCGGAAGGTCGTGGCTCCGAACACCAGCCGCTGCTGCTCGGAGTACTGCGCGAAGCGGTGCTCGAGAAACTCGGGCCCTTGCTTGCCCCAGTAACCGCCCCAGTCACCGTTGTGGTTCCCGTAACCGTCGAGAGTGGAGAAGACGTCGAAGGTGTAGATCGCGCTCATGTTGCTCTCCTCGAGCTCAGGTGGCCGACCCCATCCGGGCGGCCTCTCGCAGCTTCTACGATCACCCGGTCACCGATCCGACATCGGGCGCAGAGGTTTTTTTCGAGGTCTAGTAGACCGAGTAGCCGCCGTCGATTAGGAGTACTGAGCCGGTCATGAAGGACGAGGCGGGGGAGGCCAGGTAGACGACTGACGGGGCGATTTCGGTGGGGGTGGCGTAGCGCTGGAGAGGGGCGTCGAGGATCCAGTTCTGCTGGAACTCGGGGCGGTCGACGGGGGCCATGTCGGTTTTCACGTAGCCGGGGGCGATGGCGTTGACGCGGATGTTGTGCGGGGCCCACTCGGCGGCGAGGCTGCGGGTCAGGTGGTGGACGGCGGCTTTGGAGGCGTTGTACGACGCCTGGTGCTGCGGCCGGTTGACGATCTGCGCGGACATGCTGCCCACGTTGACGATCACCCCGCCGCCCGCGGCGATCATGCCGCGCGCTACGGCAGTACTGGTGTTCCACAGCGCCGTGACGTTGAGGTCGAGCACCTGCTGCCACTCGTCGTCGGGGACCTCCAGGGCCGGCCGGTGGATCGCGATGCCGGCGTTGTTGACCAGGATGTCGATCCCGCCGAGCGCCTCGGTCACCTCCGCAACCATGCGCGTCACGTCCGCCCGTACGGTGATGTCGGCCTGTACTGCGAACCCGCGCCGCCCGATCGCCTCGAGCTCCGCCACCACCGCCGCGTTCCGCTCGGCGTCGCGCGCGGCGATCGCCACGTCGGCACCCGCCTCGGCCAGCGCCAGCGCGAAGGCCCGCCCGAGCCCGCGATTGCCGCCGGTCACCAGCGCCCGCTTGCCGTTCAGCGCAAAACTCTCCAGCACGCTCATTCAGTACTCCTACCAGTACGCAGAGTGATCTCAGGTCGCGAAGCGATGTCAATAACTGCAATCCAGTACAGCCACCCAGCGTGCGCCACGTAGCATCGTGCCGCGATTCGCGCCGGGGGTGGTGGCGGATCGCGACCGAAACTGTGGGTCCTGTCGAGGACTGGGGAGAAGCGAACCATGGCCGAGGAGCCGGGGCCCAAGCCCGGACATTTCCTGCCGCAGGGCGACCAGCCGGCGAGCACTTCGACGTACCGGCGCCCGCCTGTACCGGCGTACGGCGACCCGTCCGAGCCGCTCGCTCCGCCGACCCGGCCGCTGCTGACCGGTTCGCGACTCGGCCCGCCGCCGCCCGGTGATCGCGCTGCGGCCGCGTTCAAGGCCCGGTACCACCCGGACCCGATCGCCTTCGAGCCGAGGAAGCGCTCCAAGGCGCTGATCGCTGCCGTAGTCGGCGGTGCCCTGGTCCTCATCGCCGGTGGCGCCGTCGCTGCGACCATGGTGCTGTCCTGATGGTTGCCCAGGGGCTTTGCGGCCGTCGGTTGAGCGCCCTGCGACACTTTCGGTGCAGCGGCCAGCGGATCACCGACGGACTGAGGTAGATGGATGGCGGACGACGAGCGGGTGCCCGAGCCGGGGCATTTTCTGCCCAGCGGTGCTGAGTCAGACGCGACCGGTACTGCGGGCGAGATGACCCCGCTGACGCCCGCCGACACCGGCAACCGTCGGCCGCAAGGGCTGGGTGAGGCCCGGCCGGTCAGCATTTCGCACGACCCCGTCCGGAAGAAGGCGGCCCCGCTGCCGGACGACCCGGAGTACCAGGGCTTCTACAGCGGTCCGCCGGCCGCGCCCAGGCCGGGTGCGCCGACCGGGGCGCTGCAGGGGACTCGGCAGTTCGGCCGGGTGCGGTACGACGGGTGGAAGACGACGTCTCCGCGGACGGGCGTGCAGCAGTTCGCGACCCATTCGGCATACCGGAAGCCGGTACGCCAGTTCTCGCAGCGCTTCGTCGGGCTGATCTCCGCCCTGGCCCTGGTCATCGTGGCCGGCGGCACCATCGCGGCGTACGCCAAGATCGACAGCTTCGGCAACGAGGTCACCAACCCCCTCGCCGACCCATCCGTGAAGCCGTCCGAGGGCCCGCAATCGGTCGCCCCCAACCCGACCGTCACGGTGACGATCCCGCCGGTGCCGGATCTGGTGCGCTTGCAGAAGAACGAGCTCTACCAGGTCGGCAAGGTGCCCACCGTCAAGTGCGCGGTCCCGAAGGTCAAGCCGGACACCAAGGCCAACGTTCTGCGTTTCTACCAGGCGTTGCTGCCCTGCCTGCATGAAACCTGGGAGCCGTTGGTGCTGAAGGCGAACTATCCGTTCCGGCAGCCCAAGCTCGTGCTCGCCGGGAAGACCTCCGCGACGCCTTGTACCGGCGAGAGCACCAACTCGTTCTACTGCGGTGTCGACGAGACGATCACCATCAAGTGGGAGCAGGATCTCAAGGACTACAAGGCGCACCCCGAAGTGGTCGTGGTGATGATGGACACGCTGGCGCACGAGTACGGCCACCACGTGCAGCGCCTGACCGAGATGGTGGCTGCCGTCGCATCGCGCCGGGGCTTCGCCAAGACCAAGGCGGAGAACCTGGAGTGGAGCCGGCGCGAGGAGCTGCAGGCGACCTGCCTCGGCGCGGCCTTCCTCGGCGCGAACAAGAACACGCTCGGCCTGACCGGTCAGCGGCTGGACCTGTGGGAACGCCTCAAGAAGAACAGCGGCGACGAGTACAACCCGAAGAAGGTCCGCGACCACGGCTCGAAGAAGAGCCAGTGGCTGTGGGCCGGGCCGGCTTTCAAGACCATGAACCCCGCCTCCTGCAACACCTTCACCGCGCCTTCTGCGAAGGTCAGCTGAGCTGGTACTTGAAGCCCTCGTGGCTTTGGGTGAAGCCGAGGTTGAGGTAGAAGCGGTGGGCGTCGGTGCGGGCCTTGTCGGAGGTCAGTTGGAGGATGGCGCAGTCGCGGGCGCGGGCCTCTTCGATCGACCACTCCATCAACGTGGTGCCGAGGCCGGAGCCGCGGGCTGAGGAGGCGACGCGAACGGCTTCGACCAAGGCTCGGGTGGCGCCTTGGCGGCTCAGGCCCGGGACGATCGTCAACTGGAGCGTGCCGACCAGGTCGCCGTTGCGCTCGGCAACGACCAGGACCTGGTTCGGGTCGGCCTCGATCGCGGTGAAGGCGGCGGCGTACGGCGTCAGGTCGGCGGGGTTCTCCCGGGTGGCGCCGATCTCGTCATCGGCGAGCATCGCGACGATGCCGGGAACGTCGGTGGCGGTGGCACGGCGGATCACGACAGCGGTCATTTGCCTTATGCAATCACATTACTTTAGGTGAGGACCGTTTACTCCCCGTCGCGGCGGGCACGGGTGGGCAGACACCACTGCAACCCGCCCGTAGCCGGAGTCGCGCGGAGCGGGTGCGTGGCGGCGGTACGGGCCAGTCCGGAAGGAACGCCGATGTCAGCACTGGCCATCGACTTCACCCAACCCTTCGAAGATGCCTTCAGCAAGCTTCTCGGGTTCATCCCCAACCTGCTCGGCGGCATCGTCATCCTGGTGATCGGCTACTTCGTCGCCAAGGTGCTCGGCAAGCTGGTCGGGACCCTGCTCGGCAAGGTCGGCTTCGACCAATGGATGGAACGAGCCGGCGTGTCCGGCGTCCTGCAGCGGTCCGGCACGGGGCTGACCGCTTCCACGATGCTCGGCAAGGTCGTGTTCTGGTTCGTGTTCCTGATCAGCTTCACGATGTTCGCCTCCGCGCTCGGCGTACCGGAGATCTCGAACTTCATGTCCGACATGCTCGGCTACATCCCGCGGATCTTCGCCGCGATCGTGATCGTCTGCCTGGCGGCGCTGTTCGCGAACTTCCTCGCGATGGTGATCCGCGGCGCCACCGGCAACGAGACGCTCGCCAAGGTCGGCCGGTACGCCGTACTGGTCTACGCCGCGTTCGCCGCGCTGACCCAGCTGGGCATCGCCGTCCAGCTGACCGGCAACACGCTGCTCATCGTGCTCGGTGGTGCTGCGTTGGCGCTCGGTCTCGCTTTCGGCCTCGGGGGCCGCGAGATGGCCGGCGAAGCGCTGCGCACTGTGTTCGACCGCAGCACGATCAACCGCCCGGACGCTACTGCCGGCTCGAACGGCATGACCGGCTCGAACGGGACGGGCTCGAACGGACTGGGCTCGAACGGCAACGGCACCGTCGGCCAGGCGGGCTACCCGCAGGAGCCCGCTCACCACGGCGCTCCGCAGTCCAACGGCAACTGGCCGGGCAGCGACAACGGCTGGAGCACCGAACCGCCGCGGCACAGCTGACCGTAGTACCAGAACAGGTGGGTGTGATCGGATCGGATCACACCCACCTGTTGGTTCTAGTCCCGGAAGCTAGTCCTCGGACGTGTCCGAGCCGGTCGCGTCCGGTCCGGCCCGGCGGACGTCCTCCACCTTGGCCATGGCCTCGCGGAGGTCACCCAACCAGCTCTCGCTGTGCTGAGCGACAAGCTTCACGCACCAACCCAGCGCATCGCTGCGAGACCGTGCGACCCCGGCGTCGACCAACGTGTCGAGCACCTGCCGCTCCGGCTGCCGCAGCCGTGTCATCACCGGCGCGGAGAGCGAGGTGAAGACGGTCCGCGTCTCCCCGGCCCGCACACCCCAGGCAACCTTCCGCCGAGTCGCGTGCTCGAGCTCCCGCGCGATCTCGATCCGCTTCTCCCGGGTGTCCTCCCGGAACTGCTTGATCCGGCCTTCCTCCGCCGCCGACCGCTCGGCCGCACTGACCCCGTCACCCTGCTCAGGCGCCGCAATCTTCCCGACCACGAGAATCTCATCGCGATCGATGCTCACCTCAGGCTCACCCTCGAACCACCCCGCCGGAAGCCGACCCGTAAGCCAACCCCTGACGCGCTCACCCTCTGACTGTGTACTCATGTAATCATGATTACACCCAACACAAGCCCGGGGAAAGAGACGGGCGGTTCGGTCCAGTCACGGGGTCTGGGCCGAACCGCCTGTGGTCGCCTACGCGGCAGGGGATGTCGCGTAGGCGGATCTGAGGGTTAGGTGGGCTGCGGGGGCTGCGCCTGTGTGGTCTAGGCCCAGCAACGCCGCGCCGACGACGGGTGGGACGTCTACTACTCGGGCGATCGCCTTGGGGGCGGCTGCGGCTAGTAGGCGGACTACGGTTTCCATCAGTAGGGGGTGGCCGGCTGTTAGGACGCCGCCGCCTAGGACTACGTCGGTGGGTTCGTCCAGGAGGTCGAGGCGGCTCATGGCGACCACTGCCATGGAGACGACCTCTTCGGCCTGGTGCTGGACGATGGAGCGGGCGATCGGGTCGCCAGAGGCTGCTACCTGGAAGAGGAGAGGAGTCGCTTCCAGGCGGCGGGAGACGGGGATGTCGCCCAGGTGGAGGGCTTCGATGAGGGCTGGCATCGAGGAGACGCCGTAGTGGGCGGGGAGGGCAGTGGTCAGCGCGGTGGCTGGGCCTCGGCCGTCGTCGGCTCGTGCGGCGGACCAGAAGGCTTCGTCGGCTAGTTGCTGGCCGCCGCCCCAGTCGCCGGAGATCTTGCCGACCGCCGCGAAGCGCGCAGTACGGCCGTCAGGCAGGAGCCCGGCGCAGTTGATGCCGGCGCCGCAGACGACCGCTACGCCGCGCGGCTCGTCCACGCCCGCGCGCAGTAGGGCGAAGGTGTCGTTGGCGACGTGCACCGAGGTCGCCCAGCCGAAGGACTCGAAGGCCTCGGCCAGGCGCTCCTCCTCGATCGGCAGGTCCGCGTTCGCCAGGCACGCGGAGATCTGCTGGACCAGCGGTACTTCACCGACCGCCAGCCCGGCCTCCGCAGCCGCGGCGGCGACCAGCGGGGCCAGGCCCTCCACGGCGGCGTAAGCGCCGACTATGTGCGGCTCGAAGCCGCCGCCGCGCGCAGTACCGAGGACTGTGCCGTCCGCGGACACCAGCGCCACATCGGTCTTGCTATTGCCCGCGTCGAAGGCCAGTACGCCGCCAGGCACCAGCGGTCTCATCAGGCGAACCCCGTCAGTCATGGTCACGCCCACGGCAGGTACTCGCGGTTGTGCGCGAGCAACTTGTCGGTGAGCTGGTTGGCGTAGTCGATCTGCCCGATCAGCGGGTGCGCCAGCAGTGCGGTGAACACCCGGTCCGCACCACCCTTCAGAGCCGCTTCGAGAGCAAGATTCTCGTACGCCGTGACGTTGGCGACCAGCCCCGCGTACAACGGCTCAAGCGGTGAGATCGGCAACGGCGTAGTACCGGATGCCCCGACCGTCGCGGGCACCTCGATGACCGCGTCGTCGGGGAGGAACGGCAAAGCCCCGTTGTTCAACGTGTTGACCACCTGCACGTCACCAGTGTCGTTCAACAGCGACGACGCCAAAGCGACAGCGGCTTCCGAGTAGTAGGCGCCACCACGTTGCTCCAGCAGCGCGGGCTTCTCGTCCAGCGAAGGATCGGCGTACAGGTCGAGCAGTTCCTTCTCGATCGCCGCGACCTCCGACGCCCGCGACGGCTTCTCCAGCATCTCGCGGACGACCTCGTCATGTGCGTAGAAGTAGCGCAGGTAGTACGACGGTACGACGCCCAGCTGCAGCAGCAACTCAGCCGGCAGGTGGAGGTCGTCCGCCAACTCCGCCGAGTGCGACGCGAGCAGTTGCGGTAGGACATTGGCGCCGTTGACCCGCACACCCCGCTCCCAGGTCAGGTGGTTCAGCCCGACGTGGTCGAGCGCGACCTCCTCCGGCGTCACCCCCAGCATGCGAGCGAACCGCCGCTGGAACCCGATCGCCACGTTGCACAGCCCGACGGCCTTGTGACCCTCCGACAGCAGCGCCCGGGTGACGATCCCGACCGGGTTGGTGAAGTCGATGATCCACGCGTCAGGGTTCGTACGCCGTACCCGCTCAGCGATGTCCAGTACGACGGGAACCGTCCGCAGCGCCTTGGCCAGGCCGCCGGCGCCGGTCGTCTCCTGGCCGACGCAACCGCATTCGAGCGGCCACGTCTCGTCCTGGTTGCGAGCAGCCTGCCCACCGACGCGCAGCTGGAGCAGTACCGCGTCCGCGCCCTCGATCCCCTCGTCCAGGTTCGACGTGGTGGTGACGCGCCCCGGATGCCCTTGTTTCGCGAAGATCCGCTGCGCCAGCCCGCCGACCAGCTCGAGCCGGTCAGCGGCAGGGTCGACGAGGACCAGCTCGGAGACGGGCAGCGAGTCGCGCAGCCGGGCGAATCCGTCGATGAGTTCAGGCGTGTAGGTGGATCCGCCACCGACGACTGTGAGTTTCAACCTTTGACCCCTGTGAGTGTGACGCCTTCGATGAAGGCCTTTTGGGCGAAGAAGAACAGGATGATCACCGGCGCCATCACCAGCAGGGTCGCTGCCATCGTGAGGTTCCAGTTGGTGTGGTGGGCGCCCTTGAAGGATTCCAGGCCGTAGCTGAGCGTCCAGGCGGCCGGGTTCTCGGAGGCGTAGATCTGCGGGCCGAAGTAGTCGTTCCAGCAGTAGAAGAACTGGAACAGCGCGACCGCCGCGATGGCCGGCTTGGCCATCGGCAGGATGACCCGGACCAGCGCCCGGAAGTCACCGCAGCCGTCGACCTTCGCCGCATCCACGTACTCCTTGGGGATGGTCAGCAGGAACTGCCGCAGCAGGAAGATCGAGAACGCGTCGGTGAACGCCAGCGGGATGATCAGCGGCCACAGCGTCCCGGACAGGTGCAGTTGCTTGGCCCAGAACAGGTACATCGGCACGATCACGACCTGCGGCGGCAGCATCATGGTCGAGATGACCAGCATCATCGCCAGGTTGCGGCCGCGGAACTTGAAGCGGGCCAGGGCGTACGCGACCGGGATGCTCGACACCAAGGTGAGCACTGTGCCGAGTACGGCGTACACGAGGGTGTTCTTCCACCAGGTCAGGAATCCTGGCGTCTCCCAGACCGTGCGCAGGTTCTCCCAGTGCCAGCTGTCCGGCCACAGGTCGCGGGTCAGCGCCTGCTGGTCGCTCATCAGCGCGGTCAGGAAGACGAACACGAACGGCAGCACGAAGAACAGCGCCGCCGCGATCGCCAGCGTGTGCACGGCGACCCAGTTCAGGAACCTCGTACGCCGGGCCTCGCGGCCGGCCGTCGTCAGCCCAGGGGTAGCAGCCGGGGAGTCAACCCGGGATGTCGTCAAGGTACTCATGCAGGCCTCCTAGTCGTCCGTGGCCAGGAAGCCACTGCCGCGGCGCATCAGGAACGCCGTGAACACCATCGCCAGCGCGAACAGCACCAGCGCGATCACCGAGGCTCCACCGGTGTCGAACCGCTGGAAGCCGAGGTTGTAGACCAGTTGCGGCAGGGTCAGCGTCGACTTCTCCGGATAGCCCGGCTCGAACTGTTGCCCTGAGCCACCGATCACCCCGCTCGCGACCTTCCCGGCGATCAGTGGCTGGGTGTAGTACTGCATGGTCTGGATCACGCCGGTGATGACCGCGAACAGCACGATCGGCTGGATGTTCGGCAGCGTGACGTGGCGGAACCGCTTCCACGCCCCGGCGCCGTCCAGCGAGGCCGCCTCGTACTGCTCCATCGGCACGTCGAGCAGCGAGGCCATGAAGATGACCATCAGGTCCCCGATGCCCCAGATCGCCAGCAAAGTAAGGGCTGGTTTGGACCAGGACGGATCGTTGAACCAGCCCGGCTGCGGCAACCCGATCTTGCCGAGGATGTTGTTGACCGGCCCGGTGCCGGGGTTGAGCAGGAACGCGAACGCCATCGTCGCGGCCACCGGCGGGGCCAGGTACGGCAGGTAGAACAGGGTCCGGAAGATGCCGGCGCCGGTCTTCACCTTGGTGATCAGCAGGCCGATGCCGAGCCCGAAGATCACCCGCAGGGTGACCATCACGATCACCAGCCACAGTGTGTTGCGCAGGGCCGGCCAGAAGAACGGGTAGTCGGTGAAGACGTACTTCCAGTTCTTCAGGCCGGTCCAGACCGGCGGGGTGAAGCCGTCGTACTTCATGAAGCTGAAGTAGACGGTCGAGATCAGCGGGTACAGGAAGAAGACGCTGACCCCGATCAGCCACGGGGAGAGGAAGGCGAGGTTGCGCAGCCGCTCGCGCCGCCGCTTGTGTCTGAGGCCTACCGAGATGGTCGCCATCATTTGGCCTGCGCGATGTCCTTGTTGATCTGGGCGTCGGTCTTCGCCAGACCGGCGGCCAGATCGGTCTGCTTGCCGGCCTCGAAGGCGTAGCCGAAGTCCTGCAGGGTGAGCTGGTAGGCGCCGCCGTTCGGGCTGGCCGGCGTGGTGCTGCTCTTCGGGTGCTGGGCGATCTCCAGGAAGACCTTGAAGTTGTCGTCCGCGACCAGCTTGTCCGACTTGAGCGCGTCCAGCGTGGACGGCACGTTGTGGATCGCGTTGGCGAAGCTGACCACGGCGTCGGTGTCGGTGGTCATGAACTTGACCAGCTCCCAGGCGGCGTTCTGCTTCTCGCTGGTGTTCGCGATCCCGATGATGGTGCCGGACAGGTAGCCCTTGCCGTAGCTGTCGGCCTGGTCGTCCGGTACCGGGAACGGCGCGACGCCGATGTCGAACTTGGCGCCGGCCTCCTTGGCCATCCCGAGCCGCCACTCACCGTCGATCGACATCGCGACCTGGCCGGTGTGGAAGGGGTTCTTGGCGCCGAACTCGTCACCGAAGGTGGCCCGGTACTTCTCCAGCTTGGCGAAGCCGCCGAGCTCCTTGACCAGGTTCGACTGCCAGGTCAGCATCTTGCCGAACGCCGGGTCGGCGGCCAGGTTCGACTTGCCGTCGGCGGTGAAGTACGTCGGGTTCCACTGCGCGGCGAAGTGTGTGGTGGTCGACTCGAAGCCGTGGAAGTTCGGCATGAAGCCGAGCTGGGAGAAGGAGTCGCCCTTCGCCTTGGTCAGCTTCTTCGCGTCGGCGTCGAACTCGGACAGCGTCTTCGGCGGGCCGGCGATCCCGGCCGCCTTGAACGCGTCCTTGTTGTAGTACAGGCCGTACGCGTCGTTGAGCAGCGGCAGCGTGCAGCGCTTGCCCTCGAACTGGGTGTAGTCCTGCAGCGGCTTCGGGAAGGTCTTGTCCAGGTCGACGCCGGACTTGTCCAGGAACGGCTTCAGGTCCGCGAACACGTTCGAGGCGCAGAAGGTGCCGACGTTGTCGGTGGTGAACGAGGAGACCACGTCCGGCGAGTTCGGGCCACCCGCGCGCAGCGCCTGCTTGATCTTGTCGTCGTTGATGTTGCCGACGACCTTCACGTGGATGTTCGGGTGGGCGGTCTCGAACGCCTTCACGTTGGCGGCGATCGCGGCCACCTCGCTGGGTGCGCTCCAGCCGTGCCAGAAGGTGATCGTGGTGTCCTTGGTGGCGTCGTCGCTCGCCTTGGGGGCGCTCGACGTACCGGTGCACGCGGTACCGAGCAGCGCGATCGCCGCCGCGGCGATCACTGCTTTGTGGACTCGACGCATTTTCCGTTTCTCCTGATCCTGGGTGGAGCCGGCCTGCATTTTGGGTGTACGGATCCACCGGGCCAGGTGTGTTCCCGGTCCGGGGATGTGTGTGGCGGTGGGTCTCGGCGCTAGTCGGCACTGCCTCCGGTCGTCGTGCCGGCAGTGTCGAAGACAGCGTCGCGGGTGTAGCTGAGGGCAGATTGAAGGGCGCCGGAGAGCACCGGGTCGGTATGGATGGCGGTCATCAGCAGCCGCGGTCGCGGTACTGCGAGCTCGGCCAGTTCGTCCTGGATCAGGCCGCGCAGCCGCTCGCCGCCCGCGGTGATGACGCCACCCGCGAGGACGATCAGCTCGGGGTCGACGACGGAGACGATCGCGGCCAGACCGACTGCGAGCCGATGGGCGAACTCGTTGAGGACGATGTCGCCGGCGCCGGGTGTCTGCAGGGCGGCGGTGATCGCGGCTTCCGGAGTACGGGCCTTGAGGCCGTTGGCGCGGGCCAACTCGAGGACGGGTTCGCCACCGGCGAGTTCCTGGAAGCCGCCGGCGTTGTTGCGGCCGACGTTGCGGACCAGCGGCGTACCGGGCAGGGGCATGAAGGCGACCTCACCGGCACCGCCGGTCGCGCCGCGGACGAGGTGGCCCCCGATCACTATCGCGGCGCCGATGCCCTCGTCGCCCCAGAGCATGATGAAGTTGTCGCTGCTGTTCGCGTGGCCGACCTGCTGCTCGGCGACCGCGGCGAGGTTGACGTCGTTCTCGACCTCTAGCGGTACTGCGATGGCCGCGGCCAACTCGTCGAGCAGGTGCGGCGCGTGCCAGCCGGGAAGGTGGGTCGCGTACCGGAGTCGGCCGGTCGTCGGGTCGAAACCACCGGGTGTGCCGATCGAGACGCGGTGCAAGCGGTCACGGGTCAGCCCCGCCTCGCCGAGAGCGCCGTCGATGGTCTTGACCACCCGCTCGACCGTGCCCTTGGCGCTGCGGCCCGGGGTGGGCAGCTCGAAGCGGCCGACCACCTTGCCGGTCAGGTCGGCGACGGCGGAGCGGATCCGGGTCGGGGTGACGTCCAGACCGGCCACATAGGCGATGCCGCCGTTGATCTCGTACAGCTGGGCGTTCGGGCCGGGGCGGCCTGCGCTGGTGCCGCTGGCCCGTACCAGGCCGGCGCTTTCCAGTCGGGCGAGCAGCTGGGACGCGGTCGGCTTGGACAGCCCGGTGAGGTTGCCGAGCGTGGTGCGTGACAGCGGGCCCTGCGCGAGCAGCAGGTCGAGGGCGGCGCGGTCGTTCATCGCGCGGAGCAGGCGGGGAGTACCGGGTGTGCTGGCCATGTGCTAACCCTGCCCTTCCTTCGCTCTCGCGTCTTCGAACCACGCTGCGGATCGTGCAACTGGATCAACTGTTAGGAAAGTTTCCTATTACCGCGAGACCGTACGGGGGAGTCACCGTAGGTGTCAATCGATCAGCGCGTTCGGCTTCCGCCCGCCTCAAGTTAGGGTGGGCTTACTTGTCGGGGCAGTGAGGCTGGGGAAGGGCTTTCCGTGGAGTTCACAGCAGGGAGCGTGCTGCGCCGGGCGGTACGCCGGCACCGCGCGCGGCTGACCGTCGGGGTGCTCGTCCTGTCGTTGCACCAGGCCACCGAGGCGGCGGTGCCAGTGGTGATCGGCATCTTCGTCGACCGGGCCGTCTCGACCGGGCGGCTGACGCCTTTGCTGTGGTGTGTGCTGATGATCTTCGCGCTGTTCGTGGTGCTGTCGACCGCTTGGAAGACCGGTGCCCGCCAGGTGGTCCGCGCCATCGAGTACGAGACGCACCAGCTGCGCCTGGAGATCTCCCGCCGGGTGCTCGATCCGCGGGGACACCAGACCGGTCTGCGGTCGGGTGAACTCCTGCTGATCGCCACTTCCGATGCAGAGCGGGCAGCACTGGTACTACGTGCCGTCTCGCTGGGCTTTGCTGGCAGCACAGCGCTTGCGGTGTCATCGGTGGCCTTGCTGCTGATCGACGTGCCGCTGGGGCTCGGCGTGATGATCGGCGTTCCCCTGCTAGTGCTGGGGATTCAGGCGCTGTCGCCACTGCTGACACGTCGTACCTCGTCGCAGCAGGAGGCTGTGGCGAGTACTACCGCCCTCGCTACCGACCTTGTCGGGGGCCTGCGCACACTGCGGGGTATCGGTGCGCAGCACAACGCTGCCGAGCGGTACCGACGATCCAGTCAGGCGACGTTGAAGGCGACACTTCGCGCCGCGTCCACCAATGGACTGCAGGACGGTGTGACGACTGCACTGAGCGGCCTGCTGCTGGCTGCGGTGGCAGGTGTGGCCGGATGGTTCGCACTGAACGGACGGATCAGCATCGGTGAGTTGATCACGGTGGTCGGCCTGGCCCAGTTCGCCGCCGAGCCTGTGGGGCTACTCGGCTACAGCGGGCAGGTCCTGGCCATGGCCCGCGCCTCCGCCGGGCGCTTGGCATCTGTCCTCGGCTCGCCGCCGGAGATCACCACCGGCACCTCCACCGCCGTAGACCCCGCTAAGCCGCTGCTGTCGTTGGAAGCTGTTGGCTACAAGACCCTGTCCTCGCTGGACCTCGCTCTGCAGCCCGGTGAGCTTGTAGGCGTTCTCTGCTACGACCCACGCGACGCCGACGCTCTGCTGACCGTCGTGGCCGGTCGTGCTGCCTCGCATGAAGGCCGGGTGCTGGTCGGCGGTACTGAGGTCGAGGAGCTGGACATTGACCTGGTGCGCCGGTCTGTGCTGGTCGAGCAGCATGACACCGACCTGTTCGAGGGGACGCTACGGACCAACCTGCTGGCTGGGTCTGGAGACGCCTCTCAGCTGGACCGCGTAGTGGTAGCTGCTGCCGCCACTGATGTGATCGAGGCGCATCCGTTGGGCCTCGAACATCCATTGGCTGACCGGGGTCGCACGCTGTCGGGCGGTCAACGCCAACGACTCGGCCTGGCCCGGGCCTTGCTGGCCGAGCCGCCAGTACTGGTGCTGCACGACCCCAGTACCGCGGTGGACGCCGCCACCGAGGAGCTACTGGCCGAGGGCCTTGCCGAGGTCCGTGGGGCGCCCGGGCTCGCGACTCTCGTGCTGACGAGCAGCCCGGCCCTGCTGGGCAAGATGCACCGAGTACTGGTGCTGTCGGACGGGGTGCTGGTGGCCGAGGGGCTGCACGCGGAGTTGGCCGAGACGGACTCGGCGTACCAGGAAGCGGTGCTGCGATGAGTGCGTCCGAGCTGCTGCCGATCAGTGGGCCGCGGGCTACGTGGAGTGTGCTGTGGCAGGAGATTCGTCGACTGCGGGGGATGTCGCTGCTGGCTGCTGTGGTGGTGACCGTGGGGAGTGCGGCGGGCCTGGTCGCGCCCTGGGCACTTGGCGTGCTGATTGACGACGTCTCCGTCGATGATGCGCACGGGTCGGCCGTAGTGCGCGTGGTTGTGCTGATTGGTGGGGCGGCGCTGATCTCTGGTCTGCTGACCGCGCTTGGCGTGACGCTGATCGCGCGGGTCGGCGAGACCGTGCTCGCGCGGATCCGTGAGCAGGTGCTGGATCGCGTACTGCACCTGCCGGCGCCGGTGCTCGACAAGATCCGCACCGGCGACTTGTTGTCGCGGGTCGGTGATGATGTCGCCGCGGTGGCGGCCGCGTTGACCGAGGTCGGGCCGGTACTGCTGTCGGCCTCGCTGACGGTCCTGCTGACCGCGGTCGGGATGTTCGCGCTGGACTGGCGACTCGGCCTGGCCGGGTTGCTCGCCTTGCCGATGTACCTGCTCGCACTGCGGTGGTACCTGCCTCGCTCGGCGCCCTTCTACCGCAAGGAACGGCTTGCGATGGGTGAGCGGTCCGAGGCGATCATCACCTCGCTGCGGGGCAGCGCGACGGTCCGGGCGTACCAGCTCGAGGAGACGCAACTGGAGCGGATCGCGGACAAGTCGGCGACCGCGCGGGACCTGTCGCTGAACGTCTTCAAGCTGTTCAGCTTCTTCTCGTCGCGGATCAACCATGCCGAGTTCGTGGGCCTCACCTCGATCCTGGTCGCCGGCTTCTTCCTGGTCCGCGCGGATGCGGTGACGGTCGGCGCGACGACGGCGGCAGCGTTGTACTTCCACCGGTTGTTCAACCCGATCGGCTCGCTGTTGATGCAGTTCGACGAGGTCCAGACGGCCGCGGCCGGGTTGGCGCGGCTGGCCGGAGTACTGACGCTGGAGGCCGCGGTTGAGCCGCCTGCCGGGCCTGCTCCTGCCGATGCGTCGGTGGAGCTGGAGGGCATCGGACACTCGTACGGTGGGCCGCTGGTACTCGATGGGGTGTCATTGCGGCTCGAGCCTGGGGAGCGCGTTGCGCTGGTCGGGGCGAGCGGCGCTGGGAAGACGACCTTGGCGGCCATCGCGGCCGGGGTGCTGATGCCCACTGCTGGGACCGTGCGGCTAGGTGGGGTGGACATCAAGGCGCTGGGCGAGGCTCGTACGCAGCGGCAGGTCGCCCTGTTGAGCCAGGAGGTCCACGTGTTCTCCGGGCCTCTGCTGGAGGACATTCGGCTTGCCAAGGCCTCGGCGACTGTTGAAGAGGTGGAGGCGGCGCTGGAGCGCGTCGGTGCGCTGGCCTGGGTGCGGGCGCTGCCGGATGGGCTGGAGTGTCAGGTGGGTGAGAACGCGCATCAGTTGACGGGTGCGCAGGCGCAGCAGGTCGCACTGGCACGGCTGGTGCTGGCGGACCCGGCGGTCGCAGTACTGGATGAGGCGACGGCTGAGGCGGGTAGTGCCGGGGCCCGGGAGCTGGAGCGGGCTAGTGCGGCGGCTACTGAGGGGCGTACGACGCTGGTGGTGGCTCACCGGCTTACGCAGGCGCAGCAGGCCGATCGGATCGTCGTACTGGACCACGGGCGGGTGATGGAGTCAGGCACGCACGACGAGCTGCTGGCTGCAGGCGGTCGCTACAGCCAGCTCTGGCACAGCTGGACTGGTACAGGGACTTCTAGGGAAGGCGCCAGTCGATAGGGGTGCCGCCCTGCTGCACCAGTAGCTCGTTGACGCGGCTGAACGGCTTGGAGCCGAAGAAGCCGCGGTCAGCGGACATGGGGCTCGGGTGGGCGCTCTCGATGTACGGCGTACTGCCGAGCATCGGCTTGAGCGTCTGCGCGTCACGGCCCCACAGGATCGCCACCAGCGGGCCGCCACGCTTCACGAGGGCGTGGATGGCCTGCTCGGTGACAGCCTCCCAGCCCTTGCCCTTGTGCGAGGCGGACTTGCCTGGCTGCACAGTGAGCACTCTGTTGAGCATCAGCACGCCCTGCTCGGCCCACGGCGTCAGGTCGCCGTTGCTGGGAGCCGGTACGCCGACGTCGGACATCAGCTCGCGGTAGATGTTCTGCAGGCTGCGCGGGATCGGGCGCACGTCCGGCGCTACCGAGAAGCTCAGCCCGACCGGATGCCCGGGCGTCGGGTACGGATCCTGGCCGACGACCAGCACCTTCACGTCGTTCAGCGGCTGGCGGAAGGCGCGCAACACGTTCTCGCCGGCGGGCAGATAGGGCCGCCCGGCTGCGATCTCACCGCGCAGGAACTCGCCCATCCGCGACACGGTCTCCTCGACCGGAGCCAACGCCTCGGCCCAGTCGGCCGCCACCAGATCGTTCAATGCCTTGGGACTCACCCGGACATGATGTCACCCAGTGTTCGCGTGTCGGTCAGGCCGTTGGCCGAACACTCCCGGTAAAAATATCCCCGGCCCCGCAAAAGGTATGAGCTCTTGCGGGGCCTTTGCGTTCCCTCAGCTGGTTTGCCAGCCGAAGTTCAGCGAGTGGCTGGTCGGGTTGTGGCGGTTGTAGAAGCGATGCGCGTCGGTGCGAGCCGTTCCCGAGTCGAGTTCTAGGTGGGTGGCGCCGTTCTCCTTGGCCCACTTGCGAGCAGCCGCCAGGAGAGCCGCCCCGATGCCACTCGAGCGCTGATCCGGATCCACGGCCAGGTCCTCCACCCAGCACCGCTGCCCGAATCGGACCGACTCCAGGTCGAGGTACGTCGTACCGAAGCCGACGATCGTTTCGCCGTCCACCGCCACCAGTACTCCGCTGCGCGGCCCGGCGATGGCACGCTCCAGCCGCTCGGCCGCGACGACGGGATGCCAGTCGGCCGGCTTCGTACCGGGTGGTGCGAAGAGCCAGGCATAGGCGTCGACCAGTTCCGGGATGTCGGCGGTGGTAGCTGCGCGAACGGTGCTCATGTCATCGACCCTAGAGAGCTGGTTGACTGCGGCGACAGATCCAATCCGGCGCCGTTCCACCAGTCCACTCAGGCCTTGTTGGCGAGGCGCTCCACGGCCTTGGCGTACTGCTTGGCGACCTGCAGTTGGGCGGCTCGGCTGACGGGTCCGCCAAGTCGGGTGTACCAGCTGCCGGGGCGGCTGTAGGCGAGGATCGTGTAGTAGATGCCGTCTGGCTCGCGGGTGACGACCAAGGACTCCTCGCCTGATTCCGGATGCCCCTGCAGCGTGCCGTAGGCGAAGCCGGTGCGGTCTGGCTCGTCTACGACCCAGACGACTCGGCAGGGGATCGGTAGGCCGACCGGGCCGACCCCTAGACGGCCTAGTGAGTTCGTACCGATCACCAGCGGAGTGTCCGTGGCCACGACGTGGATGCCGGCCGCGGCGTGGGCCCTCCAGGTCATCACGGCTTCACCCGCGCGACGGAACACCTCGTCGCCGGTGCCGATCCGGTGCCGGTACTCCAGGCGGTGGTAGCCGGGTGGCGTTTCGGCGTACTGGGTGGAACCGACCACGTCGTAGCTGAACCGCTTGTCACGCAGGTCGTCGAGTTTCATCCCACTCCTTCAGCCGGCGCCAGGCCAGCAGTCCGGTGATCACTCAGGTGCTCTTCAGACCGCTGGTCTTGTCTTCCTTGAGGGCCTGGAAGAGCGCCGTCGCCTTCTTGTTGTCCCACTTCACGGCCGAGCCGTTCGGGGTGCTGAGGTTGGTGTCGGAGACCGGCACGGTGAGCGTGACGCCGCTACCGCCGGCCGCCACCGCCTTCATCCCGCGGGCGAACTTGAAGAGGGTGAGCGGGCCCATGTCCTGGTCGATCGAGAGCGCCTCGGCGCCTGCCGTGCTGAGCTTGTAGAACTTGAACGGGTTCAGGAAGGTGCCCGGCCCGACGGCCTTGTCGGCGATCGCGCCGATCATCTCGCGCTGCCGCTCGACCCGGCCGAGGTCGCCCTTCGGGTCGAAGTGCCGGGCCCGGACGTAGCCGAGCGCGGTCGGCCCGTTGAGGTCCTGGCAGCCCTTCGGCAGGTCGATGTGCGCGTCCTTGTCTTTGATTGCCTTAGGCAAGCACATGTTGATCCCGCCGACCGCGTCGACGATCGAGGCGAAGCCGCCGAAGCCGATCTCGACGTAGTGGTCGACGCGCAGCCCGGTGACGCCCTCCACGGTCTTGATCAGCAGCTGCGGGCCGCCGAACGCGAACGCGGCGTTGATCTTGTTCTTGCCGTGGCCCGGGATCGGCACGTAGCTGTCCCGCGGCAGGCTGATCAGCGCGGTCGGGCCGGACTCCGGCACGTGCAGCAGCATGATCGAGTCGGTCCGCTGACCGGACGCCTTGCCGGTGTGCAGCTTGGCCCGCTCGGCCCGGGACAGACCCGCCCGGCTGTCGGACCCGACCAGCAGGTACGTCGTACCAGGGGTGTCGGCCGGGCGCTCGCCGGACGGCATCGCGTCGACCTTGTTGATCTTGCCCCAGGCGAGCATCGGGATGCAGATCAGGCTCAGCACGAACAGCAGGACGATCAGTCCGATGATCCGGGCGAACCAGTTGCGCCGCTTCTTGGGTCGCGCCGGCGGCCTGTTCGCGTACCGCGGGTCGATGGACTGGGATTGGCTCATGGCACGACGCTATCGGGATCGGGGGCTGTCGTGCGTCAGTCGCGAGAAGGGTCTTCACGAATACTTTCAGACCGTGGACTGCGGAGGCGTCGATCAAAAGGATGATCTTGGGCCGGTGATCGAACCAATCCGCCGGAACGTGCGCGGCGCCTGGCCGACGCGGGTGCTGAACAGCCGGCTGAAGTAGGCCGGGTCGTCGTACCCGACCTCGCGGGCGATCACTGCGACGGAGAGGTCGGATTCGGCCAGTAATGCCTTCGCCTGGTTGATCCTGGTGGTCAAGATCACCTCCTGCGGCGTGGTTCCGGCCGCATTCCGGACTGCTGTCCGCAACTCGTCGACGGTCACTCCGAGTGCTTCGGCGAACTGCGGGATCGACAGTGGTTGGCAGGCGATGGCTCGCAGTTGGGTGACTAGTTCGGTGCCCGGGTCCTCTTGGGCTGCGGTGGCAATGAGGTCGTAGAGGGCTGCAGTCGCTTGTACTTCACTGGTCTGGGCCACTCGGAGCAGCTTGGCGAACGCTCGTTGGATCGGGCGGGGGTCGGCGTACCGGCGTACGGGCTGGTGTGGGGTCAGGTGGCCTAGGTGGGTGAGGGCGTTAGTTGCGGTACCGCTGAAGAGGACCCAGGACTGTCGCCACTGGGTAGTGGGGCGGTAGCCGTGCAGTACGCCGGGGAAGAGCCAGAGGAGGGCGGGAGCCTCTACTGGGTGGAGTGTGCGGTCGGGGCCGTGCAGTAGGTGGCCTCTGCCTTGATGGAGGAAGACAGCGGCATGGCAGCCGAGGGCGCGCTCCGGAGGCTCGCCGGGTGGGTTGCGCTGGGCGCCGACGCCTAGGCAGAAGAGTCCAAGTTCTCTTTCGATCTGCCCTGGCGTCAGGTAGATCGACCAATCGCTCATGGGTACAAGAGTCCAAGAAGTGGGTGCGCTAGTCCATTCCGGTTCGCTGGGGTGGGCGGTTGCAATGGTGGGGTGCTGACTTCTAATGGGTACGTGTTGCCGCCTGAGCGGCTTGGGGCGTTGCGTGAGGTGCCGCGGCACGAGCGTGGGGACAGGGAGGCGCTGCGGGCTCGGCTGGCGCGGGACGGGTATCTGTTCTTGCGTGGGTTGCTGGATCCGGCTGTAGTGCTGGGGTTTCGGCAGTACTACTTCGCGGCGACCGGGGTGGCTGACAGTCATGGCGTACCGGTTGAGGTGGAGCGGGGTGAGCTTCGGCGGGTGCTGTTCGGCGAGGTGGTGCCGGGGGCGGAGTACGGGGCCTTCTGTGCGCAGCCTGCGTTGCGGGGGTGGTACGAGTGGTTCCTGGGTGGGGAGACGTTCCTGCATCGGCGCAAGATCATCCGGCACATCGCACCTGGTGAGGCGGGCATCGGTACGGCGACCCAGGCGCACTACGACCTCGTGTACCTGCGTGAGGGCACTGACCAGGTGCTGTCCGCGTGGATCCCACTAGGCGATTGCCCGGTATCCCTGGGCGGCCTCACCTACCTAGAGGGCAGCCACCACCGCGTACTGCGGGAGGAGGCGGCCGGGACGCTCAAGAGGCCCGCAGCGTCGATCACTGCCGACCTGCCGGCGCTTGCCGAGGAGTACGACGCCCAGCGGCTCGTCGCCGACTACGAGGCCGGTGATGTGGTCATCCACACGGCCCACACGGTGCATGCCGCGCTGGACAACGTGTCGTCGACGATGCGGCTCTCGACCGACATCCGCTACCAACTGGCGGCCACCCCCATCGACCCCCGCTGGCAGTCCGATTGGCACGATCGCGACGGCCTCTAGAGGGCGTTTACGCGGGATTTCCCCCGAATCTGAGATCGCTCTCGCTAACGACATTCATTTCGGTTAAGGTTTTCGAGGACCGACCGGAGCGGCGCATGGGGTGCCGATCCGGCGGCGAGAGTCTGAGGAGAACCGTGAACCGCAACGAGCTGGTCGCCGGCGTGGCGACGAAGGCGGGCATCCCGCGCAACCAGGCCGAGAAGGTGCTCGACGCGCTGGGCGACGTCGTCACCGAGGCCGTGCGCAAGGGGGACAAGGTCTCGCTGACCGGCCTGCTGAGCATCGAGCGGGTGATGCGCGCGCCCCGGACCGGCCGCAACCCGCAGACCGGCGAGCCGCTCTCCATCCCCGCCGCCTACTCCGTCCGGCTGTCGTGCGGAAGCCGCCTCAAGGCTGCTGCCCGGGGCGACCTCCGCACCGTCTCCTGATCAGCGCGCACTGTCATCGCTGGACGGCTGTTGCCCAGTACTCCGTTTCCGGCATCGGCGGAGTGCTGAACCGGGCGTTCGGCAGGTAGATCCGCGAGCCGAAGAAGGCCGCCGTGGTCGGTACGTCGAAGTCGGCGCTGGTGATCTCCCTGACCAGCCGGCCCTTGGTACCCGAGCTGTTGAGGTCCAGTACCGCGATCTTGTTCAGCCGGTTCTGTACGGCGTACAGGGTGTGGTTGGAGCGCAGTAGTCCGTCCCCGGCGGTCAGTACCGTGGCGCCGAGGTCGATCTTCCGGGTGACGCCGGTGCGCGGGTCCACCCGGAACAGGAAGCCGGTGGACGACTGCACGAAGATCAGGGCGCGGTCGTCCGGGGTGAGTGAGATCCCGTTGGCGTTGTTGACTCCTGGGACATCCACGTAGTCGCCGCTGAGCGGGATCGTCTGCACGGCTGACTGGCTCGGCAGCTTGCCGTTGTGTCCCAGCGGGACCTTGTAGAGGACCGGCTGGCGCGAGTCGGTGAACCAGGCGGCGTCCTTGCTGAGGATGACGTCGTTGACGAACGTGGTCGCTGTGGCGAACGTGTAGCTGGCCAGCACCTCGCCGGAGTGGGTGTCGATCACGCGGCCGTCGCCGCCGAGCCCGCCGGCCACGAAGAGGCGGTCGCGCTCGTCGAGCTTCATGCCCAGCGAGGGGGTCCCCGGGCCTTGGCTGACCACGGTGCCCGTGCCGGTCCGCAGGTTGGCGGCGTAGATGTCGCCGTCCGCGCGTGAGCCGAAGTACGCGATGCCGGAGTGGTCGATCGCGATGCCCTCGGGCTGGAAGCCTGCGGGCAGGTTGATGCGCTTGGGGAAGGCCGCAACGGCGCGTTCTGTGGCGGCAAGCGTGTTGGCCGGGTTGGTCCCGAAACGGATCTTGTCGCAGAGACCCTCGTCCAGGAACGTGCTGGAGGTCTGCTGCTTGACGGCGGTCGTGGCAGCCGGCGTCCCGGTGACAGCGGATGCGGTGAGGCTGCCGAGGAGAAGTACGGGGAGGCCGAGAGTCGCGGCGAGAACGCGGCCCAGCTGTCTCGGCTGTGAGCGTGACATGGCGGAGTGCCCTCCTGGCTCGTTGTGCTTTCAACAATAGGTGCACGGTTGCCTGGGCAGAACGGTTCAGCGGCTGTGGATATCGGTCCCGGTGGTTGGGCCCGAACGGGTAATGTCACGGTGAGTGGCAGCCACCAGCAGAGGAGCGGTGCAGGGATGACAGCAGGGATCGACAGCTCGGATCTGTCCACGACGGTCCGGCCGCAGGACGACCTGTACCAGTATGCGAACGGGCCGTGGCTGGACCGCACCGAGATCCCCGCGGACAAAGCGATCTACGGCGCCTTCCATGCGCTGCTGGACGACGCCGAGCGGGACGTGCGGGCGATCGTCGAGAAGACCGCGGCCGCGGAGCACCCGGCCGGCAGTGAGGCGCGCAAGATCGGCGACCTGTTCGCCAGCTTCATGGACACCGAGGCGATCGAGCGGCTCGGGGCGGACCCGATCGCGGACCAGCTCGAACTGGTGGCCTCGATCAAGGACGTCGACGGCCTGGTCGCGGCGCTCGGCAAGCTGGAGCTGCAGGGCGTGCCCGGCGTCTTCTACTACGGCGCGGACATCGACGCGAAGAAGTCCGACGAGTACATCATCTACGCGAGCCAGGGCGGCATCACCCTGCCCGACGAGTCGTACTACCGCGAGGACAACTTCGCGGACATCCGTACGGCGTATGTCGCCCACCTGGCCCGGATGCTCGAACTCGCCGGGTTGCCCGATGCCGGCGGTGCCGCCGAGCGGATCATGGCGCTCGAGACGCGACTGGCCGCTGGGCACTGGGACAGGGTGCGCAATCGGGACGTCACGGCGACGTACAACAAGGTGGACCGGGCCGGGCTCGAGGCGCTCACGCCGGGATTCGACTGGGCCACGTGGCTGTCCAACGCCGGCGTGCCCGAGTCGGCATTCGAGCAGCTGGTCGTGCGGCAGCCGGAGTACCTGACCGCAGCCGCGGCGGCGCTGCAGGAGATCGACCTCGAGCAGTGGAAGGAGTGGCTGAGCTGGCGCATCGTGCACGCCGCCGCGCCGCTGCTGAGCAAGGCCTTCGTCGACGAGAACTTCGACTTCTACGGCAAGACGCTGACCGGTGCGCCCGAGCTGCGCGAGCGGTGGAAGCGCGGGCTGGGCGTTGTCGACTCGGCCCTTGGTGAGGCGGTCGGCCAGCTGTACGTCGCCGAGCACTTCCCGCCGGCCGCCAAGGCGCGGATGGTCGAGCTGGTCGCCAACCTGGTCGAGGCCTACCGGCAACGGATCGAGGCGCTCGACTGGATGGGGCCCGAGACCCGTCAGCGGGCGCTGGACAAGCTCGGCACCTTCACGCCGAAGATCGGCTACCCGGACAAGTGGAAGGACTACAGCGGCCTGGAGATCAAGGCCGACGACCTGGTCGGCAACGTCCGCCGCTCGGTCGCGGTGGAGACCGCCCGGGACCTGGCCAAGCTCGGCCAGCCGATCGACAAGACCGAGTGGCTGATGACGCCGCAGACGGTGAACGCCTACTACAACCCGCGGATGAACGAGATCGTCTTCCCGGCCGCGATCCTGCACCCGCCGTTCTTCGACCTGGACGCCGACGACGCGGTCAACTACGGCTCGATCGGCGCGGTGATCGGTCACGAGATCGGCCACGGCTTCGACGACCAGGGCTCGAAGTATGACGGCGCCGGCAACCTGCTCGACTGGTGGACCGATGCCGACCGGGCCGCCTTCGAGCAACGCACGGCGAAGCTCGTCGCGCAGTACAACGTGCTCGAGCCGACCGATGCGCCCGGCCACACGGTGAACGGCGAACTCACCCTGGGCGAGAACATCGGCGACCTCGGCGGCCTCTCGATCGCCTACGTCGCCTACACCCTCTCGCTGGCCGGCGGCGAGGAGCCTGCGCCGATCGACGACCTCACCGGATCGCAACGCTTCTTCCTCGCCTGGGCCCTCGGCTGGTCCAGCAAAGCCCGGCAGGCAGAAGCCATCCGCCGCCTGGCGATCGACCCGCACTCCCCGCCGGAGTTCAGGTGCAACGCGGTGGTCCGCAACATCGACGCCTTCCACCAGGCCTTCGACGTCAAGGACTCCGACACCATGTGGCTGTCCCCCGAGGACCGCGTCCGCATCTGGTGACCTCGCACAGGTGCCGCTTGGTGGCCGGTGGACGGTGGCGGCGGCGTTGCTTAGAGTGGTGGTACTCGACTGGACGTGGCTAGGGTTCCGTCGGTGACTGTGGGTGGGTCGCCGGGCTGGTCCGAGCGCCGCGACCCACTGTGTAGGTGGGCATCTCAAGGGACAAAAGCCTGGTAGGGCGAGGTCGGTGCGCTGTGGCGTGCCCGACGACTCGCGAGGTGTCAGATGTCCCGCTTCCCGTTCGACCGTTCGATTCTCCCGCTGGTGCTGAGCTCCTTCCTGGCCCGGGTACCGAAGGGAATGGTGCCGCTGGCAACGATTCTGGTGATGAACGAGCGAACAGGTTCCTACCTGATCGCCGGCACGGTGGCCGGGCTGATCGCCTTGAGCGATGCGATCACGACACCCGTCCAGGGCCGGCTGGTCGACCGCTTGGGGCTCGCTCGGGTTGTGCTCCCCGCCGTGCTTGTTCACGTCCTGGGGGTCGGCCTTCTGCTCGGCGCCCCCAGCCAGGCCGGCGTGGGCATCCCGCTACTGGCCGCGGGCCTGATCGGCAGCGGAAATCCACCGATCTCCGCCGGTATGAAGACGACCTGGCCGCGACTGGTGACCCAGGACGCGCTACCTGCCGCCTACACGCTCGAATCGCTGGTGCAGCAGTTGGTCTTCCTGTCCGGTCCGTTGCTGATCGCGCTGATCACCGCGATCGGCTCACCCGGTAGCGCGTTGGCGCTGTCCGCCGGATTGCTGGTCACAGGCTCAACCTTGTTCGTGCTGGCGATCCCACGCGGCGCCGCCGACGCAGAGCGAGGCAGTCACCCGCGTTCAGGCGCTTTGCGGAAGGCGTCCGTACGAGTGCTGACCGGTGGCACCTCCAGGCCACCCTCACCCTGGGCGGCCTGGTGGGCACGTTCGTACCAGCCAATCGCACCGACAAGGCGCGCTATGTCCGGCTGGTCGGCGGATTCGCGCTGTCGCTCGTGCCTGTCGCCGTCGCCGGTAGTGGATCCCTGCCGGCTTCAGGCTGGCTGATCGGGCTGTTCCTCGGTGTCGCCGGTCTCTTCCTCACCCCGATCGCGGCGGCTTGTTACGTCCTGCTGCAACGGTCAACCGACCCGACCAACCGGACCGAGGCCTTCGCCTGGCTCTCGACAGGCCAAGCAGCAGGCAGCGCAGCCGGCGCTGCGCTTGCCGGACTACTTGTCGACCAAGCCGGGACCTTCGCTGCTCTGGCGATGATCCCGATCCCAGTCGCCCTCGCCGCAGGCGTCACTCGCTGGCGCCTGCGCTGATCGGCTTCCAGAGTTGGCGGGGTGCGTAGCCTTCGCGGCGGAGCCAGTGTTCGGTGTAGACGATCCGGTGCGGCTCGACGACGACGAGTGCGCCGGTCGGCGGCTCGTCCAGGGAGTTGCCCCGCTCAACATGGTCGGACTGCCAGCGGTAGGCCTCGAAGTACCGGTCGAAGTCGGTGGTGCCTGGTTGGACGACGGTGGCGGTGCCGAAGAGCTGGGCGCCGCGGCTGCTGGCTTGTCCGACCAGTGGGGCGAAGACGCCGATCGAGATCCGCGGGTCGGCGGCGAGGTTCCGCATCTTCGGTGAGCGGCCGGATGCGGTGAAGACGATGGTGAAGTCGAGGTGGTAGTACCGCACCGGCGTGGCCAGTGGTCCGGCCGGGCCGGTCGTCGCGAGGACGCACATGTTCTGACTCGACAGCAGGTTCAGGATGCGTTCGGAGAGCCGCTCGTGATCGAGCTGCTCGGTGGGAGCGGGACCGGACAACCAGGGATTCGTCAGCGCCATGGCCGATGGTCGCATTGGCTGCGCTCACCTGGTACTTCCGCCACCGGCGCGGCGGAGGAAGTACCAGGTGGGGTGGCTAGCCGGCCATCCAGGACTGGATGGCGTCGATCTCGCGGGGCATGGCGTCCGACAGGTTCTCGGTGCCGTCGGCGGTGATGAGGATGTCGTCCTCGATCCGGATGCCGATGCCTCGGAGGTCCTCGGGGACGGTCAGGTCCTCGGCCTGGAAGTACAGGCCGGGCTCGACCGTGAGGACGTAGCCGGCCTCGACGTTGCCCTTGTTGTACTTCTCGTTGCGGGCGGCGGCGCAGTCGTGCACGTCGATGCCGAGCATGTGGCTGACGCCGTGCAACGTGTAGCGCTGGTAGATGCCGCTGCTCGGATCCAGGGCCTCATCGGCGGTGACCGGGAGCAGCTCCATCGCCTCGAGGCCGCGCACGATGACCTCCATCGCCGCGTTGTGGCCGGAACGGAACGGCACACCGGGCTTGAGCGCCGCGATGCCGGCCTTCTGCGAGTCCAGGACCAGCTGGTAGAGCTCGCGCTGGCGCGGGGTGAACTCGCCGTTGACCGGCAGCGTGCGGGTGATGTCCGCGGTGTACAGGTTGCGGTTCTCCACACCCATGTCGAGCAGCATCAGGGTGCCGTCGTTGACCGGGCCGTCGTTCTCGATCCAGTGCAGCGTGGTCGCGTGCGGTCCGGCGGCGGCGATCGACGTGTAGCCGACGTCGTTGCCCTCCGCGCGGGCCCGGCGCCAGAAGGTGCCCTCGATCCAGCGCTCGCCGTACTTGCGGACGGAGGCCATGTCGGACAGCACGTCGGAGAAGCCGCGGTGGGTGATCGCGCACGCCTCGCGCAGCTGCTCGATCTCGAACGCGTCCTTGACCAGCCGCAGCTCCGACAGCACGAAGGCGAGCTCGCCGTCGCGCTCCTCGTCGGTCTTCGCGCCGCTGAGCAGCGAGCCGATCGAGCTCTCCTCGCCGCGCCGGACGCGGGTCGGCACGTCGCTCTTGAGCACGTCGGCGAGCGCGTCGACGTGCCGCGTCTCGATCCCGAACTCCTTCGCGGTCTCGGTCAGCGACGGACGCCGGCCGGCCCACAGCTCGCCGTACATCCGGTCGCGCCAGAACTCCTCGCCCTCGCTGCGGTCCGCGCGGGGCCGGAAGTAGAGCACCGAGTCGTGGCCGCTGGTGCCGTTCGGTTCCAGCACCAGGACTGCGTCGGAGGTCTGGTCGCCGACCAGCCAGACGTAGTCGGTGTGCGGGCGGAACGCGTAGTCGGTGTCGTTCGAGCGGACCTTGTAGGTGCCGGCCGGGATCACCAGCCGTTCGCCGGGGAACGCCTGTGACAGGGCGTCGCGCCGCTTCGCCGCCCAGGTGCCGACGTCGCTGAGAGTGACGTCGTCACGCTCGATCGAGCCCCAGCCGGAGTTCATGAACTCCCGCAGTTTCTCGCCCGAGGCGCTGTCGTGGCTGGCGGTCTTGGGGGCCTTGTCCGTGCTGTCGCTCATCGTCGAGCCATCCTCATCTCAGCGCGCGGTGTGCAGTTGGTCGCCGCGGAGCGTGCCGCTGTCCGGCAGCACCTCGGCGGGGTCCGAGCCGATGCGGGTGATCGCATTGTGCCCGTCCACGAAGACTACGCTCGGCTCGAAGGTCTTCGCCTCCATGGTGTCGAACATCCCGTAGGCGATCAGGATGACCAGATCGCCGGGGTGGATCAGGTGCGCGGCGGCGCCGTTGATACCGACGATGCCGGTGTCGCGCGGTCCCTCGATCAGGTACGTGGTCAGCCGGTTGCCGTTGGTGATGTCGACGATGTCGACCTGCTCACCGGGCAGCAGGTCCGCCGCGTCCATCAGCGTCGCGTCCAGCGTGCACGACCCCACATAGTCCAGATCGGCCTGGGTGACGGTGGCCCGGTGGACCTTGGACTTCATCATCGAGCGCAGCATGGCGCTCATCATCCAGCCCACGCCCACTACTGTCAGTGGCCGCCGTCACCTCCGACCTCCAGGTTCAGCGGGAGGCGAGTTCGGGCTCTCGTTCCGGTACTTCGGGTTCGAACGTCTTGCGGAGTTTCTCGCCCTCGACGTCCACGTCGGGGAGTAGGCGGTCGAGCCACCGGGGGAGCCACCAGGCTGAGCGGCCCAGGAGGGCCATCACGGCGGGGACGATGGTCATCCGGACGATGAAGGCGTCGATCGCGACCGCCATCGCCAGCCCGAAGCCGATCTCGCGGATCAGGGTTTCGCTGGAGAGGATGAAGCCGGAGAAGACGGCGATCATGATGACCGCGGCGGCGGTGACGACCCGAGCACTGTGGCTGAAGCCGTCGACGACCGCTGCTCGTGAGGCCGCGCCGTGGACATGCTCCTCGCGCATCCGGGTGACCAGGAAGACCTGGTAGTCCATCGCGAGCCCGAACACGATCCCGACCAGGAACACCGGCAGCATGCTGATGATGGGTCCGGTCTGGCCCTCGATCCCGAGCAGGCCGGCGAACCAACCCCACTGGAACACCGCGACCAAGGCACCGAAGGTCGCCGCGACCGTCAGCAGGAAGCCCAGCGTCGCCTTCAGCGGCACGAGCACCGAACGGAACACCAGCATCAGCAGCAGGAACGCCAGCCCGACGATCAGCGACAGATAGGGCAGCAGCGCGCTGCTCAGCTTGGCCGAGATGTCGATGTTGAAGGCGGTCGCACCAGTCACCGACACCTCGGCGCCGCCAGCCGACGGGAGGTCCCTGATCGCCTTGACCAGTGCTTTGGTCTCGGCCGTCGCCGGCCCGCTCACCGGGATCACCGTCATCAGCGCGGTGTCGCCCTGTGGGTTCAAGGTCGGCGGCGTCACCACAGCGACGTCCGGAAGCTTGCGTACTGCGTCCGCGGTACCCGCCGCCGCAGCCTTCGGGTCGGCGGAGCCGGCCGCGTCGACCACGATCATCAGCGGGCCGTTGAAGCCAGGACCGAAGCCTTCCGACAACAGCTCATAGGCCTTGCGCTGCGTCGAGGCAGGCGCGGCCGTGCTGTCATCGGGCAGCCCGAGCTCGAGTTGAGTCGCGGGGATCGCCAGGGCACCAAGGCCGATCACCGTCACCAGCAGAACAGCGACCGGCCGCCGAGTGACGAAACCGGCCCACCGGCGACCGACGGAAGGCTTGCTGCTCGAACCTTCCGTGTCGCCGCCGCGCAGCCCAGGAATCTTGCCTCCGAGCACCCGGCGCCCCGCCATGCCGAGCACCGCCGGCAGCAAGGTGAGCGCGATGGCTACCGCGATCACGACCGTGAAGGCAGCCGCGAAGCCCATCTGGGTCAGGAACGGAATACCCACCACGAACAGGCCACCCAGGGCGATCACGACGGTCAGCCCTGCGAAGACCACCGCTGAGCCGGCGGTCCCGACCGCCCGGCCGACGGCTTCCTCGGGTTCCAGGCCGGCGCTCAGTTCATGCCGGTACCGCGACATGATGAACAAGGCGTAGTCGATGGAGACCGCGAGCCCGATCATCACCGCGAGGATCGGCGTCCCGGAGCCGATGTCGATGAAGCCGGTCGCCGCGGTGATCACGGTCGCGCCGATGCCGACCCCGATGATTGCCGAGAGCAACGGCAGGCCGGCCGCGATCAGCGAGCCGAAGGTGATCAGCAGGACCACCGCGGCCACCGCGACACCGATCACCTCGGTCGCGCTCTGCGCTCCTTGAGCCTGCAGGGCGTCACCGCCGAGCTCGACCGTGAGGCCGGCGTCCCGAGCAGGCCCTACCGCATCGGCCACCGCATCCTGCGCCTCTGGCGTCACCTCCTGCGCGGGGACGTCGTACGTGACTTGGGCGTACCCGATCCTCCCGTCGGCTGAGATCGCCTTTGCTGCAAAGGGATCCACCACCTTGGCCACCTGCGGCGCGGACTGGATCCGGTCCAGGGTGCTCTTCACCAGGGCGGTGCTGCCCGGATCGGCGAGCTTCGTGCCTGGTGGCGCCTGGAAGACGATGCGCGCGGTGGCGCCGTCCGCGCCCGCCTGCGGGAACCGTTGGTCGAGCAGGTCGATCGCCCGCTGCGACTCGGTACCGGGGATGGAGAAGCCGTTGGCGGTCGGCCCGGACAAGGTGGCGGCGCCGGTGATGCCCGCGGCAAGCAGGCCCAGCCAGATGAACACGACGAGTCGGCGGCGCCGGAACGCGAACCGGCCGAGGCGGTAGAGGTAGGTAGCCATGGTGACGATCGTTCCGTCCGGACCTTGTAGTCCGCGTCCGGTGACTGCGGTCTCCTTGCCGTACTGCGCCCGTCGTACTGCCTACTGCAGCGGCTGTACTCCCGGCTGGTCAACTGCTCCGGCGCGGACCAGGCCGGACCGGTAGGCGATCACTACGAGTTGAGCCCGGTCACGAGCGTCGAGCTTCATCATCGCGCGGTTCACGTGTGTCTTGGCGGTCAACGGCGAGAGCACCAGCTGGTCGGCAATCTCCTCGTTCGACAGCCCGAGCGCCACCAGGCCGACCACCTCACGCTCGCGGTCGGTGAGGACGGCCAGGTCAGTGGAGCCGGCCCCGGAGTCGAGCTCGGGCTGGGCCAGGAAGCGGTTCAGCAGTCCACGCAGGGCTATCGGCGACAGCAACGCGTCCCCGCGAGCGACCGTGTGGATCGCGGCGATCAGCTCCTCCGGCTCGGCGCCCTTGCCGAGGAACCCGCTCGCGCCGGCCCGGATCGCCTCGAAGACGTACTCGTCGACCTCGAACGTGGTCAGGATCAGCACCTTGACCCCGGCCAGCGACTCATCGGCGGTGAGCTGCCGGGTCGCGGCCAGACCGTCGAGCTCGGGCATCCGGATGTCCATCAGGATTACGTCAGCGCGCTCGCTGCGGGCCAGCTCGAGCGCCTCCCGGCCGTTCGCCGCCTCAGCAACGACCTCTAGCCCCGGTGCTGAGTTCACCAGCACTCGGAACCCGCTGCGGATCAGCTTCTGATCGTCGGCCAGCAGTACCCGGATCGTCACCAGTTGCTCCAGTTTCCAGAGGAAGGACGGCACGGACGCGGAATCCGCCGTGCGGTTGCGGCCCGGCGGTCAGGTCTCCGCCGACGGCAGCGACGCGCTCTCGCATGCCCAGCAACCCGTGACCGGAGCCGGGCGGACCAGCAGCGGCACCGGCGTCGCGGTACGGCGTACCGGGGTGGCCGCCGTCGTCGGTGACCTCGATCGTGAGCGACCCGCGCCGTTCCTCGAACCGGACCCGGACGGCCGCACCAGGGGCGTGTTTGACCACGTTCGTGAGGGACTCCTGCAGGATGCGATAGGTGGTCAGCTCGAGCACGTCCGGGAGAGACGTGGGCACGGGCGGCTGCCAGTCGATGGTGATTCCGGCCGCGGTGGACGACTCGATCAGAGCACTCAGTTCCTGCAGAGAGGGTGTGGGAGCCGTCGGCAACGAGTCGACGCCTGAGCGGCGGAGCACGCCGAGCAGCACGGTCAGCTCCTGCAGCACTGTCCGGCCGCCGTCACGGACCAGCGCGAGGGCCCGGTCGGCCTCGTCCGGTTGCTCGCGGAGCAGGTGCGAGGCGACGCCGGCCTGTACGTTCATCAAGGCGATGTGATGGGCGATCACGTCGTGCAACTCGTGCGCGATCCGCAGCCGCTCCTCGATCACCCGCCGCTCGGCCTCCTCCTCGCGGGACTGTTCAGCCCGGCGGACCCGATCCTCCAGCTCGTCCAGGTAAGCCCGCCGGTACCGCACCGCCTCGCCGATGGCAGCGGCGAACAGTACGAAGATCGCGACCGAGAGGTTGGCAAGCAGGTCACCGTCCGTGAACAGTGCAGCCGTGACGACCATCACGACGACGACTGACACGCACGCGATCGAGCGGGTCCGCCGGTCCTTCTGGATCACCACGGTGTAGATCGCGCAGGCCAGCGCGAGGCCGATCGGGCTCTTCACCTGCGCGGTGGCCGCGTAACCGATCGTCGCCAGCGTGCTGATCGTCAGCACGACGAGCGGAGCCTTCCGGCGGAAGGCCAGCGGCAGGCAGGCGATCAGGATCAGGATCGTGCCGGTGACGGTCAGATGGATCTGGCGGCCGTCGTGCCTGGTGCCTGGTTGCAGCAGATTGATGGCGAGCAGCAGCAGCACGATGGCGTGGTCGTACGCCAACGGATGCCCCTTGAATCGGGACTGCCACGGACTTGCTGCCATTCCCTCACTCTACGTGCGCACGGCCGGCGGACGCGTCGTCCACCGGCCGTATCCACGCAGTACTGCGTACGCAGTACCTACTCGAACGGAGTCCGCAGGTCCGGCTTGCTGACCTTGGCTGCCACAGCGGCTGGCGTCGGTACCGGCAGCGGGTGGCCCGCCACCGACGTGTCGGCGGCCGGCAGCTCACCGGTCAGCAAGTACTTCGTGCCGATCGCGTTCGCGGCCGGGTTGACCAGGGCGCGCGTGTTCGAGAAGACGGTGTGCTTGCCCGAGTCCTTCTCGGTGACCAGGACCGAGGACGGCAGCGACGCATGCATCTTGAGCGCACCGGCGTACGGCGTGGCCGGGTCGCCGATCGTGTTGAACATCAGTACGCCGGGCAGGCCCTTGCCGGTGATCTTGACCCGGCCCGGGCTGTCGAACGCCCAGCTCTGGCAGGCGCTGCCGCTGGTCCAGATGTTGTACCAGGAGAACTGCGAGGTCTTCGCCAGCCGGGCCGCGTCCCGCTCGTACGTCTTCCGGTCGCGCGACCACTTCGAGTCGACACAGATCACCGAGTTGAAGATGGCGTTGAACTGCTCGGCGTCCGCGCTGGTGTCCGGCGTGGCGAAGCCGACCAGGGCGGCGTCGTCACCGCCGACGGCGTACGCGCTGAGCGCCTGGGTGAACGGGATCCAGGCCGACTCGGAGAACAGCACCCCGTACGCCGTGCCGAGCAGCTCGCTGCCGCCGACCACACCGTGTGGCGTGGTGCGGAAGTCGGTCAGCGTCTTGTTCCAGGCGGCTCGCACGGTGGCGACGTCCTTGCCCAGGTGGAAGACGTTGTCGTACTTCGCCACCCACGGCAGGTAGTACTCCTCGAGCCGCTTCTGCAGCGCCGGGCCCTGGGTGAGGCCGGCCTGGTACCACATGTCCTTCGGGGTCGGGTCGATGTTGCCGTCGATGATCATCCGGCCGACCCGCTGCGGGAACAGCTGCCCGTAGACGGCGCCGAGGTACGTACCGTAGGAGAAGCCGACGTAGTTGAGCTTCTGCTCGCCCAGGGCCGCGCGGATGGAGTCCATGTCGCGGGCCACGTCGACAGTGCCGAGGTGCGGGAGGACAGCCTTGTTCTGGTCGTTGCAGCCCTTCGCGTAGCTGCTCCAGAGCTTCCACAGCTCGGACCGGCTCGCCTTGGCATCCGGGTCCGGCTGCGGCGGGGTGAAGTGGTCCGGGGCGGCACAGCTGACCGGCGAGCTGTGCCAGACGCCACGCGGGTCGAAGCCGATCACGTCGTACGCGTCCAGCACGCCCTTGTCGAGCCGGGTGAATCCGGTGGGGTCCGGCCTGGTCAGCGATCCTGCGAGCGTCGATCCACCGCCACCGGGGCCGCCCGGGTTGACCAGTAGCGAGCCGAGCCGCTTGGCCGGGTCGTTCGCCGCGTGCTTCGTGACCAGGACGGACAGTGTGGCGCCGTACGGGCGGGAGTATTCCAGCGGGACCTTCAGGGTGGCGCAGGTGAGCGCCGGGTACGGCGTCGCGATGTCGTCGGGGCAGGCGCCGAAGACCAGTGCCTGAGGGTGCTTGCCCTCAGCAACTGTCGGGGTGGCGGCGACGGCTGAGACGGCAGGAGCGATCAGGGCCAGGCTTGCGGTGGCAGTGAGGGCCACACGGAGACGCATCGGCGAACTACCTCCAGGAGGAGTGGACGGGTGCGTTTCGCAACGTACCGCGCGGGGAGGTCGCCCTGGGTGGTCGTTCGGTTGCAGGAAGCTGCAACGGACAGAGGAGGTCAGAGGAGGTCAGAGGAGTTCGCGGAGAGCGGCTACCGGGTCCGGGGCGGCTAGTAGTTGGAGACCGCGGGGTAGGAGCATCAGTTGGCCGCTGGCGTCCCTGGAGGCGATCCGGGCGCGCTCGTAGATCAGCTCGATCTCGGCCGTCAGTGCGTCGAAGGCGTAGGTGTTGCCCTCGGTCCAGCGGGGCTTGCCGAACTCCTGGCGCAACCACTTGCGGAGCTTGCCGCTGCCGAGGTGCTTGCCGAGCTGGACGCCGGGGAACAGCGCCACGAAGCTCTGCGCGGCCAGCACAACGATGTCGGTCGCGAGCATCCGCTGGATCTCGGCCTCGAGGTTCAGCGCGTACTCACTGCTCACCAGCTGCTCGTCTCCTTCGAGGCCTGGACCGCGAGTCCGCGGAGGGTCTCGTAGCGGGGGCGCAGGGTTCTGACTCGCTCGACCTCGGCGGCGACCGGCTCGAGGTGCTCACCGCCGGGTGACGGCGACAGGCCGAGGGCGACCGCCGCCGCGCCGCGGGCGCCGACCTCGGGCTCGGAGCAGACGTCGGTGGGACGGTCGAAGGTCGCGGTCAGGCAGCGCCGCCACCAGGCTGATGCGTCGATGCCGCCACCACCCAGGACGACCTGGAGCGGACGGCCGAAGAGTTCGTCGAGCATGCGCAGGCCGCGATCAATCTCGAGCGAGGCACCCTGCAGGGACGCGGCGAGCAGGTCAGCGGCGGAGTCGTCGAACGACAGTCCGAAGTACACGCCGGAACCGCTCGGGACCGTGTCCGGCGGCCGGGTGCCGGCGTGGAACGGGATCGCGATCACGCGGGACGAGCCGATCTCCACGTCGGTGGGTTCAGGGGCGTCGAGATTCAGTACGCCGGTGAGCCACGCATGCAGGTTTCCCGCGGCAGAGAAGGCCATCCCGGTCACCGCATGCTGGTCGTCGACCCGGTACCGCCACAGCTCCCACGGCAATTCGGGTGCGCCCTCGATCGGGTGCACGACGCGGACGGCGGCCGAAGTACCGACCGTCACTGCTGCTGTCCTGGCGTCATACGCGCCGGTACCGACGTTGGAGGCCGCGCCGTCGCCGGTCGGCGGATGAATCGGTACTCCGACCAGCCCCGGCCACCGTCTCGCGTACTCACTGGAAAGCGCGCCGGTCCACCCGGTAGGCACAATCGGCGGAAGCTGGCCGGCCGTCACCCCTGCGACGGCCAGCGCCTCGTCGTCGTACCCGCCGCTGGCGAGGTTGAGCGTGCCGGTGCCCGAGGCAACCGAGACCGAGGTGACGCGCTCGCCGGTCAGGCGCTCGAGTACAAGATCGGGAAGCCCCGCATAGCCGGCCGGTGACGTGATCGACCGCAGCCACGGGATGCGGCGGGTCCAGTAGAGCCGGTGCAGCCAGGCGCCGGTCCTCGCGTGGAAGGCGCGCTCGTCGAAAGCCGGGTCCAGCGCGAGGTCGACCGACCGGGTGTCGACCCAGGGGATGACCGGAGTGAGCGCCACGCCTTTGTTGTCCAGAGCAACGATCGAGTGCCACTGCGAGGACAGCACGATCGCGGTGATGTCGACCAGATGCCCGTTCTGCTGTAACTCGTCGAGGCAGCCGAGCAGCCCCTCGATGTAGTCGTGAAGCTCAAGGGTCGCTTCACCAAGAGGACCGTAGACGGCGCCGATCTTGTGCCGGGCAAGGGCTCCGGGCAGCGGCGACGCGTCGGCCGACAGCACCAACGCGCGCGCGGACGAAGTACCTAGATCGAGAGCAAGGATCCGGCCATCAGTCTTCTGCATGGAGCGCCTTGAGGAACGACGCGGCCCAGACGTTGACGTCGTGTGCTGCCAAATGTTTGCGCATCGCCTTCATGCGGCGGCCCAGTTGGCGGTCGTCGGTGTTCATGGCGTCGACGATGGTGTCCTTCATGCCATTGATGTCGTGCGGGTTCACCAAGAAGGCCTGGCGGAACTCGTCGGCGGCTCCGGCGAACTCCGAGAGCACCAGCGCACCCGTGTCGTCGTACCGGCAGGCCACGTACTCCTTGGCGACGAGGTTCATGCCATCGCGCAACGGCGTCACGACGGCGACATCGGCCGCCCGGAAGAGCGCTGCCATCTCGGTGCGTGAGTAGGAGGTGTGCAAATAGTTGATCGCCGGCGTCCCGATCCGGCCGTGCTCGCCGTTGATCCGCCCGACGAGCAGTTCGATCTCGTCCCGTAGTACGCGGTACTGCTCCACGCGCTCCCGCGAAGGCGTCGCCACCTGGATGAACACCGCGTCGTCGACCGACACCCGGCCCTCGTCGAGCAGCTCGCCGAAGGCACGCAACCGCTGCCGGATGCCCTTCGTGTAGTCGAGCCGGTCCACGCCGAGCAGGATGTGCGCCGGGTTGCCGACCTCCTGGCGCATCTCCGCGGCCCGCGCCTCGGTCTCGGGCTGCCGCGCGAGCTGCTCCAGCTCACCGACATCGATCGAGATCGGGAACGCCTTCGCCCGTACGACGCGATCGTCCGGCAGATGAATCCGGTCGCCGCGGGTCCGCAACCCCATCCGGTTGCGCGCGAGCCGGGCGAAGTTCGACGCAGCCCCCGGCCGCTGGAAACCGACCAGGTCGGCGCCCATCAGCCCGTCGAGGATCTGCCGGCGCCACGGCATCTGCGCGAACAGCTCGGTCGGCGGGAACGGGATGTGCAGGAAGAAGCCGATCCGTACGTCGGGACGCAACCGGCGCAGCATCGCCGGTACGAGCTGCAGTTGGTAGTCGTGCACCCAGACCACCGCGTTGTCGTCGGCTGCCTCCGCGGCCGCCTCGGCGAACCGGCGGTTGACCGCGACGTACGACTCCCACCACTCCCGGTGGAACTCGGGCGCCACGATCACGTCGTGGTAGAGCGGCCAGAGCGTCGCGTTGGAGAAGCCTTCGTAGTACAGCTGGATGTCCTCGGCCGACAGCGTCACCGGGACGAGGTGCATCCCGCCCTCGTCGAACGGGTCCAGCTTCTCGTCCGCGCCACCGGTCCAGCCGATCCAGGCGCCGTGGTGGCGCTGCATCACCGGCGCCAGCGCGGTCACCAGGCCACCGGGGCTGCGGCGCCAGGCAGTGGTGCCGTCGGGCATCTCGATCCGGTCGACAGGCAGCCGGTTGGCCACCACTACGAAGGAACTGCGTCCGCTCGGCATCAGTTGTTATCCACCCAGGTATTCGTCGTCGCCGGGGTAGCTGACCCCGATCTGTCTACGCGTCTCGTCCAGCAGCTCGAGGATCTCGATCGTCGCGGCATGCGGAAGGGCCGGGCACTCGATCTGCCCGGCGCGCAGCGCACGCATCACTTCGGCTGCTTCGTAGTGGTACCCAAGGCCATGCGCCGGTACGTCCACGCGCTCCTGGCCGCTGGCCGTACTGCGGACGTAGTACTCGGGGTTGTGGAAGCGGTGCGGGAGCAGCAGGCTGCCCTCGGGACCGCTGACCGAGGCAGTCCACGGGTTCTGCGAACGGAGCCCGCAGGTCAGCGCGGCGACCGCGCCGGAGTCGTAGCGCCAGGCCATCGCGACGTTCAGGTCGACGCCGTCGTCGTTGAGCGAGCCGACCGCCTTGACCTCGGCGGGCTTGCCGAGCGCCATGTAGACGAACGTCATCGGGTAGATGCCGCCGTCCATCAGCGAGCCGCCGCCCAGGGCGTGATCGAGCAGCCGGGCCGGGAGTTGCGGCTTGTGGAAGCCGAAGTCGGCCAGCGCCTCCATCGGCTCACCGATGGTGCCCTTGGCCAGGTCCTCGAAGAACGCCTGGACGACGGGGTTGGTGCGCATCCACATCGCCTCGGCGAAGAGCGTGTTGTTCTCGTGGGCGACGGCAACGAGGTCGCGGGCCTGCTTCGCGGTCAGCGTGACCGGCTTCTCGCAGAGTACGGCGATCTTGGCCTGCAGCGCGGCGCGGGCGATCGCGTAGTGCTGCGGGTGCGGAGTACCGATGTAGAGGACGTCGACGTGGCCGTCGTCGATCAGCCGGCGCCAGTCGTCGTACCGGTGCTCGATGCCGAACTCGTCGGCGAACTTGTTCGCGGACTCCAGTGAGCGTGACGCGACGGCCGTCACCACCGCCTCGTCTTCGAGGACGGCGAGGTCTTTGGTGAACGAGGTGGAGATGTTGCCAGTAGCAACAACTCCCCAGCGGACGCGATCTACACCCATGGTGTGAACTCCGGGGTCGGGAACGGGCCGTGAGCCTTGATTCTCGCGGTTTCGAAGGCGTGCGCCAAGCGAATGAGGGTGGCGTCACTGCGGCCGGTGCCGTGGAAGGTGATCCCGACAGGCAGGCCTTCGACCAGGCCGGACGGCACCGCGAGCAGCGGATAGCCGGCCAATGCGGCATGTGAGGACGAACTGCCGAGCACGTGATCTCCGTTGAGCAGGTCGATCGCCCAAGCAGGTGAGTACGACGGTGTGACCAGTGCGTCTAGCTGATTGTCGCGCAACAGGTTGTCGATCCCGTCGCGACCGGCTCGCAGCCCGGACAGCCGGGCGGCGACGTAGACGGCCGAGTCGAGGCCGTCGGTCTGCTCGGAGCGCTCGAAGAGTTCTTGGCCGAAGTACCGGAGCTCCGTGTCGGCGTGGGCCTTGTTGAAGGCGATCACGTCGGCGACGGTGCGCGGGCCGCCGGGGTGGCGGGTGGCCAGGTACGCGGCGAGGTCGACCTTCATCTCGTACGCGAGGATCGCGAGCTGGTCCTCCTCGCTGCCCGGCGACGGCAGCGACAGCCGGTCGACGAGCGTCGCGCCGGCCGCCGACAGCAGCGTCAGTGCCTGCTCGGTGACCTGGTCGAGGCTGTTCGAGTACCCCCACAACGGGCCACGCGGTACTCCGATGCGAACGCCGGTGAGGTCCTCCGATGCGCAGCTGGCCTCGTAGTCGATGCCACCGCCGGTCATCACGGTGAGCAGGGCGGCGGCCTGACGGACGGTCCTGGTCATCGGACCGGCCGTGTCCTGCGAGTGGCTGAGCGGGATGATGCCCTGCTGCGGGATCAGGCCGACCGTCGGTTTGAGGCCGACGATGCCGTTGAGGGCCGCTGGGCAGACGATCGAGCCGTTGGTCTCGGTACCGATCGCGAGGTCGGCCAGCCCGGCGGCGACTGCTGCGCCGGAGCCGCTCGAGGAGCCGCCGGCGGAGCGGTTGAGGGCGTACGGGTTGCGGGTCAGGCCGCCGTACGCGCTCCAGCCGGATGACGAGGCCGAGCCGCGGAAGTTGGCCCACTCGCTCAGATTCGTCTTGCCCAGGATGATGCAGCCGGCCTCACGCAGGCGGCGGACCAGCGGGGCGTCGTACGGGGGAGGCGGCTGGTCGGCCAGCGCCAGTGAGCCCGCCGTGGTGGGGAGGTCGGCGGTGTCGATGTTGTCCTTGACCAGCACGGGCAGGCCGTGGAGTGGTCCACGGATCCGGCCGTCGTCACGTTCCGTGTCCAGTCGGACGGCTTCGGTCAGGGCGGCTGGGTTGGGGGTGCAGACGGCGTTCACGAGCGGATTCAGCTCGGAGTACCGGAACTGCAGCTCCTCGACCGCCGCGACGGCGGTTCGCGGACCGGGCGACACGTCGCCGGGGCCTTGTCGAGTTGAGCTCACACCGTCGATCCTGCCAGAGTTGAGCGCGCCCGGCCGTCCGCCTGGGTGTCCGTGGGATCCACCCTGCTCCGTCCCGCGACACAACGCTAAGTAGCTGCGCGGTGAATGACATTGCTGTCGTTCTCCGCGTAGGGTGGAACGCGGACGGACGATCACCGACCGCACGGGAGTCACCAGCAGATGGACAGCGCCAACGCCAGCACCTCCGGCCCCGCCGAGGCGGGCCTGCCGGCCGTCGCTGGGTTGTCCGACCGGGACGGTGCCATCCTCGGCTTCGAGCGGCACTGGTGGAAGTACGCCGGTGCCAAGGAGCAGGCGATCCGGGACCAGTTCCAGATGTCGGCGACCCGGTACTACCAGGTGCTCAACGCCCTGATCGACCGGCCCGAGGCCCTCGCGCACGACCCACTGCTGGTCAAGCGCCTGCGCCGGCTGCGAGCCGCCCGCCAACGGGCCCGATCCGCCCGTCGGCTGGGCATCGAGGTCTGAAGTCTTGAACCGCCGTTCGCGCGACGACAGGGGCCAGGTCCTCTCGTCTCTGGTCGCCGTGCTCGCCGTGGTCGCGATCGTCGGTGGGTTGCTGGTGCTGTTCGGGACGCGGGGCAACGACTCGGTGGCGGACTCCGGGAAGCCCGCGGCCTCGCCGACCCCGAAGCCCTCGCCTAAGCCGAGTGCGCCGGTGTCTTCGGCACCACCTGCCGAGCCGTCCTCTACTCCGCCGCCTGTCGAGCCCTCTGCGCCGACCTCCGTGACGCCTTCCGGGCAGCCGTCCGCGCCCCCGAGTGCTCCGGCATCGATCCCAGTGACCGAGCGGCCGGCCGTCGAGGTCTACAACAACACTCCGCGCAAGGGACTGGCCGAGGACGTCTCGGTCCGGGCCCGGCAGGCCGGCTGGATCGTCACCGGCAAGGACAACTGGCACGGCAAGATCGTCGCCAGCACGGTGTACTTCCCGGCCGGGATGCAGGCCGAGGCGAACCAGCTCGCCCGGGATCTCGGGATCGGCCGCACCAAGGACGCCCTCGACAACATGAAGAAGGACCGGCTCACGGTCATTCTCACCACGGACTACGCCGGATGAGTACTCCCGAACTGGTGACTGCGGCCGGGCGGGAGGGCTGGGAGGCGCTCGTCGCGGATCCGGCCAGTGCGGTGATCGCGTCGGACTTCGACGGCACGCTGTCGCCGTTGGTGGAGGATCCGTCGATGTCGCGGGCGGCCGATGGGGCGCTCGACGCACTGGCCCGGCTGGCCCGGTCGGTGGGGCAGGTGGCCATCGTGACCGGCCGGCCCGCATTGGTCGCTACCGAGCTGTCTGGGGTTACTGGGCATCCGGGGTTGGGGCGTCTCGTAGTACTGGGTCACTACGGGCTGGAGCGGTGGGAGGCGTCCACTGGTGCCGTCACTAGCGACCCTGTACCGCCTGGGGTCGAGGTAGCCCGTGAGAAGCTCCCTGCTCTGCTGCAGGAGCTCGGCTTCGGTGACGCGTTCGTAGAAGACAAGGGCAGCTCGCTCGCGGTTCACACGCGCCGCCTGCCCGACCCAGTGCCTGCACTAGAGGTACTACGCCAGCCCCTGACTGACCTGGCCGAGTCGGTGGACCTCCGCCTGGAGCCCGGCAACCTGGTTCTCGAACTCCGCCCACCCGGCATCGACAAGGGCGTAGCCCTCCGCCGCCTGATCGAGTCCACCGGCGCCCGCACCGTCCTCTACGCCGGCGACGACCTCGGCGACCTGGCCGCCTTCGAAGCCCTCGACATCCTTCGCCGTGATGGCCTGCACGCAGTACTGGTAGCCGCCCGCTCCTCCGGCGCCACCGCCCTCACCGATGCCGCCGACATCGTCGTAGACGACCCCTCCGGCGTAGTCACAGTCCTCACCGCCCTGGCCGACGCCATCGCAACCCGCTGACGTTGTCGCTGCCGCACCTTGCCGATTCCGCCTTCACCTTCACTGAGGTTGGGCTCGTTGTTGTGCTTCGTGCGTGGCATCAGTTGCGTCTGAACGTCTGGCTGAGGATCTGCCCGAGCGGCCGCACCGGCTTCTCGTCGTAGTTGCCGTCGGTGAGGCTGGCGAGCCGCTCGAACGGGTTGCGGGAGGCCGGGCATCCGGTCCGGAGGAACGACCAGGCGACCGCCAGTACGTACAACGGCAGCATCGGCAGCCCGAACAGGCAGAAGTACTGCCACGAATGCCGCTCCTCATGCTTGACGAGCACCGGCCGCTCATCGAAGTACGCACGATCGTGCTTACTCACAATCACGTTCCCGATCGTGAACGCACTCGCCACCGGAAACCCCAGCCGATACCCGTTCGCATAAAACAACCCCCGAGGCCCCCGACTGAACCGCGCCCGCCCGATCACCCCCACGACCGCCCCCATGACCGTCGACAGATTGACCGTGTTCCACACCAACTTCAGCACCTGCCACCCAGACATCGCCCCACCTCCAGACTCAGTATCAACCGCCTCTCACCCCGATGTCCCAATGTCGCAATTCTTAGGACATCCGGTCGGTTCAGGCGTTGTCGGTGGGGTGGGCGAGACTGGGGGAGTGACTTCGGTGGTGCGGCGGTGGCGGGCGGGGCGGGTGGTGGATCCGCATGTGGTTATTGGGGGGTTGCGGAAGGGGCCGGGGGATCCGGCGTATGTGTTTGAGGCGGGGCGGCGGACTGTTTGGCGGGCTACTCGGACGCCGGATGGGGCGGTGTTGATCAGGCTTACGCCGTACTCCGGGCTGGGTGAAGTTGAGGCGGAGGCGTGGGGGCCGGGGGCGGGGTGGGCGCTGGACGGGGTGCCGGAGTTGTTGGGGGAGGCGGATAGCTGGGACGGGTTCGAGCCGTTGGCTGAGCATCGGGCGTTGGTGGATGCGGCTCGGCGGTTCTCGGACTTTCGGGTGCCTCGGACTCGGGCTGTGTTCGAGGCGATGGCTGCGGCTGGGATCGAGCAGGTGGTGACGGGGAAGGAGGCGTTCGCCGGGTGGCGGATGCTGCTGCGAGAGTACGGGGAACCGGCGCCGGGGCCGGGGTCGCCTGATGGGCGGAAGATGATGGTGCCGCCGTCGCCGGAGGAGTGGCGGATGATTCCGTCGTGGCAGTGGTTGCGTGCCGGGGTCGAGGGGCGCCGGTCGCGGGTGGTGATCACCGCGGCGACGCGGGCGGCGGCGTTGGAGCGGACGCTGGAGCTGACCGACGGGGCTGAGGTCGAGCGCCGGCTCAGGTCCCTGCCAGGCGTGGGAGTCTGGACCGCCGCGGAGGTCCGGCAGCGCGCCCACGGGGATGCCGATGCCTTCTCGTTCGCCGACTACCACGTCTCGCGCGACGTCTCGTACGCCCTCACCGGCGAAGAACTCGACGACGACGGCTGCGCCGAACTCATCGAGCCCTACCGAGGCCACCGCTACCGAGTCCAAGCCCTCCTAGGCCTGGCCGGCCACCATCACCCCCGCTACGGCCCCCGCAAATCCCTCCCCACCCACACCCCCGGCGCCACCCACCGCCTTCGCTAACCGACCGACCCATCCCGCGTTCCGCGCCCCCGGTGGTGAAAAGGGTGGGAGTTGGGCACTAGGAGCGGATATGAAGATCGACGGGGATGGGCTCTACCTGGTTGCCGGGTTGGCTCTGCTGGTTGGCGCGGTGTTGCCGCGACTCTTGCGGCGGTATGCGATTTCGGCGCCGATGGCGTTTGTGGCGGCTGGGTTGGTGTTGGGGGTGTTTGTCGAGCGGGGGCGGGTTAGTCCGATCGCTGAGTCGGGGGTGACTGAGCATCTGGCCGAGTTGACGATTTTGATTGCGTTGATGGGGGTCGGGCTGGCGATCGATCGGCCGATCGGGTGGAAGCGGTGGGCTGTGACGTGGCGCCTGTTGCTGGTGGCGATGCCTGCTTGTATCGCGGCAGTGGCCGGCGTGGGGTGGCTGGTGGGGTTGGCGCCGGCTACGGCCTTGCTGCTGGGCGCAGTACTGGCTCCTACCGACCCGGTGCTCGCGTCGGACGTACAGGTGCAAGGACCGACGACCGGGGAGGGCGCCGAGCCGGAGGAGGACGATGAGGTGCGGTTCGCGCTCACCTCGGAGGCGGGGCTCAACGACGGGCTGGCCTTCCCGTTCATCTACGCGGCTGTGTTCGCGGCGACGAAGGGAGCGGTCGGGAACTGGGCGCTGGAGTGGTTCGCCTGGGACCTGATCGGCAAGACCGTGATCGGTGTCGCCATCGGGATCGGGGCCGGCTGGTTGCTCGGCAAGATGGCGTTCTCCGCGCCGTCGCGCACTTTCCGGCTGGCCGATTCACGCGAGCCGGTACTGGCGTTGGCGATGACGCTCGGCGTGTACGGCCTCGCCCAGGTACTGCATGGCTATGGATTCATCGCCGTCTTCGTCGCCGCCCTGACGCTAAGGGCCGCCGAGCGCAGCCATGACTTCCACGAGGACCTACACGGCTTCATCGAGCAGCTGGAACACATCCTCACCTGGGGCATCCTGCTGCTGCTCGGCGTCGCGATCACCGGCGGCCTGCTCAAGCCACTGACCTGGGCAGGCGCCGCGATCGGCCTGCTCCTCGTGCTGGTACTACGTCCGCTCACCGCCTGGCTATCCCTGGCCAAGACGCCGATGCGCCGGTCCGAGCGCTGGGTCGCGGCGGCGTTCGGCGTACGGGGTGTGGGGTCGGTGTTCTACCTGGCCTACGCAGGCGCCGACTTCAGCACCGACCTGCCGTGGCTGTGGGCAACCGTCGGCTTCACCGTCGTACTAAGCGTCGCGGTCCACGGTGTCGCCGCCACCCCACTCATGCGCATGCTCGACCTCCGCCGCGACCGAGCCGCCTGAGCTTGAGCCGATCAGGGTCAAAATCTCACGATGAGATCAGGCGTCTCGTATGCTGGGAACGAAAGACACGATCCGGACCCGATTGGGTAGCCTCGTCAGTGCTCATCCAGAGGGACTGAGGGAAACGGCCCGTTGAAGTCCCGGCAACCCTCCCCGTGCGGCGGCTCGATCCGAGGCGCTCGGCGGCGGAACGGTGCCAAATCCGTCCTGTGCCGAGATCCGGTGCGGGGAAGATGAGGAGGGAAAACTCCGTCATGAGCCTGAGCACCGCGCCGACCACCCACACCATCCGTGAAGGTGCCTTCGGCAACGGCACGCATCTGAGCTGTCGCGCGTGCGGCGCCAAATCCGAGCTCGGCCCGTTCTACGCCTGTATGGAGTGCTTCGGCCCGCTCGAGGTCGGGTACGAGTTCCCGACCATCACGCGTGCGCAGATCGAAGCCGGACCCAAGAACATCTGGCGGTACCAGCCGCTGCTGCCCGTCCCGGTCGACGTGGCCAGCTTCCCGAACACCGAGCCCGGCTACACCCGGCTGATCGACGCCGGCAACCTGGCCCGCGAGCTCGGCCTGCGCAAGCTGTGGGTGAAGGACGACTCGGGCAACCCGACGCACTCGTTCAAGGACCGGGTCGTCGCCTCCGCCCTGAGCGCCACCCGCGAGCTCGGCATGAAGGTCTTCGCCTGCCCCTCCACCGGCAACCTCGCGAACGCCGTCGCCGCGGCCGCCGCCCGGGCCGGCATCCGCTCGGTCGTGTTCATCCCGCAGGACCTCGAGCGCCCCAAGATCATCACCACTGCCGTGTACGGCGGCACGCTGGTGGCCGTCGAGGGCAACTACGACGACGTGAACAAGCTCGCCTCCGAGATCGCCGGTGAGGAGGAGGGCTGGGCGTTCGTCAACGTCAACGTCCGCCCGTACTACTCCGAGGGCTCCAAGACGCTCGCCTTCGAGATCGCCGAGCAGCTCGGCTGGCGGATCCCGCAGCAGGTGGTGATCCCGGTCGCGTCCGGCTCGCAGCTGACCAAGATCGACAAGGGCTTCACCGAGCTCGGCAAGCTGGGCCTGGTCGACGCGACCGACTACAAGATCTACGGCGCCCAGGCGACCGGGTGCTCGCCGGTCGCGCAGGCGTTCCGGGACGGCCACGATGTGGTGAAGCCGGTCAAGCCGGACACCATCGCGAAGTCGCTGGCGATCGGCAACCCGGCCGACGGACCGTACGTGCTCGACGTGGCCCGGCGTACCGGCGGGGTGATCGAGGACGTCAGCGACGAAGAGGTCATCCAGGGCATCCAGTTGCTCGCCCGGACCGAGGGCATCTTCACCGAGACCGCGGGCGGGGTGACCGTCGCGACGCTGAAGAAGCTGATCGAGACGGGGCAGATCGACCCCGACGCCGAGACCGTGATCATCAACTCCGGCGACGGGCTCAAGACGCTCGACGCCGTGGCCGACCGGGTCGGCCCGAAGGTCACCATCCCCGCGTCGTACGACGCCTTCGTGAAGGCGGGTCTGCAGTGAGTGTCAGCGTCCGTGTCCCGACCATCCTGCGCCCCTACACCCAGGGTGCCTCCGAGGTCTCCGTCGAGGGGGCGACCCTGAGCGAGGTGCTCGAGTCCCTCGATACGTCGTACCCCGGCATCAAGGGCCGGGTGCTCGACGAGTCCGGCGAGCTCCGCCGGTTCGTCAACATCTACGTCGACAACGACGACGTCCGCTTCTCCGAGGGCCTGCAGACCCCCATCAAGGACGGCGGCCAGATCTCCATCATCCCCGCCGTCGCCGGCGGCTGATCCTGCGACCTTGAACACCGAACGGCGACCTTGAACAAGTAATAACTTGTTCAAGGTCGCCGTTTGCTGTCCGAGCCCACCGGTTGTGGGCTGGCGTTAGTCGGTGCCGGACTCCATTGCGGCGTTGTCGAGCAGGGCGTCCTCGGGGTTGGGCTCGCCCCGGGAGGCGATGTCGTCGGCGCCGCCCGTCGTCATCTCGCCGATCAGGGTGGTCTCGCCGAGCTGGTTGGTGTCGGCGCCCAGCAGCTGGGCGTGGGCGGTACCGATCATGCCCAGGCCGGCGTACTGCTCGAGCTTGGCGCGCGAGTCGGCGATGTCCAGGTTCCGCATGGTCAGCTGGCCGATCCGGTCGACCGGGCCGAACGCGGAGTCCTCGGTCCGCTCCATCGACAGCTTGTCCGGGTGGTAGCTGAACGCCGGGCCGGTCGTGTCGATGATCGAGTAGTCCTCGCCCCGCCGCAGCCGCAGCGTGACCTCACCGGTGATCGCCGAGCCGACCCAGCGCTGGAGCGACTCCCGGATCATCAGCGCCTGCGGGTCGAGCCAGCGGCCCTCGTACATCAGCCGGCCGAGCTTGCGGCCCTCGTTGTGGTACGCCGCGATGGTGTCCTCGTTGTGGATCGCGTTCACCAGCCGCTCGTACGCCGCGTGCAGCAAGGCCATCCCAGGCGCCTCGTAGATGCCACGGCTCTTCGCCTCGATGATCCGGTTCTCGATCTGGTCGGACATCCCCAGCCCGTGCCGGCCGCCGATCGCGTTGGCCTCCAGCACCAGGTCGACCGCGGAGCCGAACTCCTTGCCGTTGATCGTCACCGGCCGGCCCTGGACGAAGCCGATCGTCACGTCCTCGGTGGCGATCTCGACCTCGGGGTCCCAGAACTTGACGCCCATGATCGGCTCGACCGTCTCGATCCCGGTGTCCAGGTGCTCGAGCGTCTTCGCCTCGTGGGTGGCGCCCCAGATGTTCGCGTCGGTCGAGTACGCCTTCTCGGTACTGTCCCGGTACGGCAGGTCGTGGGCGACCAACCACTCGCTCATCTCCTTGCGGCCCCCGAGCTCGACCACGAAGGCGGCGTCCAGCCACGGCTTGTAGATCCGCAGCTTCGGGTTGGTCAGCAGACCGTACCGGTAGAACCGCTCGATGTCGTTGCCCTTGTAGGTCGAGCCGTCGCCCCAGATCTGGACGTTGTCCTCGAGCATCGCCCGGACCAGCAGGGTGCCGGTCACCGCCCGGCCCAGCGGGGTGGTGTTGAAGTACGCCCGGCCGCCGGTGCGGATGTGGAACGCGCCGCAGGTCAGCGCGGCCAGCCCCTCCTCGACGAGCGCCGCGCGGCAGTCGACCAGCCGGGAGATCTCGGCGCCGTACGCCTTCGCGCGACCGGGGACCGAGTCGATGTCGGGCTCGTCGTACTGCCCGATGTCGGCGGTGTACGTGCACGGGACCGCGCCCTTGTCGCGCATCCACGCGACCGCGACCGACGTGTCGAGCCCTCCGGAGAAGGCGATGCCGACCCGTTCGCCGACGGGCAGAGAGGTGATGACCTTGGACATGAGAATAAGTATGCATTGGTCTGCATGATCATGCAAGCCGGGTGGATAGGATGACCGGCATGCGCGCTGTTGTGATCCGCCAGTACGGCGTACTGCCGGTCGTCGAGGAAGTCGCTCCGCCGGTGGTCGAGCCGGGCGGGGTGGTGTTGAAGGTCGAGGCCACCGGGCTGTGCCGGAGCGACTGGCATGGGTGGCAGGGGCATGATCCCGACATCGTGCTGCCGCATGTGCCCGGGCATGAGCTGGCTGGGACGATCGCCGCCGTTGGGGCTGGGGTATCTGGCTGGGCGGTCGGGGATCGGGTGACGTCGCCGTTCATCTGCGCTTGTGGTTCTTGCGAGCAGTGTCTGGCTGGCAATCAGCAGGTCTGTCTTCGCCAGCTGCAGCCAGGCTTCAACTACTGGGGATCTTTCGCCGAGTACGTCGCTCTGCCGTTCGCAGCCGTGAACCTCATCCGCCTGCCCGACTCGCTGGACTTCGGTACTGCGGCTGGGTTGGGGTGCCGCTTCGCCACCTCCTTCCGCGCAATCCGCCAGGTCGGGCGGGTGGTCGCCGGGGAGAGCGTGGTGGTGTTCGGGTGTGGCGGGGTGGGGTTGTCCGCGGTGATGATCGCGGCCGGGGTTGGCGCCCGGGTCATCGCCGTCGACACAAACCCCGCCGCTCTGGAGCTGGCCCGCTCCTACGGTGCCGCTCATGTGGTGCTGTCGTCGGCTGACGTAGTACCGGAGTTGTTGGACCTAACTGATGGTGGGGCGCAGGTGACGATGGACGCCCTCGGGTCCGCTGCCATCGTCCAATCAGCATTGGCCGCCTTGCGGCCGCGAGGACGGCACATCCAGGTGGGCTTGTTGCCAGGCGGCGTCCAGCTCGATGTGGGCCGGTTGATCGGCCAGGAGCTGGAATGGCTAGGCAGCCACGGCATGCCCGCCCACGCCTACCCCGAGATGCTCGCCCTCGTTGCCTCCGGCAACCTAGCCCCCGAGAAGTTGATCACCCGCACAATCACCCTCGACGAAACCCCCGCAGCCCTAGCCGCCCTAACCAACGGCACCCCAGCCGGCGTCACCGTCATCACCCCCTGACCCCCTGACCCGCTGACCCCCTGACGCCCCTGCCCCGCCGCCCCTCGCCGTCCGCCCGCTCGGTCGGCATCTCGGGGGTTAACTCCTCAATTGGTGGGTTGCCACCTGGTATTCAAGGGTGGCAACCCACAGTCTGAGGGGTTAACCCCCGAAATGGCGGGGAGGCCTTCGCTGGAGGGCGGAGGGATGGAGGGGGGCGGGTTAGAGGCGGATTAGGTAGACCGTTGGGGGGCGGCCGGTTCGGCCGTGTTGTTGGCTGCCTATGGGGTCGGCTAGGCCGGCTCGTTCCAAGCGTTTGAGGACTCGGCGGGCGGTGCGGAGTTGGACTGCTAGGTGTTCTGCGACGTCTTGGGTGGTTAGGCCGTCGGGGAGGGTGGCTACCAGCTCGCGCATGCGGGAGAGGGTTTGGGTGTTGAGGCCTACTCGGCGGGCCAGCAGGGGGAGGGACTCGGGGCCGCGGTCGGGGGCCGGCTGGTCCTGGTCGCTGGAGGGTTCGATGACTATTTCTACGTCGTCGGACATGGAGACGACGCCGGCGACCGGGCCCATGGAGGCTGCTCGGCTGACTGCTCGGCGGGCTAGGGCTTCGGCCTCGGCGGCAGTACGGCCTACTCCGAAGCCGACTCGGGCAGTGGCGTGCCGGGCGGCTAGGGCGTCCAGCAGTGGCATGCGGCTGAACTCTTCGGTTGCCTGCTCCAGGAGGCCGCGGGTGGTGACTACTAGGTTCCGGCCGTCCGGTAGTACGGCGAGGCTGCCGCCCAGGGTGATCAGGTCGCGGGCGAGCGCCTGGTCCGGCTCGGGCAGCTCGATGATGCCTAGCGCGACCTGGGCGTCGCCGACGTGCTGGCCGGTGGTGGTCAGTACAAGCGCCTGCAGCGTCGACTGGATCGAGTAGCGCGACGGGGCGAGGCGTACCGACGGCATCTCGTTCTCGAGCAGGTGGAAGGCCGAGCCGAGGCAGCTGATCGCGATCTTGGTCTCGTGCTGCTCGCGGGCGTTGCGGTGGAAGGCGACGATGTCGTTGGAGGTGAGGCCGGCCCGGTACGGAAGTACCTGGATGTCGTCCGTCGGCAGCTTCGCCTCGATCAGCGTCTCGAACACCTCGCTGCGGCGCAGGGTGTCGATCGACAGCCGGGTGACGTCGTGGCCGAGCCGGAGCAGCTCGACGAGCGCGCGCAGCAGGGTGGCGCCGTCGTACGAGACGTACATCGCCGGCCGGTCGATCACACCGGCCTCGGTGGCGATCGTGAACGGCACCACGCCGGTGAAGAGGATCGCGTCGACCCGCTCGCGGACCTGCTCGACCAGCTGGACGGCCTCGGTCTCGTGCCGGTAGGGCAGCGGGACGAGGGTCGCCGGGTGGTTCGCGGTACCGACGGCGAGGACGCGCTGGACCAGGTCCTCCGGGCCGATGATCCCGACGCTGATCACTGCGCTGCGCTCCTCAGGCGGCCGGTTTCGATTCAGGTCCGGCCCTCAAATCGGCACAATAGCGCACCGCTTGCGCGATGTGAGACAACTTGACGCCATCTGATGCGATCTCCTACCTTTCGGTCAGGACCTAAATTGCCGCAGACCCCGGGAGGCGCTCGTGACAGATGCGCCAGTACGCCGTACGCCGCTGCCCGGAGTGCTCGAACCGGCGGGCCGGACCATCGGTGCGGAAGAGCGCGCGGCGGTGCTGAGGGTGCTCGATTCCGCTGTGCTGTGCAGCACGTTCGGCGGCGAGGCTCGGGCGCTCGAGGCGGAGATGTCGGAGCTGTACGGGCGTGATGCGGTGACCTGCAGTTCCGGTACTGCGGCGTTGCACCTGGCCGTCGCGGCCGTTGGGTTCGACCCGGGGGACGAGGTCATCACGACGCCGATCTCCGATTTCGGGACGGTGGCGCCGATCCTCGCGCAGAACGGCGTACCGGTGTTCGCTGATGTTGATCCGGTCACGGGGAACCTGGATCCGGCGGCGGTCGAGGCGGCCATCACGCCGCGGACTCGGGCGATCATCGTGGTGCATCTGTTCGGTGGGGCTGCTGATGTGGTGGCGCTGCGTTCGATCGCTGACCGGCATGGGCTGGTGCTGATCGAGGACTGCGCGCAGGCGTGGATGGGGACTACGGCCGGCGGGGAGTTGCTGGGGACGTTCGGGGATATCGCTTGTTTCAGCCTGCAGCAGTACAAGCACATCACCGCGGGTGATGGCGGGCTGGCGATCACCGCCGACGCCGAGCTGGCGACGCGGATGCGGCTGTTCATGGACAAGGGCTGGGACCGCTCGGGCGGGCGCATGCATCTCATGCTCGGCCTCAACTACCGGATGACGGAGTTGGTCGCCGCCGTCGCCCGAGCCCAGCTGGCAAAGGTGGGCGACGTGGTGAAGCGCCGACGCGAATCGGCGGAGCAGTTGACCGCAGCACTTGATGGGCTGGTCGGCGTCTCACTGCCTTCATTGGCGGGGCACGCATTCTGGCTGTTCCCATTGGTTGTTGCTGATGGCAACCGTATATGGGCCGACGCGCTGACTGCTGAAGGCGTACCTGCCTCAGCCGGCTACCTCGACCGCACCCTGTATGCGAACCCGGTCTTCAGTGGGCCCGTCTACGGCACCTCCCGCTATCCACTGGAGGGCAGGGAGTACCCGACCGGCCTGTGCCCGAACGCCGAACGCCTGATCGAGCACACGCTGGTTGTCCTGCCCTGGAACGAGGCGTATACCGAGACTGACGTGGACGACATCGCCCGCGCGATCCGGAAGGTGCACCCCGATGGCTGACTGGCTCACCCCATCGCCCGAGGAGCACATCCAGTACGACGTAGACGTCCTCTTCGGCCCCTGGCCCAGCCACCCGACGGACATGGACCTGGCCGGCCTCAAGAAGCACCTCGCTCATCACCACATCAAGAACGCCTTGGCGCTCTCGACCCGAGGCGCTCTCTTCTCCGACCAGGCAGGCAACACCGAGACGCTCGCCGCCACCAGCCAAACACCAGACTCGCCGGCTGATGGGGGCTCGGGGGTGCGGTTGATTCCTGTGGGGACTGTTGACCTTCGGGACGCGGTCGGGGCTGCGGCGCAGTTGGATGGGTTGATCGCCGACGGCGTCCGGTGCCTCCGCCTCTTCACCGGGTCGCAGGGCGTGCTGGGTGAGACGCCGTCGTACCGGCACGTGGTGGGTGAGGCGGTCGAGCGGGGCATGGTGATCTTGCAGGACGGGGATCCGCGGAAGTTCGGGGCGGTACTGGCTGGGCGTGGGGCCGACGTGATCTTTCTGGATCTGCACGTCTATCTGCTGGCCGACTTCCTGCTGATGGCGCGGGAGGAACCTGGGTTCAAGGCGACCACCCGGATGTTGTCGAGTCCGGATGGGATTGAGCGGGTGGTGGACAGTGTCGGGGCGAGGCATCTGGTGTTTGGGTCGCGGACGCCGTTTATGGATGTTTCGCCGCAGACGTTGCGGTTGCGGTATGCGCGGATCAGTGTTGAGGATCGGGCATTGATTGCTGGGGGCAACGTCCAGGAACTGGTGGGCTGAGATGCGGATCATTGATGTGCATGGGCATTGGGGGCCTTGGCCGTTTCATCTGGAGGTGGGGGATGTTGCGCTCAATCTCGAGTTGATGGATCGGTACGGGATCGAGCGGCAGATCGTGTCGGGGGCCGAGGCGGTGGTGTACGACGCGGTGGCGGGGAACGCGAAGTTGGCTGAGGTGTTGCTGGAGCAGCCTCGGCTGCACGGGTATGCGGTCGTGAACGCCAATCGGCTGGAGCGCAGTGCGCAGGATCTCAAGGACTGTCTGAGCACCGGGCGGTTTGTCGGGGCGAAGATTCACACGACTTATCCGGGGGTGCCGATCGGGTCGCCGTTGATGGCGGATGCGTTCGACATGCTGGATGAGGTCGGGGTGCCGTTGCTGTTGCATACCTGGGGGGCTGATGTGGCGTTGCTGCCGGGGCTGTTGGAGACGAGGCCCAATCTGCAGGTGATCGCGGGGCATGCGGGTGGGCATGCCTGGCGGGAGGCGGCCAGGGCTGCCAAGCAGTGCGATCGGATTTATCTGGAGCACTGCCGCACGGTGACGGACGCCGGCCGCATCACCTTTGCTCGCGCTGTCGGCGTACCGATGGAGCAGTTCTTGTTCGGGACGGACTCGACGTTGATCGATCCGTGCGTGTCGCTCGGGGTGATCCGCGACGCGGGCTTCACCGAAGAAGAACTTCAGCAGGTGCTGTCGAGCAATGCGGAGCGACTGTTCAAAGGTTTTCCAGACAATGGATGACGAGGTCGCGCTCCGACGCAGGCAGCGGGGGGCCGTAGGGGTCGTGCGCGGCTTCCTCCGGGATGAGCCCTTCCCACACCGCGGCCCAAAGCATGCGCTGGATGTAGCCCTCGATCGGGGCGTAGAAGGTGGCAGCAGCGAACCGGTCAAGCCGCTCCGACGCGTCCAGGAAGTCTGACGAGCGCCCAGCCGTCCAAGCATCCAGTACCGCCGCCGACAACTCGACCTGAGCCGCAGCGATCCCCACCAGAGCCGTGTCAGCGCCCCACATCATCGACGGGCCGTACATCCGGTCCTCGCCCGTGATCAACAGCTTGCCCGTACTACGTCCCGCCCAGATCGCGTCCTGACAATCGACTGCCCGGTCAAGCGTCGCCGTCTTGACACCAAGCATCTCCGGAAGCGACAGCAACTCCTTGATCAGCGAAGGCGGGTACGGATACCCACCAGCCTCGCCATGCAGGTAGAAGCCGACCAGCGGCAGCCCACTCTCGGCAGCAACCCGCTGATGCAGCCGCACGGCAGCTGCCTCGCCATCCGCCAACTCCCCATAGGCAGCCAGCGGATAGACCATGACCGCATCAGCCCCGAAGCCCGCTGCGCCCACGGCCATCGCCACAGTGGCGTCCTCCGCCTCCTGCAACCCCACAACCCCCGTACTCCGGGGAACACCAACCCCCGCCACCAGCGGAGCCGTAGTAGCGGCCCGCCAGGTCGCCAGGACCTTCCCGCGATCCGCCTCACTCAGGTACAGCCCCCGTCCGGTATGAGCCCACACAGCGACCCCACCGATAGGCCCGGCCGCGATAGCGGAGGCATAGGCGGCCAGAGCGTCGTAGGCCACGACCCCAGAGCTGTTCATCGGTGTGACGACAGCAGGGAGCAGTGTGCCGCGGAGTTGCTCAACCAGTGCGTGCATCAGAGGTCATGCCCCAGTCCCGGCCGAGTAGGCACTTCCACCCAGCCATTGACGTCAGTGAAGGTCTTAGGAGCCAGCGGCTCTTCACGGACGAGCAGCGGCCCGACCAGGTCGGCCGGGACGGTAGCACCCGGCACAGCCGCCGCCAGGTGTACTGCCGCCAGCGTCGCCACCCCCAGCTCCGGCATAGAACCTACCTTGACCGCTAACCCAGCTGCCTCCGCCAGGTGAGCGATCTGCAGGGCACGATGCAGCCCACCCACCTTGAGGATCTTGATGTTCAGTACGTCCGCAGCACCCCGCCGCACGATCTCCAGCGCGTCCTGCAGCGACTGCATGCTCTCGTCGACCATCAGCCGCAGATCCAGCCGCTCGCGCAGCCGCACCAGCCCAGCGAGGTCCCACCGAGGCAGCGGCTGCTCAACCAGCGCCAGACCTGCGTCGGCCATCTTGGAGAGCACCGGCAGCGCAGTAGCCGCGTCGTACCCCTCATTGGCGTCCAGACACAGCTCTGCCCCGGCAGGGAGGGCAGCAAGAACTGCCCGGACCAGGTCGAGGTCCCGCGCCGGGTCCTCGCCGCCCTTGACCTTCAGATGCCGGAACCCGCGCTCTGCGTACTCCGCAGCCTCCGCCGCCATCTCGTCCAGCGTGCCGAGCCCTACGACCCAGGCGGTCTCCACCCGCGACCGGATGCTGCCGCCCAGCAGCACATGCACCGGCCAGCCGCTCAGTACCCCAGCAAGGTCGTACAGGGCGATGTCGAGCCCCGACTTGGCCACATGCTGGCCACGCAGTGCGGAGTCCATCAGTAGGTGGGCGCCGGCCCGGTCGAGCGGGTCGTGGCCGATCAGAGCCGGTGCGAGGTGCTCCTCGATCGCAGTACGGACCCCTGCCAGCGTTTCACCCGTATATGCCGTCATCGGTGACGTCTCGCCGATGCCGACGACGCCGTCGGTAGTCTCGACCTCCACCACCAGGCTGACCAGTTCGTTGCTGACCCCGCTGCTGATCCGGAATGGCCGCCGGTACGCGGCGCGCACCACCCGAGTGCGAATGTGGACGATGGAACCGGCGGCCGCAGTGGCCGGTAGACCGACAGGCTGCGATGCGACACTCACGAGATCCACTCCTTGGGGTCGCGCCACGCGGGAAAAGGACTTACGGTCAAGACCGTAAATAGGTTGGATGGTTGCTGTCAATGGACGGAAAGGCGAAGTACTTATGCGGCTGGGCCTCTATCTGAACCTGTACGGCGACGCGGCGGATCGACCCTCCCTGGAAGACGGCGTCGAGCAGGCTCGCCTGGCTGAGCAGGCGGGCTTCGAGTGGGTCGTCCTCGGCGAACGCCACCTCCATCGTCCTGGCTATCACGAGATCCTCACCTCCGCGACCTGGCTGGCCGCCAAGACCGAGCGGATCGGCATCGCCACCGCTGGCATCGTCGCGCCGCTGTACCAGCCTGTCGTACTGGCCGAGGCGCTCGCGCATCTCGACGTGCTGTCGGGCGGGCGGCTCACCGCCGGCTTCGTGCTCGGCTACCGGCCGGAGGAGTTCGCCCTGTACGGCGTGACGCAGGCCGAACGGGTCGCACGGTTCGAGGAGTGCGTCGAGATCATCACCCGGCTGTGGACCGAGGACGAGGTGACGTACGACGGCAAGTTCACCAGCATCAACGAGGCGTTCCTGTCGCCGAAGCCGGTGCAGAACCCACGGCCGCGGATCTGGAACGGCGGCCGGGTCTCCGCGATGCTCGAACGCACCGCCCGGATGTGCGACGGCTGGACCACGTCCTTCAACGAGCTGGACGCGGACCTGCCGGCCAAGATGGCGGAGTACAGGTCATACCCCAGAGGCGAAGGTACGCTCGGCGCCGAGGTCATCCTCTGCCGGGAAGGCTTCGCAGCCCCAACCTCACAAAAGGCGAGGCAGGTGCTGGAGGAGCCGCTGCGCGACTTGTACGACGCCTACACCGGCTGGAAGCGCACCTCCGCCGACGCCTCGCGCTACACCCAGGGCTGGGACGACATCGTTGCCCGCAGCATCATCGGCTCCCCGGCCGAGTGTGCCGAGCGGATCCAGCACTACGAGGAAATGGGCGCCGACGGCATCATCCTCCGGGTCCAGGCGCCGGGCATGCCGCAGGCCGATGCGCTCAAGGCGATCGAGGCCTTCGGGAACCTCTAGACCGATCAGGCCTTGAGGCCCGTCATTGCGATGCTGTCCGTGAGGTACCGCTGCAGCAGCCCGAAGACGAGCAGGCTCGGCACGACGGTGATGGTCGCGCCGGCCATCACCTGGTTGATCGGGACCGCCTCGGTCTGCAGGCTCGCCAACCCGACAGTCAGCGTCTGCATCTGAGCCGACTGGCCGATCACCAGCGGCCAGAGGAAGTCGTTCCAGTGCCAGAGGAAGACGAAGATGCCGAGCGTCGCCAAGGCCGGCCGGACCAGCGGCAGCACGATCGTGGTGAACGTCCGCCACTCCGACGCGCCGTCGAGCTCGGCCGCCTCGAACAGCTCGTCCGGCAGCTGGCCGATGAACTGGCGCATCAGGAAGACGGCCTGCGAGTTCGCCAGCGTCGGCACGATCAGGCCCCAGTACCCGTCCACCCAGCCGAGCTTCGCGACCAGGATGTACGACGGGATCAGGGTCGCCTGGAACGGCACCATCAGCGTCGCCAGGAAGGCCCAGAACATCAGCTCCCGGCCCGGGAACCGCTTCTTCGCGAACGCATAGCCGGCCATCGCCGCGAACAGCAGGATGAAGAACACCGAGACGAGCGAGTAGACCAGCGAGTTGATCGTCCAGCGTGGGATGTCCGAGCTGGACAGCACGTTGGAGAAGTTCTGCCAGGTCCAGCGCGACGGATCGAGTGCGCCCGGGAAGGTCTGGCCGCTCGGCGGCGCGAAGGCGACCAGCACCATCGCGGCGAACGGCACGATCGTCACGATGGCGGTCAATGCGAGCAAGGTCGGCAGGGTCAGTCGAGCCGGGCGCACAAGCATCAGTCGTCCCTCCCGACGAAGCGGCGCTGGATCAGCGATACGACCAGCACGATCAGGAACAGCACCAGCCCGATCGCGCTCGCATACCCGAAGTCGAAGAACTTGAAGCCCGAGTCGTACAGGAAGTACACGAGCGAATAGCTGGATCGGACCGGGCCGCCGGCCGTCATCACGTACATCGCGTCGAAGACCTGGAACGCGCCGATCGTCTCGATCACCAGTACGAAGAACAGGATCGGCCGCAGCTGCGGAAGCGTGATGTAGCGGAACCGCTGCCAACGGCCGGCGCCGTCGATCGTCGCCGCCTCCAGATAGGACTGCGGTACCGCCTGCAACCCGGCCAGCAGGATCAGCATCGAGTAGCCGAAACCCTTCCAGGCCGACGTCACCGCGATCGACGGCAGCACCGATCCGGAATTGCCGAGGAAGTCGTACGGGCCGAGGGAGGCCAGTCCGAGGACGCCGTTGAGCAGGCCGTCCTCGGCGTTGTAGATCCACTTCCAGAGCACCGCGGCGAGCACGATGCTGGTCACGTACGGGAGGAAGAAGACGCCCCGGAAGAAGCCGCGGCTCCAGACCACCTGGTGGAGCAGCAGCGCGGTACCGAGCGAGAGCAGCACGGTGAGCGGGACGAAGATGAGCGCGTACGTGAGCGTGACGAGCAGGCTGTCGCGGAAGAGCTGGTCGCCGAACAGCCGCGAGTAGTTGTCGAAGGCAATGAATGACCACTGCCCGTTGAGCCGGTAGTCGGTCAGTGACAACAGGAACGCGCCGACCACCGGGACAAACCGGAAGACCACGAACAGCACCAGCATCGGCGCCACGAACAACAAGCCCGCCAGCGATCGGCGCCGCGACCACCGGTTCCGGAATCCCAACGGCGACAGGTCCCGGCGCACCGCCCCTGCGGCCGGGCCTGTCGCCTGGTTCTGCGGGGATGCCGCGCGGCCTCCCTCCGTCATTGCCGCGCGACCTCCCCGCGAGTTCACCGTTGTCGCGACAGCAGGTCGTTCGCCTGCTTCGCTGCGTCGTCCAAGGCTTGCTGAGGTGTCTTCTTACCAGTCAAGGCGGCCTGCAGCTCGACCGCGAGCAGCCCGTTCACCTGCCGGGCGACCGGGTTCGGCTGGCCGGGGTAGGCGTACTGCAGAGCGTCGGCGAACTTGGCCGCCTCGGCATCCTTGGCCGGCACCTTCGCATCGGTCCGCGGCGACAGGAAGCCGGACGCCGTACCGAGGCTGACCACCTGCTTGGGATCGATCATGAAGGAGAGGAACTTCTCCGCGCCGGCGACGTTCTTCGACGCCGCGTTGACGCCCAGCCCGCCGGGCAGCCCGAAACCGACCTGCTTCTTGTCCTTGAGCGGCTGGCCGATGATGACGTTGCCCGCGCCCCAGGTGGTGGCGGCCGTCTGGGCGTCGGCCTGCGAGTTGGCGAAGCCCATCGCGACCTGCTGCTTGCCGAGCGGCGCGTCGGCGATCAGGTTGGCATTCGTCAGCGCACCCTTCGGGATCGCGCCGTCGTTGAACAGGCTGGTCAGGAAGGTCAATGCCTCGACGCCGGGACCTTCGTTGAAGGTCGCCTTCTTGCCGTCCTCGGAGAAGACCGAACCGCCGGCCTGCCAGAGCAGCGGGTAGAAGTTCAGGTTCATCGTCGCGCTCGGCGAGGCCGAGTAGTCCAGCGTCGCGACGCCGGCCGCCTTGAGCTTCGGCGCGGCCGCCTTGATCTCGTCCCAGGTCTGCGGCGGGGTGGTGATACCGGCCTTGTCGAGCAGCTTCTTGTTGTAGATCGTCGTGGTGACCGTGTGGTAGATCGGCGCCGCATAGAGCTTGCCGTCGACGGTCAGTGCGTTGAGCGCGCCCGGCAGGAAGTTGCTCTTGGCCGGCTCGATCACCTTGTCGACCGGGGCGAGCGATCCGTTCGCCACGTACTGCGGGATCTGGTCCGGGTTCAGCACCACGACGTCCGGACCCTTGCCGCCGGAGAACGCGGTGGCGAGCTTCTGGTCACGCTCGGCCCACGGCTGCTGCTCGATCTTCAGGTCCGTACCGGCGTTGGCCGCCTCGAAGTCCTTCTCGACCTGCGCCCAGTAGGCGTCGCCGGCCTTCTGGTCGCCGATCACCGGGTACATCCAGACGGTGACGGTGCTTGACGACGACGACGGCTTGTCGGATCCGCCGCACGACGTGATCGAGGCCGCCACCGCCAGCACGGCGAGCGGTGCCAGGATGCGGTTGACGCTGGTTCTCATCGGAACCCCCTCTAATAACGGTCCGGGCCGAAACTACTGGTTGTGAATTTCCGCTGTCAACGATTTAGGTCGATCCTGAAGAGCTGTGCTCCTGTTGTGACCAGTAACCGGCTGTCACCCTGTACTGCGAGCCGCCGGTTGGCCTGCGTCAGCCAGACGGCCGGTGGAGTGCGTTGCCAGGGGGCGAGCTTGTAGAGCTTGGTGCCGTCGATTCCGGCGTACAGGGCGTCGCGGGTGGCCACGATGTCGCCGCTGGCCGTGGTGCTGCCCAGGTCGAAGCGGCGCTTGAGTCGGCCGCGCAGGGTGTCGACGGCGAAGATCGTCTTGCCGGCCACGCCCCAGAGCAGCCCGTCGGGACCGATCGCGACCGAGCTGACCGTGGCGGCGCCCGCGATCGGGGTCTCCCAGAGCTTGCGGGAGTGCCGGACGTCCCAGGCGAAGACGGTGCCCTCGGCCCGGGTCGGGGGAGTCGTGGTGAGACCGCCGGTGATCGACGTACCGCCGTACACGATGCCGTGGTCGGCGGCGAGGCCGAAGATGCTCTCGTCCTGGACGACGTTGCGGAAGGTCTGGGTGGTACCGGTCTTCGGGTCGTGGATCGCCAGTGCGCCGCCGAGCCGGTCGCCCTCGGGGACGGTGCCGATCGCGATCTTGCCGTCCACCTCGGCGAAAGCGCGGGCCCGCATCTGCTGGTCGGCCTTCATGTTGACCTCGAGCCGCGGGTTGTCCGGCGTACCGGGTGGTCCGGGCGAGTATTCCGGGCTGCTCCACGGCTGGCGTGGATCGTAGGAGTAGACGCGGGCCTCGGGGTAGTTGCCGATCCAGACCCGGCCGTCGGAGGCCTCCATCAACGCTTCGGTCTGCGAGAAGCGGTTGAAGGTCGCCGCGCCGGTCATTGGGTTGACGATCGAGACGCCGCCGTTGAGGAAGCCGCCGACGTACGCCGACTGCTTGCCACCGGCAACCGACAGGATCTCGATCGGCTCCCGGCGTACGGCCGACTGGATGATCTCGGACTTGCCGGTCTGCGGGTTGTAGCGGAAGAGCTCGCCGCGCCACAGCGTGCCGACGATGCTCTTGCCGGGGTAGTCGGGCAGGCCGAGCTCGGCCCAGCCGATCGCGCGGGCGTTCTGGATCCGGCCGGTGAAGGTCAGGCCGGTGCCGGTCAGCGCCTTCGTGGCTGGGTCGTAGCGCTTGAGCTCGCTCTGCTGGATCAGATAGATCTCGCCCTGGTCTCCGACCGGCGAGATGTCGAGGCCGTGAGCAGCGGGGATCTGGTCGGTCCAGGTGCGGGTGGCGAGGTCATAGACGCAGAGCGGTGCCGGGTACGCCGTGCTGAAGCGCGCGTAGAGCTTGCCGGCGCGGGCGGCGAGATCGTAGATGGCGAGGTTCTTGATGTCCGGAATCCCTGGTGGGGAAGGGATTTCGGCGACCGCGCCGGTGACCGGGTCGAGCTCGGCGAGGTGGGCATCGGGGTTGGTGCCGGCGTAGACCTTGCCTCCTGCGTAGGCGATGCTCCTGATGTACGGCTGGCCGGGGATGGCCTGGCCGTAGTCGCGGACCGCGCCGCTGGCGGCGTCGTACCGGAAGATCTTGCCGCCGGGGAAGGTGCCGCCGTAGACGTTGCCTTGCTCGTCGGAGGTCAGGCTCCAGATGTAGTTCTCGCTGGCGACCGGGCGGCCGAGGTCCTCGACGGTGTCGCCCATACCGGGGCGCCAGCGGTAGAGGTGGCCGTTGCTGTAGGTGCCGGCGTAGATGGAGCCGTCCGGGGTCGCGGTGACCGCGTAGCCGGAGTCGGCGCCCTCTAGCGGGGCTGAGACGAGGCTGGCGCCGGTGGCTGGGTCCATGGCGTTCAGGTAGCCGGGTTTGCCGGTGGAGACGTTCCAGATGGCCGCCTTGCCGGCGTCCGGGCCGGGGGCAATGGTGCCGCCGAGCAGGAGTACGTCGGACAGTGGCGTGCCGAGTGGCACCACGGTCGGCGGGTCACTTGCTTGGGCGGTCGCCAGTGGAGTCAGGAGCAGGACGGCAAGAGTAGTGGTCAGCAGCGCACGCATCTTTGGAGACCTCCCAGGGGCGGGGGCAATAACGGTCCTGTCCGAAAGTGTAGAGGCTTAGGGGGTCGGGAGGCGGTCGAGCAGGGTTTCGAGCATCTCGCGGGTGGCGGCGAAGTAGCTGTTCTCGCGGGTCAGGGCGCGGTGGAAGGCGGCCAGCTCGGCGGCGGAGATGGTGTTGGAGAAGGTGCTGATCTCGGTCAGGTCGAGCCGCCGGTTGAACAGGTGGACGGTGTCGCGCCAGCGGTGCAGGAGGGTGACGAGCTCGGCGTCGCGGTGCCGGCCGAGCGCGCCCGAGACGAGCGCCAGGTCGACGGCGGAGACGACGAGTCTGGGGTAGACCTGCCGCTGGGTGGGGGTCTTCGGGGAGAAGCGCTCGTCGGACAGCAGGCGGGTGTTCTCCTGCAGTTCGTCGGCGACGGCCCGTAGTACGCCGGTACGCCGCTCCGCCTCCGCACTGAGCCGCTCGACGAAGATGCCGGTCAGCCCGGCGACCAGCGTCAGCGAGTTGACCGCCGGCTCCCACCGACTGTTGTCCGGCCAGAAGAACCAGATCACCCCCAGCACGAACGCCAACGCCAGCAACCCATAGCTGACCCAAGTGACGATGACCCGCCGATACCCCGCCCACCGAGCGTCCCCTCGGGACACCCGCAAAGCCCCAAGCACCAACCGCAACCGCGCAAGCACCCGCCAGCGGGCCCGGCGCACTTGCTGAACATCAGCAGCCGTGCCCCCGCCAGCTGCGTCTCCGGCGCCCGCCCCGCCCCCAGCGCTCCCCTTACCAACCGCAGTACCGGCGGGGTCTTCCGTCACTGGGACCAGATGTCTTCGGCGAGGAGGTTGGGGACCTCGGCGCCTTCGGGGGCCAGCAGCAGGAGGTCGAGGCCGAAGGGACTGGGGCGGCGGGTGTAGCGGAAGCCGGAGTGGGCGTGCTCGATCGCGGTCAGGCCGCATTCGGCGGTGAGCTTCTTCAGGCGTTCGGTGGAGAACTTGCGGGTGGTGTAGAGCAGGATCGTGTCGTTGGGCTTGAGCGTGACCTCGGTGTGGTCGGGCAGCCCCATCGTCATCGACTCCGAGGTGTTGTTCTGCCAGACGATCTTGACCAGCAGCGCGTCGTTGGTCTCCACCTCGCCGCGGTAGTCGATCAGCCCGTCCTCGATCCGCAGATCGGTGTTGTACCGGAGCGCGCTGGTGACGAACTCGGCGAACGCACGGGTCTGCTGGTACTCATCAGCCGCCGCATCCGCAGCCGTCTGGTCGAGGCTGCTGGTGCTCGCGACCTCGAGCAGCAGCCGGTCCTGCGGGCGTAGTACCCGGGTGATCGTGCCGAGCAGCTCCAGATCGCTCTCGAAGTTGGCCAGCGTGTTGCCGGTCAGTGTGAACAGGATCGGCTCGTCGCCGACCAGCCTTGCGAGCATCTGGCCGAGCTCGCCCATGTTGTCGGCGATCGAGAAGTCGAGCTGGACGGGCAGCACCTGCGACATCGGGAAGCCGAGCCCACGGACCGGCTCCAGCGTGCCCATCCGGAGCATCTCGGAGCTCATGTCGACCGGGATGTAGAACATGTCCCGGTTCTTCCGGTACATGTCGGCGAGGATCGTCCGGTCCTTCACGCCGGTACCGACGCCGAGGCTGACGAAGTGGAAGCCGGTCTTGTCGGTGTGCGGCCGGACCTTGCGCCAGTGCCGCAGGAACGACTCGGCGCCGGCCTTCATCACCAGGTAGAACGGGTCGTTGGTCGCGTTCGCCCAGGCGATCGTCGGGCCGATCCCCCAGTAGGAGAAGCCGGAGGTGATCTGCTTGCCGTCGCCGGTCTCCGAGTGCGGACCGCGCAGGTCGCCGGTCAGCGTCGCGAGCTTGTCGGTCTGGTCCTCGCCGACCAGCATCAGCGACCAGGCGAAGTCGTCGTCGCGCAACGCCTGCTCGAGCTTCCGGATCACGTGCACCGGCTCGTCGGTCACTTCGCCACCCCTCAGACAGTGAGAGGTCAGGTTACCGGCTGCCCACGCTCAGCGCAGGTGTGGAAAAGCACTGTCGCGCCGTCCGGGTCAGACAGACTTGACCGCGTCGGCCTCGCGGCCCTTGGGCCCGTCCACCACCTCGAACTCGACCTGCTGGCCGTCCTCGAGCGTCTTGTACCCGTCGGTGACGATCTTGCTCCAGTGGACGAACACGTCGTCCAGGCCGTCCACGGCGAGAAAGCCGTAGCCCTTGTCGGCGTTGAACCACTTCACGGTGCCGCGCACCATCACAACTCCTGTTGACCTTCAACGGAACCCGCTCACCGGGCCCCTCGGGTGCCCGGCCACCGGTGAACCGGTTGATCGAGCGGTCAACAAGACTAACCCAGCATCTGTTGGAGCCGTGTGAGGATCAGCAGGGGTGGACTGATCAGCCGCGGTGCGAGGCGGCAAGGCCGATGATGCCGGCGGCGACCAGGAGCAGGGCGGCGGTGAGGCCGACGTCGTCGGTCTGCACCACGCCGTTGTCGTTCAGGATCCAGATCCCGGCGCCGCCGGTCAGGATGGTGCCGGCGATGATGCCCGGGACGTCCGGCTTGATCTTCCTCATCAGCGCTCCACCCTGATGCTGCCCAGCTTGACGTGCAGGTCCAGGGTGACGGTCTGCGGACTCGCCTTGCCGTCAGCGCCCAGGTCGGTCACTGCCATCTTCGCACTGTGGCCGCCCTTGACCTTGCCGAAGGCATCGACCTGGCCGGTGTCGGCGGCCAGGTTGCCGGTGACATCGACGTTCGGTGGCAGCTTGACGACGACCTCGCCCGCGCCGCCGTCGACGAACACCTTGGCGCCGGGCTTGAAGACCGCCTTGGTCAGGTCCAGCTTCACCGAACCGGCATCGAACCGGTACGCCGTACTGCCGGCGTCGATCGAGTCGCTTGGGGTGGCGACGAAGTCCACGCTCGCGATGTCGCGGGGGATGTGTGGGAAGACGGTGCTGGCCGCGATGCCGAGCGCCAGCAGGATCCCGAGTGGCAGCAGGCCAATGGTCTTGCCCAGGAATCCACCGAGCAGCATGCCCAGGCCGAGGGTGGCCAGGCCGATCACGAGCATCGTGGTGGTCGGTGCGCCGGCCAGCCAGGCGATGGCGATCGCGATGCCCGACAGCAGGACGACCGTGGGCTTCACTCCGCGGTACCCCCTGACCGGGGGTGCAGCGGGCGGGCGGGTGGCCGCGGTGGTGGGCTGCGGGGGCTCATCGACGTACAGGCCGAGGGGGTCGTCCTCGGTCCAGACGGGCTGGACCGGCTCGGTTACCCGGTCCTGGGGACGCTGCTGGGCGGCTGAGGCCGGCTGGGTCGGCGGGGGAGTTGGCTGGTCGGTCGGGCGGTTGGCTGCACTCCACTGGGCTGCCTGCTGGGCCCACTGACTGCCGTGGTGCCCGTGCTGGTGCGCCCGCTGGATGTGCCGCTCGGCGTGGCGCTGGACGCGGTCCACGGTGCGCTGGGCCCGCTCGGCGCTGCGCTCGCCCCACTGGACGTTGCGGCGGCCCCAGTGATCGCGGCCCTTGCGGCGGAACACGAACAGCCAGAGCAGCCCGAGCACCACCAGTGGCCCGGGGATCAGCTTGCCGAAGTTGAAGGAGGACATCAGCGCGATGGCGGAGAACACGCAGACACCGATCACCCCCGGCCACAGCCACGGGTGGTCCGGCCGGACCCGGTCACCGAGCACACCCTGCGCGGCAGAGCGGTCGCTGCCCTCGTCGGGCATCAGCATCCAGGCGGCGATGTAGAAGATGATGCCGGGGCCGCTGAGGATCAGTACCGCCATCACTACCCGGATCAGCACGGGGTCGACGTTCAGCGCGCGGCCCATCCCGCCGCAGACACCGGCGAGCATCCGGTCCGACCGGCTGCGACGCCAGCTCTGCACGTCCTTCAGCTGATCGCGGTCGAATCCCCCGCTCGAGTTCTGCTCCATGGCACCGATACTGTCCCCTCGCGGGCGGCTGCAACATCGGGGATCCCCCTTTGCGGACCCCGGCCCGCCGCTCGGCCGCAGTCGGCTAGGGGTTCTCCCCGGGCCGACCCTGAGTGCAGTGAGTGACCGTTGAGGAGTCAGCCGGGGGGAAGCCCGCTGGTGCGGGGCCTGTTGGCATGTGACGATCGTGGTGATGACACAACCAGCTGCTACTGCGCCTCCGGGCGGGTCCTCGGGCCCGGTCGCGGGTCCGTATGCCCCGGGGCCGCAATACAGCGCCCCTGGAGCCCAGCAGCAGCCCCCGCCCGGCAACGAGCCCCCGCCGGTACGCCGCGCCTACCGGCGAGCAGAAGGCCGCGTAGTGAGCGGTGTGGCCGGCGGCATTGCTGATCACCTCAACGTGTCCGACACCGTGGTCCGCCTGGTGTTCATCGGCGCGACCGTGTTCGGCGGGTTCGGCGTACTGATCTATGCGGCTCTCTGGTTCCTGATGCCTCTCGAGGTGTCGACCGGTCCCAACGCGCCTGGACTGGCTGCGGCGACCCGGAGCGGAATGCGGCCGGAGACCCCCGCGCCGCCGATCGCATCGCCGGGCAAGGAGCGGCGCAAGGAGAAGAGCCGCGGCCAGCTGACAGCGCTCGTCGTGGTCGGCGTCGGGGTGCTCCTGCTGCTCAACGTCGCCGGGTTCGGTGTGGCCGGCAAGATGTTCTGGCCGCTGGTGTTCGCCGGTACCGGTCTGGCGCTGATCTGGCGGCAGGCCGACGAGGGGCAGCGCAACGCCTGGGTGGGCAAGGCACCGACCCTCAACACGTTGTTCGGCAAGGGCGGGTGGAAGTCGGTCATCCGGGTCGCTGTCGGGCTGATCCTGATCGGGACCGCAGTCACCGTGTTCCTGGTGCAGAACGGCCGGCTGTCGATGGTGGGCGACGTACTGGTCGCTCTGCTGCTGGCAGTGGTCGGTATCGGGGTCATCGCGGGGCCGTGGGTGCACCGGCTCAGCCGTGACCTCAACAACGAGCGTGCTGAGCGCGTGCGGTCGCAGGAGCGCGCCGACATGGCCGCGCACCTGCATGACTCGGTGCTGCAGACGCTGGCCCTCATCCAGAAGCAGGCGAACGATCCGCGGGCCGTAGTACGGCTGGCTCGGTCGCAGGAGCGCGACTTGCGGTCCTGGCTGTACGACGAGGACGACAACACCGACCAGACGCTGGCCGGTGCGGCGAAGCGGGCCGCTGCCGAGGTGGAGGACTCCCACGGCGTACCGGTGGAGGTCGTCACGGTGGGCGACTGCGATCTGACCGAGGGGCTGTCGGCGATGGTCCGGGCCGCGCGCGAGTCGATGGTGAACGCCGCCAAGCACTCCGGAGCTGACAAGATCGACGTGTTCGTCGAGGTGGACGGGGACCGGGCCGAGATGTTCGTCCGGGACCGTGGCAAGGGCTTCGACACCGACGGGGTGCCGGAGGACCGGCTCGGGCTGCGGCACAGCGTGATGGGCAGGATGGAACGGCACGGCGGCCGCGCAACAGTGCGGTCGAGCCCGGAAACAGGCACCGAAGTGCGACTGGAGATGGACAGATGACACAGCGGCGAGTGGTCGTTATCGATGATCACGACATGTTCCGGGCAGGCGTCCGCAGCGAGATCGGCGCCTCGGTGGAGATCGTCGGCGAGGGTGCCGACGTGGAGTCCGCGGTGAAGGCGATCGTCGGGACCGAGCCGGACGTGGTGCTGCTCGACGTGCACCTGCCCGGCGGCGGTGGTATCGAGGTGATGAAGCAGGTGCACCAGCGGCACCCGGAGATCAAGTTCCTGGCACTGTCGGTCTCCGACGCGGCCGAGGACGTGATCGGCGTGATCCGGGCCGGCGCCCGCGGCTACGTCACCAAGAACATCAGCGGCACCGAACTGGTCGACGCGATCGGCCGGGTCGCCGACGGCGATGCGGTCTTCTCCCCGCGGTTGGCAGGTTTCGTCCTGGACGCGTTCTCCGGCGCGATCGACATCGCCTCGGTGGACGAGGACCTGGACCGCCTCTCCCAGCGCGAGCGCGAGGTCCTCCGCCTGATCGCCCGCGGCTACGCCTACAAGGAAGTGGCCCGCGAACTCTTCATCTCTGTCAAGACCGTCGAGACCCACGTCTCCTCGGTCCTGCGCAAACTCCAGCTCTCCAACCGCCACGAACTGACCCGCTGGGCGACAGACCGCCGCCTGGTCTGAGGTACTAGCGGGTGTTTGACGTGTAGGGCAGCAGGGCCATCTCGCGGGCGTTCTTGATCGCCCGCGAGACCTGCTTCTGTTGCTGGACCGTCAGGCCGGTCACCCGGCGGGAGCGGATCTTGCCGCGGTCGGAGATGAACTTGCGGAGCAGAGCGGTGTCCTTGTAGTCGACGAACTCGACCTTGTGCAGCGGATTCTGCTTCGGCTTGCGGGGACCGGCCGGCTTTCCACGTTGTGCCATCGTCACACCTTACATACTATTGACAATCGTTTTCAACTAGCTTGGCGAGTTGTGGACAGGGCACATATTCGCCACCCCGACAGGGGCGCAGCGGGCTTTGGGACTGTTATACCGTCGACTCTCATGGAGCGGAATCTCACAGCCGAACAGCTCGCGCTCTTCGAGAAGGAGTTCGCGTCGAACCCGCAGTACCGGGTGATGCAGAACGCCGTCACGGAGACGCCGATCGCCAAGATCGCCCTGGATCGCCAGATCGTCACCTCGATCGACCATTCCGTGTCGAACCTGCTCGACGACTGGAAGGTGACGAACCAGAAGAAGAGCGGGCGGTGCTGGCTGTTCGCCGGCCTGAACCTGCTCCGGGCCGGTACCGCCGAGAAGCTCGGCGTGAAGGACTTCGAGTTCTCCCAGAACTACCTGCTGTTCTGGGACAAGTTCGAGCGGGCCAACTTCTTCCTCGAGGCGATGATCGACACCGCCGAGCGCGACGTCGACGACCGGACCGTGGCGCACCTGCTGTCCGACCCGATCGGTGACGGCGGCCAGTGGAACATGTTCGTCGCGCTGGTCCGCAAGCACGGCCTGGTGCCGAAGACCGCGATGCCGGAGACGGAGAGCTCGTCGGCCACCGCGCAGATGAACGACTCGCTCCGCAAGCTGCTCCGCCAGGGCGCGCGCGACCTGCGCAAGCTCGACGGCGCCGAGGCGCAGCGGGCGCACAAGCAGGAGCTGCTGACCACGATCCACCGGGTGCTGAGCATCCACCTCGGTACGCCGCCGCAGAAGTTCCTGTGGCAGTGGAAAGACAGCGACAAGGGCTTCCACCGCGACGGCTGGACGACGCCGGCCGAGTTCGCCGCCGCGTACGTGACGCTGCCGGTCGACGAGTACGTCTGCATCGTGCACGACCCGCGCGAGTCGAGCCCGACCGGCAAGACCTTCACCGTCGACTACCTCGGCAACGTCATCGACGCCCCGCCGGTGGTCTACCTGAACGTCGAGATCGACCTGATGAAGCAGCTCACCCAGGACGCCATCGTCGGTGGCGAGCCGGTCTGGTTCGGCTGTGACGTCGGCAAGCAGATGTCGGCCGACCTCGGCTACTGGGACGCCGGGCTGTACGACTTCGGCGCCGTCTACGACACCGAGTTCTCGCTGGACAAGGCCGAGCGGCTGCTGCACCACGAGACGCTGATGACGCACGCGATGCTGTTCACCGGCGTCGACCTGGTCGACGGCAAGCCGCGCCGCTGGCGGGTGGAGAACAGCTGGGGCGACGAGAAGGCCGACAACGGCTTCTGGACGATGAACGACTCCTGGTACGCCGAGCACGTCTTCGAGATCGCCGTCCGCAAGTCGTCCCTCCCGGCCGACCTGCAGGCCCGCTTCGACGAGGCCCCGATCGTGCTCCCGGCCTGGGACCCGATGGGCGCCCTCGCCGACTGACAACTAGTACTTCCTGTACTCCCGAACGGCCGGCGCGGATCCCGCGCCGGCCGTTTCAGCTTGCTAGCCGAGCGAAGCGCGAATGAGCGCGGTCATCTCGTCCGGCCGTTCCAGCGACGGCAGATGCCCCGCCCAGGAAAGCTCGGTGTGCTCGACATCCGGCAGCAGCTCCACCAGGTACTCCGCGCAGGCGCCGAAGAACTTCAGCTCGTGCGCCCCGGTGAAGAGCTTGATCGGCGCCGTGATGCCACCGACCTCCCACTCGTCGGCGTCCACGTCACCCGCCGCCAGCTGCACCTCGAACGCGTGCTTCTGCATCACCCGCACCAGCTCACGCGCCGCGTCGTCAGCCTCAGGCCCAACCGACGTCCGCACGTTCAGCTCCGTCGCCCCGTCGATGTCCCCGGCTTCCAGCAGCCGGTTCTCCTCAGCCGCGAACGCCCGGAAATCATCGGTAGGCACCACGTTGTCCGCCGGCGGCGACATCAGCACCAGTCGCTCGAACCGCTCCGGCGCCCGGCTGGCCGCCTGCAACACGATGTACGCCCCGTACGACGACCCGACAGCCTTCGTACTCGACACTCCCAGCTCGTCGAGCACCTCGAGCACATCCGCGGCATCGGCGTACTTCGCCCCCGCCTCGAGCGGCGTCTCGCCGTACCCGCGCAGATCCACCGTGATCACCCGATGATCCCTCCGCAGGTCCTCGACCTGCCGGGCCCACATCCGCGCATCACAGACTCCCGCATGAACCAACAACACTGCCGGCCCGTCGCCGACCACCTGATGAGAAATCGTCATGGCGAGAGCCTCGCGCTCGTGCGTGAAACCCGCAAATGCTTTAGCTCCGGGCAACGAGGCCCTTCTGGTACGCGGGTTGCGGCGCCCCCCATGGACAGGCGGTCAGCCGAGGCGGATGACCGTAAAGGCTTCGGCGAAGTGGGTGTCGGGGAAGCCGGCCCGGGTGGCGTTGTGGTTGAGCATGGTGCGGACCCGGGGGATCAGGGTGTCGAGATCGGCGTGCTGGCTAGTGTGGGCCATCACGGCGGCCAGCTTCTGGTCGACGGTGTCGGTGATGTCGACGTAGTGGTTGAACTCCGGGTGTGCGACCAGCCAGAGCTCGCCGACCGTCCACGCCTCCTCGGTCAGCTCGGGGTACGCGAACGGGTTGCCGGCGGCCGGGAAGAACGCCCGCACGGTGGCCTCGCCGGCCGCGAGGTGGTCGGGGTGCGAGGCCGGCAGCCGGGACCAGTTGCGCTCGGGCGACTGGCAGACCAGCCGCTGCGGGCGAACCTGGCGGATCACCCGGCTGATGTCCCGGATCACGTCCTGGGTCGGTTCGAGGTAGCCGTCCTGGTAGCCGAGGAAGTGCAGGTCGTGGACCCCCACCTGCTCGGCCGCCGCGGTCTGTTCGGCCCGGCGTACTGCGGGCATCTCGGCGCGATCGCGATCGGCCTCGAACCCGCCGGCCTGGCCGTCGGTCACCATGCAGTAGCTGACCTCGATCCCCGCCTTGGTCCACAGCGCGACCGTTCCGGCGACGCCGAAGTCGACGTCGTCGGGATGCGCGGAGACCACCAGGACGCGCTCGATCTCACTGTCAGGACGGGGATTCGCAGGGGGCACAGTCACGCCGTGACCTTAACTCCTGACGCCGTCAGTGCGGGGACGCGCTTGAGGTTGCGGTGCTGGATCACCTCGTCGGCGATGCCGTAGTCGCAGGCCTCCTGGGCGGTGAGGACGTGGTCGCGGTCGGTGTCGTGGCGGAGCCGTTCGATCGACTGCCCGGTATGGGCCGCCAGGATCGCCTCTTGCTGACTGCGTACGCGCACCAACTCGTCGGCCTGCAGGATCAGGTCGGGGATGGTGCCCCGGCCACTCGCACCCGGCTGGTGCAGTACGACGCGAGCATGCGGCAGGATCGCCCGCTCGCCAGGTGCTCCAGCGGCGAGCAGTACTGCGCCTGCTGCGATCGCCTGGCCGACGCAGAACGTGGCGACCGGGGCGCTGATCACCTGCATGGTGTCGTAGATCGCGAGCATGGCCGTCATGTCACCGCCCTCGCAGTTGATGTAGAGGTTGATCGGGCTCTCCGGCCGGTCCGCCTCCAGATGCAGGAGCTGGGCGATCAACGCGTTCGCGACGCCGGCGTCGATCGCAGTACCGAGGTAGATGATGCGCTCGGTCAGCAGATGCGAGTAGACGTCCATGATCCGGTCGCCGCGCGGATGCGGGCTGACCACGTTGGGAATCATGTAGCTCATCGGATCACTCCTGCCTGTGCGGTCTGTTGTGGCATCACCTGGTCGAAGGTCTCCACGATGTGGTCGATGAACCCGTACGTCCGGGCCTCCTCGGCCGTGTACCACCGGTCGTGCAGCGAGTCGTCGAAGACCGTCTCGATCGGCTGCCCGGTATCGGCCGCGACCAGCCCGAGCACGGTGTCGCGGATGTGCCTCAGGTCGTTCGCCTGGATCTCGATCTCCACCGCCGAGCCGCCGATCCCGGCCGACCCCTGGTGCATCAGGACCCGCGCATGCCGGAGCGCGAAGCGCTTGCCCGGCGTACCGGCCGACAGCAGGAACTGCCCCGCACTGCAGGCCAGCCCGAGCGCCAGCGTCGACACGTCACACGGCACCAGCCGCATCACGTCCCGGATCGCCAGCATCGACGGCACCGACCCCCCGATCGAATGGATCCACAAGGACACATCCGCCTCCGGGTCCTCAGCCGCCAACGTCAGCAACTGGGTAGCCAGCAACGTCCCGTTGTCATCGTCCAACTGCCCGTCCAGCACCACCACCCGCCGCCGCAACAACCCCAGCCGAGTCTGCTCACTGAACATCGGAACTTTCGTTTCATCCGCCATGCCTCCACCATGACCACCCGCGGACCCCCGACCCCAGGTTTTCTGCCCACAGCAGGTCTGCTGACAGGCGACGAACCGGCCGCCGTCCAGCGAGTCGGCGTTTGTCGGGAGGGGTGTCTAAGGTGGTGGGCGATGACGACGCTCTTTTCTCCAGATGAACTGCCGGTACCGCTCGAGGCGCCCAAGAAGCACCGGGCGGATCCGGCCGAGCTGCTCGAGGGGTTGAACCCGCAGCAGCGGGCTGCTGTGGTGCATGCGGGCAAGCCGTTGCTGGTGGTGGCCGGTGCGGGGTCGGGCAAGACGCGGGTGCTGACCCGGCGGATCGCGTATCTGCTGGCGGCGCGGGACGCGCATCCGGGGTCGATCCTGGCGATCACCTTCACCAACAAGGCGGCCGCCGAGATGCGCGAGCGCGTCGTCGACCTGGTCGGGCCGCGGGCGAAGCTGATGTGGGTCTCCACCTTCCACTCCTCCTGCGTGCGGATCCTGCGCCGCGACATCAAGCGGTTCGGGATCAGCTCGACGTTCTCGATCTACGACAGCACCGACTCGCGCCGGCTGATGACGCTGGTCTGCCGCGAGCTCGACCTGGACGTCAAGCGGTACAACCCGCGCGCGATCCTGAACTGGATCAGCACCCAGAAGAACGAGCTGATCGACCACGAGTCGGCCGCTTCCAAGACCGAGAACCACCTGGAAGAGACGTACGCCGAGTGCTACCGGATCTACCAGGAGCGGCTGGCCCAGGCCAACGCGCTGGACTTCGACGACCTGCTGATGACCACGGTCAACCTGCTGCAGGCCTTCCCCGAGGTCCGGGAGTACTACCGCCGCCGGTTCCGCCACGTGCTCGTCGACGAGTACCAGGACACCAACCACGCGCAGTACACGCTGATCCGTGAGCTCTGTGCGCAACTGGAGCCGGGCCCGAACGACGGCCCGATCAGTCCGCCGGCCGAGCTGATGGTGGTCGGCGACTCCGACCAGTCCATCTACGCCTTCCGCGGCGCGACGATCCGCAACATCCTCGCGTTCGAGGAGGACTTCGCCGGCGCCGAGACGATCCTGCTGGAGCAGAACTACCGCTCCACCCAGACGATCCTGTCCGCGGCCAACGCGGTGATCAGCCGGAACGAGGGCCGTCCGGCGAAGAACCTGTGGTCGGACTCCGGCCAGGGTGAGCAGATCGCGGTCTATGTGGCCGACAACGAGCACGACGAGGCACAGTTCGTCGCCGACGAGATCGACCGGCTGGCCGACGCCGACGGGGTCAAGCCGTCCGACGTCGCGGTGTTCTACCGGACCAACGCGCAGTCACGGGTGTTCGAGGAGGTCTTCATCCGTACCGGCCATCCCTACAAGGTGGTCGGCGGCGTCCGGTTCTACGAGCGCAAGGAGGTCCGCGACGCGCTCGCGTACCTGCGGGTGCTGACCAACCCCGAGGACACCGTCTCGCTGCGCCGGATCCTCAACGTGCCCAAGCGCGGCATCGGCGAGCGCGCCGAGGCGGCGATCGAGGCGCTGGCTCTCCGCGACCGGATCACCTTCTCGGCGGCCCTGCGGCGGGCTCACGACGCCCCGGCGATGGCTAGCCGTAGCGCCAACGCAGTACAGGCCTTCATCGACATCCTCGACGAGCTGACCGCGATGGTCGACTCGGGCGCCCCGCCGGACGACATCCTGGACGTCGCACTGCACCGCTCCGGGTACTACGAGGAGCTGCAGAAGTCGCCGGACCCGCAGGACGAGACCAGGGTGGAGAACCTGGACGAGTTCATCTCGGTCGCCCGGGAGTTCGTCGAGGAGCGCACCGCTGCCAACGAGCCGGCCGATCTGCAGGCGTTCCTGGAGCGGGTCGCGCTGGTCGCCGACGCGGACCAGATCCCCGACGCCGCCGACGACGGTGGCGTGGTCACGCTGATGACCCTGCACACCGCGAAGGGCCTCGAGTTCCCGGTCGTCTTCCTGACCGGGATGGAGGACGGCATCTTCCCGCACTCCCGGTCGCTGAACGACATGAAGGAACTGGAGGAGGAGCGGCGGCTCGCGTACGTCGGGATCACCCGCGCCCGGCAGCGGCTGGCGATCTCGCGGGCAGCGGTCCGCAGCGCGTTCGGCGCCCCGCAGCACAACCCGCCCTCGCGCTTTCTGGAGGAGATCCCCGGCGAGCTGCTCGACTGGCGCCGCGACGAGTCCGCGATCACCCGCTGGTCCGGGACCGGTACGTCGTCCGGCGGCTCCAGTGGGGTCCAATCGCGGTGGGAGCCGGCCCGGCGGACGGCGTCCGACAAGCCCATCGTCAGCCTCAACCCGGGCGACCGGGTGGTGCACGACAGCTTCGGCATGGGCACCGTCGTGGTGGTCCGCGGAGAGGGTCAGCAGGCCCAGGCGGATATCGACTTCGGCTCCGAGGGCGTCAAGCGCCTCCTGCTCCGCTACGCCCCTGTGGAAAAGATTTAACAGACCACGACGTGCCGAAAAGCAGGCTGGCTGCGACAATTGAGGTTCGGCCCCTCCCGGACGAAGGTCCAGCCCCATGCCCAAGGCACCAGACGCGAGCAACCGCCGGATCATCCTGGCGGGGGCGAACCCTGGGCTGAGGCTGTTCGACAAGGACGGCAAGGTCACCGCGTTCGCCTCGATCTGGATGGTCGACTGGTCGATCTGCGGAGCCGGTACGGCGGTAGTGCTCTGGTTCGACGGGATCGTCCGGGTGGTCTCCGAGGACGTCGACCTGGCCTCCTGGCTGGAGCGGTACTTCGTCCGCTCGTTCCTCGAGGTGCAAGGCCTGCCGTGGCACGAGCCGGCCGTCGAGCGCGACCTGGTCCAGGTCTCGATGAACCTCGCCGACGGGCTGAGCGCCAAGGCCGCCGACATCCAGATCGAGATGGGCGGCGTGCTCGACCGGCGGCTGTTCGCGACCGACAACTTCCAGCTCGCCGAGGGCGCCCACAGCCTCAGCCTGGTGATCGCCCCGGTCCGCTCCGCGACGGTGTCGATCGGCGGCGCGTCCGTACCGGGCTTCGTCCAGGTGGACGGCTCGGCCGACCGCCCGGGATCGTCCGCCTTCCTCACCACTGCCGAGGTTTGGCGCCGCTAGCCCAACTCCAACGTGGTGACCTCTTGACCTGCGGCGATCCTTAGATACTAATGCTTCTTAATTATCTAACTTCATCGCTCGGAGGCGACCATGACCCGCCCCAGGTCACGCATGCTCACTCCTGTTCTCGCCCTCCTCACTCTGCTCGCCGCCTTCGCCGTCGCGGCTCCCGCGACGGCGGCCGGTTCGGTCACCGCGACGTACGCGCTGACCGGCGAGTGGAGCGGCAACTTCCAGGCCGCCTACACCGTCACCAACGGCACGGCTTCCACCATCAGCAGCTGGAAGGTCGAGTTCGACCTCGCCACCGGCACGAACATCACCAGCTCCTGGGATTCCGTCATCACCCGCACCGGCAATCACATCGTCGCCGGGAACGCGAGCTGGAACGCTCCGCTCGCGGCCGGCCAGTCGGCCACGTTCGGATTCATCGCGAACGGCCCGGCCCGCCCGACGAACTGCCGGGTCAACGGCGGCCTCTGCGAAGGCGGCTCGGGTGACACCAGTGCACCGACCGCACCCGGCAATCTCAGGGTCACGGCGACGAGCAACAGCATCGTGGCACTGGCCTGGAACGCCTCCACCGACAACATCGGGGTGACCGGCTACGACGTCTACTCCGGTAGCACGCCGGTGATCAGCACGGACGCGACCACCGGCACCGTTGGCGGACTCAACCCAGGGACCGCCTACACCTTCTCGGTGCGTGCGCACGATGCGGCCGGGAACTCCTCGCCGGCGAGCAACACGGTCACCGCGAGCACCTTGCCCGGCCCGGCCGGGTCACTGGTACCGGTCGCGCCGTACGTCGACATGGGTGCCTGGCCGACGCCTTCGCTCACCACGATGGCCACCGCCGGAAACCTCCGATCCTTCACCCTCGGATTCATCACCGGAGCCGGCGGCTGCCACGCGAGCTGGTTCGGCGCGTACGACCCCCGGACCGGCTGGGGCAAGGATCAGATCGACGCGATCCGGGCCCGTGGCGGCGACGTCAAGATCTCCCTCGGCGGCGCCGCAGGCAGCGAACTCGCCCAGGTGTGCCCGACACCGCAGGCGACCGCTACCGAGTACCAGGCTGTCGTCGACGCCTACCAGCTGCGCTACCTGGATATCGACATCGAGGGCGGGGCGGTGGCCGACCCGGTCTCGGTCGCCAGGCGCTCCCAGGCCCTCGCCATCCTGCAGGCCAACCGGCCCGCGCTGAAGATCTCGCTCACCCTGCCAGTACTGCCCGAAGGCCTCGACGCGAACGGGTTCGCGACCCTCAAGTCGGCCCGCGACAACGGCGTCAACGTCGACGTGGTGAACGTGATGGCCATGGACTACAACCGGTCCTCCGGCAACTACGGGGACTTCGCCGTCCAGGCCGCACAGTCCACGTTCGGTCAGATCAAGTCGCTGTGGCCGGCCCTCACCGACGCCCAGGCGTGGCTCAAGGTCGGCGTCACGCCGATGCTCGGCAAGAACGACGACGGCGGCACCTTCAACCAGAGCCACTCGACCCAGCTGGTGAACTTCGCCCGCACCAAGCACCTCGGGATGCTGGCCTTCTGGGAGATGACCCGGGACCGCAACGCCTGCAACGGCTCACTCACGAACTGCACCAACGTGCCGCAGACGCCCTACGAGTTCAGCAAGATCTTCGCGGGCTACACCGGGTGAGGTAAGGACGCCCACCAGTTCTCCATCCGGAGGGCGGGGATAGCGGCACGGCCCTGGTCGACCACCCGGGCCGCCCTGAAGAGGTACGCCGCTATCCCCGCGGCCCCCTGCATCCAGCCGACCCCTGGGGGCAGGAGTGGGACCTCGTCGCGGTGCTCGATGAACTGCCAGTAGGCGTGCTCGCCGTCGCGGACCGCGCGCTCGACCAGCGTGTCAGCCAGGGACAGTGCGAAGTCCAAGTCGACCTGGTCGCCCGTGGACTGCCACGAGTCGAGCAGCACGTCGGCGACTCCCGTAGTACCGCAGCAGCGGCCGTCGTTGTCCCAGAAGCCTGGGTAGAGCCGCTCTGGGAGTCCAGACGTCCGAACACTGTGGGAGCAGCGCCGCCGCCAGGTCACTGGCGACTCACCGGCTACCTGCTCGACACCGGCGTGCTCCAGTGCGGCGAAGAGCAGCGACGTCCCGGCTGGGCCGTGGCACCAGTTGTAGGTGACCGGGTCGAGATCCGAGTCCTCTTTGACCGGTACCAGCCTCGGGATCAGCAGGCCCTTGTCGTCGCCGACCGTGAGAGTTACTAGATGCTCCGCCCCGCCCTGGGCCGCCGCCACCAGATCTGGCAGGCCGAGCTCAGTACCGGCGATGGCTAGTGTCGCCGCGATCCCGGCGAGTCCGTGCGACAGGTTCGGCATCGATGAGCGCGGCTCGGTCAGGAAGCGCTCCGGTATGAACGGCCAGTCCAGGCCGGTGGGCCGTGAGACCGCTTCGGCGCGCAGTACCGCCAGTGCCTGCTCTGCGAGCCGGGTAGCGCCCTCTACGCCGCTCCTGCGGGCCCACAGCGCACCCAGGAGCACCCCGGCGGTACCGAGCGTCATGTCGTTGATCCGCGCGCCTGGCAGGTATCTGTCCGGGTCGACAAAGCTGGACGGCCACCCGTCAGGCTCAGCCAGCTCCAGCAGCCGCTCAACCGCAGCAGCCGAGCCAGGCATGCCCAACGACGTCAGTACGCCGATGTGGCTGACCAACCCATCAAAGAAGGTGCAGTTGGTCTCCGCCGCGATGCCAGCGTTGACCTGCTCGGCAATCGCCTCCGCCAGCGTCTGCTCCTCGGCCGTCCAGGCCCGGCTGAGCCTGATCTCAGCCAGCCCATGCGCCAGCCCCCCAAGCCCACTGTGCATCCCGTTGTCCCGGTACTCCGGTACCTCCGCCGCCCCCGGCCCACCCACCGACTCAGGAATCCACGGCCCGTCATTCCACCGAACCTGCCCAAGCACCCACCCCCAGGCAGCCTCACCCACCTCGCGATAGGAGTCCGAGGACCAGGCCATCAGCGGGCGATCGCGTTGCGCAGCCGGATCCCACTGAACTCGAGCGTGCTCGCGACCACAGCGTCCCAGAACTCGTGCAGCCGGGGCAGTACGCGCAACTGGATACCGGCTTCCTCATGCAGCTCGAAGAGATCGCCGACCCGCTCAGGCGGACCCAGCGGCGTCACCTCGGTTGTCGCCACGAAAGCCGCCTCAGCAGGCTGGAACGGCTCGGCGGGCAGCCGGTACGCGTACAACTCGACCGTGCGCATCGCTTCCAGCCAGCCGTACTCGACTGCGTGCACCCGCATGCCACTTCCGTCGCCGATGATGCGGGAGCGGTCCTCTGATGACGTCCCGGGGCCCACCCATGCCATCGCGCGGGGGCACTGCCGGGGGAACCAGTAGTCGGGCGCACGATCGTGGCCGACGGCCCAGACGTACTCACCGGTCTTGGTCGACGTGGCGGCGATGTGGGGCCGGAAGATCTGGATCGCCGGATCTTCGGAGAAATGGAGGACCTCACCAGGCCGCGGGCGCATGCGCGGCAGCCTAGTACCGCGGATCAGCGCTGAGCCAAGCCTTATTCAACAGCGTGGATCAGGGGTTGAGGCCGCAGTGGTTGCGCAGCCACGGCATCGGGTCGATCGGGTCGCCACCGTTCGGGCGGACCTCGAAGTGCAGGTGCGGGCCGGTGGTGTTGCCGGTGACGCCGACCGCGCCGACCTGGTCGCCGGCGTACACGGTCTCGCCGACCGAGACGCTGAACTTCGACATGTGGTTGTACCAGGTCTCGGTACCGTCCTCGTGCCGGACCCGGACCTGGCGGCCGTACGGGCCGGCGAACTCGGCGCTGACCACGACGCCCTTCATCACGCTGCGGATCGGGGTGCCGATCGGGGCGGCGAAGTCGGTGCCGGTGTGGTTGCGGGCCCAGCGGCCGCCGGCCTGACCGAAGCCGGCGGTGATGTGGTAGCCGGAGATCATCATCTCGCAGCGGGTGGCCGACTCGCGGGCGGTCTTCTCGGCCAGCTCGGCCTTCGCCTTGGCGCTCGCGAGGGCGCTGGCGCGCTTCACGGTGAGGGCGCGGGTGGCGTCGAGCTTGGCGGCGCGGGCCTTCGAGATCCGGTCGGCCGCGGCCTGCTTCTTGGTCAGGTCGGCGCCGGTGAGCTCGACCCGGGAGGAGTCACGGGTGGCCAGTTGGCGGCGCTCGATCCGCGCGGTGGTCAGCGCGTTCATCTGCCCGTCGCCGATGCTCAGCGCGGCGATGTTGACGGCGGAGTTGGCCGACGTCGGGTTCGCGAGCGCGCTGTGGCTGAAGCCGACGGCGCCGGCTGCGGCCGCAAGTGCTGCGGTCAGTCCTACTACCTGCGTACTGCTCGGGGTGTTACGCCTGGCGACTCGATGCTTGCCACTGTGACGACCTGCGCCGGTCTTGCGCGCAGCGCTGGCAGCTTTGCCTGGCGTGACGCGGCTGGCCGCGGCACGGTGCTGGGACACAACGTGGCCTTTCGGTCACAGGGGAGGGGGGCTGTCCTGTTGGTTCACTCCCGGGAGGTTTTATTCCCCTCGGGGGCTCATGCACCATAACGGAACCGCAACGAGCCGACAAACCCCGCCACCCCATTTCGGGCCCTAGCTTCACGAAACTTTTGCATGCGCGGCTGCACGTGCATCGGCCTGAGCGCTCAGAAGGCTGCTATGTCAGGAAGAACTTTCACGCGACTGTGTGCTGTTCGTCGTCGAGATGCGACAACATTCCGGTGATCTGATGGACCACATCGCCGTGGAACGGCAGTGACAGGTGACCGACCCCGTCGACCCGGACGTTGCGGGCGATCAGGTCGGGGTGCCGGATCCGGGCCCGCCGCTGCGGCACGATCAGCTGGTCGACGTCGCTGTAGAACGCGACGAAGCGGGTCTGGCAGTCCGGCGCCGGCTCGGCGAGCTCGGCCATCAGGTCGCTGTCCGGCCGGAGCTGCTTGACCAGCGGCCAGGGAAAGAGTCGTGCGGCGAACGTGCCCTGGTGCGGGGTGCCGAGCGTGACGCAGGTGTGGACGCGTTCGGAGCCGCCTAGCCGCTGCACGTAGTACCGGGCGATCAGGCCGCCCAGGCTGTGGCCGACGATGTGGATCTGGTCCGAACCGGATTCCTCGCAGAGCCGCTCGATCTCGGCGCCCATCCGCTCGGCGGTACTCCGGACATCGAGCGTCAATGGGGAGTACGAGAAGGTCTGGATCCGGGTGAAGCCGCGGCGGAGCAGCTGGCGGCGCATCAGGGCGAACACCGTGTGGTTGTCGATGATGCCGTGAGCGAGCAGGATCGGCGTACCGGCCGCCCGGACGTCGCCGACCAGGAGGCTGCGCTGGGCCGGCGTCAGGCCGCTCAGGGTGAGTCGCTCGGCGCGGTTGCCGGAGGCGCCGACCAAGCCGAGCGGGTACATCGCGAGGTGGGTGGTGATCCAGCCGAGCTCGACGGCGGCACCCTGCAGCACGCGGGGCGACAGCACCGAGCGGGCGCCGTACTTGAGTCCTTGGAGAGCTTCCCGGATGTCCTCGGCGCTCATCGCGTCTCCTCACTCCCAATCAGACCCCCCGTACAACTGGTCCGATCACTTTCAACGGTAACCGGTTCCCCGTTCGCGTGGCCGGGAACACACGCCGCTGTGTCTGATCCGTGAGGTAGCTTCTGCATATGTCTGCCACGAGCCCACTGCGAGTAGTTGTTGCCAAGCCAGGACTGGACGGCCACGACCGCGGCGCGAAGGTGGTCGCCCGGGCCCTGCGGGACGCCGGTATGGAGGTCATCTACACCGGTCTGCACCAGACGCCCGAGCAGATCGTCGAGACCGCGATCGCCGAGGACGCCGACGCGATCGGTCTGTCGGTGCTCTCGGGTGCGCACATGACCCTGTTCAAGAAGGTCCGCGAGCTGCTCACCGAGCGGGACGCCGACGACATCGTCGTGTTCGGCGGCGGGATCATCCCCGAGGCCGACATGCAGCCGCTGGCCGAGCTCGGCGTGCACAAGATCTTCACTCCCGGCGCGACCACCACCGAGATCGTCGAGTGGGTCCGCGGCCATGTCGGCGACGCCTCAGCGACTGCCTGACCACTGTGTGCAGCCGATTGGCATGTTACTAATCGGTAATACCTAATCGTTAAGAAATACCTGGTTGTGCACGGTGTGGAATCGCGGTCGCATACAGCCATGCGTTAGTTAGTCCGGGCAACCACCGGGACCGGGAAGATGTGTGGCTCAGGACACATCGGCCCCGATCTCGGTTACTGTCCGGAGAGGCCGGCTCGCAGCGTGGTGGGGGTCTGCGGACGACCGACGCAGGACCATGTGACATCCCATCGGGAGAGGGCAGGTACACGATGAGGTTTGAACGATCACATACGCGCAAGGCGGTCGCTCTGGCCGTGGCCGGCAGCTTGGCGCTGCTCGCCTCCGCGTGTGGCGGTGACGACGGAAGCAAGAGCGACACGGGTGGCGCGGCGGCGGGGGCACTGGAAGGCCGCGGGCCGATTACGTTTGCCACCGGCAAGGACACCTCCGGCAACCTCGGGGCCCAGGTCGCGGCCTGGAACTCGCAGCACCCGGACCAGAAGGTGACCGTCTCGGAGCTACCCGAGTCGGCCGATGCCCAGCGCAGCCAGATGATCCAGAACGCGCAGGCGAAGTCGGACACCTTCACGGTGCTCAACCTCGATGTCGTCTGGACCGCCGAGTTCGCGGCCAACCGGTGGATCACCCAGCTGCCCGAGGACAAGTTCCCCGACCTCGGCAAGTTGCTGCCGTCAACGGTCGACACGGCGAAGTACCGGGACAAGCTGTACGCCGTACCGGTCACGTCCGATGGTGGATTGCTCTACTACCGCAAGGACCTGCTGGACAAGGCGGGTGTGAAGCCGCCGACCACGTGGGCCGAGATGAAGGCCGCCTGCGACAAGGTCAAGGCGCTGCCCGAGGGCAAGACGATCAGCTGCTACGCCGGTCAGTTCGAGAAGTACGAAGGCCTGACGGTGAACTTCTCCGAGGCTGTCAACGGTGCGGGCGGTGTGGTCGTCGGCGACGACGGCAAGCCGAACGTGGACACCCCGGAGGCGCTGGCCGGTCTGCAGTTCCTGGTCGACGGTTTCAAGTCGGGTGAGATCCCGAAGGCCGCCATCACGTACCAGGAGGAGCCGGGTCGCCGGGCCTTCCAGGAAGGCAACCTGGTCTTCCACCGCAACTGGCCGTACATGTACGCGCTGGCCAACAAGACCGACGGCTCGTCCAAGGTGGCCGGCAAGTTCGCGGTCGCGCCGCTGCCGGGCAAGGACGGCGCCGGGGTCTCGACCCTGGGCGGTCACAACTACGGCATCAACGAGTTCGCCAAGAACAAGGCGACCGCGGTCGACTTCATCAACTTCATGGCCAGCGAGGAACGCCAGCGGGCCAACATCGAGAAGACGTCGCAGGCGCCGACCTGGGCCTCGCTGTACGACGACGCCGCGCTGAACAAGCAGTTCCCGTACCTCGCACCGCTGAAGGCCTCGATCGGGTCCGCCAAGTCGCGGCCCAAGGTGGTCAAGTACGGCGATGTCACCACTGCCATCCAGGAAGCCGCGTACGGCGCCCTGACCGGCACGACACCACCCAAGGATGCGCTGGCCGGTCTGCAGACCAAGCTGAGCTCACTCATCACCCCATGATCGAAACGGCGGGGCCGGTACTCGACGAACTGTCGACGTGCCGGCCCTGGCCTGTCCCTGCCCGGCTCCGCCGGGTGGAGAGAAGGAGGCAAAGGTGAGTGCATCCGCCGCCCCGGTCAAGGCCGGACCAGGCAAGCAGACCACCAAGGCCGACCGGGTCACCTCGTTCAACGAGGGCACCGGCCGGCTCGCAGCCACGCTGTTGTCACCGACCCTGATCGTCTTGGTCCTGGTCGTCGTCTATCCGATCATCGCCGCGTTGCGCGAGTCGCTCTACACCAGCGGCGACCGCGTCGACGCCGACGGCTTCATCGTCCAGGGCTCGCAGTTCGTCGGCCTGGACAACTTCACCGCGATCTTCAGCGGCGAGGTCGGCGACCGTTTCTGGAACGCCTTCTACAACACCACGTTCTTCACCGTCACCTGTGTGGTCCTGGAGACCATTCTCGGGATGGCGATGGCCATGGTGATGCACAAGGCGTTCAAGGGTCGCAGTGTCGTCCGCGCCGCCATCCTGGTGCCGTGGGCGATCCCGACGGTCGTCTCGGCGCTGCTCTGGAAGTGGATCTTCCAGGCCGACGGTGCCGCGAACGCGTTGCTCGGCCAGCAGATCCTCTGGTCGACCGAAGGCTGGCAGTCGGTCCTGTCGGTCATCATCGCCGACACCTGGAAGACCGCACCGTTCATCGGGCTGCTGGTACTGGCGGGCCTGCAGACGATTCCGGACGAGGTCTACGAGGCCGCCAAGGTGGACGGGGCGAGCCCGTTCAACACCTTCATCCGGATCACGTTGCCGCTGGTCAAACCGGCTCTGCTGGTTGCGGTGCTGTTCCGCATTCTCGACACGCTGCGGATCTTCGACCTGCCGTTCGTGCTGGTCGGAGCCAACAAGTCCTCGGTGGAGACGTTGTCGATCCTGGCCTATCTGGAGTCGAACCAGAACCGGTACGGGCCGGCCGCGGCGTACGCGACGCTGCTGTTCATCTACGTCGCGGTGACCGCCTTCGTGTTCGTCAAACTGCTCGGCGCCGACGTGCTCGGAGACGCCGTGCAGAAGAAGAAGGGCAAGAAGAACGGCAAGAGCAAGAACAAGCTTGACGCGCCGCCCGGGGTCGGGCCGGCGGCTGCCGCTGGTGGCGGAGGAGGGTTCTGATGGCCGTAGCTGAGAAGGCTCCCGCGAAGATCGATGTCAAGGCCGCCGAGGCCGGGCCGCTGCGCCGGTGGGCGCCGTTGCTGGGTGTCGCGCTGATCGTGCTCTACTGCCTGGCGCCGTTCTACTGGATGGTCGTGTCGGCGCTGCGCCGGCCGTCCGACCAGTTCAGCAACTCGATCATCCCGACAACCTGGTCGGTGCAGAACATCAAGGACGTCTTCAAGCCAGGAACAGGCTTCGGCAGAGGTTTGCTGAACAGCCTGATCGTGGCCGGCACAGTGACGATCCTGACCCTGGTCATCGGGATGGTCGCGGCCTACACGCTGGCCCGGCTGGAGTTCCGGTTCAAGAACTTCGTGCTGGCGATCATCATCACCACCTCGATGTTCCCCGGCATCTCGCTGGTGATCCCGCTGAAGAAGCTGTTCGTCGACATCAGCTGGATCAACACCTACCAGGCGATGATCGTGCCCAGCCTGTCGTTCGCGCTGCCACTGGCGGTGTGGAACCTGACCACGTTCTTCCGGCAGATGCCCAGAGAACTGGAACAGGCGGCGATGGTGGACGGCTGCACACCGGCCCAGGCGTTCCGCAAGGTGATCATCCCGCTGGCGGCACCAGGCGTGTTCACCACCGCGATCATCACCTTCATCGCGGCCTGGAACGAGTTCCTGATCGCGCTGAGCATGGTCAACCGCAAGGAGATCCAGACCGCCAACGTGGTGATCTCGCAGTTCACCGGCGCGTCCGGCCGGGACCAGCCGTTCGGCAGCCAGATGGCGGCCGGGGTGGTCGTCACCATCCCGCTGGTGATCGCGGTCCTGATCTTCCAGCGCCGGATCGTCGCAGGCCTCACCGCCGGCGGCGTGAAGTAGGCACCTTCAACCGGCGTATGGTCAGAGGCCTAGCCGCTGGAGGTGGCAGATGAGCTACGGAGACAACCGGAACAAGCGCGACCAAGAGGACCGGGACCGCAGGGACCGCGAAGAGCAGGAGCGTCGCGCCCGTGATGAGCGGGACCGGCGGGATCGCGACGAGAAGCGCTGACAGCAACTGATACCGAGGGGCTGGATCCGATCAGGGTCCAGCCCCTCGGCTTGTCTCAGACCTTGAGCCAGACGGTGGCGTCCACCGGGAGCTGCCCGCCGGTGACGGGCTCGCTGGCCAGCAGTACTTCGCCGGTCGGCAGGTCGATCGGTGCCTCGCCCAGGTTGACCACGCAGCGGAAGCCCGGGTCGCGGGTGAAGGACAGGACGCCGTCGGGGGCGTCGAGGTCCCAGGTGAGACGGCCTTCGCCCAGGGCTTCCTCGGAGCGGCGGATGCGGAGTGCTGCCTTGTAGAGGGCCAGGTGGCTGTTGGGGTCGGCTGCCTCGGCCTCTGCCGTCAGGGGAGCCCAGTCGGCCGGTTGGGGGAGCCAGGGCTGGCTGTCGCCAGTACCGAAGCCGTACGGCGGTTCGCTGCCGCTCCACGGGATCGGCACGCGGCAGCCGTCGCGCCCACGGACGGTGTGGCCCGAGCGCTCCCAGGTGGGATCGTCCAGTACCTCCTCCGGCAGGTCCTCGACCTCAGGCAGACCCAACTCGTCGCCCTGGTAGATGTACGCGCCACCGGGCAGCGCCAACTCGAGCAGAGCAGCCGCCCTGGCCCGCCGAAGCCCCAGTGCCAGATCAACCGGTACTACGCCCGCACCCTCCAACGCATCCCGTTGATCCCGTCCATACCGGGTGCGGTGCCGAACGGTGTCGTGGTTGCTGAGTACCCACGTCGCCGGCGCCCCGACGGCCCAGAGGCTCTCGGTGGTGTAGTCGATGACCTGGCGAAGCTCCTTCGCGTCCCACGCGGCCCGGAGTACGTCGAAGTTGAACGCGGAGTGCAACTCGTTCGACCTTACGTACTGCGCGAGCCGCTCGGCCGGGGACAGCCATGCCTCGGCAACGAACACCCGCGGACCCTGCGGGCTGTCGGCGTACTCGTCCGCGATGGCCCGCCAGCGCTGGTGGATGGGGTGCACGCCGGGCTGGTCGTAGAACGGGTTGCCGACGTACTTGTCCCTGGTCGGGTGACCGTCGGGGTCGAGCGGTACGTCCGGCAGCGACGCGTCCTTCGCCATCGAGTCGGCGACGTCGATCCGGAAGCCGTCGATGCCCCGGTCGAACCAGAACCGCAGGATCGAGTCGAACTCCTCGATCACCGTGGGGTTGTCCCAGTTCCAGTCCGGCTGCGAGATGTCGAACATGTGCAGGTACCACTGGCCGTCCTCGATCTGTTGCCAGGCGCCCCCACCGAAGGCGGCCGGCCAGTTCGTCGGCGGCAGGCCACCGTCCTTGCCGTCGCGGAACCAGAACAGGTCGCGCTCGGGCGAGCCCTTCTCCGCGGCCAACGCGGCCTTGAACCACGGGTGCTCCCAGGAGCAGTGGTTCGGGACCAGGTCGATCAGGATCCGGATCCCCAGCGCGTGCGCCTCGGCGATCAGCGCGTCGGCGTCCGCCAGGGTGCCGAACTCCGGGTTGATGTCGCGGTAGTCGGCCACGTCGTAGCCGCCGTCGAGCAGCGGGGACGGGTACCACGGGCTGATCCAGATCGCGTCGATGCCGAGCTCGGCCAGGTACGGCAGCTTCGAGCGGATGCCGTTCACGTCACCGGTTCCGTCACCGTCCGCATCGGCGAACGACCGAGGGTAAACCTGGTAGACGACGGCGCTACGCCACCAGTCGTCAGCTGGTCTGGTCGCTTGTTCTGTCATGGCAACCAGCCTTTCACGCGGGCGCAAGAGACCTGTGACGGTCGTCTCAGCGTGTACCCCGACTGTCGCAGCAAGGCATGAGGTGGCTAGTCTCAGGCCGACGGAACGCGCCGGCGACCGTGCCTCTCTAGCACCGCAGCCTGCCGCGGCCTAACTCGAACAGGCGAGAGAGGGACCACACTCGTGGATCTGATGGAGTACCAGGCGAAGACTGTCTTCGCCAAGCACGGTGTAGGGACGACGGTGGGTGAAGTCGTCACCACGCCCGAGGAAGCACGCGCTGCGGCCGAGAAGCTCGGTGGCGGCACGGTGGTCGTGAAGGCCCAGGTGCTGACCGGTGGCCGCGGTAAGGCAGGCGGCGTGAAGCTGGCCGCCAACCCGGACGAGGCCGAGGAGCGCGCCCGCGAGATCCTGGGCCTGGACATCAAGGGTCACATCGTCAAGATCCTGAACATCGTCCCGGCCGCGGCGATCGCGGAGGAGTACTACTTCTCCTTCCTGATCGACCGGGCCAACCGCAACTACCTCTGCATCGCCTCCGCCGCCGGCGGGATGGAGATCGAGGAGGTCGCGCACACGAACCCGGACGCGGTCGCCAAGATCTCGATCGACCCGGCCCAGGGTGTCGACGAGGCCAAGGCCCGGGAGATCGCGACGGCAGCCGGCTACCCGGCCGACATCATCGACGCGGTCGCGCCGGAGATCGTCAAGCTGTACGAGGTCTTCTTGAGCGAGGACGCGACGCTGGTCGAGGTCAACCCGCTGGTCAAGCTCAAGGACGGCCGGGTCGAGGCGCTCGACGGCAAGGTCTCGCTGGACGAGAACGCCGAGTTCCGGCACCCGGAGTTCGCGGACTACGCCGACAGCTCGGCGCAGGACCCGCTGGAGGCCGCGGCCAAGGCCAAGGGCCTGAACTACGTGAAGCTCGACGGCTCCGTCGGCATCATCGGCAACGGCGCGGGTCTCGTGATGAGCACCCTCGACGTGGTCGCCTACGCCGGTGAGGAGTTCGGTGGCGTCAAGCCCGCCAACTTCCTCGACATCGGTGGCGGCGCGTCCGCCGAGGTGATGGCGAACGGGCTGGAGATCATCATCTCCGACGCCCAGGTGAAGAGCGTCTTCGTCAACGTCTTCGGCGGTATCACCGCCTGTGACGCGGTCGCCAACGGCATCGTCCAGGCGTTCGAGCTGCTGGCCGCCCGCGGCGAGGCCGTGAGCAAGCCGCTGGTCGTCCGGCTGGACGGCAACAACGCCGAGGAGGGCCGCCGGATCCTCGACGAGGCCGGCCTGGCCGGACTCGAGCGGGTCGACACGATGGACGGCGCCGCCAAGCGGGCCGCCGAGCTGGCAGCGGAGTAAGGGAAAAGCTGAAATGTCTATCTTCCTGACCAAGGACAGCAAGGTCATCGTGCAGGGCATGACCGGCTCGGAAGGCACCAAGCACACCACCCGGATGCTTGCCTCGGGCACCAACATCGTCGGCGGCGTGAACCCGCGCAAGGCCGGCCAGTCGGTCGACTTCGACGGCAAGGCGGTGGCCGTCTTCGGTACCGTCGCCGACGCGATCAAGGAGACCGGCGCCGACGTGTCGGTCATCTTCGTGCCGCCGAAGTTCACCAAGGACGCCGTGATGGAGGCGATCGAGGCCGGCATGCCGCTGGTCGTGGTGATCACCGAGGGCGTGCCGGTGCACGACACCGCCGCGTTCTTCGCCGCCGCGCAGGCCTCCGGGACCACCCGGATCATCGGCCCGAACTGCCCCGGCATCATCACGCCGGGCGAGTCCAACGCGGGCATCATCCCGGCCAGCATCGCCGGCGCCGGCCGGATCGGCCTGGTGTCGAAGTCGGGCACGCTGACCTACCAGATGATGTACGAGCTGAGCGACTTCGGCTTCTCCACCGCGATCGGCATCGGCGGCGACCCGATCGTGGGCACCACCCACATCGACGCGCTGCAGGCCTTCCAGGACGACCCGGAGACCGACGCGATCGTGATGATCGGCGAGATCGGCGGCGACGCCGAGGAGCGGGCGGCGGCGTTCATCAAGGAGAACGTCACCAAGCCGGTCGTCGGCTACGTGGCCGGCTTCACCGCCCCGGAGGGCAAGACGATGGGCCACGCCGGCGCCATCGTCTCCGGCTCGTCGGGCACCGCGGCCGCGAAGAAGGAGGCCCTCGAGGCCGTCGGCGTGAAGGTCGGCAAGACGCCGAGCGAGACCGCCAACCTGATGCGCGGCATCATGCAGGAGCTCACCAAGTAACAACGCAAGTAATCAAAAAGAATTCGCCCCGCCGGGCCCGGCGGGGCGAATTCTTTTTGATCAGCGGTAAAGGACGTACAGGTACCAGGTGGTCCAGCCGCTCTGCTGGCAGTAGTAGTTCGAGATGACGCCGCGGACCTGCAGCTTGGCGCCCTCGCTCTCGCAGGTGTCCCGCGCCCAGTACCACGTGTAGTACTCGTATCCCTGTACCGTGCTCGGGCTCTGGGAGACGGTCTGCTGGACCGCGGCCGCCGGTGCGGCCGACAAGGCGGGCGCGGCAGAGGCGGGGGCTGCGCCGGCCAACAGCGCACCACCCAGGGCAGCCGTCGTGAGTCCTGCGGCGACGAATTTGTTCATCGATTTTCCTCACATATTGATCAATGGCCATTTTCGACGTGCTGGCACTAATCGGCGACGGCCGGCCAGGAAAACCTTCGCCTAATAGAACGGTACGGCGGGCTTTTTGCCCTGCCTAGCCTTTCGACTAAAAACGAAGTGTTCCGGTCCGCGGCGAGGAACCGGAGCTACTTGTACGCCGCGGACCGTTCGGCTGCCCGGATCAGTACTTCGTTGAAACCGGAGTTGGTGATGTCCAGGTCCTCCAGCACCGGGTAGAGCACGTAGATCGCGCGGGATCCGGACACCGCGATCCCGACCCGGTAGGTGAAGGTCTTGTTGTTGCCGGTCTCGTACGACGCGCGCCAGCTCTCGCCCTTGATGCTGGTGCCCAGGGCGACGTCGCCGGTCGCCTTCACGGTCGCGTTCGACTGGGTCTTCTTGCAGGTGTCGACCGCCTTGCGGATCGCGGCGACGTAGGTGTTCGCCGCGGCCGGGCTGGCGAAGTTCGCCACCATGGTGTCCAGCCCGAACTCGGCCGGCACCTTGGCCTCCGGTACGACGTACGTCTGCGACTTGTACGACTTGGGCTTGGCCTTCTTGATGTCGAGCTTCTCGGTCTCGCAGCCGCTGCCCTTGGGTGCCGCACCGGCCGTGCTGACCCAGGGCTTGTCGATGCTCGGCAGTACCGGCAGGTCGATCGGCGCCATGAAGCCGGCCGGCTCGGTGGTCGGCAGCAGGCCCGGCTTGGCGGTCGGCGTACCGGTCGTGCACTTCGCCTCGGCGCAGATTCGCTTCAGCCCGGCGCCGGCGGTCGCGATGACGGTGTCCGGCTTCGGCGGGGTCTTGGCGGTGGTGTCGTACTCGACCACCATCGTCGCCTGGCCCGCGGTGCTCACGCTGATCGTGCGGTACTTGTTCGACTTGTCGCCGGGCTGGCCGAAGACGGCCACCACGCCCTTGCTGCCGAGGCCGTCGGTCGTGTAGCTGGCGACCAACCGGATCTGCGGGGTGTTGCAGGCGCTGAGCCAGCCGGTGATCGTGCTGTACGCCTTGCCGGCCGCCGCCTCGTCGTTGGAGACCTCGACGTACTGGACCGCGGTCTCCTTGGTCGACGGGTTGCGGAAGTTGCGGATCCAGGTCCGGATGCCGGCCGGGTCGGCGAACCGCTGCGACTGGCAGACGAAGGCCTTGTCGGGGGCGCTGCTGCCGTCGTCGGTGCTGGCCACGGCCCAGGCTCCCGATGCGGGCGCGAGCTGCTTGGCCGCGTAGCCGTCGAGCAGCGTCTTGGTGGCGTCGCCGAGCAGGCCCGAGTCGCCGCCGCCCGAACCGTCGTCCTGGCCCTTGCCGGACTTCGCGTCGCCGGGGGAGTCGCTGCCACCGAAGGCGTTCACCGCCGCGATACCGCCGCCGCCGATGACGAGCAGCGCGGCCGCTCCGGCACCGATCAACTGGTTCCGTCGGCGCGTTTGCTGACGGCGTGCCTCCCGGGCGGCGGCACGACTGCCGCCCCGCGAGGCGCGGTGGGAACCGGTCACTAGTTCTTGACCTCCAGACTGATTCCACCCGACGGTACCTGGTGGTCCGTCGTCATCCACCCCGAGTCCAAGCAATTAACAGAGAGCGAGCAGGGCCGAAGTCTTCCATATCCGGCGTGTCAGAACGAGCGGCGTCCAGGCAGCGAGTGACGATGGAGGCAGATGACCGACATGATGAGCCGTCCGGGCGCCCGTGACGGCGGATCTCACCAGGCGCCCGGGCCCGCCCAGCCCGACGCCATCGCACCGACGAAGCCGGTGATCGTCTCGGCGGTGATAGGAGCAGGTGCTTGCCTGCTCACCGGTCTACTGGCCTGCGCTGCCGTCGCAGTGGTCGGCTGGCTTGCCGCGGCCTTCGGTGGCGCGGCCGGTGCGGTCCGGGCCGGTGCCACTGTGTGGTTGGTCGCTCACAAGGCCGGTGCCACTCTCGGTGACGCACGGCTCAGCGTTGCTCCGCTTGGCCTGACCCTGTTCCTCGCCTGGTGCCTGTACCGCGGTGGCCGGTTCACTGCCCGGGTCAGCGGGGCGGACCAGACCAAGGACCTCGCAACGGCTGCCGGAGTGCTCGCTGTCACCTACGGGCTCGGTGCGCTCATCATCGCGCTCCTGACCTCCGACGGCGCTGTGAAGGTCTCCCCGGCGTCAGCGTTCCTTGGTGCCGCCACACTGGCGCTCGTCGCGGGCACTGCCGGGATACTGGTCGAGTCCGGAGCCGCTAGGGACATAGCCGACGCCACCCCGCCGGGACTGCGTGACGTGGTCCCTGCCGCCATGGCCGCGGTACTGACGATCGTGGCCGTGGCCAGCCTCCTGTACGCCGTACTGCTGGCAGTCCACTTCTCCCGCGTCACCTCGATGCTGGAGCTGCTCGACGCCGGTGTGGTCGGCTCAGTGGTCCTCTTCGCGATCTGCCTGATGCTGCTCCCCAACGTGATCCTGTACGTCGTGGCGTTCCTCGCCGGCCCTGGCTTCCAACTCGGAGTCGGTACGACGATCGCCCCCACCGGGGTGGATGTCGGCAATCTGCCCGCGCTGCCGTTGCTGGCCGCAGTACCGGCGGATGGCGCGACACCGACGTACCTGCTCGTGCTGACGGCCCTCGTGCCGCTGCTGGCCGGGGTGATGGCCGGGTTCGTGGTCGCCCGTCGTGGAATGGCTGCGGCGGACTCGGACGTGCTGGGCTGGGATGCCTTCGCTCTGCGCGGTGCCATCGCTGCCCTGCTGGCCGGGATCGTGCTGCTGGTGCTGATGACGCTGTCGGGTGGCGCCGCCGGGCCGGGCCGGATGGCTCAGGTCGGCGTCTCGGGCGCGATCCCTGCGGCCGGCGTGCTCGTCGCGGGAATGGCGATCGGAGCGGCGATCACCGCGGCCATCGTCACGGCCCGGCGCCCGCAGCCGGCCGAGTAGCTCTACCGGATTCTCGTCCGGGCGGGCTCGGACGATATGGTTTGCCGAGTGACAGATCCGGTTGCGCCCACCCCCGAGCCCGCGCGCCTCGTCGTGCTCATCTCGGGCTCCGGCTCGAACCTGCAGGCCCTGCTGGACGCCTCCGCGGATCCGGCCTACGGCGCCCAGGTGGTGGCGGTCGGCGCGGATCGGGACGGTATCGCCGGGCTCGAGCGCGCCGAGGCGGCCGGGGTGCCGACATTCGTGCACAAGGTCAAGGACCACGCCGAGCGGGCCGACTGGGATCGCGCCCTGACGGCGTCCGTCGCGCAGTACAAGCCCGACCTGGTCGTCTCGGCCGGGTTCCTCAAGCTGGTCGGTGACGACTTCCTGGCCGGCTTCGGAGATCGCTACATCAACACCCACAACGCGCTGCTGCCCGCCTTTCCCGGCATTCACGGACCGCGCGACGCGCTCGCGTACGGCGTCAAGGTGGCCGGGGCGACGCTCTTCTTCGTCGACGGCGGCGTCGACACCGGGCCGATCATCAGCCAGGTCGTCGTACCGGTTCTCGATGACGACACCGAAGAAACCCTGACCGAGCGGATCAAGGACGACGAACGCCGCCAGCTGGTGGAGTGGGTCGGCAAGCTGGTCCGCAACGGCTGGACCATCACCGGACGAAAGGTTCGACTGAAGTGAGCACCGACCGCAGGCCGATCCGCCGGGCGCTGATCAGCGTCTACGACAAGACCGGTCTGGAGGAGCTCGCGAAGGCGCTGTCCGAAGCCGGGGTCCAGATCGTCTCGACCGGCTCCACCGCTTCCCGGATCGCGGCGGCCGGCGTACCGGTCACCAAGGTCGAGGACCTGACCGGCTTCCCCGAGTGCCTGGACGGGCGGGTCAAGACGCTGCACCCGAAGGTGCACGCCGGGCTGCTCGCCGATGTCCGCAAGCCCGACCACGTCGAGCAGCTGGCCGAGATGCGGGTCGAGCCGTTCGACCTGCTGGTCAGCAACCTGTACCCGTTCAGCGAGACGGTCGCGTCCGGCGCCTCGGTCGACGAGTGCGTCGAGCAGATCGACATCGGCGGTCCGTCGATGGTCCGCGGTGCGGCCAAGAACCACGCGAACGTGGCCGTGGTGACGTCGCCGGAGCAGTACGCCGACGTCTACACCGTGCTGGACGAGGGCGGCTTCTCGCTGGACGAGCGGAAGAAGCTTGCTGCGGCGGCCTTCGTGCACACCGCGGAGTACGACGTGGCCGTCGCCTCCTGGATGGGCAACGTGCTCACCGACAGCAGCGAGGGCTCGGGCTTCCCGGCCTGGATCGGTGCTGCCTGGGACAAGAAGGCGGTACTTCGCTACGGCGAGAACCCGCACCAGCCGGCCGCGCTCTACACCAACGGCCGCACGGGTCTGGCGTCCGCCGAGCAGCTGCACGGCAAGGAGATGTCGTACAACAACTACGTCGACGCGGACGCGGCCCGGCGTACGGCCTATGACTTCAGCGAGCCGGCCGTCGCGATCATCAAGCACGCGAACCCGTGTGGCATCGCGGTCGGCAAGGACATCGCCGAGGCGCACCGGCGCGCGCACGAGTGCGACCCGGTCTCGGCGTACGGCGGCGTGATCGCCACTAACCGCCCGGTCACGGTCGAGCTGGCCAAGCAGGTCGCGGAGATCTTCACCGAGGTGCTCGTCGCCCCGGCGTACGAGGACGGCGCGGTCGAGATCCTGCAGGCCAAGAAGAACATCCGGCTGCTGGTCTGCCCGCCGATGAGCTTCGACCAGCCGGTCGAGATCCGGGCCGTCAGCGGCGGTCTGCTGATGCAGGCGCGGGACGCCTTCCAGGCCGACGGCGACAGCCCGTCGAAGTGGACGCTGGCGGCCGGCGAGGCCGTCTCCGACGAGGTGCTGGCCGACCTCGACTTCGCCTGGAAGGCCTGCCGCGCGGTCAAGTCCAACGCGATCCTGCTCGCCTCCGACGGCGCCTCGGTCGGCGTCGGCATGGGCCAGGTCAACCGGGTCGACTCCTGCAAGCTGGCCGTCTCCCGGGCCGGCGAGCGCGCGGCCGGCTCGGTAGCCGCCTCGGACGCCTTCTTCCCGTTCCCGGACGGGCTCGAGGTGCTGCTGGAGGCCGGCGTGAAGGCCGTCGTCCAGCCCGGTGGCTCGATCCGTGACGACCTCGCCATCGAGGCCGCGAACAAGGCCGGCGTCACCATGTACTTCACCGGAACCCGCCACTTCTTCCACTAGTCCCAGAGTTAGACCCGGAGTTCGTCCAGGGACTGGGGTAAGAAAGCGCTCTCTCAGGCGGCGCGGGTGGTAGGAAATTGCTTTCGCAGGGACATTGCCTAAATAACTCGGGCCGACCTAGGGTGAGGCAACTGTCCCTCCACCCGCCCGTTGGGGAGAAGCATGTCGGTGAAACGTCGGAGTCTCGCGCTGCTCGTGGCAGCCGCGGTCGTGGTCCCTGTGGCCCTGACCGCGGTGCCCGCCGAGGCCCACAGTCAGAAGCGTGTTGTCGGTTACTACACCCAGTGGAGCGGTTACGACCGCAACTTCCTGGTCAGTGACCTGGTCAAGAACGGTACGGCCGCCAAACTCACCCACCTGAACTACGCGTTCGGCTTCCTGGATGCCTCCGGCAACTGCATCAGCAGCGACCCGTGGGCCGACTACCAGCGGCCGTTCACCGCGGAGCAGAGCGTCAACGGCACGGCGGATGTCGCCGGCCAGCCGCTGTCCGGCAACCTGAACCAGCTCAAGCAGCTGAAGAAGAAGTTCCCGAAGCTGCGGATCAGCATCTCGATCGGCGGCTGGACCGGCTCGAAGTACTTCTCCGACGCCGCGCTCCCGGCCAACCGGGCCGCGAGCGTGAAGTCCTGCCTGGACATGTGGATCAAGGGCAACCTGCCGGGCGCTCCGGCCGGTGCCGCCAAGGGCATCTTCGACGGCGTCGACCTGGACTGGGAGTGGCCGGCCAGCGAGGGCAACCCGGGCAACGTCATCCGGCCCGAGGACAAGCAGAACTTCACCGGTTTCGTGCACGAGTACCGCAAGCAGCTCGACCGCGCCTCGTGGCCGTTCAGCGGCCGGTACACGCTGAGCGCCTTCCTGCCGGCCAACCCGGCGATGATCGACCGCGGCTTCGAGGTCTCCAAGATCTTCAGGGACCTCACCTTCGGTACGACGCAGGGCTACGACTACCACGGCACGTGGGAGCCGCTGACCAACCAGCAGTCCGCGATCGACGGTCCGAAGGGCGATCCGACCACGCCGGAGTTCAGCTCGCAGGTGACGATCGACTCGTACCTCACCCGCGGCGCCCCACGGAACAAGCTGGTGATGGGCGTGCCGTTCTACTCGCACGGCTGGACCGGCGTCACCAACCAGAACGACGGCCTCTTCCAGCCCGCGACCGGCCCGGCGCCGTCGCGGTTCGAGGCCGGCACCGAGGACTACCGCGACCTCAAGGTGAAGCTGCCCGGCTTCACCGTCCACCGCGACACCAAGGCCGGGTTCGCCTGGCTGTTCGACGGTACGACGTTCTGGACCTGGGACGACCCGATCGAGATGAAGCGCAAGGCCAAGTACATCTCCGACCGCAACCTCGGCGGCGCGATGATCTGGTCGCTCGACGGCGACACCTCGAACGGTGAGCTGATCACCGCTCTGCACCGCAACCTTCGCTGACACACAAAAGGACCAGCCCGGCGCTCAAGAGCGTCGGGCCGGTCCTTTTTTGTGTCGAGGGTCAGTTGGACTCGTGCAGGTCGGTGCCGAGGCCGTGGACGGCCGGGATCGAGCCGAGCTTTCCGGCCTGGAAGTCCTCGAAGGCCTGGATGACCTCTTCGCGGGTGTTCATCACGAACGGGCCGGCCATCGCGATCGGTTCGCGGATCGGGCGGCCGCCGAGGATCAGTACGTCGAGGTTCGGCTCGGCCGACGGCTGCGAGAGGGCGGCGGCGGTACGGATGGTGTCGCCGGGGCCGAAGAGCGCGAGCTGACCCTTGCGGATCGGGCGGTGCTCGGCGCCGACCGTGCCCTGGCCGGCAAGTACGTAGACGAGGGCGTTGTAGTCGGGCTGCCAGGGGAGCACCATCTCGGCGCCCGGGCTGACCGTCGCGTGCACCAGCGTGATGGGGGTGTTGGTCGAGCCGGGGCCTTCGTGGCCGTCGACGGAGCCCGCGATCACGCGGATCAGCGCGCCGCCGTCAGCGGTCGACAGCAGTGCCGAGTCGCCACCACGGATGTCCTGGTACTTCGGTGCCGCCCACTTCTGCGCCTTGGGCAGGTTCACCCAGAGCTGGATGCCGTGGAAGAGTCCACCGCTCAGTACGAGGTGCTCAGGCGGCGTCTCGATGTGCAGCAGCCCGCTACCGGCAGTCATCCACTGGGTGTCGCCGTTGGAGATGACACCACCGCCACCCTGCGAGTCCTGGTGCTCCATGATCCCGTCGAGCATGTACGTGACGGTCTCAAACCCACGGTGCGGATGCCACGGGGTGCCCTTCGGCTCACCCGGCGCGTACTCGACCTCACCCATCTGGTCCATGTGGATGAACGGATCCAGATCCTTCATATCCACACCCGCGAACGCGCGACGTACCGGGAACCCCTCACCCTCATACCCGCTAGGCGCCGAGGTGACCGACCGAACCTTCCGCTCATTCGCGACGGCCGGATCGGGCTGATGCACCCGCGGCAGAACGGTGATGTCACTGACGGTCACGGCAGGCATGAGGTCTCCTCGGTCGGAATAGTTAAAGAATAAACTACCCACCCCAACCCCAGCAACCCCCAAGGCATTCCAGCCGCAACGAACTGGCGACCTTGACCACAAAGTGGCGACCTTGAACAGGTAATAACTTGTTCAAGGTCGCCACTGGGTGGTCAAGGTCGCCAGTTCTGGCCGGGGTCAGTCGACGAGGACCAACTGCTTCTCCGCTGGCTTTACCTGGAGAGAGTCGCCTTCGATGTCTACCTTCGGGGTGATTCGGTCCAGCCACTTGGGGAAGTACCAGGCTCGGCCGCCCAGGAGGGAGAGGACGGCGGGGACGATCGACATCCGGACTACGAAGGCGTCGATCAGGACGCCGATGGTGAGGCCGAAGCCGATGGTTTTGATGATCGGGTCGTCGACCAGGATGAAGCCGGCGAAGACGGCGGCCATGATCAGGGCGGCGGCGGTGACGACGCGGGCACCGTGGCCGACGCCCTGGACGGTCGCCTCGGTGGCGTGCTTGCCGTGCACGAACTCCTCCCGGACCCGGGACACGATGAACACCTCGTAGTCCATCGCCAGCCCGAACAGGATGCCCATCATGATGATCGGCAGGAAGCTGACCAGCGGCCCCGGCGAGTCGACGCCGAGCAGTGACGCGCCCCAGCCCTTCTGGAACACCCCGACGGTGATGCCGAAGGTCGCGCCGATCGTCAGCAAGAAGCCGAGCGTCGCCTTCAGCGGCACCAGGATCGACCGGAACGCCAGCAGCAACAGCAGGAACGACAGCCCGATCACCACGAGCAGATAGACCGGCAGCGCGTTGGTCAGCTTGTTGGACACATCCACCCCGACCGCGGTGTTTCCGGTGACAGACACCGTCGTACCACCGGTCTCCAGCGGATGGATCGCGGTCCGCAGGTCCTTCACCAGTTCGGCCGTCTGCTCCGATGCCGGCCCGCTCTTCGGGATCACGCTGACCAGCCGCGTCGACCCGTCCTTGCTACCCGGCCCAGGCTGTACTGCGATCACGTCGGCCAACCCCTTGGCCTTACCCATCACCTGCTCGACCGCCGCAGCAGACGTCGCAGCGCTGTCGCTCTTCACCACAACCACCAGCGGCCCGTTCGACCCCGGTCCAAAAGCCGAAGCAGCCAAGTCATACGCGACCCGTTGGTTCGTACCGGCCGCAGCCGACGCCCCATCCGGCAGAGCCAATCGCATGTCCTGCGTGGGAATCGCCAGCACCCCGAGTCCAATGATGCCCACGGCAACAATCGGAACGCGGAACCGCGTCACCAACCGCGCCCACCGGAAGCCGAAGCCCTCGACCACCGGAGCCACAGCGACCTTGCGAGTCTTCCGCGGCAGCACCCGACGACCCATGAACCCAAGCAACGCAGGCCCGAGCGTCAAAGCAACCAGTACTGCGGTAAGCACCGTCGCGGCAGCAGCCAACCCCATCGCCGTCAGGAACGGAACGCCCACAACACTCAACCCAGCAAGCGCAATCACCACCGTCGCCCCGGCGAACATCACCGCCGACCCGGCCGTCGCAGTCGCCCGGCCAACGGATTCCTCGATCTCCATCCCCGCCGCCAACTGCGAGCGATGCCGCGAGCTGATGAACAACGCGTAGTCGATCCCGACCGCAAGCCCCAGCATCAACGCCAGGATCGGCGCAGTCGACGAGACGTCAACAAAGGAGGTGACGATGAACAACCCGGCCATCCCGGCCAGTACGCCGAGCAGCGCGGTCAGCAGCGTCATCCCAGCGGCCACCAGCGACCCGAACGTGATGACCAGGACCAGCGCCGCCACCGCGACCCCGATCGCCTCGGTCGAGCCGATCTCCGGCGGCCCACCGACGATCTGGCCACCCGGCACCACCTGCAGGTCACCCGAACTGAGCGACGCCAGGTTGTCGTAGGCCTCCGTACTCTCCTTGGACAGCTCATCAGCGGCCTTGTCGAACTGCACGCTGATCAGAGCCGTCGTGCCGTCCGGGCTGATCGCCTTGCTGGTGAACGGATCGATCGCCGCGATCACCTCGGGCACCTTGGCGACCTTCGCCACGGTCGCACCGACTGCCGCCTTCACGGCCGGGTCCGTCAGCTTCTTGCCCTCGGGCGCCTTGACGACCACCGACGACGAGGCGCCGCTCGCGGCCGGCAGGTCCTTCTGCAACGCGTCCAGCGCCCGCTGCGACTCGGTCCCGGGGATCGAGAAGGCGTTCGTCGTCCCGCCGCCGAGCGTCAGCGCGCCGACGCCGAGCAGGACCAGGACGAAGGTCCAGATCGCCGCGACGAGCCGCCGCCGCTGGTAGGAGAACCGGCCGAGCCGGTACAGGAGATTGGCCATCAGAATGCTTCCGTTTCGCTGGTACGGGCAGGCAGGGGAGAACTGGTGCGTCGGTCAGCTGGCTGGCCGGAGCAATCGCTGCAGTGCTGTGTCGCAGAGAGCCTGCAACTCGGCATCGGTGCGCTCGACCGAGTACCGGCACTCGGTAAGCAGTCCGTTGACGGCGAACTTCGTCAGGTCGAGCTCGAGTTGGTCGTCCGGGCCACCGGCCATGATCACGGTGAGCTGGAGGCCTTTGCTGATCAGATCAGCGAACTCAGGCATCTCCTTGATCGTCGGCAGGATGTCCTGCAGCACGCTGATCACGCCACGGAACTCGACGTTGAGCTCGACGAACCGCTTGATCGCGACCCGCTGCGCCTCGGCGGCGGGCAGCCCCGACGCCTCGTCGAGCAGCTTCACCAGCCCGGCGTGCGACGGCTCGAGGACCGCGACGAGCACGGCGGCCTTGCCGTTGAAGTGGTAGAGCACGGTGGCCTTCGAGCAGCCGGCCGCGGTGGCGATGTCCTGCAGAGAGGTGGCGTTGTAGCCCTTCTCCTGGAACAGGGTCATCGCCTGCTGGACGATCTCGCGCCGGGTGCGCTCGCGGACCGGGGTGTTCGTTGCCATGCCTCCCATAGTTCCTGACCGCTCGGCCAGTTTTCAACCGATCGGTCAGGATTGTGCGCCAGTTCACGTCCGCCGCGCCGGGCCTGGCAGACTCCGGTGTTGTGACGGCGGAGATTCTGGACGGAAAAGCGACTGCGGCGGCGATCAAGAGCGAGCTGGCGGTCCGGGTGGCCAAACTCGCCGAGCAGGGCGTCGTGCCCGGGCTCGGCACGATCCTGGTCGGCGACGACCCGGGCAGCCGGGCCTATGTGGCCGGCAAGCACCGCGACTGCGCGGCGGTCGGGATCTCCTCGATCCAGGTCGAGCTGCCCGACACGGCGACGCAGGACGAGATCGCGGCGAAGGTGGTCGAGCTCAACGAGAACCCGGAGTGCACCGGTTTCATCGTCCAGCTCCCGCTGCCCAAGCACGTCGACACCAACGAGATCCTCGGCCTGATCGACCCGGCCAAGGACGCCGACGGCCTGCACCCGATGAGCCTCGGCAAGCTGGTACTCGGCCAGGACGGCCCGCTGCCGTGCACCCCCAAGGGTTGCGTCGAGATCCTCCGGCGGTACGACGTACCGATCGCCGGCGCGCACGTGGTGGTCGTCGGCCGTGGTGTCACGGCGGGCCGGCCGATGGGGCTGCTCTTCACCCGGCGGTCCGAGAACGCGACCGTGACCCAGTGCCACACCGGTACCAAGGACCTGGCCGCCGTCGTCAAGACCGGTGACATCGTGATCGCCGCCGCCGGCTCGGCCGGGCTGATCACCGCCGACATGGTCAAGCCGGGCGCGGTCCTGCTGGACGTCGGTACCAGCCGCAACGCCGAGGGCAAGATCGTCGGCGACGTCGACAACGCCGCCCGCGAGGTGGCCAGCTGGATCGCGCCGATGCCGGGTGGGATCGGCCCGATGACCCGGGCGATGCTGCTCACCAACGTCGTCGAGGCAGCTGAAGCGGCCCAAGCGGCCAGCGCCGGGTGATGGCTGCCCAGGCAGAGCGGCGCTCCGAGTGGCCGCTGGTGCTGTCCGGGCTGGTCGCACTGACCGGCCTGATCACCCTCACCTTCTACAACTGGCGCAACGGCGTACTGATCTTCGCCGGCGGCGTCCTGTTCGCGGCCTTGCTCCGGGTCAGCCTGAGCGACAGCGCGGCCGGCCTGCTGCGGGTCCGCGGCCGGATGTTCGACATCTTCCTGCTGACCGGCGTCGGCGCCGCGATCGGCATCCTCGGCCTGATCGTCCCCAACTGATCGTCCCGCACTGGCCCGCTGACGATCTGAGGCATTGGTCTGGCTGGGATTGACCTGATCGGGTCAATGTCGGCTGCCGAGCAACGTTGCACGGGGGTCTTTGCGTCTCACCCTATGTGTCGTCCTGCATCCGCACTGTGAGGTCACAGGCGGCACCTGTTGAGGACAACCAAATGGGAGGGACTCATCGTGAGATCCAGAACCAGATCGCGGCGACTCGGGCTGACCGCTGTCGCCTCGCTGGCCGTGCTGAGCCTGGGCGTCACCGCCATCGGGCAGGCACAAGCGAGCAGCACCGCAACGAGCACCGCAGAAGCAGGTAAGGGCAGGGCGGCCAAGGTGGCTGCCCCCGACCAGGTCGTCACGCTGATCACGGGTGACAAGGTCACCCTACACGGCGGCGACCAGGCCAAGGCGTCGATCCAGCCGGGACCTGGGCGGCGTGGCGTGACGTTCCAGGCCACCCGGCAGAAGGACCGCCTGTTGGTGATTCCGTCCGACGTCAGTGCGGCGGTGACGTCGGGCCGGATCGACAGCCGGCTGTTCGACGTCACCGGGCTGATCAAGGCCGGGTACGACGACAAGTCGAGCAAGGTGATCCCGCTCGTCGTCACCTACCAGGGCAAGGCGAAACGGTCCGCTCCCGCCGGTACGACCGTCAGCCGGAACCTGCCGGTGATCAACGGCGCGGCGCTCAAGGTGGACAAGAACACCACCGCAAGCTTCCTGGCCGAGGCGCAAACGGCCAGGTCGGCCAGTGGGATCGACAAGATCTGGCTGGACGGCAAGCGGCACATCTCGCTGGACCAGTCCGTCCCGCAGATCGGCGCCCCGGAGGCGTGGAAGGCCGGCTACACCGGCAAGGGTGTCTCGGTCGCGGTGCTCGACACCGGGATCGACGCCACCCACCCGGACCTGGCCACTCAGGTCGCCGGCGCGAAGAACTTCACTGACGGCCCGGCCGGTGACGACGTCGGTCACGGCACCCACGTCGCGTCGACGATCGCCGGTACCGCCGCAGCGTCGGCAGGCAAGTACAAGGGCGTCGCGCCGGACGCGAAGCTCTACGACGGCAAGGTCTGCCAGCTGGACGGCTGCCCCGACTCCGCGATCCTGGCCGGGATGGAGTGGGCCGCGACCGAGGTGAAGGCGAAGGTGGTCAACATCAGCCTCGGCGGTCAGGACACCCCGGAGCTCGACCCGATCGAGGAGGCCGTCAACCGGCTGACCGCGCAGACCGGCACCCTGTTCGTAGTGGCCGCAGGCAACAGCGGCCCGGGCGAAGGGTCGATCGAGTCGCCTGGCAGCGCGGATGCCGCGCTGACCGTCGGTGCGGTCGACAAGCAGAACCAGCTCGCCGACTTCTCCAGCCGCGGACCGCGGATCGGTGACGGCGCGCTCAAGCCGGACGTGACCGCTCCCGGCGTCGACATCGTCGCCGCCAGGGCGAAGGACGGCGTGATCGGCGAACCGGTCGGTGACAAGTACCTACGTCTCTCCGGTACTTCGATGGCGACCCCGCACACCGTCGGGGCGGCCGCGATCCTGGCGCAGCAACACCCGAGCTGGAAGGCGACCGAGCTCAAGGGCGCGCTGATGGCATCGGCCAAGGTCGCCGCCAACCAGTCCGCGTTCGAGCAGGGCGCCGGCCGGATCGACGTCGCGAAGGCGATCACCCAGTCCGTCATCGCCGAACCGGGCAGTGTCTCGTTCGGGACTGCGCAGTGGCCGCACACCGACGACGCCCCGGTGACCAAGACGATCACCTATCGCAATCTCGGCGACCAGGCCGTGACGCTCGCTCTCAGCGCGTCGCTGTCCGACTCGACCGGAGCCTCGGCTCCTGCCGATTCCATCAAGCTGAGCGCGTCCTCGGTGACCGTGCCGGCCGGTGGTACCGCGAGTGTCGAGGCCACCTCGAACACCAAGCACAGTGGGCCGGACGGCCTGTACTCGGGCCGGGTCACCGCAACCGCGGCCGGTACTTCCGTGGTCTCCCCGGTCGGGGTGAACAAGGAGGTCGAGAGCTACACGCTGACCATGAAGCAGGTCGGTACCGACGGCAAGCCGACCGCCGACGGTGGTTCCCTGGTCTTCGGTCTCACGAAGCCCTGGTTCGACTTCTACGGCGACCCGAGCGGTACGTCGACGGTCAGGCTGCCCAAGGGCGACTACCTGCTGCAGGGCGACCAGACGGTCGAGCGGCCGAACTCCGAGGGGTACGACAGCTACTCGGTCGTCCAGCCGTTGCTGCAGCTGACCAGCGACAAGACGGTCGTGTTCGACGCTCGGACGGCCAAACCGGTGAAGGTCACGGTCCCGGACAAGAACGCGAAGGTGGTCCTGGCCGACGTCGGCTACGACCGCGAAGGCTCGCCGGAGACGGGCAGCCTGACCTCGAGCATCCTGGTCTTCGACTTCGACGGGGTGCACACCGCCAACCTGGGCGGACCGGCTCCGGCCGGTCAGATGGCCTCACACGTCATCTCCAATTGGGGCCTGCCGACCACCGACAACGGCTTCACCAACACGCCGTACCTGTACGGGCTGGTGAACACGAAGCCGAACGTCTTCTACGACGGGTTCCAGCGCGCGGTCCGGGCCAAGGACCTGGCGACGGTGACGCAGTCGATCAACGCGACCGCCGACCGGCAGGTCGAGCGGGGCGTGTTCCCCTACGCGCCAGGTCTTGGCGGCGCCTGGACACCGATCCTGACCTATGACCTGCCGGCCAAGACGAAGCTGTACGTCGATCCGGCGCCGGCGGGCTGGAACACCGAGGTGTCCGAGATCATGCCGAGCACGGATCCGCAGGACCCGTTCCCGATCACGGTGAGCCGGTTGACCTCGCCGCAGCGCACGTACCGGGCGGGCAAGTCGTACCAGGAGCGGTACAACGCGGCGGTGTTCGCGCCGACGCCGCTCTACACGACGCGCACCGGCAACGAGCTGGAGCTCGGGCTCTTCTCGACCACCGATGCCGACGGCAACGACGGGGCGACCGCCGCGGACAGCCAGAGCAGCAAGCTCTACCGGGACGGCCAGCTGGCCGGCGAGTCCGAGTGGTTCGGCGATCTCGTGGTAGGCGACCTGCCGGCGGGCAAGGCGTCGTACAAGTACGTGACCTCGCTGGACCGGTCGTCGCTGCTGAAGCAGTCGAGCAAGATCGATCTGACCTTCACCTTCAAGTCGGCCGGCTCCGGTAAGGATCAGCTGATCCCGCTGCGCACTGTGGGCTACCAGCCCGCGGTGGACAGCAAGAACACGGTCAGGCGGTCGCCGGTGACGGTGCTGCCGATCCATCTGACGGCGCAGCCCGGAAGTACTGCGCTGCCGGCCGTGAAGAAGCTGGAGCTGAAGGTGTCCGGCGACGACGGCAAGACCTGGAAATCGGCCACTGTGGTGCGGACCGGGTCTGGGTACCGAGCAATCTTCGTCACGCCCAAGGGCGGCGCGGTTTCGCTGCGGGCGCACCTGGTCGACGCGGCCGGAAACACGACGGATCAGACCACGATCGGGGCGTACCAATTTCGCTGAGAATGCTACTCGGTGAACTGAGCTGATCACTGCGAGAGACCCCCGGAAGTGTCCGGGGGTCTCTTCGTGTATTCCAGGCGAAATTTGCACCTTCTTGCAGTCCAGGGGCATAACTTTCGCCCGGCAGTGCTCCATCGAGAGGGCAGAATGGCCAACCGGTCTGGACCGTAAGACGATGGAACCGAGGATTCAGTGGCAACGGCAGAACACGTCGTGATGATGGTGGCGAACGCCGTCGACAACGACAGCAGGGTGCTGAAGGAAGCGATGGCGATCTCCCGCACCGGGGTGCGGGTCACGCTGCTCGGGGTGTCTCCTGACGGCGTGCTGTCGATGAAGTGCCTGGACGGCAACACCGTCATGGCCAGGCTGCCCAGCGCGTTCACCCTTCGCGACGACCTCAGGCGCCGGCGTGCCCGCCGACGCGCCCGCCGGTTGCCCCTGGTGGGCTACAAGTCGGCCGTCGACGCTGCTGCCCGGGAGGCCCGGATCGCGGCCAGGCAGGCCGACCTGAAGGCTGAGTCGGGCGACGCGGTCGGCGCTCGCCGGGCCGGCGCCGCGGGCCCGATCCCGTTCCGGGTGGGGGTCGTCAGCCGGGTGATCCGGCAACGCTGGCTGGGAGCCGCCTCGGTCGGGGTGCGGATCCGGCGGGACTTCATGCTCAGCCAGAACAACATGTTCGCCAAGAGTTGGGCCTGGTACGACGGCCGGGTGAACCGGCTGGAACGGCCGGTCTCCTGGCGTGGGGTCGTTCCCGAGGCCTGGGACTACGAGCAGATCTTCGGCCAGGTCCTCGACGAGTTGGCCCCGGACGTGCTGCACGCGCACGACATGCACCTGGTCGGCGTGGCCGCCCGTGCCTCGAGCCGGGCCAAGCTGCGTGGCCGGAACCTCAAGATCGTCTACGACGCGCACGAGTACGTGCCCGGCATCGCGCAGTACGGGCACCGCACGCCGCGGTGGATCGCGGCCTGGGCCGATCACGAGAAGGAGTACCTCGGTGCGGCCGACCGGGTGATCACGGTCAGCTCCGCGATCGCCGAGCGGCTGAAAGAGGAGAACAACCTCGATCACCTGCCGCAGGTCATTCTCAACACCCCGGACATTCCCCGCGAGATCGAGCTCACGCAGGACATCCGGACGGTCACCGGGCTGTCCGCCGACGTCCCGTTGCTGGTCTACAGCGGCGGCATCACGGCGGTACGAGGGGTCGAGACCGCGATCAGGGCGATGCCGAACATGCCTGACGTGCACCTCGCCGTGGTCGCCGTGCCGTCGCCGGACCAGCCTGCGGTCGCAGTACTACGCAAGCTCGCCATCCGGATCGGCGTCGAGGACCGGATGCACTACTTGCACCCGGTCGCGCCGCACGAGGTGACTGCCTTCCTCTCGACCGCGGACGCCGGCATCATCCCGATGCTGCGCGCGCCCAACCACGAGATGGCGATGCCGAACAAGCTGTTCGAGTACAGCCTGGGTGGATTGCCGGTGCTGGTCAGCGACATGTCCAGCATGAAGGAGTTCGTGGCCCAGTTCGGGATCGGCGAGTCCTTCGAGGCCGGGAACCCCGAAGACCTTGCGGAGAAGGCGAAACTGCTGCTCGGCCGGACCAACAAGTACCGCGAGCGGCTGGCCTCGCCGACGTTCAAGCAGGAAGCCGCGTGGAGTGGGCAGGCGGACAAGCTGCGCACCCTCTACAGCGAGCTGCTCGGCCGGGAGCTGGCCGTCCAGCCGCAGGCTTCGACCGTCCGGTCCCGGCTGCTGATCGGGCCGACCAACACGGACGGCCAGGCCTGGGCCTGGGCGCGCGCTGTCGAGCGGCACCAGCCGGGCTTCGAAGGCGAGTCGCTGCAGGTGGGTGGGGTCGCCGACGAGTTCGGAGTCGATCGGGTCGCCGGCTCGGCGGAGTACAAGAAGAGTGTCGGCTGGCGGATCGAGCATGCCGACCAGATGCTGGAGAACGGGGTCAGCCACGTTCTGTTCGAGTCCGGCCATGCGCTGCTCGGGCAGACCGCGCTGCAGTGGTTCACGAAGGATCTGGAGTTCCTCGAGTCGTCCGGTATCGCGCACGGCGTCGTCTTCCACGCGGCGGACGTCCGCAGTCGTCGGTGGCAGGTGACTTCGGAGCGGCTCGCGGAGTACGAGGGGCCGCGGTTCGTGACGGCGCCTGATCTGGTGGATTCGGTCGAGTACAGCGTCTGGCTGCCGTTCGTGATCGAGGCTGCCGACCCGGCGGCGGCCCTGCCGGTGCTGGACCGGGACACCCCGGTCGTTCTGCACCTCGGGATGGTCGATCCGGTGCTCACCGATCTGCACGACCTGGGGCTGATCGAGTACCAGACGATCGAGAACCGCTCGCGCGCCGAGCTGCTGGCGCTGGCCCGGACCGCGGACATCGTGGTCGACGACCTGCGGAACGGCTCGTACGGCGTACTGGCGGCCGAGGCGATGGCGGCCGGCCGCGTGGTGGTCGGGCGGATCCCGCAGCGGGTGCGGGACCGGTTGCCGATGGAGGTACCGATCGTGCAGGCGGATCCGGGGGAGCTGCGCAACGTCGTCGAGCGGCTCATCGCGGACCGCGAGGCGGCGCGCAAGGCGGCCGGTGCCGGGCCGGTCTACATCAGCGAGGTGCACGACGGCCGCCGGTCGGCCGAAGCCTTGTCGTCGTTCCTCGGCAAGTCCTGAAGAACTGAAAACCCCACGGGCCCTCTCGGCGCCCGTGGGGTTTCTGCTGTTCGGGGGAGATCAGCCGATCAGGCCGAGCGCCTTGACCGCGTCGCGCTCCTCGCCGAGCTCCTTGGTGCTGGCGTCGATCCGGGCGCGGGAGAAGTCGTTGATCTCCAGGCCTTGGACGATCTCGTAGTCGCCGTCCTTGGTGGTCACCGGGAACGAGGAGATCAGGCCCTCCGGGACGTCGTACGAGCCGTCGGAGACGACTGCCATCGACAGCCAGTCGCCGTCGGCCGAGCCCTGGACCCAGTCGCGCACGTGGTCGACGGTGGCCGCCGCGGCCGAGGCGGCCGAGGATGCGCCGCGGGCCTCGATGATCGCCGCGCCGCGCTTCTGCACGGTCGGGATGAAGTCGTTCTCCAGCCAGGCAGTGCCTTCAGCGTCGTTCGCCACCAATTCGGCGGCGTTCTTGCCGGCCACCTCGGCGTGGAAGATGTCCGGGTACTGGGTGGCGCTGTGGTTGCCCCAGATGGTCAGCTTCTTGAGGTCGGTGACGTGCGTGCCGGTCTTCCTGGCCAGCTGGGCCAGCGCGCGGTTGTGGTCCAGCCGGGTCAGCGCGGAGAACCGCTCGGCCGGGATGTCCGGCGCGTTCGACTTGGCGATCAGCGCGTTGGTGTTGGCCGGGTTGCCGGTGACGGTGATCCGGATGTCGTCGGCGGCGTGCTCGTTCAGCGCCTTGCCCTGGACGGTGAAGATCGCGCCGTTGGCCTCGAGCAGGTCACCGCGCTCCATCCCCTTGGTACGGGGGCGGGCGCCGACCAGCAGGGCCAGGTTCGCGCCGTCGAAGATCTTGTTCGCGTCGTCGCCGATCTCGACCCCGGCCAGCGTCGGGAACGCGCTGTCGTCGAGCTCCATCACGACCCCTTCGAGCGCCTTCAGCGCCGGGGTGACCTCCAGCAGCCGCAGCTCGACCGGCGTGTCCGGCCCGAGCAGCGCGCCGCTCGCGATCCGGAACAGCAGGCTGTATCCGATCTGACCGGCGCCGCCGGTGATGGCGACCTTCACTGGGGTTTTGCTCACGACACGCTCCTCAAAGGGATTAACGACGGACTCCCTTCGGACGCTAGCAAGTCCGGCGCAGACAGGCGACGGTGGGTCAGGTGATCCACACCACCCGTTCACGGCCAGGACTCCGTCCCGCCTTCTACCGAACCCACTGTGTGCTCAGTCCCTGACTTGTTAGGAGAAAGTTCGATGATTTCGGTGCCCCGCCGGTTCGTCGCCGTCGCCGCCTCGGCTGTTGCCGTCGGCGCGTCGGTCTTCGTCCCGCAGCTGTCCAGCTCGTCCCCGCAGACCACCGCCCAGCCGGCTGCCCAGGCCTCGAACGCACAGGCTTCGGCCGAGCTGGCCCCGGCCGCCCGGCTGGCGGCGGCGAAGAAGCACGACGACTTCGTCATCGTCGGCCACCGGGGCGCCTCCGGGTACCGGCCCGAGCACACGCTGGCGTCGTACGAGCTGGCTGCCCGGATGGGCGCCGACTACATCGAGCCCGACCTGGTGACCACCAAGGACCACGTCCTGGTCACCCGGCACGAGCCGGAGATCAGCGGTACGACGGACGTCGCGGCGCACCCGGAGTTCGCCGACCGCAAGAAGACCAAGAACCTCGACGGCGTCGCCACCACCGGCTGGTTCACCGAGGACTTCACGCTGAAGGAGCTGAAGACGCTCCGCGCGAAGGAACGGATCCCGGCGGTCCGGCAGCACAACACGGTCTTCGACGGGCACTACCAGATCCCGACCTTCCAAGAGGTCATCGATCTGACCAAGCGGCTGTCCCGCGAGCTCGGCCGGCCGATCGGGATCTACCCCGAGACCAAGCACCCGACCTACTTCCGGCAGCAGGGGCTGGCGCTCGAGCCGGAGCTGATCAAGGCGCTCAACCGCAACAACCTGAACCGCCCGGACGCCAAGGTGTTCGTCCAGTCCTTCGAGGTGGCGAATCTGAAGGCGCTCGACAAGCAGCTCCGCGTCCCGCTGGTCCAGCTGACCAGCTCGGCCGGCGCGCCGTACGACTTCGTGGTGAGCGGTGACAAGCGCACCTACGCCGACATCGTGTCCGCCAAGGGGCTCCGCGAGGTCGCGACCTACGCCGACGGTGTCGGCCCGTCGAAAGACCAGATCATCCCGCTCGACGCGGCCGGCAAGCTCGGCAAGCCGACCGACCTGGTCCGCGACGCGCACCGGGCCGGCCTGGTCGTGCACCCGTACACGTTCCGGGTCGAGAACACCTTCCTGCCGGCCGACTTCGACTCCGACGCGGTGCCGTCGGACTCCGGCAACCTGTTCGGCGAGATCGCGGCGTACCGCAAGGTCGGCATCGACGGCCTGTTCTCCGACAACACCGACATCGCGGTCGCGGCCGAGGCGGAGTCCCGCTGATCTGCCTGGCAAGATGACCGGGTGGAACGAAAGGTAGGCACCGGGACTGCGACGGTCGAGGCGGAGCCGGACGGTACTTTCCTGCTCCGCGTCGACGGGTCGTTGCAGTCCCAGGTCGACCTGGCCGATCCGTCGAACCTCGCGTTCGAGTACGTCCGGCGGATCGGCGACGTGCTCGACCTGGTCGCCGCCCGCAAGCAGCCGATCTCGGTCGTGCACGTCGGCGGCGCCGGGCTGACGCTCGCCCGGTACGTCGCCGTCACCCGGCCGCGGTCCCGGCAGATCGTGCTGGAGCCCGACGAGGACCTGACCGAGTTCGTCCGCGAGACGCTTCCGCTGCCGAAGCGCTCCGGGATCAAGGTCCGCGGCGTCACCGGGCGGGCCGGCATCACCGAGATCTACGAGGACTCGACCGACGTGGTGATCGTGGACGCGTTCGTCCGCGAGGCTGTCCCGGCGAACCTCGTCACAGCCGAGTTCGTCGCCTTGTGTGCGCGGATCCTGCGTCCGGGCGGCGTGCTGGTGTTCAACCTGATCGACGGCACCGCTGGGTTGGGCTTCGTCCGCCGGGTGGCGGCAACGCTGCAGGCGGGGCTGGGCGACGGCGTCGTACTGGCTGAGCGCAAAGTGCTGCGGGGCAAGGGGTTCGGGAACGTCGTCCTGGTCGGGTCGCGGCAGCCGGTACCGGACCTGGTGCCGTTGGGGCGGCGGGCGCAACCGCCGTACGAGGTGCTGCCACTGGGCGAGCTCGCGGGCAAGGCGGCGCCGTTGACGGATGCGGAAGGGTTCGCGTCCCCAGCGGCTCCGGCCGGCACGTTCGGCCGCTGAACTGGACAAAACGCTGTCAACCTAGGCCAAAGCCTGGCTGGCTGGAGCTGGGCGGCAGGTAACTTTGGGCGGGTGTCTGCTGCCAGGGTTGCCGAGCTGAGGTATTACCCCGTGAAGGGTCTTGCCGGGGTGTCCGTCGAGCGGGCCGACGTGCTCGCGACCGGGCTGCGGCATGACCGGAACTTCATGCTGGTGGATCCTTCGGACGGCACCTTCCTCAGCCAGCGCGTGTTGCCGGCGATGGCGCCGCTGCATGTTGAGGTACTGGCCGACGGCGACTCGCTGCGGCTGAGCGCTGACGGCGCCGACGACCTCGTCGTACCGGTCGCGTACGACGGGAAGCGCCGCGACGTGAGCCTGTTCGGCAAATGGTTCGGGGCTGGGGTGGTGCAGGACGCGGCCGCCGAGGAGTGGTTCTCCGAGCGGCTGCAGCGGCCGGTCGGATTCGTCCGGGTCACGCCCGAGCACGAGCGGCCCGGCTGGGGTGTGCACAAGGGACTCTCCAGCTTCGGGGACGCGCACGCGCTGATGATCACGTCGCTGTCCTCGCTCGACGGGCTCAACGAGCGGATCGTGGCGGGCGGTGGGGACGCGATCCCGATGAACCGCTTCCGTCCGAACATCGTCATCGAGGGCTGGCCCGAGGCGCATACGGAGGATCACGTACTGCGGGCATCGGCGGGCGCGCTCGAATTCGGCTACTCGGCCCGGGGGATCCGATGTGCGGTGCCGACCGTGGACCAGGTGACGGGGGAGAAGCGTGGGCCTGAGCCGACCCGCACGCTGGCGAAGTACCGGCGGCAGCCGGACTACGGCGGCGGCGTGAGCTTCGGCATCAAGGGTGCCGTGCTGACCCCGGGAGTAGTTGCCGTGGGCGATGAGATCTTGGTACACGAATGGTTGCCGGAAGGCGTCGATCCGGCGCCCTCGGCTCGCTAACCTGCGAAGCTCCACCACCTGTGGGGAGCTGCCGTGCGCCGGATCGTTGTCCTCCTGCTCAGCTGTCTCTTGCTCTCGGCAACCGTTGCCGTCAGCCCTGCCGTTGCGGTAGGCAAGGAAGAGCGCGGGCCGGGATCGCTGCGGTACGACGTCACGCTGACCAGCGACGCGACCGGGCGGAGCTGGACAGGGCGCGAGAGTGCCGGTTTCACGAATACGACAGGCAAGCCGCTGGGTGAGGTCTATCTGCGGTTGTGGGGCAATGCATGGGACGGCTGCAAGCAGCCGGTGAAGGTGAGCAATCTCAGCGGTGGCGTGGCGGGGCCGTTGACGGTCAACTGCACCGTCCTCAAGGTCGAGCTGGCCAACGTGGTTGCTGTTGGCAAGCATGCGGTGATCTCTTTCGATCTGACGATGACGGCGCCGGAGCGGCTGGAGCAGTTCGGGCGCTCGGGTGCGTACAGCTTCTTCGGCAATGCGCTGCCGGTGCTGGCTGTGCATGACGTCGGTGGTTGGCATCTCGAGCCGGATGTCGGGATCGGTGAGAGCTACTACACGCTGGCCGCCGACTTCGCAGTAAGACTTCAGCATCCGGCCACGATCCAGGTGCCCGCCACTGGAATCACGTCCGCAGGGACAGTGAGTATCGCCAAGCAGGTCAGGGATTTCGCCTTCGCTGCTGGTCCGTTCCGGCAGTCGACGGCTACGTCGCCGGGTGGTGTCAAGGTCCGCACTTGGTCGACGAACACGGTGACTGCTGCCGCTGTAGCCGATGCGCAGACCACTGGGCTAGCGGCGATCGATGAGTTCGGCCGCCGCTTCGGCGCCTATCCCTACGGCGAGATCGACCTCGTCCTGAACGACAGATGGACCTCGTTCAGCGGCATGGAGTACCCGGGCTTCGTACTCCTCATCGCTCCGGGGGGCCCGGTCGTTCACGAACTCGCGCACCAATGGTGGTACGGCATCATCGGCAACAACGAGTACGCCGACCCGTGGCTCGACGAAGCCTTCGCCGTCTACGCCACCGACCTCCACGACGGCGATCCCGCCGACGGCTGCTGGCCCGGCACCCTGACGGCATCGATCACCAACAACATGGGTTACTGGAAGTCCCACGGTCTCAACTGGGGCGTCTACGTCTACACCTACGGCGCCTGCCTACTCCACGACCTGGACCGCGTCCTCGGTACTGAGGCGATGGCCACCATGCTCCGCACCTACGCTAAAACCCATTGGTACGGCGTCTCCACAGTTCTAGACTTCAAGTCCGCCGTCCAGGCCGCGACAACCGTCGATCTGACCTCCTTCTGGAAGGCTCATACGATCGGAGCCTGAGGTGTCGCTGCGGCGCAACCGGCCGTTCGCGTTCTTCTGGGTCGCGCAACTGTTGTCCAACGCCGGTACGCAGGTCAGCGAACTCGCGATTCCGTTGATCGCGGTGCTGACCCTGTCGGCCGGGCCGACCGCCATGGGTGTCCTGACCGCCCTGGAAGCCCTGCCCAGCTTGGTGCTTGCCTTGTTCCTCGGGGTGATCGTGGACCGGATCCGCCGCGGACGCTTGCTGTTCTGGTGCAACATCGGCCAGGGCGTGCTGATCGGCACCGTGCCCGTAGCCGCCGCCTTCGACGTGCTCACGATGGCGCAGCTCTACCTGGTGACCTTCGCGGTCGGCGCCCTCGCATTGGCCTACGGTCTCGCCCACACCGCCTACATCCCAGCACTGGTCCCCGACCGCCGCCAGCTGACCGCCGCGAACAGCAGCATCGCACTGACCGACTCGGTCACCGCAGTAGCCGGCCCAGGCCTCGGCGGCCTGCTGGTGCAGCTGCTGACAGCTCCCGTCGCGATCGCCGTCGACAGTGCGTCCTTCCTCGTCGCCGCACTCCTCCAAGCCAGCGGACGAGGTCCCGACCCCGAGCCAACGGCCGAGAAGACGCGGTTCCTGCCATCTGTGCGCGCGGGCTTCGCGGCGTTCCGCGGCCAACCAGGGATCGTCGCCATCACGGCAGGCAAGGGAAGTTTCGACTTCTTCCAGTGGGGTGTGATCGCCCTCTACATCCTGTACGCCGTACGCGAGCTGGGACTGTCTCCCGCGGCGATCGGCGCCATCGCAGTACTGGGATCGCTCGGCCCGCTGCTCGCAGGCGTGATCACGACGCCGGTGAGCCGACGGTACGGAACGGCCTGGACCTCGGTCGTAGCGGCGATCCTGCTCAGTGGAAACCTGCTGATCCCGCTGGCTGGCGGCCCGGACCTGCTGGTGATCGCGACCATCGGTCTCGGGCAGTTCCTGCTCGGCCTCGGGGTGGTCTTCCTGATCATCGTCAGATCGACCATGTTGCAACGATCAGTCGATCCCGAACTGCTCGGCCGGGCCGGCTCCGTGATTCGCCTGGTCGAGTGGGGTGCCGGTCCGCTGGGCGGGCTGTTCGGAGGCCTGCTCGGCGCCGTACTCGGGCTGCGGCCGGGGTTGGTTGTGCTGGCAATCGGTACCTTGTCCGCCGTCCCCTGGGTGGCGACCGCCGCTGCCCGCGGGCACCTCACGATGCCCGACGAGCAGGATCGGACGAGCTAGCAGGCGACGCGGGCGCGGCCTGTGACCGCCTTGTAGGTGCAGGTGTCGAAGGTCTTGCCGGCCGGGGTCTGGAATCGGGCGGTATCGCCGGTGTTGTTCCAGATGTAGTTGCCCTGGTTCCAGTACAGCTGGACCGCGGTGTTGCGGTTCTTGCCGGTGTGGACGACGGCCGTCGTCCGGCCCTTGAGGACATAGCCGCGCGGGAAGACGTAGGTGTGGTTGGCGACGTCCTTCACCCGGTACCCGCTCAGGTTGATCGCCCGCGTGCTGACGTTGCGGATGCTGAAGTACTCCAGGTTGAGATGAGCGTTGGTCCGGGTGTCCTTACCGGCCGGGTCGTACTGGATCCCGGTCAGGACCACCGAACTCGCCGCCATCGCGGGCAGCGGTACGGCGAGGCCGACCACGGCGGTGATGACGGCGGCGGCGATGGGCAGGCTGAAGCGACGTACGAACACGGATTTCCCTCCGGCTGTGGGCCGATTTCCCCCCCGGCCCGATGAACTGCTGACTGCCGGTTCCCCCCGGCGCGACGAACCTAGTGGTCACCCTCCGTGTCCGTCAAGGGGTGAGGCCACTCAGAGTGACAATCGGCTAGAGCAACAGGAAGAGGGTGTAGAGCGCGGGCGTGGCGAAGGTGACCAGGAGGATCCAGGCCATCATCTTGTGGCCGGGTTTGGCCCGGTCGAGGTTGGCGACGAAGTGGACGACGGCGCCTTCCTCGGTGTGCCGGCTCAGGCCGATCCGCTTGGCGTCCTCGGGCCGGCGGTCCGGGCGCTCGTCCTCGATCGCGTCGGGCGGGATGCCGTACAACGCGGGCCGGGCCGGATCGAGATCATCGCGCTCGCCGTACATCCGGCCTCCCGCAGGATCGGTGGAGGCTCAAGCTAACCCCGCGCTGGAGGCCGACTCAAGCACCTCGCCCCATCGTCCCACCCAGAGACCACAAACGGCGGCCCGCAGTCCGCGAGCCGCCGTCCTGGGTAGTTCCGCAGTTACTGAAAGTCGACAACCCAGGCGTACCGGGTCGCGGTGTTCAGACAGACCAATACCTGCGTCGTGCAGTACTCCGCATCGCCCTGCCCTACCCCGAGTTCGTCCAGCCCGCAGTTGAGTACTGTCCTGGAGCTGGAGCTCATCAGCCGGTCGAATGCAGCCTTGGCGCTCATGTCCTTGCCACCGGTGGAAGCGCCGGACGAACCGCCCGATGCCATCTGACCGGTCCGGGCACGGTCCGCTGCTTCCGCCCGCGCGCCGCCGGTGAGGTTGCTGTTGCGGCGCAACGGCGAGCAGCCGCTCTCGACCCGCTGGTTGTCGACCAGCGCGAACAGCTCTTGCTCTTCGGCCGACATGCTGCCGCCATCAGCGGGAGGCGGCGGGGTGGTGGTGCTCGGCGTACTCGACGGGGTGCTGCTCGGCGAGTGCGTCGGTGTCGTGTTCGGGTTGTCCGGCGCCTTCGTCGTCGGGTCGTCGGTCGGCCCATCGGTGGTACCGGTGGTCGGGCCATCGGTCGGCCCATCCGTCGATCCGTCGGTGGGACCGTCCGTCGGTGTCGTGCTCGGCCTGTCGGTGGGCTTCTGGCCCGGGGTCGACGGGGTGTCGCTCGGTGACGGCGTACCGGCTGTCGGCGTACCGGATGGTGTGCCCGGTGTCGTCGCCGACGGCCTCGCCACGACCGGCTTGGTCGAGGCCTTGAGATAGGTGTCGTCGTCCCTGCTGACGTAAGGGACGGAGGCGTCGGCCTCGTTGGACTGTGGCTGGTGGAGCAGGATCCAGGAGATCGGCGTGATCACCAGGATGACGGTGCCCATCGCTACCGTGATCCGCTTGATGCGGGACTCCGGCCGAGCCGTTGCCGGCTTGCTCCGTCGCCGCCGCGCGGCAGCTGATCGCTGTGACATTTAAGTGCTTGTTCCCTTCACGGTCGCGCCCCCAAGACGTGCCTCATTCGTCTCACCGTGGCGCCGTGAGGGGCGCCCGATGGCATAGCAAGGACGGATCTACCCGCGCTGATCGGCGGACAACCGGGCATCCGTTGTCGGTTCGCCACAGTGAGTGCGGCGAACACGGTGCCCGGCGGACAATGCTGAGTGCAACCGGTCAGTTACGACCGAAGTCCTGCACCCAGCTGCCCGGTCCCCAGTCGGACTTGACCTGGCCCGGGTCGTACCCGATGCCGATCAAGGTGAACTTGCAGTTCAGGATGTTGGCCCGGTGACCGTCGCTGTTCATCCAGGCGTTGAAGACCTTCTGCGCACTGCTGTAGCCGGCCGCGATGTTCTCGCCCCAGCCCGAGCCGTGGTACCCCGCCTTGGCCATCCGGTCGCCCGGGTCCTGGCCGTCGGGGTTGGTGTGGTCCATGTAGTGCCGGCGGACCATGTCGGACGCGTGCGAACCAGCTGCCTCGACCAGAGAGTCGCTCAGCTGCAACGGACGGCATCCCTGGCTGCGTCGAGCCTGGTTGGTGAGGTCGAGCACGTCGCGCTCGATCGAGCTGGTGCCGCCGCCACCCGGCGGGGGCGGCGGGTTGTCCGGAGTCGGCTCGGTGGTGGTGACCGTCTTGGTCGGCGTCTTCGTCGGCTGGGTCGCCGTCTTGGTCGGCCGCGTCGGCTTCGGCTTCTGCGACGGCTTGCCTTGAGCGTCCTTGGTGACGGCCGGGCCGGTCGGCGTGACGGTGACCGTCTCCACGCCACCGGTCGGGCCGGTGGTGAGGACGGTGGTGAGGACGGTGGTCGGGGCACCGGGCGTTGCCGAAGTACTGGTGCTCATGGTCGACTCGGCCGACCCGAGGGCCGGCGTACCGGTCGAGATCACTGTCTTGCCGTTCGGCAGCGTCTTGGTCACGGTGACCTTCGGCTTGCCGGCTCCGGCGCTCTCACCCTCGACAGCCGCGGGGCCTGAGTTGTCCTCGGAGACGTTGAGGACCTTGGTGGCATCGTCGTCGGCAACAGCTGAGCCATTGTGCGCCGACATCACCCAGATCACGGGGCCGATGGCGAGGAGCACGGACAGGGCACTGACGATCGGGCCGATCAGGCCTCTGCGTCGCCGTGCCTTTTTTCTGCTGCGGTGCCGCCCAGGGGTAGGCGAGTCCGTCATGGGTGGGCGAGTCCTCTTCAGTTCGTCGTACTACCGGAAGTTCGTCGTTCCCCGTGGTGTTCGTTGCCAGGCCCCCCTGGTTACCGAACAGTGACCTTAACGGACACGCAAGGTCACTGTTACGGCTCGGCGTTTCGTCTTAACGAACCCCTTAGATTCGGAGCGTTCCGGGTCAGCCGCCGAAGTCCTGGACCCAACTTCCGTTGCCCCAGTCGGGCTTGACCTGGCCGCTGTCGTAGCCGATGCCGATCATCGTGTAGTCGCAGTTCAGGATGTTCTTGCGGTGGCCCTCGCTGTGCATCCAGCCGTCCACCACGGCGGCCGCGTTTTTGTAGCCGACGGCAATGTTCTCGGCCATCGCGCCGCCCTTGAAGCCGGCCGCCTTCATCCGGTCGAACGGCGACCGGCCGTCCTGGCTGTTGTGGTCGAAGAAGTGGTGCACGACCATGTCGGTCGCGTGCAGATCGGCGGCCTTGGTCAGCGCGCTGTTCATCTTCAGCGGACCGCAGCCGTTCTTGGCGCGCTCGTTGTTCGTGAGCTGCAGCACCTGCGCCTCGGCGCCACCACTCGGCGCCGGCGGCTTGGTGGTCGGCGGCTTGGTCGACGGCTTCGGCGTCGCGGTGTGGGTCGGCCGCGGCGTCGGCTTGGTCGGCTTGGGCGAGCGGGTGCCCTGCCGGCTCGGCGCGCTCGTCGACCGGGTCGGTGTCGGGGTCGCGCTCGGGGTCTTCGACGGCGTCTTGGACGGTGTCGCCGACGGAGTCCTGGTCGGCGTGGCCACCGGGCTGCTCGCGTCATCGGTCGGCGTGACCATCGGGTCGTCGGTACTGCTCTTGACGGTCAGCGGCTGGTCCTGGCTGGTCGCCTGCGTGGTGTCGCGGCTCACGTACCAGCCGGCGCCGGCCAGCAGGGCCAGCACTGCGAACGCTCCCAGAATCGGCCCCGCGACACCGGTCCGCTGCTTGCGGCGGCCGTGCGATCGGGGCGGTTCGGGGGTCTGCTCGTAGAAGGGATCGTTCGGTACTTCGTTCATCGCAGCCAGCAAGCCTCTCGTCGTCGATCCCCGTCGTTCCCCAGGCCGTGCGGCACGGACGTTATCGGATCTTGATGTAACACGACGACCCCCGAACGCCCGACAGCGCTCGCTTTGACGAACCTTTTACGACGGACCGTAGTCTCCGAGCCATGCGAGTCGTCGTGGGTTCAGGTCCGGTCGGTACTGCGGTAGCGCGCCTGCTCGTCGAGCGCGGGGAGCAGGTCCGGCTCGTCACCCGGAGCGGCACCGGGCCGGACGGGGTGGAGAAGGTCAAGGCCGACGCGACCGACCCCGCAGTACTGACCAAGCTCGCTGACGGGGCCGAGACGGTCTTCAGCTGCGGCGGACCGGCGTACGAGCGGTGGGTGCCCGATTGGCCGCCGCTGGGTGCCTCGCTGGTCAAAACGGCCGGGGCGACGGGGGCGGTGTTGCTCACCACCGGGAACCTCTATGGCTATGGGCAACCGGCCGGTGTGATGAAGGACGGCGACCCGGATCGGCCCAACTCGGTGAAAGGGCAGGTCAGGGCCAGGGTTTGGGCTGATGCGTTGGCGGCGCATGATGCGGGGCGGATTCGTACTGCGGAGGTGCGCGGCTCGGACTATCTCGGTGCGGGAGCCGCCTCGTTCTTCACGATCGGGGTGCTGCCTGGCGTGCTGGCGGGGCGGCGTACCGCAGTACCGGCTGATCTCGACGCCTTGCACAGCTGGACCGCCGTGGACGATGTTGCCCGCACCCTTGTCGCGATCGCCTCCTCGGACGACGGCGCCCTGGGCAGGGTCTGGCACGTACCGACTCCGCCGCCGACCTCGATCCGCGACCTCGCAGCCCAGGCAGCCGCCATCGCCGGAGCGCCGGCACCGCGGTTGTCCGCGATGCCGGGGGCCGTGCTGTGGCTGGGCGGGCTGTTCAACAAGCAGGCTCGCGAGATCCGCGAGCTCCAGTACCAGTTCCGCGCACCGTTCGTCCTCGACTCGGCGGACGCGCAGCAGACCTTCGACCTCACCCCCAGCACCACCGCGGCGGCGCTGGAGGCGACGGTCAGGAGCGGGCGATGACGATGTCGGCGATGACCTTCCAGCCGAGGCTGCGGTAGAGGCGGAGACCGTCGATGGAGGCGATCAGGATGCCGCGTTTGGCGCCCTGGCCCGCGGCGGTCTCCACGAGTGACGCCATCACGGCACTGCCCAGGCCGCGGCGACGGTGGGCCGGGTCGGTCTCGATCCGGTCGGCGACGGCATCCTGGCCGACCACCGCCATCCGGCCGCTCGACACGACGCCGCCGTGCAGCGTCGCGCGGGTGATGATCAGGTCGTCCTCGAGCTCTGTGCGCAGCGTGTAGCGCTCGTTCAGCTTGAGCGCCGGCTGCTCGGACAGCTGGATCGTCATCAGCCAGTCCTGATCGGGTTGCACCTCCAGCCCGAGGTCCTCGAGCTGCTCGATCCGCGCCTCCCGGTCGTCGGTCGCGAGCGTGACCCAGCCGGCGCCCCGGCCGCTGCCCGCGGCTTTGGCCAGCTCGGCGGCGCGCTCGACCCGCTCGGGTTTGTCGTCGGCGTCCAGGACGACGTACTCCATCGCGCGGTTCTCCTCACCCGCGCGGACGGTCAGGATCCCGTCGTTGTCATCCTCCACTGTGGTCCAGCCCCGCGATACAGACCACCCGGCCTGCCAGCGGCGGACGAGTTCCTCACGATCTCTCACTAGTCGATTCAAGCAGTCAGAACGTCTCACGGCGAGAGGAAGATGTGTCGTCAGTCACCAACTGGTCGCCGAGAGGCGGATTCGTTACCTCGGCGAACGACTTTTCAGCACCTGATCAGTGATCAAGAGATCGAAGCTGTGCAGGTCGCGGAAGCCGCCGTCGCGGTCCGGGTCGGCGGCCCGCTCGCGCCCGGTCCGGGTGAACCCGTTGACCTCGGCAACGCGCTGTGAGGCAGTGTTGCCCTCGGCAGCGAAAAGCACCAGCCGGCGCCGCCCGAGCCCGCCGTCCTCGACCGGGGTGAAGGCGTGGCCGATCGCACCCCGCACCGCGGCGCTCATCACGCCCCGCCCGCGTGCGTCCGGGTGCGCCCAGTAGCCGACCTCGCCCATCGTCTTGTCCATCCGGTTCTTCAGGTCGAATACGCTCACATTGCCGAGCAATTCATCCGTGTCCGGGTCGGTGATCGCCCAGGTGACGCCCTCGCCGCTCGCGTAGTTCTCCTGCCGGCTCTCGATGAACCCCTCGGCATCCTCCAGCAGGTAAGGCGTCGGCAGGCCGGCCAGCCACTCCTGGGTCCGCGGGTCGTCGCACGCCTCCATGACGCGCTTGGCATCGGTACTACGAAGCGCCCGCAGCCGCACCCCATCCACATCGATCACCGGCACCCGCCACCAGTTGCCCTGCGGCTCCGGCACGTCATCCCGGCCGATCGACGCGACCCACTCGTCCTGCCGGACCCCGCGCTGCACCCCGCCGGCTGGAATCGTCACCAGATTCCGGAAGCCGGCCTTCCACGCGACCCGCCGTGACCCCCAGTTGCCGACGTACGCACGCCAGGTCACCCGGTCCCAGCCCTGCTCGAACGCGTACTTCACCACCAGGCTCAACGCCCGCGTCATCACACCGTTGCCCCGGGCCCACGGTGCCACCGCGAACCCGACCTCGCCGACGTTGCCCTGCTCCGGACGCAGATCGATGGTGCCCGCGTAGCGCCCGTCGTACTCGATCGCCCAGGCCCAGCTGGTGCCCTCGCGCCAGCCCGCCGGGACGAACTCGGTCAGGAAGTGCTCGGCGTTCTGCAACTCGTACGGCACCGGGATCGTCGTCCAGCGCTGCATGTCCGGGTCCTGGCAGGTCTCGTACGCCGGCTGGACGTCCGCCACCGTGTGCGCACGCAGCGTCACGACGTCGTCGGCCAGGGTGGGGACGTCCTCGGGGAATCGCATAGCTCAGCCTGACAAGCCGTCCGCCCGGCGGCAACGCCATTTCACTGAGCGCGACACAAATCAACACAATCCGACTGCGATCGGGCAGGGCAGACCTTAGGGTGTCAGGTGTGAACGTCTCCGGACCCACCGAACCGTCCCGCGGCCGGGGCGGTCAGCTCGCCGCCCAGCGGCAGGCCACGATCGTTGCCGAGGTCAACAGCCGCGGCGCGATCACGGTCGCCGAGCTGGTCGACCGCTTCGGCGTGTCCGACATGACGATCCGGCGCGACTTGGACGCCCTCGATTCCAGCGGCCTGCTGCACAAGGTGCACGGCGGCGCGACCTCGGTCGGCCTGCGCAGCGCGCACGAGCCGGGCTTCGACGCCAAGCTCACCCAGGAGTCCGCCGCCAAGCAGGCGATCGCGATCGAGGCCGCCGCCCGGGTCCAGCCCGACAGCGCGATCGGCATCGGCGCCGGGACGACGACGTACGCGCTGGCCCGTCAGTTGCTCCGGGTCGAGAACCTCACCGTGGTCACCAACTCGGCCCGGATCGCCGACGTCTTCCACGGCAACGGCCGCTCGGACCGTACCGTCGTCCTGATCGGCGGCATCCGCACCCCGTCGGACGCCCTGGTCGGTCCCATCGCGACAGCCGCCCTCCAATCCCTCCACCTGGACGTCCTGTTCCTGGGCGCCCACGGCGTCGACGCGGAACACGGCCTCAGCACCCCCAACCTGATGGAAGCCGAAACCAACCGCTCCTTCATCGCCGCCAGCCGCGAGGTGGTCCTCGTCGCCGACCACACGAAGTGGGGCACGGTAGGCCTGAGCACCTTCGCCACCTGGTCCGACCTCGACCTGGTGGTCACCGACTCAGGCCTTGCCCCCTCGGCCAGAAAGTCCATGCGCGAGACCGGCTGCGAGCTGCTGATAGCCAGCTAGGGACCGGACCGCCACCACTCACAAACCTGCCGCTCCACCCGGGAGCACGCCTGCGCACGCTTGGCCCCAGGCGATCAGTTGAGGTTTGTGAGTGGTGGCGGTCCGGCCCTACCTCACGAGATGCGGGAGGCTCCGGTGGAGGGAGTGGCGTCCAAGGCGCTCGGCTTGGTGAAGCCGTGCTCCGCGAAGGCCTTGTCGATAGCAGCAAGGATCTCGGTGGTTGCCGACGCCTCGACCAGGGCGATGATGCAGCCGCCGAAGCCGCCGCCGGTCATGCGGGCGCCGAGGGCACCGGCCGCCAGAGCGGTGTCCACTGCGACGTCGAGTTCGGGGACGGTGATCTCGAAGTCGTCGCGCAACGAGGCGTGCGAGGCGGTGAAGAGCGGCCCGACGTCACGGAGGCGACCCGCGTGCATGAGGGCGACCGCGTCTTCGACTCGGCGGATCTCGGTGACGACGTGGCGGACCCGGCGGCGGGTGACGTCGTCGGACAGCCGGGACAGCGCGTCATCCAGGTCTTCGAAGGCGATCGAGCGGAGGGCCGGTACGCCGAGTTCCGCCGCGGCCTGTTCGCAGGACTTGCGGCGGGCCGCGTACTCGCCGTCGACATGGCGATGCGGGGCCTTCACATCGACGACCAGCAGGGCCAGACCGTCCGCGGGCGGGTCGAAGGGGATCTGCGCCGTCGACATCGCTCGGATGTCGAAGTACAGGGCGTGGCCGGCCGTGCAGCACATCGAGGCCATCTGGTCCATCAGGCCGACCGGTGCACCGACGTACTGGTTCTCGGCGCGCTGAGCCAGCCGCGCCACCTCCGCCGGATCCACCTCAATCGACCGCAATCCCAACAGCGCAACGGCCGTCGCGCACAGCAAGGCGGCCGACGATGACAGCCCGGCGCCCGTCGGCAGGTCCGACTCGACCAGCAGATTGGCGCCACCGATCTCGTACTTGTCCTGCAGCAGCACCCAAGCCGCCCCCGCCGGATAAGCCGCCCAATCCTTCACCGAGCCAGGAGCCAGCGAGTCCAGCGAGAACTCGACCACGTTCTGTTGCCCGGACGACGCCACCGCGATCACACCGTCGGTACGGGCCGAGGCGGTGATGGTGATCTGGTTCGGCAGTGCGATCGGCAGTACCAGGCCGTCGTTGTAGTCGGTGTGCTCACCGATCAGGTTGACCCGCCCGGGCGCCCGCCAGACACCCTCGGCCTCGACCCCGAAGACCTCCACGAACCTGCTCACGAGCCCACCTTCCGCAGCGTCTCGGCGACGTCCTCGGGCAGCGTGTCCGAGATGAACGCGCCCATCCCCGACTCCGACCCCGCGAGGTACTTGATCTTGTCCTGGGCCCGCCGGATCGACAACAGCTCCAGGTGCAGGTAGCCGAGCTCGCGGTCGACTCGTACCGGCGCCGGGTGCCAGGCCGCGATGTAGGGCAGGTCGTCGTCGTACTGGCCGTCGAAGCGGCCAAGTACGTCGAGGTACAGCATGGTGAAGTCGTCCCGCTCCTCCGTGGTCAAGTCGGAGATGTCGGCGACCTGGCGATGCGGATACAGGTGTACTTCGACCGGCCAGCGGGCCGCCTGGGGGACGAAGGCCGTCCAGTTCCCGTTCTCCGCGACGATCCGGCGGCCGTCCTTGCGCTCGGCGGCCAGGATGTCGGCGAAGAGGTTGCTCCCGGCAACTTCCTGGTGCTCGCGGGCACGCGCCATCAGCGTCTTGATCCGCGGCGGCAGGAACGGGTAGGCGTAGATCTGGCCGTGCGGGTGGCTCAGCGTCACGCCGATCTCCCGGCCGCGGTTCTCGAACGGGAAGACGTACTCGACGTCGGGGCGCGCGCTCAGCTCCGCCGTCCGGTCGGCCCAGGCCTCGACGACCAGCCGGGCCTGCCCCTGGGACAGCTCGGTGAAGGACTTGTTGTGGTCGCTGGTGAAGCAGACCACCTCGCACCGGCCGGGTCCGGAGAACGACGGGAACCGGTTCTCGAAGACGGCGACGTTGTAGTCGTGGTCCGGGATCTCGGTCGCGTTGCCCGGCCGGCTGGCGTCCAGCGGGCACTGGTCGGCCGGCGGCAGGTACGTCCGGGTGTTGCGGTGCGTAGCGAAGGTGATGGTGTCACCGGTCAGCGGATCGATCCGGAACTCGGCCAGCGGCTTCGGCGCGGGCAGGCCGCGGCTGTCCTCGAGCGGGACCCGCACGGGTGCGTCGGCCGGGTCGTAGTAGATCAGTTGCCTGCCGTCGGACAGAGTGGTGTCGGTCCGGCGGGCACCGCGAGGGGTGGTGTTCATAGTGAACCATCGTAAACCAACAAATTCGAACATGCATCGTGAGACCCGCCACCGCTACTCTTGATCGATGGACGTCGCCCTACCATCGCGTCCTCTCCTGACTATCCGGAGAGGGCGCTAGGAACTCCCAGCTCATGAACGAGACCCTGCTCAACATCGTCCTGATCTTCGTCTTCGTGCTCATCGGCGGTGTCTTCGCCGCCGCCGAGATGGCGCTGGTCTCCCTGCGGGACAGCCAGCTCAAGTCGATCTCCCAGCGCGGCAAGCGCGGTGAGACGGTGGCCCGCGTCGCCGCGAACCCGAACCGCTTCCTGTCCGCCGTCCAGATCGGCGTCACCCTGATGGGCTTCCTGTCGGCCGCCTTCGGTGGCGCGACGCTGGCCGACGGGCTGTCGCCGCGCCTGCAGAAGCTCGGTCTGCCGGAGTCGGTCGCGAACACCGTCGCCCTGATCCTGATCACCGTCGCCATCTCGTACGTGTCTATCGTGCTCGGCGAGCTGGCGGCCAAACGACTCGCGCTGCAGCGGGCCGAGACCTTCGCGCTCGGCCTGGCGCCGCTGGTCGACCGGATCGCGTCCGGCGCCCGGCCGGTGATCTGGCTGCTGTCCAAGTCGACCGATCTGGTGGTCCGGGCGCTCGGCGGTGACCCGAACGCGAACCGCGAGGTGATGAGCGACGAGGAGCTGCGCGAGATCGTCTCCGCGCATGAGTCGCTGGGCGAAGAGGAACGGCGGATCGTCGACGACGTGTTCGAGGCCGGTGGCCGGCAGTTGCGCGAGCTGATGCTGCCCCGGACCGAGGTGGACTTCGTCGACGCGGAGATGCCGGCGTACAAGGCGGTGAAGTTCGCCGCGGAACGGCCGCACTCGCGCTACCCCGTGATGAACGGCTCGGCCGACGACATCGTCGGCTTCGTGCACGTCCGCGACCTGTTCGATCCCGCGGTCGCGACCCGCTCGGTGCGGGTCGGCGATCTCGCGCGCGAAGTACTGATGCTGCCCGACACCGCCAAGCTGCTGCCGACCCTGACCGAGATGCGCCGGCGCAGCACGCACCTGGCGATCGTGCTCGACGAGTACGGCGGTACCGCCGGCATCGTCACGCTCGAGGACCTGGTCGAGGAGCTGATCGGCGACATCAAGGACGAGTACGACGAGGAGTCGCCGGAGACCACCCGGTTGCGCAGTGGCGACGTCGAGGTGGACGGCCTGCTCAACCTGGACGACTTCGCCGACGAGACCGGCGTCGAGCTGCCGGACGGCCCGTACGAGACCGTGGCCGGTTTCGTCGCCGCCCAGCTCGGCCGGGTCCCGGCGGTCGGTGACGAGGGCGCCGTCGACGGCTACAAACTCACCGTCAAGGAGATGGACGGCCGCCGGGTGGCCCGGGTCCGCGTCCATCGCGTCACACCCGCAGATCAGCTCGCGCCGGAGTCAGCAACGCCAGTCGACTGAGTACCACCAGGCCGCCGACGAAGAAGCCGAGGCCTTGGAAGACCAGGACCGGGATGATGCCGACCGTGTCGCCGAGGGCACCGGCGGCCGCGATCCCGACCAGTACGGCGAGGCCTTCGACCGCGAAGAGAGCACCGAAGACGCGACCGCGCGACGCATCGTCGGTGAGCCGCTGGATCACCGTCATCGACCCGGCGACCACGAAGGCGCCGGGCACCCCGACGACGATCATGCAGACGAAGGCAGGCGCCAAACCGTCCCAGAACAAGGGATACAGGAACATCACCAGGTCGATCAGCCCGAAGGCGACCGCCCCGAACCCCCACAGTTTCGCCGCGGAGAAACGGGAGCCGACAGCCGCGGCGATCAGCCCACCCGCGATCCCGCCGACCGCCTGCGACGAGGTGATCAGCCCGTACGCCGTACCGTCGCCGCCCAGCTCGGCCGAGACGAACGGCGCGAACAAGGTGCTCATCACGCCTTCGCCGACGCCGGTCACCAGCCCGAACACGAACACCAGCCGCAGCGCCGGCCCGCTCAGACAGACCTGGATCCCCTCGACCCACTCGTCCTTCACTCCTCGGACTGCGGCCCGCAACCCGCCGACCGGCTCGACCTTCACCCGCTCCGGGCGATGCCGTACGCCGATCAGCGATGCCATCGCGATCAGGTAGGTCGCCGCATCGACCAAGGCCAGCAGTGGAATCCCACCGGTGGCCGCGAACACACCGCCGACCCCGGCGCCGACCAGCCGCGAGATGTCGTTGGCCTGGCTGTTCAACGAGTTGGCGGTCACCAGTTGCGGCACCTCGACCAGAGCCGGGATCAGCGACTGCTCGGCCGGCCGGAAAAATTGCTGGAGGCAACTCTGCGCGAGGATGACCAGATAGATCACCCAGAGCGTGCTGTCGTCCCGGACCAGCAGTAGCGGCAGCAGCACCAACGCATGCAGGAGATTCGTGATGATCATCGTCCGTCGCCGGTCCCACCGGTCGACGAAGACGCCGGCCACCGAGCCCAGCACCACCAGGGGCAGGAACGACGCCAGCAGCAGTCCACCGGACGCCAGGGTCGAGCCCGTCAACGCATAGACATGGAACGCGAGCCCGATCCGCAGGATCCAGTCGCCGGTCAGCGACACCAGCCCGGCGCTGAGTACCAGCCGATAGTCGCGCCTTTGCGCGAGTACCTCCCAGAGATTCTTCATTGATCCTCCGGATGCACCACGACGATGCGGGTGATCTCGACCAGCCGGCTTCCCGGCGGCCGGGTGGACTTGTCGTCGATCGGGCGCTCGTCCACGTAGCGCATGAGCAGTGCCTGCATCTGCTCCTCGAGCTCCACGAACTCGTCGCGGGTGAGGTAGATCCCGGTCCGCCCGATGCCCGCGTTCTGGCGCCAGGCCGGTTCCTCGGCCGCTCGCCGCTTCTGCCAGATCGCGAGCTCGTCCAGCGCGCGCTCGGCCATCAACTGCTCCAGTACTTCGGCCGCCGCGGCCGCCTCCGGCGAAAGCTCGGTGTCGGTCCACGTCTGCGACGTCGAGACCGCCCGCCACGGCCGCTCGCGGTTGTCCTTACCCTGCGCCGGCTCCACGAAGTCGTACTTCGCCAGCTGCCGCAGGTGATGCGAAGCCAACGCCTGGCTGATCCCCAGCCGCCGGGCCGCATCGGCAGCAGTCAGCGGCCCTTCCCGTCCCAGCAGCGACAGCAGGTCGAGCCGTACCGGGTGAGCCATCGCCCTGATCGCCAGCGGGTCGTCCAGCAACCGCCGCCGGCGAGGATCCTCCGAAGATTCCAAAGACATGCTTGGAATATGCGCCGACCGGAACCCGATGTCAAGCCCTTGCTTGGAATAGGCCGTGCGGAGAGCTCAGCCGGTCGGCTTGCCGGTGTGCTGCGGTTTGGGGGTCCGCGTCGGCTTGGTCGGATGCGGCTTCTTGGTCTTCGTCGGTTCTGCCGACGGCGGCGGTATCGACGGCGGCGGCGACTGCAGTGATGGTGACTGCAGCGGTGGTGACGCCGAGGAGACGACGGCGGTGGCATCGACCGAGGTCGTGGCCGTCAGGGCTGGTCCGCCTACTTGGCCGGTCGTCTTCGGAGCCCCGGCCGGGGGGCGCGTCGAGGCCCGGTAGATCGTCGCGCCCGAGGTTGAGCTGCCGGGAGTGGGCAGGCCTGCGGCCGGTACCGAGGGCTGGTGCTCATCAGTGGCCGGCGGCTTCGAGTTCGTATCGATCAGGATGCCGACAGTCGAGGCGGCCGCGACCGCCAGCACGGCTCCGGCCGCGACGAGCAGACTGCGGGACGGCCGGCGGCGTACCGGAAGTACCGGATCCACGGAGGTCAGGGCGAGAGCTGGAGCCGGTACGCCCGCGGCGACCTGCGCGGCAGTCGGGCGCTGGGCGGGATCCTTGTTCATCATCCAGAACAGCAGCGCCTCGGTCTCACCCGCGCACTGCGGGCGTAGCTCGCTCGGCGGGGTCGCCGTGGTCTGGACGTGCTGGTACATGATCGACGCGGCATCCTCCGCCTGGAAGGGCGGATGGCCGGTCAGCAACTGGTAGAGCACGCAGCCGAGCGCGTACACGTCCGAAGGAGCGCCGGCCGGCTTCCCGATCGCTCGCTCGGGTGCGAGGTAGTGGCTGGTCCCGACGACCTGCCCGGTGGCGGTCAGGGTCGTGGTCGTGTCGCCGAGGATCCGGACGATGCCGAAGTCGGCGACCTTGACCACTCCGTCGTCGGTGACCAGCAGGTTGCCCGGCTTGATGTCGCGATGTACCAGACCGTGCTGGTGAATGGCCCCGAGCCCGGCCGCCGCCTGCCGCACGATCTCCACGGCCCACTCCGGCTCGAGCGGACCCCGCCAGTTCAGCTCCACGCTGAGCGTGTGTCCCTCGACCAGTTCCATCGCGAGGAAGAAGCCGTCCTGGTGCGGCCCGAAGTCGTAGGTGGCGACCACGTAGGGATCGCAGATCATCGCCGCGGCCCGGGCCTCGCGCCGGAACCGTGCCTGAGCTTCAGGCCCCTCCCTCGTCGGGAGCAACAGCTTGATGGCGACGTCGCGGCCCAGCAGTTCGTCCTTGGCGCGGTAGACGGCACCCATCCCGCCGCGACCCACCGGATCTCCGAGCCGATAGCGCCCGGCTACCAGCTCGCCGAGCTTTCCAGGTGACGTCATCCGGGCCTCGTACCCATCCAGACCGGTTGCAAAGCGATTACGACAGGTTATGTAGCCAATCGAGTCCGGACTCGGCGTGCTCGACGATGGTGAAGTGGCTGTCGGCGGGGAGGCTGCGGAGCTCGGCGGTCGGGCAGTGGGCGGCGAGCCAGCGGCCGTGCGAGCTGGGAATGATGCCGTCCCGGTCGCCGTGGAGGAGCAGCGTCGGCGCCACGATCGCGGTCGGGTCGCAGCCCCACGGGGTCACATAGGAGACGTCGTCGTCGATCAGTCCGTACGGTCCGGCATCGAGCCCGCCGCTGGCGACTTTGCCCAGCCAGCCCCACGGACCCTCGAACATCGCGTGGTCCGTAGGCGTGAAGCCGGGGTCGTACTCGACACCAGAAGCCTCCCAGGCCTCCTTCTTCGCGCGCCCGCCGAGCGCCGCCGTCAACGACGCAACCCCCGACGGCACCATCCCGTCGAACCAGTCCAGCCCGTCCACGCCGTACGGCGCGATGGCGGCGAGTGTGACCGCGCCCCGCACCCGCTCACCCAGTACTGCCGCAGTACCCAACGCGTAGGACCCGCCCCCGGAGTACCCGACGACCGCGAACCGGTCGATCCCCAGCGCATCGGCGACCTGCTCCACATCGCCAGCAACGGACGCCATCGTCCGGCCGGGCGCAGGAGTAGAGCCGCCGTACCCGGGCCGGTCGAACGAGATCCACCGCACCCCAAGCCGCTCCGAGGCCGCGAACAACGGCTCCGGCGGCGCACCGAGGTTGGGCGTGCCGTGATGCCAGAAGACCGGCAGGTCGCCCCGGCCGGTGTCGTAGACGTGCAGGGTCCGGCCGTCGCTGAGCTGGAGGTCGGTCTCGTTCATGGCTTCACCTTAGGGTCGATCCGCTGTGTCAGCCGGTACGTCGTACCGGCCCCGATTCACTCGACATTCCCGAAATGTCGAGAACCCGGGTCAGCCTCCGACCTGTGCTGCGAGGATCCACTCGACGGAAGGGAACACAGCCATGAAGTACATGTTGCTCATCCACAGCAACCCGGTGACCTGGGGACATCCGTCCTTCCTGCACACCGAGGAAGGCAAGAAACTGCCCAAGAAGGCCCGCGACGCGCTGGCCGCACAGCTCGACCAGCTGCTCGACGAGTTGCGCGAGCGCGGCGAGCTGATCACGGCCTCACCACTGGCCGCACCGCATGAGACCAAGGTGGTCCGGGTCCGCGAGGGCGTCCGCGCCACCACGGACGGCCCGTACTCCGAGGCGAAGGAGCAACTCGCCGGCGTCTTCATCATCGACGTCGCCACGCCTGAGCGCGCCGAGGACGTCGCGGCCCGGATCCCGGAGGCGCAGCAGTTCGCGATCGAGCTCCGCCCGATCTCCATGTAAACGCACTACGGCCCGGTGACGGAGAGCCACCGGGCCGTAGTACAGGGACGCCTATTAACTGACGAGCCGGGCGTGGTTGTCGTTGGTCGCCAGGGCCGGGTCGAGGACGCCGAGCGCGAGCCAGGTCGCGCCGCCGACGCCGTCGTGCGCGGTCAGCACCTCGCCGTCGAAGTGCTCGTGAATGCTTTGCCGCAGCAACCGGCCGACCGGCGACGATTCACCGGCGACACTGCCGGCCAGCACCAACGGGCCGTTGTCCGACGTTGTCCACAGCCGGCTGACCGTTTCTATGAGCAGTTCTGCTGCGCGTTTCACCAAGGCGTGGGCCGTCTTGTCGTTCTGCTCGTACGCCGACACCACCGGGCGGGCCAGCTCGGCCAGCAGCACCGGTGGACGGGCGTTCACCGTGCGAATCAGGTCGTCACGGAGCAGATCGTAGCCCTCACGCTCCGCGCTGGTGGTCGGATCACGGTCCGGCAGCACGGCCTCGACCACCGCCTCGCCGAGCACGCCGAGCGGCTCGCCCAGATCGATCGCGCGCAGCACGCTGCGCATTGCCTCCCGGCCGAGCCAGAAGCCCGAGCCGTCGTCGCCGAGCAGCCAGCCGTGGCCGCCCGCGGTGCGGACCAGCTCGTGGGCGCGGACCAGTCCGGTGTTGCTGCCGGTGCCCGCGATCAGCACGGTGCCGTCCGGCTCCGGCGTACCGGAGGCGAAGGCGACCTCGAGATCGCCGATGAAGCGCGGTTCGCTGGTCAGTCCGGCGCCGGCCCAGGCCGCGTCGAACTGGGCCTTCACGTCCGGCCGGCCGAGCGCCGAGCCGCCGGCGGTACCGATCACGGCGGCCTGGACGGCGGCCGGATCGATGCCCTCCAGGGCCGCGTGAACCGCCTGGCCGAAGTTGGCCGCGGCGGTCGCCGGGTGGCTGGTCGGGTTTCCGCCGGCCGCGGCCCCGCGGCCTATTACGTTGCCCTCATGGTCCGCGATCACGATCCGGGTGGAGGTGCCGCCGAGGTCGCCGCCCAGGACCAGTGTGGATGCTGGCATCAAGACCACTGATTCCTTTGGTTGCGCGAGTGGGCGTTCGACCGACATAAGCAATGCTCCAAACTGCTCGAAAGAGTCTAGTCGTGAACAACAACAGACAAGGTCACGCAACGGTCCCGATCTGGGAGGAAGAGTGAGATGAGCCTTGACTTTAGCTGTCAGGTGAGAAAAGTTCTGTCCAGCAAACCGCAAACTTGCGCACTTGTCGGCATCAGGTGTGTCGCGGCGATCAATTTAGTCGAGGGGTGGGGCCGCTGATGGCCAGCACGGCAGACGGCAGCAGGCATGCCGCAGGAGGGGATCAAGAGGGTCTGAGCGCGCAGGCCTTTGTTCACGCGCTCACTCCGATCATGGCCGCCGTGACCGAGCAGATCGACGGTCCGATCCAGCAGGCGGCCGAACTGTTCACCACTTCACTGCGCGCCAACGGTGTCATCCAGGCCTTCGGCTCGGGGCACTCCGAGGCGCTCGCGATGGAGATCGCCGGCCGCGCCGGCGGCCTGATCGCGACCAACCGGATCGCGCTGCGCGACCTGGTCCTGCTCGGCGGCGAACCGCCGGAGCTGCTCCGCAGCGCCGAGCTCGAGCGCGACCCGCAGTACTCCCGCAAGCTCTACGAGCTGTCCGCGGCACAATCGGGCGATGTTTTCGTGATCGCCTCCAACTCCGGCGTGAACGGCTCGATCGTCGAGCTCGCCTCAGTGGTGAAGGAGCAGGGCCACCCCCTGATCGCGATCACCTCGCTGCAGCACACCAGCGGGGTCGACTCGCGGCACCCGTCGGGCAAGAAGTTGATCGACTTCGCCGACGTGGTGCTTGACAACCACGCCCCGTACGGCGACTCGGTGCTCGATCTGCCCGATGGGGGCAAGGTCTGCGCCGTGTCCTCCATCACAGCAGCGCTGATTGCGCAGATGCTGGTCGCAGAGGTTCTGCGCCGGCTGACCGAGGCCGGCGAGAAGCCACCGGTCTACCTGTCCGCGAACATCCCGGGCGGCGACGACCACAACCACGCCCTTGAAGCACAGTACGCCGGCCGGATCCGTCGTACTGCTTGAAACACTCTCGGAAGGCGGGACCAATGACCACTCCCAACAACCTGTCGCGGCGGCTGTTCCTGCAGCGCGCGGCGGTCGGCACCCTGCTGGCCACCGGCGGCAGCACGCTCCTGGCAGCCTGCGCCGGCAGCGGCAGCGACGACAGCGGTTCAAGCGGTGGCGGCGCTGACAAGACCGCGGACAACCCGTTCGGTCTGGCCGACAAGGCCACTGTCGACGCGGTGATCTTCAACGGCGGGTACGGCTTCGACTACGTGACGTTCGCGGCCGACATCGCGCAGAAGAAGTTCGCGGGCTCGACGTTCAAGGTCGCGCCGTCCACCCAGATCGCGCAGCAGCTGCAGCCGCGCTTCGTCGGTGGCAACCCGCCGGACCTGATCGACAACTCCGGCGCGAACCAGATCGGCTTCAACACGATCCTGGACCAGCTGGCGACGCTGGACGACGTCTTCGAGGCGAACAACTACGAGGGCACCAAGATCGCCGACACGCTGTACCCGAACGCGAAGAACCCGGGCACCTTCGACGGCAAGTTCGTCGCGATGAACTACGTGCTCACCCTGTACGGCCTGTGGTACTCCGAGAGCCTGTTCAAGGAGAACGGCTGGGAGCCGCCGAAGACCTACGACGGTCTGCTCGAGCTCGGCGCCAAGGCCAAGGCCAAGGGCAAGCACCTGTTCGTCTGGGGCAAGGAAGCCGCCACCTACTACCACACGATGGCCGTCGACGGCGCCATCAAGGAGGGTGGCGACGAGGTCCGGCTGGCGCTGGAGAACCTGAAGGAGAACTGCTGGTCGATGCCGCAGTTCCAGGGCATCTTCAAGGCCATGGAGACGATGGTCAAGAACGGGTACTTCGTGCCCGGTGGCGCCGGTACCCAGTTCACCGCCGCGCAGGCGAAGTGGAGCAACGACCAGCAGGCCATCCTGTACCCCTCGGGCTCGTGGATCGAGAACGAGATGAAGAAGGCCACCAAGGCCGGCTTCAACATGAAGGGCGTCCCGGAGCCGACGCTCACCGAGAGCCCGAAGCTGCCGTACGAGTCGCTGCGCAGCGCGGCCGGCGAGCCGTTCATCGTGCCGGCCAAGGGCAAGAACGTTGCCGGTGGCAAGGAGCTCCTGCGGGCGATGCTGTCCAAGGAGGCGGCGACCAACTTCGCCAAGACCCGGCTCGCGCCGACCATCGTCAAGGGCCTGGTTCCCGCCGACGGCTTCGGTTCGACCGCACTGCAGTCGCAGACCGCGATGCTGGATGCCGCCGGCACCAACATCTTCGACTACCAGGTCTTCGGTCTGTACGGCATGAACACCGACCAGCTCGTGGTCTGGAACTCGTTCCTGTCCGGCGCGACCGACGCGGCCGGCCTGACCAAGGGCCTCCAGCAGATCACCGACAAGGTGAGGAACGACAGTTCCGTCAAGAAGATCCCGGTCACGAAGTGACCGTGACGCCAAATGTTGTGCCGGACGGCGGGCCCCAGCGGCCCGCCGCCCGGCGGCGCCGCCGCCCGCTGACCTTCGACCGGGTCAGCTTCATGGTCGTGTTCCTCGGCCTGCCGCTGGCGGTCTTCGTGGTCTTCGTGGTCTCGCCGTTCGTGCAGGCGCTGTGGTACTCGCTGACCGACTGGTCCGGCTTCAGCTCGAAGATGAACTTCGTCGGCTTCGACAACTACGTCAAGCTGTTCCACGACGACATCTTCCTGAAGGCGGTCCGCAACAACGTCGAGCTGGCGATCGTCGTGCCGATCGTGACGATCGTGCTGGCGCTGACCCTGGCCACGCTGGTGACGATCGGCGGATCGGGCACCGGGACCGTGCGCGGGCTGAAGAACTCCAGCCTCTACCGGATCGTCTCGTTCTTCCCGTACGTGATCCCCGCGATCGTGATCGGCCTGATCTGGGCGCAGGTGTTCACGCCGACCTCGGGCGTGCTGGACGCGCTGCTGTCGAAGGTCGGGCTGCACGGCTTCGACGACTACGCGTGGCTGGGTGACGCCCGGACCGCGATGCCGGTCTCGATGTTCGTGATGGTCTGGGGCTTCGTCGGCTTCTACATGGTGCTGTTCATCGCCGCCATCCGGGGCATCGACCCCGAGGTGTTCGAGGCGGCCCGGATCGACGGCGCCGGCCGGTTCCGGACCGCGATCTTCCTGACCGTGCCGCTGATCCGTGACAACGTGCAGACGGCCTACATCTATCTCGGGATCGCCGCCCTCGACGCCTTCGTCTACATGCAGGCGCTGAACCCCGGCGGTGGCCCGCAGAACTCGACCCTCGTGATGCCGCAGCAACTGTTCACCACGGCCTTCGCCAAGGGGCAGTTCGGGTACTCGACAGCGATGGGCGTGATCCTGGCCGTGGTGACGATGCTGTTCGCGCTGCTGGTCTTCACAGTGAACACCCTGACCGGCGGAAGCAACCGGATAGCGAAGGGACGCCGATGACTACCACCGCCGCCGACCGGGTCGACGTCGTCGCCGGGTCCCGCGCGCCCCGGAAGCGGGGCCGCGAGGGCAGAGGCGTGGCGACGACCGCCCACATCGCGCTGATCCTGTGGTCGCTGCTGGTGATCCTGCCGCTGGTGTGGACCGTGCTGTCCTCGTTCAAGTCGACGCAGGAGGTGCTGGGCAACCCGCTGGCACTGCCGGGCAAGCTGCGCTTCAGCAACTACGAGACCGCGTGGACGACCGCCGGTATCGGCCGGTACTTCACCAACACCGTGATCGTGGTGACGTCCGCGCTGGTCCTGGTGATGATCCTCGGGGCCATGTGCGCGTACGTGCTGGCCAGGTTCTCGTTCCGCGGCAACCGGCTGATCTACTACTCGATGCTGGCCGGCCTGACGTTCCCGGTCTTCCTGGCGATCGTGCCGCTGTTCTTCGTGCTGAAGAACCTGTCACTGCTGAACACCCTGCCAGGGTTGATCATCACGTACGTGGCGTTCGCGCTGCCGTTCACCGTGTTCTTCCTGCACAGCTTCTTCAAGGCGCTGCCGGGCGAGATCTACGAGGCGGCGCAGATCGACGGCGCCGGCGAATGGCGCACGTTCTTCTCGGTGATGCTGCCGATGGCCCGCCCCGGCATGGCCTCGGTCGCCATCTTCAACTTCCTGGGCCTCTGGAACCAGTTCCTCCTCCCAGTAGCCCTGAACACCGACTCGAAGAACTACGTCCTCTCCCAGGGCATGGCCTCCTTCGCCTCCCAAGCCGGCTACGCAGTCGACTTCGGCGCCCTGTTCGCGGCCGTGGTCATCACCGTCGCCCCGGTCCTGGTCGTCTACATCATCTTCCAGCGCCAACTCCAGGTCTCCGTCACCGCCGGAGGCGTGAAGTAGGGCATAAGTTAGGTTAGGGGAACCTAATATCGACTGTGAGGTTCCCCTATGCGTTCCATCCTCCGGCCGCTCGCGCTGCTGGTCGCTCTGCCGTTGTTCGCACTCACCGCTTGTGGTGGGGGTGAGGACAAGGGGACGACCGATCAGCCGCAAGCGGCCGGTGGTGCGTTTCCGGTGTCTATCAAGAACAAGTTCGGGACGGCTGAGATCAAGGCGGCGCCTCAGCGTGTAGTCGTGGTCGGGCTGGTGGAGCAGGATGCGTTGCTGGCGTTGGGGGTGACGCCGGTGGCTACGACCGAGTGGTTCGGGGACAAGCCAGGAGCCTTGTTTCCTTGGGCCCAGGCGAAGCTCGGTGATGGGGCTGTGCCGCAGGTGTTGAGTGACAAGGACGGGATTCAGTTCGAGAAGGTCGCGGCGTTGCAGCCGGATCTGATCGTCGGGTTGTACTCGGGGATCACCGCGGACGATTACAAGAAGCTCAGTGCGCTCGCGCCGACGGTCGCCCAGCTGTCCGGGGCGCCGGACTACGGGGTCGGGTGGCAGGACATCACCAGGACGGTCGGGCAGGCGGTCGGCAAGGCTACGGAGGCCGACGAGCTGATCAAGGGGGTCGAGGGGCAGTTCGCGAAGGTTCGCGCCGAGCACCCCGAGTTCAAGGGCAAGACCGCGATCATGGCTTCGCCGTACGACGGGTACTTCGTCTACGGCAGCCAGGACCCGCGCTCGCGGCTGCTGACCGATCTCGGCTTCACCCTCCCGGCCGATCTCGACAAGCTGCTCGGTGGCAAGTTCGGCGCCAACATCAGTACCGAGAAGGCCGCTCTGCTGGACCAGCAGGCGATCGTCTGGTTCCCGTCCAAGGGTGGTACCGCCAAACTGCTCGCAGACCCGGTCTACAAGGCCCTCAATGTGGCCAAGCAGGGCCGCGGGGTCTACATCGAAGAGGACTACGGCAACGACCTCTACGGCGCCACCAGCTTCGTCTCGGTGCTCAGCCTGCCGACCGTACTGGACCAACTGGTGCCCAAGCTCGCCAAGGCGGTCGACGGCGACCCGGCGACCACATAATTTCGAGGTTATGACGAAGTGAAACCCGCCCGGGTGTGGCAGAGAGCCCGGGCGCTGGCAGAATCGGGCGCATGTCAGCAGCCGTCCCTGGGGACACCCCTGTGCAGGCCGCCGGATCCGAGCGACGCCCGCGCGTGCTCTCCGGTATCCAGCCGACCGCGGATTCCTTCCACTTCGGCAACTACCTGGGCGCGGTCCGCCAGTGGGTGGCGCTGCAGGAGGACCACGACGCGTTCTACTGCGTGGTCGACCTGCACGCGATCACGGTCGAGTACGACCCGAAGGTACTGCGGGAGCGCACCCGCCGGTCGGCCGCGCAGCTGCTGGCCGCCGGGATCGACCCGGAGCGGTCGACGCTGTTCGTCCAGTCGCACGTGCCCGAGCACGCCCAGCTGGGCTGGGTGCTCGGCTGCATCACCGGCTTCGGCGAGGCCAGCCGGATGACCCAGTTCAAGGACAAGTCCGCCAAGGGCGGCGCGGACCGGGCCACCGTCGGGCTGTTCACCTACCCGATTCTGCAGGCCGCGGACATCCTGATCTACCAGGCCGACCGGGTCCCGGTCGGCGAGGACCAGCGCCAGCACCTGGAGCTGACCCGCGACCTGGCGCAGCGGTTCAACCACCGGTTCGGCAAGACCTTCCGGCTGCCCGAGCCGTACATCGTCAAGGAGACCGCGAAGATCTCCGACCTGCAGGAGCCGACCGCGAAGATGAGCAAGTCGGCCTCGTCGCCGGCCGGCATCATCGAGCTGCTCGACGACCCCAAGGTGAGCGCGAAGAAGATCCGGTCCGCCGTCACGGATTCAGGTCGCGACGTGGTCTTCGACCCGGAGAACAAGGCCGGCGTCGCGAACCTGCTGACCATCTACTCCGCCCTCAGCGGCAAGAAGATCTCTGAACTGGAGGACGAGTACGCCGGCCGCGGCTACGGCGACTTCAAGAAGGACCTGGCCGAGCAGGTGGTCGAGTTCGTCACCCCGTTCCGGGAGAAGACGCTGGAATACCTGGACGACAAGGCCCAGCTGGACTCGATCCTGGCCGCCGGCGCCGAGCGCGCCCGGGCGGTGACCGAGCCGACCCTGCAGCGGGTCTACGACCGGCTCGGCTTCGTGCCCGGTCCAGTGCAGGGCCGGTAGATGGCGACGATCGGTGTGGCGATTCCGATCGCGGAACCGTACGGCACCGAGCTGCAGAAGTACCGGGCCGAGTTCGGCGATCCGATGGCGGCCTCGATCCCGACCCACGTCACGCTGCTGCCGCCGACGGACGTGCCCGACGAGGATCTGGCCGTGATCGACGAGCACCTGCTGGCGGTGGCGGCCCGGTTCCCGAGCTTCCGGATCCGGCTGCGCGGTACGGCGACCTTCCGGCCGATCTCGCCGGTGGTGTTCGTGCCGCTGGCCGAGGGGATCTCGTCGTGTGAGGTGCTGCAGTCGCAGGTCCGCTCCGGCCCGTTGGAGGTCGCGCTGCGATTCCCGTACCACCCGCACGTGACGGTGGCCCACGACCTGGAGAAGGACGCCCTGGACCGCGCGTACGACGCGTTGTCGGAGTACGACGTGGCCTTCGACGTGGCAGCCTTCAGCCGGTACGAGCACGGCGCCGACGGCGTGTGGCGGCCGCAGCGGTCGTTCCCGCTGGCAGGGTAGGACTTCTTACCCGGGGTACAGGAGTCGCATGGGGATCATGGATCGGGCCAAGGCAGTGTGGGCACGCTTCGGCCGGACGCAGTTGTGGCGCGCCTGGAAGCGGTACGGCGATCGGCGTGGCAACCGGTTGGCCGGGGCAACGAGTTTCTTCGGCTTCCTGTCGATGTTCCCGCTGATCGTGCTGGCGGCGGCGGTGACCGGCAAGCTGCTGAACAAGGACGCCGTCACCCGGCTGAAGGACGGGCTCAAGACGAACCTGCCCGGGATCGGCGACAAGATCGACCTGGACTCGCTGATCAACAACGCCGGCACGATCGGCCTGATCTCGGCCGCCTCGCTGCTGCTCACCGGTCTCGGCTGGATCGACTCCCTGCGCGCCTCGATCCGCTCCATGCACGAGCTCGACGACCAGCCCGGCAACGCGATCAAGCTGAAGCTGGCGGACCTGGGGGCGCTGGTCGGACTCGGCGTGATCGGCGCCGTCGCAACCGGCGCCTCGTCGGTCCTGACCGGCCTGTCCCGCCGGATCATGGACTGGACCGGCCTGGAGGGCACCTGGTTCGCCAACTGGGGTCTCGACCTGATCAGTATCGTGGTCGGGATCGCGGCCGGCTCCGTGCTCTTCCTGTACCTCCAGACGGCGATGCCGCGGATCATCCTGCCGCGCAAGGTGGCCCTGATCGCCGCCGTGGCCGGTGGAGTGGTGTTCTACCTCGCGCAGAAGCTGGGCAACGGCTACGTCAACAACGTGATCGGCAACAACGCGGCGTACGGGACCCTGGCGCTCCCGTTGGCGCTGCTGGTCTGGATCTACCTGATGACCCGGGTGATCATGCTGATCGCCGCCTGGACCAAGGAAGCCACCCTCGACCACCGCTGGCACACCGGCGAGGCCGAGGAAGCGGCCCGAGCCGCCATGCCCTTCGAAACCGAAGCCAGTACGCCGTACGCAACCGCAGCCCGCACTGCTGACCCCGACGGCCTCCTCCCCGGTCCACCCGGCAAGAAGTACAAGGTCGTCCCCATCCCAGCCCGCAAGGCCGACACGGTCGCAGTAGCCGCCGGCGCCGTCCTAGGCGTCACCGCCACAGCCATAGCCGTCCAGCTAGCCAGAGCGACCCGCTCCCTCAAGCGCTAGTGCCGTCTGGCCTTCGCTGCAGCCTTCGCCCTGGCCCTGAGGGCCTTGGGGCGGCGGAGGAAGAGGGGGAGCAGCAGGATGGGCGGGGCCGCGTAGGCCCAGACGGGGACCTTGTAGGCGATCGACTGGGCTATCTCGGCTGCTACCAGGGTGGCGCGGGTGCGCCGGGGTGGGAGGGCTGAGGCCTTCTTGGAGGTGTTCGGGCCCGGGCCCTCGGCCGTCTTGGGTGGCGCGGCGGCGACCGGCTTGACCAGGGTGCCGACCGGCGACAGGGCGGAGTACGACTTGAAGGCCCAGTCGAGCAGGTTGCTGGCGTCCTGGGTGATGCCGTGCGGCGCGTTCATCATCGTGACGACCAGCGTGTGGCCGTTCCGCCGGGCCGCGCCGACGAACGTGTTCCGGGCCAGCGTCGTGTAGCCGGTCTTCACACCCAGCGCGCCGTCGTAGTTGAACAGCAGCTTGTTCTGGTTCGCGACCTGGTAGCTGCCGCCCTTCTTCGCCAGCGGGAAGGTCGTGTACTTCGTCGACGCATACTTCGCGAAGTCCGGCCGAGCGAGCCCCGCCTGGGCGAACAGCGCCAGGTCGTACGCGCTCGAGTACTGCCCATCCGCGTCCAGCCCGGTCGGGTCGGTCACATGCGTGTCCAGCGCCCCGATCTCGGCGGCCTTCTTGTTCATCCGCTGGATCGTCCCCGGTACGCCGCCCTCGTCGTGAGACACCAACGCGTGGACCGCGTCGTTGCCGGACGCCAGGAACATCCCCTGGAACAGCAGATCGACCGAATAGCGGAGTCCGGGGTAGACCCCGACCTTGCTCCCGATGATGCCGGCGTCCTCGTCGCTGCCGATCACCTGGTCGCTCTTGTTGAGCCGCGGGAGCAGTACCAGCGCGGTGAGCGTCTTGAGCGTGCTGGCCGGCCGGAGCTTGGCGTGCGGCGCCTTGGCGGCCAATACGTCGCCGGTGTCCACATCGGCGATCACGTACGCCGACGCCTGCACGGCCGGCGGCGTCGCCCCATCGGCGACCACCGTCGGCTCCGTGGTCAGCTGGTCGCCGCCGACCGGGGTGTTGAGACCCTGGCCGGCGGCGTTCGCAGCAAGAGGACCGGCCACCGCGAGAGCCGTGGAGGCTACCGCGGTGGCCCAGGCCGTCAGGAGGACACGCATCGGCGGCACTCTAGACGCCCGATGGGGCATGAGTCACGCGCGGTAGGCAGTCCAGGCGTTGCTGATCCGGGTGCTCTGGCCCGGAGTGAACTGGTTGTAGCAGGAGTCGTAGGAGTAGTCCATGTAGTTGTGGATCGGGTCCAGGCCGGACAGTGAGCAGGAGTCGCGGCCGGTCGGGCAGCCGGAGCTGGCGCTGCTCTGGGCGGGCGTGTCGGACACCGAGTCGTTCGTGCTCGTGCAACCACCCTGGAAGGTGTGGTACAGCCCGAACCAGTGGCCGGCCTCGTGCGAGGCGGTCTTGCCGAGGTTGAAGTTGGTCGCCGAACCACCGGGCAGCGAGCTGTACTGCACCCGGATGCCGTCGATCGACGGGTTGCTCGCGTAGTCCCACGGGAAGGTCGCGATCCCGAGGTAGGAGAAGTCGACCAGCCAGATGTTGAGCGCGTTCTTGCCACCCTTGCGGGTCTGCGCCCGGTACGTCGTGCTCTGGCCGTCGGTGTGCCAGGTGTTGTTGTTGAACCGGTCCGTACCGGCCAGGTAGAACGTGAACCCGGTGTTCGCCGCGGCCGACGACTCGCCACCGGCGAAGTCCTGGTTCAGCTCGGCGATCTGCTGGTTGATCTGGGTCGCGGTGACGTCGCCGGCACCGGTGCTGCTGCGCATCACGTGGATGTAGACCGGCACGCTGGCGGCGGCGAGCTTGCCGGCCTTCGGCGCGAGGCCACGGGCCTGCTTGGCGGCGACCAGCTGTGCGGTCTTCGCGTCGATCGCCTTCTGCTCGGCGGCCGACAGTTCACGGGTGTCGGCGCCGAAGCCGCCACGCGCGGACGGCCCGGCGGCCGGCTGGAAACACGGGTTGGTCAACTGGTCCGCCGGCAGCTTCGCGGTGGCCTGGCCACCGAGCGGGCTGAAGGCGAGTGCGGTACCGGCCAGCATCACGGCCAGTACGCGGGGGCGGGTGATGAGAGATCGCATAGAAGCGCTCCTCGGATCATGGGCCGCGGGGCGGGCGGCCGGATCAGCCGATTTTGAGTGTCATCCCGCGAACTGAGAAGCCGTTCCCTGTCAGATAGGTGTCACGGCAGTACTGCGCCGGTACGCCGCCGCGCGCACCGACATTGACATTGGCGGCCGGGCTTGCGTCAATGGACTGACAGCAGACCAATAGAACCCGTCGGGAGTGACCGTGAGCTCTAGGAACGGCAAGTTGACCGTGCAGGAACTCCGGGACCAGGTCGGAGCCGGCCGGATCGATACCGTGCTGGTCGCGATCACCGACATGCAGGGACGGCTGCAGGGTAAGCGCTGTGGCGCCCGGTACTTCGTCGAAGAGGTGCTCGCGCACGGTACCGAGGGCTGCAACTACCTGCTGGCCGTGGACGTCGACATGAACACCGTCGACGGCTACGAGATGTCGTCGTGGGAGCGCGGCTACGGCGACCTGCTGATGGCGCCCGATCTCGACACCCTGCGGCTGCTGCCCTGGCTCGAAGGCACCGCGCTGGTGCTGTGTGACGTCCAGTGGCTCGACAAGACTCCGATGCCCGCGTCGCCGCGGCAGATCCTGAAGAAGCAGCTCGACCGGCTCGCCCAGCGCGGCCTCAAGGCGTACGTCGGCACCGAACTCGAGTTCATCGTCTTCAACGACACCTTCGAGCAGGCCTGGACCAGGACCTACAAGGACCTCGACCCGGCCAACCAGTACAACGTCGACTACTCCCTGCTCGGCACCGCCCGGATCGAGCCGCTGCTACGCGACATCCGCATCTCGATGGAGGGCGCCGGCCTGTACGTCGAATCCGCCAAGGGCGAGTGCAACCTCGGCCAGCACGAGATCGCCTTCCGGTACGACGAGGCGCTGGCGACCTGCGACAACCACTCGATCTACAAGAGCGGCGCCAAGGAGATCGCGGTCAAACACGGCAAGAGCCTGACCTTCATGGCGAAGTTCGACGAGCGCGAGGGCAACTCCTGCCACATCCACCTGAGCTTCCGCAGCGACGACGGTACTGCGGTCCTCGCGGGCGACAACGAGTACGGCTTCTCCGATCTGATGGAGCAGTTCATCGCCGGCCAGCTCGCGTGCCTGGAGGAGTTCACTTATCTCCTCGCGCCGAACATCAACTCTTACAAGCGGTTCGTGGCCGGCAGTTTCGCGCCGACCGCCGTGGCCTGGGGCATCGACAACCGCACCTGCTCGCTGCGGGTGGTCGGCCACGGCGAGTCCTTACGCGTGGAGAACCGCCTGCCAGGTGGCGATGTGAACCCGTACCTCGCCGTCGCGGCCCTGATCGCGGCCGGCCTGCACGGCATCGAGAACGAACTCGAGATGGAGCCGATGCTGGAGGGCAACGCCTACACCTCCGACAAGCCGCACGTACCGACGACGCTGCGCGAGGCGGCCGCCCTCTTCGGCGGCTCGAAGATCGCCCGCGAAGCCTTCGGCGACGAGGTCGTCGACCACTACCTGAACGCCGCCCGGGTCGAGCTGGATGCCTACGACGCGGCGGTGACCGACTGGGAGCGGATCCGTGGCTTCGAACGACTCTGACCGGCCGCGGATCGGCATCACCACCTACCTCGAGCCGATCATCTGGGGAGTCTGGCACCGCGACGCCGCTCTGTTGCCACGCGTCTACCTCGACTCGGTGGTCGCGGCGGGCGGCGTACCGATCCTGCTCCCACCCGTCGGTACGGACCCGTCGATCCTCGACATCCTCGACGGCCTGATCATCGCGGGCGGCTGCGACGTCGATCCTGCCTCGTACGACGCTGCGCCACACCCCGAGACCGTCGACACTCGGCCCGGCCGTGACGAGCATGAGTCGATCCTGATCAAGGCGGCCCTCGACGCGAACCTCCCGCTGCTCGCGATCTGCCGCGGACTGCAGATGCTCAACGTAACGCTCGGCGGCACCCTGGAGCAGCATCTGCCCGATGCGGTAGCCCACGACGAGCACCGGCCCTCACCCGCGATCTTCGGCCGTACCGACGTCAAGGTCGAGCCGGACACCAAGCTGGCAAGCCTTTTCGGCGACCGCACGACCGTGCACTGCTACCACCACCAAGCGCTCGACGTCGTCGCTGATGCCCTCCGCGTCACCGCCCGGTCCGGTGACGGCACGGTCGAGGCCGCCGAGGTCGACGGCAAGGATTTCGCGCTCGGGGTCCAGTGGCATCCCGAGGAGAACCCCGAAGACCTGCGGCTGTTCGCCGCACTCGTTGCTGAAGGCAAGAAAAGGAGTACGCGCCGGTGACGCACGACGTGATCAACCCCGCGACCGAGAAGGTCGTCCGCAGCATCGAGCTCGCCTCGGTCGAGGACACCGACGCCGCGATCGCCCGGGCCGCTGAGGCGTTCACCACCTGGCGTGCGGTGGCGCCCGCCGATCGGGGCCGGTTGCTGCGCAGGTTCGCCGACGCGGTCGATGCGGATCTGGAGAACCTTGCCGCGTTGGAGGTTGAGAACGCGGGGCACACGATCAGCAACGCTCGCTGGGAAGCCGGCAATGTGCGGGACGTGCTCAACTACTACAGCGCGGCACCCGAGCGACTGTTCGGCAAGCAGATTCCCGTTGCCGGGGGCATCGATCTCACCTTCCACGAGCCGCTCGGTGTGGTCGGCATCATCGTGCCGTGGAACTTCCCGATGCCGATCGCGGGCTGGGGTTTCGCGCCCGCGCTGGCGGCCGGCAACACCGTCGTGCTCAAGCCGGCCGAGCTGACGCCGTTGACTGCCGTGCGCATCGGTGAGCTGGCGTTGGAGGCGGGGCTGCCGCCGGGAGTGCTGGAGATCGTCCCCGGCGCCGGAACAGTGGTCGGCCAGCGGTTCGTCACACACCCGGCGGTACGCAAGGTCGTCTTCACCGGATCGACCGGGGTCGGCAAGCAGATCATGGCCGGCTGCGCCGAGCAGGTGAAGCGCGTGACGCTCGAGCTCGGCGGCAAGTCGGCCAACATCGTCTTCGCCGACTCGGATCTGGAGAAGGCGGCCGCGCAGGCGCCGTACGGGGTGTTCGACAACGCGGGGCAGGACTGTTGCGCGCGGTCGCGGATCCTGGTCGAGCGGAAGGCGTACGACCGCTTCATGGAGCTGCTCGAGCCTGCTGTGAAGGGTGTTCGGGTTGGGGATCCGGGCGATCCCCAGACGGAGATGGGCCCGTTGATTTCCGCGCGGCAGGTGGAACGCGTCGCTGGGTACGTGGCTGACGAGGCGACGGTTGCCTTTCGCGGTACTGCGCCTGCAGGGCCGGGGTACTGGTTCCCGCCGACCGTGCTCGCGCCGGTCGACCCGAGCGATCGGGCGGCCCGGGAGGAGATCTTCGGGCCGGTCGTCGCGGTGATCCCGTTCGAGGACGAGGCCGATGCGGTCCGGATCGCCAACGACTCGGAGTACGGGCTGTCCGGGTCGATCTGGACCCGGGACGTCGGCCGGGCGCTGCGGGTCGGGCGCGGGGTCGAGGCGGGCAACCTGTCGGTCAACTCGCACTCGTCGGTGCGCTACTCCACGCCGTTCGGCGGCTACAAGCAATCCGGGCTCGGTCGCGAGCTCGGGCCGGACGCGCTGGACGCGTTCACCGAGACCAAGAACATCTTCATCAGCACGGAGGACTGAATGGACGTCAAGGCAAACAGGCTGGAGGACCGGGTCGCGGTCGTCACCGGCGGCGCGAGCGGGATCGGCCTGGCCTCGGTACGCCGGCTGGCCGCCGAGGGCGCCAAGGTGGTGGTCGGCGACGTCGATCCCGCGGCCGGCAAGGCGACCGCGGACGAAGTCGGCGGCTTGTACGTGCAGACCGATGTCACCAGCGACACCGACGTCGAGAACCTCTTCAAGCAAGCCTTCGACATCTACGGCAGCGTCGACATCGCCTTCAACAACGCCGGCATCTCGCCCCCCGAGGACGGCTCGATCCTGGAGACCGGGCTGGAGGCGTGGCGCAAGGTGCAGGAGGTCAACCTGACCTCGGTGTACCTGTGCTGCAAGCACGTCATCCCCTACATGCAGCGTCAGGGCAAGGGCTCCATCATCAACACCGCCTCGTTCGTCGCCGTGATGGGCGCCGCCACCTCGCAGATCTCGTACTCCGCTTCGAAGGGCGGCGTACTCGCGATGAGCCGCGAACTCGGCGTCGAGTTCGCGCGCCAGGGCATCCGGGTCAATGCGCTGTGCCCCGGCCCGGTCAACACGCCATTGCTGAAGGAGCTGTTCGCCAAGGACGAGGAGCGGGCCAACCGTCGCCTGGTGCACGTACCGATGGGCCGGTTCGGTGAGCCGGAGGAGATCGCGGCCGCGGTCGCCTTCCTGGCCAGCGACGACTCGTCGTTCATCACCGCCAACACGTTCCTCGTCGACGGAGGCATCTCGGGCGCGTATGTGACTCCGCTCTAACCTTGGGCAGGACCAACGGGGAGGTGGCGCAGTGGCAACTGCGGACGAAGCGGTGTTCCGGCCGGTACGGGCCGGCAACCCGTTCGAGGAGACGGTCGAACGGTTGCTGCAGGCAATCAAACTCGGGGTGGTCGGTCCGGGGGAGCGGCTGCCTGCCGAGCGCGACCTGGCGGCCCGGCTGAACGTCAGCCGGGAGACCCTGCGCGAGGCGATCAAGGCGCTCACCGACTCCGGCTACGTCGAGTCCCGCCGCGGCCGGTATGGCGGGACCTTCGTCAATGAGCGGTTGCCGAAGGTACGGCGTACCAGCGTGAAGCAACTGACCCGCGAGCAAGGCGCCGACGTCGACGACGCACTCGTACTCCGCTCCGCGCTGGAGACAGGTGCGGCCGAAGCGGCAGCGTCACGCGACCTGACCGACGCGGAGATCGACCATCTGCGCAGCTGCCTGGCGGAGACGTCATCGGCCAAGCTGGCCGACTATCGCCGGATGGATTCGCGCCTGCACCTGGCGATCGCGGAGGTCAGTGGGTCGCCCTCGCTGACCTCTGCCACGGCTGACGTCCGGATGCGGCTGAACGAGCTGCTCGACGCGATTCCCTTGCTGGCGGTCAATCTGGAGCACTCCAACGACCAGCACGCGGCGATCGTCGAGGCGATCCTGGCCGGTGATCCGGCCGTCGCCCGGCAGGCGATGCAGGAGCACCTGTCCGGCACGGCGGCACTGTTGCGCGGCTTCCTCACCTGATTCCTTGACACCGGGTGTGGCACATGTCTCAATGGTCCCCAAAGGTCTGTCTGAAGACCATTGGGAGGCACTCGTGAGCAACGACCTGACCGACGACGAAAAACGCCTGCACCAGCTGGGCTACGCCCAGGAGCTGTCCAGAACGATGTCGGGGTTCTCGAACTTCGCCGTCTCGTTCACGATCATCTCGATCCTGTCCGGCTGCCTGACCCTGTACGGCTTCGGGATGAACACCGGCGGCCCGGTGATGATCGTCTGGGGCTGGCCGATCGTCGGGGTGATGACGCTGCTGGTCGGGCTCGCGATGGCCGAGGTCTGCTCGAGCTTCCCGACCGCGGGCGGCCTGTACTACTGGTCGGCCAAGCTCGCGCCGTCCAACGGGGCCGCCTGGTCCTGGTTCACCGGCTGGTTCAACTTCCTCGGCCAGGTCGCCGTTACCGCCGGCATCGACTTCGGCGCGGCCTTCTTCCTGAACGCGTTGCTGGACCTGCAGTTCGGCTTCAGCGCGACGCCCGGGCACACGATCCTGCTGTTCGGCTGCATCCTGCTCGTGCACGCGCTGCTGAACTCGGTCGGCGTGAAGCTGGTCGCCCGGCTCAACGACATCAGCGTCTGGTGGCACATCATCGGCGTCGTCTTCATCGTTGCGATCCTCGCCTTCGTGCCGGACCATCACCAGTCGGCCGGCTTCGTCTTCGGTCACTTCGTCAACAACACCGGCTGGGGCTCGACCTTCTACGTCGCGCTGCTCGGCCTGCTGCTCGCGCAGTACACCTTCACCGGGTACGACGCGTCCGCGCACATGACCGAGGAGACCCACGACGCCGCCCGTTCCGGCCCGCGCGGCATCGTGATGTCGATCCTGGTCTCGCTGGTGGCCGGCTGGGTGCTGCTGATCGGCCTGACGTTCGCGATCCAGAGCTACGACGGCGCGCTCGGCAGCGATACCGGCGTACCGCCCGCGCAGATCTTCATCGACGCGGTCGGCGCCTCGCTCGGCAAGATCCTGCTGCTCGTCGTGGTCGGCGCCCAGCTGTTCTGCGGGATGTCGTCGATGACGGCCAACTCGCGGATGATCTACGCCTTCTCCCGCGACGGCGCGCTGCCGGCCTCGTCGTTCTGGCACAAGATCAACCCGAAGACCCGGACGCCCACCAACGCGATCTGGCTGGCCGGCGGCGGCGCCTTCCTGCTCGGCCTGCCGTACCTGTGGAACGCGACGGCGTACGCCGCGGTCACCTCGATCGCGGTCATCGGGCTCTACATCGCCTACGTGATGCCGACCTTCCTGCGGTTGCTGCAGGGCGATCGGTTCGAGCCCGGGCCGTGGCACCTGGGCCGCTGGAGCCGGCCGATCGGCATCATCGCGGTCGCCTGGGTCATCTTCATCACGATCCTGTTCATGCTCCCGACGGTCAGCCCGGTCGCCAAGGGCAACTTCAACTACACCCCGATCGCCGTCCTGGTCGTCCTCGGCTTCGCCGGCATCTGGTGGCTGGTCTCGGCCCGCAAGTGGTTCACCGGCCCCAAGGTCCAGGGCTCCGAAGAGGAGCTGGCCGCCATCGAACGCGACCTCGAATCGATCTGACCACCAGCTGATCGCCGCCCGGTTCCCCAAGGGAGCCGGGCGGCTGGCGTGTCGGGGGTGACGGGGGTGTGTCGGGGCACTGGTGTGCCAGGGCGTTTTTTCGGTGAGTTTTGCCCGACACGCCGGGGAAGTGCGCAAGAGTGTGCTGAAATCGTCGATGAACAGCCAGGTGACGAGCTGATGGCCGGGCGTTCTCCATATGTGACACTCGCCGTGTCCATTGGCACTCGACTGTGATGTCGGCGAATGTAATCCTTCGGGGAGAATGTGGATCGATGACTGACGACGAGCTGGTCGGGCGCGCCGGACTGGTCGAGCGTGCGAGGAAGCAGCTCGAGACCAGTGGCAGCGTGCTGCTCTACGGCCCGACCGGGATCGGCAAGTCCGCCACCGGCCGGGCGCTGGTCGCTGAACGGGCCCGGGCCGGCTGTCGCGTGCTGAGCGCCGCCCCCTCCCAGAGCGAGGCCGGCCTCCCGTACGTCACGCTCCTCGATCTCCTCTCCAACCAGCTCGAGCTCGCCTGGCAAGTACTGCCGGACCACCTCCGCCAGCCGCTTGAGGTGGCACTGCTCAAAGCGAGCGCCCCCGACACCGTCCGCGACGAGCTGGCCGTGCGCCTCGCAGTACTGCACGTACTACGCCGCCTGGCGGCCTCCGGCCCGGTCCTCTTGGTTGTCGACGACATCCAATGGGTCGACCCGTCCAGCCTCGAGGTGCTGACCTTCTGCGCTCGCCGCCTGACCGAGGGCGTCCATATGCTCGCCACGGAGCAGGTTGCCGACGGCGACCTCCCAGTGATGGCCGAGGCCTGCCCCGAGCCGGTGCTGCAGCTAGAGGTCCCACCACTAGCCGAGCCCGACGTACTGGCGCTGCTCCGCAACAGGCTCTCCAGCCCACTCCCAGTCCGTACTGCGCGTCGCATCTTCACCGCGAGCGCCGGCAACCCGTTCATGGCGCTGGAGCTCGGCCGGGCCATCCTGCGCCACCCGCAGGGCGTCTCGCCGAACGACCCGCTCCCGGTGTCGAGCCGGCTGAAGACCCTGCTGGGAGACCGGCTCGCCGACCTCACCCCGCCGACGTACGAGCTCCTGTTGCACGCAGCGTCCTCACCGCGCCCGACGACCAGCCAGCTGGCCCAGTCACTCAGCCGCTCGGTCGACGTCGAGCTTGCCGAGGCGGAAGGGCTAGGCCTGGTCGACGTGTCGTCCGAGCGCCTGCGCTTCACCCACCCGCTGCTGCGCGAGTTCGTGTACGCCGAGGCGACCTCTGCCGCCCGGAGGCAAGCACACGCCCAGCTGGCCGCAGTGGTGGACGAGCCGGTCGAGAACGCGACTCACCGGGCACTGGCGACGCAGGAGGCCGATACCGATCTCGCTGCGACGATCGAGGCGGCCGCTGTCGTCGCGGGCGGCCGGGGTGCTCTCGGAGCTGCCGCGACGCTCTGGCGTCTCGCTGCTGAGCGCACACCGGCCGACGAGCAAGACGACCGGGCCGCACGGCTGACTAGTGCGGCAGACGCGGCCGCTGCGGCCGGGCACCTGGTCGAGTCGGCCGAGATGGCGCGGCTCGCAGTACAGGCTGCTAGTCGTCCTCACACCAAGGTGGCGGCGTTGTTGCTGCTGGTGGATGCTGCTTGGCCTGAGCGGGAGCATCGGCTCGCCCTGCTCGCGGAGGCCTTTGAGGCTGCGGTGGGTGACCCGCAGCTCGAGGCACGGGTGCGGATCCTGCGCAGCAACAGCGCGTACTTCGACCGCCGGCTCGACGACGCCCAGGCCGATGCCGAGGCGGCCGAGAGGCTCGCTCGTGAGTGCGGCGACACCGAGATCCTGGTCGAGGCGCTGAGCGCGGCCGGGAATGTCCAGATGAATCGTGGCGGCGAGCACGGCTCGGCGGATGCCCTGCTGGAACAGGCGGCTGAGCTGTCCCGCGGGCTGCCGCTGTCCATGGCCGTGGTGAATGCCCGGCAGATGGCGGCGATGCGCGAGCTGTTCGGGGGCCGGACGAGTGCGGCGATCGAGCAGATCAGCGCGCTGGTCGACGAGGTACGGGAGGCGGGCGCGGTCCGCTGGCTGGCCTCGACGCTGATCTCCGCGACGGCCATCTACGAGCGCAGTGGCCGCGGTTCCGACGCACTGGTCACCGGGCATGAGTGCTACCAGCTGATGCAGGATCTGGGCGACGAGCCTGAGGTCGGGCTGGTGGTCGCTTGCCGTGCCGAGTGGGCGGGCGGTACTGCCACGATGGCGCGGGAGCTGGCCGATGCGGCACTCGAAGGCTGCAAGCTGGTCGGCAACGAGGAGTGGACCGGTCCGGCGCTCACGGGCGTCGGCATCATCGGCGTACTGATGGGCGACCCGCAGCGCGCGGTCGAAGCCTTCGATGCGATCGCTGACCAGGGTGAGGCGGCCATGCCGTACGACCCGGCCATCATCCCGTGGCACGCGGACTATGCCGAGGCATTGGTCGCAGCGGGCCGGCTGGATGACGCGGCGGCCCTGATCGCGGAGATCCGGGAGCGGGCCGACACCCTCGACCGGTCGGTCGTGCTGGTCGGGCTGGCGCGCTCCGAGGCGCTGCTGATCGCCAAGCAGGGCGACCCGGCTGCGGCACTGGAGCTGCTGGAGAAGACGATCACGACGGCGGGGGACAACATCTACCCGCTCGACCTGGCCCGCTGCGAGCTGACCCGCGGCCGGGTGGCTCGGCAGGCTCGCCGCCGGTCGGTGGCACGGACTGCCTTCCTGGACGCGATCGAGCAGTTCGAGGCGTACGGTGCACCGGCCTGGCGTGAGGTGGCCGAGACAGAGCTTGCGCGGCTCGACGTACCGAGCCGGAGCCGGCAGCCGTCCGAGCTGACCGACAACGAGCTGCAGATCGTCGCCATGGTCCGGGACGGCTCCACCAACCGCGAGATCGCGGCGGCGCTCTACCTGAGCGTCAAGGCCGTCGAGTCCCAGCTGACCAGGCTGTACCGCCGCTTCGGCGTCGCCAACCGCACCCAACTGCTCCGCACTGTGGACCGCAACGGACACTAGTCAGGTGAAGCTCGAACGCAAGCATGCTCTGGTCCTGATCGGTATCGCCGTCTGGAACGTCGTCACCTACGTGACGTTCATCAAGAACCTGGCCGGCACGGAAGGCCGGCCGAAGGGGTACTACATCGCGCACACCGTGCTGATCGTGGTGAACCTGGTGATCGCGGCCGTGCTCGGCAAGTGGGGCGTGCAGGCGCTCAAGAGCGCGCGAACTGCGAAGGGCTGATCCCCAGCATTTTGCGGAAGTGCCGGTTCAGGTGCGACTGGTCGTAGAACCCGGCCAGTACGGCGACCTCCGCGGCCGGGCGGCCCTCGAGTAGGTAGCGCCTGGCCAGTTCCACCCGCCGCCCGGTCAGGTAGCGATGCGGCGGCATCCCGTACTCCCGGCTGAACGCGCGGACCAGGTGCGCCGGGTGCGCGTGCACCAGCTTCGACGCCTCGTCGAGGCTGATCCCGCTGGGCAGGTGCCCGTCGAGCACCTCACGCAGCTTGGTGGCGACGCCTGCGTCCCGACGGCCCGGCGGGTCGACAACCTGCTGGCGCAGGTGCTGTTGCAGGCGCTCCTCGATCAGGGTGAGTCTGCTCTGCGCCTCCAGGTCTTCGCGGCCGTCGACCAGCACGCCGTGGAGCTGGTGGAGGCGGTGCCGGAGTACGGGATCGACGTACTCCGGGGTGTCGACCGCTGCGCCGACCAGGCCGGCTCCGCCGAGGCGATCCGGGTCCAGGTAGAGCACCCGCTTGCGGAAGCCCTCCGGACGTACCGACCGGCCGTCGTGGGGGACGTTGGGTGGCAGCAGTGAGACCTGCGCCTGCGCCAGCCCGTGCTCGCGGTGATCCAGGTCGTACCGGACCGCGCCCTCGTCGACGATCAGCACGGTCCAGGCGTCGTGCGTGTGGCTCGGGTACGCGTGCGACGGGAAGTAGGCGTGCAGTACCTCGACGACGCCGTCCATCGAGGGTCGCCAGGCCTTCACCTGCGCACCACTGCTCACGCCGTCCAACATACGCTCGGGGTATGAAGGTCTACGTCAGCGCGGACATGGAAGGCATCACCGGGCTCGTCGACGCCGAGGACGTGCAGCCCGGTGGGCGCGACTACGAACGCGGCCGGGTGATGATGACCGAGGACGTCAATGCGGCCGTTCGCGGGGCCTTCGCGGGCGGGGCGTCCTCTGTCCTGGTCAACGACGCCCACGGCCCGATGCGCAACCTGCTGCCGGACCAGCTCGACCCCCGGGTCACGCTCATCAAGGGCCGGCCGAAGCCGATGGGGATGATCGAGGGGCTGACCCCGGAGTACGACGCCGTCGTCTGCGTCGGCTTCCATGCGCGAGCGGGCATCCTCGGGGTGCTCAGCCACAGCTTCATGGGCCACGAGATCGAGGACATCTGGCTCGACGATCGCCCGGTCGGCGAGATCGGGTTGCTGCACGCGACGGCCGCCGCGTACGGCGTACCGGTGGCCCTCCTCACCGGCGACGACAGCGCCTGCGCCGAAATGACCGAGTGGGACTCATCGGTGGCAACCGTCCCGGTGAAGTACGCCAAAGACCGCTTCGCCGCCCAACTGGTCCCAGTCGCCGAGGCCCGCGCCGCCATCGAGGCTGGCGTAGAGGCTGCTATCCGCACCCCTCGGACGACCCCCACGGTAAGCCGTAGCGCCCACCGCCTGGCCGTCCGCTGGCAGAACGCCTCCGTCGCCTCCCACCTGCCGGCCATCCCCGGCGTCACCCGCACCGACGACCGCACAGTCCTCGTCGAGGCCCCGATGCCCGACCTCTACCGCCTCTTCAACCTCTTCCTCCGCGTCGCCACCGCAATCACCACCAACCCGCCGTACTGCTGACAGCTCCCGGTTAAAAACCTACAAGACCCCGGCCGCCCGTCGCAGGCAGATTTGAGCCTGTGGACAACGAACCGATCAGATTCGACACCAAGCTGGCCGTCCTGCTCCGCGACGACCTCCCCACCTGGCAACGCCTGAACGTCACCGCGTTCCTCGTCAGCGGCATCGCCGCGACCAACCCCGAGTTGGTGGGCGAGCCCTACGAAGACGCCGACGGGACCCAGTACCTGCCGATGTTCCGGCAACCCGTGCTGGTCTTCGAGGGCACCAAAGAGCTGATGTCGACCGCTCACCAGCGCGCCCTCAGCCGCGGCCTCACCATCTCCGTCTTCACCCAGGATTTGTTTGCCACCGGCAACGACCGCGACAACCGCGCCGCGGTCAAGGCGGTCCAGCAGAGCCAGCTCGACCTCGTCGGCCTGGCCCTGCACGGCCCTAAGAACGCCGTCGACAAGATCCTCAAGGGCGCCCGCATGCACCCCTAGCGTGGCTCGAACCTCTTCCAGGTCGTGCCGTCGTCGGTGCTGGTGAAGACCGAGTTCGTATCGCCCGGCGAGGGACGGATGACGCCGTAGAGCACGCCATCGCCGCGGATCAACTCGTCGAGGTTGCGGGGCGCCTGCCCGACCACCTCGCCGTCCGGCAGGAACAGCTTGGCGGAGGTCTTTCCGGACAGCGGCTCGAGCAGCAGGACGCGGCCGTCGTCGAACACGACCGGGCCTCTGACCAGGTACCGATCCGCGGTGCCGACCGTCGTCCAGGTCCGGCCGCGATCGGTCGACCGCCTCAACGGCGTCGGCCCGTTGGCTTCCTCCGGGGCCACTGACTGGGTGACGACGGTGTTGCCGTCCGGGCTGACCCACACCCCGGCGGCCGGGTTGTGGGCATCCACCAACACCTTGCTCCACGTGCCGCCACCGTCGTCGGTCCAGAGGACGTAGCTCGCCGCACCCGACATGCCCACCAGCCACCACCGGCCGGTGCTGTCCCGGACCGGCGACATGGCGAAGCTCGCGTCCGAGATGTCGAGTACGCGCAGGGTCTTCTCGTCCGGGTTCAGGATCAGCAGTGTGTTCTTCCTGGTGGCGTCGACGGTGAGGATCTCGTTCGTGCCGAACGTCGTGGTCGAGGCCGCCCAGTGCAGCGGTTCCTTGATCTCGCCCTGCTCGGTAAGCCGGACCATCAGTGTCCTGGGCCAGCTCGGGTCGTCCTTGCTGAACGGGTCTCCCGACGGCCCGAGCAACGCGATCGTCTCGTCGCCGGTTCGCAGTACGGAGTACGGCCGCTCCTGAACCGGCGCGGTTGCCCGGACCCCGTCGCGACTGAGCACGGCCGTGTAGGTCGGCTTTCCGGCGTAGCTGGAGCTCCATGTGGCTACCCAGCGAGTGGCGGTCGCGAAGGTGACGTCGTCTCTCAGCGCGTCGGCCCCGCGGAGCAGATCCTCGGCCGCTCGGTCGACGACCACCGGCCTCGGCGTGGTGGCGGCCGGCGGCGGCTTCTCGGTGCCGGTCAGGTCGCCGAGGGGGAGGACGGCGGCCAGTACGGCGATCGTCACCGCGATGACGACGCCTGCGCCCGCCAGCGCCTGCCGACGCCGGCGGCGGCGTACCCCGCGGCGCTCGAGCGCTTCGAAAGGCAGCGGCTCGGTCGCCTGCTGGACTTCCCAGGACAGATCCTTCAGCTCAGACATGGTCGACCTCCTCGGCGTCGTCGGCGAACTCGTGGACCAGCGGGGCCAGCCGGGCTCTGCCGCGGGACAGCCGGGCTTTGATAGTGCCTTCGGCGACGCCGAGCTGGGCCGCGATCTCCCGGATCGGGAGGTCGGCGATGTGGTGCAGCGTGATCGCTTCGCGCATCTCGTACGGGAGCTGTCGCAGCGCCTCGACCAGGGCGACCCGGTCGGCGGACAGGCCGGCGGTGGTCGTCGGTGCCAGGGCCTGCCGCGAGATCAGGCCGTGGAAGCGGGTGGCACGGCGGTAGCGGCTGCGCAGTACGTTCAAAGCGACCGTACGCAGCCACGCCTCCGGGTTGTCGACCTGAGCAAACCGCCGCGGCTTCTCGACCGCCTTGACGAACGCCTCCTGGACGGCGTCCTCGGCCTCACCGCGGTTGCCGCAGATCGCGAACAGCTGCCCGACCAGGCGCCGGTAACACCCCTCGTACAGCTCCCGGACCGATTCGTCCTCAGCCATCCCGTTCCCCAGCCATCCCACTCCCCAGGTTCGTCGCTTTCCCTCAACGACTCCTGGCGAGTGGGTTCGGTTGCAGCCGGATCAGACCCGGCGGAAGATCAGGGCTCGCTTGACCTCTTGGATGGCCTTGGTGACCTCGATGCCTCGGGGGCAGGCCTCGGTGCAGTTGAAGGTGGTGCGGCAGCGCCAGACGCCTTCCTTGTCGTTCAGGATCTCCAGCCGCTGCTCGGTACCTTCGTCGCGGCTGTCGAAGATGAACCGGTGGGCGCCGACGATCGCCTGCGGGCCGAAGTACTGGCCGTCGGACCAGAAGACCGGGCAGGACGTCGTGCAGGCGGCGCAGAGGATGCACTTGGTGGTGTCGTCGAAGCGCTCCCGGTCGGACTGCGACTGGATCCGCTCGCGGCTCGGCTCGTGCCCGTCGGTGACCAGGAACGGCATGATGGAGCGGTACGCGTCGAAGAACGGCTCCATGTCGACGACCAGGTCCTTGAGCACCGGCAGGCCCTTGATCGGCTCGACGGTGATCTCCTTCTCCGGGTTCAGGTCCTTGATCAGCGTCTTGCAGGCCAGCCGGTTGCGGCCGTTGATCCGCATCGCGTCCGAGCCGCAGACGCCGTGCGCGCAGGACCGGCGGAACGTCAGCGTGCCGTCCTGCTCCCACTTGATCTTGTGCAGCGCGTCGAGCACCCGGTCGCCCGGCTGCAAGGTGACCGAGTAGGTCTTCCACTCGCTCTCGTCGAGCACCTCGGGGTTGTACCGAAGGATCTTGACCTTGACGTCCATCAGTACTTCCGCTCCATCGGCTTGTAACGGGTCTGTACGACCGGCTTGTAGTCCAGCCGGATGTTCACGTTGCCCTCGTCGTCGACCGACCGGTAGGCCATCGTGTGCCGCATGAAGTTCACGTCGTCACGCTTGTCGTAATCCTCGCGGAAGTGCCCGCCACGGGACTCCTTGCGGGCCAGCGCCGACACGACCAGTACCTCGGCCAGGTCGAGCAGGAAGCCCAGCTCGACGGCCTCCAGCAGATCGGTGTTGAACCGTTTGCCCTTGTCCTGCACGGAAACCTGGGCGAATCGTTGCTTCAGGCCCTCGATGTCGCTGAGCGCCTGCTTGAGCGAGCCCTCGGTCCGGTACACCTGCGCGTTGATGTCCATCGTGGCCTGCAGGTCGGTCCGGATCGCGGCCACCCGCTCGGTGCCGGTGGCATTGCGCATGCCCTCGATCAGGTCGACCACGAAGGCTTCAGGTGCCTGCGGCAACTCTTCGAAAACAGCTGTTTCGGCGTACTCCGCGGCCGCGATCCCCGCCCGCCGGCCGAACACGTTGATGTCCAGCAGCGAGTTGGTGCCGAGCCGGTTGGCGCCGTGGACCGAGACGCAGGCGACCTCGCCGGCGGCGTACAGGCCGGGGATGACGTCCTCGTTGGTGGCCAGCGCCTCGCCCTTGATGTTCGTCGGGATGCCGCCCATCGCGTAGTGCGCGGTCGGGAACACCGGGATCTGTTCGGTATAAGGCTCGACGCCCAGGTACGTCCGGGCGAACTCGGTGATGTCCGGCAGCTTGGCATCGATGTGCGCCGGCTCGAGGTGGGTCAGGTCGAGCATCACGTAGGCCTTGTCGGGCCCGCAGCCGCGGCCTTCCCGTACTTCGTTCGCCATCGCGCGGGCCACCATGTCGCGCGGCGCGAGGTCCTTCACCGTCGGCGCGTACCGCTCCATGAAGCGCTCGTTGTCGCTGTTCCGCAGGATTCCGCCCTCACCCCGAGCGGCCTCCGACAGCAGTACGCCGAGGCCGGCGAGGCCGGTCGGGTGGAACTGGAAGAACTCCATGTCCTCCAGCGGCAGCCCCTTGCGCCAGACGATGCCCATCCCGTCGCCGGTCAGCGTGTGCGCGTTCGACGTGGTCCGGAAGACCTTGCCGAAGCCGCCGGAGGCGAACACGATCGACTTGGCGCTGAAGATGTGCAGCTCGCCGGTGGCCAGCTCGTACGCGACCACGCCGGTCGCCTTGCCGGCCACCATCAGCAGGTCGAGCACGTAGAACTCGTTGAAGAACTCCACGTTCTGCTTGATGCACTGCTGGTACAGCGTCTGCAGGATCATGTGGCCGGTACGGTCCGCCGCGAAGCAGGAGCGCCGGACGACCGCCTCGCCGTGGTTGCGGGTGTGGCCGCCGAAGAAGCGCTGGTCGATCTTGCCCTCGGCCGTCCGGTTGAAGGGAAGGCCCATCTTCTCAAGGTCGAGTACCGCGTCGACGGCCTCGCGGCACATCACCTCGGCGGCGTCCTGGTCGACCAGGAAGTCACCGCCCTTGACGGTGTCGAAGGTGTGCCACTCCCAGTTGTCCTCCTCGACGTTGGCCAGCGCGGCGCACATGCCGCCCTGGGCCGCGCCGGTGTGCGACCGGGTCGGGTAGAGCTTGGTGAGCACCGCGGTCCGCGTGCGCTTGCTGGACTCCAGAGCGGCGCGCATACCCGCTCCGCCCGCGCCGACGATGACCACGTCGTACTGGTGGCGCTGCATAAGAAACTGTCCTTACTTGCAGACCGACAGCGTGGAGCTGGGGTCGAGGCAGGGATCGAAGGTGAAGATGACCAGGGTGCCGAGCACGACGATCACGATCGCCGCGGTGATCAGCAGCGCCTTGAGCCAGAACCTGGTCTGGTCCTTCTCGGCGTAGTCGTTGATGATCGTGCGCATCCCGTTGGTGCCGTGCAGCATCGCCAGCCACAGCATCAGCAGGTCCCAGACCTGCCACAGCGGGTTGGCCCACTTGCCGGCCACGAAGCCGAAGTCGAGCGCGGTGATCCCGCCGCCGAGCATCAGGTTGGTGAACAGGTGGCCGAGGACCAGCACCACCAGGGCGATGCCGGACAGCCGCATGAACAACCAGCTGTAGAGCTCGAAGTTGGTCTGGCCGGAACGGTTGCGGCCGCCGCCCTTGAGTGAGCGGGACCGGCTGGAGGAGCGCGGGGCTGCGATCTCGGACATGGTCACTCCCCGCCGAAGACGTGGCTCAGGTGCCGGATCACGAACGGCACGAACAACAGCACCCAGACCACGCCGACGCCGATCATCAGCTTGCGCTGGTGCCGCGGGCCCTTGGCCCAGAAGTCGATCAGGATCAGCCGGATGCCGTTGAAGGCGTGGAACAGGATGGCCCCGACCAGGCCGACCTCCATCAGGCCGACGATCGGGTTCTTGTAGGTGCCGATCACCTCGTTGTAGGCCTCGGGGGAGACCCGGACCAGCGCGGTGTCGAGCACGTGCACGAGGAGGAAGAAGAAGATCCCGACGCCGGTGATCCGATGCGCCACCCACGACCACATGCCCTCGTGGCCGCGGTACAGGGTGCCGACTGGCTTGCTGGGCAAACCGATCCTCCGATCGGACGACAGACCAGAGCCGGTACGCGCGGCGACTCCGGGGCGTCGGTTCAGCAAAGGGGCCGCGATCGGCTCGACCCGGCGGGAACCAGGCCGTTCTTGATGGTATCCCCGCCCCACCCCCGCACAGCCCCACTCCCGTGTGACATCGCTCTCGGAGAGCCTTTCCGGGCCTAGCGTGGGGTCAGCTGAGACGACGATGGAGGGGATGTCAGTGAGTTTCTGGATCTGTGAGACCTGTGCGGTCGAGCACTCCGAGCAGGTCGAGGTGTGTGCCATCTGCGCGGACGAGCGGCAGTGGGTACCGGCCGACGGGCAGCACTGGACCACGCTTGAGGCGCTGTCCGCCGCCGGGTACAAGGTGGAGGTCAAGGAGGTCGAGCCCGGTCTGCACGGGGTGACCTCGACGCCGAGCGCCGGGATCGGTCAGCAGTCGATGGTTGTCCAGACCGCTGAGGGCAACCTGCTGTGGGACCCGATCGGGTACCTCGACGACGAGGCCGTTGAGCAGGTGCGGGCACTGGGCGAGGTGAAGGCGATCATCGCGAGTCATCCGCACATGTACGGCGTACAGGTCGAGTGGAGCAAGCGGCTCGGCGGTGCGCCGGTGTATGTGTCGGAGGCCGACAAGCAGTGGGTGGCGCGGGACGACGAGGCGATCAAGACGTGGTCGGGCACGCTCGACCTGCTGCCGGGCGTGACGCTGATCCAGCCCGGCGGTCATTTCGCGGGCAGCGCGGTCGTGCACTGGGCGGAAGGGGCCGAGGGCAAGGGAGTGATCCTGGCCGGCGACACCATCTTCGCCAACCCGGACCGTACGTCGGTGAGCTTCATGCGCAGCTACCCGAACCGCATCCCGCTGTCCGGCGCCGTCGTCGACCGGGTCGCCAAAGCTTTGGACGTCTTCGAGTACGACCGGCTGTACGGCAACTTCGGGGCGTCCATCCCCGTCGATGCCCGGGCAGTCGTCCGGTTCTCGGCCGATCGCCACGCAGCCTGGGCGCGTGGCGACTACGACCATCTGACCTAAGCCGCTAGGCGTTTCAGCGCCAGACGCGTGTGCAGGTTGAGCATGTGCTGGATGCAGGAGTCCCAGTCGTAGAGCTCGGCCCGCTGACGGGCCGCAGCTCTACGGCCGGGGACCTTGGCCAGCTCCAGTACTGCGTCCGCAAGCGCTGCCGGCGTCGGGCGTCCCCAGCGGCCGCAGGTCTCGTCGACCAGCTCCCGCGCTCCACCAGTGTCGGCGGTGACTACCGGCGTACCGGCCGCCAGCGCCTCCAGTACTGCGAGCCCGAACGTCTCGCCCGGGCAGACCGAGAGCGCGATGTCCGCCTCGGCCAAGTGGCGGGCCAGCTTGACCCGGCCGTCGACGTACCCGTGGAAGGTGATCGGCGCGCGGCCGGCGATCGCGATCAACTCGTCGAGGTGCGGCCCGGAGCCGTAGACATCCATCCGCAGCTTCACACCCCGCTTGTGCAACTCGGCCGCGGTGGCGACCGCCAGGTGCGGACTCTTCTCGCGGGACAACCGCCCGGCGTGTACGAGCTTCAGTACGCCGTCGTCCGCAGGCGTGGCCAACGACGGGTGGAAGGTCTCCAGGTCGACGCCGAGCGGGATCCGGACGAGTGGCGTGGTGACCTCGTCGAACTCGGCCGCCGCGTAACGAGACGTCACCACGACAGCGTCGTACGTCCGGCTGAGCAGCCGATACAGCGCACCGACGCCCGCGGCGACACCCAGTTGGCGGCCGGTCCGCAACGACAGCATCGCGTCGAGACGCTCGTGGCTGAACAGCACCGAGCCGATCTCGTTCTTCCGCGCCCACCTTGCCACCGGCAACAAAGTGGACTTGTCGGAGATCTCGACGGTGGTCGGCCGGAAGCGCTCCAGCGTCTCGATCACCTTCCACGGGTCGGTGATGAGCCGGTAGCCGCCGCCGACCTTGGGCGCCTTCATCCGGACGATCGTGCCGACCTCGGTCTCGATCACGCTGTCCCGCTCGCCGGGCGTGATCAGGATCCGCTCGGCACCGGCCTCGCAGTACCCCTGGCCGAGATGCTCGATCGCGGTCCGCATCCCGCCCGAGGTCGGTCCGACGAAGTTGGCCAGCTGCGCGATCCGTAGATTCATGCGGCCCGCCGGGAGCGTGATCCGCGGGGCAGAGCCTGGGCAGCAGCCTCTTGCAGCACCTCGGCGTAGTGCTTGTTCACCAGGTCGTCAACCACAGCAGGCCAGGTCCTTGTCTGTACTCGTCGTTGCCCGGCATCCGCCATGGCTCGGCGCTGGATCGGGTCGTCCAGCATCTGCGCGACCGCCTGCCGCAGCGATCCGGGCTGACCGGGCTCGAACAGCAACCCCGTCACTCCCGGCCGGATCAGGTCGAGCGGCCCGCCGGCGGCCGGACCAACCGTCGCGACCCCGGAGGCCTGCGCCTCCTGGATGGTTTGGCAGAAGGTCTCGTGCTCACCGGTGTGCACGAAGACGTCCAGCCCGGCGAAGATCGAGGCCAGGTCGGTACCGCGGCGCATCCCCAGGAACGTTGCGTTGGGCAATGCATGCTCCAGACTCGCGCGGTCCGGCCCGTCGCCGACGATCACCAGCTGACAGTCCAGCCCGTCCAGCTCGGCCAGCCGCTTGACCTTCTTCTCCGCGGCCAGCCGGCCGACGTACCCGACGATCGGCTTGCCGTCCGGCGAGATCTCCCGGCGCCAGCGCTCGTCGCGGTTGGCCGGGTCGAACAGGTCGAGGTTCACCCCGCGGCCCCAGGTGTGCACGCGCGGTACCCCAGCCTGTACCAGCTGAGCGACCGACGCTGACGACGGCGCCAACGTGCGATCCGCCCGCGAGTGCACCCGCCGGATCCAGGCCGTGATCCCCCGATCCGCCTTCGCGAACCACGGATACTGCCGGGCGAACGCGGCCAGGTCGGTCTGGAAGATCGCCACCGTCGGCAGCCCGAGCCGGCGCGCGCTGCGCAGCCCGTACGCGCCGATGATGAAGGGGGACGCCAGGTGAACGAGGTCCGGCTTGAAGTCCGCCATCGCGCGTTCGATCGCCGGGTCGGGCAGCCCGACCGGGAACTCCTTGTAGCCGGGGATCCCGAAGCTGCGGGCCCGGATCACCCGGACGCCCTGGTACGTGTCGGGCCCGGGCCCGGCGGCGATGATCAGCAGCTGGTGCCCGTGGGCCAGCAGCCGATCGGCGACGTGGCGAGCTGTGTTCGCCACACCATTGATCTGCGGCAGGAAGGACTCGGCGACCATCACTATGCGCACACTGTGAGGTTCCCGACCCCGCATGAACCCTGGGCGACACTCCCGTGACACGGCGTGGATCGCCTGTCGACAACAAAGGGTGCTGGATCTCACCAGCCCGGTGCATACCAGTGGTGGGGTGGTTCGGCCTACGGTTGAGGGATGAGTCATCAGACCGAGTCGGGATGGGACTTCGAGGCGGTCTACGGGCCGGACAAGCTCGAAGGGTTCGACGCAGCGGAGAAGCTGGGCGCACCGGGGGAGTATCCGTTCACCCGGGGCGTCTATCCGACCATGTACACCCAACGGCCGTGGACGATGCGGCAGTACGCCGGGTTCGGCACCGCCGCCGAGTCGAACCAGCGGTACCACCAGCTGATCGACGCCGGCACGATGGGACTGTCGGTCGCCTTCGACCTGCCGACCCAGATGGGCTACGACTCCGACGCGGAGATCGCCTCCGGCGAGGTCGGCAAGGTCGGGGTGGCGATCGACTCGATCGACGACATGCGGGTGCTGTTCGACCGGATCCCGCTGGACCAGGTCTCCACCTCGATGACGATCAACGCGCCCGGCTCGGTGCTGTTGCTGCTCTACCAACTCGTCGCGGAGGAGCAGGGCGTCTCCGGCGACAAGCTCACCGGCACGATCCAGAACGACGTGCTGAAGGAGTACATCGCCCGCGGCACCTACATCTACCCGCCGAAGGAGTCGCTGCGGCTGATCAGCGACATCTTCGCGTACTGCCAGACCGAACTGCCGCGCTGGAACACGATCTCGATCTCCGGCTACCACATGGCCGAGGCCGGCGCGACGCCCGCGCAGGAGATCGCCTTCACGCTGGCCGACGGGATCGAGTACGTCCGGACGGCGGTCGCGGCCGGCCTCGACGTCGACACCTTCGCCCCGCGCCTGAGCTTCTTCTTCGTCTCCCGCACCACCCTGCTCGAGGAGGTCGCCAAGTTCCGCGCGGCCCGCCGGATCTGGGCGCAGGTGATGCGCGACGAGTTCGGCGCGAAGAACCCCAAGTCGCTGATGCTGCGCTTCCACACCCAGACCGCCGGGGTCCAGCTGACCGCACAACAGCCCGAGGTCAACCTGGTCCGGGTCGCGATCCAGGGCCTGGCCGCCGTGCTCGGTGGCACCCAGTCGCTGCACACCAACTCGTACGACGAAGCGATCGCGCTACCGACCGAGAAGGCGGCCCGGCTCGCGTTGCGCACCCAGCAGGTGCTCGCGTACGAGACCGACATCACCGCGACCGTCGATCCGTTCGCCGGCTCGTACGTCGTCGAGTCACTGACCGATGAGGTCGAGGCGGCTGCGCGCGAGCTGATGGACCAGGTCGAGGAGTTCGGCGGCGCGGTCGCGGCGATCGAGAAGGGCTTCCAGAAACAGGAGATCGAGCGGTCGGCGTACCGGATCGCGCAGGAGATCGACTCGGCCGAGCGGGTTGTCGTCGGGCTGAACAAGTACCGCGTGGCCGAGGAAGAGCCCTACGAGCCGCTCCGGGTGAACCCGCTGATCGAGGCGCAGCAGGTCGAGCGCCTCGCCAGGCTCCGCGTTGAACGCGATCAGGCAGCCGTCGACAAGGCCCTCACCGACCTCCAGAACGCTGCCCGAGGCAACGACAACTGCCTCTACCCGATGAAGGAAGCGCTCAAGGCCCGCGCGACGGTCGGCGAGGTCAGCAACGCCCTTCGCGCGGTCTGGGGCGTGTACGTCCCCGCCGACACCTTCTAGTCCAGCAGGGCAGCGGTAGTCAGTACGGCCGTTCCGAGGGCGATGGCGTCCTCGGAAGGGTCGAAGCCGGGCGTGTGGAGGTCCGCGGCGGTCTCGGTGCCGATCGGACGGACGCCGAGGCGGGCCATCGCGCCGGGCACATGTTCGAGGTACCAGGCGAAGTCCTCGCCACCCAGGCTCTGATCCGTCTGCGCGATCGCCCCGGATCCCATCGTCTGCTCGACGGCCGCGCGGAACACGTCGATCGCGACGGCATCGTTCATCACTGGCGGCACGCCATGGGTGACCTCGGTGTCCACCTCCACCCCGTACGGCGCGACGAGCTGCTCCGCGAGCGTCGGGATCAACTCGGCCGCGAGCCGCCATGCGTTGACGTCCAGGCAGCGCAGCGTGCCTTCCGCCTCACCACGCGACGGGATCGCGTTGGCGGCCGATCCCGAGGTGATCCGCCCCCACACGAGCGACATCCCAGCCCGAGGGTCGACCCGCCGCGACAGCGCAGCCGGCAACTCGGTGACGAGCGTGGCCAACGCGTACACGAGATCCGCGGTCAGATGAGGCCTCGACGTGTGTCCGCCCGGACCGGTCAGCCGGACGAGGATCCGGTCGGCGGCGGCCGTCAAAGCGCCGGTCCGCAAGCCGACCTGACCGACCTGCAGACGAGGATCGCAATGCAGGCCGAAGATCCGCCGTACGCCGTCCAGCCCGCCCGCCGCGATCACCCCGAGCGCACCGCCCGGCATGACCTCCTCAGCAGGCTGGAAGATCAGCCGGACCCGCCGATCCAGCAACCCATCGCGCGCCATCCCGGCGAGCACGAGCCCGGCGCCGAGCAGAGCAGCCGTATGGACGTCGTGCCCGCACGCGTGCGCCGTACCGTCGATGGTCGACCGCCAAGGCGCCTCCACCGCATCCGGCACCGCCAACGCGTCGATGTCGGCCCGCAGCGCCACGCAGGTGTCGCCGGAGCCGATGTCGCAGATCAGCCCGGTACCGGTCGGCAGCACGCGAGGCGAGAGCCCGGCCTCGGTGAGCCGGCGCGCGAGGAGCTCCGTCGTACGGACTTCGTGCCAGCCGAGTTCGGGGTGGGCGTGCAGGTCACGGCGTACCGCGACTGCCTCGTCCCGCACCTCGTCGACGCGGGCCTTCACGTCGGCAATACGCAGGCTGTGCGAAGTCGTCATCCCGCAATCCTCGCATCACCCACGCAGCCATCCGGCACTGCGTCGCAGCAACTCGACCCGTTCTGGGGCGTCGTACGAGCGCTCGTCATGGCCCAATGCGTCGTAAACAACTCGTCCGCCGCCGACCTCACGGGCCCACAGCAACGGGTGCGTCACACCCTCGTGGGTGTGCTCGTAGAGCGCCTCGATCCCATCGACGAGCAGGAGATCCGTGTACCGCTCGTCCTCCACCCAGAAGTCGCCCAGCCCGTCAGCGATCGGGTGCTTCACCTCAGTACGCCGGACCAGCGTGCGCTCCAACGGCGGATGGAACGTCTTGCCCTGTTCCCAGATCGCCCCGACCGTCTGATGCCAGCTCTGCAGCCCCGGGAACGCGATCGTCGAGCTGTGCACCGCGAGCAGCCCACCGCCCCTGGCCAGGAACCCCTCGACCAGCCGCCCGAACTGCTGGTCAGCCGGCGTCGGGCCCTCGCGATTCGCACTCGCGTTGACCACAAGCAGCGCGGCCCCTGCCAACTTGCTCGCCAGCTCGTCCGGCGTACTGACGAGGTCGGCACCGCCCAGGACCCCGGCCAGCCTGGCCGAAGTCTCCGGCAGCGGATGCCACGGGTCGCAAGGATGAAAGAAGTTTAGAGTTCAACTATATTAGGGTGACGCTCCGTGACAAGGCTGCGGCGGTCAGCAGAAGTTTCGTTGCAATGCCACTCCGGCCGGTCACTTTCCGGTATCGAGGCCCTTTTACCGTTCTACCAAGCCCGGACTCGCACCTATAGTCTGCGGATGCGGCACCTGGGAAGGTGTGCCGGTGACAGATCTTGGTCGACAAAGGAGACATCCGGTGAAGAAGTACGTGCGGGGACTGGCGATCGTGGGCGTGCTGACGCTCGCCGTCGCCGCTTGTGGCAGCAAGCCGGCTGAGAACACCGCCGGTGGGGGCGACGCCAACAAGGACTTCAAGGCCTGCATGGTCTCCGACTCGGGTGGGTTCGACGACAAGTCGTTCAACCAGACGTCGTACGAAGGTTTCCAGGCCGCCGTCAAGGCGAAGGGGCTGACCCCGGTCAAGGCCGAGTCGAAGTCGGACAACGACTACCCGACCAACATGACCGCGATGGTCGCCGCCAAGTGCAACGTGATCGTCGCCGTCGGCTTCAAGCTGGAGGACGCCACCGACAAGGCGGCCACGGCCAACCCGAGCATCAAGTTCGCGATCGTCGACTCGGCCCCGGCCAAGCCGATCGAGAACATCAAGCCGCTGGGCTTCAACACCGCCCAGTCCAGCTTCCAGGCCGGCTACCTGGCCGCCGGGATGTCCAAGAGCGGCAAGGTCGGCACCTTCGGTGGCGTCAAGATCCCGCCGGTGACCATCTTCATGGACGGTTTCGCCGAGGGCGTGCGCTACTACAACAAGCAGAAGTCGAAGAACGTCCAGGTGCTCGGCTGGGACGACGCCAAGCAGGCCGGTCTGTTCACCGGTGACTTCGAGGACAAGGCCAAGGGCAAGAACACCGGCCAGAACCTGATCACCCAGGGCGCCGACATCATCTTCCCGGTGGCCGGCCCGTCCGGTCTGGGCGGACTGCAGGCAGCTCAGGCGACCAACGGCAAGGTCAACGCCATCTGGGTCGACACCGACGGCTGCGTCAGCGCCGCGGAGTACTGCTCGGTGCTGATCTCCAGCGTCAAGAAGGGCATGGACGTCGCCGTCCAGGACGCGATCACCTCCGTCGTCGACAACAAGTTCGACAACAAGCAGTTCATCGGCACGCTGGAGAACGGCGGCACCGCGCTGGCGCCGTTCCACGACTTCGACAGCAAGGTTCCGGCCGAGCTGAAGACCGAGCTGGACCAGATCAAGGCTGACATCATCAGCGGCAAGATCGTGCTGGAGTCGAAGGCGCAGCCGAAGGCCTCCTGATCCCCAGCACGACTTAGTAGTACGGTGCGAGCCAGGAAAGCCGGCCCCCTCAGGGGCCGTCTTCCTGGCTCGCCGTCTGAATGCCGTAGTCATTTCGAAGGGGGCATGCCCGCATGCATCTAGAGCTCTCAGGTCTGACCAAGAGTTTCGGTTCCCTGGTCGCCAACGATCAGATCGACCTGGTGATCGAGCCGGGCGAGATCCACTGCCTGCTCGGTGAGAACGGGGCCGGCAAGTCGACCCTGATGAACATGCTCTACGGGCTGCTCCAGCCCGACTCCGGCGAGATCCTGATCGACGGCGAGAAGGTCGCGATCACCTCGCCGAGCGACGCGATCAACCACGGCATCGGGATGGTCCACCAGCACTTCATGCTGATCCCGGTCTTCACCGTCGCCGAGAACATCATGCTCGGCCGGGAGAACACCCGCGGTGGCGGCGTGCTGGACCGCAAGAAGGCCGACGCGCTGGTCACCGAGCTGTCCGAGCGGTACGGCTTCGAGGTCGACCCCGAGGCGCTGGTCGAGGACATCCCGGTCGGCGTCCAGCAGCGGGTGGAGATCATCAAGGCGCTCACCAACGACGCCAAGGTGCTGATCCTGGACGAGCCGACCGCGGTGCTCACCCCGGCCGAGATCGACGAGCTGATCACCGTGATGCGCCAGCTCAAGGAGAACGGCACCTCGATCGTCTTCATCACCCACAAGCTCAAAGAGGTCAAGGCGATCGCGGACAAGATCACCGTGATCCGCCGCGGCAAGGTGGTCGGCCAGGCCGATCCGGCCGAGACCGAGGAAGCGCTGGCCGAGATGATGGTCGGCCGCGCGGTCGACCTGGTGGTCGACAAGGAGCCCGCCCAACCAGGCGACGCCGTACTCCGGATCAGCGGCCTGACGGTGATCGACGAGCGCGGCTTCACCGCCGTCGACAACGTCGACCTCGAAGTCCGCAGCGGCGAGATCCTCGCGGTGGCCGGTGTCCAGGGCAACGGTCAGACCGAGCTCGCCGAGGCATTGCTCGGGCTGACCCCGATCGCGGCCGGCAGCATCTCGCTGGACGGCAAGGACCTCACCGGGGTCTCCACCCGGGAACGCCTCGACGCCGGCATCGGCTACGTCCCCGAGGACCGCGGCCACGACGGCTTCGTCGGCCCGTTCAGCGTCGCCGAGAACCTGGTCCTCGACCTGTTCCGGCAGGAGCCCTTCGGCAAGGGCCTGATGCTGCACACCGACGAGATCGAGAAGAACGCGACCGCGCGGATCGAGGAGTTCGACATCCGCACCCAGGGCGCCGACCAGCCCGTCTCGTCGCTGTCCGGCGGTAACCAGCAGAAGGTCGTACTGGCCCGGGAGCTGTCCCGGCCGCTGAAGCTGCTGGTCGCCTCGCAGCCCACCCGTGGTGTCGACGTCGGCTCGATCGAGTTCCTGCACACCCGGATCGTCGAGGAACGCGACCACGGCACCGCCGTACTGATCGTCTCCACCGAACTGGACGAGATCGCCGCCCTGTCCGACCGGGTCGCGGTGATGTACCGCGGCAAGGTGGTCGGCGTCGTCCCGTCCGACACGCCCCGCGACGAGCTCGGCCTGATGATGGCCGGCGCCTCCCGGACCGAGGCGCACGAAGTCGCGATCGAGAACCCCACGACGTTGGGAACCATCTAGATGAGTATCGACACAACTACCGAGCCGGCTCCGGTGCCGGCCGAGCCGCGGCCGGCGAAGCCGGCCCGCCGGCCGCTGCCGGGCTGGGCGGTCCAGAGCCTGGTCTCGCTGAGCGCGATCGTGCTGGCGCTGCTGGTCGGCGCCATCTTGATCGTCATCGGCGACGACGGTGTGAAGACCGCCGTCGGGTACTTCGGCGCCGCGCCGATGGACACCTTCTCGGCAGCCTTCAGTGCCGTCGGCAACTCGTACCAGGCGCTGGCCACCGGCGCGCTGGGCGGCATCGACCCGATCAGCGAGTCGTTGACCCAGGCAACCCCGCTGATCTGCGGCGGCCTGGCGGTCTCGCTGGCGTTCCGGACCGGGCTGTTCAACATCGGCGCCCAGGGCCAGCTGATCATCGGCGCGATCCTGGCCGGCCTGGTCGGCTTCGCCTGGCACCTGCCGCCCGGCATCCACCTGATCGCGGCGATCTTGGCCGGCCTGCTCGGCGGCGCGCTGTGGGGTGGCCTGGTCGGGTTACTCAAGGCCCGCACCGGCGCGCACGAGGTGATCGTCACGATCATGCTCAACTACGTCGCCATCTACCTGCTGCAGTGGTTGCTGACCACAACGACCTTCAAGCGGCCCGGCCGGGAGGACCCGATCAGCCCGGTCGTGGACGCGAACGCGCAGTACCCGCAGTTCGGTAGTACCCGGCTGCACTTGGGCTTCATCCTCGCGTTGCTCGCCGCCGGCTTCGTCTGGTGGCTGCTGAACCGCTCGACGGTCGGCTTCGAGCTGCGCGCCGTCGGCGCCAACGCCGACGCGTCCCGGACGGCGGGCATGTCGGTCGGCCGGGCGTACATCATCGCGATGGTGGTGGCCGGTGCGCTGGCCGGGCTCGCGGGCACCCAGCAGGTGCTCGGCACCGACCTGCCACTCACTGATGGCGTGGCAGCCTCGGTCGGCTTCGACGCCATCACCGTGGCGCTGCTCGGCCGCGGTACGCCGCTCGGCACGGTGCTGGCCGGTCTGCTCTTCGGCGCTCTCAACGCGGGCGGTCTGCAGATGCAGTTGCAGACCCAGACGCCGCTGACCCTGACCACCGTGCTGCAGGCTGTGATCGTGCTCTTCGTCGCCGCCCCGGCGCTGGTGCGCTCGATCTTCCGGTTCCTGCCGAAGGAACGCGGCATCGGAGCCGTCCTCGCGAAAGGCTGGAACGGATGAGTTCGACCGAGATCGACGACCGGCCGCAGGACTCGACCGCCGCTGTGGCGATCGAGGCGCCGGCCGAGCGGACCCGCCGGTTGCGGGTCGGTGGCCTGATGGTCGTCTTCGCCCTGATCGGGCTGGGGCTGGCGATCGGCACCAAGGGCGGCAAGGCCACCTTCCAGTTGGTGTCCGGCGATCTGGAGCACAACCTGGTCGGCGTACCGGCGCAACCGGTCGGCATCCTGCTCGGTGTGCTCGGGCTGCTGGCCGCCGTGGCGTACGTGATGCGCCGGGTGCCGACGAAGTACGCGGGCTGGCTGGCCGCGGTACTGGGTGTCGCCTTCATCGGTGCGTTCCTCTGCTGGGCCGCCGCGGGCAAGACCTTCCCGCTGGCCAACCAGTTCCAGGGCACGCTGAACTTCGCCACCCCGCTGGTCCTCGGCGCGCTGGCCGGTGTGCTGTGTGAGCGCGCGGGTGTCATCAACATCGCGATCGAGGGCCAGTTCCTGGTCGGCGCCTTCACGGCGGCTGTCGTCTCCAGTACTACGGGCAGCTCGGTCGCCGCGTTGATCGCGGCCGCCTTGACCGGCGTACTGATGGCCGCGCTGCTGGCCGTGTTCTCCATCAAGTACCTGGTGAACCAGGTGGTGCTCGGTGTCGTCCTGGTGGTCTTCGCCTCCGGCCTCACCGGCTACCTGTACGACCAGTTCCTGCAGGAGGACGCTGCCTCGCTGAACACGCCGCACGTGCTGTCCGCGGTGAAGATCCCGGTGCTCGGCGACATCCCGTTCTTCGGGCCGATCCTGTTCCACCAGACCGTGCTCGTCTACCTGACCTACATCGCGGTCGCCGTGGTCACCTTCGTCCTGTTCCAGACCCGCTGGGGCCTGCGGGTCCGCGCGGTCGGCGAGCACCCGAAGGCGGCCGACACGGTCGGCATCAAGGTCAAGCGGGTCCGGTACTCCGCGGTGCTCTGGGCCGGCATCCTGGCCGGCCTCGGCGGCGCGTTCTTCACCGTCGGGTACGCCGGATCGTTCAACAAGGACATGACCGCGGGCAACGGGTTCATCGCGCTGGCCGCGCTGATCATGGGCCGCTGGCATCCGATCGGCGCGATGGTCGCGGCGCTCTTCTTCGGCTTCGCCACCCAGCTCCAGTCCCAGCTGCAGATCATCCAGACCCCGATCCCCGGCGAATTGTTGCTGATGGCGCCGTACCTGGCCACGGTGATCGCCGTCGCCGGCCTGGTCGGCCGAGTGAGAGCACCCAAGGCGGACGGTGAGCCCTACGTCACCGAATGAGGTCGACTGGCCTGCGCTGCGCCTCGCGGCAGTGCAGGCCATGCGCCGCGCCTATGCGCCGTACTCGGGCTTCCCGGTCGGCGCCGCAGCACTGGTCGACGACGGACGAATCATTGCCGGATGCAACGTTGAGAACGCCTCCTACGGCCTCACTCTGTGTGCCGAGTGCGGTTTGGTCTCGGAGTTGCACCGCACCGGTGGCGGCCGGCTGATCGCGTTCACCTGCGTGGACCACAACGAGCAACTGCTCACGCCGTGCGGCCGCTGTCGTCAACTGCTGCACGAGCACGGCGGACCGACCCTGCTGGTCGAGTCCGCCACCGGTAGCCGCCCCCTGCGCGAGCTACTGCCCGACGCGTTCGGGCCGGAACGACTGGAGGAATAGTGTCTTTCGACGCGGTAGACGTCATCCGCACCAAGCGGGACAAGGGCGAGTTGAGCGACGGCCAGATCGACTGGGTGATCGACGCCTACACCAAGGGAACGGTCGCCGACGAGCAGATGTCCTCGCTGGCGATGGCCATCCTCCTGAACGGGATGAACCGCCGCGAGATCGCCCGCTGGACCGCAGCGATGATCGCCTCCGGTGAGCGGATGGACTTCGCCAAGCTGTCCCGGCCGACCGCGGACAAGCACTCCACCGGTGGAGTCGGCGACAAGATCACGTTGCCGCTGGCCCCTTTGGTAGCGGCGTGCGGCGTCGCAGTACCGCAGCTGTCCGGCCGAGGCCTCGGCCACACCGGCGGTACGTTGGACAAGCTCGAGTCGATCCCCGGCTGGCGGGCCGCTCTCTCCAATGACGAGATGATGCGCCAACTCGAGGACGTCGGCGCGGTCATCTGCGCCGCAGGCGACGGCCTGGCCCCCGCCGACAAGAAGCTCTACGCCCTGCGCGACGTCACCGGCACGGTCGAGGCGATCCCGCTGATCGCCAGCTCCATCATGAGTAAGAAGATCGCCGAAGGTACCGGCGCCCTCGTCCTGGACGTGAAGGTCGGCACCGGCGCCTTCATGAAGGACCTGGCCGACGCCCGGGAACTGGCCTCCACCATGGTTGCCCTGGGCACTGATGCCGGAGTGAAGACCGTTGCCCTGCTCACCGACATGTCGACGCCTCTCGGCCTGACCGCCGGAAACGCCTTGGAGGTCAGAGAATCCGTCGAGGTCCTCGCCGGCGGCGGCCCCGCTGACGTCATCGAACTGACTGTCGCTCTGGCAGTCGAAATGCTCGCAGCCGCAGGCGTCACCGACGTCGACCCCGCCGAGAAGCTCCGCGACGGCACCGCCATGGACGCCTGGCGCCGAATGATCGAAGCCCAAGGCGGCGACGCCGACGCGGCTCTCCCCATCGCCCCCGAACAACACGTAGTCAAGGCAACGACCTCCGGCGTCCTCTCCCGCCTGGACGCGCTGTCCGTCGGCGTAGCCGCCTGGCGCCTCGGCGCCGGTCGCGCCCGCAAGGAAGACCCGGTGTCGGCAGTCGCCGGCGTGGAGCTGCACGCCAAGCCAGGCGACCAGGTCACCGAGGGCCAGCCCCTCCTCACCTTGCACGCCGACGATTCAACCCGCTTCGAGCGCGCCCTGGAGTCCCTGACCGACGCGGTCACGATCGCCGACTCCTACACCCCGACCCCGTTGGTGATCGACCGCATCACCGCCTGACGATCAGCCTGACTTGGTGGTCAGGCGCTTGTACTGCAGCTGGAGCATCGTCGTGGCGAGCTTGACGTCGGGTACCGGCGTCTTCTCGAGCGTGCCGCTCTGGCTGACGGTGACCTCGGCGACCAGCGCGCCGACCGTGATGCTCGCCTCCGCGACCGCCTCGATCTGACCGGTGACCCCGATGACTCCGGTCTGCGCGTCGGTCAACGCGCCCTTCACACCCGGTACTACGAACGGCTTGGTGTGCTCGTCCTGGGCCCAGAACCCCTTCTGCAGGTCACGGGCCTTGGCCGCCGTAGCCGCCTTGAACAACTGCACCGTCACCCGCTTGCGCCGATCCTGGCTCGACCGGAACGTCTGGTAGCCCTCCTTGCACCCCGCGTTCAGCAGCAGCGCAAGATCCTCAGCAGGCGAAGCCGACAACGTGTCCACGAAGCTCTGCCGAGTGAACGGCCCGGTCTCCTGCGACGGCTCTCCCGGAGCCCCCTTCAAGAACCCATCCGGTACTACGGCCAGCCCGGCCAACCCACTGACGGCGGCCGGCGCCGGAGCACCCGCTGCCGCATCGGCCGGCTGGTTCGCCCCAACCGGCGCCGTCGACGCACCGGCGTCATTGCCACAACCGGTCAGCACCACCAGCCCAACGCACACCACCGCGGCAACACCGGGCGCGACTCGCCTCACGATTCCTCCGCAGGGTCAGGGGATTACACCGTGAGCCCACCAGACAAAGGTGAACGCCAGGCAAAGTACGGAGTTCGTTCCCTCCGCATGGACGCGCGCTGTTGAGCCCACGCAGAGGGAACGAACGATCAGTAGCGGCTGCTGACAGTGACGCCGTTGCAGCCGGTTGTGCCGGAGAGGCTGATGTAGCTGTAGCCCGCGGGCGGATTGGTGACCGTGATCGACTCGGCGTTGCCGGTGGCGGTCGACCGTTGGGTATAGGCGGTGGTGGTCGCCCAGGTGCTCTTGTTGTAGTAGAGATCACAGTTGCCGGTACCGCCGCTGGTGGCGATCTGCAGCTGCGCCGTGCCGGCCGGCAGGTTGATGTAGAAGTAGTCGTAGTTGCCGGTGGTCGTGCCCCGGTTGGCGCGTTGGCAGTTCTTGCCCAGGACACGGACATCGGCGGCGGTGCACTCGGGCAAGGTCGTACCGCCTCCGCCGCCACAGTTCCCGGCCCCGCACGCGGACAGCCAGCTGTACCAGTCAGCGTCGTACCGGTTGCCGATGGTGGAGCTGAGGTAGCTGGCTGCGGCGTTCCAGTTGCCCGACCGGTAGTAGTTCAGGACGGTGGTCATGTCGCTGCGATGTGACTGCAGCATGTAGCGCACGGCCAGGTAGCCCCACTGGTAGATCCGCGTGGTGTCGTTGCTGTAGGTGGTACCGAACAGCGTGCTGAGCGAGTACGTACGCCGGGCAGCCTCGGTGATCGCCGCGGTGTAGGTCTCGTTGCGGTAGGAGTAGGACACGTACTCGGCGAACCCCTCGATCCACCAGATCGTTGGGGTGGTGACCCCGGCGTTGAAGTCGCCGGCCATGTCGAAGCGACCGTCGAGGTAGTGGGTGTACTCGTGGTTGAGGTTCCAGATCGCGAAGGTCGGGCGCAGCCACTCGGCCTCGTAGGCGATGAAGCGGGCCTGGTTGCCGACCGCGGCCGGGTCGCCCTCGAGGTACATCCCGCCGTTGTTCGTGTCGATGCCCCACATCGCCCCGGCGTAGGTCTGATAGTCGGTACTGGAGTTGTAGACGATCACCTCCAGGCTGGTGTTGCGGTCGTTGGCGACCGGGCCGGGGTCGGCGACGATGCCATGGAAGTAGGCATCCTGGCTGGCCAGGCTGCTGCAGCTCGACGCGAGCTGGGCGGCGGTCATCTCCTGGGCCCGGATGCGCAGGGTCGAGCTGCAGGTGTGGTTGACCGGCAGCACCACCGCGAGCAGCTTGGCTTGCAGGTTGCAGATGTCGTAGTACGTGCAGTTGGCCTTGTCGTAGTAATCGGCCAGCTCGGCGACGCCGACCCACAGCGGTGCGGTCGGGCCCTGCAACGACGTCTGCGTGAGCAGGCCCTTCGCGAGCGGACGCACTTTGGCCAGCAGGGCGGAGTACTGGAGGAACCGGGTGAGTTCACGACCGGCGTTCGAGGTCAGGTAGCTCTGGTCGCCGGACAGCAGATCCTTGTGGCTGGACGCGAAGGAGTACAGGGTGTCGATGACGCTCGGGTCGGCCTGTACTGCCGTCACGAACTCCGGCACCTGGTGCCCACGGAACAAGACGTTGTAGACGTTGTTGACCGCGCTGAGCATCCAGTACGACGTGTTGTACGAGTTGTTGTAGCCGGTCAGCATTCGCTTCACGACGGACAGGTAGCGGGCGTTCTGCGCCGAGCTGTCGATCAGCGTGATCGCCTCGGCGAGGGTCTCGCCGTTGGCATCGCTGACGTCGAAGGCGTGCGAGTTGGCGAAGAAGGAGTCCAGGCCCGACTGGATCGCGGTACGCAGCGTCGGGCCGTAGGTGCCGACGGTCGACGGGTTGTACCACTGCACGTAGTAGCCGGCGCGGAGGTACAGGGTCAGTTGGGCGGTACCGGTCGAATTGTTGCCGGGGTAGCTGGAGCCGTTGTCCCGCAGGGCGTACGCGACGCTGGTCATCTGAGCCTCGCGGAATGCGTTGTACGCATCCGTGCCGGTCAGGTTGAACAGCGTGTTCACGCAATCGGTCGTCGACGCCTTGATCTGGTTCACCAGAGCTTGGCCGGTGCGGCTGGTGAAGTCTGCGACGTTGCAGGTCGCCGCTGCGGCTTTGCGGTCTTGCATGGACGGCCGGGGCTTGGCGGTGACCTTTGCCGGTACGTCGTAGTCGCGCCGCAGTTCGTGCTTCGAGGCGGGCAGCGGCGGCCGCTGGTTGACCGGCAGCCTCGCATCGGTCGCGTGTGCCGGCTCGTCGCCCGCTGACGCTGGGCCGCTGGGTCCGGGAGCGACTGCCGCGCTGACTGGAGCTGTGGTTGTTGCTGCTTGTCCCGGACCGGTGTTGAGGGCGATGCCGGTCAGGGCGATGACGGCGGCGAGGGGGAGTACCAGGGTCTGTCGCCGTAATCGTTGGAGCCGTGGGGTTTTCATCAGGTTGTCCTCCGGGGGCGGCACGCGAACTGCGTGGCTACGGTGGGCGGCGGGGGTCCGCAACGTTCTCGGAGCGTGCCACCGCGAGCCGTTCCCCGGTCATCCCAACGGCGATAGCCTCACGTTATGGATCCCGAGATCCGCCACCTGCGGGCGATTTGTGCGATCGCCGAGGCGGGCAGCGTGACACGAGCCGCCGCACGACTCGGGATCTCCCAGCCGGCGCTGACCGGCCTCCTGCAGCGCTTCGAACGCTCGCTCGGCGGCCAACTGTTCGAACGCGCCCGTACCGGCGTACGGCCCACTCCACTGGGGGAACGCGCCCTGCAACGCGCTCGCCTGGTACTGGCCGACATCGACTCCTTCGCCGGCGACCTCACCCTGGCCGCCGCTGCCGGGCCGGCTTTGCTGCACATGGGTACCGCGCACATGGAATGCGTAGGCACCATCGTCGAGCGCGTCCAGTCAGCCCTGTCCCCGGTAGAGCTCACCGTCCAGGTCGACCCATCCGCCATCAGCCTCGCCCAGTCGCTGGCACACCACCGTTCCGACTTGGCCGTGATCGGCATGAGCGACGACCACGACGTCCCACTCGCGCCCGACCTAGCCCAGCGCACAATCCTTCCCCGCCTGCCGTTCTTCATCGCTCTGACCTCGAGCCACCCGCTGGCCGCCCGCGAGGAGATCAACCTCGCCGAACTGGCCAACGAATCCTGGATCAGCCCACCCGGCGCCGACGACGGCTCTCTAGCCTCCCTCCGCGCCGCCTGCCGCCGAGCCGGCTTCACCCCCAAGATCCGCTACGAAGCCCCCAGCGGCGGCGGCCGCCAACTAGTCCAATCCGGCCGAGCCGTCCAACTAGTCGAACCCACCTCCGCAGGCGCCCCCGGCCTATCCATCCGCCGCCTAACCGGCGACCCCCTACGCGGCCGCCTGATCCTGGCCTGGCGCCGCCCCCGCCTAACCGAAGACCAAATCGAATCCACCTACCTGGCCATAGCCACGTCCTACACCGACCACGCCCTCCGCAGCCCCACCTACGCCCCCTGGTGGAAAACCCACCCCGAAGTCCACCCCAGAACGAGTTGATCAGCCGGCGACGGTGGCAAGGAGATCCGTGATCCGCCGTCGAGCCGCCTTGGGATGCAAGGGCTCGCAGCCGGCGTCGACACAGCGCTTCACCACTCGCGGATCGTCTTTCAGCAACAGCAATCCCCGCCGCAGCAGGGTGAACGGCGGCTTTCGATGCTCCCGCAGATCGCGCTGGAACCGGCGTACGAAGGTGACGATCCGGTGATGCCGCACACAGATCGCCGCAGCCAGCAACCCACGCTCCCGCAACGCCCCGACGATCTGATCAGCAAAGATGCCCTCAGCAACCACCAACGGCGCCCCACCTGTCTCCACAGGCCGATGCCCGACGGTCCCATCCGCCGCGATGTCATAAACCGGCATGTCCGCCGCACCCGTTGCGCACAGCAACTCCAACGCCGCGACGGCCCGCTCCCCGTCCCAGGACCCCGGATCATCCCAATCCACAATCCCCAACGGTGACCGCGGCATCGCCGCGTCATCCCCGTCCCGATAGAAGTCATCGAGCCGCACCACCGGCAACCCGACATTCTCCGCAAGCCGCGACTTCCCAGCCCCCGAAGGCCCCGCCAGCAACACCACCCGAGCACTCACCCGAGGATTCTCCCACCGCCCGGCCAGACCCTGGCCCACCCCATACACATCCCAGCTCACAGACAGCCCACCTACGCGGTAACAAACTTGCACGGAGCGACAAAAAGTTTCCCACCAAAGCCTGGGTCCAAGAAGTCACCGCGACATAGGAGCGGCAAAACACGGGGGGGGGAATTCTCAGTCCTGTAAGGCTTTCAGTAGTTGGTTGTGGTGGGTGGTGAACCAGTGGTTGGTTCTCTCGGTGAGGGTGGATTCTCCGGTGGTCCAGCGTTGGTGGAACCAGGGGTGGCCGGATTCGGCGCCTCGGCGGACGTAGTCCATGCACCAGATGTGGTTGGCGGCGGCTGCGTCGATCAGGCGGGTGCGGTCGACCCCGGTCAGGCCGTAAGCATCGGCGAAGAGCCGGAGGCGAGCCAGCGATTGGCCTTGGCGAACGTCATCGATGTCAGCATCAGGACGCAGCGGCGCCCACAACCGGACAGCAGCAGCGACATCCCACAGCGCCGACCCAGGACCGGCAAGATCGAAGTCGATCAGGGCAACGGCCAGCCCGTCCCGGAAGACGATGTTGTCGAGGTTCGGGTCGTTGTGGCCGACCAGTCCGTCGTCGTACTCCTCGGGCACTCGCTCGGCCCACGGATACCCGGACGGGTCGAATCCGAGTACAGCCTCGTGGTACCGCCGTAGCAGGTGCGCGACGCTCTCCAATGCCGCGTCGGTCATCGACCACGAAGGATATGGCGCCCGCACGGTCTCGCCCGGCACGTAGGTCAGTACTTCCCGGCCCTGCTCGTCCACGCCGAGGAAGGCGGGGGATGAGTCGAAGCCGACCTCCTGGAGATGGTCCAGAAGCGCATGTACGGCAGGACTGCTAGGCCGCAGCGGGCGGCGTACGGTATCGCCGACCCGTACCACCAGGCCACGGTTGGCGGTGCCGCCGAGCAGGCGGGTCTCGACCTCAGGCATCACCGCACAGTGTGGCTGCTGGACCCCGATCCGGCCAGTGCGCCCGAACACCGGACGCAAGGTTGCTCAAACGAGCACAATGCCGCACACATGGTGACCGAACTCTTGACACGCCGCGAAGCCTTCAGGTTCACTCAACGATGAGCAGCGTGCTGCTCATATGAGCGAGAGTCCGCCGATCGCGAAGGAGCAGCCCGTGCTGGAACAGCGCAAACGCATCGGAGGTGTGGCGATCGCACTCCTCCTGGTGAGCGGAGTGAGCAGCTGCGCCGGATGGGGCGGTGGAGGCGGTGGGGGCGGTGGCGCCGACAGCGTCAACGTGCTGATGGTGAACAACCCGCAGATGGTCGACCTGCAGAAGCTGACCGCGGACAACTTCACCAAAGAGACCGGCATCAAGGTCAACTACACGGTGCTGCCGGAGAACGACGTCCGGGACAAGATCAGCCAGGAGTTCTCCAGCCAGGCCGGCCAGTACGACGTGGCCTCGCTGAGCAACTTCGAGATCCCGATCTACGCCAAGAGCAAGTGGATCGCGCCGCTGTCGGACTACATCGCCAAGGACACGGCGTTCAACCAGGACGACATCCTGAAGCCGATGACCGAGTCGATGTCGGGTGACGACGGCAAGATCTACGGCGAACCGTTCTACGGCGAGTCGTCGTTCCTGATGTACCGCAAGGACATCCTTCAGCAAAAGGGCGTCGAGATGCCGGCCAAGCCGACCTGGCAGCAGGTCGCGGACATCGCCGCCAAGGTCGACAACGCCCAGCCCGGCATGCGTGGCATCTGCCTGCGCGGCCAACCCGGCTGGGGCCAGCTGTTCGCCCCGCTGACGACCGTGGTGAACACCTTCGGCGGCACCTGGTTCACCCAGGACTGGCAGGCGAAGGTCAACTCGCCGGAGTTCACCGAGGCGACCAAGTTCTACGTCGACCTCGTCCGCAACCACGGCGAGCTCGGCGCACCGCAGGCCGGCTTCACCGAATGCCTGAACAACCTCGTCCAGGGCAACGTCGCGATGTGGTACGACGCCACCTCGGCCGCCGGTTCGCTCGAGGCGCCCAACTCACCTGTGAAGGGCAAGATGGGGTACGCCCCCGCGCCGGTCGTGAAGACCGACAGCTCCGGCTGGCTGTACGCCTGGTCGTGGAGCATCCAGGAGGCGAGCAAGAAGAAGGACAACGCCTGGAAGTTCATCTCGTGGGCCTCCAGCAAGCAGTACGAGGAGCTGGTCGGCAAGGAGCTCGGCTGGTCCCGCGTACCGGCAGGCAAGCGCGCCTCGACGTACGAGAACCCGGAGTACCGCAAGGAGGCGGCGGCCTTCGCCGACCCGACCAAGCAGGCGATCGAGACCGCCGACCCGCGCAACCCGGGCGCCCAGCCGCGGCCCGCGATCGGCATTCAATTCATCGACATCCCCGAGTTCCCCGACCTCGGGACCCAGGTGAGCCAGGACGTCAGTTCGGCCATCGCCGGCCGGATGAGCGTCGACGAAGCGCTGAAACGTGGGCAGGAACTCGCCGACGACGTAGCCGAGCGCTATCGCGCCAGAGAAGCGAAGTGAGGCTGACATGTCCGTCGACACCGAGGTACGTCCGGGCCGCCACGCGGCCACCCCGCCGAACAAGCCGGGCACGCTGCTGCGCAGCACCGGGGACTGGGCCCGCAGGGCGCCGCTGCTCCCTGCGCTGGTCTTCATGATCGTCGTCACCCAGCTGCCGTTCGTGGTCACGATCATCACGTCGTTCATGAACTGGAACGCGTACTACCCCGACGAGCGCAGCTTCGCCGGCATCGACAACTTCCGCCGGGTCCTCACCGACGCGAACACCCGGCACGCCATCTGGGTGACCGTCCTGCTCACCGCGGGCGTCGTGCTCATCAGCCTGCTCCTCGGCCTGGGCATCGCCCTCCTGCTCGACCGCAAGTTCCGGGGCCGCGGCGCGGTCCGCACGATGATGATCACGCCGTTCCTGGTCGTACCGGTCGCGGCGGCCCTGTTGTGGAAGCACGCGCTGTACAACCCGGAGTACGGGCTCTTCAACGGGGTGCTGAAGTGGATCTTCGGCGACAACGCGCCACAGCCGGACTGGATCAGCAATCAGCCCTTGTGGTCGGTGATCTTCGCGCTGGTCTGGCAGTGGACGCCGTTCATGATGCTGATCATCCTGGCCGGCCTGCAGAGCCGCCCGCTCGACGTGATCGAGGCGGCCGGTATCGACGGCGCCAGCCAGTGGGACATCTTCCGGTACATGACGCTGCCGCACCTGCGTCAGTACCTCGAACTGAGCGCGCTGCTCGGCTCGATCTACGTCGTGCAGAACTTCGACGCCGTCTTCACGATCACGTCCGGCGGACTCGGCACGGCGAACCTGCCGTACACGATCTACCAGACCTTCTACACCGCCCATGACTACGGCCGGGCCTCGGCCGCGGGCGTCATCGTCGTGATCGGCACCATCCTGATCGCGACCTTCGCGCTCCGCTCGGTGTCCACCCTGTTCAAGGAGGAGGGCCGATGAGTACCCAACTGGCGCCCGTGACGGGCAAGAAGAACCGCGGCGGCGGGCTGGCGCTGAGCGCGCTGGCCTGGATCGTGGGCGTGCTGTTCGTGCTGCCGGTGCTCTGGATGGCGCTGACGTCGTTCCACCACGAGGAGGACGCGGCGAAGAACCCGCCGGACGTCACCGCGCCGCTGACGCTGGACGGCTTCCGCTCGTTCTTCGACTCCGGTCCCTGGCCGTCGATCGCGAACTCGCTCACCGCGAGCATCCTGTCGACGCTCCTGGTGATCCTGCTGGCCTTCCCGGCGGCGTACGCGCTGTCGATCAAGCCCGTGAAGAAGTGGACCGACGTGATGTTCTTCTTCCTGTCCACCAAGATGCTGCCGGTGGTCGCGGGTCTGCTGCCGATCTACCTGTTCGCGCAGTTCGCCGGGCTGCTGGACAACATCTGGCTGCTGATCGTGCTCTACACGTCGATGAACCTGCCGATCGCGGTCTGGATGCTGCGCAGCTTCCTGGCCGAAGTACCGGTCGAGATCCTCGAAGCGGCGTCGGTGGACGGCGCCGGCCTGGTACGGACGCTGCGCTCGGTGGTCGCACCTGTGGTGATGCCCGGGATCGCGAGTGCGTCCCTGATCTGCTTCATCTTCAGCTGGAACGAACTGCTCTTCGCCCGGGTCCTCACGGGTACCGTGGCACAGACCGCGCCGGTGTTCCTGACCGGCTTCGTCACCAGCCAGGGCCTGTTCCTCGCGAAGGTCTGCGCGGCCTCCCTGGTGGTGTCGCTGCCGGTGCTGATCGCCGGGTTCGCGGCCCAGGACAAGCTCGTCCAGGGTCTGTCGCTCGGGGCGGTCAAGTGACGGAGGCAACGGTGCACGGACTCAACTCGGCCAGCCTGAGCTCGCTCGACGAGCGAGTCGGCGTACCGGAGTACGACCGTACTTCGGTACGCCCCGGCATCGTCCATTTCGGGGTCGGCGGCTTCCACCGGGCCCACCAGGCGATGTACCTCGACAAGCTGATGAACGAGGGCAAGGCGCTCGACTGGGGCATCGTCGGGGTCGGCGTCCTGCCGCACGACAAGCGGATGGCCGACGTGATGGCGGCCCAGGACTGCCTCTACACGCTCGTGGTGAAGTACCCGGACGGGACACTCGAGCCCCGCGTGATCGGCTCCATCGTCGGCTACCTCTTCGCGCCCGACGACCCCGAGGCCGTGTTGGCGCGTCTGACGGACCCAGCGACGCGGATCGTCTCGCTGACGATCACCGAGGGCGGCTATCACGTGAACCAGGTGACCGGGGAGCTGGACGCGTCCGACCCCGGCCTGGCCGCTGACTTGGAGCCGGGCGCGCTGCCGGGGAGCGCGTTCGGCTTCATCGTCGAGGCGCTCGCCCGGCGACGGGCGGCCGGCATCGAGCCGTTCACGGTGATGTCCTGCGACAACATCCCCGGCAACGGCCACGTCGCGCGCAAGATGCTCGCCGCCTTCGCTCGACTGAAGGACCCGGCGCTGGCGGACTTCCTTGAGCAGGAGGTGCGGTTCCCGAACTGCATGGTCGACCGGATCACGCCGGTCACGGCCGACGCGGATCGTGAGGCGCTGGCGTCGCAGTACGGGGTCGAGGACGGCTGGCCGGTGGTGTGCGAGCCGTTCACGCAGTGGGTGCTCGAGGACGACTTCGGCGGCGACAGGCCGCAGTACGAGGAAGTCGGCGTGCAATTGGTCGAGGACGTCGAACCGTACGAGCTGATGAAGCTGCGGCTGCTCAACGCGAGCCACCAAGCCCTTTGCTACTTGGGGTATCTGGCCGGCTACCGGTATGCGCACGAGGTCTGCCAGGACAAGCTGTTCGTCGACTTCCTGCTCGGCTACATGGACACGGAAGGTACGCCGACGCTGCCGCCGGTACCGGGTGTCGACCTGGACCGGTACAAACATCAGCTGATCGAGCGGTTCGCGAACCCCGAGGTGCGCGACACCCTTGCTCGGCTCTGCGCGGAGAGCTCGGACCGCATCCCGAAGTGGCTGGTCCCCGTAGTCCGCGAGCAGCTCGCCGCGGATCGAGGGATCGACCACTCCGCTCTGGTGATCGCCTCCTGGGCCCGGTACGCCGAGGGCGTGGACGAGCAGGGGTCACCGATCGAGGTGGTCGACCGCTTGCGCGACAAGCTGGTCGAGCGAGCGCAGCACAACCGTACGGAACCGTTGCTCTTCGTGTCCGATCGGGACCTGTTCGGTGACCTCGTCGACGACGACCGCTTCGTCTCCGCCTACACGTCGGCGCTCACCTCGCTGCACGAGCGCGGCGCGCGAGCGACGCTGGAGGCGCGGGCCTGAGAAGGGGCTCGCGGCAAGGGCCTTGAAACCGTTACGGTGCCGGAGAATCACGGGAGAAGATTGGTGGCGGGGCGACGGTGAACGGTCGGGGACAGTTGCTCGGCGAGGGTGACGAGGACGACGAGCTGCTGGCCGAGGTCGCTCGCCGGTACTACCTCGACAACACCTCCAAGGTGGACATCGCCAAGCAGCTCGACCTGAGCCGGTTCAAGGTCGCCCGGCTGCTCGAGGACGCGCGCAGCCGTGGCATCGTCCAGATCCAGATCAAGAACCCGTCGCCGATCGACCGCGGACTCTCCGAGCAGCTTGCCTCAGCCCTCGGACTCCAGTCCTGCGTCGCCACCCACACGTCGGGCTCACCCGAACAGGTCCGCGACCAAGTCGCCGAGGCTGCCGCTCGGACAGTCGCGCCGTTGGTCCGCGACGGCGACCTGCTCGGCCTGACCTGGAGTCGGGCGGTTGATGCGATGGTCGACCACATCGACGTACTGCCTGCCTGCACGGTGATCCAGATGGCCGGCTCCCTCCACTCACCCGCGGGCGGCGGCAGCACGATGGACCTCGCCCGCCGAGCCGCCGCGCTTGCCGGCGGTACTGCGCACGCCGTCCACGCACCGCTCGTCGTCGACGACATCGCGGCCGTCACCGCGCTGCGCCGGCAACCCGGCATCGCGGACACCTTGGCGCTCGCCGACGGGCTCGACATCTCGGTGGTCGCGATCGGCGCCTGGCGGGCCGGCTGCTCGACGGTCTGGGATGCGGTGTCGGAGGAACTCCGGGCCGAGGGTCTCGCCGGCGGTGCAATCGCCGAAGTCAGCGGGCATCTTCTGGACCAGGACGGCAGACTGGTCCAGTCACCGTTGGAACAGATGATCATCGCGGTCTCGGTCGATCAGCTACGCCGCCCGGCGGAGCGGGTCGCGCTGGCCGCGGGAGCCCATCGCGCGCCGGCGGTGATCGCCGCGGTCCGGGCCGGTCTGGTCAGCACCCTGGTGACGACGACCGACCTCGCCCGCGACGTCCTGCGGCACCTCGCTACCGATAAGGATCTCTAGATGACTGACCCGAGACTGGTTGCCGGCGTCGACTGCTCGACCCAGGCGACCAAGGTCGTCGTATGCGATGCCACCACCGGCGAGGTACTCCGGGAAGGCCGCGCACCGCATCCCGACGCCACCCAGGTCGACCCCGCCGAATGGTGGAACGCCTGGACCACCGCCTCCTCAGGTCTGCTCGACGGCGTCTCCGCGTTGTCCGTCGCGGGCCAGCAGCACGGCATGGTCCTTCTCGATGGCTCTGGCTCAGTCGTCCACCCGGCAGTGCTGTGGAACGACACCAGCTCGGCCGAAGCGACCACCGAGTTGGTCTCCGAGCTGGGCGGGCCCGAAGCCTGGGCTGCAGCTGTTGGGTCCGTCCCGGTACCGAGCTTCACCGTCACCAAGCTGCGCTGGGTGCGTGGCGCTGCTCCCGACGCGGCCGCCCGCGCCGAGGCGGTCGCGCTGCCGCACGATTGGCTGACTCACCAACTCGCCGCTGACCGCTCGGGTATCGCCGATCTCACGACGGATCGGGGAGATGTGTCAGGTACCGGCTGGTGGTCGCCTTTCACCAATGACTACCGCCCCGACTTGGTCGAACTCGCCTTCGGCCGCTCGCTTCAGCTTCCGCGCGTCGCCGGCCCGTCCGAGATCGTCGGCCAGACTTCCTTCGGCGCAGCGTTGGCCGCCGGCACCGGCGACAACATGGCTGCAGCCCTCGGCCTCGACCTCCAGCCCGGCGATGTTGCCGTGTCGCTCGGTACCAGCGGTACTGCCTTCGCTCGCTTCGGGAATGCGACCAGCGACCCCAGCGGCTTCGTAGCCGGCTTCGCCGACGCCACCGGCGGCTACCTACCCCTCGTCTGCACCTTGAACGCCGCCCGAGTGCTCTCGGCAACTGCCACCATGCTTGGCATGGACCTAGCCGCCCTGGACGAGGCCGCGCTGACCTCCGCTGGCAGCAACGGCCTAGTCATGCTCCCTTACCTGGATGGCGAACGCACCCCAGACCTCCCGCACTCCACAGGCCTCATCTACGGCCTCACCCGTACCACCGCCCAGCCCGCCACCATGGCCCGGGCAGCAGTCGAAGGCATGCTCTGCGGCCTGGCCGACGCCGTAGACGCCCTCCGAGCCCAAGGCCTCCCCGTCCACCGGGTCCTCCTGCTGGGCGGCGCTGCCCGCTCCCGCGCAGTACAGGCTCTAGCTCCTGCGCTGCTAGGCGCCCCCGTCGTACTACCCGAGCCCGCCGAGTACGTCGCTCTGGGCGCGGCCCGCCAAGCCGCTTGGGCCGTGTCAGGAGAGTTGCCTACGTGGGACGTCGCCATGAGCAAGCCCGAGTCCGCAGTACTGTCCGCCGAGGCGGCTGCTCAGGTCCGGGAGCGCTACGCCGCAGTACTCTCCGGCACCCGCCCCCTCCTAGCCTCGTCCTACCGCTGACCGCTCGGAACCCACCGGTCACGGCAACCGTCACAGGCCCGTGAACCCGACAGCCAACCTTGCCGACCATCGCCCGCGTCTCCGCGCGACGGCGCCAGGGTTGTTCTGTCTGGCCATCGCCCTGCTGTTGACGGCATTCGCCTGGGACAAGGCCGAGGACGTCTACTGGCTGTCCCGCCGCGGCGAAGTGGTGACCGCGACCGTCCTCAGCGAAGACCACCCGCGCAGGGGCGACCCCTACATCACCGTCGGCTACACCACGTCCGACGGCAGCAAACTCACGAACACCACCAGCGACTACGACCACGCCGAGGTCGGCAAACCCCTCCAGATCCGCTACGACCGCGGCTACCCCGACCGCCTACAAGCCGCCGACCGGCCACTCAGCTACCGGGACGTCTACCTCCAAGGCGCAGCCGCCGCGTTCCTCTTCCTCCTAGCCGCAGCCCTCCTCATCGGCCGCCGCCGTGCCTAAGGTCGCCCGCGGACGCAATGGCTGAGGACACCTACTGGCTGTCGCAACGGGGACAGGTAGTCACCGCGAAAGTCCTAGGCGAAAAACCGACGAAGGCCGCGCCAACACCAAACACCTCATGGTCAGGTACACCACCTTGGACGGCCGGCAGATCGAGAACGACACCACCAACTACGACGATGACCACCTCGGCCCCACCATCGACATCATCTACGACCCCAAAGTGCCCGACCGCATGCAAGCCGCCAACTGGGGCGAGGACTACGCAACCCCGAGCGTCCTGGGCGGATTCGCCCTGATCATCCTCATAGCCGCCGCCTTCCTACTCATCGGCAGCCGAGCCAACTAACCCATCGAGGACGAGGACGTCCGAATCACCGGTGCGCCCGGGCAAGATGTCTCCTGGCTGCCGCGAGAGAGCTGACTAGCCCGAACCTGCTGCGCCAGAAGGCGGATCGCCGTCCAGGACCCGGCTCAGGTCAGGCTGGTTCGACCGGGACAGCCAGGCAGACTCGGGCGGGACGACACGCAGTTCATCGTCAGCTACACCAGAGAGTCCGCAGCACAGGTCCACAGCGAAACCGCGACCCCGACCCCGACTCCGACTCCGACTCCGACCAAGGCAGCAACCACCTCCGCCCGGATGCGCCAGCGCTAGGCCTGCGGATGGAGGTTGGTCGAGCGGGCCGACGCATGGTTCCACGGTCGAAGGGTTGGTCGAGTGGGCCAATGCGTGGGTCGACGGTCGAAGGGTTGGTCGCGCGGGCGAGCGTGTGGGTCGACGGTCGAAGGCTGGGTCGAGTGGGCCAGTGCGTGGGTGGACGGTGGAGGGGTTGGTCGAGTGGGCCAGTGGGTGGGTGCACGGTCTAGCGGCTGATCGAGCGGGCCGACGCGTGGGCGCGCGGGCTCGGCTGCCTAGACCGCGGGCGAGCTGCCATCCTGCGTACGCACCTGGTGGTTGGTCCGCCGTGGCTCAGCTCAGCTTGGGGTGACGGTTGGCTGGACTGAGGATTGGTTGCCGTTGCCGTTGCGATCGCGGCGTTGGCTGGGGTCGCGGTCGCTCTGATTACTGGGCTGATGGGAGCGCTTGTTGGGGTGGTGGCGGCCGGTTGGGCTGGTCCAGGTGTAGGTGCCGTCTGGGGTGAGGTGTATCTGCCAGCCGCCTTCGTGCTTGAGGCGATGGTGGTGGCGGCACAGGCACCAGAGGTTGGCCGCGGTCGTACGCCCGCCGGCGGCGAACGACGTCCGGTGGTCCAGGTCGGTGAACTCCGCCGGCCGGTTGCAACCCGGGAATTGACAGGTGCGATCGCGCAGCCGGACATACCTGTCCAATGCCGCCGATGGCACGTACCGATCCGGATTACTCGCAGGTGGTCTATCAGTCACCTGAAGCTCGACCCATGAACCAAGTCCAGACCCCACGGCGGCAAAGGCTGAGCCTGCGCGGCCGGAGAAGGCACCGGAACCAGCGGAAGGTCTGGCGGTGGCGGACGTACGAGGGGCAGCGGGAAGTCCGGCGGTGGCGGACGTGCGAGGGTCAGCGGAAGGTCTGGCGGTGGTGGACGCGCGAGGGCCAGCGGGAGCGCCGGGGGTGCTGGATGTACTGGGGTCAGGCAGGGCGCTGGGGGTGGTGGACGCGCGAGGGTCAGCTGGAGGGCTGGGGGTGGCGGACGCACCGGGGCCAGCGGAAGGACGAGGAGCGGACGTACAGGGAGCGGGCGTGCGGGGGCTGGTGGAAGTACTGGGGAGGGGTGGTAGGAGGGACTGTGTGAGGGCTTTGAGGAGGTGCTTGCGTAGCGTGCTTTGTGGGAGGGGCCCGTGCTGGTTGGTTTCTCCGCCGGTTCCTATCGCTCCTTCGATCAGAGCGCGCACCTCGGCGGCAGTCGCGTGGATGACGACCGCGGCCTCTGCTCCACCAGCGGTCTCCGCCCCACGGGAGGTCTCTGCCGCAACGGAGGTCTCTGGCCCAACGGAGGTCTCTGCCGCAGCAGGTGCCTCGTCGGGCACGTCAGGGGCAGTCCATCGGGAACGATCGCCTGCAGGGACGTCTTCTCCGTACCTGTCCGCAGGGTCGTCGGTGGCCACAAGGCCTTCGCCGGGCTGGTCGCCGAGGCGGGTGTTCTTGTGGTCCTTGCCGGTATCTCCGTTGGGATCTGCAGAGTGCGGCGGCTCGGGGCGCTGGGCGGTCGCGTGGGGGTGAGCGGTATTTCCGGCACGGTCGGGCTCGTTGCGGGCATCGTCGTACCAAACGTCGGTGGCCTGCGGATCCTCACCGAGTGGTTCGTCGGACGGTTCGTCGCCTGCCGCAGCGGGTGGGCGGATGGCTGCCTCGTCGGCCGCGTTGGCGGGCGGAGCAGCGGCTTCGGTGTCGGGCTGTGTTGGTGGAGTGGGGCGCTTGCTTCCCGGGAGGAGGCGGCTCAGGGCAATGTCGGCACGGAGCTGGTCCATGGAGCGGGGATCGCCCAGGCGGCGGCAGCGGATTGCGGCGCGGGAGAGGCTGGTCATCACGGCGGCGCCGTCGATGGCGCTCTGGTTGTGGACGATGTCGGATCTGCCGAGGTCGTCGGAGTACATCCGCACGGATCGCTCGTCGTGGGCGCGCTGATAGGCCTTCTCGGTTGCTTCCGGGGATCGGTGGGCGACCTCGCGCTGGCAGGCCTGCTTGATTTCCACCAGTGGATGGGTCTTGATCCACTCGAGGATGGCGGATTCGGCGGCTCGGATGTCGGCGAGGTCTTCCAGAACCGACAACTCGGCCACGATCGTGAATGCAGCCCGCTCGGTCAGGTGTCCCGCGGACAACGCTGCGAGAGTGGCGGGGAAGTTGTGGACCAGTTCGCAGGAGCGGTGGATCCGGGTGGTGGCATGCCCTCGCCGTAGTTCGAGGATCCCGGCGATCTCGTCGGAGACCGAACGCAGATCACCGGCGATCCAGCGCCTCTCGCCGGCCGTAGCGGCGCGGTCTCCGGGCTGGGGGTACCGGTGTCCGAGATCAGCCGAAACACCCCGCAAGGAGTCGTCGAAGCCGGCGATGGTCTCGGCCTTCAGCGCGGCCACACGATTCTCCAGCAAGGCGATCGCATCCAGCCGCTCCAACCATCCGTAGTCAGCCAGCCGGCTTGTGTCCTGGCAGACCAATGCTTCATACAGAGAGGTCCCCAGATCTGGGTCGTTCTCCTTGTCGAACCGCAGCAGGCTCTCTGTACGTGGACGTCCGGCAGCCTGCCCCAGCGAGCACGACTGCTCGTCGGTCAACGCGCCACTCGAACGATTGCTCATGGCTCGATCATATGTTCGATTACTCTTCGAATCAAACTGACTACGCCATCCGGTTCTTCTGTTGTCATAAGCAACTAATGCCGTCAGTCGTCAAGTCCACAAGGCAGTCCGCGCAGTGCGGCCGCACCAGGCCCGCTTGGCGACTCGCGTGACCACCGAACGGCGTCATGAGGTTCCGGGCCGCTGCAGGCCATTTCAGACGGCGACCGGTTGGAGGAGTCATCCCGGGCCAGCAAGCCGACCAGGGCGCCAAAGGAGCGGGCGCTAGACAGCAGGTCAATCCGGCGAGCAGGGCAGCTCGGCCGACGAGCGGAGCTGGTCGAATCGCGGAAGCAGGAGCGCAGAGCCTCAGCGCGCGCAGCGCGGGTTCATGCGCAGCGCAGGGCCCTGGCGCGCGCAGCGCAAAGGTTCAGCGCGCAGCGCCAAGGGTTCGGAGCGCGAAGCGCAGACATCCGGCGCGCGCAGCGCAAGGCGTTCAGAGCGCGTAGCGCAAGGCGTTCAGAGCGCGTAGCGCGAGGCGTTCGGAGCGCGTGGCGCATACGTTTAGCGCGCGCAGCGAAAGGCTGCGGCGCGTGCAGCGCAAAAGGCGGGTGGGAGCGGGCGGAGAGCCACGCGACGTGGGAGCGGGCGTCGGAGAGCGCGTGGGGGTATTCAGGGGCGGGGGCCGAGCGGGTCCTCGGTGGGGGGTGTGGGGGAGCGGCGGGTGGTGTTGGTTAGGGAGCGTTCGGGGAGCCAGAGGATGAAGGTGGAGCCGGTGCCTAGTTCGGAGTGGAGGGCTACCGTGCCGCCGTGGGATTCGACGATCTGGCGGACGATGGCCAGGCCCAGGCCGGCTCGGCGTTGGTTGGTTGACGGGCCGCTGGACGGGTCGGAGATCGAGCCGGTTGGTACGCCGTTGGACGGATTTGAGAGCGCGCCGGTTGGCGGGCCGGGGTCGACCAGGGGGACGGTTGCGGGTGGTTGGCGTTGGCCGGAGCGGAAGAAGCGGTCGAAGACTCGGTCGGTGTCCTCGTCGGCGATACCGGGGCCTTCGTCTCGTACTGCGATCCACGCCCACCCACTCCGACTGCCAACGGCCAGGACGAGTTCGCTGCCGCCGCGGGCCAGCCGGACCGCGTTGGAGAGCAGGTTGTCGACTGCCCGCCGCAGCGCCTGGGCATCACCAGCAGCGATCGGCCCAGGCGACAACCGCCGTACCAACCGCAGCTCGCGATCCGCAGCAAGCAGCTCATACTCCTCCGCCGCCTCACCAGCGATCGCCGCCAGATCCACATCCGCATCCACGAAGGCAGGCGACGACCGCCGAGCGGACGCCAGCAGATCCTCCACCAACCGCGTCATCCGCTGGATCGCCCGCGACACGATCGCTGTCGCCTGCGCCCGATCCTCCGACGGAGTGTCGTCATGAGCCAGTACTGCGTCCACGTTGGCCTGGATCACCGCCAACGGATTCCGCAACTCATGCGACGCATCGTCAACCAGCTGCCGCTGAGCGACGAAGGCGGACTCCAATCGCTCAAGCATGTCGTCGACGGTGTCCGCGAGATTACGCAGCTCGTCCTGCGGCCCGTCCATCGCGATCCGCCGGGACAGATCGGTCGCCGAGATGTCCTGCGCCGTCGCGGTGATCCGCCGTACCGGCCGAAGCACCCGACCGGAGAGCCACCACCCGGTACCAAGGCTGAGGAGCAGCAGTCCGCCCATACCGGCCGCCGAGTAGGTCTTGAGCGTCTCCAGCGTCTGGTAGTTCACCGCCGACTGGATGCTGGCCAGGTCAGCGGCCTGGATCGTCTGACCGGACTTGACCTTCAGCTCTCCGTGCTCGTCGTGGTAGACCTTCTTGACCGTGATCGGATTGAGCGGCGCCGGGTCGAGATACGCCGACAGAGCGAAGTACAGGCCGCCGAGAACCAAAGCGGACAACCCGATCAGTACGGCGGAATAGGCCAGCGTCAACCGGAACCGGATCGTCTGGGTCCACGCGGGCCTGCTCATGTGTCACCTCGAAGCCGATAGCCGCGCCCGATCACCGTTTCCAGCAAGGGATCCTCGCCTTCCAGCGTGAGCTTTCGCCGCAGCGTCCCGACCGTCACCCGGACGCTCTGGGTGAACGGATCCGCGTTCTCGTCCCACACATGCTCAAGCAGTTCTTCAGCCGAGACGACATGCCCCGGCCGCGACATGAGATAGCGCAGTACGCCGAACTCCTTCAGCGTCAGCGGAAGCTCCCTCCCGGCGCGCGTCGCGAGATGGCGAGAACTGTCCAGCACGAGATCGCCGACATGCAACTGCGTCGTCCCGTTCGTCACATCGCGCCGCAGCAGCGCACGAATGCGTGCCAGCAACTCGACCAGCGCGAACGGCTTGGTCAGGTAGTCGTCGGCGCCCTCGTCGAGCCCGCGCACCCGGTCGGCGAGCGAGGCGTGTGCGGTCAGCATCAGCACCCGCAGTTCGCGTCCGGACGCCACCTCGATCTCACCCCGCCGTACCGCGCGGCACAGGTCGAGCCCGGTCGTGTCCGGCAGCGTGATGTCGAGGATCGCCAGGTCGTACGGCGTGATGGCGAGCTTCTCGACCGCCTCGGCCCCGGTCAGCGCGGTGTCCACCGCATAGCCGGCCCGGCCGAGTCCCGAGCGCAGCGCGCTGACCAGGCCTTCCTCGTCTTCCACCACCAGTAATCGCACGACTCAAAGGTAGCGGCGTCGGCGGTGAGAGCCGGTAGGCGCTTTCGCTGGACTTTCGGTCTGCTTTCCGGTCGTTTTCGGGGCCGCCTGATGAATTGGTCTCCATCATCCGATCTCGAAGGAGTCAGCATGAATCTCCCCGGCAAGCGCCTCCTCCTCGGTACTGCGATCGCCGCGGCCGCGCTGGGCGCAGGCGGCGTCGCCTATGCCGCCGGCAACGACCCAGCGCCCGACCAGGGCTACGCGGTCGTGGAGGAAGACCCCGGTACGCCGAGCAGCGACCCGAGCACCACGCCGAGCACCACGCCGGGCGACGGGTCCCGCGTGGCACCGCAGGGACGAGGGACGCGTGACGGCAAGGACTGCCCGGACAAGGCAGGCGGCCGGCAGGGCAGCTCCGAAGGCGCCCAGCCCAGCCAGCAGCCCAGTCAGCAGCCCAGCCAGCCGACCCAGCCCAGCCAGCAGCCCAGTCAGCAGCCCGATGTGAGTGGTAACGCATGACCGCAGTACTGGAGCGGGCCCTCTTCGAGGTGAAGCGGGTCGTCGTCGGCCAGGACCAACTGGTGGAGCGGATGCTCGTCGGGTTGCTTGCCCGCGGCCACTGTCTCCTCGAAGGCGTACCGGGTGTCGCCAAGACGCTGGCCGTCCGGACGCTGGCCGAAGTGATCGGCGGCCGGTTCGCCCGACTGCAGTTCACCCCTGACCTGGTGCCTGGCGACATCGTCGGTACCCGGATCTGGCGCCCCTCCGCGGAAGGCTTCGACACCGAGCTCGGCCCGATCTTCGCCAACCTCGTCCTCGCCGACGAGATCAACCGCGCACCCGCCAAGGTGCAGTCGGCGTTGCTGGAGGCAATGGCCGAGAACCAGGTCAGCATCGGCGGCGTCAGCTACCCGCTGCCCGAGCCGTTCCTCGTACTGGCCACCCAGAACCCGATCGAGTCCGAGGGTGTCTACGCGTTGCCCGAGGCGCAGCGGGACCGGTTCCTGCTGAAGATCACCGTCGACTACCCGACGCCGCTGGAGGAACTCACAATCCTGCAACGGATGAGCTCGCACCGGCCACACGCCAACGCGGTTCTGACGCCGGCCGACGTCCGCGAGTTGCAGGAGGCAACGGAAGACGTCTTCGTGCACAACGCGGTTGCGGAGTACGTCGTCCGGTTGGTGCACGCGACGCGGGCGCCGGCGCAGTACGGGATCAATGATCTCGGCGGCGTACTGGAGTTCGGCGTCAGTCCGCGGGCGACGCTGGGTCTGGTCGCGGCCGGTCGGGCGCTGGCGTTGCTGCGGGGGCGGGACTATGTGCTGCCTGCTGATGTGTACGACGTGGCGCATGACGTGATGGCGCATCGGCTGGTGCTGACGTTCGATGCGCTTGCCGATGGCATCGATCCGCGAGCGGTCGTGTCGCGGGTGCTGAACGCGATCGAGCAGCCTCACGTGGTACCGGCTGATCAGAGCCAGGGTTCCGCGGCATGACAGGTCCTGACCTGCTCGCCGGGCGGGAGAGGGCGCTCCGCTCGCTGGAGCTCTCGGTGAAACGGAAGCTGGAAGGCTTCCTGCACGGCGAGATCACCGGCCTGCGGAGCGGCCCGGGCAGCGAGCCGAACGAGGCGCGCCCGTACCAGGCCGGCCAGGACGACGTCCGCCGGATGGACTGGAACGTCACCGCCCGCTCCCTCGAACCCCACGTCCGCGCCCCCCTCGCCGAACGCGAGCTGGAGACCTGGGCCCTGGTGGATGCCTCCGCCAGCATGGACTTCGGTACTGCGCTGTCCGAGAAGCGCGACCTAGCCGTAGCCATCGTCGGCGCAGTCGGCCTCCTGGCCGACCGCCCCGGCAACCGCTTAGGTGTAAGAGTTGCTCTAGGCAATGAAGTCCGCCGCATCCCCGACGTAGGCGGCGGTCCAGCTCTCCGTCGTACCCTCCGCACGCTGCTGTCGTTGCCCAGGGCAACTCCGGGTGAACACCCTGACACCGATCTGGCGCACGCAATAAACCGCCTGAACCGAGAGCACCCCCGCCCCGGCCTCCGAGTAGTCGTCTCCGACTTCCACACCGACCCCTGGCCAGGCGGAGGTGGAGGACGCGCACTAACCGCGCCCGAGGCGATTGCGCCCGGCTTCGCCGGCGAGGGCTGGGCTGATGCCTTGCGCCGGCTTGGTGCGCGGCACGAGGTGATTGCTGTTGAGGTTCTCGATCCCCGGGAGCTCGAGCTGCCTGAGGTCGGGCTCCTCACCCTCGTCGACCCGGAGACGGGCCGGCGGCGCGAAGTGCAGACGGGTAAGAAGCGTTTGCGGGAGCGGTATGCGGCCGCGATGCGCGAGCACCGGGAGCAGACGGCGCAGGCGATCCGGGCGGCTGGTGCGGCTCATCTGACCCTGCGCACGGACACCGATTGGGTCCGCGACGTCGCGGCCTTCGCGACTGCCCGCAAGCGCGTCAACACCCGGCGAACACCGAGAGGGAGGACCGGAATCCGATGAAGTTCGAGCAACCGCTGTGGCTCTGGCTGCTGCTGATCGTCGCGGCTCTGGTCGTCGCGTACGTCGTCGCGCAACGCCGCCGCAGCAAGTACGCCGTCCGCTTCGCGACCCTCCCGATGCTCGAGAAGGTTGCGCCGAAAAGCCCGGGCTGGCGCCGCCACGCCCCCGCTCTCGCCTTCCTCGCCGCGCTGACCGTACTGACGATCGCGATCGCCCGCCCCGTCACCGACGTCCGGGTACCGCGCGAACGCGCCACCGTCGTCGTCGCGATGGACATCTCCAACTCGATGGCAGCGACCGACGTCGAGCCGAACCGGTTCGAGGTCGCCAAGAGCGCCGCGACCGACTTCGTGAACAGCCTTCCCAAGCAGTTCAACGTCGGCCTGGTCTCCTTCGCCCGTACTGCGAACGTCGTCACCCAGCCGAGCACCAACCACCAGGCGACCGTCGACGCGCTTAACCGGCTCACGCTGACCGACAGCACCGCGATCGGCGAGGCCGTCCTGACCAGCTTGGACGCGGTGAAGAACCTGGACGCCGACGCAGCCACCGACCCACCCCCGACCCGGATCGTGTTGCTGTCCGACGGCGGTAATACCTCGGGCCGCCCGATCGACGAGGCGGCGCAGGCCGCGGCGCAGGCCGGCGTACCGGTCTCCACGATCGCCTACGGCACCCCAGAGGGCACCGTGAACCTCGACGGCCGGAACGTCCCGGTACCCGCCGACGCCGACTCGCTGCGCGGATTGGCCGACGCGACGAAGGGGTCCTTCTACTCCGCGGAGAGCGATGAGGAACTGCGCTCCGTCTACTCCGATCTCCAGTCGTCGATCGGCTGGACCACCGAGGAACGCGAGATCACCAACCTGGTGGCGGGTATCGCCCTGGCCGTCGCACTACTGGCCGGCCTGGCATCGCTGCTCTGGTTCTCGCGGCTGCCCTAAGGAGCCTCGCATGAGCCCTCATCTCGGTCACCCCTTCCGCGGCCCGCACTACGAGCCCGGCCCGCCTCCCGAAGCCCCTACGCCCGTACCGCCGCCAGGCGTCCCCTTCCCCGTCACCCCGGCCGCCGTCCAGTCGGCACCCCCCTCTCCGGCCGCGGCACCTCCGGCCGGGGTGACGGCCCCACCTGTACGCCGTACTGGCCGCGCACTCGCCGCTGGGATAGCTCTGTCAGTGCTGGCCGGCGGTCTGGCAGGTGCTGTCACAGGTGGTTGGGGAGACTCACCATCCGCCAGCGCGCCGGTCGAGTTGCCCCAGGCAGCGGCACCCTCGGCAGGTACTCAGCAGGGGTCGATCGCGTCCGCCGCTGCCAGCGTGTTGCCGGGCGTGGTGTCAGTACGGGCCGGGCGGGCGACTGGTTCGGGGTTCGCGATCGACCAGCAGGGCCACGTGGTCACCAACGCCCATGTGGTGGAAGGAGCGAGCAGTGTGTCACTGGTCCTGTCCACCGGCCGATCGGTGGACGCGAGCATCATCGGCGTCGACGCGGACAACGACCTCGCGGTACTCCAGGTCAGCGGCAACGTCCAGGGACTGCGGGCGCTCACGCTCGGCCGATCCTCGGAGCTCCACGTGGGAGACCCGGTACTGGCGGTCGGCTCACCGCTCGGGCTGGAGGGAACGGTGACGGCCGGCATCGTCAGCGCCGTCAACCGGCAGGCCCGGTTCGGCGACAACGGCAACCGGCAGTCCGCGATCCAGACCGACGCGGCGATCAACCCCGGCAACTCGGGTGGCCCGCTGGTCAACTCGGCGGGTCAGGTGGTCGGCGTCAACACGGCCATCGCCACGCTGGGCACATCGTCCCGGTCCGGCAACATCGGCATCGGGTTCGCCATCCCGGTCGACCGGATGACGACGATCGTCAAAGGGCTCATCGACTGAAGCTGCTGCTCTAACTGGCAGCGGCGTTCGTAGTACCGGGTCCCGCCGGTACTTCGAACGCCGCCTGGCCGTTCAGTGCGTCACTTGACGAAAGTGACCGTGACCACCGGGCTGATGGCGCCGGAGGCGACGACCCGGAACTTGTTCGCGCCGACGCGGCCGCTGGCGATCTTGACCGCGTAGGCGGCCTTCGAGGTCACCTTGGTGGTGGCCGGGAAGTTGACCCACTTGGTGCCCTCGAGGCGCTGGACCTGGACGACCGAGTTCGCCGTGATACCGGTGGTCTTGCCGCTCAGCGTCACCTTGGCCCACACCTTCGCGCTGGTGGCGTTCGAGGCGACGGTGATCTTCTTCGCGACGACCGGCTGGGCGGCGACGGTGCCCTGTCCGGTGGTCGACGCGTTCGCCTGCAGTGCGCCGGCAACCCCGACGGCGCCGGCGGCGAGGCCGAGGCCCCCGACAACGGCGACGACCCGGCGAACCAGCTGAGAACGGTTGCGCATGATGGTGATTTCCCCTCGTATTCAAGCTTTTATGAGCCCTTGTGAGCTCGACACAGACTGAGACGCGGGGTCGGGACAAATAGTTGGATCACAGCTCCGTTACAGCTTTTGTTGCCCCCGGCTACAACTTCCCGGAGATCGGCGCCGCGCCCGGATCCTCGCCGTCGGCATGCCGGAGCACCCAGTCGTCGAGGTCCTCCGCTGCCTCTTCAGGGGCCTCGGGCAACTGCCATCTCATGGTTGTGCCGGTCTCTTGTCCGCAGGTGAAAGCGTGAATGGCAGCCGCATAGCGTTCGGCGGCAGCCAGTACTTCGCTCGCCTGCGCGACCAGGTCGCCTTGGACCGTCACGGCCGTGCGGGCCGACTCGGCGAGCTGGCAGGCTTCCCAGGCGATGGCGAGCCGCGCCAAGGAGTCCTCGGTGATCAACGGTTCACCAGGAAGTAGCCGATGGTCATCGCGGCCGCCGAGGTCACCACGATTCCCCGGAGTACCGGGGTGGGCAGTTTGCGGGCGAGGGTCGCGCCGCCGAAGCCGCCGAGGACCGCGCCGGTGAGCATAAGGACGAGCTTGAGCGACTCGGAGAGCACGTCGGACGCGGCCAGGAAAACGATGGCCGCGGTCAGGTAGATGGCCGCCATCCGGGCCATCCGCAGTGGGTTGACCCGGCCGGGGTCGATGCTCGCCGCCACGCTCCAGAAGGCGACCATCATGAGTCCGGAGGCGCCACCGAAGTACCCGCCGTAGATGGAGAGCACCAACTGGCCGGCCACGATCGTCGGGCGGCCCGCGATCGTCGTCTTCAGTGACTTGGCGATGCGCCGGCCGAAGGCGAGTACGAGGGTGGCGAACGCGAGCAACCACGGCACGACCGCGTCGAAGGACTCGGACGGCAAAGTCAGCAGCAGTACCGCGCCCAGCGCGCCGCCGACGACGCTCGTCCAGGTGAGCACGCGGATCGAAGTACTGGGGAGTGGTTCGAGGTCGCGGCGGTAGACCCAGAGGCTGGCCAACCCGCCCGGCAGCAAGGCGACTGTCGTCGCGGCGTTGGCGGTGACCGCGCCGACTCCGACCGCCACGAGCGCTGGGAACGCGACGAAGCTCCCGCCGCCGCCGACCGAGTTGAGCGCGCCGGCTGCGATCCCGGCGAGCAGCACGATCAGCAGCGCGGTCACCTACCGAGCATCGGGGAGCCGGGGTAAGGAGCACAATGTGTTTTTGCCTCAGTCAGCCTCTGTCTGGGGCTTAGGCTAGGTGATATGCGCTATGACCTGGACGACCTGCGGTTGTTTGTCCACGTGGTGGACCAGGGCTCGATCACGGCCGGAGCGCTGCAGATGCACCTGAGTCTGCCTTCGGCCAGCGCGCGGGTCAGAGCGCTCGAATCCCACGCCGGAGTCGCGCTGCTGATCCGCGAACGTAGGGGAGTGCGACCAACCCCGGCCGGTACTACGCTCGCTCGCCACGCACGCGAAGTGCTGGCCCAGACTGCCCGCCTAGACAGCGCTGTCGCGAGCTACACCGCCGCCCGCTCGCGACCACTCGTCCTGGTCTCAGGCGGCTCAGCCATGCACCGGGTAGTCCCCGCAGCGCTGGCGTCGTTCCTCCGCGAGTACCCAGAGCACGACGTGACCGTCTCCGAGCAACGCACCCCGCGCTCACTCCGCCTCCTCGCCGAAGGCAAAGCCGACCTAGGCATAGTCCTGGACGACGACGAAACCACCGGTACCACCCTGCGCACCGAACCCCTGGTCGACGACTCCCTAGTCGTCATAGGCCCCGCAGGCGGCCTACTCAGCGGCCGCTCCGCCATGTCGTACGCCGAAGTCGCAGAACACCCCATGATCGGCCTAGACCTAGGCTCCACCCTCCGCACCTGGATGGACCGCCGCCTAGGCCCCCACGCCCCGGCCCCGCGCTACCGCACCCTGGTCCCAACCCTCCACACCCTCATCACCCTCGCCACAGCCGGCGCAGGCCTAGCCGTAGCCCCCCTCCGCTCAGTAGACGGCAACCCCGCCCTAGACATCTGCCCCCTAACAGACCCCTGGGCCACCCGCTCCCACCTCATTTGCTACGCCCCCACCCCACCCACCCCAGCAGTAGAAGCCCTAGCAAGCCACATCCGCTTGGCCGCCACCACCTGACATACTGCGCATCTCTCTTTGGCAGCCGGGGGACAAATGGCCTTCAGAGCAATTGGGAACGGTGGGTTCCTGGCCGTGTGCGTGGTCGGTCTGGCTGAGATGTGCCTGCTTGCGGTGTACGACGAGTTCTCCTCCATCCCGGACGAGGTGGCAACCGTCATCTCCATCGTGGTCGGTCTGCTGATCCTCTGGCGTTTCGTCCGCGTCGGTGTCGCCGTCACACCGGCCGGCCTGAAACTCCTCAACCTCGGCCGCGACGAACTCATCCCGTGGACCGCCATCGCCGACATCAGACTCGACGAAGGCGAGGCCTCCTTGGGTAGCACCGCCATCCCGTACGTCGAACTTGCCGACCCACCTTCTCCCGAAGAACCCGGCGTCCTCCTGTCCTGCCTTACCGGCTACACCTTCCGCGGCCGCAACCGCCGAGTCACCCGCCAAACCGCCAAACTCCGCCAGCACTGGCTCGACCACCAAGCCGGCACCGGCCGATGAGGGACCTCCTCGAGTCCTGTTCGACCGAATCTCAGCGCGCGTGATGCCTGAGCGACGTCTGTTTGGCAAGCGGAGCAGGGATTACTGCAACTTGTTGCAATTCGGGTAACGGGATGAAACGACGCGCGATGTAGCGAGCGCTGACCCGCATGGCGATCGCCCTTCGTCGTGCTGTCCCAGGTCGGCGTGAGGCAGCAGGAGTCGCCGTGAAGTTTCTAGTGGATCGTTCGATGCGTTCTCGCGGGCAGAAAGCCCCTCGAGTCGTGGCCGCGTTGGTATCGGTGGCGCTTCTGGCGACCGCCCTGGAAGCCCATCAACCCGCCGAGGCGGCGCCGACGGCGGATCCGAAGCCGGCCGCCGCCAAGATTGCCTCGCGGCCGGATGTGATCTCGGCCTCAGTAACGGCGCGAGCTCAGGGTTCGCGGGTCGAGGTCGAGTCGATGCGGACCGAGACGTCGACGACGTGGTCGAACCCTGACGGGACCATGACGACGGATGCTCACGCCGCGCCGATCCGGTTCAAGACCGCGAAGGGTGCCTGGCAGTCGATCAACCTGACGTTGCAGAAGGCCGCTGACGGTACGGTGGCGCCGCGTGGCCACGAGCATGGTCTGCGGTTGGGCAAGCGCAACGCGGCGACCGGCCAGGTCTTCGCGTCGGCGTCGTCCGGTACCGGCCGTCAGGTCGAGTGGCTCTCGCCGTGGAAACTCCCGGAGCCGACGCTCGACGGGACGAAGGCGACCTACGCCGACGTACAGCCCGGTGTCGACCTGGTCCTGGACGCACGCCGGACCGGTTTCGAGAACGACTTCATCGTCAAGCAGCGCCCGACGGCCGCGCCGGTGTGGCGGATTCCCTTGCGCACCAAGGGTTTGACCGCCCGGACGGCAGCCGACGGTTCGATCGAGTTCGTCGACGCCAAGAACGTCGTCCAGTCGAGGATCCCGGTCGGCTTCATGTGGGACTCGGTGGTCAATGGTGAGCAGGGCAACAAGACGGTCGTGAAGGTGACCGTCGAGCAGGTGTCGCGGGGCAAGGCGACGCTGGTGATCGCGCCGGACGCGAAGTGGTTCCTCGACCCGTCGCGGGTGTTCCCGGTGACGGTCGACCCGACGTATGTGACCGGCACGTTGAAGTCGACGTTCGACACGTGGTTGCAGGAGAACGAGCCGAACGACCAGTCCAACGCGGTCGACCTTCGCGTGGGCAAGAACGGCTCGGCGAAGGTGGCGCGCGCCTACATGAACTTCGCCACCTCGACCTTCGCAGGCAAGGACATCTTGTCGGCGTCGATGTCGCTGTGGCAGTACGGCGCCAACACCTGTACTCCGACGGTCGTGCAACTGCGCTCGGCAACACCCACCTCGACCACTACTCGCTGGCCCACGCGGCCAGCGGACGGTGCGGTCTACGGCTCGGTCTCGGCCGCAAAGGGTGCCACCGGCTGCCCTGGCGGCCGGATCTCGATCCCGATGACCGGCCTGGCCCAGGCCTGGTCGACCGCGTCGTACCCGACCGGCGGCCTCGCGTTGACCGCGGCGAACGAGGCGGACGGCACGTCGTACAAGCGGTTCTACTCCTTCGCCGGCATCGCTGACCCGTACGTGACGATCACCTGGAACCGGAAGCCCGGCCAGCCGTCGGTCCCGGCCTACTCGTCCGCGGTCGCCTACGCCGCCCCGGGTGGTACGAGCGCCCTGTACTCGCCGTACCTCAACCCGTGGGCGATCACCAAGGCGAGCGACCCTGACGGCAACACGGTCAAGTACGTCATCGAGTTCCACGACTCCACTACCGTGTCGGCATCCAGCCTGAAGGCGACCTGTACGTCGGCCACCTACGCCTCAGGCACCACCGGCGGCTGCAAGCCGTCCGTCAACCTGCCCGAGAACACCCGGATCTACGTCCGCGCCAAGTCGAACGACGGCCGCGTCGACTCCGCCTGGTCAGGCTGGAGCCAGCTCCGTATCGGCGCCACCCAGCCCCAGGCGCCGATCATCTCCTGCCCGCCGCCATACGCCATCAACTCCTGGCAAGACGACGCCCCGACCGCCGACGTGGTCTGCACCGTCACCGCGACCGGCACCGGCTACTCCTCACCCGGCTACATCCGCCTGACCGTGGACGGCAAGCCGGTACCGACCAACTTCACCGGCGGCGCAGCCGGCCAGATCAAGATCACCCCGTCCAGCGACCCGGCCACCGCCAAGACCACCATCGCCCTCCCCAAGGGCACCCCAGGTCTGCACCGGATCAGCGCCACGGCCGAGTCCCCGGCCGGACGCCTGTCAGGCAACGCGGCGTACAGCTTCGGCTGGGGCGGCTCCGCCCTCGCCTCACCGACCGCCAACCCGCGGATCACCACCACCGGCACCATCAAGATCGAAGCCTCCGGCCCACCCCGCGGCGCCGCTGATCTGCCGACCGCGAAGGTCCGCTGGCGCCTGTCCGGCTACGCCAAGGACGGCCAGCACGACACCGTCGGCTGGAACGTCGACGACACCGCGCTGACCGTCACCGACAACGGCACCGCCGGCGTCGCGGTCTCCGGGATCTGGGACAGCAACAACGCCAAGATCGACGCCAACGTCGACTCCGACCCGTCCACCCCGGCCATCGAGCCGACCACCCTGAACGACCGCGTCCCGGTCAAGCTCGACGTACAGGTCTGCTTCACCTACGCCTCGTCCAGCCAGTGCACCTGGTCCCAAACCCCCAACACCACAATCCAGCGTGTACCGCATGCCTTCGGCAACGGTTTCCCCACCGCCGACGCAGGACCCGGCCAGGTCGCCTTGTGGACCGGCGAGTTCAACACCGACACCACCGACATCTCCGTCCCCGGCTACACCGGTGACCTGTCGATCTCCCGCTCCCACTCCACCTACGCCGGCACCCCGGACACGATCAACGGCGTCTTCGGCCCCGGCTGGGTCGCTCACTTCGACGGCGCGGACGCCGGCCTCGGGGGCGTACGGGTGATCGACTCGTCGCGCGTCGACGGCACGATCTCGTTCACCGACGGCGATGGCACCGGCCTGATCTTCGAGGCTCCTGACGGCCAGCGGCGTACGGGTGCGTCGTTGGCAGCCGGTACCTGGGTCCCGGCGGACGAGGACACCGAGCTGGACGGTTCGAAGCTCACGGTCACCGGCACGGCCGCGGCGCCGATCCTCACCTATACCGAGGACGACGGCACGGTCACCACCTGGACCACCGACACCGCACCGACAGCTTCGACGCCGGCGTTCTTCCGGCCTGGAACGGTCTACGAACCCGGCATCACGTCGAAGACCACCTACTCGTACGACGCTTCGGGCCACGTGAGTCGCATCCTGGCTCCGACGCCGCCAGGGGTGAACTGCATCAGCTCGCTGGTAGCAGGTTGCCGCGCCCTGCACTTCGTCTACACCACGATCAACGGCGAGGCCCGGCTGTCCGAGGGCTGGCTGGACATCTACAACCCGGACAAGGCCGGCGGCGCTGGGATGGACTCCATCAAGGTCGCGGCGTACACATACGACGCGAGCGGCCGGCTGATCAAGGTCACCGATCCGCGGTCCAACCTGTCCACGGAGTACGGCTACAACTCGCTCAACCACCTGACCTCGGTGAAGTCGGCCGGTCAGCTGCCGATCCAGTTGAACTACGTCACGGTCGACCAGCGCGAGAAGCTGGACACGGTCAAGCGCGACCGCCCTGCTGGTGATCCGACCGGTGGTACGGCGACGCTGGCGAAGTTCGTGTACGACGTACCGCTCTCCGGCGCGGGTCTGCCGGACCTGTCCGCTACGTCGGTTGCTCGGTGGAACCAGAAGGCGATACCTACGAACGGGTACGCCGTCTTCGGTCCGGATCATCCGTTGTCGGGTGCGCCTGGTGCTGACGATTGGCAGTACGCCGATCTGCAGTACACCGACGCATCGGGGTACACGGTCGACAGTGCGAAGTACGGCGCGGGCGACTGGCAGTACAACTCGACCGACTACAACGAGCAGGGCAACACCGTTCGCGAGCTCGACGAACGCGCGATCCGCTCGGTGATCGACGGCGCGGTGCCGTCCGGCGCGTCCGTCGACCAGGTTGCTTCGCTGACGGTCTACAACAACGACATCAAGAACGCCGCCGGCGATGCTGTCGTGACGCCGGCCGGCACCTTCGTGACCGACACCTACGGGCCGTCCCGATCGGCGGTACTGAAGGACGGGACGACTCGCTGGGTCCGGGTGCACACCCACAGCAGCTTCGACGAGGGCGCCCCGAACGCGGGGATCAACCCGGACACGACGCTGCCGTATCGGCTGGCCACCAAGTCGACGTCGTATGCCCATGACCCGGGCACCGGCACCGACCTGGAGATGACCGCGCAATCGCTCACCGACTACGGGCCACCGGTACCGGGCGACGCCGACGGCTGGAAGCTCGGCCAGGCCGGCAAGACGATCACCGACGTCGACTTCGACGGTGTCAACAGCGCCGGCGACATCGTCAAGGTGACCCGCTTCGACGCGGAGGGTCGCACGATCGAGACCCGCCAGCCCGGCTCGAACGGCGCTGACGCCGGTACGACGAAGACCGTGTACTACACGACGGCGTCCAATGCGTCCTTTCCTGCGTGCGGTGGGAAACCTCAATGGGCAGGACTGGTCTGCCAGACCGGCTCAGCGGCACAGCCCACCTCGGGTGGCACCGCGACGCCATCGTTGCCGACGACAACGACTGCCGACTTCAACTACCTGCTGGCGCCGAAGACGGTGACCGAGACCTCGGGATCGGTCATCCGGAAGAACGAGACGACGTACCTGCTCGACGGCCGGACCGACACGACCAAGACCACGGTCACCGGCCTGGCGAGCTCGACCCCGAACACCAAGAAGGCCACCACCTACGATCCCGCGACGGGCCAAGCCACGGCCGTCACGGCGTACAACGCGGACGGGACCACCGCGGGCACGGTCACCACCGGCTATGACACCTGGGGCCGCCAGACGACGTACCAGCCGTCGGGCGAGCAGGTCACTACGACCGTGTACGACGCGGCCGGTTCGGTCGCGACCGTGACGGACGCCAACGGCTCGACGCGCTACACCTACGACGGCACCGACGCGGCCGGCAAGACCGAGCGCCGAGGTGTCGCCACCAAGGTCGAGGTCACCACGGCCGGCTCCACCTGGACGTCGACCGGTGCTTACGACGCCGACGGCTCGATGACCGTGCAGAAGCTGCCCGGTGGCATCACGCAGTACAACGACCTGGACAACGTCGGCGAACCGACCGGCCTGCGCTACACCGGCCAGATCACCAATGTGAACGACGACGGCTCCACCACAGTCGACCCGAACGGCCCCTGGCTGTCCTGGTCGCTGGAGAACGACGTCAACGGCCGAGTAGCCCACGAATGGACCCCCGACGGCTCCGCCTTCACCGGCGACGCCGGAGACGCTCCGGGTGACGCCCTCGGCTACGACCGCTCCTACTCCTACGACAACGCCGGCCGCCTGACCAAGGTCCAAGACCGAACCGCCACCACCACCGGCACGGAACTCCCCGGCTGCGTAACCCGCCTCTACGGCTTCGACCGCAACGACAACCGCCTAACCAAGTCAACCGCCGCGCCCGCCGCCGACGGCTCCTGCACCACCACCGGCGCTGTGTCTACGACCCGAGCCTTCGACACCGCCGACCGCCCAGTAACTGGGGCGAACGGGGTTGGCACCTACACGTACGACGCACTGGGCCGCACCACGACCCTCCCCGCGTCAGACGCTCCCCACCCCGCCTCTGGCGACATCGCTCTGTCGTACTACGACAACGACCTAGCAAAGTCGATCACCCAGGGCCCCACCACCACGACCTACACCCTCGACGCCCTAGACCGCCGCTCCACAGAATCCGTAACCACCAGCGGCACCACCACCACCATCCGCCACTACGCCGACACCTCCGACAACCCCACCTGGGTGACCCAAGGTACGACAACCCAACGCTACGCAGAACTAATCGGCGGCGACCTAAGCCTCACGGTGAACCAATCCGCCTCAGCCGACCTAACCCTCGCCAACCCCCACGGCGACGTAGTAACCACCGTCGACCTACCCACCACCACTGCGCCCGCCACCACCATCAACGCCTGGAACTCCTACGACGAATACGGCGACGCTGCGACCACAAACACGACCCTCACCGGCGCCGTCGACTATGGCTGGCTAGGCGCCAAACAACGAGCCACCTCAGGCGCCGGCCTAACCCTCATGGGCGTCCGCCTCTACAACCCAGCCACCGGTCTCTTCACTTCCACCGACCCGGTCGCTGGCGGCAACCCGAACGCCTACACCTACCCAACCGACCCCATCAACAGCTTCGACCTAGACGGCCGCTTCGGCTGGAAGAAGTTCTGGAAGCGTGCCGCCACTGTCACTGGCTTTGTCGCAGCCGGAGCATGCATACTCGCCACAGCCGGAGCTTGCGCCGTTGCAATCGGAGCGTCCCTAATCGCGAGCGCTGGTTGGAATGCATACCAGTACAGGCATGGTTCGATCTCCGGACGTACTGCGCTGACCAACTTCGGTATCGACGCGATCGGTGCGGCCTTCAAGCCCATCCGGGGATTCAAGTACGCTGCCCGTCATCGCGGCGCGATCCGAATGTCTGGCAGAATGCTGCGCAGTCGGCTCGGTCGTCACCGTGGAGGTTTGGGTCACCGAGTCAACATCGGGCGCCACTTGCGTCACCTCGGTTCGTCGATTCGAAGTAAGCCCTATAAAGCAGCGGCGGTCTTCGGTGTCAATGGCTTCTATGCGCACCGTGCATACAGGAACGGCTGGGATGTTTGATGCATGACGACGTTCCTCTGCTCGTAGTGGTGGCGATCTTGGCATCCATACCTGGTGCGACATATGCCGGGTTGAATCGGGACGAAGTAGCAGATTGGCTGTTCGTCCTGGTCGCCATGGCGATCATCGTTGTCGGCATAGGCGTCACCGACAATGTGCGAGTGCTGACCTGGGTAGGAAGCATCGGTCTGTTCTTCGCGAGCTCGGTGGCGGTGGTACAGATACGGCGGCGGCGGGCTTCGGCCGGCAAGTCGTCGCCGTAAGCCAATGACGAGCCAGGGGCCGGCCCGCCGGTGGGCCGTGCCGCTTGGCCGCCGCCGCCCATCGGCGAGTGCCTACTCTCGGTTCGCGCGACGGAGGAGCGCCAACACTGGGTGGGTGGGAGCGACCCGGAGCTGGAGTGACGGAGGAACGTAAGCGGCGGGCGCGTGGGGCTTTACTGTTGGGGGATGGTGTTCTTTGGTGGGCTGCTGGGGTTGATCGGGTTGGCGACCCTGGTGTTTCGCGACGGGGATGTTGTCGGGATGCCTGCGACCGGGGTTGGGGGCGCCTTCCTGGTGATAGGCGCCGCGGCCATCGGGGTGGGGTTGTTGCGGCGGGCCGCGCGGAAGCGGAAGGCGGCGCGCGGGGAGCCGGTGCCAGTCGGGGATGTGTTTGAGCGGGCGAGGGCCCTGCCGCGCATGTTGCGGGCGGCTAAGGCTGAGGGGTATACGGCCGTGTCGGGTGGGCAGAAGACGCTGTGGGTGTTGGCATTGGTGTATTTGGTCTCGCCGATCGACATCCTGCCGGAGTTCCTGCCGGTCATCGGGGTGGCTGACGATGCAGGGGTTGGGGTCTGGTTGCTGACGAGTGTGTCGACGGCGGCCGGACTGTACTTGCGGCACGAGCGGGACCGGCGCGGGCTGCCGCCGGGTTAGGTAGCGTCTACGGCATGCCCGCTCTCACTGTCGAAGAAGCCCGTACGCGGGCCGCCGCCCTCACCGTCAGCTCCTACGAGATCGCCTTCGATCTGACGACCGGACCCGAGACCTTCCGGGCGGTCAGCACGATCAGGTTCGAAGCGAGGGACGAGCGGACCTTCCTCGACGTGAAGCCGCAGGAGCTCGTCAAGGTGACGCTCAACGGCAGCAGCGTCGACATCAAAGGGCTGGACGATGGGCGCCTTTGGCTAGAGGGTCTGCAAGACGACAACGTGCTAGTGGTCGACGCGATCATGAAGTACTCGGCCGACGGCGAAGGCCTGCAGAGGACGGTCGACGCCGGCGACGGCCTCGTCTACCTGTACGGAATGTCGTCGCTCGAATCAGCCCCCCGGTACTTCGCCTGCTTCGACCAGCCCGACCTCAAAGCGCCGTACACGATGACCGTCAAATGCCCCGAGGAATGGATCGTCCTCGGCAACGGAGCCGCCACGCAAACAGCACCAGGGGAGTGGGCGCTCAAACAGACCAAGCCACTTTCGACGTACTTCGTGACGCTGGTAGCCGGCCCCTTCCACCTCATCAAAAGCGAGCACGACGGCATCCCGCTCGGACTCGCCTGCCGGCAGAGCCTCAAGGAGCACCTCGAGAAGGACAAGGAAGACCTCTTCCAAGTCACCGCGCAAGCCTTCGACGAATACCACCGCCTGTTCGGCTACCGCTACCCATTCGGCGAGTACCACCAGGTCTTCGTCCCCGACTTCAACCTCGGCGCAATGGAGAACCCAGGCTGCGTGACGTTCGCCGACAGCCTGGTCTTCCGATCCGCGGTCACCGACGCCGAGCGCAGCCTCCGGGCCCGCATCGTCGTGCACGAGATGGCGCACATGTGGTTCGGCGACGCCGTCACGATGAAGTGGTGGAACGACCTCTGGCTCAACGAGTCCTTCGCCGAGTACATGGCCAACCGCGTCGCCCACGACGTCACCGACCACAAAGGCCACTGGACCGATTTCGCCTTCGTCCGCAAGTGGTGGGGACTCCAGGCCGACCAGCGCCGCTCGACCCACCCGGTCGCGGCCGAGGCCGGCAAGGATGCCCGCCAGTCGCTCGACGACTTCGACGGAATCTCTTATGCCAAAGGCGCCGCGGTGCTCAAGCAGCTCGCGGCGTACCTCGGTGACGGGGTCTTCCTCAAGGGCGTCAACGCGCACATCGACGCGCACGAGTTCGGCAATGCGGACCTGCACGAGTTCATCGGCAAGCTCACCGAGGCCGGCGCGGCTGATCTGCCCAACTGGTCCGAGCAGTGGTTGCGCACGGCCGGCCTCGACACCATCAGCGCCGAGCGCACCGCGACAGGGATCAGCCTGTACCGCCGTACGCCGCAAGCCCACCCGGCCGACCGCCCGCACAAACTGACGGTCGGCGGGTACGACGAGAGTGGCCGCCCCACCTCAGTGCCAGTACTGCTGGACCGCGACTCCGTCGACCTCGAGCTAGACCCCACCCTGGCCGTGATCGTCCCGGACGCGGCCGACGACACCTGGGCCAAGATCCGCCTCGATGCGACCAGCCTGGCCAACCTCCCCGTAGTACTGCCGAAGATCGCAGACAGCACCACCCGCGGGGTGATCTGGAACAGCATCCGCGACGCCGTCGCCGACGCCGAGCTAGACCCACGCCAAGCGCTCGCGATCCTGCTGGAAGCCATCAAGACAGAGGACAGCGACATCGCCGTCGGCTCCCTCCTGCGCTGGCTGGAAGACCGTCTACTGGGCGCGTACCTTCCCCAGGAGCCGTACCGCGCACAGGCAGCCGCTGCCCTCACCGCGCGGCTCGCGGAGACCCCTGCGGGCAGCAGCCTCCAGCTAGCGATCAGCCGTGCCGTAGTAACGGCCACTGACGACGCCAAGCTGCTCCAGAGCTGGCTGGACGGTAGCGACGTCCCCAGCGGCCTGCAGGTGGACACGGACTTCCGCTGGTCCCTGGTACTGCGTCTAGTCCGGCTAGGCGTCTACGGCAAGGCAGAGGTCGAGACTGAGCTGGCCAAGGACCAGTCGACCGAAGGTGTAGCCCAAGCGGCGCGCTGCCTGGCTGCGACCGAGGATGGCAAGGAAGCGGCCTGGCAGCGGATCATGACCGATGGCACGGTCGGGGTGAACGAGTTGTTCGCCATCGCCGAGGGGTTCTGGGATCCGGCGCAGACCGAGCTGACCGCGCCGTACGTCGACCGGTTCTTCACCGAGATCGCTCACACCGGCGAGATCCGCTCGGGAATGGCCGTCGCGATGACGGTCGGCCGGATCTTCCCGAGGTACGCCGTGGACGAAGCCGTGATCGAGCGAGCCGACGCCCTGATCGCCGACGAAACCGTTGCCCCCAGCATCCGTCGGACCACGGCCGACAACACCGACGACCTCCGCCGGGCGATCGCCGTACGCCGAACCTTCGGCTGAGGTCAGCGGCGGAAGAAGCGCGCGAACAGGCCTGAACCGGCTTCCTTGGGGTGTCCGGCGCACCAATCCTGCGCCGGCACGCCTTGCTTGACCTGGGCAACATGCTGCCCGCAGCCCGCCCAGGTCGTCTTCCCGCAGGTCTTGCACTTCACCGCTCTGCACATGCGCGAACCGTACCTGTCAAGCCCTCGAAGTTGTCGGTGGGGGCGTTTAGGCTGCTCAGCAGTGTCGCCCCACACCAAGGAGTCCGCCGATGCGCCGCTTCCTACGCTTTGCTCTTGTCGTTGCCCTGGTCGCTGGATCCGCGGTCACCACGGCTGCGGCCGCGCCCGCAGTACAGGCTGCTGATCCTGTCGCTGAGGTGACGGCGAAGTTGCAGACGATTCCAGGGCTGCGGATCGAGAGCAGCACGATCGTGAACGGCAAGCCGTTCTTCGTGCTCTGGTACACCCAGGCGGCCGATCACCGGAAGCCGCGCGGGGAGAAGTTCGAGCAGCGCGTCACCCTGTGGCACCGCGGCTTCGACCGGCCGACCGTGCTGCACACGACTGGGTACGGCGGTGTCGGCGGCGTCTTCACCTCCGAGCCGACGCGCCTCGTCGACGGCAACCAACTGAATGTCGAGCAACGCTTCTTCAACACCTCCAAGCCGGCCAGCCAGGACTGGTCCAAGCTCAACATCTGGCAGGCCGCGACCGACCACCACGAGATCGTCCAGGCGTTCAAGAAGGCCCTGTACTCCGGGAAGTGGGTCTCCACCGGAGCGAGCAAGGGCGGCATGACGTCCGTGTACCACCGGCGCTTCTACCCGAAGGACGTCGATGCCACGGTCGCCTACGTGGCGCCGCAGGATGTGGACAACCGGCGCGACTCGTACGTCTCCTTCATCCAGGACGCCGGCACCGACCCGGCCTGCAACCTCGCCCTGCGCAACCTGCAACGGAACGCGTTGCTGCGCAGGCCCGCGATGGTGGCGAAGCTGAAGGAGATGGCGACGCAGAAGGGGCTGACCTACGAGGACACCTTCGGCACGGTCGACCGCGCGTTCGAGGCGGCCGTACTGGACACGCCGTTCGCCTTCTGGCAATACAGCACGCAGGCGAGCTGCCCGCAGGTACCGGGAACGGCGGCGGCGACGGATCAGCAAATCTTCGACTTCATCGACCTGATCTCGGGCTGGGAGTTCTACTCCGACGAGGGCACCGCCGACTTCCTGCCGTACTACTTCCAAGCGACCCAACAGCTGAACTGGCCGGACGTGGCGAGCAAGACGACCTGGCTGAAGGGGCTGCTGCACTATCGCGAGGCGGGCGACGCGCCGGCCGCGGTACCGGACGCGATCGAGCCGAAGCACGAGCCGTATGCGATGGCCGACGTGGACAAATGGCTGAAGACGTCGGGGCAGCGGATGCTGTTCGTGTACGGGGAGAACGACCCGTGGAGCGCGGAGAAGTTCGAGCCGGGCCGCGGTACGCGTGACTCACACTGGTACATCCAGCCGGCAGGCAACCACGGCTCGAGCATCGGCGGCCTGCCCGCGGCTCAACGCGCCGAGGCCACCCAGATCCTGCAGAAGTGGATGGGCGTCGCGGCCAACCCGGCCGTCGCGCAAACCAAGACCAACACCATCGACCCAGGAGCCCAACGCCAAGGCCGCCTCCGCTAGCCGGTCGCCGCGCTGGCCCCGGAGTGCGGGGTCAGCGGACGGTGAGGTGTTCGGCGACCTGCTTGCGGGCCTGGTGGATGCGGGCCTTCACGGTGCCCAGGGGGACGGCGAGTTCTTCGGCGATCTCGGCGTACGTCATGGCGCCGAGGTCTCGCAGCACTAGCGGCTGGACGAGTTGCGGGTGGTTGGCCTCGAGCGATTCGAGGGCTTCCAGCAGGTCGAGGCGGGAGCCGGCGATCACCGAGGTGGTGCGCGGGTCGATCGCCTCGGGCATCACCTCGGCCGATTGCTCGACCGACCGGCGCTTGAGCGAACGGTAAGTCTGCCGCGCGCAGTTCGTCGCGACCACGGTCAGCCAGCCGGCGAAGCTGCCGCTGCCCTTGAAGGTGTGGATCTTGGTCGCGACCGTCATCAGCGTGTCCTGCGCGGCCTCTTCGGCATCTTCCCGGTAGGGCAGGAACTTCGCCACGCGCCGCAGCACCTGCGGCCGGATCGCCTGCAGCAGTTCGGGAATGACGCTCTCGTCGCCACCCGCCGCGCGGGCCGCGAGGTCTTCCAGCTCCTCGTTCATGCTCCCCCAGGTTCGCCGCGGCGGCACTCGCCGAGGCGTTGGTAGTCGCCTTGCTCCCTGCCGTCCCCGACAATAGCCGGGATGGATGTCATCGGACGGTACCGGCTGCAGTCGAAGATCGGCGCAGGCGCTTTCGCGACGGTCTGGCGAGGGTACGACGACGACCTCGACGTGGACGTCGCCGTGAAGGTGCTCGCCGACAACTGGGCGTCCCGCGCGGACGTCCGCGAGCGTTTCCTGTCCGAGGCCCGGCTGATGCGCCGGATCGCCAGCGACCGGGTCGTCCGGGTGTTCGACCTCGGCCAACTGCCGGACGGACGCCCGTACTTCGTGATGGACTTCGTCGACGGCGGCTCCCTCGCCGACGTGCTGGCCCACGGACCACTGGAACCGGCGGACGCGCTCTGGTGGGGCGCGGACCTGGCCCGGGCTGTGGCGGCGCTGCACGAGGAGGGGGTCGTGCACCGCGACATCACCCCCGCGAACCTGCTGCTCCGGCCATCGTCGGGGCTCGAGTCGGGTGGTGGGACGCACCGGATCGTGCTGGCCGACCTCGGGCTGGCGAAACGCGCCGCGGAGGCGTCTGGCTTGACGCAGGCAGTCGGCACCCCGTCGTACATGGCTCCTGAGCAGGGCCGGGGCGACGGCGGGTTCGACGAACGAGCTGACGTGTACGCCGTCGGTGCGGTGACGTACGCGCTGATGACCGGGCGGCCTCCGTTCGTCGCGTCGTCCATCACCGACGTGCTCGCCCGCGACCCCGACAGCGACCCGCCGAGCCTGCGACCGCTGCTGCACGACTCGATCGGCGAGATCGACGAGATCCTCGCCCGGACCCTGGCCTTCCGCGTCGGTGACCGCTGGAACCGCGCCGACACCCTGGCCGAGCGCCTGGAGGCCGAGGCCTACCGCCTCGAGCAGGAAGCCCCGATGCTCGCCGCCCAGCGCACCACCTTCAACGACGTCGACGAAGTCCCGACGACGGTCGCCCAACCGCTCACCCCACGCCGCACCCGTCGCCGCTGGCTCTTCACCTCACTACCGCTCCTCTTCGTCCTGGCCGGCGCCGGAGCCTGGTACTTCGTCGGCCGCTGACAAACACCCGCCTGACTCCGTAGGGTAGCGATATGACTACCCACAGCATTCGCATGAAGCTGCTCAAGTCATCAATCGTCGCCCTCGCAGTACTGGCGGCCGGTACTCCGGCCGCGGCGTCGCCCGTGGCTGAGCCTGCTGCCGCGCCGACGGCAAGCTATGCCTGCCGGGCGGACACCAAGTTCGGCAAGCACACCTTCAGCCTCAAGCAGGGCGTGAATGCGAAGGTTCCCGCGAGCGTGCGAGCCGGGAGCGGCTTCACCGTCGCGGTCGATCTGAAGCCGGGGTCGTTGCCGGCCGAGGTGAAGGGGTTCAAGCTCAAAGAGGTCCGCGACCTGACGCTCCGGATCCCCGTCCCGAACAACACCTGGTTCATCAGCGGCCGCCTGATCGGCGGCTCCGGCCTCGGCTCCACGCCGACACTCGAGCACTCCGGGCGTGTCATCACAGTTCGCCTCGCCGGCCCGGTACCCGGCGGATCGGCGTACCAGCTGCCGACCCTCTCGGTCCGCCTGAAAGCTGGCGCCGCCGGTCGCGTGGTCAAGACCAGACTCCAGGGCACCAGCTTCGACGACCCCGGCCTCACCATCACGGCGGCGATCAAATGGAAGTTCATCACCATCAAGTCGCCGGTCGCTTGCTACCCCAACACCAACCCGACGCTGACCAGGACCCAGATCCGCTAACCCGCGCGTCGGTTAGCCTGCCCGCTATGCGCTACATGATGACGTTCCGCGGCACCGACGAGTACGAAGCCGGCGCGATGCCGAGCGAAGAGAGCATCACCGCGATGACCTCGCTGATGGCGGAGATGGCCGAGGCGGGCGTACTGATCGGCGGCGACGGCCTGCACCCGAGCTCCAAAGCGATCCGCCTCGACGTCCACCAAGGCAAGCATCGCGTCGTCGACGGCCCGTTCACCGAGACCAAGGAACTGATCGCCGGCTACTGCCTGATCCAGGTCGCCTCGAAAGAGGAAGCGATCGCGTGGGCCGGGCGTGCCCTCGAGGCCGACATGGGCAACTCCGCCGGTATCGACCTCCGCCAGATCTTCGAGGCGGAGGACTTCGGCGACGCCTACACCCCCGAGGCCCAGGCTCGCACGCAGGAAGCCACCGCCAAGCTCAGTACGTGACCGTGATCCGCTGAGCCACGGGGTCGATGCTCGTCGTACCGCCGTACGGGATAACCAGTTGCGGATCGGTGTGCCCGAAGTCGAGCCCGGTGACGAGCAAGGCATCAGGGTTGTACTCCGCGAGCGCACGGCGAGCGGCCGCGTATTGGTCCTCCACGTAGGCAGCTGACTGCTCGGCTGTCGAAGGCCGGTCGAGGGACGTCGCCTTCGGACGGCCCCAGAGGACCGCGTCGAAGCGTGCGAGCAGTCCGCGCTCGCCGAGGTTGCGGAGCATCCAGTAGACCTGCCCGGCCGGCGGCTGATCCTCGGACGTCTCCAGGAACAGCACTCCGGAGTACTCCTCGACCGGCAGCATCCACCGATTGGCGGCCAGCTGCCAGTCGATGATCTCCAGGCACCCACCCCAAAGCCGCCCGCTCACCGGCGCCTGCGGCCCGTACCAACTCCACCCGGTGGACGGAGACAGTGGCGGCTCGGAGGCGAGGTTCTCCGGTACGGCCCAGTCGCGATCCTGGTCCGTCCACCCGGCCGCCGGTGTCAGCTCGAACTCCCCGGAACTGAAGAGCGCCGCCCGCACCGACCGCTCGGTATCCGGATGCATCGCGCCACCCCGCCCGAACTGAACCATCACACAGGCGCCGTGATAAGCCGGAATCCCCAACGAATAAAGGAAGTTGAGCAAGTTGGTGTTGTCGCTGTACCCGAAGAACGGCTTCGGATCAGCGCGAAACACATCCGGATCAAGGTGTTTCAGCACGGTGATCTGATCGTCCCCACCGATCGAGGAGATCACCGCCCGAATCGACGGATCACTCCAAGCAGCATGCAAATCGGCAGCGCGCTCCTCGGGTGTGGTGTTCAGCTTCCGCGTGGTCGGATACTCCACCGGTACAAGCCCGAACTCCCGAAGCCGCTCCAGCCCGAGCTCGTACGGACCCGGAAAGATCTCCGGCAATCCGCTCGACGGTGAGACAACAGCGACCCGATCCCCGGCAACGACCTTGCGCGCGAACAACATGCGCTCAAGCTACAAGCGGGTGGCGATGCCGGGATAGTGGATTACCAAGCCATCGGCGTCGAGCTGCAGGTCCGCCACGAAGTCGTTGTCGAGGCCGATGTATCGGACGAGTGCACTCGAATCATCAGAACCCAGCGCCTCGTAGCGCTGCGGCGACGCATGCACAGCAAGATCCGGCAGCGACACCCAAGCCATCAGGAAGTCGACCGTTCCGGCTTGCTTGTGAAGGTTGTGGCGGAGGACTGGCATGAGGTTGGTCAACGGGGAGAACGCCAGATCGCAATCCAGCGCTCCGGTCACTGCGGCGAGGTTGCCGCCCGGCACCGGCAGATCCACCTCGCCATCGACCGACGAGGTACAAGTCCATTGACCGGCTTCGTCCGAGAGCAGTTCGAGCGACCGGCTCCAGCCGTCTCCGGTGACGTCGAGGTGCAGTCGGCGGGTCACCCAATTCGCGCCGGTCTCCAGTTCGTAGTCCGCGCGGTACGGCAGAGGGTCCGCGCCGAATTGGGTGCCGGTTGCGCTGAGTCGGTCTTCGCCTAGGTCGAGCTGCGCTGATTCCGCATGCCAGGAGCCGTCACCGCTCCACAGCCGCATCACCAGCGCCCCCTCCTGTCCTTCCTAACTGAGTGTATCCGGATGGGTGATCTCAGTTGGCTGGTTATCCACAGGCTCACAGGCCGATGGGGTGCCAGACCGTTTTCAGTTCCAGGTACTGCGTCAACCGGGACAGGCCCGGCGACTCAGTCCAGTCCTCGTCGGCCGGTCGGCGGACCCGCTTGAGGTTCTCAGCCGATGCTGCCTCCAGCTCGGTCGCCTCGTCGTGGTCGGTGATGCCGGCCAGGTCGATGGCGTTGACGTCGGAGTGGGAGGCCAGCCAGGGGCCGATCTCGGTGGCTGAGCCGGTGAGGATGTTGACTACACCGCCGGGTACGTCGGAGGTTGCCATCACCTCGCCCAGGGTCACCGCGGGCAGCGGGCGCTCGAATGAGGTGACTGCGACGACTGTGTTGCCAGAGACGATTGCCGGGGCGATCACGCTGGTGAGGCCGAGCAGGCTGGAGTCCTGTGGGGCGAGGACCGCGACGACACCAGTTGCCTCGGGCAAGGAGAAGTCGAAGTACGGGCCGGCGACCGGGTTGCTCGAGCCGACCACCTGGGCCAGCTTGTCGGCCCAGCCGGCGTACCAGACCCAGCGGTCGATCGACGCGTCGACGACTGCGCGCGCCTTGCTGATCGACAGTCCCTCGGACGACGCGACCTCCGCGCTGAACTGCTCGTGCCGCCCCTCCATCACTTCGGCGATGCGGTACAGCACCTGGCCGCGGTTGTACGCAGTACGGGCGGACCAGCCGCCGAAGGCCTTGCGGGCGGCGACGACAGCGTCGCGGGCGTCCTTACGGGAGGCCTGCGACGCGTTCGCCAGGAACTTGCCCTTGGCATCGGACACGACGTACGAGCGGCCGGACTCGCTGCGTGGGAAGGCGCCGCCGACGTACAGCTTGTAGGTCTTGCGCACGTCGAGCCGGGCCGGGTCGGATTTAGTGGGCAAGGTAGGCCTCCAGACCATGGCGGCCGCCCTCGCGACCGTAGCCCGACTCCTTGTAGCCGCCGAACGGCGAGGTCGGGTCGAAGCGGTTGAACGTGTTGGCCCAGACGACGCCGGCCCGGAGCTGGTTCGCCATCCAGAGGATCCGCGAGCCCTTCTCGGTCCAGACCCCGGCGGACAGGCCGAACGGCGTGTTGTTCGCCTTCTCGACCGCCTCTTGCGGGGTACGGAACGTCAGCACGGACAGGACCGGCCCGAAGATCTCCTCGCGGGCGATCCGGTGGGCCTGGGAGACCCCGGTGAAGACCGTCGGCGGGAACCAGAACCCCTGCGTCGGCAGCTCGCACTCGGGCGACCAGCGCTCGGAGCCCTCGTCCTCACCGATCTGCGAGAGCTCACGGATCCGCGCCAGCTGCTCGGCCGAGTTGATCGCGCCGATGTCGGTGTTCTTGTCCAGCGGGTCGCCCACGCGCAGGGTCGACATCCGGCGCTTCAGCCGCGCCAGTACCTCGTCGTACACGCTCTCTTGAACCAGCAGCCGCGAACCGGCGCAGCAGACATGGCCCTGGTTGAAGAAGATGCCGTTGACGATGCCCTCGATCGTCTGGTCGATCGGCGCGTCCTCGAAGACGATGTTCGCCGCCTTGCCGCCCAGCTCGAGCGTCACCTTCTTGGGCGTGCCCGCGACCGTCTTGGCGATCGCGCGGCCGACCGCGGTCGAGCCGGTGAAGGCGACCTTGTCGACACCCTCGTGCTCGACCAGCGCCTGCCCGGTACGGCCCGCGCCGGTGATGATGTTGACCACACCCGGCGGCAGATCCGCTTGCTGGCAGATCTCCGCGAAGGCCAGCGCGGTCAGCGGCGTCGTCTCAGCAGGTTTCAGTACTACGGTGTTGCCCGCCGCGAGCGCCGGCGCGATCTTCCACGCCAGCATCATCAACGGGAAGTTCCACGGGATCACCTGCGCGGCGACACCCAACGGCTGCGGGTCCGGACCGGCGCCGGCGTACTCGAGCTTGTCGGCCCAGCCCGCGTAGTAGAAGAAGTGCGCGGCCACCAGCGGCAGGTCGACATCACGCGATTCGCGGATCGGCTTGCCGTTGTCCAGGGACTCCAGCACGGCCAGCTCGCGCGACCGCTCCTGGATCAGCCGGGCGATCCGGTACAGGTACTTCGCCCGGTCGCGGCCCGCCATCGGGCCCCAGACCTTCTCGTAGGCCTTGCGGGCAGCCTTAACCGCGCGGTCCACATCAGCCGGACCGGCCTCGCTGACCTCGGCCAGCACCTCCTCCGACGCCGGGCTGACCGTCTTGAACGGCTTGCCGTCGGTCGCCTCGGTGAAGGCGCCGTTGATGAACAACCCGTACGACGACTTGATGTCGACGATCGCGCGCGACTCCGGCGCGGGTGCGTACTCGAATCTGCTCAATGCCCTCAGTCCAGCGTGAAGTAGTCGGGGCCCGGGTAATGCCCGGTGGCCAGCTTGGTGCGTTGCATCAGCAGGTCGTTCAGCAGGCTGGACGCGCCGAAGCGGAAGAGCTCGGGGTCCAGCCAGTCCGGCCCGGCCGTCTCGTTGACGGTGACCAGGTACTTGATCGCGTCCTTCGCGGTCCGGATCCCACCGGCCGGCTTGACGCCGATGTGCAGCCCGGTCGACTCGTGGTAGTCACGGACCGCCTCGAGCATCACCAGAGTCACCGGCAGCGTCGCCGCCGGTGAGACCTTGCCAGTTGAAGTCTTGATGAAGTCTGCGCCGGCCAGCATCGCCAGCCAGGACGCGCGCCGGACGTTGTCGTACGTCACCAGCTCGCCGGTCTCCAGGATCACCTTGAGATGCGCCTCACCGGCTGCCTCGCGGATCGCGGCGATCTCGTCGAAGACCAGCCCGTACCGCCCGGAGAGAAAAGCGCCGCGGTCGATCACCATGTCGACCTCGTCTGCGCCGGAAGCGACCGCGTCCTTGGTGTCCTGCACCTTGATCGCCAGGCTGGAACGTCCGCTGGGGAAGGCGGTGGCGACACTGGCCACGTTGATCCCGGTGCCGCGCAGCTCGAACTTCGCCGTCGCCACCAGGTCCGGGTAGACACAGACCGCGGCCACCTGGGGCGCGGTCGGATCGGCCGGGTCCGGGCGTTTGGCCTTCGCGCAGAGCGCGCGCACCTTGCCCGGGGTGTCCGAGCCCTCCAGTGTGGTGAGATCGATCATCTGGATGGCGAGATCGAGCGCGTACGCCTTGGCGGTGGTCTTGATCGACCGGGTGCTCAGGGCGGCGGCCCGGGCTTCGGCGCCGACCTGGTCGACGCCCGGCAGGCCCAGCAGGAACCGGCGCAGCCGGTCCTCGGACGAGGTCACGTCGGCGAGACTGTCGACGCCAGTGTCGGTAGTGGTCACGCTCGGCAGTCTAATCCGCTTTCGGCCCGCCCGTTCCCGGCCGAATGTGGGCCTGTGGACATTCGGCGGCTACCTTGACGGGGTGAATTCGAAGTCCCTGGAGAACGAGCAGTACCTGTCGCAGTCGAACCGGATCACCGCGGTCGTGGTGATGGTGATCGGCGCGCTCGGCGTGATCGACATCCTGGCGGAGTGGCGCACGCTTGGCGGCCTGGTGGCCGGCTGCGTGATCGGCCTGGTGGTCCTGGCAGCGTACGTCGGTCTGTTCCGCCCGTCCGTCACGCTCCGCCCCGGCGACCTGCTGATCCGTAACCACCTGCGCGACCACGTGGTGCCGTGGAACAAGATCACCGACGTCGATGTGACCGACATCCTGCGCATCCACACCGACGACCGGCGGCTGCGCTGCCCGGGCGTCCAGCTGGTGATGCGGGACATCCGCAAGCAACGGGCCGGCGGCCGCAAGCTGAAGGCGGAGAACTCGATGTCCCGCGCGGAGTTCGTCGTCGACCGGATCGACTACCACGTGAACCTGTACGGCGGAACGGGCTCCGCCGATGCGGAGATCGTCACCTCCTGGGCCCGCCCCGAGCTGACCATCGCGGCAGTGCTCGCCGTCGTCGCACTGGTTGCCCAGCTCCTGCGCTGATGCACCCCTGACGCGGTCATGATGCGGAGATGACGAGTTCGCTGTCCCGCCGGAGCTTGCTGGTGGCTGGAGCAGCTGCGGTAGTCGCTGGCGTCAGTGGCGTCGGCCTGGTGGAGGCGGGCGTAGTACCGGGTCGCGGGCGGCTGAACGACGTACTGGGTCTTACTGGCGAAGACGGTGTGGCTCCTGACGTCCCGCCCGGTGCGGTGGAGTCCGGCAGCTTCGCGTCGGCTGCTCGCGGTACGAAGGTCGGCTGGACGGTGATGTACCCGCACGGGTCGCAGGCCGACGATGCGCTGCCGGTGGTATTGATGCTGCATGGACGTGGTGGAGACCACACGTCGGCCATCAACGACCTCAACGCTGACCGCTACCTCACAGCCGCAGTACAAGCTGGTACGGCGCCCTTCGCGCTCGCTGCCGTCGACGGGGGAGCCGACAACTACTGGCATCGCCGCGCGTCCGGTGACGACCCGTCGCGGATGTTGACGGCGGAGTTCCTTCCTGTGCTGAAGAAGCTCGGACTGCGCACCGAGCGGATCGGCGTACTGGGGTGGTCAATGGGTGGCTATGGCGCACTGCTGCTCGCGGCCGATGAAGGGGCGAAGCAGGTCGCGGCGGTCGGGGCGTTGAGTCCGGCCCTTTGGCACAAGGCTTCGCAGGCCGCGGGCGGTGCCTATGACGGGTCCGACGACTTTCAGCGAAACCAGGTGTTCGGGCGGGCGGCCGATCTCAAAGATGTTGCCCTGCGCATCGATTGTGGGCGGGACGACCCCTTCGCGGACGCGGTCCGGGACCTGCGGACAGAGGTCACGGCAGACGGCGGGTTGCAGGCCGGAGCGCACACGGTCGGTTACTGGCGGCGCATGCTCGGGCCCCAACTCGCCTTCCTCGGTGAGAAAATCCGGGATTAGCGGAACTTCACCGTGATCGGTAGCGTCCGAGTCCCGTGTCCATCGCCTGGGTGAACCCCCGGGTCGCCAGGATGGTCACCGCAAGGTCCCCCGAATCACCGAGAGTGGAGCCCATGTTCAACCTCTCCAGCAAGAAACTGCGGACTCTGGCCGGCGTCGCCGCCGTCGCCGGGTTCGCAGCCCTCGCAGTACCGACCCAGGCCGCCCAGGCCGCGGGTGGAGTGCCGCAGCCGGTCGCCTCGGAGACCGGCGTCGCCGCCGAGTCCCAGGCGAAGGTGCAGAGCGCGCAGCCCAGCACCAAGTCGTACGCCACCGACACGGCGATCGTTAAGAACAACAAGCTGTACAAGACCGGCGCGATCGCCGCGTCGAAGTGCAAGGAGGTCCGCGGGCCGCTCAGCACCGCCAACGCGGTCAAGGCCTACGACCAGACGATGGTCAACTGCATGTGGGCCGCGTGGGCGCCGACGCTGAAGGCCTCCGGCGCGAACTACCACATCAAGCCGACCCTGGTGATGTACACGTCGCGGGCCAAGACGTACTGCGGCGTCATCAGCCAGCCGACGTCGTACTACTGCGGTCACGGCGCCAAGGCCGAGATCTACATCCCGGGCGCCTACGTGGTGAACTTCTACAAGCAGAACCCGGTCTACGCCCGCGCCTACGCGACCAACACGATCGCGCACGAGTACGGCCACCACGTGCAGTACATGACCGGCATCCTGAGCGCGTCCTGGAACCGTCAGTACGCGCTGTCCGGCAGCGCCGCCAAGCTGGAGGAGAACCGCCGCCGTGAGCTGCAGGCCTCCTGCCTCGGCTCGGCGATGATCGGCGCCAACAAGCGCTACTACCCGATGAGCGGCGCGCTCTACACCCAGTGGAAGTACGTCGTCTCGCACTCCGGCGACATCAAGGGCTACCCGCGCGACCACGGCTCGTTCGCGAACCACAATTTCTGGTCGACGGCCGGCTTCAACGCCAGCAGCTCCGCCACCTACGCGAAGTACTGCAACACCTTCAATGCGGTCTCCAGCCGGGTCTCCTGACCCGATTGGGACAATCTCGGGGTGATCCCCGAGTAACCCAGCCGCCCGGAACGCAGTTTGCGTTCCGGGCGGTTTTGTTCGATCCGGTCTTATGTTGCAATTTGGCCGACACGTTCACGATCTGCGATCGTGTGGCTACCGTGTTTCGGGTCCGCACGCCTTACAGTCTTGGTCGACCCACGAACGGCAGGAGTCAAGGATCGTGAACTACGACGAGTTCAACACCGAGTACACGAAGGTGCTGGACAAGATCAAGAGCGGCAAGTGCAGCTGGTCGGAGCTGTCCGGTCACGTCACCCGGCTGCGGCAGGGGACGGCCGGCATCACCACGCCGGTGGAGCGCGCGCAGATCGACAGCGATCTGGCCGCGCTCGGCCAGATGGTCGACCTGTCGCGGCGTACCAACGACAAGGAAGACGTCTGGACCGTCACCTCCGACGCGGTCCGCCGGGCCAGCAGCCTCGAGGGCAGCGTCGCCGACCGGATCGCGCGGATCGAGGCGAGCATCCACGAGATCACCACCCTCGCCAACCGCAACCCGGACGAGCGCGAGGCGCTGATGCAGTCCACCAGCACCCTCAAGATCCTGCACTCCTCCCTGCAAAGCTCCCTGCGAGCCGAACAGGCCGAAGCCGCAGCCATCAGCTGACCCGCCACCGGCTGACCCAAACACCATCAACTGACTGAGGGCTCCCAGTACCACCGGGAGCCCTCAGTCAGTTGTTTGTTCAGATGCCTGCGGCTGCGGCCAGGGCTTGCTTGATGGCGGTCAGCTCGACTGTCGCCTGCGCGCGGGCCGCTGCGACGTCATCGCCACTGACGGGGATGACGACCTCCAGGTAGCACTTGATTTTGGGTTCGGTGCCGGAGGGGCGGACTACTACCCGGGCGCCTTCCGAGAGGGTGTAGCGGAGGCCGTCGGTCGGGGGCAGCGTTTCCGTGCCTTCGTTCAGGTCTTCTGCGCGTTCCACCGCGTGGTCACCGAGTTGGGTGGGCGGGGTGGCGCGCAGTCGCCCCATCGCCGCGGTGATCAGGCTGAGGTCCTCGACGCGGACGGCCAGCTGGTCGGTGGCGTGCAGGCCGTACTTCTTCGCCAGGTCGTCGAGCAGGTCCAGCAGCGTGCGACCGGATGCCTTGGCGCCGGCGGCCAGCTGCAGCACGCGGATCAGCGTCGAGATGCCGTCTTTATCCTTGACGGCCTCAGGGTCTACGCAGTAGCCGAGGGCCTCTTCGTAGCCGAAGACCAGATTGGGCACGCGGCCGATCCACTTGAAGCCGGTGAGGGTGTCTGCGTAGTCGACGTCGTAGGCGGCGGCGATCTTGCCGAGCAGCGACGACGAGACGATCGAGCACGCGGCGACCCCGGACGGGCGGGACGAGAGCAGGAATTCGCCGAGGAGGGCGCCGAGCTCGTCACCGCGGAGCATCCGCCACCCGCCATCGGCGGCGGGATCCGGTACTGCGACAGCGCACCGATCAGCATCTGGGTCGTTGGCCACGGCGATGTCGGCCCCGACCGACCGCGCCAACTCAAGTGCCGCGTCGATCGCCCCCGGCTCCTCCGGGTTGGGGAACGACACCGTCGGGAAGTCCGGATCCGGATCCGCCTGCGACGCCACCACCGACGGCGCCGCGAATCCGGCCCGCGAGACAGCCGCCTCGACCAGCAACCGCCCGACCCCGTGCAGCGGCGTGTACGCGACGTTCAGCTCACGAGGAGCGTCGGCAGGCACCAGGGTGGCGATCCGGTCCAGGTACGCATTCAGCAGGTCGTCGCCCGCCGTCTGCCAGTCATCGCCGCGCGGCACGGAGGCAATTGCCCCGACAGCCTCAATCGCAGCGGCGATCTCGCTGTCGGCCGGCGGGACGATCTGCGAGCCGTCCCCGAGATACACCTTGTACCCGTTGTCCTGCGGCGGATTGTGCGAGGCCGTCACCACGACCCCGGCAACCGCTTTCAGATGCCTGATCCCAAACGCCACCACCGGGGTCGGCGTCGGCCGATCCAGCAATACCGCATCCAGCCCAGCACCCCGAATCACCGCCGCGGTGTCCTCGGCGAACACGTCCGACTTGTGCCGAGCGTCATATCCGATCAGTACCGGCCCATCGGTCAGCCCGTTGGCCTTCAGATACGCCGCCAGCCCGGCTGCCGCGCGGATGACGACGACCCGGTTCATCCGGTTCGACCCGGCTCCGACAGCGCCGCGCAGACCCGCAGTACCGAACTCGAGCGTGCCGGCAAACCGGTCAGCCAGCTCGGCGTCAGCCTCCGCCCCGGAGTCCAGCAACGCCTGGAGCTCGGCACGCGTATCAGGATCAGGATCCTCAGCAAGCCAAGCCTGAGCAGCAGTACGAATCAAAACGGCCTCATTGACGGTCACCACCGCACGATACCGCCCAGTACGGCCCCGCTCGGTAAAGCTGGCTTCAGTGGCCCGAGGACTGGCAGGGGCGGGCTCGGAGGTCTGCTACGTAGTCGTCTGGGGCGCCAGCTGCTTCGGCTGCTTCGGCGAGGATGCCTAGGTATCGGGCGGAGGGGAGGCCGCCCTCGTAGGCGTTGAGGACGTACATCCAGGCCAGTTGCTCGCCGTCCAGGGTCTGTACCCGGACCTGGATCTTGCGGTAGACGCCCTGATCGATGAACTCCCACTCGTCCAGCCGCTCGACGTCCTTCGGGCTGACGTCGTACAGGGCGACGAAGACCTGGTTCGTCGGGTCGCTGGGGTCCTCGACGACGGTCGCCATCGAGCCTTCCCAGCCGAGTTCCTCACCCCCGAAGGTCAGGCGCCAGCCGACGATCCACCCGGTCCCGCGCAGGGGGGAGTACGGGCACCGCTCGGCCATCAAGTTCGGGTCCAGATTCGACGCAAACGCGGCGTACAGGGTCACGACGTCACAGGATACGGAACAATGGCCTCTCGTGGCGCGAGTTGTGATCATCGGTGGCGGTCCAGGCGGGTACGAAGCGGCGAGTGCGGCCGCCCAACTAGGGGCGGAGGTGACGGTCGTCGACTCCGACGGGATCGGTGGTTCGTGCGTGCTCACGGACTGCGTCCCGAGCAAGACGCTGATCGCCACCGCGGAGGTGATGACGGAGGTCGAGGACGCCGGGCAGCTGGGCGTACGGCTCGACGACGGTGACGACGATCCGGCGAACTCCGTGCGTGTCGACCTCTCCGTGGTCAACAAACGGGTCAAGGCGCTGGCGGCGGCCCAGTCGGAGGGGATCGGCCGGCGGCTGGCCGACGACAAGGTCCGGGTGATCAACGGCCGCGGCCGCCTCGATGGCCCGGAGACCGTGGTCGTCGGCGACGAGCGGCTGGACGCCGACGTGGTGCTGATCGCCACCGGAGCAAGGCCGCGCGTACTGAAGGGCTCCGAGCCGGACGGTGAGCGGATCCTGACCTGGGAGCAGGTCTACGAGCTGGACGAGCTGCCTGAGCGGCTGATCGTTGTCGGGTCAGGTGTCACCGGCGCCGAGTTCGCGAGCGCGTACGACGCGCTTGGCAGCGACGTGGTGCTGGTCTCCTCCCGCGACCGGGTCCTGCCGGGCGAGGACAAGGACGCCGCCGAGGTCCTGGAGGACGTCTTCAAGCGTCGCGGCATGACCGTCCTGGGCAAGTCCCGGGCCGAGTCGGTCAAGCGGCACGGCGACGGCGTCCTGGTCACGCTGACCGACGGCCGCACGGTCGAGGGCTCGCATGCCCTCCTCGCGGTCGGATCGCTGCCGAACACGGAGGACATGGGCCTCGTCGAGTCGGGCGTGTCGCTGGGCGACGGCGGGTTCGTCACCGTCGACCGGGTCTCCCGTACTACGGCCCGCGGGGTGTACGCGGCCGGCGACTGTACCGGCGTACTGATGCTGGCCTCGGTCGCGGCCATGCAGGGCCGGATCGCGATGTCCCACGCGCTGGGCGACGCCGTGGCGCCGCTGGACCTGTCGACCGTCTCGTCGAACGTCTTCACCGCCCCCGAGATCGCCACCGTCGGCCTGACCCAGGCGGTACTCGACGCCGGCGGCAGTACTGCGATGGTCGTCAAGGTGCCGCTGCGGGACAACGCCCGCGCCAAGATGCAGGGCAACCGCGACGGCTTCGTCAAACTCTTCTGCCTGCCGAACACCGGGATCATCGTCGGTGGCGTGGTCGTGGCGCCGCGGGCGAGTGAGCTGATCCACCCGATCTCGCTGGCGGTCGGCGCCCGCCTGACGGTCGACCAGATGGCCCAGTCGTTCACCGTCTATCCGTCGGTCTCCGGCTCTATCGCGGAAGCCGCGCGTAGGTTGCACTTGAGGTCATGAAGTTCCTGGTGCTCTGGCAGATGGAGCTGAGCCTGCTCTCGCCCGAGATGGCGAGGGCGGTCGGCGCCATGCCGGAGTACGGCGAACGCCTGCAGCGCGAGGGCAAGGTGCTGGCGCGCTATCACGTGGTCGGCTCGCACGGCGGCGCCTGGATCTACGAGGTCGAGTCGCACGAGGAGTTCGAGCGGCTGCTCGGCCGGGCGCCGGTCTTCAACTTCGCCCGGTACACCGTGCACGCGCTCGCCGAGATGACCTGAAACTCGACGCCGGTCCGTGATTGACGGACTACCGGACCCGGAGGATCGTGGCGGGGAGGGGAGGGCCCCATCATGTTCATCGGCCAGGATCTGACCGTCGACCGGCACTTGATCCTCACGCACCGGCTGCGAGCCCGCCGCGTCGAGCTCGGCCTCACCCAAAAGCAGGTCGTCACCCGGCTCGCCCGCCGCGGGATCCGTACCACGAACAAGACCCTGAGCAGCTTCGAGCACGGCGCCGGCGTCGACGTAGTCCGCCTCCCCGAACTAGCCGCAGCCCTCGACTGCACGGTCACCTACCTACTCGGCCTGACCGAGGACCCCACCCAGTGGTCCCCCGACCAGCCAACCCCTCTCCTCCGCCCCAGCACCGCCACCCCAGTAACCGGCAACTGGATCCTCGGCCCCGACGTCCCCACCCGAGCCGCAGCCCACCGCACCTAAAGCGTGGGCGTCAGACCACCGTCGATGGTGATGTCGGCGCCGGTGAGGTTGCCGGCTCGGCTGCTGGCGAGGAAGACGACCAGCGCGGCGACCTCCTCCGAAGTCGTGAAGCGGCCGGTTACCGAGCCGGCGGCAGCCTGAGCCGCGACCGCGGCGGGATCGCCTCCGGCCGCGCCCGATCCGGCAACCGTCTCCGCGACTCCACCCTTGCCCAGCCACAGGTCCGTGGCGACCGGTCCCGGGCTGACGGTGTTGACGCGTACGCCCTGCGGTCCGACCTCCTTCGACAACGCCTTGAAGAAGTTGGCCTGCGCAGCCTTCGCAGCGCTGTAGTCGATCACCAGCGGATCGGGATAGCTCGCATTGACCGAGCACACGGTCACGATGGCCCCGGTCCGCTCGACCAACTGCGGCAACGCAGCCCGCGTAGTCCGTACGGAGGACAGGAAGTCGAGCGTCCAAGTGGCCAGCCACTCCTCGTCGGTGACCGAGGCGAACCCACCCGGCCGCGGACTCACCGCCCCGACGTTGTTGACGAGGATGTCGAACCCGCCCGTCCGCGCCAACGCCTCCGCCACAAAGGCAGCCGGCCCTTCCGGCGTACCGAGATCGACAGCAACGGTCTCGACGCCGAGCGCCGCCAGTTCACCGCCGACCGTCCGAGCGCCCGCGACGACCTTCACCCCTTCGGCCAGCAACTCCTTGGTAATCGCCAGCCCGATGCCCTTACTCGCCCCAGTCACCAGTGCGGTCTTGCCGGCCAACTGCAGATCCATCGCGAGACTCCAGTCCTGAGCGCCCGGCTCGCCCGGGCACCTCACCCTAGTGCGGGTGGTTCTGTCCCGAGCGACAGGACATAGTGCCTGATCTGCCGTCGGCCGCCGCCTCTCTGAGCGTGGCGTCCGCTGGTCCGCTCGACTATGTCCTGTCGCTCGGGACAAGCCGCTTGTTGGTGAGGGCTAGGTGGTACGCCGAGTAGCGGCGGAGGTCCGTGACTCGGCGGAGGTCTATGCGGTCGCAGATCCACTGCCAGTGGAGGGAGACCCAGTCGCCGGGGGAGAGCGGGCCGAGGAGGTCGACCCCGTCGGTGCCGCGGATGACTGTCTCCTTGCGGAGGTTGCCGAGGGACAGTGCATGGCCATCCCAAACCAGAGGGCGGGACTCGACCACGACGTGGGTGCCGACGTCAGCGATCACTCGGCCCCAGCGGATGCGGCACTGGTCGAGCACATGCAGGGCCTGTGCGCTGGCGCGCTCGTCGGGTAGCAGGTCGGCCCAGGGGTAGCAGTAAAAGACCTGATAGCTGTGGTGCGGCATCCCATGGGCCTTCAGGCGCGGGCCGACATCGTCCAGGAGGGTGTTGCCGAGCCAGTACGCCTCGACGATCCGGTGATCGAGGGGGTCTCGCAGGCCAGCGGTCGAGGCGATCATCTCCAGGTACGGCCAGGCGCCCTCGAACTGGCGGGCGCGCTCCCTCAGCCCGTCGTCCACCTCGCCGCTGGATCCGTACGCGAGCAAGCTGTTGCAGTCCGCAGGTCCGCAGTACCCGAGCAGGTTGGGCGCCAGCGCGTACCGGACGAACAGGATCGGCCCGGAGACCATCAGTCGCCCGCCATCACTCGCCGCCGAAGAAGGCGAGCGCGTCGGCCGCCCGCTCGGGGGACATCCGTTCGAGCGCGAAGCCGCTGTGGATCAAGATGTACTCACCCGGTACGAACGGACCGTCCAGCAGCGCCAGGTTGATCTCGCGCACGACTCCGGCGACCTCCACCTGTCCGAGGTCGAGGCCGGGCGTGGTCCGGACGATCCTGCCCGGAATGCCGAGACACATAGCCGCTTTACGCTGTCCCTTCGCTGACTCTCTGTTCGAGCACCAAGTCGGTCACCAGCCGGGCCGCGGTCTCCACCGCACCCTGTACCGCCGGCGTGAGCCCGATGCCGGTGCCGAGGTCAGCCGGCTCGCAACCGACCACGACCACCTTCCCCAAGGTCCCACCAAGTCGTGGCACAAGCGAGAGCACAGCGTCAGGCCCGAGATCATGCGCATCCATGCTGACCTCCGGCCCGGGCTCCGGATCCGGCTCGGCCTCCACGACGTAGACGCTCCCCGGCGCCCCACCCCGCTGCACGACATCCACCAGTACTACGAGCTCGTACGGCTCAAGCAGCTGGTACGCCAGGTGGATCCCGCGAATCCCGAAGTCCTGCACCTCGACGTGATCAGGCCACTCCCGCTTGGCCAACTCCTCGATCACCGACACCCCGAAGGCGTCGTCGCTGCAGAACATGTTGCCCAGCCCGGCCACCAGGATCATTCGGCACCCACCAACGGCTCGATCTCGTCGGGGCTGAAGTAGAGGTACCGCCCGTGCGACCGCTGCACCTCGCCTTCCTCACCATCCAGCGCGACGGCCACATGCGTCTCGCCGTCGACATCGGACAACACCGCGACCACCGTGCCAAGGCGATCGGCGAGGAACATGTCCTGCGCATCGGCCCGCCGTACTCCGGGCCGCAACCGAACCCGTACTCCGTTGCCCACGGCAACCCCGTGCACCATCACGGTGTCATGCTCCGGATCCACACTCGCGTCGTTCCCCGGATCCCACCAGGGCACATCCGATGAGGCCGGCTCAGGCGCCGTCACCTTCCGCAAGTACCGCACAGTGCCGTGCAACCGATCCAGAATCTCCTGCGGCATCGAGTCGACCCGCTCGAGCATCGCCGCAGCCCGCGGATCCGTCCCGCGCACTTCCCGCTTCTCCGCCTCCGTCAGCGTCATCGTCCGCAGACTCAGAATCTCGTCGATCTCAGTAGCGTCGAACAGATCGCCCTGCGACTCCGCTGCGATCTCCGGGTGGTCATAGAGAATGATCGGCGAACACAACAACAATTCACCCGCGAGCACCGGAAAGATCCCGACGTTGTCACACGCCGCGACATACCCGGTAGCCCACTCCGGCGGCTCGAGCAGAGAGATGAACCGAGCCCCATCGGCCTTGACCAGCAAGTGATGCGCAATCAATGCCTGCCGCAACGCAACCGACCGCTCCGCCGTCGAACAGTCACTGGTGTTCTGCAAATGCAGGCGCAATCGCACCACCCCGTAAGGCCCCGGCAGCGTCTCCGCGCTGACGCTCAACAGCCCCGACAACTCCTGCCTGGTCCGTCGCAGTGCCCCACCTTCGATAGATTCCGACTCGATGCCTCCAGCAACCACAAAGGCCCGCTGGCAAGGCAGCTCGGCGAGAGTGAAGCTGACATCGACATACTGCTCGATCGCTTCATCCCACGGCACATACGAAGCGTCGGCGGTCTGCAGCGACTCGACCTCGACTCCATCGGCATCCAGCACCGTACGCCGCTGCGCCTGCAGGAAGCGGATCCGCACGGTCAACTCCGCGGTCCCGCCGTCCAGCAGGCACTCCGTCTGCGACCACGAGCGCTCCGACGGATCGGAGTACCCCGATGGCATCAGCACCCCGAACTGCCACCGCACCTGGTTCTTGCTGTTCGAGGCCCGATACGGATAGAGCACGTACCCCTCGAACAGCAACGCGTCCGCGACCGCCTGAACGCTCTCGAAGGAGGACGTCATTCGAGCTTCTCCTTCAAGAGCCGCTCAATCGCGTCATCCCAACCAGGTAAAGCCTCCCGCGCCCGATAGTCATACAGCTTGTCGAACGTCTCCCGCCGCAACTTCAGCCACGCCGCACCAGGGAAATGCTGATCCATCGCATCCCGCCAGACCGGCACCGGCATCGAGAACGACGTCTCCTTCTGCCAGGCCACCGGGGTCACCGATAACGTTCCGGCCCGCCCGGTGAAGATCGTCCCGCTGAACAACAGCAACAACGGCACCCCGCCTTCGCGAACCGCATAGAGATACTTGTGCGCGGCAACATCGAAGTCGTAGCTACAGGGCAGCGCCAGGTCCACGTCGGTCGATCCGCTGAACCCGGGAACCATTTGCGAGACGAAGGCCAGTTGCAACGGCTTCAACGTCTCACCCCAGCGCGCCCGGTCGCCGAAGAGATCGGCCAGCGCGTCGCCCTCCTCGTCGGAGTACCGCCGCCGGATCGGCTCGATCCGGATCTGGCAACGCAGGGCCAGCGCGTGCACCGGCGCACCGGTGGTCTCGGTGACGTGGAGATGCAGCAGGACGGTCGGCGTGGCGGCGTACCGGTCGGCGTCGGCGCCCGTGCAGACGAACTCCAGGTCAACCACGGCAGCGCTCCAGGATCTCGGCGAAGAACGCGTCGATCCGTCCCCAGACTTCCTCGCCGCCGGCAAAACCTTCCCAGTACTGCCGGACGATGCCGACGAGTTCGTAACACGAGTCGATCGGCACCAGATAGCACTCGAAGCGGTCGTCGAGACGCCGGAGCAGGACCGCCTCGACGTCCGGAAGCAGCTTGCCCAGCAGCGGATCCGCGGCAACGACCTCGTCCCAGCTGGCCAGGTCGAGCAGCGACTCGGTGGGGCCACCCGGGCTCGGGTAGAACGCGACGTTCTTGTCCTGATCGGTCTGATGGAAGAGGAACGCCAGATTGACCGGAATCCCGAGCGACTCCCACTGCGCGGACGACATCGAGAAGTCCCGGTTGAACCGATAGTTCTCCGGTACCGCGCGATAGTGCCCACGTGACGCGGCCTCGGTGCTGAACAACAGATAGCAAGGCCGGCAAGTGCACAACAGCCGATGATCCGGTACGTCGGCGATGTGGGCGTGCTGAGGCCCGATCGGCACCGTGCACATCTCGCACTGCTCACCCGGCGCCAACTGCTGGCGCACTCCGCCCGTGAAGCCGCGCAGGATCGCCACCGGGTCGACCACAGCATCGCCGCCCGGCGCGGTACCTCGACCTGGGAGCGGCTTGTCGCGGGCCAGTGCCCGGAGAGTCGAGGACCTCACGCGGGTTGCCTTCCGGGGACCGCTACCTTCCAGCCGGTGTCGTCGGGCAGCAGCGGCAGGGCCTCCAGCGGTGGAGCGCCGACGGGTGCGAGCGCACGGCCGGCCAGGCGTACGTCGTACACGGCGGTGCAGCGTGGGCAGGTGAGCTGGTCGCCCGTCAGTTCGCCGTGCTGCAGCGCTGATGAGCAGGTCGGGCAATTGTTGCGATAAGCAAAGAAAGTGCCCGACAGGTTCGCCACCAGCATCTCCAGATCGGCAACGACCAGCTTCTGCATCTGTCCGGGAGCAGTGAGGAGATCGAGCTTGTGCCAGCCCTCGCTGGTCTCCTTGGGGCGGAAGGGCTCGATCGTGAGCAGGTTCTGCTTCTTGGCGGCGACCATGCCTTCCACATCGACCGCGACTGCCTCGGGGGCGGCGTCGAGGACGGCGTTCTCCACCGTCAGACGCACTGTCGCCGTCGACCCGGGACAGCCTTCGCAGCTGCCCTGGAGGCGGAGGTGGACGATGCCGTCGTCGTCGATGCCGAGGTAGTCGATCCCGCCGGCGTGCGAGCCGAGGTACGGGCGGACGCTGTCCAGCGCCGCCTGGATCCGGGTCGCCACGTCGTCTGGGTGCAGGTCGTGCAGGAGCAGCATCCCGGCCACCAGGTCGTCCTCAAGGACGCCTCTGACCTGCTGTTCGTCGAGATGGGCGAGTAACTGTTCCAAGCCCGCGCCGTGCAGAGACAGCACGGCGCGGACCAGCTCTTCGACCTTGTCGGTCACTTCCGGCTCGGCCCGCCGCTGGACTTCATCCAGCAGCACGTCGATCCGCTCACTCAGGGCCGCGACGTCTCTGCGGTCCATGTCAGTACGGCTTCACCGCGAGGGTGGGGGAGTGCAGGTGCGTCTTCTCTTTCCCGTTGCCGACGAACATGTGGACCCCGCAGGGCAGGCACGGGTCGAAGCTGCGGACCGCGCGCATGATGTCGATGCCCTTGAACCGGTCCGGCGGGTTCTCCTCGAAGATCGGCGTGTTCTGGACCGCGTCCTCGTACGGCCCGGGGGTCCCGTAGGAGTCGCGGACGCTGCCGTTCCACGGGGTCGGCGGGTACGGATGGTAGTTCGCGATCTTGCCGTCGCGGATCACCATGTGGTGCGAGAGCACGCCCCGGACGGCTTCGGTGAAACCGCACGAGATCGCGTTGTCCGGGACCTTGAACGGCGTCCACGTCTCGGTCCGGCCGGCCCTGACCTCGGCCATCGCCTTCTCGCAGAAGTGCAGCGCCAGCGCCGCGGCGTACGCCTGGAAGTAGGTTCGCGCACGGTTGCGCTCGAGCGCGTTGCTCCACTGCGGGATCTTCCACTCGTACTCCGTGGCCGGCTTCAGCGCCGTCCGTGGGAGCTGGATCTTCACACTGTGGCCGGTCGCCTGGACGTAGTCGGTGTTGACCAGGCCGGACAGCGCGGTCGACCAGAGCCGGGCGATCGGGCCGCCGCCGGTGTCGAGCGCGAGGTGGTCCTTGCCGTCGAACCAGCGCGGTGACATCGTCCAGCTGTACGCGTTGGCGAAGTCACGCTTCTGCGGCTTCGGGATGGTGTGCTGGTTCCACGGGTGCCGGACGTCGATCGGGTTGCCCAGCGGGTCCTTGTCGACGAACTTCTCGTGGCTGCCGTCGGCCCAGTCGTCGTAGAAGGAGCTGCCGAGCAGGATCCGCAGGCCGAGGTTGATGTCGACCAGGTTGTTGGTGACCAGCTTGCCGTCCACGATCACGCCGGGGGTGACGAACATCCGCTTGCCCCAGGCATCCATCGTCTTGTAGTTGAAGTCGCAGATCGCCGGGTCCTGCAGACTGCCCCAGCAACCGAGCAGGATCCGCCGCTCGCCGACGTGCTCGTACCCGGGCAGCGCCTCGTAGAAGAAGTCGAACAGGTCGTCGTGCAACGGCACGACCTTCTTCATGAACTCGATGTAGCGCATCAGCCGGGTCAGGTAGTCGGTGAAGAGCTGGATCGTCGCGACCGTGCCGACGCCACCGGGGTACAGCGTCGACGGGTGGACGTGCCGGCCCTCCATCAGGCAGAACATCTCGCGGGTGTAGCGGCTGACGTGCAGCGCCTCGCGGTAGAAGTCGCCCTCGAGCGGGTTCAGCGAGCGCATGATGTCGCCGATGGTCTTGTACCCGTGGTCGCCGGCGTGTGGCGCCTCGGTCCGGTTCGCCAGCTCCAGCACGCCCGGGTTGGTCTCCTTGACCATCCGCTCGCAGTAGTCCACCCCGACCAGGTTCTCCTGGAAGATGTTGTGGTCGAACATGTACTCCGCGGCTTCGCCGAGGTTGACGATCCACTCGCCCAGATGCGGCGGCGCCACGCCGTAGGCCATGTTCTGCGCATACACCGAACAGGTCGCGTGGTTGTCACCGCAGATGCCGCAGATCCGGCTGGTGATGAAGTGCGCGTCCCGCGGGTCCTTGCCCTTCATGAAGATGCTGTAGCCACGGAAGATCGACGAGGTGGAGTGACACTCCTCGACGGTCTTGTTCTTGAAGTTGACCTTGGCGTAGATGCCGAGGCTGCCGACGATCCGGGTGATCGGGTCCCAGGCCATCTCGACGACGTCGGAGTCCTTGCCCGCATCGGGTTCCAGGTGCTCGCCGATCTTCGGTTCGGTGGTGGTCATGGCCTACCAGACCTTCGTGTAGCCGGTGTCGAGTGACGTGCCTTTGTGCCGCCACTTCGGTTCTTTGTTCTTCTGTCCCTGGGAGAACTTGCGCAGCCGGCGGATCACCGTCCCGTAGACCGTGCTGGCCGCGGTCGAGATGCGCGCGCCGGTCGGTTCGTCCATGAACGGCATGAACTTGTCCGGGAAGCCGGGCATCGTGCAGGCGATGCAGATCCCGCCCACGTTCGGGCAGCCGCCGACACCGTTGATCCAGCCGCGCTTCGGCACGTTGCAGTTCACCACTGGGCCCCAGCAGCCGAGTTTCACCAGGCACTTCGGCGAGCCGTACTCCTTGGCGAAGTCGCCCTGCTCGTAGTACCCGGCCCGGTCGCAGCCCTCGTGCACTGTCGCGCCGAACAACCATTGCGGTCGCAGTTCGGCGTCGAGCGGGATCATCGGGGCCTGGCCGGCCACCTGGTAGAGCAGATAGACGAGCGTCTCGGACAGGTTGTCCGGATGGATCGGGCAGCCCGGCACGCAGACGATCGGCAGCCCGGCCTTGGACTTCCAGCTCCAGCCGAGATAGTCCGGTACGCCCATCGCGCCGGTCGGATTCCCTGCCATGGCGTGGATTCCGCCGTACGCCGCACATGTGCCGACGGCAACGACAGCGGTTGCCTTGGGCGCCAGCCGGTCGAGCCACTCGGACGTCTTCATCGGCTGGCCGGTCGCCGGGTTGTTGCCGAAGCCGGCCCAGTAGCCCTCGGACTTGATCGCCTCGTTCGGGATCGAACCCTCGACCACCAGGACGAAGGGTTCCAGTTCACCGCGGTCGGCCTTGTGCCACCACTCGATGAAGTTGTCGGCGCCGGTCTCCGGGCCGCACTCGAAATCGATCAACGGCCAGTGCACCGCGATCTTCGGGAGCCCCGGCAACGCGCCCAGGACGATCTCCTCGATACTCGGCTGGGTCGCCGCGGTCAGCGCGACGGAGTCGCCGTCACAGCTCAGTCCGCCGTTCATCCAGAGGATGTGGACGACACCCTCGTCGGCCGTCTCCTCCGCCTGCTCGGGTTCCAGGGTCATCGACATGGTCCGCGCCGCCTCCTTTCGGAAGGCTGGGTTCTCCTTCGGACGGTACGTCCGCAATCCGCACCCGAACAGACACTTGTGTCGGGTATTAATGGGGATTTCCGGAAATCCGGGATTCCAGGATTATCGGACCGCCTGTACGGCGGTATGGTTGAGGATCAACGCGTTCGCCACCCCTCCGCCTTCCGTCCTTCCCTTGTTCTTTGAGAGCTCGTGCCGAGATGTCCGACGTTCCCCTGCCGGACGATGACTCCGGCTTGTTCGTCTCGCCGGTGGTCGTCGTCACCCATACCTTCCCGGCGCGGCCGGGCTCGCTTCCGGACGCCGAGCTGTTCGTCCGGGAGGCGCTCGAGCCGGTCGAGCTGGAGCCGGCGGAGAGCCAGGCGCTCTACCAGGCGATCACTGCTGCGCTGCTCGCCGCCGCAGGCCCTGCTGAGGGCGTATTCGACGTGACAGTGCGGCTCTTCCCCGACGGTGTGGAGGTCGAGGTGCTGCACGGCGCGGCGAGTCGGCGACTCAGTACCTCGCCCAGCGTCGGCGAGGAGCCGTTCGCCGATTGGTTGACGGCAGTACTACGTCGCCAGGGGTTGTCGCAGCAGGCCGCCGCGCAGCGGATCGGGGTCTCGGTGCGGACCGTCAGCCGGTGGCTGAGCGGCGTCACCGAGCCGCGGTTGCGCGACCTCCGCCGGGTGCACGCCATCTTCGGTACACCGCCCGGTGAATGAATTCGTGAATTCCCGGTCCGGTATTTCCGGACTCTGGTGGAGTGCCGCGTCCAGGGCTACTGTGCGAAGAGTCCGTTCATGACCGAATTCGCCATCTGGCATCGGCCCGTACGTCGGCGTACCTGACAAAACAATCCACTGGTGGTGGGTGCCACGGCCGTCTCGGTTTCCCGCGTACGTGCCCGGATCACGGTGTCCGGGGTGGTCCAGGGTGTCGGCTTCCGGCCGTTCGTCTATGCCCTGGCGCGGGAGCTCGGGTTGTCGGGTCAGGTCTGCAACGACGCCGCGGGGGTGATCGCGGAGGTCGAGGGGTCTTCCGGCGCGGTGGCGGTGTTCGGCGTACGGGTCCGGACGGATGCTCCGCCGCTGGCGGTGGTGGAGTCCGTGGAGCGTGAGGAGCTGCCGGCACGGGGTGGCACCGCCTTCGTCATCCGCGACTCCACGGCCGGCGCGGGGCGCACGCTGGTCTCGCCGGATGTTGCCACCTGCAACGACTGCCTGGCGGAGTTCGCGGATCCGGCGGATCGGCGGTACCGGCATCCGTTCATCACCTGCACGAACTGTGGGCCGCGGTTCACGATCATCACCGGGCTTCCGTACGACCGGCCGGCCACCACGATGGCGGGCTTTCCGTTGTGTGCCGAGTGCTCGGCGGAGTACAGCGATCCGGGTGATCGGCGCTTTCATGCGCAGCCGATCGCTTGTCCGTCGTGTGGGCCACGGTTGACGTTCACGCAGCCGGGTGCGGTCACGTCGTACGGGGAAGATGCGCTGGCGGCCGCTCATCAGTTGCTGGTGTCGGGCGCGATCCTTGCTGTCAAAGGCCTTGGCGGCTTTCACCTGGTCTGCGATGCGTCGGATCACGATGCAGTGGCGACGCTGCGGAAGCGGAAGGATCGTGGCGACAAGCCGTTCGCGGTGATGGCGGCGGACCTTGCTACTGCGCGGTGTATTGCTCAGGTGTCGGACGGTGAGGAGGCGCTGCTGACGGGGCATCAACGGCCGATCGTGCTGCTTCGGCGTACCGCTTCTGCTGCCGTCTGTTCTGCCGTTGCTCCGGGCAACCCGGACCTCGGGGTGATGTTGCCGTACACGCCGTTGCATCGCTTGCTCTTCGACCAGCCGGGGCCGTCGGTCTTGGTGATGACGAGTGGGAACGTGTCGGGCGAGCCGATCGTGGTGGATGACTCGGAGGCGTTGGTACGACTCGCGCCGCTGGCCGATGCCTGGCTGGGCCACGATCGGGGGATCCATGTTCCATGCGACGACTCGGTGGTGCGGGTGGTCGACGGCGACGAGCTGCCGGTACGCCGGTCGCGCGGGTATGCGCCGTACCCGATCAACCTGGCGACCCCGGTCCGGCCGGCTCTCGCGGTCGGTGGCGACCTGAAGAACACCTTCTGCCTCGGCGAAGGCCGCTATGCCTGGCTCTCCGCCCATGTCGGCGATATGGACGACCTCGCCACTCTCGACGCCTTCGCCAAGGCCGAGGAGCACCTGGAGCTGCTGACCGGCGTACGGCCCGAGGTACTCGTCGTCGACAAGCACCCGTCGTACCGCTCCCGCCAATGGGCTCAATTACATGCGGCCGGCCGGCCGGTGATCGGCGTACAACACCACCACGCCCACCTGGCGTCAGTACTAGCTGAGCACTCCTATGACGGTCCCCCCGTAATCGGCTTCGCCTTCGACGGCACCGGCTACGGCGACGACGGCGCAGTCTGGGGTGGCGAGGTTCTGCTAGCCGACTACAACGGCTTTGACCGCTACACCCATCTCGCCTACGTCCCACTTCCTGGTGGCGACGCTGGTGTGCAGAACCCTTGCCGGATGGCGCTGGCTCACCTGTTCGCGGCCGGCATCCCGTGGGATCCCAGACTGCCCGCTGTCCAAACGTGTTCCGGCGAAGAGCTGGCGCTGCTCGAAGCCCAGCTGGACCGCAACCTGGCCTGTGCTCCAACCTCCAGCATGGGAAGGCTCTTCGATGCGATCGCGTCGCTCGCCGGCGTCTGCCATCGAGCCGGCTACGAAGCACAGGCCGCCATCGAGCTGGAGGGGGTTGCCGCCGGAGCCGGAGTCGGGTACCGGTTCGAGTTCGAGGCCCCAGGGGAGCTGTTGGGCGCCGTCGTACGGGATGTGCTGGACGGCGTCGAGGCAGGTGTGATCAGCCTGCGGTTCCACCTGGGGCTGGCGGAGCTGATGGTGCGGACGGCTGAGCGGATCAGGGCGGACCGCGGGATCAACACCGTTGCGCTGTCCGGCGGGGTGTTCGTGAACAAGTTGTTGCTGGAGGCAAGTTGCCGGGGGTTGGCGGCGGCTGGGTTCGTGGTGTTGCGGCATCGGCGGGTACCGCCGACCGATGCCGGGATCGCGCTGGGGCAGCTGGCTGTGGCAGCTCGGAGGGCGGCTCGGATGACGGAAGACAAGGAGCAAGGGATATGTGTCTAGCTGTTCCCGGGAGAGTGGTGGAGATCCGCGACGAGGACGACACCCGGATGGGCAAGGTCGACTTCGGCGGCGTGATCAAGGACGTCTGCCTGGCGTATCTGCCGGACCTGCAGGTGGGGGAGTACACCATCGTGCACGTCGGGTTCGCCCTGCAACGCCTGGACGAGGAGTCGGCCCAGCAGTCGCTCGAGCTGTACCGCTCGCTCGGCGCGCTGGAAGAGGAGTTCGGTGATCACTGGGGGATCGCGGCCCAGCAGGCCGGGGAGCGTCGCCCGCCGGGAACAGAGGAGACGATGTCATGAAGTATCTCGCCGAGTTCAGCGATCCGGAGCTCGCCCGCAAACTGGTCGACCAGATCCACGCGACCGTCACCCGGCCGTGGGCGATGATGGAGGTGTGCGGCGGCCAGACCCACACGATCGTCCGGCACGGCATCGACCAGCTGCTGCCCGACGGCGTCGAGATGATCCACGGCCCGGGCTGCCCGGTCTGCGTGACGCCGCTGGAGATCATCGACAAGGCACTTGAGATCGCCTCCCAGCCAGGCGTCATCTTCTGCTCGTTCGGCGACATGCTCAGGGTGCCGGGCAGCGGGCGTGACCTGTTCAAGATCAAGAGCGAGGGCGGCGACGTCCGGGTCGTCTACTCACCGCTCGACGCGCTCAAGATCGCGAAGGACAACCCGGATCGCCAGGTCGTCTTCTTCGGCATCGGCTTCGAGACGACCGCGCCGCCGAACGCGATGACGGTGTACCAGGCCAAGCGCCAGAACATCCCGAACTTCAGCCTGCTCGTCTCGCACGTCAAGGTCCCACCGGCGATCGCGGCGATCATGGAGTCGCCCAACTGCCGCGTGCAGGCGTTCCTAGCGGCCGGCCACGTGTGCAGCGTGATGGGGGTTTCGGAGTATCCCGAGCTCTCCGCGAAGTACAAGGTCCCGATCGTCGTCACCGGCTTCGAGCCACTCGACATCCTGGCCGGCATCCTGCGCACGGTGACGCAGTTGGAGCGCGGCGAGCACTACGTCGAGAACGCCTATAAACGTGCCGTCACCGACGAAGGCAACACGGCCGCGCAGGCGATGCTCGCCGATGTCTTCGAGACCACCGATCGCGCTTGGCGGGGGATCGGGGTCATCCCGCAGAGCGGCTGGCGGCTGTCGCCGAGATACCGCGAGTACGACGCGGAGTACCGGTTCTCGGTTCGCGACATCGCCACCGAGGAGTCCAAGATCTGCCGCAGCGGCGAGGTCCTCCAGGGCCACATCAAGCCGCATGAGTGTTCGGCGTTCGGAACACTCTGTACTCCGCGCAACCCGCTCGGCGCGACGATGGTGTCGAGCGAAGGCGCCTGCGCGGCGTACTACCTGTACCGCCGTCTGGAGACGCCCGCCGGGGCGGTGAGTTCCGTTGGCTGAGCAAGTGATGCTGCCGGATCCCACCGTCCCGAACTTCGACGGGTGGACCTGCCCGTTGCCGTTGCGGGATCACCAGACGATCGTGATGGGCCACGGTGGTGGCGGCCAGATGTCGGGCGAGTTGATCGAGCACCTCTTCGTCCCGGCCTTCTCGAATCCATTGCTGGCGGGGTTGACGGATTCGGCCGTGGTCACGCTGGGCGGTGCACGGCTCGCGTTCTCGACCGATTCGTTCGTCGTCCAGCCGTTGTTCTTCCCGGGCGGCAGTATCGGCGACCTCGCGGTCAACGGCACGGTCAACGACCTGGCGATGTCCGGGGCGCAACCGGCGTACCTGTCCTGCGGTTTCATCCTTGAGGAAGGCGTCGAGCTGTCAGTCGTCGGCCGGATCGCTCAAGACCTGGGTACTGCGGCCGAACGCGCCGGCGTCACGATCGCGACCGGCGACACCAAGGTCGTCGACTCCGGTCACGGCGACGGCGTCTACATCAACACGGCCGGCATCGGGCTGGTCCGCGAAGGCGTCGACATCCGCCCGCAGCGTGCTGCGGTCGGCGATGTGGTGATCGTCAGCGGCGCGATCGGGGTGCACGGCATCGCGATCATGAGCGTCCGCGAGGGCATCTCGTTCGGCACCGAGGTGGTCAGCGACTGCGCTCCCCTCAACGGACTCGTCGACGCAATGCTGGACGCGGTACTAGATGTCCATGTACTACGAGATCCCACCCGCGGCGGAGTCGCCACCTCACTCAACGAGATCGCCAAGGCCGCCGGTGTAGGCATCGAACTGGTCGAGAGCGACCTCCCCATCCCCGAGACGGTCGCCAACGCCTGCTCGTTCTTAGGCCTGGACCCGCTCTACGTAGCCAACGAAGGCAAACTCCTGGCCATCGTCGCCCCCTCCGACGCCGACGCAGTCCTGACAGCCATGCGCTCCCACCCCCTAGGCGCCGAAGCCACCATCATCGGCACCTGCGTGGATTCCCACCCCGGCATGGTCACCACCCGAACCACCTTCGGCGCCACCCGCGTCGTCGACACCCCGATCGGAGAACAACTACCCCGGATCTGCTGACCGGTCCACAGCGGTGGGCAACTGGAGATCGCCTCGCATGGCGACCCGGATGGCCGTCAAAGGTGCCCACACGTCGTTGAGGATCTCGCGGCACCTCTCGGTCGTATCGGTGACCGGATCGTGCGTGCCGTCCTCGCGGTGTTTGAGGATGGCCCACGCATCGGCGAGTCCCCGGGCGATCTGCTGCGCCAGCACCAGTACGGGTGCGGTGACGATCATCTGCGCCTCGGCATACGCCGTCTGGAATGCTTGCCGGGTCTGCGGCAACTCGACGGACTCGGCGGCCTGCTCGGTGCCGTTGTCGGTTGCGTAGGACCAGGCCCGCAGCGCGCGATGGTAGTCGCGAGCCGCCGCGTTGAAGGCGATGTAGCCCTCGCGCAGTTCCAGCCGTCGTACTCGCGATTCGTCCCGCTCGGCCTGTTCGAGGCGCTCGGCCCGGGCCCGGTCGAACTCGCGGCGTTTCGAGCGCTCGGAGATCAGCGGCGACAGCGTCGAGGCGGCCAGCGTGCCCAGTACGCCGATCCCGGCGATTGCCAATGAGCTGTCCAACGGGGGGCCTCCTCGGGGCGGAAACGGTGCGTCGGAAACCTATCGCGAGAGGACAGGGGTAAACATGCGTTTCGCAAGGGAGGGGGTCGGATACTCCGGGTAGTCGGGGGTGGTGGGGGCTGGATGGCGGGGTGATGCGGAAAATCCAGGGCCGGATTGCGGGCGGTGGAGCGGTGTGTACGGACCGTGGCCGTTGCTTGTGGCAACCAAATATTGGGTGGCGGGAACTGGTCCGGCGGATTGCTTCCGTGGCGGTGGGTGACGGTCGTACAGTCCCCTCAGTTGACTTGCGGTGGTCGGGGGGCCGCCCGTGCTGGAGGGGACTTGATGAGACGTCGGCTTTTGCATGGTTCCGCGCTTGTTGCCTTGACCACCCTGATCGCCGCGCCGCTGATGTCGGCGCCGGTACAGGCTGCGACCAGGGCGGCGCCACCGGGACAACCTGCCGTGCAACCCAATGGGCAACCCACCCCGCAGGTGGAGACGGCGACCGATGCAGCGGTGGCGAAGCTCGATCCGAAGCTGGAGAAGCGGGTCAAGAAGGGGGAGACCCAGCAGGTCGCGGTGTTCGCGACCGTCAAGGGTGACTCCACCAAGGCCCGCGCGCTGCTTGACAACGCACGCGTCGCGCAGTCCGGTGGTACAGGCATCATCGCCGGCTCCATCGGCGTCCAAGCGCTCGCCAAGCTGGCGTCCGCGCCGGGCGTCGTCTCCGTGCAGCCGGTCGAGTTCGGCAAGACCGGGCAGCCGCTCGGCGACCCCGACCCACAGTTGCACCAGGCACCGACCAAGGCCGAGCAGCAGGCCGCGATCGCCAAGATCCAGGCCACAGAGATCCCGTACTCCGAAGCGCCGCCGCCGCTCCCCTCGAACTTCGAGAAGCTGCGCAAGCAGAACCTGCTCGACGCCAAGTCGCACAACTTCACCGGCGCCTGGAAGGACGGCTACACCGGCACCGGTATCACCGTCGGCGTCCTCGACGGAGGTACCGACTTCGGCCACCCGGACCTGCTGAACACCTGGCAGACCTGGTCCGGCCAGACCGGCGCCAAGGCCGGCTGGAACGGCTGGCCCAAGGCCTTCGATCCGTACGGCACGCAGCAGTGGCTGTTCGCCCCGGACCAGATCGACCAGGGCTTGTCCTGGTACGTGAAGACCGACGCGGCAACCTGTACTCCGGCCGCCGGCAACTGCTCGGTGAACTTCGCCACCAAGACCGGCCCCTCGCGCAACTTCTCCGCACCCGCCGGCACGGTCGAGCACAGCTACGACTTCCCGGCGGCGTGGAGCAAGTCCGGCAAGGTCCGCCTCGGCAGCCACCCGGACGACCACCTGCTCCAGCTGTACGGCGAGCGCCCAGCGTTCCTGCTCACCGACCCGCACACGGCCGGTGTGTACGACACCATCTACGCCGACCTGGACAACGACCACTCGTTCGCGGACGAGAAGCCGGTCAGCAAGGCCAGCCCGGCGTCGTACCGGGACATGAACGGTGACGGTTATACCGACCTGTCCGGCGGACTGCTGTACTACATCTCCGACGGCGTGACCCCGCTCCCGGGCGGTCTGGACGCGTTCGGCGGCGAGGGTGAGCCGTTCGGCCCCGGCGAGGTGGTTGCCTGGACGGGTGACTTCGACCCGTCGATCGAGGGCCACGGCACGCTGACCGCGTCGAACATCGTCGGCCAGGCAGTTGCCAACGGCAAGGCTCCGGCCTTCAAGGACATTGCCGGTGGCAAGTACGCGGGTGCAGTACTGGGTGGTGCTCCGAACGCCAAGCTCGCTCCGTTCGGCGACATCTACCTCGGCTTCGCCTTCTCCACCCAGTTCGGGTACTTCCTGACCTCCCGTCAGGGCGTCGACGTCACCTCGAACTCCTACGGGCAGTCCCAGATCGACAACGACGGCTGGGATGCGGCTTCGCAAGAGGCTGATGTGATCCACAATGGCGGTCGCACGACGCCGCTGTTCTCGACGGGTAACGGTGCTCCTGGCTTCGGTACGACGGGATCGGCGGCCCCGACGGCCGGCATCGAGGTCGGCGCGTCGACGCAGTTCGGTGGCTCCGGCTGGGACTCGATCATCCGGACCAAGCAGATCAACGACAACGACGTGATGGTCTGGTCGAACCGTGGCTTCGGCGCCAACGCGACCAACGGGGTCGATGTGGTTGCCGACGGCGCCTATGCGCCCGGTGACGCCACGCTGAACACCGTGCTCGACGGCCGGAACGCGTGGACCACCTGGGGTGGTACGAGCCGGTCGACACCAGTTGCCGCCGGTGCCACCGCACTGGTGTACCAGGCATACAAGGCGCAGCACGCGGGCGCAGTACCGGCTGGGTTCTACTCGACGGCGAAGAACCTGCTGAAGAGTTCCGCGCAGGACCTCGGGTACGACTCGAACATCCAGGGCTCCGGCTCGATCGACGTCGGCAAGGCGGTCCGCAGCGCGGTCGGTACGCGCGCCTCGGTCAGCCCGACGCAATGGCGGGTCGGCGATTACCGCGGTACGGAGTACCCGGTGTTCGCGAACGTGATCGCACCCGGTGCGACTGACACGCAGAAGTTCACGGTCAACGGCCCGGGCACCTGGGACGTCAGCGACCGGCAGCTGGTCCGTACCGCGAACGACACGTTCTCGTTGAGCAGCAAGGATCTGAAGCAGGAGAGCACCGGCAACTTCAACGCGCCGGACTACCTGGTCGACCTGACCAGCAAGGTGAAACAGCACAAGGACGCCGACCTGATGGTGGTCAAGCTGGAGTACCCGCGCGAGCAGTTCGACGCGAACAAGGACTACACCGAGGACCAGGCGTGGCGGTTGCTCACCTACAACTGGACCGACGTGAACGGTGACGGCAAGCTCTGGAAGGATGCCAACGGCAACGGAGTCGTCAACCACACGGACAAGACGACCAGCTCCAACATCGACGGCTTCCTCGACCTGGACTTCGCCAAGTCGGAGATGGAGCAGGGCGAGTACGGCCGGTTCATGTACCACCGGGCCGGCGCGAACGCACTGCAGTCCTGGGTGCGCGACCCGTACTCGCGGATGGCCGACGGGGTGTTCCTCGGTCTGCAGCACTCGACCAAGAACGTCGCCATCCCGGTGACGAACTTCAAGATCTCGATCGACTGGTACAAGAACAGCGACTGGAAGTGGATCACCACCTCCGGCCGGTCGAAGGACGGCACGGTCAACGCGTCGATCAAGGTGCCGACCGGTACGCCGTACGGGATGTACTCCGGCGCGATCGTGCTCAGCCGGGGCAGCGACTCGATGGTCGTGCCGGTGTCCGTGGCGGTTGCCGCCAAGGCGACGCAGGACGCGAGCGGGAAGATCGTCGGGACGACGACGTTCGGTGGTTCGGATGTCGCCGAGGCGCAGAAGAACTACACGTACAACAACGGTTCGGTCTTCGGTGCCAACGACTGGGGCTGGCGGGCTGAGTCCGGCGACTGGCGGTTCTTCTACTACGACGTACCGAAGACGCCGGCCGACGGGACCAAGCTGCTGGCCAACACGACCTGGCAGGGCACCGGTCCGTACACGGATCTCGACACGCTGATCATGGGGCGGTCGGAGAACCACTTCCAGCTCTTCCCCGACTCGGTGTTCGGTGCGCCGTACACGATCGACACGGTCGGGAAGAGTCCGAACACCAACATCAGAGCGGGTGTCTGGCGGTTCGACACCGCGACCGGCGGTCCGGCTGACTTCGTGACGGCACCGGCGCAGGAAGGCCTGCAGGCGGTGGCGGTCCACCAGGTCGGCTGGCAGGGCGACGCGTTCAACACGCCCTTCAAGGTGCAGCTCGGTAGTGCTTCGGTCTCGCCGTCCGCAGTGTCGGTATCTTCGGCAGGCGACTCCGGAAGCTTCGACGTTAACTTCGAGTCGAGCGTCGCGCTGGACGGTCTGAAGGCCAGCGCCTTCGGTCTCAGCCAGCCGAGCACCACCACCGAGACGGCCCACCAGGACGACCCGAACGATCCGTCGACGGCGAGCGTGAAGAAGAACCTCACGCTGAACCACGCCTCCCGGCTGAGCGTCTCGACCGCCCTGGACTCCAACGACCTCGACCTGTTCGTGGTCCGCGACGCCAACAACGACGGCGTCTTCGCCCCGTCGGAGATCGTGGCCTCCTCGACCTCCGGCACCGCCAACGAATCTGTAGACCTGATCAGCCCACCCGACGGCAACTACCAGATCTGGGTCCACGGCTTCGCAGTAGCCGGTACTCCCGCCTTCACCCTGAACATCAATGCAGTCCAGGGCAACGACCTAACAGTCACCGGCCTCCCCACCGGCCCCCTACCGGCCGGCACCCCAGTAACCCTGCACGTGGCCTACAACAAGCCCATGACCGCAGGCCAAACCTACAAGGGCGAACTACTCCTAGGCCCCACCTCGGCCCCGTCCGCCCTATCCGTCCCCATCACCATCAACCGAAACTAACGCCACACTGACAACCGCCCACCCCAGCACCTCCCGGGGTGGGCGGTTGTTCTTTCCAGCGCATATCCCAACCCGTACTCGCGTTGCGCACCACTGTCTTGAGCCCACCCGAACCGCAGGCGAGGCCACGTGCTGGGTGACCGGCTGTTGTCGACTTGCTCGGGTCGATGGTCGGCTCGCCTCGCACCCGGCTCGATCCGGCCCGCGTCCAGTCGCCCGCCGGCCCCTCCTGTCCCGCTCGACAGGAGGTAGTCCCCTTCTTCGACGTCCACCGACCGCCCTCACGCTGCGATCGACGGTCGGCTCCCGACTACATCCTGTCCACCGGGACAGCCAACCCTCGGCAACGTCCGGAAAGTCTCTCGATCGCCCACCCGCATTTGTCAGTACAGAGCATCCGCCTGCGGGACGCCGTCAGTGCGGAGCACTCCGTTTCTTGTTGATGGGGTGGCTGAAGGGGACGTGGTGCGGTTCCAGACGAACGCCGAAGGGCCCGAGTGGGCAGGAGGCGCCTGCGGGAGGACCTTGTGTGCATGTCAGGATTTCGGGCATGCGGAGCAAGGTGTGGTGGGGGCTGGCCTTTGGGGTTTGTGTTGTGGCCAGCGTGGTGTTGCCGATGCTCTGGCAGCATTCGCTTGTTGATCTGAAGGTCTACAGGCTGGGTGGGACCACCCTGCTGGATGAGGCGTCGGCGTTGTATGACGTGCGGTTGGCGGGGTTGCCGTTTACTTATCCGCCGTTTGCTGCGGTGGTGATGGTGCCGTTCGCGTTGATGCCGTGGGCGGTGGCTGTGGCGGTGTGGACGGTGGGGACGTTTGTCAGTTTGATTGCTGTTTGGCGGTTGTCGACTCATAACAGGCTGGGGTCGCCGGTGTTGTTGGCGGTGGTGGCTGGGTCGCTCGTTCTTGAGCCGGTGCGGGAGACGCTTGGGTTCGGGCAGGTCAATCTGATGTTGTGCGCGTTGGTTTTGTACGACGTGCTGGGTCCGGCGGGTCGGCCGGCGCGCGGGGGTTGGGTTGGGTTGGCGGCGGGGGTGAAGTTGACGCCGTTGGTGTTTTTCGGGCTGCTGGTTGTCACGAAGCAGTGGAAGGCGTTGGCGCATGCGTCGGCGGCCTTTGCGGTGACGGTGCTCGTCGGGTTTGTGGTGACGCCGCATGGGGCCAAGGAGTACTGGACCTCGTTGCTGGCGGACACCACGAGGATCGGTGGGTTGGCGTTCTCGAGTAATCAGTCGTGGAATGCGTTTCTGATCAGGTTGACCGGGGACCTGGACGGCGGAGGCCTGGTCTGGCTCGTCCTGGTCGGGCTGACGGTTGGTGGTGGGTTGTGGTTGGCGAGGCAGCTTTGGGTGACGGGCGAGCGGGTGGCGGCGGTTTCGGTGACGGCGCTTGTCGGGTTGCTCTGCTCACCGGTTTCGTGGAGTCATCATTGGGTTTGGGCGATTCCGTTGGGGGTCGCGGTGATCGGCAGGCTTATGAAGTACAGGCTCCTCTTTTGCATCGGCTGGTTCGGGGTGTTCACGATCGCGCCGATTTGGTGGCCGCCCAATCATGAGAATCGGGAGCTGGACTGGTCCTTCGCGGAGCAGTTCAGTGGGAACGCGTATTTGATCGCGGCGATGGTGGCGGTGGTGATTCTTGCCGTCGGGTTGAGACACAACCGTGGGAGTGGCATAGACCGCAGTGACCCTGGCGGGTGTCAGGCTGACTCGGGTGATATCGGGGATCCTGGGGGACCCGGCCAAGCGCCGGTGGTGGGTGGCGGCGGGGGTTTGCGTCGTCGTCGCGGTGGTTCTGCCGTTCGTGTGGGACCACACCGGGGCTGATCTGAAGGTCTATCGGCTCGGCGGCGCGGCGATGCTGTCCGATCCGGAGAGCCTCTACACGGCTCGGCTGCGGTACATCTCGATGCCGTTCACGTACCCGATCTTCGGGGGTGTGGTGATGGCGCCGGTCTCGCTGTTGCCCTGGCCGCTGGCGTACGGCGCCTCGATCGCCGCCTCGCTGGTCGCGCTTGTGGCGATTGTGCGGATGAGCCTGAACAAGCTCAATAAGAGCGTGCATCCGGCCGTCCTGATCGCGATCACCGCAGCGTCCGTGCTGATCGAGCCGGTGCGCGAGACGCTGTCGTACGGGCAGATCAACCTGATTCTGTGCGCTTTGATCCTGTACGACGTATTGGGTCCGAAAGCCCGCACTGGCCGGGGCATCTGGCTCGGCCTGGCGGCTGGGATCAAGCTGACCCCGCTGGTGTTCCTCGGCCTCCTGCTGGTCACCCGGCAATGGAAGGCGCTCGCCTACACGTCGGCCAGTTTCGTGGGGACGGTGCTGATCGGGTTCCTGATCACACCGCGGACGGCGTACGAGTACTGGACGCATCTGATCTCCGACACCAGCCGGATCGGCGGGCTCGCGTACTCGGGCAACCAGTCGTGGAACGGGTTCCTGGCCCGGCTGACCGGTGATGTCGACGGTGGTGGGCACGTGTGGCAGGCCGTAGTACTGGTGACCGTGATCGCTGGGCTGTGGTTGAGCCGCGACCTTTGGCTCCGGGGCGAGCAGTTGGCGGCGGTGTCGACGACCGCGTTGATCGGCCTGCTCTGCTCGCCGGTCTCCTGGAGCCACCACTGGGTCTGGGTCATCCCGCTCGGCGCTTCGTTGCTCACGGCCACCAGTGTCGGCCGGCGTTACCCGTTGCCTACGGCATTGACTTGGGCAGCATTGTTCATGCTCGCCCCGATCTGGTGGCCGCCACGAGGCAACAACCAGGAATTCGACTGGAACTTCTTCCAGGTCGTTGCCGGCAACTCCTATCTCTGGATCTCGGTTGCCGCCGCCGTCCTGCTCGCCGTCAGAGTCCCGCGAGCCAGTCGTACCACGCGTCCATCCCGGTCCCCTTGGTCGCGGAGACCTGCAGGATCTGCGCATCGGGCTTGATCTGCGCGATCAGCCGCAGACACAGGTCGACGTCGAAATCGACGTACGGGAGCAGGTCGATCTTGTTCAGCAGGACGAGATCGGCGGTGCGGAACATGTAGGGGTACTTCGCCGGCTTGTCGGCCCCCTCGGTGACCGAGATGATCACCACGCGCGCCGCCTCGCCCAGATCGAAGAGCGCCGGGCAGACCAGGTTGCCCACGTTCTCGACGAACACCAGCGACCCGTCGGGCGGCGCGAGCTCGGCCAGTCCGGAGGTCAGCATCTGTGCGTCCAGGTGACAGCCGGCGCCGGTGTTGATCTGCACGACCTTCGTACCGGTCGCGCGGATCCGCTCGGCGTCGTACAGGGTCTCCTGATCGCCCTCGATCACCAGCGACTGCCGCCGCGAGCCGATCGCCCGGATGGTGTGCTCGAGCAGCGTCGTCTTGCCGGAGCCGGGTGAGCTCATCAGGTTGATCGCCGCGATCCCACGCTCCTGCAGGCGATGCCGGTTCGCCGCCGCGAGCCCGTCGTTCTTGGCCAGGATCTCCTGCTCCAGCAGCACAGTCCTGGTCTCGGCCTCCTGCACGACGATCTGCTGCGGGTGCTCGTGGCCGTGTCCGTGACCGTGGCCCGAAGAGTCGTGCCCGTGGTCATGATCGTGTACTACGGTCAGCCGCGTCCCGCCGTCGCCGGGCTGTCCGCATCCGCAGGTGCTGCACATGTCATCGCACCTCCACCGAGATGATCCGCAGCTGCTGGCCGCTGAGAATGTCGAGATCCGCACTGCCACACGGGCACAGCATGATCGGCTCGTCGAGGGCGAACTCCTCCCCGCACGTTCGACAGTACGCCCGCCCGGGCGGCTCGTCGATGTCCAGCCGCGCATGCTCCAACCCCGTGCCACTGGCCACGACCTCGAAGCAGAACCGCACCGAATCGGCCACCAGCCCCGACAGCCTGCCGATCTCCAGGCGCACCGCCGCAATCGGTCCGTCGCCGACCTTCTCGACGATCGCATCGACCACGCTCTCCGTAATGGCGAGCTCATGCACCCTCCCGACGCTAGGCCCGGCCGGGGGCCCCGGCAAGATCCCAGAAAACTATTCCGGTCCAGTCCGAATCTAGCTCTGGGAGACGACAGCCGCCTCGCGTGGCTCCGGCAGGCAGGGCGACTAGTACTACAGCCGGAGTTCGTGATGGTGGGCGGCAGGCCCGGACCGCCACCACTCACAAACCTGCCGTTCCACCCGGGAGCACGCCTGCGCATGCTTGGCCCGATGCGATCAGTTGAGGTTTGTGAGTGGTGGCGGTCCGGCCAACGCGACGACCACACGCTGAACATCACGAACCCCGGCTGTAGTACTAGGCGGAAACAAATTGCCGCCAGGTGCAAGTTAGTTACCACCCAGATGCCATCACCCGGCAGGTCGGTCAGGGCAGCAGCCGCACTGCGGCGGGCGCATACGGCGGAGGGCCCGGTGGTCCCAGGACAGCGGAGGACCGGTGGTCCCAAGACGTTGGTGCCCGACGTGGGTCCGGCCCGGATTGAGCGCCGACCCAACCAGCTCAAACCAGAGTGTCGCCCCTGGTGCGCGCCACCGTTTGTACTTCGGGTGGGCTCAAGACGTCGGTGCGCGACGCGAGCACGGGTGGGGGCATGCGGCGGGAATGAGAAAACCACCGGAAGCTTGAGGCTTCCGGTGGTTTCGAGGTGGGTTGTCAGAAGTCTCCGCCGCCGAAGTCGCCGCCGCCGAAGTCCCAGCCGCCGCCGTCTCCGCCGCCGCTGAAGTCGCCGTCGCCGGAGAAGTCGCCCTGGCCGCCGTCGCCTCCGCCATCGCCACCGCCGTCTCCGCCGCCGTCGTTCATGCCGGCGTCGTAGCCTGCCGCGTAGTCGCCGTACCCGCCGCCGGCGAACATGCCGCCGAGCATCGTGCCGAGGAACATGCCGGTCATCACGCCGCCGAGGCCGCCGAACATGCCTTGGGCGTAGGGGGAGTAGGCCGGGCCGGCCTCCCAGTACGGGACGCGCTGCGGGCCGACCATGACCTTGCGGACGTCGGGCTCGGCGCCGGCCCGGACGCGCTCGGCGTCGGCGGCGCAGGCCGGGACCTCACGCGGGGCGCCGCCCGGAGGCGACCACATCACGTCGACGACCGAAGGGCCGTGCTGCGGGTTGAAGAAGCAGGACGGGCGGCGCTGCGGGAGCGGCTCGCCGTTGACCCGGGCGCGGACACAGGCAGCGGCGTACCGGCCGTCCTCGAGGATCTCGATCACGTGCTTGATCTGCTCGGCCTCGGTGACCTGCTCGACCGCCTGCTTGGCCGACTCGTACGAGTCGAGCGCGCGCTGGTAGTCCTGCCGGGCGCCGTCGCCGAGGTCCTTGCCGACCATGTCCAGGTCGAGGTCCTGCAGCTCCTCGCCGAACCGGGTGATGTCCTCGTCGGCGGTCTTCTTCACCGACTCCAGCTCGCCCGCGGTGATCTCGTGCTGCTTCTTGTTCTGCAGCTGCGTCCGCTGGTACGAACGGAACGCCAGGACGCCGATCACGACGAGCGCGATCAGCAAGATGACTGTGAACATGTCGGGCCTTCCTCGACTGGTAGTGCGTCGAGCCTACCGGGCGGTCGAATCCGACCGAAATCTCCTGAGAATCTCCTGAAAATAAAGCATTCCAAGGCTATGAATAGCGCCTGCGCATCGCTTCCGAGGCAGCCGGCCCGGCAGTGAAGACGAAGTCCGGCCCGTCGATCCGCCGCCCGGTCGAGCGGTCCACCACGACCGGCTCGACCTCCTCGCCGGTGCCGGCGTCGACCAGGATCATCGACCGCTCCCCGGCCTCCAGCCGCTCGTTTCCCCACGCGGCAAGGGTGATGATGACAGGACGCAACGACCGCCCGAGCGAGGTCAGCACGTACTCGTAGCGCGGTGGTTTGTCCTGGTACTTCGTACGCTCCAGCAACCCGTCGTCGACCAGCGTCTTCAACCGCGTCGTCAGCATGCTGGACGAGATCCTCAGGTTGCGCTGGAACTCGTCGAACCGGGTGTACCCGTCGAAGGCGTCGTGCAGGATCAGCAGCGTCCACCACTCGCCGACGTGTCGCACCGTCGTCGACAACGGGCAGGACAGGTCCTCGTCCCGGAACCGGTTGGCACCCGTCATCACGCCGCCTCGGAGTCGCTTCGATTTCAGCAGTAATCCTAGCAAGCAACGAGCGCCACGCAGGGTGACGAAAATGCCGGGCGAGCGGTGACGCAGTGCGCATAATCGACTACTGAGGTCCCGTCTAGCAGAAGGCTGTCCGATGAGCAAGACCTTCTCCCTCCGGCTGGCGCTGACCGCGGTGACAGGCCTCGCCCTGTTCGCACCGCTCGCGCCCGCACCCAGCCAAGCCATCCAGCAGACCGTCGCCCAGCAGCTCACCGCCGACTCGGACTACGTCGAAATCCCCTTAAAACAAGGCGGAAACTTCGCCACCACCGAGGCCCAGCAGACCAAACCCTTCGGCCTGGTCGGCGTCACCTGGCCCTACCGCAAGAACTCCACCCCCGTGCAGGTCAAGGTGCGAGTCCAACGCAACGGCCAGTGGTCCGCTTGGGAACCCTTGCCCGTCGAGGACGATCACGGCCCAGCAACCGGTACCACCGAAGGCAATGAACGCTCCGGCACCGAGCCCTACTGGGTCGGCGACGCGAACGGCGTCCAAGCCTCCCTGACCACAACAGACGGTACGACCGTCACCGACGCCAAAGTTGCCCTGATCAACCCCGGCATCCTCGCGACCGACGCCGAACCACCCACCGCCCAGGACCCGATCCAGGCAACCGGCACCAAAGCGCCATACCCGATGCCGCCCATCGTGACCCGTCGCGGTTGGGGAGCCGACGAGCGCCTCCGCGCCCACAACGGCAAGGCCTGTGCGAAACCGAAGTACACCGGCACCGTCCAGGCAGCCTTCGTGCACCACACCGCCGATCGCAACGACTACACCCGCAAGCAGGTTCCGGCGATGGTCCGCAGCATGTACGCGTACCACGTGAAGAGCCGCGGCTGGTGCGATCTCGGCTACAACTTCCTCGTCGACCGCTTCGGCCGTGCCTTCGAGGGCCGGTACGGCGGTACGCAACTGCCCGTCCTCGGCGCGCACACCGGCTCGTTCAACGCCAACTCCTTCGGCGTCTCGCTGATCGGCAACTTCGACAAGGTGGTGCCGCCGCCCCCGATGCTGGAGATGACGGCCCGGATCATCGCCTGGAAGCTGGACGCCAACTACCGCTCGCCGCTGGGCACGATCGTGCTGGCCGGCAGCAAGCTGCACACGGTCTCCGGCCATCGCGACACCAAGGCAACGGCCTGCCCCGGCAAGAACCTCTACGCCAAACTTCCTTGGCTGAAGCAACGAACGATGGCCCTGATGAACCGCAGCGTCTCCACCGAGATCTACCGGTACGCCGTGAAGCTCGGCGGATTCAAGGTGACCGGGCAACCATTCTGGGGCGAGCACCGAACCAGAACGGGCCGGGCCACCTACTTCAAAGCCCGCGACATCTACTGGTCGCCGAAGACTGGAGCGCACTCGGTCCAGAGCCTGTTCCGGACCCGCTACCGCCAACTCGGCGGCCCGGACGGTCTGCTCAAGCAGCCGACGAGCGAGTACCGCATCGGCCGAGCCAACAACAGCTTGGTCCAGAGCTTCCAGAACGGCGGCCTGTACTGGTCGAAGCGGACCGGGATGCGCCCGGTCGCCGGGATGATCCACCGCAAGTACGCCGCCCTCGGCGCCGAGCGCTCGCGACTCGGCCTGCCGACCTCGGACATGTACCGGATCAAGGGCGGCCTGCGACAGAGGTTCCAGCACGGCTGGCTCACCTACAACAGCCATGAACGCAAGGTTTTCATCTCATGAAACGCGTAATAGTTGCCCTGATCACCGGCTCCACGTTGCTGAGCGCAACGGCTGTGGCCGCCCCTCCGCCCGAGCCCGAGGCGACCCAGACGATCACCGGTCGCGGCTTCGGCCACGGCCGCGGGATGTCGCAGTACGGTGCCCAGGGCGCCGCATTGGCCGGCCGGTCCGCCAAGACGATCCTGGACTTCTACTACCCCGGTACGACGGTGGGCAAGGCGACCGGCACCATCCGGGTCCAGCTCCGCGCCGACACCACCGACGGCGTCCGGGTGACCGCGATCCGCAAGCTGCGGCTGCGTGATCTCAAGACCGCCAAGGTCTACACGTTGCCGGTGGCATCGACCCGGAACCAGTGGTCGATCGACCCGAACGGCGAACACGGCTCCAAGGTGAGCTCGTACAACACGAAGACGAAGAAGTGGACGCTGTGGAAGACGCTGACCGGTATCGGTCAGTTCGAGGGTCCGACCGCTATCTCGTTGATCCTGCCCAGCGGTAAAACCGTGCGTTATCGCGGCGTACTGCGCCCCGCGGATCTGTCCGGCGCACACTTCGACACTATCAACGTGCTCCCGCTGGAGCTCTACCTGCGTGGGGTCGTCCCGCGTGAGGCCGTGACGACCTGGAAGCCGGCCGCGCTCCAGGTGCAGGCCGTTGCCGCGCGCACCTATTCGGTCTTCCATCGCAACCGGTCCACCAAGCGGGCGTACGACCTCTGCGACACGACCTCGTGCCAGGTCTACGGCGGGTACAACGACGAAGAGAAGACAACGAACGCGGCCATCGCGGCAACCGCGGGCCAGGTCCGGCTCTACAAGGGCAAGCCGATCATGGCCGAGTTCTCGTCCTCCAACGGCGGCGCCACGGCTGACGGCCCAGTGGCGTACCAGGTGATGAAGGCGGACAACTGGGACGGCTACCCGGGCAACAAGAACCCGAATGTCACCTGGACGGTGACCCGGACCAGTTCGCAACTCCAGAGCACCTTCGGCGTCGGCACGCTACGCAGTCTCCGGGTCGTACGCCGAACCGGCATCGGCCCATCCGGTGGCCGGGTACTCACCGTCGAGGCGGTCGGTTCGAAGGGCAAGGTCGTGCTCACCGGCGACCAGGTCCGGCTGCGGTTGCACATGCGCTCGGCCTGGTTCGCCTTCGCCGGCGTCCAACCCGTCGCTCTCGATCAGCCGGCCGTACTTGATATGCCAACTGAGGGATGACGACCGAGCCATTGACGGCGAATCCCTTGGCCAGCTAGAACGTGACATCGATGTCAACCGCTGCCGCCCCAGGAGGAGCAGGTCGATGCACAGAAGATTTGGTATATCAACCCAACGGATCGCCGGGGGATTGCTCGCGGTGGGAATGCTCGCCGGGCTGCACACGCCGGCGGCCAACGCGAAGGTCGACAACGTGAGCGGCCCGCATTCGTCAGCGGCCAAGGCGCAAGCGTCGTACCAGGCCCTGAACAAGTACTTCGACACCGGCAACCAAGGCCTGCTGCTGGAGGAGTACCCGAACACCCAGCAGAACCCGTACTCCTACGTCTGGCCCTACTCGCAGGCCGCCGTCGCCGCCGAGAACCTTGCCGGCATCCCCGGCTCCGGCCGCAAGGCGGACAAGGAGGCCCAGCGCCGGCTCGATGCGTACCAGCCGTACTGGAACGCGACGACCACACCGAAGGGCTACGACTCGTACCTCCGGCCGCCGCTCGGCCAGGGAGGCGACAAGTTCTACGACGACAACGAGTGGATCGGCCTCAACCTGATCCAGCACTACCAGCGGACTGGTGACCGCTCGTCGCTGGCGCGGGCGAAGGAGATCTTCGCGCTCGTCGACTATGGCTGGGATACCGACGCGTCGCATCCCTGTGCGGGCGGGACCTTCTGGACGCAGGCGCCGTGGAGCCAGGACCGCAACACCATCTCCAACGGGCCGGGCGCCGAGCTCGGCGCGCACCTGTACCTGCTGACGCACAACAAGGCGTACCTGACCTCGGCGAAGCGCATGTACGCCTGGGCGCAGCAGTGCATGCTGGCCCCGAACGGCCTGTACTGGGACCACATCGACCTGGCCGGCAACGTCGAGAAGACCCAGTGGAGCTACAACCAGGGCGTCATGCTCGGCGCGGGAGCCCTGCTGTACAAGGCCACCCACGAAAAGAAGTACCTCACCGACGCCAAGGCGCTGGCGAAGGCATCCCTCGCCTTCTACGCGGCCGAGGACCGGCTCTGGAAGCAGCCGACCCGGTTCAACTCGATCTACTTCAAGAACCTGCTGATCCTCGACTCGATCGACCACGACCGCGGCTACACCAAGGTCATGCAGGCCTACTCCGACCGGGCATGGAAAGAGGCCCGCGATCCTGCCACGGGCCTCTTCCACTTCGCTGACGGTCCGGTTCAGCTGCTCGAGCAGTCCGGCATGGTCCAGATCGACGCCTTGCTGGCTTGGCCGCGCAGCAGGTACGACGAACTGGCCTAGTGCTTAGGCGGCCGCCGTAGCCGTCTTGATCTTGACCTCAGTGGCGGGCTTGCCATCGGTAGGCCCGCCCTGGGGGATCACGCCGGCCTTGGCCACCTTGTCGATGATCTCCAGGCTCGCCTTGTCGAGCGTGCCGAAGGCGGTGTACTGCGGCGGCAGTTCGGCGGTGCCGTACACGATGAAGAACTGGCTGCCGTTGGTGTTCGGGCCCGAGTTGGCCATCGCGAGGATGCCACGGCCGTACTTGAGCGTGGGGTACACCTCGTCCTTGAAGCTGTAGCCGGGGCCGCCGCTGCCGCTGCCGGTCGGGTCGCCGCACTGCAGCACCTGCAGGCCGTCGCCGACGGTGAGCCGGTGGCAGGAGGTGTTGTCGAAGTACTTCTGGCCGACCAGGCTGAGGAAGCTCTTCACCGTGCAGGGCGCCAGGGCGCTGTCCAGGTTCAGGTGCAGGTCACCGACCGAGGTGGCCAGCGTGACGGGCTTGGTGCCGCTGGCCTTGACCTTGCCGTTGGCGGGCGGGTCGACCTTCTTGCTGGCCGGCTCGGCGGACTTCGTGTAGCTGCAGTCCACCTCCGCCGCGAGCGGAGTGGCCCGCTTCGGCGCGGGCGCCAGTGCGGTTGGGATCGACTTCGGCTTGTTCTCCGCTCCGGCCGTCGTCTGCGCGGCCGGATCGGAGGGGGTGGCCGAGGGTGAGTCGGCCGCCGCCGGGGTGTCGCTGCCGGAGTTCTGGGCGACCGCCACGACGACGCCGCCGATCACCACGACCACCGCGATGATCGCGCCGATCGTGACCCCCAGCATCCGTCGCTGCTTGGCCCGTTCAGCCTGCCGCTCGGCCAACCGCTGTGCCTTGCGCTGAGCCAGCTGATGCTCGTGGGTCTTCCTGGACATGCAGAGTTCTCCTCACCTCGCGGCAATACCTCGCGGCAATCCTGCAGGGAAGCTACCGGTAAATGCTGAGAAAGTGCTGTGTTTTCAGTCCTTGATTTCGCAAATAGCCGCACCGGCTGCCACCGTCGCGCCGACCTCGGCCGACAGACCGGTGATCGTACCGGCTTTGTGGGCGTTCAGGGGCTGTTCCATCTTCATCGCCTCGAGGACGACGATCAGGTCGCCCTCGGCCACCGTGGTGCCTTCCTCGACGGCGATCTTGACGATGGTGCCCTGCATCGGCGAGGTCAGCGCGTCGCCCGAGGCGGCCGCGCCCTTGCCGCTGCCACCCGCGCGTCGCGACGGCTTCTTCTTCGACGAACCGGTACCACCGGCGGTGCCACCAGAAAGGGCCGCCGCGCCCAGCCCGGCAGGCAGGACGACCTCGAGCCGCTTGCCGCCGACCTCGACGGTGACCTTCTCCCGCTCGACCGGCTCAGCCACGTCAGCAGCCCCGTCGTACGGCGGGATCTGGTTGTCGAACTCGGTCTCGATCCAGCGGGTGTGCACCTTGAAGCTGTCGTCGCCGACGAACGCCGGGTCGCTCACCACGGCCGCGTGGAACGGTACGGCGCTCGGCATGCCCTCGACCACGAACTCCTTCAGCGCGCGGCGGGACCGCTCGAGCGCCTGGGTCCGGTCGCGGCCGCTCACGATCAGCTTGGCCACCAGCGAGTCGAACGCGCCCGGGACCGTCTCGCCCTGGTCGTAACCGCCGTCGAGCCGGATGCCCGGTCCGGACGGCGCGTGCCACTTGGTCAGCGTGCCCGGCGCGGGCAGGAAGCCACGGCCCGGGTCCTCGGCGTTGATCCGGAACTCGATCGAGTGGCCACTCACGACGGGGTCGTCGTAGCCGAGCTCTTCACCATCAGCGATCCGGAACATCTCCCGGACCAGGTCGATCCCGGTGACCTCTTCGCTGACCGGGTGTTCGACCTGCAGCCGCGTATTGACCTCCAGGAAGGAGATCAGCCCGTCCTGGCCGATCAGGAACTCACACGTGCCGGCGCCGACGTACCCGGCCTCGCGCAGGATCGCCTTCGACGACTTGTAGAGCGTCTCGAGCTGCTCGGCCGTGACGAACGGCGCGGGCGCCTCCTCGACCAGCTTCTGGTACCGCCGCTGCAGCGAGCAGTCGCGGGTGGAGATCACCACGACGTTGCCGTGGGCATCGGCCAGGCACTGCGTCTCGACGTGCCTCGGCTTGTCCAGGTACCGCTCGACGAAGCACTCGCCACGACCGAAGGCGCTGACCGCCTCGCGGGTCGCGGACTCGAACAGCTCCGGGATCTCCTCGAGAGTGCGCGCGACCTTCATGCCCCGGCCGCCACCGCCGTACGCCGCCTTGATCGCGATCGGCAGCCCGTACTCCGTTGCGAAGGCCACCACCTCATCGGCGTTGGCCACCGGGTCCGGCGTACCGGGGACCTGCGGGGCTCCAACCTTGTCGGCGATGTGCCGCGCCTTCACCTTGTCGCCGAGCGAGTCGATCGCCGACGGCGGCGGGCCGATCCAGATCAGCCCGACGTCGATGACCGCCTGCGCGAACTCCGCGTTCTCGGCCAGGAACCCGTAGCCCGGGTGCACCGCGTCCGCGCCGGAGCGGGCCGCGACGTCGAGGATCTTGGCGATGTTCAGATAGGAGTCGGCCGGCGTCGCGCCGTCCAGCGAGTACGCCTCGTCGGCGAGCCGGACGAACAGGGCGTCGCGGTCGGGCTCGGCGTACACGGCGACGCTGCCCAGACCGGCGTCGGCGGCGGCACGGACCACCCGCACGGCGATCTCGCCACGGTTGGCTACCAGGACCTTGGTGATGCGCTTGCTGTCAGACACAGCTGAACTCCCTTCGGCCCGGCTGAGTCTAGGGTCAACCAGGCCAGGAGGGTGACAGGTTCTATGTCACATCACCGTCGGTGGCCGCTCGAAAGGGCCCTCCAGCGCCCTAACCAGCGGTGATGAACCGGCGGGCGAGCGACACGATGGGGAGGATGTTCGGCTCGCCATAGTTGGACAGGACGGCTACCGTCCAGCCGTCGTCGGGGTAGGTCTCGATGGAGGTCGACGCACTGGGTGAGCCACCGCCGTGCCCGACCGTCGACCGGCCGTTGACCAGTCCGACCATCGGCCCGTAGCCCTGGAACAGGGTGGCCGGCGTCACTGGGGGCTGCTGAGGCGGAGGCGGTCCGACCGGCGGCGGCAGCGGTACCTTCCCGCTCAGGGTGAGTTGGGTGAAGGCCGGGTCGAGCAGCTTTGCCCCGGACAAGGCGTTCGCGAACCGGGCCAGGTCGGCGCAGGTGGAGAAGGCGTCGCCGGCCGGCGTACCGACGTACAGGAGGCTCTTGGCGATGTCGACGTGTTCGCCTGAGGGCTGGAGCTCGTACGGGCGGGCGATAGTTGAGTCGGCGAGCCGTTGCGGCCTGGTGTAGAAGCCCGTGCCCAGTAGGCCTGCCCGGCGGAAGACATGCTCGCTGACGTAGTCGTAGTAGGACTGCCCCGATGCCTTGGCGACGATCTCGCCGAGCAGGTGATAGCCGGAGTTGCTGTAGTTCCAGCTGGTGCCCGGTGCGGCGAGGAGGGCGGATTGCCGGATGAAGTCGGTGATGCCGTCCATGACAGCGGTCCTGCTGGTCCAGGTGGCGGCCTTGTCCCAGAACCCCGGCGTCTGCTGGTAGTCGCCAAGCCCTGAGGTGTGGGTGAGCAGGTGGTGGATGCTGACCTTGCCGGCGATCGCGGCGGGGAATCCGGTCAGGTACTCGCCGACGGTCGCCCCGTAAGCCAGCTTGCGCTGCTGGGCCAACTGGGCGATGGCGGTCGCGGTGAACAGCTTGGTCACCGAGGCGAGCGCGAACCGGGTCCCCGGACCGTTCGGCACGGCGCGCTGCTTGTCTGTCATGCCGTACGACCGGGCCAGGACCGGGTGGCCGCGACGGGTCAGCAACAGGCTGCCCGAGAAGGCGCCCGCCGCTGCCTGAGCAGCAACGAACCGGTCGAAGGCGCCCCCGGGCAACAGATCGTCGGGCACCCGGCTGCCGGCAGACGACGGCAGTCCGGTGGTGAGCACTGCGGCCGTCCCACCGAGCAGGGTCAGCATTGATCGTCGAGTAGTTGTCATGGTCAACATTTCTAGCGATCTCGGCGGATCTGCGGCCGATCGCTCGACCATCGGAAATCCATAGGTCTGAGCGGCGATACTGGGCCGATGCGGGTACTGCTGGTCGAGGACGAGGAGCCGCTGGCCGGGTACATCGCGGTCGGTCTGCGCAAGCACGGCTTCGCCGTCGACATCGCGTACGACGGCCGGACGGCGCTGGACAAGTGCGAGCTCACGCCGTACGACGTGGTCGTCCTGGACCGCGATCTGCCCGTTCTGCACGGGGACGCCGTGTGCCGTCGGCTGGCGCAGGACGGCGTCAGCCGGGTGCTGATGCTGACCGCGTCCGGCGCGGTGGAGGACCGCGTCGAGGGGCTGACGTTGGGTGCCGATGACTACCTGGGCAAGCCGTTCGCATTCTCCGAACTGGTGGCTCGCGTGCAGGCGCTGGCCCGGCGGAGCGCACCGGCCCGTCCGCCGGTACTACGGCACGCCGGCCTAGTGCTCGATCCGGCCCGGCGGACGGCCGAGCGCGACGGGCGGCTGCTGCAGCTCACGCCCAAGGAGTTCGGCGTCCTGGAGCAGTTGCTCGCGGCCGCTGGCGATGTGGTCAGCGCCGAGACGCTGCTGGACAAGGTGTGGGACGAGCACGCCGACCCGTTCACCAATGCGGTCAGGATCACGGTCGGCACGCTGCGCCGCAAGCTCGGAGACCCGCCGCTGCTCGAAACCGTCACCGGTGCCGGCTATCGGGTCGGCCGATGATCCACGGGCGACTCCAGCTGACAGCCCGTGCCCGGCTCGCGTTGCTGTCCACCGTTCTCGTTCTGGGCTCCGGGATCACGCTGACCGCGCTGACCTACGTGCTGATGCGCCGTAATCACCAGGTGGTGCAGGTCTTCCACACGACCGGTGGCGGCGGCCCACTTCCGCCCATCGAGGACATCAGCCGCCAGGTGCGGTCAGCGGCGCTGTCGGACCTGTTGGCGCAGGCCGCGGTCGCCCTTGTGGTGGTGACCGTGTTGGCCGCCGTACTGGGGTGGTTGGTGTCCGGGCGGCTGCTGCGGCCGATTCGCGAGATCTCGGCGACGGCGCAGCGGTCGTCGGCCGAGAACCTGTCCGAACGCGTGCCGGTCGCCACTCCCAAGGACGAGGTCACCGCGCTGGCCGGCACCGTCAACACCATGCTCGATCGCATCCAGCGCGGAGTCGCCGAGCGGGACCGGGTGCTCTACAGTCAGCGGCTGTTCACCGCCAACGCGGCGCACGAGCTGCGGACTCCGCTGACCACCATGCGTACCGCCGTCGACGTCACGCTCGACGGCGAGCCGACCCGGGCGGAGCTGGTCGCGATGGCCGGGGACATCCGCACGGCGATCGGCCGGAGCCAGCGCACCCTCGACGGCCTGCTGGCGCTCGCGCAAAGCCAGGCCGGCCCCGGCGACCAGCGGTTGCTCGATCTCGCCGCGATCGTGGCCGGAGTACTGGCCGAAACCGCGGTAGGACCGCTCACGGTCCGGACGGCTCTCGAGCCGGCTCCGGTCCGGGCCGACCCGGTCTTGGTCGAGCGGATGATCGCGAACCTGGTCGACAACGCCGTACGGCACAACCGACCCGATGGCGACGTGACCGTGTCCACCGGGACCCACACGGGACGGTCCTTCCTCCGGATCGCGAACACCGGCCGACCCATTCCGCCGGACGAGGCCGGTGGGCTGCTCGAACCCTTCGTCTGCGGCACCGGCACCCGGATGAGCGGCGACGGTGGCGCCGGTCTGGGCCTGTCGATCGTCCGCGCAGTCGTCACCGTCCACCATGGCGACCTGGTGATCTCGCCTCAGCCAACGGGCGGCCTAGAGATCACCATCCAGTTCCCTTTGGCCAGTCAGCTCACCGCAGGCGAGCGCTCGAAGAAGGACTCCAGCACGACGACCGTCTGAGTGCTGGTCACGCCGTCCACCTGGTGAAGCGCGCGCAGGGTCTGCTGGAGCGCCTCCGTGCTGCCGGTGCGCACCTTGACCAGGACCGAGGCGGGTCCGGCGATGATGTGCGCCTCCTCGACGGCGGGGATGGCCCGCAGCGCCTCCAGCGTCGGCTGGTCGCCCATCCAGGCATCCGTGTCGAGCAGGACATAGGCCAGTACGCCGTTGCCGAGCGCCGCCGGGTCTACCTCGATCGTCGTACGCCGGATCACGCCGGCGGCTCGCAACTTGCGAACCCGCTCGTGGGCCGCCCCGGCCGACAAGCCGACGGCCTGCCCGAGGACGGCGTACGACTGCGTCGCGTCCTCCTGCAAGAGGGCGAGCAACTCCCGATCCATCTGGTCTATAGTCATGATCACCGAATCTCATCTGGTCAATGCGCTGATCGGAAAGATATCATCCATCCCATGACGATCATGCTGACTGACACCCCGGCTCGATCGCGCGCCGAGCTGGTGACGCTGGACGAGCGCTTCGCGATGGTGGCGCGTGGCGATGAGTACGTGGAGCGCCTGTACGACGGGGGCCGCTGGCTGGAGGGCCCCGTCTACATCCCGGCCTGGCGCAGTCTGGTCTTCAGCGACATCCCGAACGACCGGATGCTGCGCTGGGACGAGCTGTCCGGTGCGGTCTCTGTCTTCCGTCAGCCGGCCGGCTACACGAACGGCAACACGCTCGACGGCCAAGGGCGGCTGGTCAGCTGCGAGCAGGGCAACCGCCGGGTCACCCGGACCGAGGCGGACGGCTCGCTGACGGCTCTCGCCTCGCAGCTCGACGGTCTGCGGCTGAACAGCCCGAACGACGTGGTGGTCCGGCGGGACGGCTCGATCTGGTTCACCGACCCGCCGTACGGGATCACCTCGAACTACGAGGGCCATGCCGCCGAGCAGGAGCTCCCCACCTGCAACGTCTATCGGATCAGCCCGGCCGGCGAGCTGACCGTCGTCGCGGACGATTTCACCCGGCCGAATGGGTTGGCCTTCTCGCTCGACGAGACCCAGCTGTACGTCGTGGACACCCCCGCCAAGCACATCCGGCGGTTCGAGGTGAAGGACGACCGGCTGGTCGGGGGAGAGGTCTTCGTACCGTGCGAAGCCGGCATGTTCGACGGCATCCGGCTCGACGCCACCGGCCGCATCTGGGCCGCCACCCACGAAGGCGTGCACTGCTTCGACCCGGACGGCACCTTGCTCGGCAAGCTGCTCTTTCCCGACATCGTCTCCAACCTCTGCTTCGGCGGCCCCAAGCGCAATCGGCTGTTCGTCACCGCGACTACCTCGGTCTACTCCTGGCTACTCACGACGGACGGAGCACCGCAGCCGTACCATCGCGGGTGACAACGTAAGTCGTCCCCGAGGAGCTGTAATGCCCCTGCTCGAGCCGTTGGCCGGTACCGTCCCCGCTGAGTGGGTGAAGCTGGATGATCGCTTCGCCGGGATCCGGGGAGACTCGCATCTCGAGCGCCTGTGGACCGGTGGGCGCTGGCTGGAAGGGCCGGTCTACTCGGCGGCGGGCAAGTACGTGCTGTGGAGCGATATCCCGAGTGACCGGATTCTGCGGTGGGACGAGACGTCGTACCAGGTGTCGGTGTTCCGTGAGCCGGCCGGGAACAGCAACGGACACACGCTCGACGAGCAGGGTCGGCTGGTCAGCTGCGAGCACGGCAACCGGCGCGTGACGCGCACCGAGCACGACGGCTCGGTCCGGGTGCTTGCCGACGGCTACAACGGTGGTCGGCTGAACAGCCCCAATGACGTCGTGGTGAGCCCGGACGGCGCGGTCTGGTTCACCGATCCGGCGTACGGGATCGACAGTGACTACGAAGGCCACAAGGGCTCGATCGAAGTTGGTGGATGTCATGTCTACCGCCTCAGCCCTGATGGCACGCTGACCGTCGTCGCTGACGACTTCAACCGCCCGAACGGCCTGGCCTTCTCGAACGACGGCAGCCTGCTCTACGTCACCGACACCGAGGAAGCGACCATCCGCGTCTTCACGGTCGAGGGCGACAAACTGCGCGGTGGCGAGCTGTTCGCCGAGTGCGGCAACGGCGCCTTCGACGGCATCCGCCTGGACAGCGAAGGCCGCGTCTGGGGCGCCGCCGCCGACGGCGTCCACGTCTACCACCCGGACGCCACGCTGCTCGGCAAGCTGCTCGTCCCCGAGACCGTCTCCAACCTCTGCTTCGGCGGCCCCAAACGCAACCGCCTCTTCCTCACCGCCACCACCTCGCTCTACTCCCTCTTCACCACAGTGAACGGCGGCCGCCAGCCGTACGACCCGAGTGTCTGACTTCGGCGGCGTACTACGAGCCTTCCGCAAGGCGGCCGGGTTGTCGCAGGAACGCCTCGCCGCGGTCTCCGGCGTCAGCGTCGAGGCCGTCAAGACCCTGGAGACCGGCCGCCGTCGCCGTCCACGGTCGGCCACGGTCATGCTCCTGGCTGACGGTCTTGAACTGACCGAGCCTCAGCGGGCCGAGTTGGCCGCGGCCGGGACGCAGACGAGACCGCGCGTCACGGACCTGCACCAACTGCCCGACGATCTGCAGGACTTCTCCGGACGCGAGCAACAGGTCGCAGAGCTCGAGGAAGTGTTCGCCACCCAGGACCTGCGGCCGGGTGTCGTGCTGACGTCCGCGATCGCCGGGATGGGCGGCATCGGCAAGACCGCTTTGGCAGTACACGTCGCTCATCGGTTGGCGGATCGGTACCCGGACGGCCAGCTGTACCTGAACCTCCGGGGGTTCGGGCCGGGGCTGCCGATGACCGTCGAAGAGGCTCTCGGCCGGCTGATGGAGAGTCTCGGCGTACCGGCGCCGGATGATCCGCACGATGTCGACGAGGCCGCCTCCCGCTACCGGTCGGCAGTGGCCGGCCTGCGCGTCCTGGTCCTTCTCGACAACGCGGCAAGCGCGGCGCAGGTGGCGCCATTGTTGCCGGGGGCATCGACCTGCGCAGTGCTGATCACCAGCCGCCGGACCTTGGCCGCGCTCCCCGGAGTCGCCCGGGTGGGATTGGACGTACTACCGGATCGGGACGCAGTGCAGATGCTTTCGATGGTCGTCGGTGGCGACCGCATCGCCGCGGATCCGGCCAACGCACTGTCGATCGTCCGCCTCTGCGGAGGCCTCCCACTCGCCTTGCGGATCGCCGCCGCCCGCCTCGCGGACGAACCGTCCTGGACCGTCGCCGACCTGGCCCAGCGCCTTGAGAGCAGCCGCGGCCACCTCGACGAGTTCTCAAGCGCGGATCTCGACCTCCGGGCGAGCATCGAGGCGGCACTGGCCGCGGCGACCGACCGCGACGCCGACGCCGTGACCGCTTTCAAGTTGCTCGGTCTCCACGAGGGCGACGAACTCGATATCCGGGTCGCGGCCGCCCTGCTCGACCTGCCGCTCGTCGAGGCGGAGGACCGGCTGGAACGCCTGGTCGATCTGCACCTGCTGGACTCCGTGGTGCCCGGGCGGTACCGGATGCACGACCTGATCAGAAGCTTCGTCCAGGAGACCACCGCCGCGTTGACCGACGAGCCGGCCCGCGAGGCCGCCCGGCTGCGGGTCCTCCGCCGGTACCTCGCAATGGCCTGGCGAAGTCGCACGCTCACCTTCACCGAGCCGCTGACCGAGGACTGGAGCAAAGGCGGCTGGACCGCGGACGCGGAGTCGCTCACGCTCGAGGAGCTCTTCGGGTGGCTTGACGAGGAGATCGAGGAGATCATCGCCGCGCTCCATCGGGCCTCGGACGCGACGCCCGCCGAACGGGAGCTGGTGGCCCGGATCGTGATCGGCCTGCTGCCCTACCTCCATGCTCGCCGCCGGTACTCCGACGGGGTGGCCCTGGGAACGATCGCTGCGGACCGGTCCGCGGGTGACCCTTTCGCTGCGGCCATCGTTCCGTACGAGCTCGCCCAGCAGTGCGGCGCCGCAGGCCGCTACCAGGCCGCCGTCGAGCACATGACGACCTCGCTCGCGGCCCTGAAGAACCTCCCCTACGAGGACAAGTACTTCGAGGGCCAGGTCTTCCTCGGCGAGTACCTGGCCGAGCTCGGCCGCTACGACGAGGCGAGCGCCGTGGCCGCCGCGGGCACGGAGGGGGCGATCCGCCATGGCATCGAGATCATTGAGGCGGACGGACGGCTGATCCTCGGGATCGTCGCCGGCAGGCAGGCGCGGACCGAGGTGCAGGACGACGAGTTCCGGCGGGCCGTCGAACTGGTACGCCGGTTCGGCAACGCCAACGCCCAACGCTGGATCCTGAGCGCCGTCGGCTCGTCGTACCGGGAGAGCGGCCGGTTCGACGACGCGCTGGCCTATCTCGACGAAGCCCGCAGACGCGCGATCGCGGCCGGCGACGAGTTCGCCGCGGCCGAGGCGGACGAGGATCTCGGCCGGACCGAGTTCGCGCGTGGCCACCTCGAGGTCGCAGAGAGGCACCTGACCGCAGCCCTCGACGTCCTGCGCGGAACCTGGCAGTCCGAGGCCCGGGTCCGCGAGCATCTCGGGCGGGTGATGCAAGCGGCCGGCCGCCCGGACGAGGCCAGCCAGCAGTGGGGCTCCGCGCTCGAACTGCTCGTCCGGCACGGAGCGCCACAGGCCGATGACCTTCGTCTTCTGCTGGCGGAGGTCAGAAGTTCTTCTTGAGTTGGTCGATGATCGTGAAGACAGCCAGGAAGCCGAAGGCCAGGAAGGAGAAGGCCAGTACTGCGGTGCGCAACCGGCTGATCCGGATGGCCCGGGGCAGCGCGCGGGAGTTCATCCACCAGAGCAGGCCGGAGTAGACGAACATCATCGTGCCGGCGGTGCAGGCCGAGATGACCAGCAGGACGAGCGGCTGGTCGAGGCCGGCCAGCAGGACGATGATGCCGAAGGCAACCAATCCCCAGACCAGCCAGAAGTACAGCTTGGACTCGGTGATGGGGGACGTCCGGAGGTACCGGGCCTTGATCATGTCCGAGGCGAGCCGGGAGGTGTAGTCGACGATGCCGGCCGCGGCGGCGAACAGGGAGAACGCGCCGATCGCCCAGAACAGGTAGCCGAACCAGCCGCCGACCAGGGACTGCAGGGTGACGCCCTCGATCTTCAGGAAGCTGATCTTGTTCTGCACCGCCGGGTTCCCGAACAAGGTGGCGTGCGCGAGCATCGAGGTGAAGACGATCGTCAGCACGGTGATCAGCACGAACGTCAGCGCCTGCTCGAGGTTGGTGAACTTCCACCAGCGGCGCCAGCGGGCCAGGTTCTCGGCGTCCGGCGGGAAGGTGTAGCCGTTGGCGTTCGGATCGGCCTCCTTCTCGCCCGTGACCGGTGAGGTCAGCCGCGGGACGTGGACGCCCATCCCGAAGCCTTTGTCCCTGATCCAGTTGCTCTGGCACAGGTTCTGCCCGCCACCGGCTCCGGCGTACGCGATCGCGCCCATCATCAACGCGAAGCCCAGCGTGTTGACCGGGAACTCCGGGTGGGTCACCGCGTCGCCGAGCGCGTTGTAGGTCTTGGCCCGGATCGCGAAGATCAGGGCCAGTATTACGAGCAGCGCGACGGCCGCCAGCTTGACGAAGATCAGCCGCTCGAGCATCACGTAGACGACCGGCGCCAGTGTGAGGATCAGGCCGATCACGACCAGGATGCCGATCGCGATCCAGCGTGGATCGCCGGCGCCGAACAGATAGGTGAGCATCGACGCGGAGCTGGTCGCCCAGCCCGGCCAGAGGTTCGCGAAGTACGTCATCAGGGCGAAGAACAGGCCCCAGTGCTTGCCGTACCGGTTGAAGCCGGTCAACGCTGTCTCACCAGTTGCCAGCGTGTACCGCTCGATCTCCATGTTCAGGAACCACTGGATCGCGACGCCGACGACGGCGCCCCAGAGGAACACCAGCCCGACCTGCGACGAGATGTAGGGCCAGAGGATGAACTCACCGGAGGCGAGCCCGACTCCGGCCCCGACCATCCCGGGCCCGACGATCCGCCAGGTCTGGTTCGGCGGCTCGGGCAGGTCACGGACCTGCGGCGCGGGCAGGTTCTTGGTCGGCAGGTTGAATCTGTTGTGGTCTACGGACTTGGTGTCTGCCATCGGGCTCCTCACCTTCCTCGACCCCCCAGACTCGCGACCCTAACCAAGTCCCGCGCCATAGGCGACCCGACACCGCCTACCTCTTCACCGGCGGTAGGTCGAAGTTGTCGTTCGAGGACCGGAGCAGGGCGTACGACGCTCCGGCGAACCCGATGGCGGCGACGACCAGCCCGGCGCCGGCGGCCAGGTGACCCGGCATGAACGGGTGGGTGAAGCCGCCGAAGGCGAGAGCGATGCCCATCCAGGCCGGTGCCACCTTGCTGCGCCACAAGGCGATTCCGAGCAGCAACAGTCCGAAGGTGACCGCGAGGATGAAGAGCAGACCGCCGATCTGTACGGTCGGCTGCTTCTCGAGGGCATCCCCGATCTTCTCCACCGCCGACGCGTCCAGCCCGTCGTGGACGACCAGGTACGTCGGTGTCACGACCCCGTCGAGCAGGAAGAATCCGGCGCTCATCCCACCGACCGCGAGCAGCCCGCCCGCTGTCGCCAGCCGCGGCGCCGTACGCCGGGAAACCCAGGCGGCCGCGAACATCGCCGGGATCAGCAGGAAGAACGGCACCTGAAGCCACTGCATCAGCTCGAACCGGCCGGGGTCGGCCGCGGTGGCCGCGATGGTCTCGCTGAACGGAGCGTCGCCGTCGACCGGGCTGATCAGGTAGTAGATCCCCATGAACAGCATCGGCAACGGTGCGACGACGGCGAGCAACACCCGCCAGAAGCCGCGGACGTCGCGTGGGCCGCGGACGGCCTTCTTGCTTGCGGGGGTGGTGAGTTGGGTTTCTGACATGACGTGCTCCTCAGGCTGAAGTGATGGCTTCAGCGTCGGCCGCGATCGCCCCTGGTCAGCAGGTGCGCGGCGCGGAGTACAGGCGAGAAAGGTTCCTGGGTGATCTGGGGGCGGGCCCCTACTCGATCGGGGGTTAGCGGCCTGATGATGAGCAGATGAGCGAGAGACGGCGTACTGCGGCCTGGGTGCTGCTCGCCGTCGCGCTGCTCGAAGCCGTCGTCACGGTTGTGGCGGCAACGGCCTCGGACCTGACCTGGACCCAGTTGACCAACCTGTTCGTGGTCTCCAACGCGGTCATCGGTCTGTCGCTGGCCCTCGCCGGCTGGCCGATCGCGCACTACCGGCCCGGGAATGCGATCGGCTGGTCGTTGATGGTCGGCGGTTGTTGCTACGCCTCGACCGCGACCGGTCTTTCGCTCCTTGCGTGGCTGGGTGCACCGACCGTCGGCTGGCGGCTCTTTGCGACGGTGATCAACGGCGGTTGGGCTCCGGCGCTGGCTCTGTTCATTCCACTCACGCTGGTGCTGTTCCCGGATGGAAAGCTGCTCTCGCGTCGTTGGCGCTGGCTGGTCGTCGGGCTGGTGGTCAATGCGGTGTTGTGGACGGCTACCGGCGTACTGGATCGTAACGGTGGGCTGTCCGCCGAGATCGGCATTCCGGGGTATCCGCACTGGACCGGCTTTGCCGCGGTTGATGTCATCGGTGCGATCAGCAGCGCCGGGTTGTTGGTCAGCCTCGTCGCGGCGCTGGTGGCGCTTGTACTGCGGTATCGGCGCGGGTCGGATCAGGTGCGTCGCCAGGTGTTGTGGTTGTTGCTCGCCCTGCTGGTCATCGTGGCCTGCTTCGGGTTGGAGAACCTGGTGTCGTCGGAGTCGCTGGTGCTCGGCGTGTTGCCGTTGCTGCTGATCCCAGTGGCGGTCGCGATCGCCGTCCTGCGGTACCAGCTGCTCGACATCCGGCTGGTGGTCTCGCGGTCCTTGCTCTACCTGATCCTGGTCGGTGGGGTTGTTGCCGCCTACTTCGGGCTGATCGCGTTGCTCGATCGCAACGCGTCGGTGCTCGCGACGCTGGTGATCGCGCTGGCGTTCAACCCGGCCCGGGTCTGGCTTCAGCGGTTGATTCATCGGGCGTTCTACGGTGCGCGGCGGGATCCGATCCGGGCGATGGCGGAAGTCGGGGCGCAGATGGGGTCGGGGCTGACCGGAGTACTGGCCGCGCTCTGCCGGGTGATGCGCTTCCCGGCCGCCACGATCGTTGTCGAGGGCAAGGAGATTTCGGCGTACGGCGAACTGCCGGCCGCCCGGCACGCGATCGAGTTGCGGTCAGGTACAGACCGGCTGGGCGAGCTTGTCGTGGGGCTGCGTTCAGGGGAGTTGCGGGTGAATGCGGCTGACGAGCAGGTGCTGTCATTGCTCGCGGCACCGTTGGCGGTCGCGGTACAGGCGAAGGGGCTGGCTGATCAGCTGCGGGATTCCCGGGAGCGGATCATCAGCGGGCGCGAGGAGGAGCGGCGGCGGATCCGGCGGGATCTGCATGACGGACTGGGGCCGGTACTGACCGCAGTGGTGCTGAATGCGGACGCGGCCCGGCGGTTGATCGAGGCTGAGCCGGAGCGGTCGTCGGCGTTGCTCGCGGAGTTGCGGGACCAGGCGATCGGCGCGGTCGAGGAGATTCGCCGGTTGGTTTATGAGCTTCGGCCGCCAGCGCTGGATGGGCTCGGGTTGCTGGGGGCGCTGCGGGAGTACGCCGCGATGGCGTCTCGTCGTGGTGATGGCGGCGCACTGACGGTGACCGTCGATGCTCCGGCGGCGTTGGCGGAGTTGCCCGCTGCGGTGGAGGTGGCCGCTTATCGGATCGCGACCGAGGCGCTCACCAACGTCATCCGGCATTCGACGGCGACGACGGCGGCGGTACGGCTGAGTGTCGATACGGAGGCGTTGCGACTCGGCGTACTCGACAACGGGATGAATGCTGGCCCAGAGTGGACGGCGGGAGTCGGACTCACCTCGATGAGCGAGCGTGCGACCGAACTGGGTGGGCGCTGCGAGATCCGGTACGACCGAACCGGTTGCAGTGTCGATGTCGTACTGCCGTTGGCGGAAGGGGCTCGTCGATGAATGCTGACCTGAGGATTGTCGTCGCGGACGACCACGGCATCGTCCGGGAAGGGCTGGGCGCGTTGCTGTCGGCCCATGCCGGCTTCTCATTGGTCGGTACCGCGGCCACGGGTGCAGAGGCCGTGCGATCGGCGGTCACGTTGCGCCCCGACGTCCTGGTGATGGACATCCAGATGCCCGACCTGGGTGGGATCGAGGCGACCCGGGAGATCGCGAAGGTCGCGCCCGAGGTTGCGGTGCTGATGCTGACGATGTTCGACGACGACGAGTCGGTCTTCGCCGCGATGCGAGCAGGTGCCCGGGGCTACGTGTTGAAAGGTGCCGCGCCGGACAACGTCATCCGCGCGATCGCCGCCGTCGCCGCCGGCGAGGCGATCTTCGGCCCAGGAGTCGCACGCCGAGCCCTCGCCTACCTCTCCGGCCCACGCCCCGACCAGCCCGCGTTCCCCGAGCTCACACCCCGCGAGCGCGAAGTCCTAGACCTGATCGCCACCGGCCTAGGCAACGCGGCCATCGCCCACCGCCTCTCCCTGGCCCCCGCCACAGTCGGCAACCACATCACCAGCATCTTCGCCAAACTCCAGGTAGCCACCCGCCCCGAAGCCATCATCCGAGCCCGCTCAGCCGGCCTCGGCGACACCTGACAAGAACAACAGACGGTCCCGGCCGCCGCTGTGGTTAAGGCAGTGCCGGGATGGCAGGCGGTGTTGGGTTAGCCGGACACAGATTCCGTTGTGGCGGATGGGCGGGGGCTGGGGTCAGGTTTTGGCTGTCAGCATCTCGACGGCTTTGGTGATTCGGCGGGTGCGGGTTTCTGGCCTTTTGGCGGCTTCGACTGCCTGTACGTGTTCGCGGCGATGGCTGAAGCTCATTGCGTCGAACGCCTCCTTCACGCCCGCGGCCTCCAGCGCCGCAGCCAGATCGGACGGTACTTCGATAGTCCGCTCAGCCGTATCCCGCTCGACCGTCACCACCACCCGGTCGCCAGGTCCCTTGGCCAGCTCCGTCCGGATCTGCTTGAGGATGCCGAGGGCCATGCATCCGCCCATTGATGCGACCGAGCCGCGATACGGCACACCGTCGAAGGTTGCCAGGACCGGGATTCGGCCGCCTCCACCCAGGGCGGCGATTACCTCAGTCGGCACCTCGACGTAGGCGCCGCCGCTGCTGGCCTCTTCGATTGCGGCCTCGAAGGTCTCCATGCTGGTCACAGTAACGGGGAGGCGGGACGAAAATCGTGGGCTCTTTGGGGGGAGCTGGGGCAGGGTGGGGGGATGACTACGACGATTCGGACGGCGATCACCGACGCCGACTATGAGGCCTGGCGGGCGATCCGGATTGCGGTACTGCCGTATGAGCGCTGCCCGACGGTGGCTGAGCTTCGTGACTTCGATCGACCCGGGCGGCTGATGGTGCTGGCGGAGGTCGATGGCGAGGTGGCCGGCAATGGGCTGGCGGATCGGTCCGGCGACGGGGAGCGGGCGGCGCTGATGCCGCGGGTCCACCCGGACTTCCGCCGCCGCGGCGTGGGGACGGACCTGCTCCGGGTGCTCGCCGACCACGCTGTTGCCCAGGGCTATGACATGGCGGGGGCCAGCGTCGACGACGAGGAGTCCCGGCTGTTCGCCGAGCGGTTCGGCTTCGTGGAGACGAATCGGCAGGTCGAACAGGTGCGGCGGATCGGCGACGAGCCGCGGCCGGCGCCGCCGACGGAGTACGAGATCGTCTCCGTCGCCGAGCGTCCCGAGCTGTGGGCGAAGGCCTATCACCAGGTCGCGCTGCCGACCCTCCCGGACATGGACCACCCGGTCGCGATCAAGGTTTCGGCGGACGACTGGGACAAGGAGTGGATCAACGACCCGGCCGCGATGTTCGTGGCGGTCGCCGGTGACGACGTGATCGGCGTGGCCGGCCTGATGCTCGACAGCGACCGCCCGGAGCGCGCGGAGGTCGCGTACACCGCCGTACTCCGGGAGTGGCGCGGCAAGTCCGTTGCCTCGACCCTCAAGCGGACCAGCATGGCCTGGGCCGCCGAGCACGGCATCACCGAGATCTACACCTGGACCCAACGCGGCAACGACTCGATGCGCCGGCTCAACGAACACCTCGGCTTCAGCTACGGCATCGTCAGCCTCACCATGCGAGCCCCGCTACCGCTGACCGGACTCCTTCGCTAGCTTGCTCGGCCACCAGATCTTCGCCCCGATGTCGTAGGCGAGGGCGGGGACGAGCAGGGACCGGACGATGGTGGTGTCCAGCAGGACGCCGAAGCCGACCATGAAGGCGATCTGGGCCAGGAAGAGGATCGGTACCACGCCCAGCGCCGAGAAGGTCGCGGCCAGGACCACGCCGGCGGACGTGATGACGCCGCCGGTGACGGCCAGGCCGGTCAGGATGCCGGGTCTGGTGCCCTGCTCGATCGACTCCTCGCGGACCCTGGTCATCAGGAAGATCGAGTAGTCGATGCCCAGGGCAACCAGGAAGACGAAGGCGTAGAGCGGGATCGAGGCATCGGCGCCGGGGAAGTCGAAGACGTGGTTGAAGACCAGCGCGCTGATCCCGAGCGTCGCGCCGAACGAGAGCACGTTGCAGATCACCAGCAGGACCGCCGCGACGACCGAGCGGAGCAGCAGCATCAGGACGACGAAGATGACCGCGAGGATGGTCGGGATGATCACCTTCAGGTCGCGGTTGCTGGCGTCCATCACGTCGAGGTTGATCGCCGTGTTGCCGCCGACCAGGATGTCGGGGCTGACTGTGTCCAGCTCGGTCCGCAGGTGCTTGACGACCTTGGTCGCGTCGGGGGAGTCGGCGGCGACCTTGAGGGTTGCCTGGATCAGGACCTTGCCGTCGACGACCTTCGGTGGGACGCCCGGGGCGACGGAGGCGGTCGCGGTGGCCACGCCGTCGACCTTCATGGCTGTTTGCACGACCTTGTCCGACTGGTCGACCGGGGTCAGGATCTGTACCGGCGTACCGGCCCCGGCGTCGAAGTGCTTGGCGAGCTCTTCCTGGCCGGTGACGGACTCGACCTTGTTCAGGAACAGGTCCTCCTGGGAGATACCGGAGGCCTTGAAGGTGGGCAGGAAGAGGCCGCAGGCGATCAGGAAGAGTGCGCTGATGGCCCAGACCTTGCGCGGGCTGCGGCCGACCAGGCCGGAGACGCGGCCCCACAGCTTGCGGCCGCCGACCTGGTCCTTGGCGTGTACGTGGTCGAGGCGGGGGATGGCCGGCCAGAAGATCCGGCGGCCGAAGGCGAGCAGGACCGCGGGCAGGAACGTCATCGCGGAGATCAGCGCGCCGGCGATGCCGATGGCGCCGACCGGGCCGAGGCCCTTGGTGCTGCCGAGCTGGGAGAGCAGCAGGCAGAGCAGACCGAGGATGACGGTCGCGCCGCTGGCGGCGATCGGCTCGATCGCGGCCCGCCAGGCGACGCGCATCGCCTTGTACTTGCTCTCGTAGTCGTGCAGTTCTTCCTTGTACCGGGAGACGAGCAGCAGCGAGTAGTCCGTCGCGGCGCCGACGACGAGGATGAACAGGATGCCCTGACTCTGCCCGTTGAGTTCGATCACGTTGTTCTTGGCGAGCGGGTAGACCACCGACGCGGCCAGCGCGAGGCCGAAGACGGCGGTCAGCAGTACCGCGATCGGCAGTACCGGACTGCGGTACACGATCAGCAGGATGACGAAGACGACGACCAGCGCGACCCCGAGCAGGATCCCGTCGATGCCACCGAAGGCGGTGACGAAGTCGGCGAACACACCACCCGGACCGGTCACGTAGACCTGTAGCCCGGTCGGGGTGAGCGACTGCTTGATCTCGGTGCGCATCTCGTCGGCGACCGCGAAGAGCGCGGTCTCGCCCTGTTTGACCACGTCGTCGAGCTGGTCACCGTTCAGCTCGAGGGTGATCAGCAGCGCCTTCTTGTCCGCCGACGGGATCACCGTCTTGGCCGGCGCGGCGAGGTACTGGCCGATCGTCTTGCCGTCGCCGAGGTCGAGCGACGGGACCTTGGCGAGGAACTCGTTGGCCTTGGCGACGTCGGCGGGAGTGATCCCGCTGTCGCGCTCGATCAGGACGAAGTACGGCAGCGCCTTGGAGTCGACGAACTTGGCCGACTCGTTGTTGACCAGGGTCGACTCGGCCTGCTTGGGCAGGAAGTTGGCGTTGTCGTTCTCCTGGACCTCACTCAGCTTGCCGACCGTCGGGCCGCCGATCGATCCCAGGATCAGCCAGGCGATCAGTACGGCGGCCACACCCGCCCGCCACGCCCAGCGCTTCTTCTCCCGCTCCACCAGATCCCCCTCGATGAGTCGTTCTGTCGTAGGCACAGTACCGACATCTCTCACCACCAGCCGGGAGGTGTGCGGGACCCGTTTCGACGGCGTAACAACGAGATGACCACTCGGAAACACCCCGGTCATAGCGTCCTGGCCTAATCAGTGGAGTCAGATGATCGGAGACGGACGATGACGCTCGAAGCACGACCGGAGGTCGCTACTCTTCGCGACCGGACCGGCGCTGTGGGTACGGTCGAGACACCGCGTCGTGGGCGGTGGATCGACGTCTGGGACCCCGAGGACGGCGGATTCTGGGCGGCGAAGGGGCGCCGGGTGGCCCGGCGGAATCTGTGGCCGTCGATCTTCGCCGAGTTCCTCGGCTTCTCCGTCTGGCAGCTGTGGAGCATCGTCGTCGTCTCGCTGCCGGCCGCCGGTTTCGGCTATACGACCGACCAGATGTTCTGGCTGGTCGCGCTGCCCAGCCTGGTCGGCGCCACCCTACGGCTGCCCTACACGTTCGCGGTGCCGAAGTTCGGTGGGCGGAACTGGACGATCGTGTCCGCGCTGCTGCTGCTGATCCCGGCCTCCGGCCTGGCCTTCTTCGTCAGCCGGCCGGACACGCCGTTCTGGCTGATGGCGCTGGTCGCCGCCACGGCGGGCGCCGGTGGCGGCAACTTCGCCAGCAGCATGACCAACATCTCCTTCTTCTTCCCTGAGCGGGACAAGGGCTTCGCGCTCGGCCTGAACGCGGCCGGCGGCAACCTCGGCGTCGCGGTGGTCCAGCTGTTCGTACCGATCGTGATCGTGGCCGGCGCCGGCCTGACGCTCAACCGGGCCGGGCTGATGTGGATCCCGCTGATCCTGCTGGCCGCGATTCTGGCCTGGCGGCTGATGGACAACCTGTCCGCGGCCACCTCGTCGTTCAAGGCCTCGATCGCGGCGGCGAAGCGGCCGCACACCTGGGTCATCTCCTTCCTCTACATCGGTACCTTCGGCTCGTTCATCGGTTTCGGGGCGGCCTTCCCGCTGCTGATCAAGACAACCTTCCCGTCGATCACCGTGGCGCACATCGCCTTCCTGGGCGCCTTGGTCGGCTCGGTCTCACGGCCGTTCGGCGGCAAGTTGTCCGACATCGTCGGTGGCGCCTGGGTGACGGTCTGCGCGTTCGTGGTGATGGGCGCCGGGATCCTGTCGGCGATCGCCGCTCTGCACGCGGGCAGCTTCACCTGGTTCCTGCTCAGCTTCCTGGTGCTGTTCGTGGCAAGTGGCGCGGGCAACGGCTCGACGTACCGGATGATCCCGGCGGTGTTCCGGCAGACGACGCGGGATCTGGACGGCAAGCCTGAGCCGATCCGGGCGCGGCGCGAGGCGGCGGCCTGCATCGGGATCGCGTCGGCGGTCGGAGCGTACGGCGGGTTCCTGGTACCGCGCGGCTTCGCGATGTCGACCGGGCACTACGGGTCGCTGGTGCCGGCGCTCTACACCTTCTGTGGCTTCTATGTCGTCTGCCTGCTGGTGACGTACTTCTGCTACCTGCGCCGCGGTGGCCCGCTCAGCCAGGAGCGTGTGTGATGGCTCAGCGGCATCTGGTGGTTGTCGGGGGCGGCATGGTCGCCCACCGGCTGGTGGAGGCGCTGCGGTCACGCGACGACGACGCCGCCTGGCGGATCACTGTGCTCGCCGAAGAACCGCGGATGCCGTACGACCGGGTCGCGCTGACCAGCTACTTCTCCGGCCGCGACCCGGCCGACCTCTCCCTCGGCGATCCTTCGCTGTGGGACGACCCTGCTGTGTCTTTGCGCAAGGGGGTCGTGGTCGCTGCTGTTGACACGGCGGCTCGGACGGTGCGGACCACGCGCGACGAGGTCATCCAGTACGACGAATTGGTGCTGGCGACCGGCTCGTACGCGTTTGTGCCGCCGATCAAGAACAGTGATGCCGTCGGTTGCTTCGTGTATCGGACCATCGACGATGTTGCCGCGCTGCGGGTGTATGTCGAGCGGTTGCGGGCTGAGGGCAAGGAAGTCAACGGGGTAGTGGTCGGTGGCGGGCTGCTCGGCCTGGAGGCGGCTGGAGCCTTGCGGGCTTTGGGTGCTGGGACGACAGTGGTTGAGTTTGCGCCCCGGTTGATGGCGCTGCAGGTCGACGAGGGTGGCGGCAGTGCGCTGGCTCGGTTGATTCGTGGGCTTGATATCGAGGTGCTGACTTCCACTCAGACGACCCGGGTGAAGACGACTTCGCAGGGTGCCGCGCGTGCCATGGCGGTTGCTGATGGCAAGGACTTGCCGGCCGATGTAGTTGTTTTTGCGACCGGCGTACGGGCTCGGGACGAGTTGGGGCGGGCTGCTGGGCTGGAGATCGGTGAGCGTGGTGGCGTGGTCGTCGACGAGGGTTGTCACGCGTCCGTTGACGGGGTTTGGGCGATTGGTGAAGTCGCCTGTATCGAGAGCCGCGTCTGGGGTTTGATCGCGCCGGGGTATGCGATGGCGGAGATCGTCGCCGATCGGCTGCTGGGTGGGTCGGCGACCTTCCCCGGTGCTGACACTTCGACCAAGCTCAAGCTGCTCGGAGTCGATGTCGCGAGCTTCGGGGACGCCTTCGGGACGACCGAGGGTGCGCTCGACATCGTGTACGCCGATCCGGTCGCAGGCGTCTACAAGAAGCTCGTACTCTCCGACGATGCTCGTACGTTGCTCGGCGGCATCCTGGTCGGTGACGCGTCGGCGTACTCGGGGCTGCGGCCGATGGTCGGGCGGCAACTCGGTGCCGACCCGGCGTCGTACCTGCTGCCGGAGGGCTCTGCGCCATCGCAGTTGGAACTGCCGGATGACGCTCCGGTGTGCTCGTGCAACAACGTTGCCGCTGGCACCATTCGGTGTGCCGTGAGGGAAGAGGGTTGCGGCGATCTGAAGTCGCTGTGTGGCAAGACTCGGGCCGGAACGAGCTGCGGATCCTGTCTGCCGATCGTGAAGAACCTGCTCAATGCCGAGCTAGCCGCGGCCGGGGTTGAGGTGAGCAAGGCGCTGTGCGAGCACTTTGCGATGTCGCGGGCGGAGCTGTTCGACGTCGTCCGGGTGACGGGATTGCGGACCTTCAGCTCGCTGGTCGAGCGGCACGGGACCGGGCGCGGGTGCGACATCTGCAAGCCGGTGGTCGCGTCGATCCTGTCCAGCCTCGACCCGGCCGGGCACGTGCTCGACGGTGAGCGGGCGACGCTGCAGGACACCAACGATCACGTGATGGCGAACATTCAGAAGGACGGGACGTACTCCGTCGTACCGCGGATTCCCGGTGGCGAGGTGACGCCCGAGGGGCTGATCGCTATCGGTGAGGTGGCGCGCGACTTCGGGCTCTATACGAAGATCACCGGCGGGCAGCGGGTCGATCTGTTCGGGGCGCGGATCGAGCAGTTGCCGGCGATTTGGAAGCGGCTGGTGGATGCGGGTTTTGAGTCCGGACACGCTTATGGGAAGGCGTTGCGGACGGTTAAGTCGTGTGTCGGGTCGACTTGGTGCCGGTACGGAGTACAGGACTCTGTCGGGATGGCGATCGCGCTGGAGCTGCGCTATCGCGGGCTGCGGTCGCCGCACAAGATCAAGCTCGGTGTGTCCGGATGCGCGCGCGAGTGTGCCGAGGCGCGTGGCAAGGACGTCGGCGTGATCGCCACCGAGAACGGCTGGAACCTGTACGTCGGTGGCAACGGTGGGATGACTCCTCGCCATGCCCAGCTGCTGGCCTCGGATCTCAGCGACGAACAGTTGCTGCAGGCAATCGACCGGTTCCTGATGTACTACGTCCGCACCGGCGACCGGCTGCAGCGGACCGCCGTCTGGATCAACGAGATCGAAGGCGGCCTGGATCACGTCCGCGACGTCGTGCTGAACGACAGCCTCGGCATCGCGGCCGACCTCGACGCGGCGATGGCCGCACACGTCGACTCGTACGTCGACGAGTGGCAGGCGACGCTGCAGGACCCGGAGAAGCTGGCCCGGTTCGTGTCGTTCGTGAACGCGCCCGACCAGCCGGATGCCGACCTGCGCTACGTGGTCGAACGCAATCAACCGCGGCCGGCGACCCCGGCGGAACGCGGGCAACTGGAGCCGGTCCTGCTCGCCGGCCCCCGACTGGAGGTACGCCGATGACCCTTTCGACGACGGCGGTGGTGGTGTGCCCGTACGACGCCTTGCTGCCCGAACGCGGTGTCGCCGCGTTGCTCGGCTCTCGCCAGATCGCGCTGTTCCGGGTCTTCTCCGGGGAGTTGTTTGCCTTGGGCAACCAGGATCCGGTGAGCGGGGCGAACGTGATGTCGCGCGGGATCGTCGGGAGTCGCGGGGACGTGCCGACGGTGGCGTCGCCGATGTTCAAGCAGGTGTACGACCTGCGGACCGGGGTCTGTCTGGACGATCCGTCGCTGGTGCTACCGGTGTATCCGGTCCGGGTCGTCGACGGAGAGGTGATCGTCGGTGACTAGGCCTGGTCCGCTGAGCGGCTGCACGATCGCCGTCACCGCGCACCGACGGGCGGACGACCTGATCGCGTCGTTCGAACGCCGGGGCGCGAAGGTGCTGCACGCGCCGACGCTGCAGATCGTTCCGGCCGCCGACGACCAGCCGCTGATCGAGGCGACCCGGCGGGTGATCGCGAATCCGCCGGACGATGTGGTCGTGACGACGGCGGTCGGATTTCGCGGGTGGGTCGAGGCGGCCGACACTGTCGGGCTGGCGGCTGATCTGCTGAGTACTTTGGAACAGTCCCGGCTGCTCGCCCGCGGTCCGAAGGCGCGGGGGGCGATTCGGGCTGCGGGGTTGGTGGAGCATTGGTCGGCGCGGTCGGAGACGACGGCGGAGGTGGTCGAATGGTTGCGCGACCAAGGGGTTGTTGGCCGCAAGATCGTCGTACAGCTGCATGGGTTGTCCGATCCGGCGTTGCAGGATGCATTGCGTGCTGTTGGCGCGTCGGTGCGCGGGCTCGAGGTCTATCGGTGGGGGCCGGCGCCTGATCCGCTGGCGGTCGAGCGGGTGATCGGGCAGATCTGCGCCGGTGGAGTGGACGCGGTCGTGCACACGTCGGCGCCGGGCGCGCAGGCTTTGCTCGACGCTGCTGCGTTGAACGGTCAGTACGACGGGTTGGTGGCGGCCCTGCGTACAGGCCGGGTCTTGAATGCGTGCGTCGGGCCGATCACGGCCGGACCGTTTGTGGCTTTGGGGTTGGAGCCGTTGGTTCCTGATCGCTACCGGCTCGGGGCGTTGATCCGGATCGTCACCGACCGGCTCACCGACGACAACGCCCGCTCCATCGAAACCGCCTTCGGACAACTGGTGATCCGCGGCGGTGCAGCAGTCCTGGACGGCGTCGTCCTACCACTCGGTCCTGGTCCCCGAGCGGTCCTGGCAGCGCTGGTTGCTGCCGGCGGCGACGTCGTCTCCCGCCCCGACTTGCTGGCTGTCCTCCCCGGCGCTGAGGACGTCCACGCCGTCGAGGTCACCGTCAACAGACTCCGCACTGCAGTAGGCCGCCCCGAGTTGGTCCGCACGGTTGTCCGCCGCGGCTACCGCCTCGCCGTCGAGCCAGTAGGTGCACCGACATGATCGATCTGGTGGCTGCCGCGCATGGGACTGCGGATCCTCGGGGGATTCGCGAAGTGCATGCGCTGGTTCGGTTGATGGCTGGGTTGCGGCCTTCGGTGCCGGTGTCGCTTGGGTTTGTTGATGTCGATGTGCCCGCACTGCCGGGATTGGTCGACCGGGTGGTTGCTGATGGCAATCAGGCTGTGGTGGTGCCGCTGTTGTTGAGCAGTGGGTTTCACACGGCGGTTGACATCGCGCGTGAGGCTCGGCGGCGGCCGTACCAGGTGCAGGCGGCTTCGGCGTTAGGGCCGGATCCGGTGCTGGCTGACGTACTGGTTGATCGGCTGCTGGATTGTGTGGAGTTGGGGTCGGTGGATCGCGTGGTGCTGGCGGCGGCTGGGTCGTCGGATCGGCGGGCTCTGCTGGACTGCTCGGCGACGGCCGGGTTGCTTGCTGACCGGATCGATCGGCCGGTCGAGGTTGGGTACGTGTCCGGCGCCGGCGAGCGATTGGGATCGGTTCTTGCTCGTAGTACCGGCCGGGTCGCCGTCGCCACCTACTTACTCGCCCCAGGGTTCTTCGCCGACCGGGTCCGACGCCTTGCCGGGGACCTCCCCGTGAGCGCCCCACTCGGGGCCGACCCGCGGATCGCGGCGCTGGCCCTGCATCGTTATGACGCTGCCAGGAAAATGTCGGCGGTTGCCGTCTAATCTTCCGGCGTGGGGATCTTCGACAAACTCAGCCGCCGTACGCCCGAGCCCGACCCGGTAGTCCTGGAGGAGCTGCGCGACCAGGTCCTGCTCTGGGTCCTGCCCGGCTTCAACACCCGTACCGACGTGCTGGCGATGGCCCAGGAATTCCGCGACGACGACGAGATGCCGGTATCGGACCAGCAGCTAGAGCTTTTGGTAGACGACGTTTGGCAGAACCGTCTCGCCGAACAGCAGACCTGGACTGCGCCGACTGACGCCGACAAGGTCGCCGCCGCGTTCGCCGACCTGGACGCCGCCGGCGTGGTAGCCCGGATGAACTTCACCTGCTGCCAGACCTGCGGAGTCGCCGAGATCGACGACGAACGCCCCACCGACCGCCCGTCGACCGGCTACGTCTTCTTCCACCAGCAAGACGCTGAACGCCTGGCCGACACCCCCGCCCACCTCTTCCTCGCCTACGGCACTCTCGATCCGATCCCCGGCCAGGTGGCCGACCAGGACACCGAGATCGGCCGCCGAATAGCCGACGCCCTCCAAGCCCAGCACCTCCCCGTCACCTGGAACGGCTCCTCCACCCAACGCATCTCCATCGGCCCGCTCACCTGGCAACGCCGGCTGCCCGCCTAGCGTTTATGAGGCGCTGAGGTGTCGTAAGTCCGCAGTCCGGAGAGCATGATCGGCTGCATGAAGATTCTGGTGACCGGCGGGACAGGCTTTGTCGGTAGCCATGCGGTAGCGGAACTGGCTGCGGCCGGTCACGACCTGCGGCTACTCGTCCGCCGACCCGAGCAAGTAGCCGCCTCGTTGGCGCCGTTCGGCACAGAGGTCTCGGACATCGTCGTGGGTGACGTCCTCGACGAGGCCGTCGTCACCGCTGCGATCCAGGGCTGCGACGCGGTCGTACACGCAGCGGCCATCTACTCACTGGACCCACGCCGCGCCGCGGACATCCTGCGCACCAACGTCCGCGCCACCGAACTCGTACTGGGCCAAGCGGTAGCGGCAGGCCTCGACCCGATCGTGCACGTCTCCACGACGGTCGCGCTCACCCGGTACGGAGGCTCCGGCCCCGAACTGCCGCTGGGCGACATCAACCTGCCCTACGCCCAATCGAAGATCGCCTCGGAGATCATCGCCCGACGCTTCCAGGACGCCGGCGCCCCCGTCGTCACGATCTACCCCGGTGGCGTCTACGGCCCGAACGACCCGTACTACGGAGACCAGACCGAACGCTTCCACTGGATCCTCCGAAACCGCTTCCCGCTGTGGATCAAGGGCGGAATGCACGTCAACGACGTACGCGACGTCGCCAAACTCATCACCGCCGCAACTGCGCCGGGCCGTGGTCCGCGCCGCTACGTAGTACCGGGCCACCACATGGACGGCAACAAGCTCTACGGCGCCGTCACCGAAGCCACCGGCCGCCGCCACCCCCACGTCGACCTCCCAGGCGCGCTGATGGGCCCCTCAACCCGAGCCATCGACGCCGTCCAACGCTTGCTGCCTTCCAAGTGGCACTACCCCGCTGACCGCGAAGGCGTAGAAATAGTCCGCCGCAACACCCACTTCAACACCACCCCCGCCCACACCGACTTCTCCCTGACCCCCATCCCCTTCCCCCAATCCATAGCCGACACCATCACCTCCCTAACCACCTCCACCCCCCACCGCTAACTGCAACGCGAAAGACGGTGGCCGCGTCCTCTGGATGAGGTGATGGTGATGGTTGGAGTCCGTTGGGGTGTGCTGGCTGTGGTTGCCGCTGGGCTACTTGCCGGCTGCGGCGCCGAAACGGCCGGTGAGGCGCCGCCGGGAATTCTGTATGGCTCGCCAATCGAGCCAACCCAGATTGATCCGGGGTACTACGGGACGCCCGGCCGCATGACTCTGGTGGAGATGGAGGCGTTGAGTGCGCGGGTGACGGCCGACATCCCGTACTGGGCCAGGCGAGGCATCGTGATCGGCAGCGTCGGCCCGATGCCCGATGGGTCGGGTATCTCCGTGATGACGACCGATGGCAGCGTCAGCGATCGCGAGAACCTGATGAAGCGCTACGCCACCGACGCGATCGCCATCTCGGCGGGGACGGTCTCGACCGCCGGTGGGTGACGGGGCGGGGTGCTCTGAGGCGCCGTTCCAGCGGACGTTCGACGAATTGGTGGAGCAGCCAGGAAGTGATGAGTGAGAGGGTCAGTACGACGGTGTACCAGCCCAGATTCGACCAGCCCGGGGCGGCTTTGCCGTGGAGCTCCAGAATTGTGTAGAGGATGGGGGAGTGCACGAGGTAGAAGCAGAACGACCACTGGCCCAGGGTGACAAGGGGCTTGCTGCGGAGTAGCGATGGTCGGTCCCGCAGGTCACGGGAGGCGACGGCGACGATCATCAGGCCGTACAGCACGGTCAGGATCTCGAACTGGAGGATTCCCATCGTGGTGGCGAGCGGGAACGTCGCGGCGTGCCGGCTCGCGTAGAGGAGCGTGCAGATTCCCGACGCGAAGAGGATCAGGGTCGCCCAGAACGGGATCCGCGGGCGCAGGCCGGATCGCAGTGCGATGGCCGATCCGATGCCGAACAGGAACGCGACCGACTGGATCACGGGCTGCGGCAGGATCGGCACGGTGTCGCGCCAGTGGAAGCGGGACAGGTGGTACGCGCAGCCCAGACCGATGGCGACCACGCAAAGCACCAGCCCGCCAGTCGCCTTCAACCGTGCGGTGGCGCGCTGGACGTACGGTGCGTAGAAGTAGAAGAACGCCTCCACCGAGAGCGTCCAGGACACCGGATTACCGGCGTACAGAATGGTCGGGTCGTAGGACCAGCCTTGCAGCAAGCACAGCGCCAGCAGCAAGACGCCGAGGTCCAGCGGCTTGATCCAGTGCATCGCCGGATCCGGGTGGATTCGGTAGAAGACGAGAACCGCGGCCATCAGGGTGAGTGCATGGGCCGGCCAGATGCGGGCGAACCGGCGTCGGTAGAACGTCCGCGCCAAGGTGCCGGGCTGGGCGGACCAGGTCAGGACGAAGCCTGACAGTACGAAGAAGAAGGTCACGCCGGAGGTGCCGTACCTGAGCAATGGGGCGATCGGCAACGGCGCGAGATTCGTCATGTGGTGGCTGAACACGAAGAACGCCGCCCACCAGCGCAGGCCGGTCAATGACTCGATTCTCGGCACGGGTAGGCCCTTCAAGGATCGGCTGTGGTCATGCTCCTTATGTCGTGCTCGCCTGAGTGGGATCCCGATGCCGCGGTCACGACATAAGAGGGGTGCGAGCCCCTTCGCGGGGCACAATCGAGAGGTGTTTTCGGGAGGATGAATGAGGCTGATGACAAGTTCATCGCCGGGTCATCGGGAGACCGATCCGCTGGCCGCTCCGCTGGCGGGGATGAGCGACCGCGAGCTGTGGCGCCGGTCGAGCGAGGGAGAGACGGAGGCGTTCGCCCGGTTGTTCGACCGGCATGCGAAGGCGGTCTACAACTTCCTCTTCCGCCGGACGGCCTCCTGGAGCGACGCCGAGGATCTCACCTCGACGGTCTTTCTGGAGGCCTGGCGCCGCCGGGAAGAGGTTGTTCTCGTGCACGAGACGGCGCTGCCGTGGCTGTTCCGTACGGCGGATTACGTGTTCCGCAACGAGCAGCGCAGACAGTACTTCCGGCTGGCCACCGTGCTGAAGCATTCCTCGCCCCCGGACGAGCCGGATCTCGCCGACGGGGTTGCCTCGCGGGTCGACGACGAACGTGAGGCCAGGAGAATGCGCCGGTTGCTGCGCAAGCTGCCCCGGCACGAACGCGAGATCGTCGAACTGTGTTTCTGGGCCGGCCTCGATCTGCAGGCCGCTGCCGTCGCGCTCGATATCCCGATCGGCACGGTGAAGTCCCGGCTGTCCCGGGCCCGTCACCACCTTCGCGGTCTCACCGCCGCCGACACCTTCATCCCCGGCTTGGACGATTCTCTGGAGAACCTGTCATGAAGGACCTGCTCACCCGTCGCGCCGAGCGCGACATGCCTGTGGGACACCACGAGGAGCGCCGTTCGCAGTTGCTCGCGGCGATCGAAACGACCAGCGAGTACCACCGACGCAGTACCGCGACCCCGCTGCTGGCGGTCGCGGCAGTGCTGGCAGTGGTCGGCGGCCTCGCGTTCGGAGTACCGGCTCTTCGTCATCAGCCTCCGGCCAGTGGGACGGCGGAGAGCGCGACCGGCCACAAGCCGGCTGTCCGGACCCTTTCCGGAGCTGAACAGAGCCTCTTCCTGAAGGACTGCATCAACGCGGTGAAGAAGGCGACGGTCGGTCAGCAGACCCAGTACCGGGACTTCCGGGCGGTCGACGGCTTCGAGTTCACCGAGTTGTCCGATCCGGCTCAGACCAAGTCCTGGCTGATCACTACAGCTGTTTCTGGAAACGCGCGCCACTCGATCAGCCGGACGGTGCTGTGTGGACGCAACACTGCCGGGAAGATCAGCGATGCTCTGAGCACCCCTTCTGCATCGGGTGGAGCATTGCTGTCCGCCCCGGTCACGGCGACCTCGCACAACACCGGTCTGGTACTTCGTACCGTCACCCGGGTGACCTCGCAGAAGGCCGGCGGTCCGCAGATCGAGGCGATCCTTCGCGGCGGCTACTGGTTCACACCGACACCCGGCCAGCACAAGCTCTTCGGCGACCAGTCGGACGACCGTGGATCCTTCGGCGAGACGATCCGCGCGTACGGCCCCGGCAACAAACCGCTCTACGACAGTTCCGCCCCGCAGCCCAAGAACAGGTGCTACACGGACCCGGAGGGTAAACGCGTGATCGCCGTCGAGGGCCAGGTCAAAAACCCCACCGTGGCAACCTGCGCCCGCCTGCACCGCTGGCCGAAGTAGGAGGGATGCCGCGGGGCGAATGCCTACTTGCCGCGGAGCGCGTAGAGGCCTGCCTGGCTGCGGGCCTCTACTCGGATAGCTCGGGGGGAGCTCCCGCCTACGGTTTGGCATCATTGATTTCCGTCTGTGAACGTCAGCTCGGGGCGAGGCCAATCTCCTTCCAGAATGTGGCTTCGGCCATGATTCGGGTGCCGTAGGTTCTGGCTTTGTTCGCTTTGCCGGACATCGATTCGGGGTCGGCGACGATGAGCAGGTCGAGGCCTTTCGTGACCCGCTCGTGGACGACCAGACCTGCTGCACGGGCGAGGGACTGGGCTCGGTCACGCGTGATGAGCTCGCCCTCGAGCCGCGCCTGAAGTGCACCTGTGAAACACACGCCAAGCCCCCGCAATCCTTTGTTCGCAGCGGTTTCAGGCTGATGACTCCGCGCGTCGTGGAGGGCCGCGGCGACCTCGCCGACTCCGAAACCAAGAGCGGCTGCAACATCTGCAAGGTCAGTAGCTTCGAAATCTGTCAGGACACCGTCGGCGAGGGCTGTCGCCGCGAGTGCGGACAGGTACTTGCTGTGCGCCTGGTGCACGTCCCGGCGGCTGAGCCCCCACTCCTGCGCTGTCATCGCGAGAGCTGCGGTCTCCCGGTCGTCGATGCGGCGGTCCTCAAGCGCTCGATCCAGCAGATCCAGGTACGCCGCGGTATCTGCGGGCACGAGCGCATCACGGAGATCGTGTGCAGGGAGGTGACGGACGAGTTGAGCGAGTGGGGAGAGCTCTGGTCGCCAGCGTTGAGATCGCCCGTGCGAGCGCCCGGACGGCGGCCACACGAACCAATCCGTGTTCTCCGGCCATGTCGTTGGAACGCAGCCCAGATCGCCGAGGGTGGAAATGCCCTGTCCAGATGAGCGCCTGAGGTACGTGGCCAGCAAGCCTGCGGTGGCCGACGCATCGCCCAGGGCGCTGTGGGCCTGATCATGGGCGAGACCTTCCGCAGCCAGGCAATCGGTCAGTCGCCCACCGCCCAGGAGACCGAGTCGATGCGACATGGCGAGGGTGCAGATCGCGGGCCAGGTCGGTGGACTTCCGCCGATTCGGACGTACTCGGCGGTGATGAAGCCGAGATCGAAACGAGCATTGTGTGCGACGACCACGGCATCGGCTAGCAACTCGGCGAGGTCGCCGGCGATGTCCGCGAAGCGCGGCGCGTCGCGGACGTCGGCTCCTCGAATGCCGTGAACGTGAGTCGGCCCGAGATCTCGCTCAGGGTTCAGCAAGGTGGTCCAGGAACGCTCGACCGTTCCATCGGCTGCCGTTCGTACTACAGCGACCTCCACGACCCGGTCGTGCAGACGAGGTGAGAAGCCGGTCGTTTCGACATCTAGGACCGCAAAGGGGGTGGAACCGAGTTCGGGCATCCTCGAGGTCCTCTGTGTTCGTGTAGATCGACGAGGCACAACCTCAGTGATCCCGGGGTCGCCCGGCAGACGTTCATCTGCGGTAGCCCTGGTGCCGGCGGCGGTTTCGAGACTGTCTCGCAGGCCCGATGCCGCTTTCCAGGCACCTTCGACATCGAGGCTCCGGGCAGCGAAAGCGGCTTCGAGGAGTTCGTCGCTCAGCTGTTCGTCGTACTTCTCGACGATCTTCGTTTCCACGTGAGAGGCGAGTGCCAGCGGGTCCGGAGGTCCGCCGGCGACAAGCTGTGCCATCTGCCGAGCTGCCTCCTCGAGGGCAGCGCCGGTCAGTGTGAGACAGACACCGTCCTGCCCGACGTCGAAGCCGGCCCCTGTCAGCGCGACCGTGAGCGTGGTGAGGATTCGGTCGCCGCGCCAGGGAAACAGCAGGATGTCAGCTCCCCAGGAGAGGATCGGGCTCTGCCCGAGCTCGAAGCGCTTGAAGTTGGCCCGGCCTTCGCTGAGCAGCCGAGCAGCTGTCGCATCGAGGTACCGCGGCACGGTGTCAGCGGTATAGATCCTGTACATCTCGCGGCGTACTTCGTCGGCGACTTCGCCACCGCCGCCGCCAGAGAAGGCCGGGGGCCGCCCTCCAGATGACCTGGTGAGTTCGACGACCCTTGCATGCGAATCGACGGCGGTCACTTTCCAGCGCTTACCGCCGAAGATCAGGAGTGAGCCGGGCATCAGTGGATAGTCCACTGGCAAGGTGCCGAGTGTCCGCCCGTTCGCAATGAGCCGGAACTCCGTGGCGCTGCGGAAGGCGGCATAGAAGCTGTAGTGCTGCACCACTCGCTCACCGGCCACGCCGTGCAGCAATAGCCCGTCTCGCTCCTGCCGGATGAAGTCCACCTTCTCGTCGGCCAGGGCGCGCAGCAGCGACTTGAACAAGATCGGCGTGACCCGGGAGAACGGACCGTCCTGGCAAAGCGTCCGGTAAGCCTCCTGCGGGGTTACGCCACCATGCTGCGCGATCAGCGAGAGCAGTTGCTGGGTGAGCGTGGACAGGTGCAGGCCGCCCGAATCCGGTGCCTCGACCCATCCGGCGAGGAGGAGATTGACCATTGCGATGCCTTGCACCAGGTCGGCTCGCAGTGCATCAGGAGGAGGTGTCTGCGGGGTGACCTGCTCCTCGGTGATGTACATGCGCAGTGTGGAGGCGCCACCGCGACGGCCAGAGCGGCCCAGCCGTTGCCGAAGACCGGCGACAGTCCGGGGCGCACCCAGCTGGGCGATCGACGTCACCGAACCGATGTCGATCCCCATCTCCAGCGTGGAGGTGCAAACCGCGTTGACCGGCCGATCCCGGTCTTTCAGCCGGCTCTCGGCGTGTTCACGAAGTTCTTTGGAGAGGCTGCCGTGGTGGGGGATGAACTCGTTCGGCACGTGAGCGAGATCGCATCGTCGTTTGAGCAGGTCGGCATAGATCTCCACCTTCTGGCGGGAGTTGGCGAAGATCAGGTTGTCGGTCCCACGAAGGGTCGCGAAGAGATGGTCTGCGATGGCTAGGTCGTCGCCGGAAGTCTCTTCCTCGGTGCCGGCCTCGCCATCGGGCCGCTCCACCACCACGCTCTCGGCAGCGGACAGCCTCGCCGGGATCGCCTCATAACCACGCACCTGAAGGCGGAGTTCGTGGGTGTCGTCAGCTGCCGTGATGACAGTGACCGCTGCCGCCCGGCCGGGACGGAGGAACTCCGACGCCAGCTCCATGTCGCCCAACGTGGCGGAGAGCCCGATGCGGGCGACGCGACGCCGGACCGCGAGCTCGATTCGATGCAGTAACGATTGCAGTTGAGCGCCACGTTCGGTGCCGATGAACGAGTGCATCTCGTCGATGACGACGTGCCGCAGGCCATCGAACAGACGCGAGATCTTGGGGCCGTGAACGACCAGGAGGGCCTCGAGTGACTCCGGCGTGATCAGCAGGAATCCGTCCGGGTTGCTGAGCACTCTTGCCTTGCTTGACCCTGCGACATCGCCATGCCAGCGGTGAACGGGCAGATCGAGATGCTCACACAGGGCGTCGAGCCGACCGTACTGGTCGTTGATGAGTGCCTTGAGCGGGCTGATGTACAACGTCTGTATGCCGGACCCGGGAATCTGTCCCGCTGTGTCCAGCCCATCCCGCGTGTTGGCTTCGATCTGCCGATCGCGGGCGGCTAGCAAGGCCGAGCAGATCGGCAAGAAAGCTGCCTCGGTCTTTCCGGATGCGGTGGCCGCCGAGATGATCACGTCTGTGTCCCCGGCGAGGATCGGCCCGACGGCCTGCTCCTGAGCACTGCGAAGCTCGGACCAGTTCTGCGTCCAGATCCACTGCTGAATCTTAGGGTGCAGAGTCGTGAAGGCCGAGGACGGTGGTGCTGTGGGCTCAGAGCCTGAAACTGGCAAGGTCATCATCGCCGTCATCGGAGGCTGCACGGGGCTGAGCCGGCGAGGCCTCGGGCTGAGCGGAGTTCGGGTCTACGGGGTCAGGCGGTAGCGGAGCCAGATCCGGATTGGCTTCCTCCTCCAGAACGACGGCGCCGACCAGTGGCGCCCACTCGGTGCCTGGGTTCTGTTCGAGGACGGCCAGTAGATTCACGAACTCTTTGATGGTGGTGCGTGGAGTCCGGAAGTAGGCGTCGCCGATCCGGTTTGAACAATGCGTCATGAACGCGGTGAGGCCGCTGTCCGGGATGAGATACGCGGCGGGATCGCCGACGGCGAAGACGTGCCGCAAGCGAGTGAGGAGGAGATAGAAATCCTCCGGACTCAGGTTCGCCAATCGAAGAACGGGGCCGGTGTAGTCGACAAGACCTCCAGTGGCAAAGGAGTTCTCGGCCAGGCGCGACTGCAGTGCGGCGTACGAGTAAAGGCCACGCCGGGTATCGAGCAGGAAGTCAGGGGTGCCGCCGAGTACGAAGCCCAGATGTGCGGCGGTTCCCTGGAGGCTGTCGTTCAGAATCCGGAGGATCTGTTCGTAGTTGGCGTTGCGAGCCTGCGTGTTGGCCAGCTTGTAGAGGTTCACCATCTCGTCGAGGCAGACGAGGAGACCGGAGAAGCCGGCCATCACGACGAACCGGGCCAACAGCTTGAGCTGATCGTAGAAACTCGCGTCGTCGACGATGGTGCGGACACCGAGTGCGGCCCGTGCGTCAGTGCGCGTCGAGAACTCACCGCGTAGCCAGCGGACCGCGTCGCTCTTCAGTTGCTCGTTGCCGGTGTCATGGCCACGCCAGTACGCGGCGATGACCTCGGCGAAGTCATAGCCACCCGTCAGTTCGGACAGTTCAGCGAGCCGGGTGCGAATGACCGTTTCAGGAGTGAGGCCGCTTTCCCTGGCATGGCCGAGGGCGCCGGTCACGAAGCGTTCGACAACGCTGCTGATCGCACCACCGTCCGGCTTGGACCGGGTGCTCATGTTGCGCATCAGCTCCGCATACAGAGAGCGCGCCTGCCCACCGGTCGCGTGCAACCGCCGATCCGGCGAGAGGTCGGCATGAACCGTGACGAGCTTGCGTTCCATCGCGATGGAACGAACCAGATGCAGGAAGAAGGTCTTGCCCGAGCCGTACTCGCCGATGGCCAGACGGATGCTGGAGCCACCGTCGGCGACCCGATCGATATCGGTCAGCAGAGCCTTGACCTCGTCGGCGCGTCCGACCTGCACATGTTGCTGTCCGAGCCGGGGGACAACGCCCGCGCGTAGTGCCTGGACGATCGCATCGCGGTCTCGTGGCCGGATCGTCGGGCCGGTGGCGGCTGAAATGGTGTTCATGCGAGCATCTCCTGCAGTACGTCGGAATCGATCTCGATCGGGTCGTCGCCATCGGCCACCGGTGCGCCGGTGAGGTCGTACGCCGCCTCGTTGAGGGTGTCGAGTGCTCCATCGGGAAGGAGCTCGAGTCCCTCGCACGCTGCCTCGAAGTCGGCCCGCGGCCACGAGCTGTGCGTGGCGACGACGCGCAGCAACGACGAGTGTGGTGTGTCGAGTCCAGCTAGGGCCGGCGTGTCCGGACGGACGACGACCGGAGCGGGCGCGATTTCGTCGTCCACGAAGATCGAGTTGAGCAGCGCGGCGACGGCAACTGTCTCTGCCAGCTTGGCGGCAACTCTTGCCTCGTCGAGTTGAATCGCGCCGCCCGCGGTCCCAGGACCTCGAACTGGCGGCGACGGTACGGCGAATCCGGGCGATGGTGCGGCGGGACGAACGGTCACCGGTGAGGTAGCCGGAGCGAAGCCCGCAGCGACCGTTGCGGCGTGGATCCGGCTGTAGGCCGAGGCTGGATCCAGCCCGAGCAACTTGAAGATCTTGGTGAGTGTCGTGACCTCCGCCGGTGACACGACCCCATCGGCGGCGGCCACGGTGGCAAGGAAGTCGCCAACCGCGCTCCGCTCGGCTTCACCGAGTGTGGCCAGACGCTTGGTGAGGCCACTCAGCTTGGTCTGACCAGCCAGCAGCCACATCAGGTGGGCCTGCAGGCGCAGGCTCTCAGGCAGGCTTAGGTGCATCGAGGTATGCAGGTGGTTCTTCAGGTGCTGAGTCTCGGCGTCGGACACGTCCCCGTCGGCCATGCTGACCGATGCGGCCAGATGCAGCAGGATGGCGGCAGCGGCGTAACCGGAGGTCGGCGTCGAAGGCTGGTTGGCGGACGTACGGAAGAGGACTGCCGCACCCGGGCTGAGAACGGGGCCGCCGAACCTGACGTCTGGCTCGAGCCCCACACCGGATTCGGCCAACAATTGGGCGAGTGCGACGGCCTCGGCCTTCAAGAGTTTGTCCGATGACTTTGCCGGCCAGAATGCCAGCAGGTCCGACGCTTCGATCAGCACGGCTGAGTCCTCGCCGAGTCTGGCGTCGACGAACGCGGTGAGACGCGCCAGTTCGCCGCCCGCCTTGGCCATGAGTTCTCGGGGGAGCAGAGCAGTCGCTGCCAGCGACCCACGCCCGTCGGGATTCCGGCCGAGGTATCTGCTGTACGCGTCCAACGAGGTCGTGCAGTCCTCGACGAGCGCGGCCAGCTTCTGTGTAGGCGCAGCCTGGGTCAGTACGTCGGGCAGATGCGTGGTGAGGACAGCGTGGTCGATGCCCGCGCTGGCCGGATGATATTCGTGCTTCAGCACTCTCTTGGCGGGCCGAATGGTGAGCCCTGCCTTGTACTTCGCCTGGTAACGCTCGTGGAAGAGCGCGTCGAACTCGTCCGGGCACCGAGTCGCTGGGGTCCGGGGATAGATCTCGGGATGGAAATGCGCCCAGGCCCGCGCCCAGTCAGATGGCACCGGAGATCCGTTCACCGCGAAACCACCGAGAGTGATCTGGAGGGCGAGCGGCACCGGCCACCTCTCGGCCGTTCGCGCGGGAAGGGTGAGACCCTGCCCGCCGGAGGAGTCGCCAAGAGTGTAGAAGTCGATGGTGGAAAGAAGGTTCGACGCATAGGACCGGAACGAGTGGCTTCCGCCGTACAGGGCGAGCAGTCGGCCCACCTCGACGCGGATCTGCTGCAGGTCACCGACGGCGGCTTGACCTTGTGGCCAATCCACAAGCAGTCGCCGCTCGAGTCCGTAGAAGAAGAGGAACGGCCAGCTCACAGGCACGTTCGGCTCTCGACGGCCGCCGGCAAGCCAGGTCAGGTAGGCAGCGCGAGCCTGCGGACTGATCTCGCTGTAGGAAGGCCAGTAGCCGACCGTCGCTCCGGACCAGTCAGGTGAAGTGAAGTCGACGCGCAAGGCTGGATCGATGAGTGCGGGATCGATTCCATGCCCGTTGCCGGCGTGTAACTGCCTCCCGACGTACAGCATGCCGTCCGGGATTGTCAGACCGGCGATACTGACCGGCGTACCCGGAGGGATCCAGCCCTGAGCAGGCGCCGGCCGCCGAAATTCTTGCGTCGCCCGAGGTGGTGACTGGTGACGTGCGGGCGCTGGGAGCCCGGATCTCCCCGGCGTCTCGGTCTGAGGCGCGGCACGTGTGTGTCGTCCTGCGATTCTCGGTTGCTTAGGACGCCTGAACGCGTCGAACAAACCCATTACTGCCCCCGGTTCGCACCCCCCTGGGCGTCCGAGTGGACACCCACCATGCGAACTCGGGCTCATGCTAGCCACACACCACCGACATTGACGATGCCTGGCAGATCGCAATGGCGGTTGGCGCGGATTCGAAACGCAGGGCCGACGCGGATGCGGACGCAGGGCCGGCGCGGATGCGAACGCCGGGCCAGGCAGGCAGGTGCGGGTGGGTGGTCGAACGAGCACGCGACGGAGGAGCGGGCGTCGGAGGCCGGGGTCAGTACCTACTTGGTGCGGAGGGTGTTGAGGTCGGTTTGGCAGCGGGCTTCTACCTCCGCCAGTTCGGAGAGGGTTTCGTCGATGTCTCGGCGGCGTTGTTCCAGTTCGGCCCGGCGGGTGGTGATTTGGTTGAGGAGGTAGACGAGCTGGCCTTCCTCGCCGGGTTCGCGGTCGTACATGTCGACGATGGTGGCGATCTCGTCGAGGCTGAAGCCCAGGCGTTTGCCGCGGAGGATGAGGGCCAGGCGGACGCGGTCGCGGGGGTGGTAGACGCGAACCGTGCCGCGGCGTTCGGGGGTGAGCAGGCCGCGGTCCTCGTAGAAGCGGATCGTGCGCAGGGTGACGTCGTACTCGGCGGCCAGTTCGGCGATGGTCCAAGTAGCTGGTTCGACGGGCACCCGGATATTGTGCACGCACCCCATCGTGCTTTACGTTTACGTAAGCGTCAATCACGAGAGCCTGGGAGCCACGAAGATGTCGTACGAGCTGTCCGAAGAGCACCGCGAGTTCGCCCACAGCGTGCGCGACTTCGCCCAGGCCGAGATCGCACCGCACGCGGCGGAGTGGGATCGCAAGCACTACTTCCCGGTCGAGGTGGTCCAGAAGATGGGCGCGCTCGGGCTGTTCGGGCTGACCGCGCCGGAGGAGTTCGGCGGGTCCGGCGGCGACTTCACCAGCCTGTGCGTCGCGATCGAGGAGATCTCCAAGGTCGACCAGTCGATGGGCATCACACTCGAGGCGGCGGTCGGGCTCGGGATCAACCCGATCCTCACCTTCGGTACCGACGAGCAGAAGAAGCAGTACCTGCCTGAGCTCATCGCCGGGCAGAAGCTGGCCGGGTTCGGCCTGACCGAGCCCGAGTCGGGCTCCGACGCCGGCGCCACCAAGACCAAGGCCGTACTCGACAACGGCGAGTGGGTGATCGACGGCTCCAAGCAGTTCATCACCAACTCCGGCTCGGCCATCACCTCGCTGGTCACGGTGACCGCCCGCACAGGTGAAAAACCGGACGGCCGCCCCGAGATCTCCACGATCATCGTCCCGACCGGTACGCCGGGATTCGTCGCCGAGGCCGCGTACGACAAGCTCGGCTGGCACGCGAGCGACACTCACCCGTTGTCGTTCAGCGGCGTACGGGTGCCTGAGGCGAACCTGCTCGGCGAGCGCGGCAAGGGGTTCGGCCAGTTCCTCGCCACCCTCGACGACGGCCGGGTCGCGATCGGCGCGGTCGCGCTGGGCTGCATCAAGGCCTGCCTGGAGATGTCGGTCCAGTACGCCGGTGAGCGCAAGACGTTCGGTGTGCCGATCGGTCAGAAGCAGGGCGTCGCGTTCCAGATCTCCGACCTGAAGGTGATGGCCGACGCGGCCGAGCTGCTCGTGTACCGGGCCGCGGCGCTCAAGGACGCGGGGGCTCCGATGAAGGAGTTCAAGCAGGCCGCGGCCGTCGCGAAGCTGTACTCGACCGAGGCAGCTGTCACCGCGACCCGGATCGCCACCCAGGTCTTCGGCGGCTACGGCTTCATGGAGGAGTACCCGGTCACCCGGTTCTACCGCGACGCCAAGATCCTCGAGATCGGCGAAGGTACCTCCGAAGTCCAGCGCATGCTGATCGCCCGCGGCCTCGGCCTCCCTGTCGAGTGACAGTCGGTCGAGTAAAGACCAAGGTGACAGGATGACCGCATGAGCAGGGATCACTGGACCGAGTTCAAGGTCGCCCGCGAAGCGACGATGACGCCGCCCCCGAAGGCGGCCGAGAAGCTCGCCAAGCAGAACAAGCTCTACGTCCGCGACCGGATCGCGATGCTCGTCGACGAGGGCAGCTTCGTCGAGGACGCCCAGCTGGCCAACGCGCTCAACCCCGGCCTGCCCGCGGACGGTGTCGTCACCGGCCGCGCGCTGGTCGACGGCAGGCCCGCGTTGCTGGTCGCGAACGACCCGACCGTGAAGGCCGGGTCGTGGGGTGCCCGGACGGTCGAGAAGATCGTCCGGATCACCGAGGTCGCGCTGCGCGACGAACTGCCGATCTTCTGGCTGATCGACTCGGCCGGCGCCCGGATCACCGACCAGGTCGACCTCTTCCCCGGTCGGCGTGGAGCGGGCCGGATCTTCCACAACCAGGTCGCGCTGTCCGGCAAGGTGCCGCAGATCTGCTGCCTGTTCGGCCCGTCGGCCGCCGGTGGCGCGTACATCCCGGCCTTCTGCGACCTGGTGATCATGGTCGACGGCAACGCCTCGATGTACCTCGGGTCGCCGCGGATGGCCGAGATGGTGGTCGGCGAGAAGGTGACGCTGGAGGAGATGGGCGGCGCCCGGATGCACACCAGCGTCTCCGGTTGCGGCGACCTGCTCGCCAGCGATGACGCCGAGGCGATCGACCTGGCCAAGCAGTACTTCTCGTACCTCCCGGGGTCGTGGCAGTCGCAACCTCCGTCGTACGACGCGTCGCCGGCCGGCCGCGACTTCACCCGCGACCTGGTGCCGATCGAGGAGAGCGTCGGGTTCGACATCCACGACGTGATCGATGCGATCGCGGACGCGGACACCTTCTTCGAGATCAAGCCCGCGTACGCTCCGGAGCTCGTGGTCGGATTCGGGCTGCTCGCTGGGCAGGTCGTCGGCTTCGTCGCGAACCAGCCGGCGGTCAAGGGTGGCGTGCTGTTCGTCGACTCGGCGGACAAGGCGGCCCGGTTCATCTGGTTGTGCGACGCGTTCAACGTGCCGCTGATCTACCTGTGCGACGTACCGGGCTTCATGATCGGCTCGGAGGTCGAGCGGGCCGGCATCATCCGGCACGGCGCGAAGATGATCACCGCGGTGTCCGAGGCGACGGTGCCGACCGTGTCGGTGATCGTCCGCAAGGCCTACGGCGCCGGGCTGTACGCGATGTGCGGGCCAGGCTTCTCGCCGGACGCCTGTATCGCGCTGCCGACGGCCAAGATCGCGGTGATGGGTCCGGAGGCGGCGATCAATGCCGTGTACTACAACAAGATCCAGGAGATCGCGGACGAGACCGAGCGGGTCGAGTACGTCTCCAAGCTCCGCGAGGAGTACGAGACCGACATCGACATCCTCCGGCTGGCCGCCGACCTGGTGATCGACGCGATCGTCGAGCCGGAGAATCTGCGCGACGACCTGATCGCCCGGCTCGCCGCGGCGCAGACCAAGAACCGGCACTTCAGCACCAAGCGGCACGGCGTACCACCGGTGTAGACCTGCACGGGCCCGGTGTCGGCCGGGCCGTATAGCCTGCGGGCATGACGTCCAAGGACTTCGCCGATCGGCTTCGAAGCAGGCAGGTCACGCTCGGTTACTGGGTGATGATGAACGCGCCCGCGGCGACCGAGCGGATCGCGCTGACCGGGTACGACTACGTCGTACTGGACGGGCAGCACGGGTTGATCGACCAGCGTGGGTTGCTGGACGGACTGATGGCGATCGATGCTGCGGGCAACGGTACTGCGGGGTTGGTGCGGGTCGAGGCGAACAATGCGACCCCGATCGGGCGGGCGCTCGACGCGGGCGCGGCCGGGGTGATCGTGCCGTTGATCGACACGGCCGAGGATGCGCTGCAGGCGGTACAGGCGGCGCGGTACCCACCGAGCGGGATTCGGTCCTACGGTCCCGCGCGGTCGGGGTTGCGGATCGGGCCGGTACCGGCGGAGGCGGACGCGGCGACCGTCGTACTGGCGATGATCGAGACCCGGCAGGGGCTGGAGAACGTCGCGGGGATCTGCGCGACGCCCGGGCTGGACGGGATCTACGTGGGACCGTCCGATCTGCGGTTGGGGATCGGTGGCAAATACCCCGGAGATCCGGAGGTCGCGGAGACGTTCGATGCGGCGATCGCGTTGATCGCCCGCACGGCGGCCGCGGCTGGGGTTGCCGCAGGCATCCACACGAACAGCGGCGACGAGGCCCGCCAACGACTGGCTGAGGGCTACACCTTTGCCACCGTCTCCTCAGACCTAGACCACCTGCAAGCCGCTGCCGCGGCGCACCTGGCGGCCGCTCGCGACTAGAGGACTCCGGCGAAGGGGTCTTCCAGGGATTGCCAGTCGAGGGTGGCTAGCTCGGATTCGGTGAGTAGGCAGTTGTCGAGGATGGCTTGGAGGCGGGCGGGGTCGAGGCCTACGCCGGTGGCGACGACTGTGCACTCGGCGAGGTGGTTGGTTTCGGACCATTCGCCGAGGGTGCCCAGCGAGGCGCTGTAGCCGGCTGATTCCCAGCGGACGCGTTGGGTTGGGCGGTTGGCCAGCCAGACGACGCCTCGGCTGCGGACCACATCTTCGACGATGTCCTCAAGGGCTTCGCTGAGACGGGCGGGGTGCAGCGGGCGACTAGAGCGCCACAGGACGGTGGTGACGCCGTCGCCGCTTGGCTGCAGACGGGAGTCCGTCGCCAGTTCACCGGCCCACGCCTCGGCAGCCGCGAAATCGAACCGTCCGAGCCGGGCAACCGCACCAGCCGGTACGCCGCTCGCGTCGGCGTTGACGACCGTCGTCCGCGGGTTCAGGTGCTGGAGCAGGTGGTGCAACCGCTCGGGCGCCTTGCTGCGATGGGCATTCGCCAGCACGCAGACATCGGCGTATTCGACCTGCCGCGCGGTCAACTCCGCCACATTGCGCCGGTCCGGCGGCCCGAGCGCGAGCCCACGCTCGTCGAGCAGTTCGTCCCCGGACAACTGCTCGACCAGCAACACCGCATCGACCACGCAGGTCACCGTGTCGACCTGTACTTCGGGCATCGTCGCGACCAGCGCGTTCGCCAGCGAGCGAGCCTCCATCGCCGGCGGCGTCGCCAGTACTACGTGTTGCCAGTGCCCGCGTCCGACCAGTGTCTCCAGCAACGGCAGGAGCGACTCGATCAGCTGGCAGGCGCCGCAGTCGTCGCCGACGCTGAACTCACCGGCGTCGATCGGGCCGCTGGAGTCGAACACCTTCCAGGTCAGCACTCCCCGGGCGGGCAGCTCGTCCTGGTCCACCACGACGGCCACTGTGGTGGCGTCGACCATGGCGTCCAGCACGGGCTCGCGAAGCGTCGTCGAGAGTCCGGTCAGCAGGGTCAACGGGGTCTTCCGAGGGGCGGCCATACCCCCACTATATGAAAACGGTTTTCATCAGTAAAGAGCCGGGGGGACACCAGTTCTCGATCCGGACCGGGAGATTTCCGCGCAGTACCGGGGAATAGTTGCTCTCCACCCATAGTGCGCCCACGCGAGCCGCCTCGCTCGTCTCCGCGCGTCGCTGTGCAACTTCTTCCCCACCCCACCGCCCCGGTCAGGCGGCCCCGAGCAAGTCGTCGAGCGTCTTCCAGAAGTGCAGGATCGGCTCGCCCAGCGGAGGAAGGTGTTGCGTCATCAGCACTGCGGTCACACCGTGGTCGGGGAAGTTGTACCAAGTCGTCCCCAGCCCACCGCCCCACCCGTACCGCCGCGGCAGCGCAGGATCGAGCCGGACCTGTACGCCGTGCCCCCACCCCTCGCCGTCAAGGAAGATCGAGGCGGACGGCCCGCTGCGTTGCTCTTCGGTCAGGTGATCGGCGGAAAGGTCAGCAACGGCGGCCTCGGTGAGCAGCGAGCCGCCGCCGTCCAGGAGTAGCCGTCCGAAGCGCAGGTAGTCCGCAGCCGTCGACACCAGGCCGCCGCCCGCGTGCGGGAACACCGGCGGCGCCAACCAGTCGCTGTCGTCAGTACCGTCAAAAACAACGTCACCACCCGTGAAGCAAGGAACCAACCGCTCACGGGCATGCTCCGGTACTGCGAACCCCGTATCGCCCATCCCCAACGGTTGAAGCAAACGCTCAGACAGCAGCTCAGGCAACGGCTTCCCCGCAGCGCGAGCGAGCAGGATGCCAAGGACCGAGTAGGCAAGGTCGTACCGCCACTGCCGACCGGGTTGCTCTATCAGCGGAAGCCCGGCGAACTCCGATATCCACTCGTCAGGCGTGTGTTGAACAGCTGACGGCAATGGCGGCCCCATACCGAGCCCACGCGCGACGGCAAGCTCCGCGACCGGGCATGAGTCCACCTCGAAGGCGAACCCGAACCCGAGTCGCATGGTCAGCAGGTCGTCGACCGTCACCTCCCGCTCGGCCGGCACGGTGTCGTCGACCGGCCCGTCGAGCCGGCGAACCACGCGACGATCGGCAAGCTCAGGAAGCCATCGAGTAATGGGATCCGAAAGCGCGAGCAGACCACTAGCCGCCAGTTGATGCGTGAGCGCAGCGGCGAGAGGCTTCGTCATCGAGCTGATCCGCACGACCGCATCAGCCTGCAAAGGCTCGCCACCCGGCCCGCTGCTCCCAACCGCCGAGATCTGATCGCCCGCCGAAGAGCTGATCGCGATCACGGCACCAGGCAGCGCCCCAGACGCGACGAACCCGTCCATCTCTTTCCCCAGCACCGTCATCATGCAGCACAACGTAACCGAGGCCACGGACAGTTTCCGTGAACTAACTCGTAGCGCTCGTGTACCGCCGAAGCCCAGCCCTCCAAGCCAATCCGCTCACCGCGCACGCAGCCCCCGCGGTACCAAGAGCCACCGGCACCGCCACCAGCCCACCACCCCGCGCGAGCCCGAACTGCCACACCGCTTCGTACACGACGACGCAGTTGAGGCAAGATTTTAAGGTGGCGAGATCTACGCGCCGCAAAGGCTTGGCCAGGGGTAGCGGGAGCTTAAGATCTGGGTTGAAGGAGGAGCTGTCGAGTTAACTGTTAAAGGGCTGATGTCTTCCGTTGCCTGGGGCTGCTAACTAGGGTGCGGACTATGCCGGAGCCAGTGGTGCAAACGGATGAGTTCGCGGTCGTGCTGCGGGCGGCCATCAGGGCGCGCGGGCTGGGGCTGGAGCGGATCCGGGATCGGCTGCGGGGGCAGGGTGTTTCGGTCAGCCTGGCGACGTTGAGTTACTGGCAGTCGGGTCGGTCGCGGCCGGAGCGGCGGGATTCGCTGGCGGCTGTTCAGTTGCTCGAGGCCGTGTTGGAGGTTCCGGCCGGGACGTTGCTGGACTCACTGGGGCCGCCGCGGAGGCGGGGGCGCTGGCTCAGTACGGTGCCGGTACCACCTGAGGTGGCTGCCTTCTGGGCTCGGCCGGATGCCGTCGAGGACGCGGTCAGCGAGGTCGACATCAAATGGGACGAGCGGCTGACCCGGATCAGCCAGCACGACCGGGTGTTCGTCGGCGCCGACGGTGGCGAGCGGTCGTACCACTCTCGCCAGGTACTCCGCGCAGAAGCGGACGGCCCCGACCGCTGGGTGGTGATCATGCATCTCGACGAGCACGATCGCGCGCTGCCCGAGATCCGCCCGCTGCGGCATTGCCGCTTGGGCCGGACGGTACTGCGGCCCGGCGACGGGTTGCTGGTCGCGGAATTGTTGTTCGACCGGCCGTTGCGCAAAGGCGACACGGTGATCACCGAGCACGAGCTGGTGAATTCCGCGCCTTATCCGCCGGCCACCAACTATGAGCGGAAATTCCGGTTGCCGGTGCGCGAGTTCGTGCTGGAGGTCTGTTTCGACCCGGACCGGTTGCCGGTCGACTGCGTGCGCTATTCCCAGCTGGACGACGCGGACGAGGTCGCGGCCCGGGTCGAGGCGCTGGAGTCGGTGCACGGGGTCGCGCTGAATTTCGGCCCCGGGCGGTACGGATTCCGGTGGAGCTGGCCGGATTCAGTAGAGTGAAGTGTTAAGGCTATCGCCTTAACTGTGAAAACAGTGCGACCGATATCGGTGCCTTGAATTCGTCCCTAGGGTCGGCCTGACCTCCCCCGGAGAATTCAAGGAGAACCACTGATGAAAAGGCGCAGAATGATGGCCGCCACGATCGGCTCGGCGGCGACGAGTGCCGCGATCGCGGCACTCGTCACGGTCGGCGGCCCGGCCAGCGCGAACCAGCAGCCGGCGGCCACGGCCGTCCAGCAGCAGGCAGTACTGCACCAGCTGTCCGAGCGGCTCGCCCCCTCACCCGCTCAGGCCGGCCGGTGGATCGCCGATGGCAAGTTGATGGTTGCCGTGACCAACGAGGCTGAAGCCACCAAGGTCAGGCAGGCCGGCGCGACCCCGCAGCTGGTCACCCGGAGCCAGGCTCAGCTCGACGCGTTGCTCGCCAAGGTCGACAAGATCACCCGGGCGGATCGCGGGAAGGGCCTGCAGAGCTGGGGAATCGATCCAGTCAGCAACAAGGTCGTAGTACGGGTTCGTGGTGCGTACAGCGCGCTGCGCGGGCTCGGCGATGGAGTGCAGGTCGTACAGGTCAAGACTCAGGTCGAGCAGCAGTCCGGTGAGGTGAACCCGGGTGATCCCTGGTGGCCGGGCAGCGAGAGCAACTGTTCGGTCGGGTTCCCGGCGACCGATGCCCAGGGCAACAAGCGCTTCGTGACCGCCGGGCACTGCACCAACGATGCGAACCAGGCGGCGTACGGGGCCAGCGGGCAGAGCAACAAGCTCGGTACGTCGAACGTCGGCGGCACCCACAGCATCAACGCCCGTGAAGGCGACATGGGTGTGGTGGACGTGACGGAGAGCGGCTGGACCATCTCCCCGAACGTCAACACCTGGGGGTCGCCGGCTGTCACGGTCAGCGGCTCAGCCGACGCGATCGTCGGCGACGCGGTCTGCCACTCGGGCAACACCGCGCCCAACTGGGAGTGCGGAACCGTCACCGCGGTCAACCAGACCATCGACTACGGCAGCGTCCAGATCGACGGGCTGAGCACGACCAACGCCTGTTCCGAGGGCGGTGACTCGGGTGGCGCTTGGTTGCGCGGCGACAAGGCGGTCGGCCTGCACTCGGGCGGCAACAGCAGCTGTGTGCAGGGCGACTCCGGCAACTCGATCTTCCAGCCGGTCAACGAGGCGCTGGCCAAGTGGAACCTCACCCTGCTGACCGGCGCCCCCGACCCGGGCGGCGACGACGAGGCACCCACCACCCCGGGCAACCCGCGCTCGACCGGTACTACGTCCGACAGCGTCTCGCTCGCGTGGGACGCCTCCGTCGACAACGTCGCGGTCACCGGGTACGACGTCTACAACGGCAGCACCCTGGCGACCACCGTCACCGGTACGACGGCCACCGTGTCGGGCCTGTCCGCCGACACCAGCTACTCGTTCACCATCCAGGCGAAAGATGCCGCTGGCAACAAGTCGAAGGCGACCCCGGCGGTGACGGCGCGGACCCAGCCGGGTGGTCCCGGCGGCGGCCGGACGTTCGCCAACGGCACCGACTTCCCGATCCGCGACTTCGCCACGGTGGTCAGCCCGGTCCGCTCGACGGCGACCGGCCGGGCCGCGAGCCCGTTCAAGGTCACCGTGGAGGGCAACCACACCTGCTTGGAGGACCTGAACATCAGCGTGGTCTCCCCGAGCGGTCGCTGGTACTACCTGCAGCGCGCCGGTGGCACGACCTGCCACCCGCTGCCGGCCAGCAAGACCTACAGCGTGACGCCGACCGGTACCGAGAACGCCACCGGCACCTGGAACCTCCGCATCGGCGACAACGGCCCCGGCGACACCGGAACCCTCACCAACTGGTCGATCACCCTCTGACCACCACTAGGTGGAAGCGCCGGCCGGCATGGGGACAGCTGGCCGGCGCCCACCCGGTACTACGTGGCGAGAAACTCTCGGCGGGGTGGAGCGGTTGTCTGGTAGGCAAGGGGTATGACGATCGAGATCGGGGTCTACGGCGGCGAGTGGGACGAACTGCGGGGGATGATCGACCTGGCGTTCTCCGCTCCCTGGAGTGAGGCCCAGTTGGAGACCGAGCGGCGGGCCTGGGAGCCGGCGCGGAGCATTGTCGCCAGGGACGGCGGGCAGGTTGTCGGGCATACCGGGGCGTTCTCGTTCGAGTTCTCCGTGCCTGGTGGGCAGGTGGCCGCGGGTGGCGTGACGATGGTCGGGGTGGTGTCGACGCATCGGCGGCGGGGGATTCTGCGGGACCTGATGCGGCGGCAGCTGACCGACCTGTACGAGGCAGGCGAGCCGCTCGCCGTGCTGACTGCGAGTGAGCCGGTGATCTACGGACGGTTCGGCTACGGCCTCGCCTCGGATCATCAGGAGATCACCATCAAGAAGTCCTCCCGCGAGCTGCGCAAGGTGGCCGGGGTCGAGGACGTACAGGTGCGGTTCGCCGATCCGCAGGAGTCGCTGGCGCGGACGGCCGCCTTCCGCAATGCCGAGGCGCTGACCCGGCCGGGGATGTTCCAGCACAACGAGAACTTCCAGTACTACGTGACGCACGACAACGTGACGACCAACCTGCGAGGTGCGTCGCCGCTGCGCTGCGTGCTGGCCGAGCGCGACGGCGAGCTGGTCGGGTACGCGCACTACCGCACTCGGCGGACCGACAAGGGCTTCGTCGACGTCACCCGGGTCCACTCGAGCGACCTGGCCGCACATGCCGCGCTCTGGCAGTTCCTGCTGGACCCGGACCTGCTGGGCGAGACGACGTACGAGCAGTTGCCGTCCGACGACCCGCTGCTCTACCTGCTGGTCGACCCGCGAGCGGCGCACCCGACGACGCTGGATGGCGTCTGGGCCCGCGTGATCGATGTCGGCAAGGCGCTGGCCGCCCGGACCTACTCGGAGGACGTCGACGTCGTCCTGGGCATCGAGGACGACTTCCTCCCGTGGAATGCGGGCTCCTGGCATCTAGTCGGCAACCAGAGCGGCGCCACCTGCGACAAGACGGAGCGTACGCCGGACCTCGTGCTCGGCGTACGGGAGCTGGCCACGGTCTACCTCGGCCGCCCGTCGCTTGCTCTGCTCGGAGCAGCCGGCCTGGTCGAAGAGAAGACCGAAGGGGCATTGCAGAAGGCGTCGAGGGCATTCGTCTCTGCCCGCGCGCCCTGGCTCGACACCGGCTTCTGACCGTTGCAGGTTGCTGCAGCCGACCAGTGCTGATCCAGCAGCGAGTTAGTCTTCCGGGATGCAGCCGAGCCGTCGTAGCGCGTTGGCGGTGGCCGTTGTCCTGATGCTGGGCGTCGCCGCGATCGCGCTGGTCGTACTGGCCTCCGCGGGCGGCAGCGTCCGGCCGTTCAGTGAGAGCACCGCGACGGCGGCACCGCGGGAGCTCCCGACCATCACGCCTCCCGCAGGGAACCCGCAAGCGCAGCAGTCGCCGCCACCGCGGCCCCAGATCAAGCCGGTCAAGCAGCCGGCCTGGATCCAGTTCATCTGGCAGGCGCTGTTCTACACCGCGGTGACGATCCTCGTACTGCTCCTGATCCGCGCCCTGTACCGGATGATGACCAAGGTCGAGCTCCCGACGCCCGAGCGCTCCGGCGAGGCGTGGGAGCGGCTGAAGGTCGACCGGCTCGCGGATGCGGTCGAGTCGGGCCTGGCAGCAGTCGACTCCGGTACTGCGACCGACGGCGTCATCGCCTGTTGGGTGGCGCTCGAGGGAGCCGCCGCATCAGCAGGGGTTGCCCGCGAGGCCTCCGAGACGCCTGCCGAGTTCACTGTCCGAGTACTCGGTGTCGGTGGTGTCTCCGAGCCCGAGTTGCTCCGGCTTGCCCAGCTCTACCGTGAGGCGCGGTACTCGACGCACGGCTCGAGCGAGGACGCGCGGGCGCAGGCCCGGGCTGCTCTGGTCAGTTTGCGCGACGAACTGGCGGCCGCGATCGCTCGCCGCGCACCGGTCGAGCCGCAAGAAGCTGGGCCTGGGCAGCAAGACAGTGGGGTGCCTGCGCCATGAGGCAGCGGTTGGGGCCGTTCGACAAGCTGCTGGTGCAGCATGTGCTGATCGCCGTGGTCGGCAGCCTGCTACTGGTGGCGGGCTTCGCGCTGGCCGGGACGCAGCCGCGGCCGCTGTGGTTCGTCGCGATGGGGCTGGCGATCGGCTTCGGCTCGCTGGCGCTGCGGTTGATCGCGCCGCAGATCCTGGAGAGCTCGTGGCCCGCCCGGTACGACGAGAAGCTGACGGCCCGGCGCGGCCGGCACAGTGACAACCGGACGCAGTTCCTCGCGACCTGGGTGCAGGAGTCGGACCGGGAGCGCAGGGCCGGCGAGGGATCGATGACGTTCACCCGCCGAATCCGGCCGCTGCTGCTGGAGCTGACCGCCGACCGGTTGGTGCACCGGCACGGCATCGACCCGGAGCTGGAGCCGGAGCGGGCCCGTGAGGTGGCCGGCGAGCAGCTCTGGGACCTGATCAGCGGTACCGAGGCACGGACCGCGACGTTCGCGGAGATCGAGTTGGCAGTCCAGACCATCGAGAAGTTGTGAGGGAACCCGTGACTGATGAGCTGAGCCTCGGCGAGGTGTCGGCGTTGAGCCGGAAGGTGCTGGACCGGGTCGGCGAGGCGGTGGTCGGCAAGGCCGATGCCCTCGAACTGGTCCTGGCCGGGATCCTGGCTGGCGGGCACGTCCTGCTCGAGGACTACCCGGGTCTGGCCAAGACGCTGGCGGCCCGGTCGTTCGCGCAGGCGCTAGGGCTGGAGTTCCGCCGGGTGCAGTTCACTCCCGACCTACTGCCCTCCGATGTCACCGGTGCCTTCGTGTACGACCAGCGGGACTCGCAGTTCGTGTTCCGGCCCGGCCCGATCTTCACCGGCCTCCTACTGGCCGACGAAATCAACCGGACGCCACCGAAGACCCAGGCCGCGCTACTGGAGTCCATGCAGGAGCACCAGGTCACAGTGGAGGGCGAAACCTTCCCACTGCCCGTACCGTTCCACGTGCTCGCCACGGCCAACCCGGTCGAGTACGAAGGCACCTACCCGCTCCCTGAGGCCCAGCTCGACCGCTTCATGCTCCGGATCGCCTTCGGGTACCCGACTGCCGCCGAGGAGTGGGAGGTGCTGCAGCGCCGGATGGGTCGCCGCTCGGAGGATCAGAAGGTCGAGCCCGTCACCGACGCGATCGGCCTGCTCGCCGCGCAACAGGCGATCGAGACCGTCACCGTCGACGACACGGTCGGCAAGTACTGCGTGGAGCTCGCCGCTGCGACCCGTCGCGACTCGCAGGTCCTCGTCGGCGCCTCACCCCGTGGCTCGCTGGCCCTGTTGCTGGCCGCTCGCTCGTACGCCGTCATCCAAGGGCGCGACTACGTCGTACCGGAGGATGTGAAGGCGGTGGCCATCCCTGCGCTGGCTCACCGGATCACTGTGCGGCCCGAGCTGTGGCTGCATGAGGTGACTGGAGCCACTGTCGTTCGTACTGTGCTGGGTGCGGTCCCTGCTCCGCCTACCGTCGCGGGCGCCCGGCAGTGAATTGGCTGCCGACACACGCGCAGGTCAGGGTGGTCTCTATCGCGGCCGTCCTGCTACTGATCGCTGTGCTGGCTCGCAGACCCGACATGGCGGTCCTAGGGCTGCCACTGGCCTTCGTAGCCGCCTGGGGTCGGTACTTCCGTCCGCGTGAGGAGCCGGTACTCGAGACCGAGCTGGACGCCGACGTGCTGTTCGAGGGCCAGGCGACGACGTACCGGCTGAAGGTGGCGGAAGGGCTGGACCCCGACGTCGACCTGGTGGTCATGGCCTTGGTCCGGACGCCATGGTTCCGCTACGACCCACCGCAGGCTGCAGTGGCTGAGCCTGTGACGGATGGGTCGGTGGATCTTGAGGTCGGGCTCCGTTCCGAGCGTTGGGGCCTGCGGCAACTAGAGCGCCCCAATGTGATCGCCACGTCGGTACTGGGCGCCTACCGGATCCAGGTGGTCTCTCCTGGCGCCGAGGCCGTCAGTACCTTGCCACTGCGCGACGGGTTCGAGGCAGTGGACTCGGTACCGCGCCCTGCCGGCCTGGTTGGACTACACCGGTCCAGGCGACCCGGTGAGGGCACAGAGCTCGCAGGGGTCAGACCGTTCCGTACCGGCGACCGCTTGCGCCGGATCAACTGGAAGGTGTCGGCCCGTACGCGCGAACTGCACGTCACATCGACCTGGTCCGACCGCGACACTGAGGTCGTCATCCTGCTCGACACTGGCGCAGAGGTCGGCATCAGTGAAGGCATCGACGGCCGATCGAGCAGCCTGGACACAGCAGTCCGCGCAGCCGCCTCTATCGCCGAGCACTACCTGCGCCACGGCGATCGAGTCCGCCTGATCGACACCGGTACTACGGTCGGCGGAGTGCGGGCCGGTAGCGGTAGGGCCCACTTGCGCCGGATCCTCGACGTACTGGTGCACGCCGATCGCCGGGGCCGTCAGCAGGACGAGAACCAGCTCGCCCGCCGGCACCGGATCCGCTCCGACAGCCTGGTACTCGTCCTGAGCCCCCTGCTGCGCAAGGAGATGCTCGGCTACATCGTCACGCTCGTCCACTCGGGCTGCACGGTGATCGCGGTCGACACCCTGCCACCGGAGGTCAGCGACGTGATCGACCCGGCGGAGCACGATACGAAGGCGTGGCCGCTGGCCTGGCGGCTCAGGCTGCTCGAGCGTCGGACGGAACTCGACCGGCTGGGCGATCTCGGAGTACCGACGGTCGGCTGGCGTGGTGCGGGGACCCTGGACGAAGTACTGCGGGATGCGGCCCGGGTGGCGTCTGCTCCGAGGATGCGCTCATGAGCGGGGACGAGCGGATCAGCCAATGGCTGGTGGCGCTCCAGGCGACCGGCCCCGCGACCTGGGCCGCACGGTCGGCGATCGCGGCGGCCGGGCTGGTGGCGCTCGTCGTGCCAGGGCTGGCGCCGTGGGATCAGATGGATGCGATCCCGATAGTCGGGGCGCTCCTGCTGGCCGCGTGTGTGCTGTTGCCGGATTCCCTGGCGCCGCTGCTGTTCATGATCGTCGTCTGCCTCGGCTGGCTGATGCGGGCGCCCAGCGACCTGACCTTGCCGCTGGTGCTGACCGGAATCGCCTTGCTGGTGGTGCATCTGGCGTCCGCGTTCGCCGGCCAGATCCCGTCGTACGCCGTGGTCAATCGCGAGGCGTTGCGCAAATGGTTGCTACCGGCAACTTGCGCGGTGCTGCTCGGGCCGGTCGTCGCGATCGCCGCGGGGCTGGTTCGCGGGGCTGAAGTACAGGGCTCACTGTTCGTCACGGTGGCGGCCCTGGTCGCGGCGACCGGGGCCATCTGGTTCGCGGCCGGCCAGTCGGTGGGGGACCGCTAGCTCTCTGGGGCCTCGTCGGGATTGCCGAGGCTGCTGAGTAGCTCGGTGGCCCATTCGCAGGAGATCGGGTTCTTGCCGGTCACCTGCATGGCCGCCATCACGGTGAGCAGCATGCCGGTAGCCATGAACCTGGTGACGTCGTCCGGGGTGGCGCCGGTGAGCTCGCCGACCGTGTGGTGGATCCGGCCGAAGCGCTCCCGGACGGTCTCGCCGATGGCTGGGTCGGAGCTGGCCGCGAAGCCGTGCAGCAGGACGACGAGCAGCTCCCGCTCGGGCATCAGCTCGTTATAGGCCTCGCCCAGGCTCGCCAGCGTCGCCTCCCGGTCGGCCGCGCGCCGGAACGCCGCCTCGATCTTGTCGCAGACCCGGTTCGTGGTGGCCAGGAAGAGCTGCTGCTTGGTGCCGAACAGCCGGATCACGTACGGCTGTGACACCCCCGCCAAGCGGGCGATCTCATCGGTCTTGGTGCCGGCGTAGCCGTTCTCGCCGAACGCCACCACGGCCGCCTGCAGGACCTCTTCGCTGCGCTCGGCGGCGGTCAGCCTGGTCTTCGTCATGATCCGTCCTCTCGTTGTCGCTTGACATGTTATCAGTCAATGCATACTTTGATTCGGACGTTAGTTATCAGTCAATAACAACAAGGAGCTGGACATGACCACGACCGCCCTCGAAGCCGCCGCCTCGCCGGCGGCCGGCGAGCCCGCCGTCCGGCGCTCGCTGGCCACCGTGCTGGCCGTGGTGGGCATCCCGATGTTCATGGTGACGCTGGACAACCTGGTGGTGACGAACGCGCTGCCGGTGATCAAGACCGAGATCGGCGCCTCGCTGACCGACCTGCAGTGGTTCATCAACGCGTACACGCTGTCCTTCGCCGCGCTGCTGCTGACCGCCTCGGCGATCGGTGACCGGCTCGGCCGGCGGCGGGTCTTCCTGGCCGGTATCACCCTCTTCACCCTCGCCTCGGCGGCCTGCGCGATGGCCACCGAGCCGTGGATGCTGATCGGCGCCCGCGCGATCCAAGGAGTCGGTGCGGCCGCGGTCATGCCGTTGTCGCTGACGCTGCTGGCGGCGGCGGTACCGGCTCGTCAGCGCAGTGCCGCGATCGGGATCTGGGGCGGCATCTCCGGCCTCGGCGTCGCGGTCGGTCCGGTCGTCGGGGGAGCGGTAGTCGACGGCATCAACTGGCAGTGGATCTTCTGGCTGAACGTCCCGATCGGCCTGATCGCGCTGCCGCTGGCTGCTCGGGTACTGACCGAGTCCCGCGGTGCTGCCAAGAAGCTCGACCTGCTCGGCCTGGTGCTGTCCGCGAGCTCGGTGCTCGCCATCGTGTGGGGTGTCGTGCACGGAGCCGACGACGGCTGGTCCTCGGGCCGGATCCTGACCGCGCTGATCGGTGGCGGCGTGCTCCTGGTGTCGTTTGTGGTTTGGGAGCACCGGGCGCCGGCGCCGATGTTGCCGCTGCGGTTGTTCCGGGTGCGGGCGTTCAGCGTCACCAACACGACCGCCTTCACCTTCTCGGTCGGTGTGTTCGGCTCGGTGTTCCTGCTGGCGCAGTTCTTCCAGGTCGTACAGGGCTACACGCCGCTGCAGTCGGGGCTGCGGACGCTGCCCTGGACGATGGCGCCGATGGTGGTCGCGCCGCTTGCCGGGTTGGTTGTCGACCGGGTCGGGCCGCGGGTGCTGATCGCGACCGGGCAGGTTTTCCTGGCCTCCGCGCTGGCTTGGATCGCGCTCGTCACGACGACTGAGGTCACCTATGGCTCGTACGTTGCGCCGTTCGTGCTCGCCGGGATCGGGATGGGGCTCACCTTCGCTCCGTCGGCCAGCGTGGTGATGTCGAGCTTCGGCGACGCCGACCGTGGCGTCGCGTCCGGCACGAACAACACGATCCGCGAGGTCGGGGTCGCGATGGGCGTCGCAGTACTGGCGTCGGTCTTCGCCTCGGCCGGGTCGTACGCCAGCCCGGCGCAGTACGTCGATGGTCTGGTACCGGCCGTCTGGGTCGGATCCGCGATCGTGGCTGTCGGCGCAGTACTGGCCCTGCTCCTGCCGGGTCGCCGTCGCTAGAACCGGTTGATGGCCGGGACCGCCTTGTCGGTCCCGGCCATTACTGTGTCGTCGTGCTTGACGCTGACGACGTACGCCGGATCGCGCTGTCTCTGCCGCAGGTGGTGGAGAAGGAGCGCTGGCGTCATCCGACCTTCGACGTCGCGGGCCGGATGTTCCTCACCGTCCCCGACGACCAGACGTCGTTCGCCGTCCGCTGCCCGCGGCTGGAGCGGGACGAGCTGATCGCCGCCGAGCCGGACAAGTTCTGGGTACCACCGCACGAGGCCCACTCGAGCTGGGTCCGCGCCCGCCTGGCAGCCCTGGAGGACGCCGACGAGCTGCACGACATCCTCCTGGACTCCTGGCGCCAAGCCGCCCCGGAGGAGCTGAGATGAAGACGACGATTCTGGGCACTGGGCAGGCATGGCGAAGTACGAGGTCAATGAGCAGGCTGTGGAGTATGCGAAGCGGCTGATCGAGGGCCGCCAGTACGTGCTGGACAGTGACTGGGGTGCGGTGCAGCCGGACGCTGAGGCTCAGAACAAGTTTCTGGAGTCGCACTCGTGGGAGGAGTACGGCCAGTGGCACCTGGGGCTGACCGTCGGGGCGACTGACGAGACCAAGGGCCGGTTCGCCTTCGGGTACGGCGATCTGCGGCGGCTGCATCGGACCGGGCTGATCGCCTGCGTGTACCGCGCCTCGGAGTGGCGGCACAAGAAGATCGAGCTGGCCGCTCACGAGTTGCTGCAACTGCTCGACGCGAAGACGGCGTAACGGCGGGAGGGTGTGTTGCTGCTGCGTATTCCGGTGCCGCAGCAGCAACACACCGAGGCACTGTACGACGTACCGCGCGATGAGACGAGTCCGGCGCTAGCTCACGTACCGCTTCGAGACGGCGAAGGTGTTGCAGCTGGCCGGGTTGCCGGTGACGAAGGAGCGGCCCATGAAACGGGCCTGGCTGGCCGGGCTGCCGTGGTCGCCCTGCTCGGGCTTGTCACCCGAGGTGACGACCCACTTGTTCCAGACCTGCAGCATCAGCCCGTTGATCGGGTAGCTGCGCTTGTTGGCCGCCAGGAAGACGCCGGCGAAGCAGTTCGCCTGCAGTTCCATCCGCCGGGTCTGCCGCATCCGGTCGTCGTAGTTCGTCATCTCGTACTGGATGTCGGACGACGCCTCGAGGATGCCGGTCACCGACTGCATCGCATGGCCGTACTCGTGCGCGATCGACCGCGAGTACCACATCCGCGCGTACGCCTTGGAGTCCGCGTAGGGGTACTCGTTGTAGCTCTTCACGAAGTTGTCGACCTTCATGTACATCATGTGGTTCGTGCTGCAGTAGAACGGCACCGCGACCGGGCCGTTGCCACACGGGCTGTTCACGCTGACGCCGGACCAATAGAGCATCGTCGGCGCCTTGAACGTGTACCCCGCCAGCGCGACCTGGCGCGCCCATGAACGGTCCAGGCACGGCTTGATCGCGGCCCAGTACTTGGCCGCGTTGCCGGCCGTGCTCGGCTTGATCTTCGGTTCCCGGCAGCTCACCGAGCGCATCTGGCCGGTCTTGTAGAGCCGGTTCTTGGCCACGATGTCCTGGTTCGACGGTGGCGGCGCGGTCGGCTTGGAGGTCGCCGTCGTGGTCGGCTGGGTCGTCCGCGGCTGGGTCGGCTGGGTGGCCGTCGGCTGCCGGGTGGGTGCGCTCGTGGTCGGGATCGGACCCTGGGTCGACCGGTAGCTCGGCTGGCTGTAGGTCGGCTGGGTGTAGTTGTTGTCGGCGTTCTTCTTGATCACGCCGAAGATCCACAGCCCGACGACGGCGACCAGGACCACGCCCAGGATCGCGAACAGCGGCGCCTTGGACTTCTTCCGCGGCGGCAACTGCGGCTGCCAGCCCGGCTGGAAGCCACGACCAGGCGGGTAGCCGGGCGGACCGGGCGGCGGCGCGAACTGCGGTCCCCAGCCGAGGCCCTGCCCCTGCTGCGGCGCCACGGACGGCGCCCCGTACTGGTACGGCGGTTGACCAGGCTGGTACCCGCTCTGCTGATAGCCGGGCTGCTGCGGTTGGCCAGGCGGGTACCCGCCCTGCTGATAGCCAGGCTGCTGATAAGGCGGTGGCTGGTTCGGCGGCTGCTGGTTCGGCCGATAGGGGCCACCCGGTTGCTGACCGTAAGGCGGCTGTGTCAACCCCATGTCCCTTCACTGAATCCACCGGCGAGCGTGCGACACAGTACCGGGAGCTGAGCTCAGCCGCGCGGTAGTGTCGGCCTGGTGACGGATACGACCCCACTGAACAGCCCGATCGACCAGATCTCCGAGCAGTTCCTCGAGGCCTACGCCGCGCTGGATCCGACCGAGGCGACCTCGATGGGGATCCCCGGCCACGACCACGAGCTGCCGGACTACACGCCGGCCGGGTTCGAGGCACTGACCGACCTGTACCGCCGTACGGTCGCCGAGGCGTCCGCCGCCCAGGTGTCCTCCCCGCGGGAAGAGGCGGCCCGGGATGCGCTGCTGGAGCGGGTCGGGCTCGACCTGGAGCAGTGCGAGGCCGGCGTACCGCAGCACCAGCTGAACGCGATCTCCTGCGTGCCGGTCGACATCCGCTCGGTCTTCGACCTGATGCCGACCGCGACCCAGGACGACTGGGAGACGATCGCGATCCGGCTGAACCTGGTCGGTACGACGCTCGACGGCTACCGCGAGACCCTGACCGAGCAGGCCGCCGCCGGGCGGGTCTCCGCCGCGCGCCAGGTCAACGTGCTGGCCGAGCGGATCGCCAGCTGGACCGGCGCCGAGGGGGACGACTTCTTCGCCGGGCTCGCCGCGAAGGCCCCGGACACCGCGATCAAGGCCACCGTCGACGCGGCCGCCGCGTCGGCCCGCAAGGCCTACGACCAGTTCGGCCAGTGGCTGACCACCGACTTGTTGCCGCAGGCCCCGAATCGGGACGCGTGCGGCCGGGAGGTCTACCAGCTCGCCTCGCGCAACTTCCTCGGCGCGGCCGTCGACCTGGAGGAGACCTACGCCTGGGGCTGGGAGGAGCTGGCCCGGATCGAGGGCGAGATGCAGACCATCGCGGCGTCGCTCAACGGCGGCGACCGCAGCATCGAGGCCGTCGCCGAGCTGCTCGACAACGACCCGGCCCGCAAGATCCACGGCAAGGAGGCGTTCCGGGACTGGATGCAGCAGCTCGCCGACGCCGCCGTCGAGGAGCTGGCCGGCACCCACTTCGAGATCCCGGACTCGATCAAGCGGATCGAGTGCATGATCGCGCCGACCTCCGACGGGTCGATCTACTACACCCCGCCGAGCGAGGACCTGACCAGCCGGCCGGGCCGGATGTGGTGGGCCGTGCCGGCCGGTGTCGAGGACTTCGCCACCTGGCGCGAGGTCACCACCGTCTACCACGAAGGCGTGCCCGGACATCACCTCCAGGTCGCCCAGACGATGCTGCGCACCGACCAGCTCAACCGCTGGCTCCGGCTCGGCTGCTGGGTCTCCGGCCACGGCGAGGGCTGGGCCCTGTACGCCGAACGCCTGATGGAAGAACTCGGGTACCTCGAAGAGCCCGGCGCCCGGCTCGGCATGCTCGACGCGCAGGGCTTCCGCGCGGCCCGGGTGATCATCGACCTCGGGATGCACCTGGAGCTGAAGGTCCCGCAGGACAACCCGTTCGGCTGGCGCCCGGGCGAGACCTGGAACGCCGAGCTCGGATTCGAGTTCCTCCGCGCGCACTCGCGGATGGAGACCGAGTTCCTGCGGGCCGAGCTGAACCGCTATCTCGGCTGGCCGGGGCAGGCACCGTCGTACAAGGTCGGCGAGCGGATCTGGCTGCAGGCGCGCGAGGAGGCCAAGCAGCGCAAGGGTTCTGCCTTCGACCTGAAGGCCTTCCATCGGGACGCGCTCAATCTTGGCTCGATCGGCCTGGACCCGCTCCGTCGCGCCCTCGCCAAGCTGTGAGCGCGCCGATGAGATTCGTACTGGCCTCGCAATCGCCTGCCCGCTTGAAGACGCTGCGCAACGCGGGCGTCGAGCCGGAGGTGATCGTCTCCGGCGTCGACGAGGACAACATCACCGCCGATTCACCGGGTGAGCTGGCCCGCACGCTCGCGGTGCTGAAGGCGCGCGCGGTCGTCTCCACGCTGACCGACCACGCCACCGTGCTCGGCTGCGATTCGGTACTCGAGATCGACGGCGTCGCCTATGGCAAGCCCGGTACGCCGGAGGTCGCGCGCGAGCGGTTGCGGATGATGAGCGGGCGTTCCGGCGTACTGCACACCGGCCACTGCCTGTTCGACACCCGCACCCGGCAGGAGCTCCGCGAACTCGCCTCCACGACGGTCCGATTCGCCGAACTCACCGACGCCGAGATCGACGCGTACGTCGCGACCGGCGAGCCACTGGTTGTCGCGGGCTCGTTCACCGTCGACGGACTCGGCGGCCCGTTCGTCGCCGGCATCGACGGTGACTACCACAACGTCGTCGGCATCTCGCTGCCGTTGGTCCGCCGAATGCTCGCCGAGGTCGGCATCACCTGGCCGTCCCTGTGGACCGCCAAGCGCCACCTCCGGTACGACGAAGCCGAGGCAGCCCAGTACGACGAGACGCGCGGCGGCACGCAACGCGCACAAGCCGCCGCCGACGCCATCCAGGAGCTACTGCCCAAGGGCGGCCGGGTGCTGGAGCTAGCCGTCGGCACCGGCACGGTCGCCGCCGAACTGGTTGCTCAAGGCAACCTGGTCCACGGCCTCGACCTGTCACCCGCGATGCTCCACCACGCTCGCGTCCGGCTCCCCGGCCATGTCGCCGCCGCCGACGCGACGCAACTCCCCATCGCAGACCGCCGTTGCGACGCAGTACTGGCGATCTGGCTCCTGCACCTGGTCCCCGACAGCAACCAGGTCCTGGCCGAGGTCTCCCGGGTCCTCCGTCCCGACGGCGTCTTCATCACCACCACCGAGAAGCCAGAGTCCTCCCGGTACGCCGCAGGCCGCACCCCCGAGCAGCACCGCTCCGAGGACGCCCTGTCCCTGCTCGTAGCCCGAGCGGCCCAGCACGGCCTTCATCTGGACGGGGCCACAACCTTCCCCGGCCCAGCCAAGGGCAACACCGCTGTCCCGCTCTACCCGTTGATCAGGTTCCGCAGGTCCAGTAGCTAAGGCTTACGGGTGGGCGCTGGCTCGCCAGCGGCCGGGGCCGGGGTGGAGGGGGCGGGTGTGGTTGCGCCAGTAGGTAGCCCAGTTGCTGGCGCGGTCCGTGGAGGGCGGCTCGGCCGGGGCGGCTGCTGAGCGCGCGGCTACTACGGCTAGCAGGGCGGCCAGTTCTTCGGGGGTGGGGTCGCCCTTGGCGATACGGAGTACAGGTTCGGTCATGGCTGGCTCCGATCAGAGCGGGATGTTGCCGTGCTTTTTGGGCGGGAGGGTGTCGCGCTTGGTGCGGAGTAGGCGGAGGGCGCGGATGATCTCGGCGCGGGTCTCGCTGGGCTTGATCACGGCGTCGATGTAGCCGCGCTCGGCCGCGATGTACGGGTTGGCGAGATGGTCCTCGTACTCGGTGATGAACTGCTGGCGGCGCGACTCGATGTCCTCGCCGGCTTCGGCGGCCGCGGCCAGTTCGCGCCGGTGCAGGATGTTGACCGCGCCCTGGGCGCCCATCACGGCGATCTGCGCGGTCGGCCAGGCCAGGTTGATGTCGGCGCCGAGGTGCTTGGAGCCCATCACGTCGTACGCGCCGCCGTACGCCTTGCGGGTGATCGTGGTGATCATCGGCACCGTCGCCTCGGCGTACGCGTAGATCAGCTTGGCGCCGCGGCGGATGATGCCGTTCCACTCCTGGTCGGTGCCCGGCAGGAAGCCGGGGACGTCGACGAAGGTCAGGATCGGCACGTTGAACGCGTCGCAGGTGCGGACGAACCGGGCCGCCTTCTCGGAGGCGTCGATGTCGAGGGTGCCGGCGAACTGCATCGGCTGGTTCGCGACCACGCCGACCGGGCGGCCCTCGACCCGGCCGAAGCCGACGATGATGTTCGGCGCGAACAGGGCCTGTACTTCGAGGAACTCGCCGTCATCGACCACCGCCTCGATCACGGCGTGCATGTCGTACGGCTGGTTCGGTGAGTCCGGGATCAGCGTGTCGAGCGCAAGGTCGGTCTCGCTGGACTCGAGGTCGGCGTCGAAGTCGAACGCGGGCGGGTCCTCGAGGTTGTTCTGCGGGAGATGCGCGACCAGGGCCTTCACCCAGTCGATCGCGTCCTCCTCGTCGCTGCCCAGGTAGTGCGCGTTGCCGGACTTGGTGTTGTGCGTCCGGGCGCCGCCGAGCTCCTCCTGGGTGACGTCCTCGCCGGTGACGGTCTTGATCACGTCCGGGCCGGTGATGAACATGTACGACGATTCGTCGACCATCACGGTGAAGTCGGTGACCGCGGGGGAGTAGACCGCGCCGCCCGCGCAGGGGCCCATGATGAGCGAGATCTGCGGGATGACCCCGGATGCGCGGACGTTGCGGCGGAAGATCTCGCCGTACAGGCCGAGGCTGACGACGCCTTCCTGGATCCGGGCGCCGCCGGAGTCGTTGATGCCGATCAGCGGGCAGCCGATCTTCATCGCCAGGTCCATCACCTTGACGATCTTCTCGCCGAACACCTCACCCAGCGACCCGCCGAAGACGGTGAAGTCCTGCGCGAACACGCACACCTGGCGGCCGTCGATGGTGCCGAACCCGGTCACCACGCCGTCGCCGTACGGGCGGGTGGCGTCCATCCCGAAGGAGGTCGACCGGTGCCGGGCGAACTCGTCCAGCTCGGAGAAGGAGCCTTCGTCGAGCAGCAGCGCGATCCGCTCCCGGGCCGTCTTCTTGCCGCGGGCGTGCTGTTTCTCCACCGCGCGCTCGGAGCCGGCGTGCACAGCCTCGTCGAGCTTGTGCTCCAGATCCGCGATCTTCCCGGCGGTGGTGTGGATGTTCACGGTCTCTCCCATAACCGGGCAGCCTAACGGGCTCGGAGCGGTTCGCGTGCTGTGACGTTAGCCGCAACGTTACTGCGCAGTATGGGCGGTCAGTGGGGACCGACGACGAAGAGTTTGGTGAGGCGGGCGGCCAGGGCTAGGTCGCCGCGGACCGAGAGGCGTTGTTTGAGGACGGCCAGCACCGGGTCCTCGTTGCCGGTGACGATCTTCAGCAGGGTGGCCGGGTCGGTGCGGACCGAGATGGCCGGCGGCTCGGTGTGGTCGGTGAGCAGCCGGCAGGCGCCGTCGCTGACCCGGATCCGGTACTCGTCGACGCCGCCACCGCACGCGCCGGTGATCTGCCAGGCGATGATCGCGTCGAAACCCTCCGCCCGCGCTGGGCGCAGGTACTCCGGCATCCGGCGAAAGATCTCGCGCAACGCGATCTCTCGGACTCCCCCGATGAGCCGATGCCGAAGCTCCCGCTCCGAGGTCCGGTCGACCAGCCGGGCCAGCTCACCGAGCTCGAGCTCGGCGAAATCCTTCGACTCCAGCCAGACCGCACTCCCGCGTTCGGCCATTCAGCACGACCTCCCCGGCAGTTCCTACCAGACCGTAGGAATTTCCTACGAGCTGATAGCTTTGTCAAGTGGTCAGCCCTGAAGACCCGGTTGCGGAACCTCGCCGCCGTGCCGCGCACCTGGGCCCTGAGCGCCGGCGCCCGCTGATCCTGGACGCGGCGCTCGAGGTGTTCTCCGAGCGCGGCTTCGCCGGTACGACGATGCAGACGGTCGCCGACGCCGCCGGAGTCACCAAACCCGTGGTCTACGACTCGTTTGCCAACCGCGACGAGTTGCTGCTCGCGCTGCTGGCTCGCGAGGAGCAGCACCTGGTCCTGTCGGTGATGGCCGCGCTGCCGACCGACCCGAGCGTCGGTACGCCGGAGGAGCACGTCCTCGAAGGCCTCACCGCGTTCCTGGAGACGGCGGCCAAGTCCCCGCAGTCGTGGCGAATCGTCTTCGGAGCCCAGTACGGCGCTGCCCCCGCCGTCGCCGACCGCGTCCGGGCGGCCCGCGCGTTCCTGGTCGAAGGACTGCGGTTGACCCTCGTGCAATCGTTGCCGGGTGTCACCGATCCCGACGCCAATCTCCCGGTACTGGCCGAAATGCTGGCCTCGATGACCGAGAGCTGCGCCCGGATGCTCGTCGTCGACGGCACCGACCGCACCCCGGCCCAACTGGCCAAGACCGTCTCCCAAGTGGTCGGCGGCGGCTTCAGCGCCATCTAGGCGGTTACTGTCGCGTCACCCCCACTCTTCGTCACGTTTGGTCACGATCGGCGTTCACTAGTCGGACCGACGGGCGAGAGAGCGCGGCCACAGATATCGTGGGCGAACGTGACCGAGACCGGCAGTCAGGCGAACGCCCGTACCCGTACCCGCGCACGCTTTGAAGTGCCCGAGGAACTCCGCGCCGACGTACGCCTGCTGGGCGAACTCCTCGGCCGCGTCCTGGTCGAGTACGCGGGTCAGCCGCTGCTCGACGACGTCGAGAAGCTCCGTGAGCTGACCATCGCCGGCGACGGTGCGGGAGCCGAGGCGCTAGTCGCCTCCTGGCCGCACGAGCGCGCAGAGGACGTCGCCCGCGCCTTCACCTGCTACTTCCACCTCACCAACCTCAGCGAGGAGCTGCACCGCGCCCGCGTACTACGGGAGCGCGACCGCTCCGGAGACGCTCCTGCCGTCTCCGAGCTGGCCCAGGCGGTCGAGAAGATCAGCGCCGAAGCCGGTGAGCAGCAGGCGCGTGCCCTGCTCAACGGGCTCGAGTTCCGCCCGGTACTGACAGCGCACCCGACCGAGGCCCGCCGGCGCGCCGCCCTGGCCACCATCCGGCGCATCTCCGCGCTGCTGGAGGAGCGCAGCGACCCCCGGGCCGGCGACAGCGAGCTGGCCGAGAACCAGCGCCGCCTGATCGAGCAGATCGACATCCTCTGGCGTACGTCGCAACTGCGGACCAGCCGCCCGACCCCGCTGGACGAGGTGCGCTCGGCGATGGCGGTCTTCGAGGAGACCCTGTTCGACGTCGTGGCGAACGTCTACCGCCGACTCGACGACGCGCTGGCCGGCGAGCAGGCCGGGGTCAAGCAGCCGGTGGTTGCACCGTTCGTCCGGCTCGGCTCCTGGATCGGCGGCGACCGCGACGGCAACCCGAACGTCACTGCGGCGATCACCCGCGAGGCCATGCAGATCCAGGCCGACCACGTACTGCGGGCGCTCGAGCAGGCGACCGACCAGCTCGGCCGTGCGCTCACGTTGGACTCGCAGACCACCCCGCCCTCCGCGCCGGTCCGCCGGATCCTGGAGGACGCCCGCGCGGTCAATCCCGAGCTGATCTCCGACATCGAGACCCGCTCGCCGTCCGAGCCGCACCGCCAGCTACTGCTGCTTGCAGCGCGTCGGCTGGCCGCCACCCGGGCACGGGACGCCGACTTCGGCTACCCGCGAGCGAGCGACTTCCTGCACGAGCTGAAGGTCCTGCAGGACTCGCTGGTCAGCGCAGGCGCTCTACGGCAGGGATACGGCGAGCTGCAGCAGCTCATCTGGCAGGTGACCTCGTTCGGCTTCCACCTGGCCGAGTTGGAGGTCCGGCAGCACTCGTCGGTGCACACCAAGGCCCTGGAAGAGGTACTGGGCGGTGGCGAGCTCTCCGACCAGACCGAGGAGGTGCTGGCCACTCTGCGGGTGATCGGCCAGATCCAGCAGCGCTTCGGGCCGGATGCCTGCCGCCGGTACGTCGTGTCCTTCACCCGCAACGCTGGTGACCTCGCTGCCGTCTACGAGCTGGCCGACGCCGCTATGGACGGCCGGCCGATCGAGCTGGACGTAGTACCGCTGTTCGAGACCGGCGAGGACCTGCAGAACTCCGTGGAGGTGCTGGACAACGCGATCCAGCTCACCCGGGTCCGGCACCGCCTGACGGCCAACGACCGGCGCTTCGAGGTCATGCTCGGCTACTCCGACTCCGCCAAGGACGTCGGACCCGTCTCCGCCACCCTGGCTCTGTACGACGCGCAGGCGCGGATCACCGCTTGGGCCCAGCGCAACGCGATCCGCCTGACCCTGTTCCACGGCCGTGGTGGAGCGCTGGGCCGTGGTGGAGGCCCCGCGAACCGCGCAGTACTGGCTCAGGCGCCTGGATCGGTCTCCGGCCGGTTCAAGCTCACTGAGCAGGGTGAGGCGATCCCTGCTCGCTACGGCAACGCAGCGATCGCCCAGCGGCACATCGAGCAGGTCACTGCAGCCACGCTGCTCGCCTCCACTCCTGGCATCGAGGAGCGGGCGGTCCACGCGGCCGAGCGCTTCTCCGTGGTGGAGAAGACCATGGACGAGGCGTCCCGGACGACGTACCACCGGCTGGTGCGGGCGGAAGGGTTCGCGGAGTGGTTCGGCCGGGTCACTCCGCTGGAGGAGCTCGGGCAGCTGCCGCTGGGCTCCCGGCCGGCCCGTCGTGGTGTGGCCGTGTCCTCGCTGGAGGACCTCCGGGCGATCCCGTGGGTGTTCGCCTGGTCGCAGGCCCGCGTCAACGCTCCGGGCTGGTACGGCCTCGGCTCGGCCCTCTCGGCCGTCGGGGACGTCGCAGTACTGCAGGACGCGAACCAGAACTGGCCGCTCTTCCAGGTGATGCTCGAGAACGCCGAGATGTCCCTGGCGAAGACCGACCGCCGCATCCTCGGCCGCTACCTGGAGCTGGGCGACCGGCCCGACCTGACCAAGCAGATGCTGGACGAGCACGAGCTGACCACCGAGTGGGTGCTCAAGGTGCTCGGCGGCGACAAGCTGCTCAGCGGCCGCCGGGTCCTCGGCCGTGCGGTCGAGCTGCGCAACCCGTACGTCGATGCACTCAGCTACCTCCAGTTGCGGGCTCTCCGCAGCCTGCGGACGGATGAGTCGCTCGACGAGCAGCAGATCGTCCGTACCAGGCGACTACTCCTCCTGACCGTCTCGGGCGTTGCCGCCGGCCTGCAGAACACCGGCTGATGTTCGGCGATCTGGGAAGGCCGCCCCTCGACGCGAAGTACCTGCAGGGGCGGCTGGTACGACCTGGCTCGCTGTGGAGTCAGGTCGACGTACTGGCCGAGACGGAGTCGACCAATGCCGTCGTGGCCGCTGCTGCGCGCTCTGGGGCTGCTGAAGGTCTAGTGGTGGCGGCGGAGTACCAATCGTCCGGGCGTGGACGGCTCGGGCGTACGTGGACGACTCCTGCCCGCTCTGCGTTGCTCATGTCGGCTCTGCTGCGCCCGACGGGCATCCCCGCGCATCGGTGGCCGTGGTTGGGGCTGATGGTGCCGCTGGCGGTTGCGTCCGCGGTACGTCGGGTGGGGGAGATCCCTGCGCAGGTGAAGTGGCCTAACGACGTACTGGTCGATGACCGGAAGCTCGCGGGCATCCTGCTGGAGCGGATCGACGGACCGGCCGCCATTGTCGGCATCGGGCTCAACGTCAGTCTCACAGCGGCTGAGCGGCCTACAGACGTGGCTACGTCGCTAGCGCTGGAGGGTGCTGCGACGACTGACCGGAGCACTGTGATGACCGCAGTACTGCGGGAGTTGGCTACTCGCTATCAGACCTGGGTGCAGGCTGACGGGGACCCTGAGGTGATCTTGCCGGACTACCGCGAGCTGTCTGCCACTTTCGGGCGACAGGTGCGGGTAGAACTGCCCGGAGGGGTATTCATCGAGGGCACTGCTACCGACCTGGATGCGGATGGTCGGCTGATAGTGCTCACCGCCGACGGCCCTCGTTCCTTGGCCGCCGGCGATGTCACACACCTACGTACTAGCTAGTGAACAGCTTTGCTGCGGTGATGAGGGTCTGGACGATGCCGTAGCCGAGCAGGACGGCTACCAGCGCCCAGGAGATGACGAGCCGGGGAGTCTGGTTCATTTCGCTGCCTCCGCTGAGGTGGTCTGGCTGGCCTCGTGGAATCGGTCGGCGACCGGCCGGATCAGCAGATTGGCGATGAAGCCGACCGCCAGCACCCCGACCATGGTGAACAACGCCGGCCGGTAGGCCGCGGCCGTCAGCGTGCCCGGCTTGCCCTCCCGGTCGAGGAACCCGTTGATGATGAGCGGCCCCGCGACACCCGCCACCGACCATGCGGTCAGTAGCCGGCCGTGGATCGCGCCGACCTGGTAACCCCCGAAGAGATCCCGCAGGTACGCCGGTACGGTGGCGAACCCGCCGCCGTAGAACGACAGGATGACCGCGGCGAACAGTACGAAGAGCGCGGTGCTGTTGTGCCCGACCGTTGCCAGCAGCAAGTAGAAGATGATCCCGACGCCGAGGTACAGCGCGTAGATCGGCTTGCGGCCGATGATGTCGGACGTGCTCGACCAGGCGAACCGGCCGGCCATGTTGAAGATCGACAGCAGGCCGACGAACCCGGCGGCCGCGCCGACGGCGACGGTCGACTTGCCGCCGACATCACCGCGGAAGAAGTCCTGGATCATCGGGCTGGCCTGCTCGAGGATGCCGATGCCGGCCGTGACGTTGCAGAGCAGGACCACCCAGAGCAGCCAGAACTGCGGCGTCTTGATCGCGTTCGCCGCCGAGACGTTCGCAGTGGTGACGAGGGCTTTCGCCTTCACCTGCGACGGATCGAACCCGTCCGGCTTCCAGCCCTCGGCGGGCACCCGGATGTTCACCACGCCGAACATCATGATCACGAAGTACCCGATGCCGAGCGTCAGGAACAACGCGACCAGCGCGCTGCCACCGGCCACCGAGGTGGAGACGTTCGAGTCGTAGCCGTCGTCGTACAGGCTGAGCAGTTGCCGCGACAGCGGGCTGGCCACCAGCGCGCCGCCGCCGAAGCCCATGATCGCCAGGCCGGTGGCGAGGCCGGGCCGGTCGGGGAACCACTTGATCAGCGTGGAGACCGGGGAGATGTAGCCGATCCCCAGCCCGATCCCGCCGATGACGCCGTAACCCAGATAGACCAGCCAGAGCTGGCCGGTACCGATGCCCAGGGCCCCTACCAGGAAGCCGGTCGACCAGAAGCAGGCCGAGACGAACATCGACTTGCGCGGGCCGTTGCGCTCGACCCAGGTGCCGCCGATCGCGGCGGACAGGCCGAGCATCACGATCGCGATGCTGAAGGTCACCCCGATCGCGGTCTGGCTGGCGTCGAAGTGCTTGATCATCGACGTCTTGTACACGCTGGTCGCGTACGCCTGGCCGATGCACAGGTGGACGGCCAGCGCGGCCGGCGGGGATCAGCCAGCGGCTGTAGCCCGGCGGCGCGATCGTGTGCTCACGATCCAGTACGGACAAGATGCCCATCACGGCTCCTCAGGTAATGGCCCCCAGCAAATACCCCTTGAGCATCCTGGCCGACTGTATCCAGTTTGTGAAGTATCAAATTGTGTAGTGTTCAATCATCGTGTCGCCCGCAGACAAGCGGCCCCTCGAACTGTGAGACTGGGGGCATGGCGATCTCGGCGAAGTTGTTGGGTGACGACGAGTACGTCGTCGTCAGCACCCGGACGCACTGGAAGGCACTGATCTTCCCGGTGTTCCTGCTGCTCGTGGTGGCGGCCGGCGGCGGGTTCCTCGCCGCGGTGGTCCCGGACGGCAACCTGCAGACCCCGGCCCGGATCGCGATCGGCGTGGTCGGGCTGCTGGTGCTGATCGTGTTCGCCGCCAAGCCGTTCCTGAACTGGTTCTTCTCGACCTACACGCTGACGAACCGGCGGCTGATCACCCGGCACGGCATCCTGACCCGGACCGGCCGGGACATCCCGCTGATGCGGATCAACGACGTCTCCTACGAGCACGGCATCATCGACCGCCTGCTCGGCTGCGGCACCCTGCAGATCGAGTCGGCCGGCGAGCGCGGCCAGGTGGTACTGCCGGACGTCCCGCACGTCGAGCACATGCACCTGCAGATGTCCGACCTGCTCTTCGGCGGCCCCGAAGGCAAGCCCGGCGACGGCATCCTCGACGACGAGGCCCCGCCGGAGCACCTCCGCCGCCGCGAGCCCCGCGCCACCTCGGACGAGCCGGACAGCGAAACCCTCTTCAGCTCGGACGACAACGACCGCCGCTAATGTGCTGACTCTGGGGGTGCTGGGCCCGCTTGAGATCGCTGGTGGGGCGAGTCTGCCCCGCCGCATGTGCCGGCAGCTGCTCGGTGTGCTCGCGTTGCGGGCCAACACCACGCTCGCCACGGACTGGCTGGTCGACGCGCTGTGGCCGGGCAGCCCGCCCCGCTCGGCAGAGTCCAACCTCCGCTCGTACCTCGCCGACATCCGCCGGGTGCTGCCCGGCTGGCTGACCTCGGGCCCCAACGGCCTGGTACTCCGGGCAGCCCCCGACCAGCTCGACGTGCTGGCGTTCTGCCGCGAGATCGACCTCGCTCGCGGACTGTCCGGCGCGGCAGCCGCGGCGTCGTACGGTCGGGCGCTGGCGTACTGGCGTGGGCCGGTACTGGATGGCCTCCCGATCCCCGAGGCGGTGCGGATCGAGGCGCAGGTGCTGGAGGACCGTCGCCTCGACGTCACCGAGGACTGGTGTGCCGCTCGTCTGGAGGCCGGACACGATCCGGACCTGATCAACGAGCTGCAGGCCCTGGTGGAGCGCGCGCCGCTGCGTGAGCGCCGGTGGCAGCTGCTGATGCTGGCGCAGTACCGGTCTGGCCGGCAGGCAGACGCACTGGCCGGATTCCGCCGCCTGCAAGGGATTCTGGACGATGAGCTCGGGGTGGAGCCGAGCCCGCAGACGATCGAGCTGCACCGCAGGATCCAACGCGGAGACCCGGAACTGGCGTCGAGATCCACAGTGCCACGGCAACTGCCCAGCACAGGTCCGCACCTGGTCGGCCGGAAGAGCGCACTCGACGGACTGAGCGACGCCCTGCCGGGGGTAGCTGTCGTCAGTGGGATGGCCGGAGTCGGCAAGACCGCCCTGGCCATCCACTGGGCGCGCGCAGCAGCCGCGGAGTACCCAGACGGCTGCCTGTACGTCGATCTGCGCGGGTACGGCCCCGGCCAGCCGGTGGAGCCTGCCGAGGTACTGGCTGGCTTCCTGCGCGCATTCGGGGTCACTGACCAGCCCACCGAGGTCACTGAGCTCGCTGCCCGGTATCGCACCGAACTGGGAGGCCGCCGCGTCCTGGTCGTCCTGGACAACGCTCGGGACGTCAGCCAGGTCAGACCGCTCCTGCCGGGCACTGGCGGCGTACTGGTCACCAGCCGTGATGCGCTGGCCGGGCTCGTCGCTCGTGATGGAGCAAAGCGGATCGACCTGGATGTGCTGACTCGTGACGACAGCCTGCGCCTACTGCAGTCGATGGCTGCTGGTGTCGTTGAGCAGGATCCAGCGGCAGCGGACGAGCTTGTGCGCCTTTGCGGCCGGCTACCGCTCGCGCTCTGCATCGTGGCGGAGCTGGTCGTCGCACGATCAGCCGGTTCGCTACGTGGGCTGGTGACCGGCCTGACCGATGAGCATCTGCGGCTGGATCGCCTGACGGCCGGCGGCGACCAGGCGACCGGAGTACGGTCGGTGTTCTCGTGGTCGGTGAAGTCGCTGCCTGACGGGCCTGCGAAGGCCTTTGGGTTGCTGGGTGCTCATCCGGCGCGGGATCTCGCGCTGCCCGCGGTGGCTGCCCTGCTCGATGCCGATCCCTTCGAGACGGCTGACTGGCTGGATGCCTTGCACCGCGCGCATCTGGTGACCGTCGACGGCGATCGCTATGGCATGCATGATCTGCTGCGCGCGTACGCCCGGGACCTGACCGCGCCTGAGCTGCAGTCCGCGGCGATTGCACGGCTGACCAGTCACTATCTCCGGACCGCGTCGACTGCCATGGACCTGCTGTATCCGGGGGAGTTCGACGCCAGGCCAAGGGTCGCGGCCGGTCTCGAGACCCGGTTCAGTGGGATCGCAGAGGCTGATGACTGGTTCGCCGCAGAGATTCCCGCGCTGGTCGCCGTGGCCGGTCTGGCGGCCGAGTTGACCGGGCCTGATACCGAGACAGACTCGGCCGGGCTGCTGGCGGACATGGTCTGGCGGCACATGTTCGTCAAGGGCTTCGGGGCTGAGGCGATGGCCTTGCACGGGTCTGCCCGCAGGGCCGCTCAGGCTCGCCATGACCCGGCTGCCGAGGCCACAGCGGTGAAGCATCTGGCGTCGACCAACTACCTGAACGGCGACAACCAGCAGGCGCGGCAGCTCTGCGAGGAAGCGCTCGGGTTGTGCCGGCTGGCCGGTGACCGGATCGGTGAGGGCGGCAATCTGGTAAACCTCGGCCTGATGTGCTGGATCCTCGGCGATCCACGGGCCGCGCTCGAGTACCAGGTCGCGGCGCTCGCGATCCAGCGTGAGCTCGGCAACCGGCTCGCTGAGGGCCACATCCTGCTCAACATCGGGTTGCTCGACTTCGTCCAGGGCCGTACTCGCAAGGCTCGCTCGATGTACGAGGCGGCCCTCGTGATCAACCGCGAAGTGGGCGACCCTTACGGCGAGTACCTGACGCTGGACAGCCTCGGATCGGTCCTGCTGAGACTCGGCAGGTCGCAGGAGGCCCTCGACCGGCACCAGGCGTCAGTGGCGATCTGCCACACCTTGGGCAGTGAACCTGGCCAGTTGAGTGGCCGGCGCGCGCTGGCCGTCGCCCTGACCAGCCTCGGCCGGTACGACGAAGCGGCCGATCACCTCCGGGTCGTCCTGGAGGTGATGGCCGCGACCGGTCATCGAGAGCTCGCCCGGGCCCTCAACGATCTCGCCAACCTCGACCGGGCCCGTGGCGACCTGTTGGCGGCCAGCACTCACCATGATGAGGCGGTGGCGCTGGCTCGCCAGGACAGCGACCGGTATCTCGAGGTCGAGATCCTCAATGACAGTGCTCTCACACTCGATGCCAGAGGCAACCATGAGCGGGCGATGGTATGCCGGGCGACCGTGCAGGAGTTGGCGGCTGAGATCGGTGCCTACTACGAGCTGGTCCGAGCCACCCGGCAGGGCGTAGTACCGGCTCAGTAGTTGACCAGGACGATGTTGGTGTCGTAGATCCAGGTGTTGAGGGGGCACTGGACGTGGGACGTGCCTTCGCCCGGGCCGTAGGCGGCGCTGCCGTTCTGGTGAATGATGTTGCCGTTGGGGCGTTCGCAGTCGGCGCGCAGGTACCAGTACGACGAGTTGTCGTCGTAGCAGGTCGCTGTCTGCCAGCGCTGCGAGGCGTTGTAGCCGTAGACGCAGTTGCTCTCCACGATGGCGGCCGATGCCGGCGCCGCGGTCATCGCCACCAGGGCAGAGCCGCCGATCGTGGCAAGCGCCAGGCTGGTACGGAACGTTCGGGTAAGAGACATGAGACCTCCAGGAGTCGGCGTTCTTCCTGGAGATGGTTGTTCAGGGGCGCATACGCGGGCGCATACGTCTGGTCAGAAGATCTCCAGGCTGACGGGGGCGACCGGCCAGTTGAAGGCTGCGGTGGCCTGGGTGAGGGCGCCGGGGGTGTGTTCGATGACTCGGCCGGTGGCGGCGAACTCGGCTAGTTGGCGGCCGCCCAGGTAGATCGCGCCGAGTTCGGTGGTGGACAGGCTCAGGTCGGCTGGGGCGTCGGTGGGTTCGCAGCGGACCGTCTCGCCTGTGGTCAGGTGGAAGCGGCCGGTGTTGGCCGGGATGAGGTCGTCGGTTACGTCGAGCACTAGGTCCACGGCTACGGCGTACCGGCGTTGTTCGAGGGCTCGGGGGACGTCGGTGACGCGGACCCACAGGGATTCGGTGACCCGCCGGTTGAGGGCGGTGGGGGTGGTGACGAGTTGCTGGAGCGGCTCGTCGACGGCGGCGAAACCGAACTCGAGGGTGCCGGCCAGGTCGAGCGTGAGCACGTGTTGCCAGAGTGCCTGGTACGCCGCTGGGGTGATCGCGACGAGTTCTTCGAGGTGGACTTCGTTGGCCGGGCCGGTCGCGGTCCAGTGCATCTTGCCGCGCCAGAGGGCGTACCCGTCGATGGTGCCGCTCTCGTCGCGGTGCACCAGAATCTGGCGGGCGGTCTTGCCGCCGCGCTCGTCAGGCTTGTCTTCTAGGTGCTGCTGCCATTTGAGGTCCGACCGACCTGACACACCCGGTCGCCGCTCTTGCAGCGCCTGCAGCAGCGGCGCCAACTCCTTGATCGCGCCATCGGCCGGCAACTCGCTGATCTCGCCCGGCCGGGTCTTGACGTTCGACGGCCCGACCCGATGCAGATCGATCTCGTACGACATGCCCCACGCGGCCGCGGCGTACCCGAAACGCCCGTAGATCCCGGACTCGCTGGCCCACAACACGGCAATGGCTTCCGGTACTTCGCGCAGCTGCCGGCTGATCAACTGCGCCATGATCCCGCGCCGCCGATGCGTCGCCTTCACTCCGACCCCGGTCACATGCGCCGCCGGCACCACGGCTCCCGGTATCGACAGGTCCCGCGTCAACGCTTGCGTAGTACCGACGATGTCCGGGCCGTCGGTCACCACCAACGTCCGCTCAGGCTCGAACATCCGCCGCCCCAGCTCGGTCGGCGACGAGTCGAACATCATCGCCCCCGCGAACAGCACCCGCACCTCGTCATACTCCCCGGCGGCAGCCGCCCGAACGTTGAGCTCATTCATGTCGGCATCCTCACACGCCCCACCGACAAACGTCAGCAGGCCTCGAGGGCGAAGAAGATGAAGCTGATGAATCGTGCCGGGTGCTTCATGCCCGGCGGGCGTAGTTCGGTCGGGGTGTCCGGGGAGATCGGGGGCTCGCTGATGGCCGAGATGCGGAAACCTGCCGCCGTGAAGGCTTCGGTCGTCGCCTGGAGCGGGCGGTGCCAGTTCGTGTAGACGACCGTGCGGCCGGCGTGCTCGGCGTCGAAGGTGAACTCGGCGGTGTCGAAGTAGTTGGCGTCCGGGTTCAGCGCCGTGTAGACGATGGGGTGATGCGTCGACACGATCAAGCGTCCGCCGGGCTTCAGGATCCGGCGGAGCTCCGCGAGCGGCTCGGTCCAGTCCTCCAGGTAGTGCAGGACGAGAGAGGCCATCACATCGTCGAACGCGGCATCGGCGTACGGGAGCGGCTTGGCCAGATCGGCGACGGTCAGCTCAACGTCCTCGCCCAGCCGCCGGCGGGCCAGCTCGATCATCGCCGCGCTCAGGTCGAAGCCGGCCACGATCGCGCCCTTGTCCCGCAGTGACTCCAGCAGCGGACCGGAGCCACAGCCGACGTCGAGGACGCAACGGCCGGCCACGTCACCGGCCAGGTCCAGCATCGCCGGCCGTTCGTAGTGGCCGTTGAGCAGGTTGACCTCGTTGTCCGCGGAGTACGCCTCAGCGAACTCGTCGAAATCGGTCTTCGGCACCAAGCGCTCCTTCGGTCGGCGAGCCCGCACCCTATCGGCGCGACCGGTCAACGATCGGGGCTAGGCGACGGTGCCGATCCAGTCGGGTGGGGTCGGGTCGGCGGTGAAGGCGACGAAGATCAGGTCCTCGTCGCCGGGCTGCAGCGGGTCGAAGAGGACCATGGCGACGCCGGTGCCGGGCATCGCCGAGCGGTTGGTACTGCGCCGCTTCACCCAGCGATCGGTGCCGTTGGCATCGGTGAACTTCACCACGATGTCCGCGCCGACGGTCGTCTTGTGCCCCTCGGAGTTCTGGCTCGTCACGACGGTGACCTCGGTGATCGTGCCCACCACCCGGCGGCCTGAGGTGAGCAGCCGGTTCCGGTTGGCGATCTGCAGGCGCAGGCGGCGGTTGTACCTGATCGCGTACCTGACCATGAGCGCCGCGAGGGCGATGGCCAGCGCCGGCACCCAGATGTTGGCGTAGTACGCGATCCAGGAGAAGACGCCCCAGTCCTCGTTGGTGTTGAAGGTCGGATCGATCTGGGTGCCGACCTCGAGCGGCTCGGTCCAGGTCTGCGCGTGGATCGTGATGGTGATCGCGATGGCGACGAGACCGAGCGGCGCGAGAACGGACGGTTGCTTCTCGCCCCCGCGGTACCGCTGGATGAACATGCTCGACAAGGCGGCGGACACCCCCAGCCCGACGAAGCCGACACTCAGCACGATGGCCATCGTGGCCGGCCCCCAGAAGGTGGGGAAGACATCCCGGTCGTCGAAGACGCTGTCGATGATCGAGTGCCGGACGAAGTTGGCCATCGCACCGATACCCACGCCGAGCACCGCTGCGCACGCCACCTGCAGCACCGCGAAGATGATCGCTCCAGCCAGTACCCCCGGCCGCCCGACGTACTGCTCCTGCTTGGCGCGCCGCACCGCCGCCGGATCCATCGTGCTCATAATCGTTCCCCTTCAGCCCCAGCCTGAAGAAAAGACGATACCTACCAGGGGCTGTCACTAACCCAGTACCTACACGAGAGGATGATCTGCATGTCCTACCCGGACAAGGTCTATTTCGGTGAGGCCGGCGAGGTCAGCGCGACATTCCGCCCGGCGACCACCCCGATCGACACCGGCGAGCTGGACAACGGCATCCACTACCTGGCGACCACCGAGACCACCCGCGGCGAGTTCGGCCTCAACGGCACAGTCCGCCTCCTCTTCACCCCAGGAGCCCCCCGCGAAGAGTACTTCGAACAAATAGCCCACACCACAAAGCAAAACCGAGCAGCCTTCCTAAACAAACACGACTCCTACTTCCCTGACCAGCCCTAGCCAGCGGTCGGTCTACCGGCGGGCGGCTGCCTGAGGCGCGATCGCACGCACGAGCTGTACGACGATCGGGGCCAGCTCGAGTACGTAATCGCGACGCTCTTTCGGCAGTACCAGCGAAATGAGCACGACCAGCCCGAAAAGCACGATCAGCAGCGTGATCGGTACTGCACCAACGACCAACCGCAAGGTGCCGCCTGACACCATCAACGCCGGCATCGCACCGCTCCGCTCGGTCGCTGTGTTTCCTCTACTGTCATTGGAGAGACCTCCAGTTCAGTTAGCCGCTGCGCTCCTGGTCCAAGGGCGACTCCCGTTCCAGCGGGGGTCGCTCTCTTTCGATAGTGAGGCTGACGCCTAGGTTTCGAGGCTCGGATGAGTCAAGATCTCCTGACAAGGGATGCCGCTCCTTTTCGTCCTGATCAGGTATAAGGACGCGGCCAGCACGGTCGGAGGCAGGCTTGGCCATCCGGTTGGACGTTGTTCATTGGTACGGCCACCTCCAGCTGCCTGACACAGGACTACGCGACGATCGGCTGAAAGTGCTGCTGGACAGGCATATCGGCCTCTTGACCTTCCAGGTCAGCCCCGACTTTTCTCCGCCGGCCGAGTGGGCGCGGTTCCGGGAACGATTCACCAACTCGACGGATGTGTTGGGGTGGGCTCTCAGATGTGACTGCGGATGGTCAGGCCCGCAGTACGACCGCAGCAGATGGCCATCTCGGCATGGCCAGCCGCCCGCTCGAGTCGTGGAGGAGGCTCACGAGCGTTGGCTCGATCATCTGTCCTCCCTGTCCGTTGTCAGGTTGCATCGGACGCACCGAGCGCTGGTCGAGACGCAGCTGGAGCTTGACCGCGCGGTAGCCGCCGCCAAGGCGGACGGGGTCACCTGGGAAGAAATCGGAGCGGTCACCGGCATGAGTCGCCAAGGTGCGCATGAGAGGTGGAGCCGGCGAAAACCTGGTTAGTCGCTCAGACCCGGGTCGCTAGCATCGCTCCATGGCAGCGACGGCGTCTGGGGTGTTTCGGCGGACTGCGATCGAGCGGTCGGATCAACGGGTCTCTTGGGAGCGTACGGATCAGGCCTTCTTCTCGAGTGGGGCGTGTCATGTGCTGGCCTGGACGTGCAGGGATTTCTATCCAGATCAAGGGATCGGCTTGGCGGCGATGTACTTGGGTGACTTCGAGCATCCGCTGCACACGTACGCGAGGTGGGGGCCGTGGGCGTTCGACGCGTCGGGCTGGAACCCTGAGTCCGAACTCCTGCAGGTCAACAGCGATTTCGAGGGTCTGCCCGTCCGTCAGGTGGAGACGATCAGTAGTGACCTTCGGGAGTTCTGTGAAGAGCACGTGCATCGACAGCCCCACCAGTACTGGGCAGATCCGACCGAACGTGCACGCGCTTATGTGGGCCGGTACGACCCGCCCTGGCTCTAGACACTGGGAGCTGAACCAGCGGTAGTGTCCCCGTCCATGGACATGCTGAGGGGCGAACAGATCGCCGAGGCCGACCTGACAGACTGGCGCAAGCTGGCTCAGGGGCTGCATGCCCGCTACCTGATCGACGACTTCAGCGCCGCCGCACGGTTCGTGACCGCGATAGGCGAGGCGGGCGACGCGCTCGATCACCACCCACGCGTGTCGATCGGCAAGGGGTACGTCGACCTCGAACTGGTCACCGACGACGCCATCTACCGCGACGACGAGGGCACCGAGTACGTCGTCGAATGGGTGACCCAGCAAGACGTCGACCTGGCGCGACGGATTACCGAGCTAGCCGCCGACCAGAGCCTCAACGCCGACCCAGCCTCAGTCAGCGAAATCGAGCTAGGCCTAGACACGGCCCACTCCGCGACCATCGCCCCCGTATGGGCCGCCCTGCTAACCGGAAGCCCCGACTCCCAGGGCCGCGGCACCCCCGGCGACGAGATCCGCGACGCCACCGTCCGAGTCCCGAACCTGTGGTTCGGCGACGCCGACGACACTCCAGGCCAACGCTTCCACATCGAGGTCTACGTAGCCCCCGAGGCAGCCGCCCAGCGAATCACCGCCGCCCTAGCCGCAGGCGGAACCGTAGTCGACGACACCAACGCCCCCGGCCTGACCGTGCTCGCCGACCAGGACGGCAACAAGGGAGTCATCTGCGCCGACATGTCCGCCGCAAAGAAGGACTGAACTGCCAACTCGGTAGGTTGCAACTAACCTACTGACCGTCCGAAGCCGGCAGTTCGACGAGCCTGCCATCACGCCGGACAGCCACGAGCACTGGAACCAGGCGTGGTCGCAGGTACTGGATCAGGCCAATCCCGCCGAGCGCAACCAGCGCCCCCAGGAGCGGGCTGAGCCCGCCGCCAACCATGTCGAATCCCATGAGCTCCTCCTATGAATGTGCAGTTCCCTCAGATTCTCCACCTCTGCCGACGATTAGACGCCGGTTGCAGGTTGTGGCAGAGGTTGGGAGGTGCGGGTTGACCGGTTAGAGGCAATAGTTGCGTTCGCCAGGCTGCTCGACGATCCAGCGCGAAGGGGCTAGCTGTGGATTCACAACCTCGTCCTGCTCGGAGCGACCCCACCCCGTTTAGGTCCTACCGCGGCCAGCTGACCTTGGCACTGGTCACCCTCGGCATGTTCTTGGTCGGCCTGATCGCGGCGATCGTTGCCGGTGTCTGGCCGGTGGCGGCGATGGTGGCAGTCTTCGTCGCCGGTTGGGTCGCCCGCGTGCTGATGATCTTCCGGATCAACCGTCTGGGCGGCTATAGCGCCGATCACCGCCCAGATGTGCGCGCGCACTATCGGCCCGTTCTGCGCACACAACTGGTCGGCTGGATCCTCGTCAGCATCTACTTCGTGATCACCGGATTCTGGTGGGGCTTGCTGACGTCGGTCACGCTGGGACTCTTCTCGCTGCTGCTCCTGCGAGTGATCCCGAAGCGTTGATGTGCGTCGGTTCGTTCGGCGCGGTCAGTCGTCGATGCCTTCGACGATGCGGAAGTCGCGCTCGACGCCGTCGGAGAGGGCGGCCAGTGCCTCCTGGTACGCCGCGCTCTCGCGCGCCGCGACGGCCTGCTCGAAGCTGTCGAACTCGACCAGGATGGTGCGTTCGGCGATACCGGCGTCGTAGGCGACGACCCGACCGCCACGGATGAAGGTCCGCCCGCCGAAGGCCTGGACGGCCGCGCGGGCCAACTCGTTGTAGGCAGCCAACTTCTCAGGGTCTGAAATGGTGCGGTAGACGCTGACCCAGTAGCCCTTGGGCATTGAACCTCCAGTGGTGGATGAGTACATCTGACTTACGGGTTGGTCTGGGGCGAGCGTCGGCGGGCGAGGGCGAGGCTTGTCAGCATTGTGATCGCCATCGCGGCGACGCCGACCAGCGCCGCGGTCGTGTAGGCGGCGTCATTCGGGAAGAGGTTGCCCGTGGCGGTGCCGGTGGCCAGAACCAGACCGCCGATGGCGCTGCCCAGGGCGTACCCGACGCTGCGCACCACGTAGTTGAAGCTCATAGCGCTCGACGTCTCGCTCTTGGGGGTGACGGCCAGGATGACGCCGGGCATCGCGGCCGAGAAGCCGCCGACACCGAAGCCCAGTACGCCCATCGCCACGAACAGCTCGGCCAGGTTGGATCGGGCGGTGGCGAACAGGACGAACCCGCCGCCGACGATGGCGGCGCTGCAGGCCAGGAGCAGGGGGCCGTCGATCCGTTCGCGGACCCGCGGCGTGAGCTTGCCGGCGACGAACCCCAGCACCGAGAACGGGATGAGGACCAGCCCGGCGACGAAGGTCGTCAGCCCGAAGCCGTACCCGGCGCCGTGCGGCGTCTGGGCGTACCGGGTGATGAGCGTGAGCAGGAGGTACATGCCGATCCCGCCGATGAACATGGCGAGGTTCGCCCCGGCGACCGCCGGGTGCCGGACCGCCCGGACGTCGACCAGGGGCGTCGTGCTGCGCAGTTCGATGACGGCCCAGATGCAGAGCAGCACCACCGCGACGACGGCGAGGCCCGCTGCCACGGCGAGGTGGCGGCTCCACAGATTCCGTTCGCCGGCGAGGTACAGCACCAGGAGCAGCGCAGCGGCCAGTACGACCGCGCCTGGCACGTCAACGTGGGCGGAGCGGCCTTCGGGGGCTTCGGGCATGGAGCGCCACGCGGTCAGGAGGGCGGCGGCGGTGACGAGCAGACCGAAGCCGTACGCAGCGCGCACCCCGCCGAGTTCGGCGAGCAGCCCGGCGAGGGGGTAACCGACGCCGACCCCGATGATCGAGACCACCGAGATCAGAGCGATGGTGGCCCCGCTGCGCGCCTCGGTGAGGTGGTCGCGGGCCACGCCCATCATCAGCGCCGTCAGACCGAGCCCCACACCTTGGGCAGCCCTGCCGACGAGCAGCCAGGCGAACGGCAGTGGAAGTACGGTGAGCGCGCTGCCTGCGACGACGACCGCCAGCGTGACGAGAATCGTGGTTCGTCGGTGGGGGCCGGCTCCGAGCCGGCCGAGTACTGGCGTGGCGACGGCGCCGCTCAGCAACGCGATGGTCAGCGTCCACTGCGCGCTGCCGAGCGAGACGTGGAACGTGGTCGCCACGCTGGTGATGAGCGGCGCCCCGAGGCTGGCGACTGCCGCCACGACCAAGGCGATGAACATCAGGGAGGGGACCAGCAGCCGCGGCTCTGACTGCTTCGGTGCGGCGCTCCGGGTCACTGCTTCGGCCCTTCGCGGTCTTGGCTTTCGAGCTCTGCCAGATGCTTCAGCGCCGGAAGGGCCGCCACCAGCGCCTCGACCTCGTCGCCGGTGAGCTCGCCGATCAACCGCTCGAACGCGTGTACGCCCGCTTGGCGCCGGGTCTGGACGTAGGAGGCGCCGGCCTCGGTCAAGCACACCAGCGTGACCCGCTTGTCGGACGCGTCGCCCCGCCGCTCGACCAGGCCGGACTCCTCCATCACCCGGACCAGCGTGGTCATCGCGGGCTGGGTGACGCCCTCGACCGCGGTCAGATCGGTGATGCGCCGCGGGCCGGTCCGGTACAAGGTGGCCAGGGTGGCGGCGGACGTCAGGCTCATGTCCCGCGGCAGGCGTCTCACGGCCCTGGTGGCCATCTCGTAGAGAGCTGCCCCGATGTCGGCGGCCGCGCCAGGAGAGGTGTCGTGACGACTCATGCTCGAAGCATAGCAGCTTTATATATAGAATTTATGGAGATGGTCGGCCAACCGGTTCAGCTCCGCCCGCAGCGGCTCCAGCTTGTACTGCACCCCGACCGGCAGGCCGAGCACCTCGCCGACGGCCCGGACCGGCCCGGCTGACGCCCGCCCGATGGCCATCAGTCACTGATAGTCCTCCGGCAGCACGTCGGGGTCGATGCCGGCGGCGCGGCCGGGATCAGTAGCACCGACCGGCCGTCCACCTGGACCTCCGGCGACGGGCGACCCCCAGCGGTGGCAGTGCCGTCACTCCAACACCTGCCGGTGCCAGTCGACGGGTATCCGCAGTGGGCCGCTGTACGCCGAGCTGCCCGCACACTTGTACTTCGGCAGCTCGACAGGCTGGCGCCCGAGGTGGTGATCCCGGGGCTGGGGCCGAGCCACCCGCGCTTCCGGCATAGCGCAGCCGGGGTACGTGCCACTGGCTCAGTTTGCGAGGGCCGGGTGCCTACTCTCGCCTTCGCGCGACGTAGGAGCGCATCACCGGGTGGGTGGGAGCCTGCGAGTGGTGAGCGACGCAGGAGCGAGCGGCGAGCTGGCGTGGGGGAAGAACCGGGTTAGCGGATGGCCGGGAGGTCGCCGGTGTTTTCGGCGTCCAGGGTTGCCGGGGAATCCGGGGTCTTCGCGTGGTGTTCGGCTTCGTCCAAGGCGATTTCTTCCTTGAAGACGAATTTGCGGTAGGACCAGAAGCGGAACAGGGTTCCGAGGCCGAGGCCGATCACGTTGGCGGAGATGTTGTCGGCCAGCGCGTTGTGGAGGTCGAGGACGTAGCGGGAGAAGCCGAGGCAGCCGGCGGCGATCAGCAGGCCGATGCCGTTGAGGACGAAGAAGAGTACGTACTCGCGGTGCAGGCCGGTGCGCTCGCGGTGCCGCCAGGTCCAGTGCCGGTTGCCCAGGTACGTCGCGACGGTGGCGGCGGTGACCGAGATGAACTTCGCGGTCAGCGGCTTGTGGTGGAAGACCCCGTCACCGGGCGTACCGAACACGAGCGGGTTGTCGAAGACGAGCCAGTTGTAGATCGGCAGGTCGACGATCAGGCCGAGCAGTCCGACCAGACCGAACTTCGCCGCTTCGTGCACCAGGTGTTCAACCTGGTGGTACAGCTTCGTGACGATCTTCAACGGTCCCGGATACTCTCTGTGAACACGGACTACTGGTGGGGGCAGTTTCCCACGGTACCCGGCAACGAGTCCGACGCTGAAATCCAGCGCGTAAAGTCATCCCTAAGAGTGACCCGGCGGCCCGCGGCGAGCGGGAGCAGGTCAGCACATTAGGCTCCATCCGTGAAGTTCAAGCGTGAAGACCTGCCGGTAGGGACCCCCGTCGTCGGCATGGTAGGCGGCGGCCAGTTGGCCCGGATGACCCAGGAGGCCGCGATCGCGCTGGGGATCCAGCTGCGCGTACTGGCCGAAGGCCCGACCGTCTCGGCCGCTCAGGCGGTCGCCGACGCACCCGTGGGCGACTACCGCGACCCCGAGACCGTACGCCGGTTCGCCGCGGAGACCGATGTGGTCACCTTCGACCACGAGCACGTACCCACGGAGCTGCTCCGCGCCCTCGAAGCGGAGGGGGTGAAGGTCCGCCCCGGCCCGGACGCCCTCGTGCACGCGCAGGACAAGGCGGTGATGCGGCAGCGGCTCGACACCATCGACGCCCCGGCGCCGGCCCACCAAGTGGTCGCATCCAAGGCGGACATCGACGACTTCGCCAAGCGCATCGGCGGCTTCCCGATCATCCTCAAGACGACCCGCGGCGGCTACGACGGCAAGGGCGTCTGGGTCTGTACCGGCGCAGACGACCCGGTCGTCGACGAGGCGTTCGCAGCGAAGGTACCGATCCTGGCCGAGGAGAAGGTGGACTTCGTCCGCGAGCTGTCCGCGATCGTCGCCCGCTCGCCGCACGGCCAGGCGGTCGCGTACCCGATCGTCGAGTCGGTCCAGAAGGACGGCATTTGCGTCGAGGTCACCGCCCCGGCGCCGGACCTCGACCCCGACAAGGCTGCCCAGGCCCAGCAGACGGCCCTCAAAATCGCCGGGGAGCTCGGCGTTGTCGGCGTGCTCGCGGTCGAGATGTTCGAGGCGCGCGACGGCCGGCTGCTGGTGAACGAGTTGGCGATGCGCCCGCACAACACCGGCCACTGGTCGATCGAGGGCGCCGTCACCAGCCAGTTCGAGAACCACCTCCGCGCAGTACTGGATCTGCCTCTCGGGTCACCGGCCGCGCGGGCGCCGTACACGGTGATGGTGAACGTGCTCGGTGGCGACGTCGAGGACATGCATCTCGGGCTGCTGCACTGCATGGCGCGCGATCCGGGCCTCAAGGTCCACTTCTACGGCAAGTCCGTGAAGCCCGGCCGCAAGGTCGGCCACGTCACGGCGTACGGCGACGACCTGGCCGACGTCCGCGAGCGCGCGCGGCACGCGGCGGCGTACCTGACCGGCACCATCGACGAATAGGGCGACAAAAGCATGACCGTGGGAATCCTGATGGGGTCGGACTCGGACTGGCCGACGATGAAGGCGGCCGCCGAGGTGTGCGTCGAGTTCGGCGTGCCCTTCGAGGCAGATGTGCTGTCGGCGCACCGGATGCCGGTCGAGATGATCGACTACGGAAAGTCCGCGCACGAGCGAGGCCTGAAGGTGCTGATCGCGGGAGCCGGTGGCGCGGCACACCTGCCGGGCATGCTCGCGGCCGTCACGCCGCTGCCGGTGATCGGCGTACCGGTGCCGTTGAAGTATCTCGACGGGATGGACTCGCTGCTGTCCATCGTGCAGATGCCGGCCGGTGTTCCGGTTGCGACGGTCTCGATCGGGAACGCTCGTAACGCAGGCCTGCTGGCGGTCCGGATGCTCGCTGCCTTCGACGAGAAGCTGTTGACGAAGATGTCAGCGTTCCAGGAGAACCTCGCCGAGGTGGCCCGGGCCAAGGGAAGTACTGTGCGTGATGGCGCGGCAGAGCTGCGTAAAAGCTGACACTCACACGGTTTTCCACAGACCTGGGGCGGGTAGCCGTGAGATTCCAACCATTGTCGTCTAAGGTCGTCGATCGTGACTCCGCCCGCAGAACCGGATACGCAGCGCATCCCGGTCCGTTACTGGATCTGGCTGTTCGGTGCTGTCGTGTCCCTGCTCGGCGATCTGACGATGACTTTTGCGATCGGATGGTCGGCCAGCCGGCACGGCGGACAGGTCGCAGGCCTTGTACTTCTGGTCGCCGCGGCACCGCGTGCGGCGCTGCTGCTGATCGGCGGCGCGGTCGGCGATCGGTATGGCGCTCCGAAGGTCCTGCTGGCCAGCTGCGTCGCGATGTTCGCGGTCACGACCGCGTTGGTCCCGACCACCTTGGCGGTCGGTGAGCCGGTCAGCCTGCTGCTGATCACGGCCCTGGTCGTCGGCGTCATCGACGCGTTCTTCCTGCCAGCGTCGCGCTCGATGCCCCGCCTGCTGGTGCAGCCGGAGCTGATCCCGCGCGCCCTCGCAAGCTTTCAGGTCACCGGTGTCGTCTTCGCAGTCACCGGTACTGCGGTAGGCGGCGTGCTGGTCGCCTGGTCAGGACTGACGGCCGCGGCGGGCTTCGATGCGCTGACGTTCGCCGTGATGATCGTCGTCCTGATCTCTCTGCGGAACACCCCGGCCGGCGCGACCGGCCCTCGCACCGGCATGTTCCGGGCGATCCTGGACGGCGTGAAGGTCGCCTTCGGCCGGCCGTTGACGCGGGCGCTGCTGATCACGATGACGCTGGCGGCCGGACTGCTGATGCCGCTCGACGGACTGCTTTTGCCCTTGCTGGCAAGGGATCACGGCTGGAGTGCGTCGACCGCCGGCCTGCTGGTCGCCAGTCGCAGCGTGGGTGTCGGAGTCATCGCGCTGCGCATCCTGGCGCGTGGCGCGTTTCCCCGGCCGGGTATGTTCGCCGCCCTCGGCATGGTGCTGGCCGGCGTCGGACTGCTCGGCCTCTCGACCCTCGACCCGCTGCCGCTCGCGTTCCTGGCCGGTGTGGTCAGCGGGATCGGCGTCGGTACGTTCACCGGTCACGTCCTGCCGCTGCTGATGAACTCGGTGGAACGCGAGTACCTGTCCCGGCTGCAGTCCGTGGTGGTGCTCTGCCAGAGCCTCGCGCTCGTCGTGATGAACCCGATCCTGGGCACCTTCGCGGACCTGGACGGGGTGCGGATCACCGGAGTCTGCCTCGGCGTCGGCGCGCTGTCGGTACTGATCGGGCTGCTCGCCCTGACTCGCCCCATCCTCCGCAACGCGACCGTCACCTAGCGACGGCCGCGTTCGCCGGCCAGGCGGCCAGCATCAGCCAAGGCGGCCGGGCAGCAGCTACGGGCGGCCGGGCGCGCGGTAGATCCAGCCCGCGTCGCGCCACTTCTGGGCGTCCAGGGTGAGCCGGGCGTCGACCACGATCGGCGCCTCGACGACGCCCCGGAGCGCGGCCGGGTCGAGCTCGCGGAACTCGGGCCACTCGGTCAGGTGCAGGACGAGATGCGCGCCCTCGCAGGCGTCGGCGGCGGAGTCGGCGTACCGGAAGGTCGGGCGGACCTTGCGGGCGTTGTCCATCGCCTCGGGGTCGAAGACCGTGACGGTCGCGCCGTGCAGCTGGATCCGGCCGGCGATGTCGAGCGCGGGCGAGTCGCGGACATCGTCCGTACCGGCCTTGAACGCCGCGCCGAGCACGGTCACGTTCTTGCCGACCCAGTCGGTGCCGAGCATCTCGTGCACCACGCTGACGATCCGGCCACGCCGGTGCTGGTTGATGTCGTCGACCTCGCGCAGCAGCGTGATGATCTCCTCCACACCGAGCTCACCGGCCCGGGCCATGAACGAGCGCAGGTCCTTGGGCAGGCAGCCGCCGCCGTAGCCGGGGCCGGCGTTCAACATGCCGCGGCCGATCCGCTTGTCGTAGCCCAGCGCGTCGGCCAGCAGCGTGACGTCCGCGCCGGTCGCGTCAGCCAGCCCGGCGAGCGCGTTGATGAAGGAGATCTTCGTTGCCAGGAAGGCGTTCGCGCCGCCCTTGACGATCTCGGCGGTGGGCAGGTTGCAGACCACGACCGGCGAGCCGCCGGCGATCGGCCGGGCGAAAACCTCACGCAGCTTGGCTTCCGCGGCCTCGGACTGTACGCCGAACACGAGCCGGTCCGGCGCGAGCGTGTCATCCACCCCGTGCGCTTCGCGCAGGAACTCGGGCTGCCAGGCGATCTCGACCTGCGAGCCCGCCGGCGCCTCGGCGTGGAAGCGGGCCTCCACGATCTTCGACGTACCGACCGGAACGGTGGAACGGCCGACCACCAGAGTGGGCTTGGTCAGCAGCGGGGCCAGCATGTTGATGACTGAGTGGACCTGCGCCAGATCGGCGGCGTCGCTGCCCTCGAGTTGCGGGGTGCCGACGCAGATGAAGTGCACGTCGGCCCAGTCGGCGATCTCGGTGTAGTCGTTGGTGAACCGCAGCCGGCCGGAGTCGGTGTGCTTCTTCAGCAACGGGTCCAGGCCGGGTTCGTACAGCGGCGCCTTGCCGTCGTTGAGCAGCTTCAGCCGGTGCTCGTCGATCTCGACGCCGATCACGTCGAAGCCGAACTCTGCCATTCCCGCGGCCGTGTTGGCGCCGAGATAGTTGGTGCCGATCACCGCGATCCGCAGCGGTCGCGCAGTGCCTTCAGTCATGCGGGGGACTCTACCGATCGCGGTTATCGCCCGGTGACGGGCTCATGGCGTACATTGATACTCGTGAGTAACTCATTCGATCTGTACGCCCTGTCGGAGGAGCACCAGGCGATCCGGGAGGCCGTCCGCGACGTCTGTGACGCGAAGGTGGCCCCGAACGCCGGTGACGTGGACGAACTCGCCGAGTTCCCGAAGGCGTCCTACGACGCGCTGAAGGCGTCGGACTTCCACGCCCCGCACATCCCCGAGCAGTACGGCGGCGCCGGTGCGGACGCGCTGGCGACCGTGATCGTGATCGAGGAGGTCGCCCGCGCCTGCGCGTCGACCTCGCTCATTCCCGCGGTCAACAAGCTCGGCTCGCTGCCGTTGCTGCTGTCCGGGTCGGACGAGGTCAAGCAGCGGTACCTGCCCCCGGTGGCGGCGGGCGACGCGATGTTCTCGTACTGCCTGTCGGAGCCCGAGGCCGGCTCGGACGCGGTGTCGATGAAGACGCGCGCGGTCGCGGACGGCGACGACTACGTGCTGAACGGCGTGAAGCGCTGGATCACCAACGCCGGCGTGAGTGACTACTACACGGTCTTCGCGGTGACCGATCCGTCCCAGCGGTCCAAGGGCATCAGCGCCTTCGTGGTCGAGAAGGCCGACGACGGCGTCTCCTTCGGCGCCCCGGAGAAGAAGCTCGGCATCAAGGGCTCGCCGACCCGCGAGGTGTACTTCGACAACGTGCGGATCCCCGCGTCGCGGATAATCGGCGCCCCCGGTACCGGCTTCGGCACCGCGATGGCCACCCTCGACCACACCCGCGTGACGATCGCCGCCCAGGCGCTCGGCATCGCCCAGGGCGCTCTCGACTACGCGCTCGGGTACGTCAAGGAGCGCAAGCAGTTCGGCAAGGCGCTCGCGGAGTTCCAGGGGCTGCAGTTCATGCTGGCCGACATGGGCATGAAGATCGAAGCCGCCCGCCAGCTCACGTACGCCGCGGCCGCCCGCTCCGAGCGCAACGACTCCGACCTCACGTACTTCGGCGCCGCCGCCAAGTGCTTCGCCTCCGACGTGGCGATGGCCGTCACCACCGATGCAGTCCAACTCCTCGGCGGCTACGGCTACACCCACGACTACCCGGTCGAACGCATGATGCGAGACGCCAAGATCACCCAGATCTACGAGGGCACCAACCAGGTCCAGCGGATCGTGATGGCCCGCCAGCTGCTCAAGGGCATCAGCTGAGCTCTGTCACAGATCGCCGTCGCGCCTTGTCGTAGCTGCTGACGCATTCGTCAGTAGCTATGGGAGGTATTCGGTGGTCGACGACGCTGTGCTGGCCGCGGAGTTGCCTGGCAACTTCACCAGCGCCTTCGCCGAGGTGAACGGGACGACGCTGCACTACGTCGCCGGTGGTCAGGGGGAACCGCTCGTACTGCTCCCCGGCTGGCCTGTGACGTGGTGGGAGTTCCGGAAGGTCATGCCGCTGCTGGCGCAGCGATACCGGGTGATCGCGGTCGACCTGCGGGGCATGAACCTCTCGGCGAAACCACCGTCCGGCTATGACAAGAAGACGATGGCGCGGGACGTCCTCGAACTGACCCGCCAGCTGGGCTATTCGACGATCAACCTCGCCGGGCACGACATCGGTGCCATGGTGGCGTTCAGCTACGCCGCCAACTTCCCCGATGCTGTCAGCAAGCTGGCCATCATGGAGGTCGGCCATCCCGACTCCAGCCTGTACGACCTGAGGCTGCTCCCGCAGGGAGATGCGCCGAACCTGTGGTGGTTCGCGCTCAACCAGGTCCACGGCCTCCCCGAACAGGTGCTGACAGGGCGCATGAGGTGCGTCGTTGACTACATCTTCGACAGTCATCTCGCCGACCTGAGCAGCCTCGACGAGCGAGATCGCCAGGTGTTCGCCGAGGCCTACGACAGAATCGACGCCATCCGGGCCGGTAACGGCTGGTTCCAGGCCTTCGATCAGGACGTCTCCGACTTCAGCAAGTACGGCAAATTGACCGTACCGATGCTGGGCCTCGCGTCAGCGGCGAACTACCCGGCCGTGCGGAACGAGTGGCCGCTGCTGGCGAAGGAAGTCGCGATAACGAAGATCGACGACACCGGCCACTTCCTGCCGATCGAGCAACCTGAGGAAGTGGCCGGCACCCTCGCCGCCTTCTATGGATGAAGGTAGAGACCTTAAGCCAAGCGGGCGGTCGCTCAGCTGATCTCCAGCGCCTGGATGCAGGTCTGGAGGTCTCCCAGCAGGTGCTTTTGCCGGGATGGGGAGAATGGCGCGAGCATGCGAGCCTCGACCGCGCGTACGGCGGTACTGGCCGCTTTGAGTTGCTTGCGGCCGGCGGGGGTGAGCTCGGTGGGTAGGGCTCGGCCGTGGGGGGCTGTGGTCGGGCGGGTGATCAGGCCGCGGTCCTGGAGGCCGCGGAGTACCAGGTTCATCGACTGACGGGTGACGAACACCGCCCGGGCGAGCTCCGCGTTGGACAGCCCGGGCTGCTGCGACAGCACCTCCAGGCAGGAGTACTGCGGCACCGTCAGGTCCAGCGGCCGGAGCGCCGCGTCCATGGCCGTGCGCAGCGCGGTAGCCGCTCGCTTCAGCACGTAACCCACCGCCTCGTCCAGGGGACCGACCTGCTCGCCTTGACTCATGTCAACATCCTGACATACATTCTGGATGTCAACACACTGACATGCAAAGGAGCATCAGATGACTGTCACCGGACCGGACTTCCTGGCCCTGCAGGTGCGCGACCTCGAGCGCGCCGCCGCCTTCTACGAGACCCGGCTCGGACTGCGCCGGGTGCCGGCCGGGCCGCCCGGCGCGGTCGTGTTCGACACGAAGCCGATCTCCTTCGCGGTGCGCGAACCGCTGCCCGGCGTCGACCTCGATGCCGCAACACCAGGCCTGGGGGTCGCCTTATGGCTGTACGCCGATGACGCGCAGGGCCTGCATGACCAGCTGGCGGACGCCGGCGTACCGATCGTCGCGGCGCCGGCCGATGGGCCGTTCGGCCGCATGTTCACCTTCTCCGACCCGGACGGCTACGCGATCACCATCCACGACAAGGCCTGATGATGACGCGCCACGAGGTGACTGTCGACGTGCTCGGACCCTGGTCGCTTGCCACGAGCAAGCAGTTCTGGGAGGGGTTCGCGCCGGGCGCATTGCCGTCGCAGGGTGAGCAGCAGGAGATGCGGACGGTGTTCCGGGTCGAGGGCGACTGGAGCAGGGCTGAAGTACGGGTGACTCAGGAGGGCAGCGCCGCACGGATCATCGTCGAGGGAGACGGCGACCTCGAGCGGGCGGTTGCGCAGACCCGCCGGTTCTTGTCGCTGGACGTCGATGGTCGTGGCTGGGTCGACGTCGGGGCACGCGACAAGGTGATCGCCGACGCTCAGGAGCAGTTGCCCGGACTGCGGCCGTGTGGGTTCCACTCGCCGTACGAGGCCGCGGCCTGGTCCGTGTTGTCCCAGCGGATCCGGATCGTCCAAGCGGCGAAGCTTCGCGATGACTTGGTGTGTGAGTACGGCCAGGATGGTGCTTTCCCTGCGCCGGAGCAGTTGCGAGCCCTCGACCTCGACCTTCCCGGCCGCAAGACCGAGTACCTCCACGCCGTCGCCGAGGCGGCGTTGGATGGCCGGCTCGACGGCGAGGCTCTCCGCGCGATGGACGTCGACGACGCGATCAGTACGGTGCAGGAGGTGAAGGGCCTCGGCCCGTTCGCCGCCGAACTCGTTGTGCTTCGTGGCGCCAACGCGCCGGATGCGATCCCGCACAACGAGCGGCGCCTCAACGAGGAGATCACCTTCCGGTACGGCGCCGACCGGACCCTCGCGGAAGTCTCCGAGAACTGGCGCCCGTTCCGGACCTGGGCAGCCGTCCACCTGCGCAGCCTGCGCGAAGCCCGCACCCATGAGATCAGCGGCTAGCGGGGTTAATGTTAACCGGTAAACAATCAGTTTAGTCGCCGACGCAGTTCAAAACTCGGCGGTTACGGCTACACCGACGACTAGCTGAAGGTTGCTTCTGCACGTCAAGATTGGCTGCGTCCGATACATCATTTTGCTCTAACCAGCCCGCGGCGATAGGCCGCGGCCGCAACCGTGCCGCCGCGCCCATGGCGATTTGTGATGGACCAACTCATTCCTGGTCAACCTCTTCACAGGATGAGCACTCTGTGTCACGCTCACGCTGTGATCTGTGGAGATCACCTTCCTGTGGGGGGAAGTCAGCGTTCTGACCCGCGTCCTTGGTGCGACTCTCGAGCCAAGGCGATTTGGTCATGTCCTGTGTTCTGTGGAGAACTGTCGTCGCGAGGTCTCGTGGGGGGACTGTGAGTAGTAAGCCGATTCAAGTGGAGTTGCCAACAGGTGAAGTGATCTGGGCGCGGGCCACGGTGGACGGGCCTAGCAATGTTGCTTCGAACCCGCTGCAGCATCTTGACCTCGATGACCTCCGTCGAACTGTCCGAGGAGTGTCTGGGACTCTGCGCGGGGCGGTTGACGACTTGGTGCCGGATGAGGTTCAGGTTGAATTTGGACTGGAGCTGGCGCTGAAATCCGGCAAGCTTGTCAGCATGCTGGCAGAGGCGGGTGCGACCGCAACTGTCAAAGTGGCGCTGACATGGAAGCGGGTACCTGTACCGACGGCGGTCCCGGACGTCGAGCTTGTCGCGATCGACGAGTGAATGGCGAGCGTGTTGACTGCATCGTTCTCGCGGCTACGTGATCTGGCCGAGGCGTGCCGGGTGCGGATCGGCACCGATCTCGCCGATGCTTGCGATGAAGGTGGTTCGGGAGTATGGATTGCGCCAGGCGTGGTGCTGAGTTGCGCGCATGTCGTGCCTTCGGGCCTCGACTCCAAGGTCGAGGTCGGCTGGGCCGGCAAGGTCTTGTCGGGCACTGTCATCGACCATGTGCCCGCCGAGAGTCAGGAAGCTCTCTGGTCGTTCCCGGATCTGGCGATCATTATGGTGGCGGATGTGCCGGAGCATCCATGCGCATGGTTGTCCGAGGCGTTACCTGGGCGGGAGCTCGTGGCTTTCGGCCACTCGAGTGCCTTGGGCGAGGGACTCCGACCTGCCACGGTGGAGGGCTTGCGTGGTGGGGTACATGACTTCGGTGCAGGGCGGGTCTGGCAGTTCAAGGGCAATGAGATCGCCGGTGGAATGTCGGGCGGACCTGTCCTAGATGTCGCGAGTGGCGCGATCTGCGGAATCGTGACTGTGACCATTGGTGAAGGCGCAGATCGCGGAGGCTATGTCATACCGATCGAGGCATTGCGTCATCTGGACCCGCTGCGACGGCATCGCGTGCTCAGTGCTCATGACCGCTTCCATGGCGCCAACACAGAGTGGGTGGCGAGGCGAACCGAGCTGCCCGCACAACCGGATCTGCTGCCAAGCTCGCTGACGCCTGACGAGGAGGCAGGTCTCTTGGCTCGGCTCGCTGAGCTGCCGGCAAAGCTCCCATCGGAACTGCTTGCGCTGATGGGTCGCAGTTCGAACGACGGACGTTTAGTGTTACGCCACCCCACCACACTGCGTGATGTTGTCTACGCGCTGCTGGATGAACGTGGTTGCGGGAGTGATCCAGCACTGCCCGTCCTCCGCATGGTGCAACAGTTGGTTGGAACGGACCCGCAGACGGGTACTGACCGGGCGCTGTATGACTGGGCCACGGCCGTCGCTGGCCGACGGCAATGCCTAAATGACCTGCAGACCATGCGCGAGGCTGTTGCCCATCAACGCGGGCGAAGTGGAGGTTTGGTCTCCGTCGAGATCGTTCCTGGCACTGCCAAGATCGACCGGTTCCGGCTCACGGTGTCTGTCCAGGACGACGAGCATGGGCCGCGCCCGATTTATCAGGACAAGGAACCGGTGTTGGCGATCGAGCAAGTCAGAGAGGTGGCGTGCGCGCAACTGCGGATGGCGCTCGGTTGGTTGGCAGGCAATGCGCAGGTCGAATTCGTCGTGCCGATCGAACTCTTCGATGAACCGTTTGACGAACTCGTGCCGACGCAGCCTTACACCAATCTCGGGCGGAAATTCCGGGTTGTTCTGCGCGACTACGATCGCCAGATCGATCCGATAACGCATCATGATTGGCAGCAACGCTGGCATCAGTTGATGAAGCCTTCGCGACACGTTCGATGGATCGCCTGCGACGAAAACCTGACACCGGAAGAATTCTCAGCTGAGCTAGAACAGCGCCCCGATATTACCGGCGTTATGCTCGCCAGGCGACCGAGCTCCAGCGAGGAGATGAGGGAAATCCTCAGGGTCGCGATCGATTCAGGCGTGCCCGTTGCCGTCTGGCGGCGCGACACCTGTGCCGAGCACGATATGTACCAGGCGGGGGACGAGTGTTCAGGACTACGATTCCGGACCGCCTTCGATTCTCTGTCTCGATCGCACAAAATGACCGACTTGCCAGAGACAGTGCGCATGTTGCGCAACAAGTCAGCCGGCCGGCAAGCCACTTCGCCGGCGCGCGACTGTCGCAGCATCGTGTTGCTGTGGGATGACCCTGCGCGAGTCGCTCAGCCGATCTCTTCAGTTCACGAACCGCCGTATCACCCGTTGGAGACCGCAATATGAGCGAACCGATCTTTTCAGGCAACGGCATTCCGCACGAGTGGAAACTTCCGCCAGCGCCGCCGTGGCGGCAGTTCAACGGAGGCCCCGTTGTGGAACCGCCAAGCGCGGGTGATGTACGGGAGCTCTATCCGAACGACCTTGAGCGCGCACGCACCTATCGCGCGCACGAACGAGAGGTGGAGTTGGTCAACGTCGCGCTCCTGCTTCGGCGACCTTTGCTGGTCACCGGTCGTCCGGGGACAGGGAAGTCGACCCTTGCGTACGCGATAGCGCACGAGCTGAACCTGTTCCCCGTGCTCCGTTGGCCCGTCACGAGCCGGACTACCTTGCAGGACGGCCTCTACCGCTACGACGCGATCGGACGTCTGCAGGACTCCAATCTCGCGCAGCACGCGGCAAGTAACGATATCGGCAGATATCTGCAACTCGGCCCGCTGGGCACAGCTTTGCTACCTTACGACAGACCGCGCATTCTCCTCGTCGATGAGATCGACAAAAGCGATGTCGACCTGCCGAATGACCTTCTCAATGTCCTCGAGGAGGGAGAGTTTCGGATCCCCGAACTGGTGCGTCTCGCCGAGACGGCAGGTGAGGTTGAGGTTGCTGTCGAGCAGGACAGAGCTCGCGTACGGATCCGGGAGGGAGTTGTCCGGTGCCGGGCCTTCCCCATCGTCGTCATGACGAGCAATGGCGAGCGAGACTTTCCGCCTGCGTTCCTGCGCCGGTGTGTCAGGCTCGACATCGCCGAGCCTGACAATCTCAGGCTGGAGGCGATCGTAAAGGCCCACCTCGGTGAGGAAGTACTAGCTGAAAGCGCAGAGCTCATCAGCCGGTTCTTGCACCATCGCAGTTCAGGTGAGATGGCGACAGACCAACTCCTGAACGCGATCTTCGTCAGCATGCACAGCGATCTGACTCGATCCGAGGACCGAAACGCGCTGGCCGAGCGTCTTCTCCGAACCTTGACTGCCGCCGGCTGATCCTCCGATGTCCCTCTTCTCAGTCATCAGTCTGCTTGCCGACAGCGGGATCACCCTGACTGGACGAGAGATCGCGGAATCAATTTGGCTCGCGCAGCATCTATCGGCTCCGGTGGAGTCGGTATCCGGAGCCGGAGCGATGGAAGTCGCCGGGACCGATGAGGTAGAGCCGACCGATGCTGATGTCGTCGACTCGCCTGTCCCGCCGGCACTGGTCTCGCTGAGCACCGGGAATTCGGTTGGATCGCCACTGCGCGGCCATCCGGTCGGGGTTCCGGGCCTACCTGGAATCCGTCTCCGCCAGGACCTCCAGCGTGCCCTCCGCCCGCTCCGTCGACGGGCTCCTTCGCGCTATGAGTATGTCCTCGACGAGGATGCCACCGCGACGCTGATCGCGAATACAGGCATGTGGGCGCCGGTACTGCGCCCGGCACAAGAGCGGTGGTTCGATGTGGTGCTCGTTGTCGACACTTCCGGATCGATGGATCTGTGGAGCCCCGTCGTTAAGGATCTGCAGTCCATCTTCGTGCGGTCGGGGGCGTTCCGCGACGTGCGAGTCTGGTACTTGTCACATAATGAAGACGGCGCCACCGTAACAACGAAGGCCGGGGCCAGCCATCGAAGCCCTCGAGAGCTTGTCGACTCGTCCGGGAGGCGACTATTTTTTGTTCTGACCGACGGCGCTGCAAGTGGTTGGCACGATGGTTCGGCGACAGAGACGCTCGCCGAATGGGGTAGAACTGCCCCAGTTGCTGTGCTTCAACCTCTGCCCGAAGAGATGTGGGCCCGAACTGGCTTGCCGACGACTGCTGCGCGGCTGAGTGCGTATGCGCCGGGCTCGCCGAACAGTCAACTGCGGGTAACCTACCGAAGGCGTCGTCGTACAGCCGATGTACCGATAGCTGTGATGGGTATCGAGCCATTCGCGCTGAGGACTTGGGCGCTGCTGACGGCCGGCGCAGCACTTGAGGCGCCGCTGGCGACCACGACAGTTACGGCTGGTCGGCTGAAGGCCTCAGCTGTGTCGCCTCTGCGCGGCGACGCCCTGGCCATCCAGCAGTTTCGGGCTAAGGCATCTCCAGAGGCTTATCGGTTGGCGGTCTGCCTATCTGTCGTGCCACTCACCATCCAGATCATGCGCTGGGTGCAGCACGCGGTATTGCCGTCCTCATCCGCAGTGACACTGGCGGAAGTGATGCTCGGCGGCTTGATCGTGCGGACGGGTGACGACAGCTACGACTTTCTTCCAGGGATACGTGACGCACTGCTCAAAGAGTTGCGCCGGTCGGAAGCGTCATCAGTTCTCTCAACTGTGTCGCAACACATCTCGCAAGAGGCGGGGACGACCGTTCGCACTTTTCCGGCGATCGCCGAGAGTGTAGGCGGACCGGTGGACACAATCGGCGAGCCCTTTTCGTGGGTGCCGGCCGAGGTCGCCGTCCGGCTGGGACTGACCTCGACGGTGATTCCGGTCGGCGGGAGCGTTGGCCCGCCGGACGCAACTGGAAGCGACTTGAGTCAGCGCTCGGCACCCGAAACCGGGCATACGGACGCGGTCCGGACCATCTCCTCGCGAAGGCTGCTCAATCAGCAGCCCAGACTGAATGCTCTCGTCTCGTTCTGTTTGGCGCCCGAGAGTGCGCAGGGGCAATACCTGTGGGTGCGAGGCCCTGCAGGGTCCGGAAAGTCCGCGCTATTGTCATCATTCGCGCTGAGCCCACCGGCGGGGGTCAGCGTGGTGTCCTACTTCATCGGTGCAATAGGACGCGATAAGGCTGAATTCCACTCTGTGCTGAGTAGTCAGTTGTCTGAGGTGCTAGGCCACCCGATCCGGGTGGGCAGGCGCTCGTCAGATGCGAAAGGTGACCTGTCGGGCCTGCTGAAAGAGGCGGCATTACATTGCCGCCGGCGAGGCGGCCGGTTGGTGCTGATCGTCGACGGTCTCGACGATATCAGCGGTGATGCCATCAACCTGTCGGCACACGGTCTCGGTGCCATGCTGCCGATGGACCCGCCGAGTGGCATGCGGATCGTCGTCAGCAGCCGAGCGAACAAGCTGCCTCATCTCAGCTTGCCGGAGCGTCATCCCTTGCGCGTCGACTCGGTACGGGTTCAAAAATTCACGCTGTGGCCGGAACAAAAGCATGGTCAGGGTGAAAGTACCGAATCCGGCAAGCAGGTCGCGAACACGCTGGCTCTCTCGATCGAGACTGGTGACGCGGCTCACCCGGACGATCGGGGTCGCTCAACCAACAGGGATAGGCCCGAGCTTGGTGACCTCGGTCGTCTGGCCCTTGGTGGAGACCGCGCAGCACTCGACGAACTGCTCACGCGGGTGCGTCCTGTCGCACGCCGCTACGTAAGGTCTCGGCTGTGGACGTATCCCGGGGGCGCGGATCTGGTTGACGATGTCACACAAGAGGTCTGCCTGGCCGTCCTCGGCACGCTCAACCGGTATCGAGATGAAGGGCGCCCATTCGAGGCGTTCGTTTACGGCCATGCTGCCCGCAAGGTAGCTGACGCACAGCGGGCTTTCGCCGTGGCGGACATCTCTACGCCGATGGTTCCGGAACTCCAAGACTCCGCGGCGACTCCAGAAGAACACGCGGCACGGTATTCAGAAGCACGACAGGTCGCTGAACTGGTCGAACGCCTGCCGGAACAGATGAGAGAGATCCTCCGAATGCGGGTAGTCGCTGGCCTGTCTGCAGAGGAAACCGGGAGCGCGTTGGGTATCACGCCCGGTGCGGTCCTCGTCGCACAGCACAGAGCGTTGAACACCATGCGCGGGATCGTGGACAAGGATGGTCAGGTGATCCCGGGGCAGTGACTGAGCCCGCCAGATCGGCACCGCGGTGTGGGCCCGCATATGGCTTCCCCGGCATGGTCTACCGGGTCTAAACGAAGCTGCAGACGCCGGAACTGACTGAGTGCGCGAAGCCCGCACCATGAGATCAGCGGCTAGCGTGGTTAATATTAACCGGTAAACATTCAAGGTAGGCTGCTGCCGTGGATGACAGTCTTGCTGATCTGTTGCATCGGGTGGTGTTCCTGCTGGGGGAGGCTGCGCGCCGGCAGGGTGAGGGTGAGGACGCAGGCGGGCTGACGTACAGCCAGCTGCGCTTGCTGGGCACGCTGGACGACATCCAGCCGACGACCCAGCACCGGCTGGCGCAGGCGTTGTCGGTCTCCGACCCGGCGGTCAGTCGCTCGCTGAAGCCACTGGAAGCGGCCGGCCTGGTGGAGGTCCGTACCGACCCGGAGCACGCCCGTCGCCGCCTGGTCTCGCTGACCCCAGCAGGCACGAAGGCTTTTCATGAAGGCGGCAAACCGCTCTACAACAAGCTGAGAACCGCCCTCCTGGAGGACGGCTTCCCTTACGACGAGTACCTCCGCGACACAGCCCGGCTGGCCAAGTTCCTGGAGAGCCGGTGAGCGGGCAAGACGGCGCGGTGCATCCGGGGGAGCCGCGGTTGCCGGCCGCCATCGCGGTGGTCGCCGCGATCCTCCTGTACGCCGTACTGCCGAGCGCCATGCAAGTAGGCCCGCGGTTCGTAGTACCGGCGCTGGAGTTGGTGCTCTTCATTCCGTTGGTTGCAGCGAATCCACGGCGGATGAGTCGCGAAAATCGCTTACTGCGCAGGCTTTCGATCGCGTTGGTGTTGTTGATCGCGTTCACGAATCTCGCCGCGCTCGTGCAGCTCATCCACTCGCTGGTGACCGGCGAGGCGACCGCGGGCGGGCAACTGCTGGCAGCCGGCGGGCAGGTCTGGCTGACCAATGTGCTCGTCTTCGCGCTGGCCTTCTGGGAGCTCGACCGCGGCGGCCCGGTGACCCGCTTCCGGGTCAAGCGACCGAAGCTTCCCGACGCCGACTTCCGGTTCCCGCAGGACGAGGACCATGACGCGATCACCGAGGTCGCCCGCCGCTCGTCGGCCAAGGCCGGCTGGGTGCCGGGCTTCGTCGACTACCTGTACATCTCGATCACCAACTCGTCGGCGTTCAGCCCCACCGACACGATGCCGCTGACTCCGCGCGCGAAACTCCTGATGGCGGCGGAATCCGTGTCTGCGTTGATGATCTCGGTCCTCGTCGTCGCCTTCGGGGTCGGCCTGCTCAAGTAGCTCAGCTGACCGGTCGCCACCCGGACGGCGGATCCTCCCCGACCCGGCCGTCGATCGCTTCCCGGAGCAGGTCGGTATGACCGGTATGCCGGCCGTACTCCTCGATCCGGTCGCAGATCAGCCTCCGCAGACTGGCATGCCGGCCATCCGGCCAGGTGATCGCGGCCGGCTGGTCAAGACCGCCGTCGGCGAGGGCAGCCGTGACGGTCGCCCGAGCACGCGCGACCGCGTCGTCCCAGAGGCGGTAGAGCACCTCAGGGGAGTCTTCAGCGGCTGAGGCGAACTCCCACTCCTTGTTGCGGTTCCAGCCGCTGGTGTCCCACGGCACCCCGATGGGTTCACCGCGGAACTTCACGGTGAACATGTTGTCCTCCTGGACGGCGAGATGCTTGAGCAGCCCGCCGATCGTCAACGACGAGGCGCCGATGGTCTGCTGCAGCCCGGCCGAGTCGAGGCCGTCCGCCTTCCAGCGAAACGTTGTCCGCAAGCGTTCCAGGGCACCGATCAAGTGTTCTGCCTCTGTGCCCGCGAGGGGTGGTTCCCATGAGTCCATGGCGGTCACGGTAGAGCCAATCCCGGACGGTCTACTTCCTTATGGTGTTTCGACCGGGTGGTACTCGCAGGCGTTCGCGAGGTCGGCGGGGGCCGCGGTGCTCGGGGTCGAGGGCTTTCCCGTCGTCGGCTTCCCGGTGGTGGGCTTGCCGGTGGTGGGCTTGCCGGGCTTCGGCGTACCGGAGGTGGCCGGAGTGGTCGGCTTGGAGACTGGCTTGGCGGCCAGCGCTGCCGCGACCGTTGCGCGCAGGCCGTCGTAGTCCGGGTGCAGGTAGGCGAACTTGAGCTCGTGCCCGTCCAGCGCCACCTCGGACACCTTCGCGGACTTGATCTTCAGCGCGAGCTCGAGGAAGGCCGGCAGCAGGTCCTGGGTGATGTCGGTGCGCAGCATGTTCTTGCCGACCTCGGCCAGGCTGCGATAGCTCTTCAGCAGGTTGGCCGGCGTCGCGGCCTGGGCGATGGCGTGGATGGCGCACCGCTGGCGGGCGCTGCGGGCGTCGTCCGGGTTCGGGATGTGGTACCGGCCGCGGGCGTACCAGAGCGCTTCGAGGCCCCAGAGGTGCTTGTTCTGCGCGGGTTGGAGGTAGTAGTTCGGCGGCCGCTTGGCGTCGTCGCTGCCGCCGACCGGGATCGGGTAGTTGATGTTGACGGTGATCCCGCCGAGCGCGTTGACCAGCTGGGTGAAGCCGGCCAGGTTGATCTGGACGTAGTAGTCCAGCTTCACCCCGATGGCTTCGCCGACGGAGAGCTTGAGGATGTCGGCGCCCACATTGTCGGACGGCCCGACGATGTCCTTGCCCTGCTGGGCCGGCACGTTCTTGTAGATCGCGTCGAGCATCCACTCGAGCCGGTCCTGGACGCTGATGCCCTCTTTGCCGAAGCCGTCCGGGTAGGCGTCGTGCAGCTTGGTGCCCTCCGGGAACGGCATGAAGGTCAGCTTCCGCGGCAGCGAGATCAGCGAGACGTTGCCGCTCACCGTGTCGATGCTCGCGACGATCACCGTATCGGTCCGGACGCCGTCGCGGTCGGCGCCGTCGTCGGCGCCGAGCAGCAGCACGTTGAGCCGCGGCTTGCCGGCCCAGGGGTCCTTCTTGTTCTTGATCGTCGGCCGGGTCGCGCTCTTACTGTTGCCCCCGGCAAATACTGTCTGCACGAGGTCCTGCTGGGTCCGCGCGGTCTGTACTCCGAGCGCGGTCGGTACTGCGACCGCGAAGCTGAGCGTGCCGACCAGGAGCGCGCCGCCGACCCGCGAGGCGGGAGTGGCGATGCCCGACCGCAGCGCGCGGTGGGTGGTGACGATGACGACGATCCAGAGCGTGCCGAGCAGGACGAGCCCGATCGTCACGTACCGCAGCTGATCCGGCGCGACGGCAAGCTCGAGGACCCGCTTCCGCTGGGTCAGCCCGAGATAGGCCGCGACCGCCAGCAGGCCGACGCTGATCGTGAGTACCACCGCGCCGAGCTTCTTCCGGCCGGCGAACAGGTAGCCGGTACCGGGGATCAGCGCTCCGAGCAGCGTCAGCCCGAGCACGGCCCTAGTCCGACGCCGCTTGCCCGCTCGACGTCGTGGGGCCGCCCGCCGGGCGCGGCGATGCGATGGTTCCGGCTCGTGCTGGTCACTCGACATCGGTGTGTCTACAACTCCGTCCAGGGGAGAGTTGGGCGCACACAATATGACGTACTCGGGGGGCAGATGGTTGTCGGTTTACCAAGCCCTGACGTTGGCTCACCGATCGTGCTCATCGGATCACTTCAGGTGAAAGTTTTGGTGATCTCGGTGAGCAGTTCCTGGGTCCTGCGCGGGGTGCTGGCCGCGATCGACAGCGAGTCCATGGTGATCACGTACTCGTCCAGGTCCTCCCGCTTGTCCAGGTAGACGGCGCTGGTCAGGTGCTCGATGTAGACCACGTCGGGCAGGTCTGCGTCGGCGAACCGGAGCAGCGTGAACGCGCCGCCGGTGGACGCGTACCCGCCCGAGCTGAACGGCAGGATCTGCAGTGTCACGTTCGGCAGCCGGGACACCTCGGCGAGGTGCTCGAGCTGGGCGCGCAGGACGGCGCGGCCGCCGATCGGGCGGCGCAGGACGGCCTCGTCGACGATCGCCCAGAGCCGGGTCGGATTCGATCCCTCGAGGATCTGCTGCCGGGTCTTGCGCAGCGCGACCAGCCGGTCGATCTCGGCGGCCGGCAACGGGCGCTCACCGCGGCCGAGCCGGGTCACCGCCCGGGCGTAGTCGGGGGTCTGCAGCAGGCCGGGCACGAACTGGATCTCGTAGGTACGGATCAGCTCGGCGGCCATCTCCAGGCCGAGGTAGGAGTGGAACCAGTTCGGCGTGAGGTCGTCGTAACGTTGCCACCAGCCCGGGTTGTTCGCCTGCTTGGCCAGGTTGATCAGCCGGTCCCGCTCGTCCGGGTCGGCGAGTTCGTACAGGCTGAGCAGGTCCTCGACGTCGCGGACCTTGAAGCCGACCCGGCCCAGCTCGAGCCGGCTGATCTTCGACTCGGAGCCGCGGATCGCGTACCCGGCCTGGCCGCGGCTGATGCCGGCCTGCTCGCGCATCCGGCGAAGGTGGGCGCCGAGCATGATCCGCAGGGCGGTCGGCCCGCCGGGCGCGCCTTGCTCTGTCACCGCCCCGTCCTCCCTGTTCGCCGACGCAAGCCTGGATCATTTCACGATTCGGGGCAGACCGGGGCAGGCCGACGCGCCCCCACGAGCTGGAATCGATCCCCTACTGTTAGTAGGGTCATACCTCCAAGCCTATTTTTCCCGATGATCTGCGAGGTCGCCCATGTCCGACGCCAAGGTTTCCCCGAGCTCGGTGCCGGTCGGGGTGGACACCACACGCGCCAGCATCGCGCGGGTCTACGACGCCTTCCTCGGCGGTAAGGACAACTTCGAGATCGACCGCGAGGTGCTGCGCCAGGTGGCGACGGTGGCCCCGCAGGTGACCGATCTGGCCTGGTCCAACCGCAACTTCCTGATCCGCGCGTGCCGCTTCCTGGCGGGTCAGGCAGGCATCACGCAGTACCTGGACTGCGGATCCGGTCTGCCGACCGCGGAGAACACGCACCAGGTCGTCCAGCGGCTGCAGCCGACGGCCAAGATCCTCTACATCGACAACGACCCGGTGGTGCTCGCGCACGGCCGCGCGCTGCTGGAGGAGAACGACCAGACCCTGTTCGTCAGCGCCGACATCTTCAAGCCTGACGAGGTGCTGGACAACCCGGCCGTGCGGGAGTTCCTCGACTTCAGCCAGCCGATCGCGCTGATCCAGAACGGCACGATGCACCACTACCTGGGCGACGACGGCCCCGACCTGATCAAGCGGTACGCCGATGCGCTGGCGCCGGGCTCGTACGTGGTGATCTCGCACTTCCTCGACCCGGAGACGCCGGCGCACGCCAAGACCGCACGGGCGCTGGAGGAGCGGTTCACCCACAGCCCGATGGGCAGCGGCCTGTTCCGCACCCACGTGAAGATCGCCGAGATGTTCGGCGACCTCGAGATGGTCGAGCCGGGCCTGGTGCTGTGCGACGAGTGGTGGCCGGACGGCCCGCGCGTGCGGCCGCTCAGCCAGATCGAGGAATGCATCGCCGGCGGAATCGCCAAGAAAAACTAGGAAGTTTCCGAGACAAGTACTGCGGTGGTGTTGGCGACGAGTGCCTTGAACAAGTGGGGCACGTCGCCGGGATAGGCGATGTAGTCGCCGGGGTGTAGCTCGACCGGGTCCTCCAGCGGCCCGATCAGAGCGCGCCCACTGCCCAGTACTACGTGTTCGACCGTGCCCGGCATGTGGGGCTGGGACTCACGGCCCGGGCCGGGAGCGACGACGATGCGGTAGAGGTCGCGCCGGGCGTGTGGCGGGCTGGCGGCGACCAGGGTCGCGCTGTAGTCCGAGCGCTCCGAGTAGATCGCCGGGCCCTCGTTCGCCCGGATCACCTGGACCTTCGGGCGGGGCGGTTCGAGCAGGTCGGCGAACTGGATCTCCAGCGCGACGCAGAGCGCCCAGAGCGTCTCGACGCTCGGGTTGCCGGTGCCCGACTCCAGCTGGGACAGGGTGGACTTCGCGACGCCCGCACGCTTGGCGACCTCGGTGAGGGAGAGCCCGGCCCTGCCCCGGGCTGCCCGCAATGAGGACGCGATCACGTCGAGTGGTGCCTTGCTGTCCATCGGTGTTCGCTCCATCGGTCCAGGTGTTCGGGTTGACGAACGCTTGTGATCTGTTCATCATAAACTTCATGCGTTCGATATGGCGAACATTAGATCGTGGGCTGCTGCGGGACATCGGGCTGGTCTGTCTGGCTGATGGCGTGGTCGGGTTGTCGTATGGCGCGATCAGCGTCGGTGGGGGACTTCAGCTCTGGGTGCCGGTGGCGTTGTCTCTGCTCGTGTTCGCCGGGGCGTCGCAGTTCCTGTTCGTCGGGATCGTGGCGGCCGGCGGCAGCCCGATCGCTGCGACGATCGCGGGGTTGCTGGTGAACACCCGGCATGTCGCCTTTGGGTTGGCTCTTAGTGATGTGATCGGTAGTGGCTGGCGACGGTTGCCGGGGAGTCATCTGATGACGGACGAGAACGTCGCCTTCGCATTGGGGCAGGAGGACCTGCGGCAGAAGCGGGCCGCGTACTGGGCGTGCGGGATCGGGATCTTCATCTGCTGGAACATTGGGGTGGTGATCGGTGCGGCGGCCGGTTCGGTGATCACCGATACCGATGTGTTCGGGCTGGATGCTGCTTTTCCTGCTGTGCTGCTTGCGCTGGTGTTGCCGGCGCTGCGCGATAGGTCGACGCGGACGGCTGCTGCTGTTGGTGTGGTGGTCGCGTTGGTGGCGACGCCCTTCCTGCCCGCGGGGTTGCCGGTGCTGTTTGCCCTTGTGGGGTTGCTGTTCTATCGCGCTGAGAAGCCAGCATTAAAGACGGTCGGATGAACATGATGCTGGTGGCCGGGATCCTGGTACTTGCCGTAGGCACCTTTTCGCTGCGACTGGCCGGGCCGTTGCTGCGGACGCGATTCGAGCTGCCCGAGCGGGCTCAGCAGGTGATGGCGGCGGCTGCGGTTGTGCTGCTGGCCGCGCTGGTGGCGACGGCTGCGTTGACGGACGGTCATGGCGACGCCGGGATCGCGCGACCTGCGGGGGTCCTGGTCGGCGGAGTACTCGCGTGGCGGAAGGCGCCGTTCGTGCTCATCGTCGTCGCGGCTGCTGCGATCGCGGCGGGGTTGCGGCTCATCGGCGTACCGTAAGACCTCGCTTTGCGGTAAGTGCCCCGTGAGCGGCACTAGCATTCGGGCATGAAACGACTCGGGATCGCCAGCTTCGTCGTCGGCGCCGTGCTGGCCGCGTTCTTCGTCGTACTGATCGTGCGGAACGTGCCGAGTTCGCCGAAGCCGATCGAGGGCGGGCTGGTGCATCTGTCCAAGCAGGGGCTGACGCTGTGGGCGTCGGAGGACGGGGTGCGGGCGACCTGTGAGGTGAAGAGCGGGGACGGCGCCGACGTGCCGCTGGTGTCCGACACCTCGACGTCGCTCGAGATCAACGGGAAAGAGTGGTACTCGATCGCCCGCTCGGAGAGTCCGGTGCCGGCCGGCGACTATGCGGTCAACTGCATCTCCTCCGAGGACGATGTGGCGTACTTCGTGGCGCCACGGATGTCGATCCTCACCTTCGTACTGGCGATTCTGGGTCTCGTGTTCTCGCTGATCATCTTCATCGCCCTCGGCTCGGTCCTGCTCGCCGCCGGCGGTCGCCGCCGCAAACGCAACGCGAATATCACCTTCCGCCCCGGCCAACCTGGCTACCCGCAGCCTGGGACCCCGCCCAGCTATCCGCCGTCCAGCTACCCGCAGCCCGGCGGGCCGCAGTACGGGCCGGGGAGTCAGCCGGGCAACACGTTCCCGGGCTACCCGCCGCCCAGCACTTACAACCCGGGTCCCAATCCGGATCGTCCGCAGGACCGTCCGCAAGATCGTCCCCAGGACAGCTAGCGTCCGGGGATGACCGTCTACGCCGGGCAACCGGTTGCGCCGGCGCGCAGGACGTTGCTGTGGCTCGCAATCGCTTGTTTTGTTGCAGGTCTGGCGTTGACCGGGCTGTTCATCAACCGTGTCGTGCACACCTTGCCGCAGGAACCGCAGTGGGTCGACAGCGGCACGATCCACCTCGACACGGTCGGCCTGACGGTCTACGCGTCCGTGCCGGTACTACGCGCGCCGTGCGACGTTCGCGACGCCAACGGCGCAGTACTCGAGCTCATCCCACCCGAGCAAGGCGAGACCCTCACCGTCGACGACGACGTCTGGTACGCCGTCGCCCGCACGCGCGACCATGTCCCCCCAGGCGACTACATCGCCACCTGCAACGACAAAGAGTCCAGCGCCATCTACGCCCTGGGCCCTCGCAGCACCTCGACAGGCTTCGCCTATTCCGTACTGGCCGCCATCGCGTCCTTCCTGGTCGGCACAGTCCTGGCGCTGGTGTTCCTGGTCCTCTACTTCGTCCGCCGCCGGCAGGTGCCGCCTACCGTGCCGCCCTCAGGTCCGCAGCAGTTCCCTAGCTACTCGCCTGAGGGCGGCTGAGGTCACTGCGGCAGCGTCCAGCGCTGGTTGCTGGCGCCGGTACAGGTTGCTGCCTGTACTGCGCTGCCCATGCTGGCCGGGGCGGTCAGGCAGAGGCCTGAGGACGCGTTGCGGAGAGTCCCGTCGGCTTGTGCGGTCCAGGACTGGTTTGCTCCACCGTGGCAGCCGTACAGGACCACTGCGCCCGGCTGGGTCGCGCTGGCGTCCAGGCAGCTGAACAGTGCGCGGATGGAGCCGTTCTCCGAGTGCACCCAGTTCTGGTTGTTCCCGCCGGTGCAGGTGTACAGCAGGATCGCCGTACCGTTCGTACTGCTGCCTCCGGAGACGTCCAGGCAACCGCTGCTGCCCCGGATGTCAGCTGACGACGAGTTGCCGATCCCGTTCTCCTGTACGGCGGTGCTGCCGCTGACCGTGACCTGGCTGTCAGCAGCGCATCCGCTGCTCTCCGAGTTGCCGGTGAAGTGCGCTGTAGCGGTGGGCGACGTCGGTAGAGCCATGGAGAGCTTGGAGTAGGGCTCGTCGGCACAGGTCGCGCTGTTGTTGTTCCAGTCGAAGTACTCGGTCCAGCTGACCATGCCCGACGTACTGATCGTGTTGCCGGCACCTGTCTGCAGACTGCCCAGCTTGAACGAGGTCCCGGCAGTCAGGTCGCGCACGGTCACGCCGTACCAACCGCTGCCTTCACTGGCGACGGTGAAGCCGTAGGTGTGCCCAGGCGTCGGCGCCTGGTCGAGACGGCAGCTACCGCCGGTCCCGTCCTCGGAGAACTGGATGCAGTACGTACCGGCCGAACCGGCCTTCCAGTCGGTCGAGTTCCACAGGGAGTACAGGAACATGCCACCGCCATCGCGGTGGGTCTGCATGCCGGTGTAGCCGCCGACGTCGCCGCCGGTGAACTGGAACTGGTTCGACCAGTACACGTTGGCGCGGCCGGGCGCTTCCTGGATCGTCATCCGGAACTCGGCCTGCGTCAGCGACGCGGCATCGAAGGTGTAGTTGACGTAAGTGCCAGGGGTGACGCCGACCGCGGCGGCCGGGCCGGCCGACAGCAGAGCTGTCAACAGACCCAGCGCAGCGGCGAAGGGCAGGGCGAAGCGACGGATTCTCATCTCGCAACCTCCAGACGAAGTGGGGCGAACTTCGGGGAGCGCTCGAGAAGATCATGCGCAAAACTGCCCACCCTGTCTAGACGTGAGCAGTTCTCCGCACGTTAACGGTTTAACTGAGCACTGACTCGAGATAAAGCTCGAGGCGTTCCTGGAGAAGTTCAGGGGTCAGGTCGGTCCGCCCGAGGTCGCGCCACGGTGCGGCGACCTTCTCCGCATCTGGCGCGAAGGCGAGGGCATCCAGCAACAGCCAGTAGCGGTGGTCATCGCGCTTTGCCAGTTCGCGCCCACCTGCAGCGACGTACAGGTTGCGGAATTCGCGCCCGGCGTCTGGTCCGTGGAGCAACGCGAGCGCGGTCGAGCAGTGGGCAACGTCGAGATCGGCCGGCCCCCACGAGGTCTCCACCCAATCGACCACGCCGCTGACCCCGTCACCGTCGAACAACACGTTCCCTGGATGGAAATCCCTGTGCAGGAAGGCGCCTTCGTACTCCGGCGGCTCCCGCCGCAGGTAGTCGACCGCGGCTGCCCAGACGCCCGGCCGACTTGTTGTGGACGGCACCCGAACGCGGTCCGGGTCCGTCCAGGGCTGGTACTCGCGAGGCCTTTCCCCGATCTCGACCCGGTGGATCGCGGCGAGTTGCCGAGCCAGTTCGCGGGCTCGGTCGGCGGCTCCAGCCTCCTCCACGTGTACGGAGCCCGGGAGCAGGGTCATCAGCAGCGACGGGTGGTCGCAGTACCGGGCTTCCGCGTCCACTCCGACGCATGCGGCCGCGGGTACGTCGGTGTCGGCCAGCTGGCCGAGGACCTTGGCCTCGCGAGTCAGCAGCCCGTGCGCGTGCTTGACGAAGAACTCGTCGACGAAGGTTCGTAGTACGAAGGTCTGGGACCCACGCGGCAGGTCGACGTCAACCCGCCGCATCTCGGAGGTCCAGCCCCCGCGCAGGCGTTCTGCGCGGGTGACCGTGCCTCCGGTGACTTGCTCGACCCAGGTGAGTGGATCAGGCATTGACTACTGAGGTGCCTTTCGGGCGGAGGAGGAAGGCACCGGCGTAGAGGAGGGCGGCAATGATCAGCAGGCCGTCGAAGCCGATGATCAGGGCCGCGTACTCCAGACAGCCGCCCAGCATCGCGCCGAGCAGGTTGGCGCCGAAACTGGCGGTGCCGTCCTCGGTGTCGGTGAACCGCTTCGCGAAGATCACGTTCGCCGCGAAGATCGGTGTGAACGCGATCACCACGGCGACCAGCGCCCGCAGTCCGACCGGCATCGAGAGCAGCCAGCTGTCCGGGAAGAGCCAACTCAACAGCAGGCCTGCGCCGAGTACGGCGTACATGATCTTCACCGGTGGAGTCTTGAACCGCCGGGTCACTTCGACAGCGGCGAGCACGGCGACCAGTACCCCGGCGAACACGATCGCGTTGACCACCCACGTAGTACCGAACAGCAGCGCGAACCCGGTGATGCTCTTCGTCTCCAACAGCATGAAGCCCGCGCCGAGCAGGAACAGGTCGGTGTACGGCCGCATCCGCCGGTACGACGAACCGCCGCCGGCGATCCCGACGCCGATCAACCCGGCGACCAGTACCAGGCCCAATGTCACCAGGTACAGCGACGGAATCCGGTCGGTGAACAGGTACAGGAACGGCCGGTTGTCCGTCGCCGGCGGCGGCGTGATCGCGGTCGCCCCGGCCCACGGCGTGTTGCCGCAGGTCTGGTCAGCCTCGGTCAGACCGACCGTCACGACGGCCTGCTGCAGATCGTCGCCGACCTTGTCCACACAGGGCTTGTGCCCGAACGCCTGCTCCGCCGTCAAAGCGAGCCGATCGATCAGCCAGGTCTCGCGGTAGTAGTTGTACATCGCGAACGCGCCACCCGGAGCCAGGTGCTCCTTCGCGCTCTCGAACGCCTGCTTGGTGAACAGGTAGCTCTCCAGCCGCAGCGAGCTCGCGCCGTTCACCAGCGTCAGTGAGTCGGGCAGGGCCAGCAGGATCAGGTCGTACTTCTTGTCGGTCCCGGACAGGTACGCCCGGCCGTCGTTGATGTAGGACGTGACGCGCGGGTCCTGGTACGGGTGGTCGGGGTGCCGGGCCTTGCCGATGTCGCGGATCCGCGGATCGATCTCGACCGCGTCGACATGCTCCGCGCCCTTCTTCAACGCGATCGCCACGTCGGAACCGGAGCCGGCGCCGATGATCAGTACGTTCTTCGGCGCCTTGCCCGCTGCCGCCCGCTCGTACGGCAGCCCGTACTGCGGCTCCCACTGCAGCCGCGCGTCGGCCGGGATCGCCTGCTGGTGCGGCACCCCGTTCACCGTGATCGTCAGCAGCGGCACACCCTGGAAGTCGGATCCAGAGGTCTGCACCTTGTAGTACGGCGACCAGCTGTTCTCGGGCCGCGTCGACTCGTGGAAGAGCACGCCCACCATGACCAGCAGCGGCGCGGCCACCAGTACTGCGCTCAGCGCGGTCGCGGTCATCTTCTGCTGCGGCGCCATCAGCACCAGGAAGGCGACCGTGACGATCAGCCCCCACCAGATCGGCGGCGCACCCAGGAACGACAGCCCCGTGAACGCGACGATGCCGATCAAGCTGCCGATCAGATCGAACCGGTACGCCGTCAGCCGCGGCAGATCGGCGAAGCACCGGCCCACCAACTCGGCCGGCCCGGCCAGGATCACAGCGGCAGCGATGAAGATGATCGGCAGGATCACCCAGGTCGGCGGGCCAGTGGTGTTCAGGCTGGTGAAGTAGATGACGCTGGACGAGCTACCCCGGTTGACCGTCACCGGCTTCCACGCGATCACCGCGACCAGCAACCCGAGCATGACGGGGGAGTAGTACGGCAGGCGCTTGGCCCGCCCCGACCGCAGGATCCCGACCCCGATCCCGAGGAACGACCCCAGCAAGACGAAGTTCGAGAAGTAACTCAGGTGCACCACGTTGGACCCGGTCCAGCGAATCAACGCCAGCTCGAGAAACAGCATCAGCGCGCTGGACAGCACAAGCCGAGGCTTCACCGAGAGCGGACTGTGCCACCGGGGCGTACTGACCTGACCGGGTGTAGACGAGTCGACTGCCATGGGCGGCGACCATACCGGATGCAGAGTGGTCTACATCACCCTGATCCCGATTTCCGGCCATCCACCGTATGAAGCACCCACCCCGTACTCGTCGTGCGTCCCGACGTCTTGAGCCCACCCGAACCCATTGGGTTGGAGCGTGATGGGTAGTCGACTCGTGTGGCATGGGTCCTGGCGGGGCATTGGCCCCGCTCTGGCCTGTCAGCGTCCGAGGCGCACGATCCCGATGGCTAGGTCCACCAGCGTGCGAGCCCGGCGGACCAGGGGGTTCGGCTTTGATCGCGATGCCCCGACGCTGCCAATGAGCACCCGCTGGTTCTACCCGAACCGTATGCTTCCAGCTCCAAGCTCCGAATGCCGCCGTTTGCGTCAAGTCAAGAGACGAGCTGCTCCGTCCACCAACGTGTGCGCGTTCCGCAGCGCCGTCTTGGCCTGTTGCGCTCCGACGTACACCATTCCGTAGTGGGCGCCGTCTTTGATGTCGAGCAGACGGCCGAGTGCTTTCCCCAGGGGCTTGCCATCTGAGCCGGCCTGCTCGACCAGTCCGATCGCCTGGCGATGGTCCTGGCCGCGTGCTCGGCGGCCGATAGCTGCGCAACATGCAGCGTCGGCGGCGGCGATTCCAGCGAGAACGGCCAGGGCAGCAGTGACGTTGTCGTTGGCGAGCTCATCGTCTTCGGCGCCAACTAGTTCGGCGACCTCCAAGAACGCTCGCGCCTGGGTGAGTCGGATGATGGCCTGTCCGCGGTTGCACTCCTGCGTACGGCCGGCCTGCGGCGTCACGGGGCCCCGTGCCCGTGGGTGTGAGTGTTCATAAAGGTGCGGAATTCCGGACCGGAGACGGTGATGGCATCGCGCCTCCACTCCTTGACGATCGGCTCGCCGGCTTGAAGGTGTTGAAGGAAGCCGTCTGAGCTGAGCTCATAGGCCTGTAGATGATTCCCGCTCCAGCGGTAGACCTGGTCGGCCAGGTCGGAGACTTGATCGACCCAGATCTGAGTCGGCTCAGCTCCGGCGTCGAACCGGTGCACGATCAGCAGATCGATGTCGCTGTCGAGTCCGCCATCACCGCGCGCAGCCGATCCGAAGACGCTCGCGTGCGTGGGCTGGACCTGCCATCCCTGAATCACTCGGCCGATACCGTCGAAGAGCCGCTGTCGCAGTGTGGTCAGCTCGATCACGGCATTCGCGGCCAAGTGATCGCGGTTGAGGCTGTACTGCACGGAATGTCCAACCTCCGTCGCCACGACCAGTCCGGTGCTGGCAAGTCGCCTCAGGACGGTCCGCGTACCGGTCTCGCCGCCCGCTGCCGCGAGCTGCTGGATCTTCCGACCGGTCAACGGCGCGCTGGTCCGCGCAAGCACGCCTAATACGGGTCCATCCAGGGTGGGGATGACCGTGCTGACGGGGTTTGACATATCCATATCCTCACTATAGTGCGGATATCCTCACAATACTGAGGATATCTGCAGAAAAGTGATGATAGCAGAGAGTGACCAATCCTGTCGTGTGGGTTGCTCCGGATCATCAAGGAGCAAGCGCGGGCATCCGAGGGATCGCGGAATGGGCCGCGGTGGCTGGTTCCGAACCAAGCCCACACCGGGCGGTGCCCACAGGGCTGACTCACCCGGCACCCGCGCGCCCCGCAGGCGGCCGGGAGCGCGGATCGTCTACATATCAATCCGGATGCAGTGCGAGCTGGCTGGTATCCGTGACGCTTCGGGTGGGCTCAAGACGCAGGCCCGCGACACAAGTACAGGTGGGGGATAGGACACCGGCGACCACCCGCGCAAGCTAGGTGGTCGCCGGGTGCTGTCCAGTTGGTTAGCGGGCGGGCTTTGCCAGCTGGCAGCCGGTCTTGTTGAGGTCGAGGGTGCGGGTGGAGGAGAGGCAGGTGTAGAGCCACCAGGTCTGCTGGCCGTACGCCGCGCCCTTCTGGACGGTGATGTTGCCGTTGGCGTCGACCTCGCACGGGTTGTTCAGGGTGCAGCGTTCGCCGTCTTCGTTGCCGGTGTTGTTGACGCCGATGACCTGACCGGTGGAGGTGCTGACGATCGGCGAACCCGAGGTGCCGCCGATGGTCTCGCAGCCGGGCTGGCGGTACTTGATCGAGCTCTTGAAGACCCAGCCACCTTCGCGCAGTTCAGGGATGGTGGACTGCACAGAGCAGGTGTAGATCCGCTTCCAGTAGCCGGAGACGACGGCCATGCCGGCGCCATCAGCGGGTGCGGCCTGGGCCAGGGTCAGCGGGGTGACGTTCAGCCGGGACTGGATCGCGGCGTACGTCTCGGTCAGGCGGTACAGGGTGATGTCGGTCTTGGTCATCGTCGAGTACAGGACCCGGTTGGCCCGGACGGTGCCCGCGTTGCTGGAGCTCGGCTTGAGCAGGGTGAACGAACGGGTGGAGGACCGGTTGACGATCACCTGGCCGGGGCTGGGCATGCCGCCCTCGTAGCAGTGGCCGTTGGTGAGGATCAGCGCGGGATCGGTCGACACCGAGCTGGCGTACCGGACGAGTGAACCGGAGCAGTTGCTGAGTGCCGCGATACCGGTGTAGTCGGTGCCAGGTGCGGCGGTGACGGCCGGTCCGGAGGCCTGTGGTGAGACCTCGACGGCGAGTGCCTGGCTGCTGCCGAGCAGCGCGGCGCTGAGCGCGACGGTGGTCGCGGCAAGGGTACGGAACAGTCTCATGGGCGGTTTCCTGTCCTCACTAGTGTGCTCGCGGTCGGGGGCGGCGCGAGCAGGCCGTAGTCGGCCCAGGACTCTTCGTATCCGATCGACCCCGGTCGGGGCCATCACAAAGAGGTGAAAAGTTCCCGTCAGGGCGTAGTACAGGGGTAAACCTGCGGCCACGTCGGTGTCTGCACCCGGTAAACGGGCTGTTACCCTTCGTCTCCGGATCCGCCCGGCTCGAACCATGGCACCACCCGGTACGTCGTACCGGATGGGAGTGGGGAACAGGAGGCATGTTGGCGCGCCTGAGAAGGTGGGGTCGTCATGCCACGGGAGAACGGAAGGACTTATGCCGCAGGAGAAGCCAGACCTGCGCAGTCTCAGCGAGCCGGTACGGTTCAAGCGAGCGCTCACTTTGCTGCTGATGACGTTGCTGCTGCCCGGATCCGCGCAGATCGCGGCCGGCAGCAAGAAGGCGGGCCGGTGGGTCTGGCGGGTGCTGGCCGGCATCGTCGCGGTGGTGATCTTCGTCATCGTGCTGTCGCTGATCTGGCGAGCCGGGGCGATCAACCTGATGGTCTCGCCGAAGACGCTGCGATTCATCCAGATCCTGCTGATCCTGCTCGCGATCGGCTGGGCGGCGCTGTTCGTCGACGCGTACCGGCTCGGCCGGCCGCTGACGCTGGAGCGCAATCACCGGCTGACCACCAGCATCGTGGACGGCGTACTGATCGTCCTGGTGATGAGTGTGCTGATCTGGGGCAGCACGATCGTCTCCACCCAGCGTGACTTCGTCGCGTCGGTGTTCGGCAACGGCAAGAAGTCCGAGGCCGACAAGGGCCGGTACAACGTACTGCTGCTCGGCGGCGACTCGGGCGCGGACCGGATCGGCACCCGGCCGGACAGCATCACGCTGGCCTCCATCGACGCGAACACCGGTCGTACCGTGCTGATCGGCCTGCCGCGCAACATGGCCAAGGTGCCGTTCCCGGCCGGTACGGCGCTGAACAAGAAGTTCCCGGACGGCTTCCACTGGACCGACTGCGCCGAGAACTGCCTCCTGAACGGCGTCTATACGTACTCCGCCGAGCACCCGGCTCTGTTCCCCGGCGACCCGAATCCTGGCGTCACCGGCACCAAGCAGGCAGTCGAGGCGATCACCGGGATGAAGGTCAACTACCACGTACTGATCGACCTGGCCGGCTTCCGCGACCTGCTCAACGCGGTCGGCGGGATCACCCTCGACGTCGGCAAGAAGGTCCCGATCGGCGGTATCGGCGGGCCGATCAAGGGCTACATCGAGCCGGGCGCCAACCAGCATCTGGACGGCTATCACGCACTCTGGTTCGCGCGGTCGAGGGCCGGGGCGACAGACTACGAGCGGATGACCCGGCAGAAGTGCGTGATGACGGCGATGCTGAACCAGCTCTCGCCGACCACGGTGCTGACCAAGTTCCAGGGCATCGCCAAGGCGAGCAAGAAGGTGGTCAACACGGATATCCCGGCCAGCGACCTCGGTACCTTCACGGACCTGGCGCTGGACGCGAAGAAGCTGCCGGTGTCAAGCTTCTCCGCGGTCCCGCCGCTGATCAAGACCGGCAATCCCGACTTCCCGCTGATCCGGACCAAGGTCGCCGAGGCGATCGGAAAGTCGGAAGCGCTGGACAAGTCGTCCGATGACGGAGACGGTAAGAAGACGAACGCACCGAGTAGCAGCACCAGCAAGAAGGCGACCACGCCGGTCAAGCCCGGCAAGAGCAGCTCCACCCCGTCCAAACCCGGTAACGACGTCGATGACGTCGCTTCGATCTGTAAGGCCTGACCTGAACATGTCCTTGTCTTCCTGGCCCCCCGTCTCCGTCGTGATGCCGGTGCTGAACGAGGAACGCCACCTCGAAGAGGCAGTAGGCCGCGTACTCGACCAGGAGTACCCCGGCGAGCTCGAGGTGGTGCTCGCGATCGGTCCGAGCAAGGACAAAACCCAGGCGATCGCCGCGCGGCTGGCCGAGGCCGACAAACGGATCACGATCGTCGCCAACCCGACCGGCAAGACGCCGGCCGGCCTCAACACGGGGATCGCGCACGCCCGCCACGACATCGTCGTACGGGTCGACGGGCACGGCGTACTGACCCAGGGCTACATCACCCGCGCGGTGGAGGTGCTGCACGAGAGCGGCGCCGACAACGTGGGCGGGGTGATGGCTGCTGAGGGCCGGACGCCGATCGAGATGGCCGTCGCGTGCGCGTATCGGTCACGGCTCGGTCTTGGTGCGTCCACCTTCCATCAGGGCGGCAAGGCCGGACCGGCTGACACCGTGTACCTGGGTGTGTTCCGGCGTGCTGCGCTGGAGCGAGTGGGTGGCTTCGACGAGTCGATGCACAGGGCACAGGACTGGGAGCTCAACTACCGCATCCGCAAGACCGGCGGGCTGATCTGGTTCAGCCCCGACCTGTCGGTGACGTACCGCCCGCGCTCGTCGCTGAAGGACGTCGCCAAGCAGTTCTTCCACACCGGCCAATGGCGCCGCGAGGTCATCCGCCGCCACCCGGAGACCGCCAACAAGCGGTACCTGGCCCCGCCGGTCGCGGTCATCCTGCTGGCCCTGGGCACCATCCTCGGCATCATCGGCCTGGCCACCGGCTCCGCCATCCTCGACCTGGGCTTCCTGGCCCCGCTCGGCTACGCCCTCCTGCTGCTGTTCGGCTCAGCCATGGAAGGCCGCTACCTCCCCTGGAAAGCCCTCTTCTGGCTCCCCCTGATCTGTGCCACCATGCACATCTCCTGGGGCCTCGGCTTCCTCATCGGCCTCCAGGAGCGCCCGGCCCCGCCGGCCACGGCTCCAGGCGCACCGGCCTCCGCGTAGTACCGGACAGCTCCTTCGCTGAGCGGAGGAGCTACCGGGCTGCTGTTGCTTCGCGGGTGTAGGCGGCTACTACCTCTCGGACGTCGCCGTCCATGCGGAGGATGCCCTTGTCGAGCCAGATGGCTCGGTTGCAGGTGTCCAGTACTACGTCGAGGCTGTGGCTGACCAGGAAGACGGTGCCGGCCTCGGAGCGGAGGTCTTTGATCTTCTGCTCCGAGCGGACCCGGAACTCGGCGTCGCCGGTGGCCAGGGCCTCGTCGACGAGGAGGATGTCGTGGGTCTTGGCGGAGGCGATCGCGAACTTCAGCCGGGCCGCCATGCCGGACGAGTACGTCGACATCGGCAGGTCGATGAAGTCGCCGATGCCGGAGAACTCGACGATCTCGTCGTACCGGGCGGTGATCTCGGCCGGTGACATCCCCATCGCCAGGCAGCCGAGCACGACGTTGCGGTCGCCGGTCAGGTCGTTCATCATCGCCGCGTTGACGCCGAGCAGCGACGGCTGCCCGCCGGTATAGATCGCGCCCGACGCGGGCGGCAGCAGCCCGGCGATCGCGCGCAGCAGCGTCGACTTGCCGGACCCGTTGCGGCCGATCACGCCGATCGCATCGCCCTTGTACGCCGTGAAGGTGACGCTCTTGACCGCGTGCACCTCGCGGATCGTCGGGCGGTCCTGGCGCTTGAGGATCCGCCGGAACGCGGTCGCCGCCGTGCCCTTGCCGCCCTGCCCGGCGATCACCTTGTAGATGATGTTGACGTCGTCGGCGATGACGGTCGGAATCTGCTCTTTTTGAGGGTCAGCCACGGCCGTACCGGTCCTCCGCGCGCCAGAAGAACACGAACCCGCCGACCAGTACGACGATCGCCCAGCCGGCCGCGATCGACCAGGCGTGCGGCAATTCGTTCCGGGCGTGCTCGCGGAGCAGCGAGCGGCGTACCAGGTCGATGTACGCCGAGATCGGGTTGAACGACAGCAGCTGGATCACCCAGCCCGGCGCGTCCAGAGCGCGGAGCTTGTCGGGGATCGAGAAGAAGATGCCCGAGGCGTACAGCCAGGTCCGGGTCACGAACGGCAGCAGCTGGCTGATGTCGGACACGAAGGTCCCGATCCGGGCGAAGATCAGAGTCATCCCGAGGTTGAACATCGTCTGCATCGCCAGCGCCGGCACCACCATCAGCCACCGCCGGCTCGGCCCGTCGGTCAGCCCGACGAAGGCGAACAGGATGGCCATCGAGACCAGCATCTGGTTGAGCTCATTGACCACGTAGGCCAGCGGCAATGTCGCCCGCGGGAAGTGCAGGGTGCGGATCAGCGACATGTTGAGGGCGAGCGAGCGCGACCCCTCGGTCATCGAGCGCTGCGTGTACGTGAAGACGAACATGCCGCAGATCAGGAATGCGGCGTAGTTGTGGATGCCGTTCTTGGTGCCGAGCAAGACGCCGAAGGCCAGGTAGTACACGGCGGCGTTCATCAGTGGCGTGAGTACTTGCCAGACGGAGCCGAGGCGCGCACCGGCGTACAGGGCGTACGTCCGGGCCCGCGCGTAGCTGAAGATGAACTGCCGGCGTCCCCAGAGTTCCCGGAGGTACGCGCCGAGCGGTGGTCTGGCGGAGCTTCTGGTCAGGCCATGTCGCTCTGCCAGCGCCCCCAGGTCGACGGTGTCGGCCGGCCCGGCCGCGTTAGACATGCGGGCCAATCTAGCGGCCCCGGCGATCGACCTTCACATCGGCGGGCCGGTAGCTGTCGCGGCGGGACCGGTTGCGCCGTAGCGTGTGCGAGTGAAGCAGAGCCGCCCTTCTGATCTCTCCGAGGAAGAACTCGGATTCCGTATCCGTGGACCAGTGCGCTGGCTGCTGCCGTCGGTGCTCGGCAGCATCGGCGTCAAGGCTGTCCTGTCAGGCATCTTCGGCGCGTACGCCGACAAGCGCGAGCTGCAGAGTTCGTTGCCGGCTGACTTCTATCAGCACGGTACCGACGAGCTCTGGTTCGACTTCGTCGCCGACCTGGGGGACGGGTTCGACGCGACGTACTCGGTCGCTTCGTTGCTCGCCGCCCCCGCCTTGGAGCCGGTCGACGGGTTGCGGCTGCCGCGCGCCTCGCTGCTCGTGATGGGCGGGGACGAGGTCTACCCGGCCGGGTCGTCGACGGCGTACGAGGATCGTACGAAGGGCCCGTACGGCGCTGCGCTGCCGGATCCCGTCGATCCGCCGACGCTGTTTGCGTTGCCGGGGAACCACGACTGGTACGACGGCCTGACCGCGTTCCTGCGCGTCTTCGCCCAGCAACGCCCGGTCGGCGGCTGGAAGACCGAGCAGGGCCGCAGCTACTTCGCGATCGAACTCCCGCAACGCTGGTGGCTCGTTGCCATCGACACCCAGTTCGGCGGCTACATCGACGCGCCACAACTCGCGTACTTCCGGGCCGCACTCGCCGGGATGCAGGCCGGGGACGCGGTGATCCTGTGTACGCCGACGCCCGCGTGGGTGCACGCCGGCGCGGGCGGTGACACGCACGAGTACGACACCATCCGCTTCTTCGACCGCGAGATCATCCAGCCGCTGGGTGGAGTCACCCGCGTGATGTTGTCGGGCGACTCGCATCACTACGCCCGGTACGCCGAACGCGAGGGCAGCGGCCAACGCATCACCAGCGGCGGGGGAGGCGCGTTCCTGTCGGCGACCCACTTGTTGCCCGGGTCGCTGACGCTACCGCCGAAGGTCTCCCGGGTGGCCGATGTCAATGAGGTGGCGACCTTCGACATGGTCGAGACCTACCCCACGGCTCGCGACTCGAAGCGGTTGGCGAAGGGCATCTACAAACTCCCCTTCCGCAATTTCGGCTTCTGGGGGCTTACCGCTGGTCTGCAGACGGTGCTGGCGTTGCTGGTCCAGTTCGGCCTGGCTGCTTCGCCGCATGGCATCTTCGGCATCATGGCCGCTTGGACGCCGGCCGCTTTTGGCGTCGTCTTCACGATCTTCGCCGGGGTCCTCTTCGCCCGCTTCGGCCTGAAACGCAGCGGGCTTGCTGCCGGGGTTGCCGGGTTTCTGCATTCCCTTGCCCATTTGGCGTTGATGATCGCGTGGGCGGCCGTCCTGTTCAGATTGAGCCAATCCGCGGCCGACTGGATAACTGTCGCTGTCACCCTCGTGGTGACCCCTGTCGTCGTCGGTTTCGTCGACGCGGAACTGGTCGCCGCGTACCTCCTGATCGCCGGCAAATTCGGCTTCAACATGAACGAACTCTTCGCCGGCCAAAGCATCGAGGACTACAAAGGCTTCCTCCGCCTCCACATCAACAGCAACGGCGACCTCACCATCTACCCACTGAAGGTCCCCAAGGTCTGCCACACCTGGAAGGCAGCCCCCGACGCCGCCCCCGAAACCCCGTGGCTGATCCCCACCCGAGGCACCCTCCACACCTCCCTCATCGAACCCCCGATCTCCGTACCGCGCCGCCGCAACCCGACCACAGCTGTGCTCTAGCGTCCCGCTCGACAGGGGGACAAGACCCTTGCCTCATCCCAGGCAGTGAGATGGCTCCTCGGAGTGACGGGAAAAAGTTAAGTTTGTGTATCTAGTTACTCGACTTAACCGGAGGTCCGGATCATGAGCGTGACCGATGAGCTGCTTGCCAACGCCGAGCAGTACGCGGCGACCTTCGACAAAGGTGACCTGCCGCTGCCTCCCGGCAAGCAGGTCGCCATCGTGGCTTGCATGGACGCCCGCCTCAACCCGTACGGCCTGCTCGGGCTCAACGAGGGCGATGCGCACGTCATCCGCAACGCCGGCGGCGTGATCACCGCCGACGAACGCCGCAGCCTGGCGATCAGCCAGCGCCTGCTCGGTACCAAGGAAATCATCCTGATCCACCACACCGACTGCGGCATGCTGACCTTCACCGACGACGGCTTCAAGGCCGACATCCAGGCCGAGACCGGCCTCAAGCCCGACTGGTCCGCCGAAGCCTTCTCCGACCTCGACGAAGACGTCCGCCAGTCCCTCCAGCGCATCGCCGCCGACCCCTTCATCCCCGTCAAGGACTCGGTCCGCGGCTTCATCTACGAGGTAGAGACCGGCCGCCTCCGCGAGGTCAAGAACTGACTCGCACACCCGCATCCCAAGAACCCAGGGCACTTCGGTGCCCTGGGTTTCTTATGTCCAGCGCGCGCGGATCCGCACGGCTCCAACGGTTGCCAGTCCCCAGTCGGCTCGCTACAGTCAGGTTCTGTTAGTAAAGTTTCCTAATAGTTTCGCCGCTGTTCACCGAGCCCCGCCCCCGTTGGCCGGAAGGAGCGCGACATGTCCCTGTTCCGCCGTACCGCTATGCCCGCCGCCGTTGTCGCCGCGTTGATCTCATCCGTGGTGTCGACGCCGGCCAGGGCGGCGAGCTCAGTCGCCTGGCCAGGTGGCTCCGCAGTATCCGTTGCTGATGGCAAGGATGTGTTCGGGGAGAACCTCAGCGGGCTCTCCTTCGACGGCCCCGACGTGTTGTGGGCGGTGAAGAACGGTCCCAGTACGTTGTACCGGCTCGTTCGCGACGGCGCGGTCTGGCGTCCGGATCCGGTCGGTGGGCGGACGTTGAACTATCGCAACGGCAGTGGCGATCCCGACGCGGAAGGCATCGTGCGTACGCCGGACGGGTTGCTGGTGGCAACCGAACGCGACGGCGACGACAGCGACACCAGCCTGGCGAAAGTACTCCGGTACGACCCGAAGTCCACGGCGAAGACCCTCAACGCGACCGCCGAGTGGGACCTCACGCCTGACCTGCCCGGGGTGGAAGACAACAGCGGTCCGGAAGCCATCTCGTGGATCCCGGACTCGTTCCTCACGGCGAAGGGCTTCCGTGACGGGCGTACGAAGGCGGCGTACAAGCCCAGCTCGTACCCCAACCACGGCACCGGTCTGTACTTCGTCGGGCTCGAGGACAACGGCATGGTCTACGCCTACGCGCTGAATCAATCCGGCGGATCGTTCACCCGTGTCGCTGCTTTCGCCGGCGGATTCGCCACGATCATGGACCTCGAGTTCGAGCCGGAGACCGGCTTTCTGTGGTCGACCTGCGACGACACCTGCCAAGGGCGCAGCGCGACGCTGTCGATCACGGCCGGCAAGTTCACCGTCTCGAAGGTCTACGACCGGCCGGCGCGGTTGCCCGACTACAACAACGAGGGCTTCGCGATCGCCCCGCAATCGACCTGTACTTCGGGACGCAAGCGGACCGTCTGGGCCGACGACGGCAACGACGGCGGCCATGCTCTGCGTACCGGGACGCTGCCTTGCGCAGTCGTACCGGCCGGCAAGTTCTGATCACTTCTAGCTGGGAGACGATATGCGCGGTCTTGCCGTGGTGACGGCTTTGACGGTACTCGGCGGCAGTACTGCCGCCGCCGTCGCACAGACGACGAAGGGGCCGGAGGCAACAAGCCACGCTGTCGCGAAGAACATCATCTACATCCAAGGTGATGGCATGGGCCTGGGGCAGCGCGACCTGATCCGGCTGGCCACCAAGGGAAGGTACGGCGAGCTCGAGCTCAACAAGCTGCCGGTGGCCGGACTGGTGCGGACCACGTCGGACGATCCGGACGAGATCGTCACCGACTCGGCGGCCTCGGCGACCGCCTTGGCAACCGGGCACAAGACCCGCAACGGCGTGGTCGGTATGGATTCCAAGGGCCGCCCGGTCGAGACGATCCTGGAGCGGGCCAAGCGAGCGGGGAAGTCGACCGGCCTGGTCACCACGGCTCAGGTGACCGGTGCCTCGCCGGCGGCGTTCGCGGCGCACCTGCCGAGCCGTGACCTGCAGAGCGACATCGCCAGGCAGTACATCGAGAACAGCCGGCCGGATGTGCTGCTCGGCGGCGGTGAGGATTGGTGGTACCCGAAAGGCAACCCCGGACTGTGGCCGGACAAGCCGGGTGAAGAGGAGAGCCGCAGCCCGTACGGCAACCTGGTCGAGAAGGCGCAACGTACGGGATACACGTACGTGCGCAATGCCGCCGAACTGCGCGACACCCACGCGAACCGGCTCCTCGGCCTGTTCTCGAACGAGGACATGGTCGACTACGGCCCGGACGGTGTCGGTCGCTATGCGCCGCGGGTGCCGCTGCAGCAGATGGCGCGCAAGGCCTTGGATGTGCTGTCCCGCAACCCGCGTGGCTTCTTCCTGTTCCTGGAGGAGGAAGGCATCGACGGCCTGTCGCACGAGAACAACGCCCATGGCGTGATCGACGCCGGCCGCGCGCTCGACACCACGGTCGCCGAGGTGATGCGCTTCGTCGCCACCCACCCGGACACGCTGGTGATCATCAACGGCGACCACGAGACCGGCGGCCTGAGCATCGAGAACTACGACAGCGACGAGACCGATCCCCGCCAGGACGGCCCGTTCCCGATCCCGGGCTCGAAGCTGCGCTTCACCGTCGACTGGACCACCAACAGTCACAGTGGCTCCGACACGCCACTGACCGCCAGTGGACCGGGTTCAGACCGTTTGGGCAGGGTCCAGGACAACACTGAGGTGTACTCCGCGATGCGAGCCGCCGCCCGGCTGTGACAGCGGCCGGCCGTCGTGCGGAGCGGGCCTGGGGGCTTCGACCGGGGTGGTGGCGTGGCGGGCGCGGGGTGGGGCCGTACCGTTGGGCGGGTGAATGGGATGGCGGGGCGGGTCGATTCCGTGCAGCGGAAGCGGCGCGTGCTGGGGTTTCCGTTGGCTGTGGTCTACAAGTTCTTCGACGATCAGGGCAGCTATCTGGCGGTGATCGTCACGTACTACGCGTTCGCGGCGATCTTTCCGATGTTGCTGATCTCGTCGTCGGTACTGGGCTTCTTCCTCCAGGGAAACGAGGATCTGCAGAAGGCCGTGCTGCAGTCGGCGCTCAAGGAGTTCCCGATCGTGGGAACTCAGTTGGCGACGCCGCAGGGGCTGCAGGGGAGTACGGCGGCGGTGATCGTCGGAACGCTGGCCGCCGTGTACGGCATCATCGGGCTCGGGCAGGCGGTACAGAACGCCGTCAACGTGACCTGGGGAGTTCCCCGCAACGGCCGGCCGAACCCGTTCCGCGGCCGGCTTCGGTCGGGGGCGTTGCTGACGCTGGCCGGTCTTACGGTGTTGAGTTTCGCGACGTTGACCGTACTGGCCTCAGGTAAGGCGCCGCTTCCGGGTGGTGTCAAGGAAGGTATGGGGTGGCTTGTCTCGATCGGCTCGGTGCTGGTCCTGACGGCCATGCTGACGCTGGTCCTGCGTCCCGGCGTCAAGCCGCGGCCGCCGTTCCGCCAGGTCGTTCCCGGGGCGTTCTTCACCGCGATCGGCTGGCATCTGCTCGAACGACTCGGCGGTATCTACGTCGATGACGTACTAGCCAAGGCCAGCGAGGTGAACAGCGTCTTCGCACTGACGCTCGGGTTGATCGGCCTCATCTACGCGGCGTCGGTGATCGCCGTGATCGGCGCCGAACTCAACTCGGTGATCATCCACCGCCTGTACCCACGCTCCTTGCTCGCCCTCTTCACTGACTCAGCCGTGGACCTGACGCCGGCCGACCATCGCGCGTACGCCATGTACGCGCAGGCCCAACGCCACAAATCCACCGAAACAATCGACGTCACCTTCGACCACCACGCAGACCTCGACCCACCCCACAACCCAGACCCCTCCGCCGACTGATTTCCCCCACGCGGCCAGCTACGCCGGCTCCTCCGTCGCCAGCTCCGCAGACCGCTCCCACCCACCCGGTTCGCGTGCTGCGCCCGCTCGAACGTGCGTGCTGCGCCCGCTTTGGGTTGGCGTGCTGCGCTCGCCCGAACGCGTGCTGCGCCCGCTGGGTGAAGCGTGCTGCGCCCGCTGGGCTCGTAGATCCAAGCGCCCAATGAGGCGTATTCAGGAAGCCTCTTATCAAGCGACCTCGAACAATAGATTTATCGGTCGCAGCCAGCTATCTTCTCCAGCAGTTTGGTCAGTCGGCCGAGCCTCCGACGGTCTGTGCCGCACAGCTGTAATGACGTCAGACCATCTTTCGCGGCAACGATTCAGAGGAGAACATCTTGGCTAACGATCTACAGGTCGGATTCGGCCCTCTGTCGGTTGGCATGAGCGCGAGCATGCTTGCTTCGCTCAGAGATCGATTCACCCGAAGCCCGCTGTCTCGAGGCCCCTGTCTGATTATTGATCGCTGGTCTGGTCTCGCTCTCGACGCGACCACTGATCCTCGCCACGAGACCCGTCCTGTCCTCTGGACCGTCCACGGCCAGCCCTGGCAACAATAGCGCCTCAAGCCCGGTGGCCGTGGTCTCGTTCAGATCGTCAGCGAACACGGCGGCATGGTGCTGTCGACTGACGCACGTGCGGGCGACCGCAGTTGGGTCTGGCTCGAGAAGAACCGGGACCGTGACGACCAAACGTGGCGGATTGAGCCAGCCGACGATCGTTCAGCGTTCATCATTGAGACCAAGACCTCGGAGCACGCCCTAGATTCGACCGTTGATCCGAAGGTGCCAGCGAGTTTCGAGCACCACTCGGTAGGAAACCCAACGATGCCTATCCTGTGGTCGACCCACCGCGAAGCTTGGCAGCAATGGGTCATAGTTCGATTGCCGCTCACCTAAATAGGCCCCAGCCTCTTCTACTTCGTGAATAGACTGCATTTGGCGACTTTAGTACTACAGCCGGAGTTCGTGATGTTTGGCGGCAGGCCCGGACCGCCACCACTCACAAACCTGCCGTTCCACCCGGGAGCACGCCTGCGCATGCTTGGCCCGATGCGATCAGCTGAGGTTTGTGAGTGGTGGCGGTCCGGGTAACGCGACGACCACACGCTGAACATCACGAACTCCGGCTGTAGTACTAGAGACGCCACTCAACGCAGTCTCGCACCATGATCCGCACCACACAGACGTGCCTCGAAGACCGCACCGCCGGAGTCCGACGACGGAGTTGACAGGCGGCGAGGATCGCGGCTCTTTCGCCAGTGGGTGATGCCGCACAGGAGTTGCCGATCAGGCGGGCTTGAGCGGAGAGTTCCACGGGGTTGTCAATGGCAGGTTAGAGCTGGGCCTCGAAGGGGGTGCTTTCGTTTAAGCGCGCGACGTAGGAGCGCGCGCCCAGGCTGCGTGGGGAACGACGGAGCGCCCGCCAACTGCTCTGGGTTGGCGGGCGCTCGGCGTACCGGGGTAGGGGTTACGGGACCCAGTGGTTGTGGGAGGCGGTGATCATTACCTGGAGTTGGATGCTGGCTGCGTAGTAGCTGTTGGTGGAGATGGGGGTCGAGAGCATCTTGTTCCAGATCGCGTCTAGCCAGGCTTGGCTACCCGAGTCGGTCATGGCTGTGACGGCGAAGGGGGCGAAGAAAGCCGGGTCGCTGCTGGAGTCGATTGCGGTGCCGTTGAGCTTGTAGCCGGTGGCGATGCTGCTTGCGTTGCCGCCGGTCTTGGACTTGATCCAGGTGTTGAGTTTGCGGGCCGCGGTCAGCGACGCGCTGTCCCCGCTGGTGACGGCGTCGGCGCCGATTCGCCACGGGTCGCGGCAGGCGTTCCACCAGAACTGGCCGTCGTTCGGGTCTTCGAGGACCTCGCCGGGGGCCGGCTTCGGCGTGGAGTTGGTGTTGACCACGAAGTCGGGCAGCAGGCCGGTGGTCGACGCGTAGTTAGCCTGCAGGGAAGCGGTCACGGTCTGGTGCTTGGTGCGGATGGTGTCCCAGACCGAGTTGCCGGTCGCGGCCTTGAAGGCGCGGAAGTGGTCGACCATCCAGTCCGACGTACGGGACATGTTGTACGTCGCGTCGCCGGAGGTACTCCAGTCGCCGAAGGTGAGCAGGTTGGTGTTCGGGTTGATCTCGCTCGCCTTGATCGCGTTGATGTGCTTGATGGCGAGCTGCTTGTAGTTGTAGGTGCCGGCGCTGCCCCACTGCCGGTCGGCCATCAGCAGGCCGTACGCGACGTCCATGTCACCGTCGGTCGCGCTGTCGGAGCCGTTGACGCTCTTGCAGGCGGTGTCCTGCTCGGCGGCGAGCAGGTCGGCGTTGTTCACTGAGGGGTGGGCGAGCATGTACTTGACCAGGCCGTCGAAGATCGTCTTCGCGGCCGGGTCGGCGCCGGCCATGGTCGCGGTGATGACCATGCCGTAGCCCTGTGCCTCAGCGACGTACGGGTGATCGGCGTCGGGGGAGATGATCTGGTACCAGCCGTTGCCGCAGTTCTGTTTGACGAAGGCCGACTTCCACTGCTGGTAATAGTCGATGACCTTCTGGTCGATCGTGGCCTGGCTGCCCGTCGGCGTGAGCATCCCAGCCGCGTACGGGATCACGTGACTGCCGAACGGGACGGCCGGTCCGGTGCCACCGCCGGCCTGCGTGGTCGCGGTGACCGTGTTGCTCGCTCCGGACGTGTTGCCGGCGGCGTCGCGCGCCTTCACCGTGTACGTGTAGGTGGTCGAGGCGGTGCGACCGGTGTCGGTGTACGTCGTACCGGTGCCGCTCGTGGTGGCGACCTCAGCGCCGTTGCGCGAGATGACGTACCCGGTGACGCCGACGTTGTCCGTGGACGCGTTCCACGCCAGGGACACGCTGCTCGAGGTGGTCGCGGTCGCCGCGAGGCTGCCCGGCGTACTCGGCGGTGTGGTGTCGCCGGTACCACCGCCAGTCGTGCCGTAGACCTCGAACTCGAAGAGCGAGTACCCGTACGCCGTACCGCGTGCGGTGCCGTAGACGCGTACATACCGGCCGCTGCCCGACACCGTCAGGTCGTCGGTCGCGCCGTTGCCGGTGGTGGTCGAGAAGACATCCGTCCAGCCGGTCGAGCCGTCGGCCGAGGTCTGGATCTTGTAGGACTTCCCGTACGCGGCCTCCCAACTCAACTTGACTCGCGAGATGGTCGCGGTGGCACCGAGATCGACCCTGATCCATTCGGGATCATGCGCCTCGACGCTGGCCCAGCGGGTGCTGGCGCTGCCGTCGACGGCCTTCGCGGCCTCGAAGCCGGTGCCCTCGATGGACGACGCGGTGGCGGGTTTCCCCTGCGACAGCAGGGTGTCAGCGGCCACAGCGGCGGTCGAGGCCGACGGGGCCAATGCTGGTTGGGCGAACAGAAAGGAGGTGACGACCGCAGCAGCGGCCAGTCCTCGAAGTAGATACGACATCAGCGTCCTCCGGGCGGTGGGGGAAAGGACCTGCAGCAACTCAACCGATAGGAAACCTTCCTAACGATTAGCTGAAGGTAAATCCCCACCCGCCCCAGTGCAAGACCTCAGCGGCAGGTAGCTCTCCGTCGCCGGCTAGCCGCGGACCAGCTTGAGGACCATGCCGATGGTGAGAGCGACCGCGCCGACCAGGGTGATGCCGCTCGCTACCAGGATCATCGTCGTGCCACCGTGATTCGTGGTGAACCACGCCGAGCCGCCGATGCCGACTCCGGCGCCGATCACGACTCCGCCGGCTCCCATCAGCACGTCGGCCAGCTTCGACGGGCTGTGCTGACCGACCCGATCGCTCGCCAGGTGGACGTAGTGCGGCGAGACGACCTCCGATTTCGCGCGACTGGCGATTCGCTCGGCCTCGTCCCGGAGCTCGGCGGCGTACATCCGCAGCGCGGTATCCGCAGCAAGACTCGCAGCCTCACTCCAAGCCGTCACCTGCGGCCAGGGCCCGGAGTTCGGCGTCGGCACGATCGACGCCGCCCCGGCCGGCGCGGGCGCGGGCGCGGCTGGTACCGGGTCGGTCTGCGCTGGCGCAGTCTGCACTGCGCCTGTCTGCACTGGCCCTGTCTGCTCTGGGTCGGTCTGCACTGGCGCTGAGCCGGTCGGCGGTGTCTGGTTCATCAGATCCCCCGCCGTACCGGTGGCCGCTGGTCGAGAGTGGACTGCTCGACCAACTCGCGGTCAGCGAGCGTGCTCTGCCAGATCGTCGAGGCGTGCAGCCAGAGGGTAGGTGGCTTTTCAGCATCCCCCGCCGACTTGAGCTCCACCAGCAGGCCGTTGATGGCGGATGCCACGATCCCGATGAAGAGCGGTCCCAGAGGCCCCGGACGAGGGGTGTAGATCACCGCGGCGACGGCGGCGGCGACGGTCACCAACGCTAAGACAGGCCCGCGCCAGCCGTGAAGCTCCCGGATCCGGTGCACAAGCCGCTTCCGGGCTGTCATAGCCACGTACTCAAATGCGCCATAGTTCCCCCCTGCCCCGATGATCGGGCAAAAGGCGGATTGCGTTACTTGGTAAGGCGGGCGCGGAGGGCTTCCTGGTCGGCGCGGGTGAAGCCGGCTTGTTCTAGGTACGTGATTGGGCCGCCGTATTTGGCGTCCAGGTGGCGGAGGATGGCGGTGAGGGATTCGGGGCGGGTGTCTCGGTACTCGATCATCTGCGGGTGCAGGGACTCGTCGGGTTCGGCGGCTAGTTGGTCGGCGAGCATGCCGGCGAGGCGGGACTTGGTGAGGGCGTAGTCGGTGATGATCTCCGGTTCGGGGACGCCGGCGATGATCAGGGCCAGGGCGACGACTATGCCGGTGCGGTCCTTGCCGCCGAAACAGTGGACGATCACGGGGCCTTCGGGTGCTTCGGCGATGGCGCGGAGGGCGGTGGCGAAGTGCTCGGGTGGAGGTCGAGCATCAGGTTGCAGGACTCGACGATGGTGTTGTGGTCGTCGGGGTCGGCCGGGTCCTGGACCGGGATGTGCACGCCGATCGGGTCGTTGGTGAAGGGCGTCGGGAAGGCGGAGAGTTCGCCGATCGAGCGCAGGTCGATGATGCGGCGTACGCCGGTACTACGGACCGCCGCGACCCCCTCCTCGGACAAGAACTGTAGGCAGTCCGAGCGGATCAGAGCGCCGACCCGGATCGACCCGCCGGCCGAGGTGGGCAGCCCGCCGAGGTCCCGGGCGTTATGGCAGTTGGGCCAGTCGAGATGACGATCGACTGTCACATGTCCTCCAGGGCGGGGCGAGCGGTCATCACGAGACAGTCCGAGGCGTCGATCACGGCGACTCCAGCACAGCGCTGATCCGGTCGTCGAATGCGTTGACCTTCGCCGTGATCCGGGATGGGGTCAACGCGGACTCTTCCAGGACGGTGAAGCGGCCCGGCCGGGTCTGGGGTGCATAGCCGACCACCCCCTCGAACTCCTCCAAGCTGAAGCCGAGATCCGAAGGCCGCACCGGCAATCCATGGCGATGCAGGCAACGAACAGTCGCCTCAAAAGCAAACAAGTCCCCGCGCAGGAACCAGGCGAAGGCAGCTCCGATACCCACCTGTTCGCCATGGAACGCCCGCCGCGAAGGATGCAGCAGGTCGATGGCATGCGAGATCTCATGGCACGCCCCGGACGACGGCCGCGAGGTCCCGGCGACGACCATCGAGATGCCCGACAGGATCAAACCCTCAGCCAGAACAGTCAGAAACGCATCATCCGAGACGGTGCCCGGATGGTTCATGACCGCCTCGGCCGCGGTGCGCGCCATCGAGATCGCCAGCCCGTCGATCTCCTCGCCCCGCAAGGAGTGCGCGGTCTGCCAGTCGGCGATCGCGGACAGGTTCGACACGATCTCCCCGATGCCCGAGCGGACCGACCGTACCGGTGCCCGCGCGATCAGATCGAGATCCACCAACACAGCAAGCGGCGCCGGTACTCCGTACGAGCCGCGCCCGGCGTCGTTGTCCAACGTGCTGATCGGCGACGCGATCCCGTCGTGCGCGAGGTTGGTGGCGACGGCAACCATTGGCAGCCCGAGTCGCGCGGCGGCGAACTTGGTGACGTCGAGGACCGTACCGCCGCCGATTCCGACGACCGCGTCGTACCGCTCCCGCCGGATCTGTTCGACCAGCTTGATCGCCGTGTTGATCGTGCCGCCATCGACGGTGAACCAGTCGGCGCCCGCCAGCCCGTCGCGGAACGTCGACTGCACGATCGGCCCGTACGTCGAACCGACGGCGATCGCGACCCGTCCCGACGTGGAGATCCGCTGGTCGGCCAGGATCGCGCCGAGCTCGGCCAGCGCACCTCGCCGGACGTCGACCACCAACGGCGCCGGCACCATCCGCGCGAGCAAAGGCATGGAGGCTAGCTGAATCCGAGAATGCGACGAGCGCGAGCCAGGTCGTCGTGGTTGTCGATCTCGACCCAGTCGACCTTGCCGATCCCGGCGACGTCGATGCGATGCCCTTGGTCGACCAGCAGTTGGTACCCGTCCTCGTAGTACAGGTTGGGATCGCGTTCCCAGGTCGCCTTCAAGGCGTCAGCCAGGACGACCGCGGCCGACGGCTCGAGCAGTGTCACACCGATGTACTCACCCGAAGCAGTAGACGGGTCCATCAACTTGGTGATCCGCGAGACCCCACCCGAAGCGGAGCAGATCACCTTCATCTCCTCGTCGGCCAGCGCCTTCTCGGTGTCCAGAGCCAGAATGATCGACCGATCCTCACCGCGAGCGGCAAGCAGCGCCTGCTGCACCGACACCGGATGCACAGTGTCCCCGTTGGCCAGCATCACGCCGCCGCCGAGCAGATCGCGCGCGCACCACAGCGAGTACGCGTTGTTCCACGTCTCGGCCTTGTCGTTGAAGACCAGCTCGAGCTGTACGCCGTACCGCTCCTCGAACCCGGAGACCCGCGACTCGATCGCCGCGGCCGCGTACCCCACCACGATCGCCACGTCCGTGATCCCGACCGCCGCGTAGTTGGCCAGCGTCAGATCGAGCACCGTCGTCTCCGGATCGATCGGAACGAGTGCCTTGGGCAACGAATCCGTGTACGGGCGCAGGCGGCGGCCGGTACCGGCGGCAAGGACGAGTCCGATCATCCGCGCATCCTAGGTCGGCCTGGACCCAAACGATGCTGGTCGGCCGAAGATGATCGATTATGTTTAAACATGGGTATTTGTGTGGTTAAATGACACTGCGAAGACCACGCAGCGGATGGGAGTATCGGGATATGACATGGCTGGTGACTGGTGGGGCGGGATACATCGGATCGCACGTGGTGCGGGCCTTCAGGGCGGACGGGATCGACGTCGCGGTGATCGACGACCTGTCCAGCGGCAAGGCCGAGTTCCTGCTCGACGGCGTGCCGTTCACGCACGCGAACCTGCTCGACGGTGACGCCACCCGGCGCGCGCTCGAAGGGGTCAGCGGCGTCGTCCACCTCGGCGGTTTCAAGTACGCCGGCGTCTCGGTCGAGCGTCCGATGCACACCTACACGCAGAACGTGACGGCCATGGTCTCGCTGCTCGACGCGATGGCCGAGCAGGGCGTCGGCAACATCGTCTTCTCCTCCAGCGCGGGCGTTTACGGTACGCCGAAAGACGAGGTGGTGACCGAACAGACCGCCCCGGACCCGCAGAGCCCGTACGGCGAGTCGAAGCTGATCGGCGAGTGGCTCCTCAAGGACCAGGCCAAGGCGGTACCGCTCAACCACACCGCGTTGCGCTACTTCAACGTGGTCGGCTCCGGCGACCCCAAGGTCTACGACGCCAGCCCGTACAACCTCTTCCCGATCGTCTGCAACCTGCTCACCCAGGGCAAGGTCCCGCAGATCTACGGCACCGATCACCCGACCCCGGACGGCACCTCGGTCAAGGACTACGTGCACGTCGCCGACCTCGCCCGGGCGCACGTCGCCGCCGCACGGATCCTCGACGACGGCAAGACTCTCGAGCCCGTCTACAACCTCGGCAGCGGCACCGGTACCTCCGTACGCCAGATCATGGACGCGGCCCGCCGGGTCACCGGCATCGACTTCACCCCCACCGAAGGCCCCCGCCGCCCCGGCGACCCGTCCCGCGTGGTCGCCTCGGGCGAGCTGGCTGCCCGCGACCTGGGCTGGAAGAACACCTACACCGTCGACCAGATGTTCGCCACCGCCTGGGAAGCCTGGCCGAAGCCCTGACCCCTGAGTTTGCCCTCGGCGGAGACCTCAGAAGAGGCGACCCGGGAAATCATGGTCCCGCGGTCCCTCGCGGTTGTAGCCTGTGCCGCAGTTCATTGTGCTGTCCGCCTGGCGGACACCGATCAAGGGGTGCGATCCATGAGTCACGAGAGCCTGCCGCAGTTCCTGGCGAAGGTCGACCTCTTCGCGGGGCTGTCCAAGGAGACGCTGTCCGACCTGATCAGTCGCGGAACCACGCTGACGATCAACCCGGGCGCCCACGCCACCGAGCAGGGCAGCGCCGACGCCGGCCTGCAGGTCGTCCTGGAGGGCTCCGCCGAGGTCTCGGTCAACGGGGTGGACCGCGCGCCGCTCGGCCCGGGTGACGCCTTCGGTGAGATCTCCCTGGTCGACGGTCTGCCGCGCTCGGCGACCGTCGTTGCCGGACCGGACGGACTGACCACGTTCGCGCTGTCCTCGCTCGCCTTCATGGCGGTCGTCAGGGCGAACCCGGACGTCGCCGAGGCGCTGCTCAAGGGCCTCGCCGCGCGCGTCCGGTTGCTCGAGTCGCAGGGCTGACCAACGCCTCATGCGGCCGGCGGAGGAGCGCAAGGTCGTCTCGGTGCTGTTCTGCGACCTGGTCGGGTTCACGGCCGCGGCGGAGGCGGCTGACCCGGAGGACGTCCGGCGCTGGCTGACGCCGTACCACCGAACCCTCAAGACCACGGTCGAGCGGTTCGGCGGTACGGTCGAGAAGTTCGCCGGCGACGCGATCCTGGCCGTCTTCGGCGCGCCCCTCTCACGGGAGGACGACGCCGAGCGCGCGGTCCGGGCCGGCCTGGCGATCCTCGACGAGCTTGCCGCGGGCACCCTTCAGGTCCGGATCGGCATCGAGACCGGCGAGGCGTTGGTGGAGATCAACGCCAGGCCGGAGCTCGGCGAGCCGTTCGTCACCGGGCTGGTCGTCAACACGGCCGCCCGGTTGCAGACGTCTGCTCCGGTCGGTGCGGTCGTCGTCGGCGCTGCGACCTACGCGGCAACGAGTCGCGTCTTCGAGTATGAGCCGCTCGAACCCGTTGCAGCCAAGGGCATCCGCCGTCCGCTGCAACGCTGGCAGGCCGGCGAAGCCCGCGCTCGCGTCGGCGCCGACGTGATCCGCGACCTCACCACCCCGCTGGTTGGGCGGCAACGCGATCTCTCCTTGCTCCGTACTGCGTTCGACAAAGCCGTCGCCGAGCGCTCACCCCAATTCGTCACGCTGCTGGGCGAGCCGGGCATCGGCAAGTCCCGCCTGGTCGCCGAGCTCGGCGCCGAGCTGGACAAGCTCGACGAGATGATCATCTGGCGCGAGGGCCGCTGCCTCCCGTACGGCGAAGGCCCGTTCTGGCCGATCGCCGAGATCGTCAAGGCCCAGGCCGGGATCCGCGAGAGCGATCCGCCCGCCCGGGCCGCCGAGAAGCTCGAAGCCATCCTGCCCGAGGCGGATCGGTCATGGCTGCGTGCTCGGGTACGCCCGCTGGTCGGCGCCGACGCCGACGGCAAACCGGTCGCGGTGGCGCAGGAGGAGTCGTTCGCCGCCTGGCGCGAACTGCTGGAGAGCTTCGCCGAGTCGTACCCGACCGTCCTGGTGCTGGAAGACCTGCACTGGGCCCGCGATGCGCTGCTGGCGTTCGTCGACCACCTCGTCGAATGGGTCAAGGAGCTGCCGCTCCTGGTCGTCATCACTGCCCGCCCCGAACTGCTCGAACGCGGCGCGCACTGGACGCGTGGGCAGCAGAACGCGTGGATGATCGGCCTGGCCCCACTGTCCGGCCACGAGACCGACCAGCTCTTCGGTGAACTCCTGGTCGGCGACCGGCTCCCGCCCCGCACGAGGGCGGACCTGGTCGGTCGGGCCGACGGGAATCCCTTGTACGCCGAGGAGCTCGCGCGGATGGTCAACGAGCTGGGTCCGGGTTCGGTCGCCCTGCCATCGGGGATCACCTCGATCATCGCCGCTCGGCTGGACACGTTGGAGCCCGATCGCAAGGCGTTGCTGGCGAATGCAGCTGTGATCGGCCGCGTCTTCTGGGCCGAGGCGGTCGCCGCACTGGTGGATCGCGACCTGGCGGACGTCGTACGGGAACTGCAGGAGCTGTCGCGCAAGGAGTTGGTCCGGCCGATCCGGCAGTCGTCGCTGGAGGGGCAACGGGAGTACAGCTTCTGGCATTCGCTGACTCGTGATGTCGCCTACAGCCAGGTGCCGCGAGCCGCCCGATCGGCTAGGCATGTCGCGGCGGCCGACTGGCTGGAGTCGCAATGCAGGCCTGGGCAAGGCGATACGACGAGTGTGATCGCTCATCATCTCGGTACTGCGCTGCAGCTCGCCGATGCCGTTGGTGATCTCGAGCTGGTGGAGCAGTTGGCGCCTCGCGCACGCGGGTACCTGCGCAGGGCGGCCGAGCAGGCAATGAACTTGGATGCCACCGAGGCGCTGGACCTGCTCGACCAGGCGCTGGGGCTGACGCCCGAGGGTGATCCCGACCGGCCCGAGGTGTTGGCGCGGTGGGGCTGGGCGGCGTTCCTGACCGGGCGGCTGGACGATGCTCTCGTGGCGTATCGGTCTGCTGTTGCAGGTTTTGATGCCGTCGGCAACCTTGCTGGGGTGGCCCGGGCGCTGCGGTTGTCGACGTACGCGATGAGCAGTATGGAAGAGAGTCTGGCGACGATCGACCGGGTGGTGTCGATCTTCGAGAGCCTCGGGCCGAGCGAGGATCTGGTCGGCGCGCTGGCCGGGCAGGCGGTCATCCTGACGGTCGCCAGCCGGCGCAACGAGGCGATCGCGGCGGCCAACCGGTCGCTGCGGATGGCCGAGGAGCTGGGGTACGGCGTACCGCATCGGGCGCTGGAGGCGCGCGGGCTGGCGCGGGTCGGCAACGGTGATACCGGCGGTGTGGTCGACATGAAGGACGCGTTGAGCGCGCTGCTCGACCAGGGGAAGGCGCGCGACGCGGCGGTGACGTGGCTGAACTACGGGTTCATCGTCTGGCAGATCGAGGGACCGAGGGCGGCGCTGGAGACGCTCAAGGAGACCGAGGAGTTCACCCAGCGGCGACGGCTGGCCGAGCTGTGGCAGCAGCTCAGCTGCACGGTGCTCGAGCTGATGATGGAGCTGGGACAGACCGAGGAGGTCATCGCTGCTTGCCGTGCGCAACTAGATGATCCAGGGCCGGCCTTCATCACGCTGCGGCGGATCGAGGTGCTCGCCGCGCTTGCTCGCGCGGAACTGGAGCTGGGGCTCCCGGGAGCCCGCGCGTCGGCCGAAGAGGCCTATCGGCTGGGGATCGAGACCGACTGGCCGGACTTCCAGGCCATCGGTGGAGCGCCGACCGCTACGGCACGCGCTGCCGATGGGGATCGGGCCGGCGTGCAAGAGGTTCTGGAGCGGTTGCTCGGGCTGGAGGTGCTTACCGGGAGCCATGAGTTCGCTGCGCGGATGCCGACCTTCGTACGGGCTGGGTTGGCGGTGGATCTACCTGAGTTGGCCGAGCGGATTGCCGGGTTGATCGTCCCATTGCTGCCGATGCGGGAGTACTCGCTGGCGACGGCTGCCGCGCTGCTGGCGGAGTACCGGGGTGATTCTGAGGTGGCGGTCGCTGGGTTCAAGAAGGTTGCCGCGGACTGGAAGACGTTCGGGAACCTGCTGGAGGAGAAGTACGCGCTAGCGGCTGTGGAGCGTCTCAGCGATCAGAGCGCCGACCTGGTCTAGCTCGATCAGGAAGCCGTCGTGGCCGTACGGGGACTTGATCAGGTGGAGCGGGCCGGCGTCGGGTTTGGCGTCGATGAGCTCTGCGGACAGGCGGCTCGGGTAGAGGCGGTCGGAGTCGACGGCGGCTACTACCAGACGGGATTTGAGGGTCTTCAGTGCCTTCGTGAGGCCGCCGCGGTTTCGGCCGATGTCGTGGCTGTTCATGGCTTTGGTCAGCACGACATAAGAGCCGGCATCGAAGCGGGTGGCGAGCTTGTCGGCGTGGTGGTCGAGGTACGACTCCACGGCGAACCGGCCGTCGCCTTGCGGGTTGCGGCCGAAGCGGGTGGCGAGCTCGTACTCCGAACGGTAGGTGACGTGCGCGATCCGTCTCGCGATTCCCAGTCCTGTTGTGGGTGCTGTCTTGGTGTCGTAGTAGTCGCCTTGGTGCCAGGCGGGGTCGGACTCAATCGCGGCCAGTTGGGGTGAACACCAGGCGATCTGCTCGGCTGATGCGTAGCCGGTCGAGGCGAGCACGATCGCTGTGTCGACTCTCTCTGGGTAGAGCAGCGGCCACTCGATGGCACGCATGCCGCCCATCGAGCCGCCGATCACTGCGGCCCACTTGTCGACTTTTAGCTGGGTGGCGAGGGCGGCCTCGGCGGCGACCTGGTCCCTGATGGTGATGGCGGGGAATCTGCTGCCCCACGCCTTACCGTCGGGTGCTCTGGTCGACGGGCCGGTCGTGCCTTGGCAACCACCCAGGACGTTCGCGGCGACGACGTACCAGTCGGCGGGATCGACGTACCGGCCCGATCCGATCAAGCCGTCCCACCAGCCCGGGGTCGGTTGCCCCGGGCCGGCTGGACCGACCACATGTGCGTCCCCGGTGAGGGCATGACAGATCAGGACGGCATTGTCCCGGGCCGCGTTCAGCCGGCCCCAGGTCTCATAAGCAACATGTACTCCGGGCAGCACGACGCCGGACTCGAGGTCGAGGTCACCGATCGCCGCGAACCGCCGGCCGGCCACCGGATCCCCCGGCCGCCAACCGCCCGCTATCCGGGCGACCGCCGGGTCAGGACCGCCCGCTCCCTCCGCACCGGCCACCTGACCAGGTGCGGAGGGGGCTCCCGGAGTACCGGGATTGGCTGCCACCGTGTCGATGTCCCGCCCCCGGGCATCGACGGTTGCGGCAGGCGGGCGATCCTGAGTCATCGAGGGATTCTCAGACCGACTTCGCGGCGGCGAATCCGACCTCGAGGTCAGCGAGGATGTCGTCGATGTGCTCCAGGCCGACCGCGAGCCGGACCAGGCCGGGCGTCACGCCGGATGCGAGCTGGTCCTCGGCGGACAGTTGGCTGTGCGTCGTCGACGCCGGGTGGATGACGAGCGACCGGACGTCACCGATGTTGGCCACGTGGCTGTGGAGTTGCAGCGCGTCGACGAATCGTTTGCCCGCGTCGACGCCGCCCTTGATCTCGAACGCGACGACGGCGCCGGCTCCGCGGGGTGTGTATTTCTGCGCCAACTCGTAGTACTGGCTGGACGGCAGGCTCGCGTACGCGACGCTGTCGACCTCGTCGCGGGCCTCGAGCCACTGGGCGACCTTGAGCGCGTTGTCGAGGTGGCGCTCGATCCGCAGCGACAGGGTTTCCAGGCCCTGGGCGATGAGGAACGCGTTGAACGGCGATACCGCAGTACCGAGGTCGCGCAGCCATTGGACGCGGGCCTTGAGAATGTACGCCAGGTTGCCGAGGTCGGAGCCGACGCCGAGCGCGGTCGCGTAGGTGAGGCCGTGGTAGCTGTCGTCGGGCTGGTTGAAGCCGGGGAACCGCTCCGGGTTCTGCGCGTAGTCGAACTTGCCGGAGTCGACGATCACGCCGGCGATCGCCGTACCGTGACCGCCCAGGTACTTGGTCGCCGAGTGCACGACGACGTCCGCGCCGTGCTCGAGCGGGCGCAGCACGTACGGGGTGGCCACGGTGTTGTCGACGATCAGCGGTACGCCGAACTCGTGCGCGACACCGGCGATTCCCTCGATGTCGAAGATCTCGCTCTTGGGGTTGGCGATCGTCTCGCCGAAGAACGCCTTCGTGTTCGGCTTGATCGCGGCCTTCCACGACTCCAGGTCGCTCGGGTCCTCGACGAAGCTGACCTCGATGCCGAGCTTGGGGAAGGTGTAGTGGAAGAGGTTGTACGTACCGCCGTACAGGCTCGGGCTGCTGACCACGTGGTCGCCGGCCTCGGCGATGTTGAGCAACGCGAGCGAGGTCGCGGCCTGGCCGGAGCTCACCAGGAGCGCGGCCGTACCGCCTTCCAGGCTGGCTATCCGCTGCTCGACGGCGTCCTGGGTCGGGTTCTGGATCCGGGTGTAGATGTTGCCGAACTCCTGCAGCCCGAACAGGCTGGCGGCGTGATCGGTGCTGTCGAAGGTGTACGACGTGGTCTGGTAGATCGGCAGAGCCCGCGCGTTGGTGGTCGCGTCGGACGTCTGGCCGGCGTGGATCTGCCGGGTCTCAAAAGACCAGCTGGGGGTGTTCTCGGTCATGACGGTCCTGTTCTCGGGTACGACGGCACGGCCCATCGCAGGTGGCTGACGGGCAGCGTCTGGCGATCGGCAAAGCCTGATGACAAAGGGTTTTTCAGCTCACAACAGGTGCTAGCGGCAACAACACTCGCTCATAACAGCTCCTGGCTCCCCGGGCGCCGCCGACGGACCGCCCTCGTACCAAAGACGATAACGTCACTAGACATTGACCTCCTGTAACCGTCCACATTCTGATCACCCACCCAGAACTCCCCACGCCGGCGCCCCGCTCACTCCTCCGTCGCTCGCTCTGCGCTGAGCTCCCACCCACCCTGGGCGCGGGCTCCTTCGTCGCCCGCTTGGCGAGTGCGATCGCACCAGCCCGCCGTCGCCCCAACCCAACCTGCCAACCCGCCCATCGCCTCGCCAGACCAACCACCCGTCGCCCGGCTCCGGGCTCGTGACGCTTGGCGTCACCTCGCCACCGGATGCGGCTCGGGGGAGGAACTCCCCGTGCGGGACAAGTGCGGTGGCTTCAGTCGGTCTACCGCTGACCAGCTCGTGACGCTGGGAGTCACCTCGACCCGTTGCTCGCCTTCGGTACTGATCAGAGGTCGTCGGAGCTGCCGGCTAGCTCGGCTTCCAGTACTTCGACACTGGGGAGTGCTGACTCGAACTCGGCGGGGAGGGAGTTGTTGATCGCGCTGGTCCACTCGGCTACCCCGATCGGTGCCTTGAAGCCTCGGAGAGCGTACTCGGCTACGACTTCCTTGCGGTTCTTGCACAAGAGGAGGCCGATCGTCGGCTTGTCGCCATCCTTCGCCAGGATGTCGTCGACGACCGCCATGTAGAGGCCGAGCTGGCCGAGGAATGCTGCGTTGAAGGGGACGGCCTTGAGCTCGATCACTACGTAGCAGCGCAGGTGCAGGTGGTAGAAGAGCAGGTCGCAGAAGAACTCGTCGCCGGCCAGTTCGAGTCGAACCTGCTGTCCGACGAAGGCGAAGCCTTGGCCGAGTTCGAGCAGGAACTTACCGACGTGCTCGACGAGCTTCTCCTCCACCTCGCGTTCCCGCCAGCCGTCGGTCGAGCCGAGGAAGTCGAACAGGTACGGGTCCTTGGTCGACTGCTGGGCGAGATCGGATCGCTCGCTCTCGATCGCCGTCGCGAAGTTGGTGACCGCCTTGCCCGATCGGTGGTGGAACCCACCCTCGATCTGGAGGGCGAGCACAGCGCGACTCCAGCCGTATTCGACCGCCGCTGCGCCGTACAAGAGGCGAAGCTGGGGGTCGTCAAGCTTGTCGAGAAGTCGCGTGTGGTGACCCCAGGGCAATTGTGCAACAGGCTGCTGCACAATTGCCGCGTCAGTCCAGGCGGCGGCGAAAGCGCGCATGTACTTCAGATTCCGGGGCGAGTAGCCCTTGGCGGCAGGGAAGCGTGACTTCAGGTCGGCGGACAGTCGATCGATGACTCTCGTGCCCCAGCCTTCGGACTCCTGGCGGTTCAGGATCTCTGAGCCGATGGCCCAATAGCTCCTCAGCACTTCGGTATTCGCCGCGGAGACGGCTCGGCGGTGACCAGTGGTGATGTGGCTGGAGACGCGGTCGAGCAGGTCCGGATACCAATCTGGGAGGGTCGAGCGGGCAGGGGTGGAAGGGAAGCGGGGAACGGAGTCTTCGGTGGACATGCGGAACAGGATCTGATGACCAGACGGCGCGACACGAAGGCCTTTGCAGGGCAGATCGGATGCCCCGGCGAGGCCCGCATCTGTGCAATGGCCCGTTGCGCAAAATGCGCGAGCTGCTGTGGTGGTGATGTGCGGGAGCTAGCTCTTCCTTTGCCCTCTGTCGTGTCGGTCGGACCGCAGGATCATCAGATCTGGTGACGCCTTGGTTGGAGGTGGTCGGACAAAGTGATTCCACTGTCGACGGACGTGAAGATCCGTGGCCCGCGTGAAGTTCTCGAAGAAGTTCGGGGCGGTGTCGGATCAGGGCGGTGGTGTTCGTGGCAGGGAGGAGAGGCTGCCCAGAAGGGGTGCCCGGCGAGCTGAGAAGGACGTTTCGGATGACTACCTTGACTGAGGCGAGCGCGGTTGCCGCCCGCAGTTCTAGTCGGCCGTTGTGGGCGATTCTGGGGCTGGTACTGCTGGCCGATGCGCTTGACGTGATCGATGCGACGGTCACGAACATCGCCGCTCCCACGATCGCTCACGAGCTCAATGCCGGTGAGAGTCTGATCAAGTGGTTGGGGACGGCGTACATGCTTGCCATGGGTGTTTTGCTCGTGGTTGGTGGGCGGCTGGGGGACAAGTTCGGGCAGCGCAAGCTCTTCCTGGTCGGCATCGGCGGGTTCACCGTGGCATCGGCGGTTGCCGGGCTCTCGCCGGATCCGACCCTGCTGATCGCCGCGCGGGTCGCTCAGGGGGCGTTCGGGGCGCTGCTGGTACCGCAGGGGATGGCGATCATGGTCAGGGCGTTCGATCACGACATGCTGGCCAAGGCGTTCGGGCTGTTCGGGCCGACGCTGAGTGTCGCCACGCTCGGCGGGCCGGTACTGGCTGGGTTGATCATCAGCGCGGACCTGTTCGGCCTGTCCTGGCGTCCGATCTTTCTCGTCAACGTCATCCTCGGCGGTATCGGGCTGGTCGTCGCTGCCAAGATCCTGCCGCGTGACGACGGCGACCGGTCGACCGTTGTCGATGGCTGGGGCTCCGGGTTGCTGGCCGTCACGATGTTCGGACTTCTGTACGGCCTGATCGAGGGGTCGACCAACGGCTGGAGCGCCGTACCCGTCACCTCGATCGTCGTCGGCGTCTTGTTCTTCGTCGCGTTTGGCTACCGGCAGCTCACCGCGGCCGACCCGCTGATCAAGCCCTCGCTGTTGCAGAACCGGGGCTTCACCTCCGGAATGGTCGTCGGCCTGGCCATCTTCGCTGCCACCACCGGCCTGATCTACGTGCTGTCGCTCTACATGCAGGAAGGGCTGCACGTCGGCCCGCGAGGCGCCTCGCTCGGGCTGGTACCGCTCACCCTGGGCATCTTCGCCGCGGCGTTCGCCGCCATGGGTGGGCTGGTTGCCAAGCTCGGTCGCACCCTCATCCTCATCGGGCTCGGCGTTGTCCTGGCCGGTTGCGGCTGGGTCCTGGCACTCGTCGACCACTCCGGTACGAACCTCAGCCTCTGGACACTGGCCCCGGCGCTGTTCGTGATCGGCATCGGAGTCGGCTGCTACAGCAGTACGATCTTCGTCGTCGCTCTCGGCGATACCAGCCCCGACGAAGCCGGCAGCGCCAGCGGCGCCCTCAGCTCGATCCAGCAACTGGCCGGCGGGTTCGGCTCGGCCGCAGTCACCTCGATCTTCTTCCACGGCGCCACCTCTGGCCTGGGCCACGCCATGAAACTCACCCTCATCGTCGTCCTGGCCGCCACCGCCCTCAGCCTCCCCATCGTCACCCTGATGCCCCGCAACGCCGCCCAACCCGAGGAGTGAACAACCCGGGCCTTGTGGGGCAGGGTGATGCTGATTTCTGCAAGCGGGGCTTGCAGAAATTCAGCGTTGAGGCGGATGGCGACTGGCTGTGCACCGGCGGCCGAATAGTGCAGCAGGCTGCTGCACAAGTGGTGTCGGTGAATTGTGCAAGCGGGGCTTGCACGAATCAGGTGGTCGGGTAGTCCTTGCGGAACGGGCCCGTGGTGGTGAGGTCGAAGAGGCCGGGGCCGGTGAGGATGCCGCCTTCTACTGGGAGGGTGTGGCCGGTGATCCAGGAGGCGTCGGGGGAGGCTAGGAAGGCTACTGCGGCGGCGATGTCTTCTGGTTCGCCTACTCGGCCCAGGGGGTAGTAGGTGGTGAACCGTTCCAGGGTGTCGGGCTGGTTGTCCCAGTTGGGGGTGTTGACGGTGCCGGGGGCTACTACGTTGAAGCGGACGCCCATGCTGCCGTAGCGGGCGGCGAAGTTTTGGGTCATGGCGATCTGGCCGGCCTTGGCGGCGGCGTACTCGATGTTGCCGAAGGCGGCGAGGCCGTTGACCGAGCTGATGGTGACTACGTTGCCTCGCGTTTTCACCAGTTGGGGGAGGGAGGCCTGGATGCAGCGCGCGGTGCCGACCAGGGTCAGGTCGAGTTGGCGGTGCCATTCGTCGTCGGTGCTGTCCTCGGGGACGGTACTGACGATGCAGCCGCCCGCGTTGTTGACGAGTACGTCGAGTTGCCCGAAGCGCTCGATCGTCGCGGCGACGGCGGCGTCGACCTCGTCTCGTACGGTCACATCGAGGCGGACGGCCAGCGCGTTGCCGAGCTCCGCGGCGAGCGCGTTGATCTTGTCCTCTTGCAGGTCGGTGATGACGACCGAGCCGCCCTCAGCCGCGATCCGTCGCGCGACCGCCGCACCGATTCCCTGCGCGCCCGCGGTGACGAGTGCGACCTTGCCATCGAAACGCTGCATCTACTGCTCCTCCAAGACGCGGTCGACCTTCTCGTCCGAGATCCGGCGGTCGAGCTTCGCCGGGTCGAGGTTGCGGCAGAGCACGATCGAGCCGCCGCCGGCGATCACGCCGATCAGCGTTCCGAGGCCGGCCGGGGTGACGAGGGAGGTCGTGGTGAGTACGCGGTCGGTGATCGGTTCGGCCGCGGCGATCAGGTCGTCGTGCGTCTTCTCGTCGTACGCCGGACTGCCACCGGCAGGTGGATCGTACGGAACGAAAAGGTCGGGATGGTTGTAGACCTCGGCCCCGTAATCGTGGACTCCCGCCGGCAGCGGCTCGCGGAACCGTCCGCCGAGGGGGAGCAGCGCCGACGCGACCGTCTCGCGGGCGCCGCGGATGGCGAAGTCGGGGCCGGTGATGGCGAGCGTGCCCTCGCCGGTGGTGACGCTCGCGCCGACCGACCAGGTCGAGAGGGCCCAGACGACGCCGAGCCAGTGCGGCGGCAGGCCGATCGCGACGGACTCGCCAGGTTCCAGGTCGTACTCGTCGGCGAGCAGGTTGGCCGTCTTGGCCACCCAGTTCGCGGTGGTGACCGCGCTGAGCTCGATCCGCTCGCCGGTGACATCGTCGTAGTAGGTCAGGAACGGGTTGGCGCCATCCCGACGTACCGCGGCGCCGAACAGCTCAGGAAGGGTCACGTCGCAACCCTACGTTCGCGGCGAAGTACCTTGGATGGGGACTCCTGGAAAGAAGGATCGTCATGGCTTCACTGCTGGCGCTGCCCGAGGGCGGCGAGTGGATCGTGCTGCTCGTCATCGTCGTGCTCATCTTCGGCGCGAACAAGCTCCCCGACCTGACCCGCGGGGTGGCGAAGGCTGTGGTTGAGCTCCGCAAGATCTCCGACAAGCCGGACCCGGAAGAAAAACCCCAAACCACAGAAGAACAAAAACCACAGCTCTGACACCAGCCGGTACTACGCGCGCAGCACCCGGCCTTGGGTCGGGTGCCGCCGGCGAGCGGGTGCTTGCCGGTGGGGCGGCCGTTAGCGCTGGGTGGTTTCTTGGGCTGCGGTTCGGAGGGCGTTGGCTACTGCTGTGGTGGGATCGGCCAGGGTTCCTGGGAGGTGGGCCAGGAGGATTCGGCGGAGTTCTTGGGGGCCGTTGTGGACGGTGAGGACTTGGACGCCGGGTGGGAGGGTGTGTTCGTGGGAGGTGGAGATGGTGGTGATGCCTGCGCCGGCGGCTACCAGGTGGAGTTTGGCCAGCCAGTCTCGGGCTGTGTGGGCGATTTCGGGGCGTTCGTCCAAGCCTGGCCAGACGCCCATCTGATCGGCTGAGGGGCCGGCGATCCAGCGTTGGCCGCGGAGGTCGGCGACGTCGACCGAGTCAGCGGCAGCCAGCGGATGGTTGGCCGGTACTGCGATGCGCAACGGCCGCTCAGCAAGGATCTCCACCTTCAACGCGGGCGTCTCGCTGTCCGGAGGGCGGAAGGGTGGGGCGGCGGCGAGTAGCGCCAAGTCGATGCTGCCCGCGCGGAGCGACCGGACCAGCGAGGGAGTCGTCCCCTCCCGGGTGACCAGGTTGATTCCCGGATGCGAGCGCCGCAGCGCAGTGATTGCCAGCGGCAACAACATGGCGCCGGCGCCCGGGAACCATCCCAGCCGGACCGTCCCGCCATCGACGGGCAGCCCGGAAAGCTCCCGCGCTGTCGCGTCGATCTGGTCGAGTACGCCGGCCGCGTTCCGTAGTACCAGCTGACCGGCGGCCGTCAGCCGGACACCGTCCCGTCGCCGTTCGAGGAGCTGGGTCTGCGCGGCACGTTCGATCGACGCGATCTGGCGCGAGACGGCCGACTGCGTGTAGCCGAGCGCGTTCGCCGCGGCCGTGAAGGTGCCGCGCTCGGCGACCTCGCGGAACACCCGGAGCGCGACCAGGGAGACATCAGAGAAGTCCATGACGTTTACGCATACTACCTGTGCCTAAGTCTCGCTTGAGTCATGGATACATCGTTCCTAGCCTCAAAACATGAGACCGCAGAGAATCGCCCTGGTCACCGGGGCCAACCAAGGAATCGGCTTCGCCCTCGTCGAAGGCCTGGCCGCCCGCCTCGACGCCACCGACCTGGTCCTGCTCACCGGCCGCCACCCGGAACGCGTCGCCGCCGCGGTCGAGCAGGTCAAAGGAACAGCGCAAGTAGAAGGCCGAGTCCTAGACGTCACCGACGCGACCGCCGTCGCCAACCTGGCCGCCGACCTGCAGACCCAGTACGGCGGCGTCGACATCGTCATCTCGAACGCCGTCGGCCCGCTGACCCCCGACCGCACGCAGGCCGAGCAAGCCGACGAATTCATCGCAGTCGCCAACGGCGGCGCCACCGCCGTACTCCGGTCCTTCGTCCCGGTACTCCGTCCAGCCGGCCGCCTGATCGTCGTCGCCAGCTCATTCGGCACGCTGGACAACCTGGACGCCAGAGTCCAGCCCTTCTTCGAGGACGGCCACACGCTCGACCAGCTCGAGCAGGCGGTCGAAGACTGGCGCCAGTCGATCCACGCCGGAACCGCAACGGAACAAGGCTGGCCGGACTTTGTCAACACCACGTCCAAGGTCGCCCAGGTGGCCGCAGTACGAGCGGTCGCGGCGACCCGGCGTACCGAGGATCTTGCCAACGGCACCCTGATCGCCTCGGTCTGCCCCGGTCTCGTCGACACCCGCGCCTCCCGCCCCTGGTTCGACGACTTCAGCGAGGCTCGTACGCCGGCAGAAGCCGTCCAGCCCATCCTCGACCTGATCCTCGCCGACCACGTCGACCCGTCGACGTACGGCGAACTCGTCCGCGACGGCAAGGTGCTGCCCTACGACCAGAGGATGAGCTGAGGTCCCGCCCTGAGTTCGATGTCTGGGCGCCCAGGCAACAATAGTTTCAGGGGTATGAAGAATCCACGTCGCGCTCTCGCGACCACCCTTGCCCTGACCAGCCTTGCCGCCGGACTCACGGTCCCGTCTGCTTTCGCCGCACCAGCTACGGCGGGTGGGCCAGGGATAGGCGACAAGGTCTGGCCGGAGCTGGGCAATGGTGGTTATGACGTGGTCGACCAGAAGCTGGCCTTCACCTTCAACGACAAGCTGACCGGCTACACGGCCAGTACGACGTTGTCTGCCCGAGCCACCCAGGGGCTCAACCGGTTCGACCTCGACCTGCTCGGGCCCGAGGTCACCGGCGTACGGGTGAACGGGCTGCGGGCGGCGTGGAAGTCAACCCCACAAGGCGAACTGGTCATCACGCCGAAGCGGCCGGTCCGCAAGGACGCGCGGTTCGTCGTCAAGGTCGACGTCAAGAGCAAGGTGCCAGGGGTCACCGATCCGAAGATCGTCTTCCCGCCCGGGCTGATCCACTACGGTGACTGGATCCAGGCGATCAACCAGCCGTCGGGCGCGCGCAGGATCCTGGCGGTCAGCGATCACCCGGCTCAGAAGGCGCCTGCCACGATCAGCATCACCGCGCCGGTCCGACTCAACTCCATTGCCAACGGCAAGCTTCTGAGCACCGTCAAGACCGGCGGGACAGCCACGCGCGTCTTCCGCGAGGATCGCAAGATCGCCACCGAGCTGCTGCAGATCGGCGTCGGCCCGTTCACCGTCGTCCACGCGCGAGGCTCGCACGGCATCGACATGCGGTACGCCGTACCGACGGCGCAACTCAAGGAGATCAAGCCGCAGCTGAAGTCCTTCGACGAGTCGGTCCGGTTCATGGAGCAACGACTCGGCCGCTTCCCCGGCGTCCGGGCCGGCTCGTACATCGCGCCGGTCGGCGGCGAACTGGAGACGCAGGGCCTCACCTTGATGCCGGCTGATCACATGACCAAGGAGGGGTTCGAGCAGAACGGCGTGGACGGTGTCGTGCTGCACGAGGTCTCGCACGAGTGGTTCGGCAACTCGGTCTCACCGAAGACCTGGTCGGACCTGTGGCTCAACGAGGGGCACGCGGTCTTCTACGAGGATGCGTGGACCGCCGCCCGTGGCCGCCAGAGTCAGACCGAGTCGATGCGGCATTCGTACGTCGAACTCGGCAACCAGATGCTCGCGAACGGCCCGATCGCCAAGCCCAACCCCGCCAAGTGGCCGGGCGACAGCGCGCCGATCCGCCCGTACGGGGACGCGGCGTACCAGGGCGGGGCGTTGGTGCTCTTCGCCCTGCAGCAGAAGGTCGGGGCCAAGGTGTTCAACCGGATCGAGCGCACCTGGGTCCGCGAGCACGCGAACGGCGTCGCGGGCACCGGAGACTTCATCGCCACCGCCTCGGAGGTCGCGCACCAGGACCTCGGCCCGTTCCTCCGCTCCTGGCTGTACGGCACCAAGCTCCCCGCGATGCCCGGCCACCCGGACTGGAAGGCCGCGGCCTGAGTGGTGTGACCGACCCCGCGGTGCTGCAGCGGCCGGAGTTCTCGTAAAGTCACTGCATGTTGATCGTGATCGGCCTGGTGCTGATCCTGGCGTTGACCGTTGCCACCGGCTACTTCGTGGCTCAGGAGTTCTCCTACGTCGCAGTCGACCGGAACCGGCTCCAGGGCCTGGCCGACGGGGGTAACGCCGCCGCGGCCCGGGCACTGAAAGTGACGTCCCGGCTCTCCTTCGTCCTGTCCGGCGCACAGGTCGGCATCACCGTCACCGCGCTGCTGGCCGGCTACGTCGCCCAGCCCTCCCTGGGTGCCGGGCTGGAAGACCTGCTCGGTACTGCGGGCCTGCCGACCGGCGTGAGTCTGACCATCTCCGTCATCCTGGCGTTGCTGTTGGCAACGATCATCCAGATGGTCTTCGGCGAGCTGGCTCCGAAGAACCTGGCGATCGCCCGGGCCGAGGCGATCGCGCTGCGGCTGTCCCGGTCGACGCTGATCTACCTGACCGTCGCCGGGCCGCTGATCCACGTCTTCGACGCCACCTCGAACCGGATCCTGCGCCGGGTCGGGATCGAACCGGTCGAGGAGCTGCCGCAGGGCGCCACGGCGCAGGACCTGGACCGGATCATCGCCACGTCGTACGAGCAAGGCCTGCTGGACGAGGACACGATGCGGTTGCTGGATCGCGGACTCGACTTCCGGTACCGGCAGGCCGACGAGGTGATGACGCCGCGGGTCGACGTCATCACGGTGCACCGCGACGCGCCGCTGACCCGGGTGGTCGAGCTGCTCGATACGGGGCACAGCCGCTTCCCGGTGATCGGCGAATCGGTCGACGAGGTGGTTGGCGTGATCGCGATCGGCGACGTGGTCGAGGTTGAGCCGGTCGACCGGCTGCACGTCCTGGCCGGGTCGCTGGCGTCTGAGCCGGTCGTCGTACCGTCCACTTTGCCGCTGCCCGCAGTACTGCAAGCACTTCGTACTGCGCACCGCCAGCTGGCCATCGTCGTCGACGAGTGGGGTGGCTTCGCCGGCGTACTGTCGCTGGAGGACATCGCCGAGGAGTTGGTGGGCGAGATCCGGGACGAGGACGATCTGCCCGAGGCCGAGTTGGTCGAGAACCCGGATGGGTCGTGGACGTTGCCGGCGCGCTGGCGGACCGATCAGGTGGCCGAGGCGATCGGGATCCAGCTGCCCGAGGATGAGGACTACGACACGGTGTCGGGGCTGATCATGGCTCGGCTCGGACGGGTTCCGGTGGTGCAGGACGAGTTGGTGGTGGAGCTGCCTCGGCGGTTCGACCATGACGGGCGGCCGGTACCGACCGAGCTGGTGCGGCTTCGCGTTCAGACCGTACTTCGGCATGTGCCGGGCATCGTCGTACTGGAGCGTCTCTCATGAGTACTACGGTGGCGTTGCTGATCTCGTTGTTGCTGCTGATCTTCAACGGGTTCTTCGTGGCGGCGGAGTTCTCGCTCGTCGCGTCCAAGCGGCATCGGCTTGAACAGGCGGCCGCATCGGGTTCGCGAGCGGCGCGGGCGGCGATCGCTGGGGTGAGCGAGTTGTCGTTGATGCTCGCGGGTGCTCAGCTCGGGATCACCTTGTGCACGCTGGGACTTGGGTCGTTGTCGGAGCCTGCGGTGGCGGACCTGCTGCATCCGCTGTTCGAGCTGGTCTCGGTACCTGAGGATGTCGGGCATGTCATCGCGCTGATCATCGCTGTCGGCGGGATCGGTTTGCTGCACGTACTGCTGGGGGAGATGGCGCCGAAGTCGTGGGCGATCAGCGATCCCGAGCGGTCGGCTTTGCTGCTGGCGTTGCCGTTCCGGGGCTTCACCTATCTCGTACGCCCGTTGCTGATCGTGTTGAACTGGATGGCGAACCTCTGCTTGCGGGTGCTGAAGGTGACCCCGCAGAACGAGCTGGCCAACGCGCACGGCCCGGACGAACTGCGGTTGCTGATCGAGTCGTCCCGCGAACACGGCACCCTCGAGGCGCCGGAACACGACCTGTTGACCGCAATGCTCGCGCTGCAGAACATCACGGTCGCCCAGGTGATGACACCAACCGCTTCGGTGTCGACCGTGACGGCATCCGCGAGTGCCCGCGAGGTAGAACGAACCAGCCGCCGCGAGGGCCACTCCCGGCTAGCTGTCGTAACCCCTGGTACTTCGGCAGTCTGCGGCATCGTCCACGTCAGCGACGCCGCCCGAGCCACCACCCGCGGCGGCACGACGCTACGCGCCTCGGACCTGATGACGGAGCCCCTGCGCCTGCCCGCCTCCACTCCAGTCGCCGCCGCAATCCGCTTGATGCGCGAAAAGCGCTCACAGCTTGCGGTTGTCCAGGAAGGTGACGAGCCGCTCGGCGTCGTCGCCCTGGAAGACCTCCTCGAGGAGGTCATCGGCGAGTTCGACGACGAGACGGACCCGATCATCACGGCCTCCCGCCGCTCCACGCCGCCTGGCTAGCCCTGCAACCCTTGTGTGGGACGTTGGGGAGGGAAATGTCGCGAATCGGGGGTAAACGCCTCCCCGGTCTTGGAGAAAATCCTCCCCAGGCGCTGGTGTCAGGAGGTGGTGACCCGGGCGGCCGCTGGCGGCTGAAGCGGTAGGCGGAGGGTGAAGGTGGAGCCTTCGTCGAGGGTGCTAGTTGCGGTGGTGGTACCGCCGTGGGCTTCGATCAGGCTGCGGACGATCGGGAGCCCGAGGCCGCTGCCGCCGGTGTGCCGGTTGCGAGACTGTTCGGCGCGCCAGAACCGGTCGAAGACCTTCGGCAGGTCCTCAGCGGCAATCCCCGCGCCGGTATCGATCACGTCGATGACAACCTGGTCGCCCTCGACCCGACCCTCGATGCGGACGGTGCCGCCGGCGGGGGTGAAGCGGAGGGCGTTGGCGACCAGGTTGCCGATGGCTTGGCGTAGACGGACGGGGTCGGCCTCCAGTTCGATGTCGCCGATGGTTGCTGACGACAACGTGATGTCGGCGTGCTCGGCCTGGCTGCGGAACGTACCGGCGACCTGATCGAGCAGCAGGCCGAGGTAGACCCGCTCGGGGTGGATTCGCAGGTTGCCGGCGTCGGCGGTGGCGAGGTCGCGCAGGTCGTCGAGGATGTGTTGCAGCAGCGCAGCCTCTTCGCTGAGTGAGGCGATGAAGGTCGCGTCCGGCTGCGCCACGCCGTCCTCGACCGCCTCCAGCCAGCCGCGGATGTTGCTCAACGGCGTCCGCAGCTCGTGCGCGATATCGCTGACCATTGCCCTACGCAACGATTCGGTTCGGGCCCGGGCATCGGCCAGCTCGTTGAACGCGAGCGAGAGCTGGCCGATCTCGTCGATGCCCCGGACCTTCACTCGGACGTTCTCATCGCCGCTCGTCATCTGCCGCGATGCCTTGGTCAAGGCTCGCAGGGGTTGCACCAGGCGGATTCCGCCGACGGCCGCGATCAGCACGGTGATACCGAGGATCGCTGCGGCGACTCCGGCGATGCGTTTCTGGTTCGCGGGGGAGAGGTCGAGCTCCGCGGACGCCTCGCTGTGGGTGCTGACGAAGAGGAGGGCGGGCGGAGCGACGTACGGGGTGAGTTGGGCGCGCCGCGAGGCGGTCATACAGGCCTCGACGACGGCGGGGTCGGGCGGCGGAGGTGCTGGAGAGGACTTGACCGACGGCCGTTCGGCGGGCCCGCTGCTCGGGGCGGGCAGCAACTGGCCGGTGGTGACGCCGAAGTACGGGGTCCAGCTCAGGTCGGCCTGGAGTTTGATCGGCGTGGACGGTCCGCGTTTGGCCAGGCAGGCGTTGACCCGACTCTGCAGGTCTGAATACGCCTTGAGTTGCCGGCTGTCGATCTCGTCGAGCGCGGTCGTCGGGCACTGGTCCACGGCGTACTGCGGCGCCCCCTCGATCTGCGGCCTGCCGGTCGGGTCGTAGGTGATCTTGCCGAGCCCGTTGCTGTTGTCCTGAACGCACCTGAGTACCCGCTGCGCGACGCCGTCGAGCCCGGCCTTCGCTGCGTCGGTCAGCTTGAACGGGCCGACCACCCGGGAGTCGATCTGGCCGGAAGCGTCGGTCGGCGTACCGCCGAGGCCGGTGCTGAGGTCGAGCGGCCAGACGACTGCGGACGGGATCTGGGTCGCGGGGACCGGCTGGCCGGAGATGAGTTGGCGGTCGCGGGTGGTCAGGCTGATCTGCCGGCCGGTGTCGAGGGCGAGCTTGGAGATCTCCTTGCCGATGCCGGACCAGCTGCGATGGGTGGCGGCGAACCCGACCAGGGTGGTGTAGATCTTGGCGTCGTCGGCGAGCGCCTGGCCCTGTTGCTGCTGGATGGCGACCGTCGTACTCCGGGCCGCGAGCCAGGCGGTCGCCGCGATCGAGCACAGCGCGATCAGGACGGCGCCGGCCAGCAGCCGGACGAGCAAACTCCGCCGGGCCGTCATCGCGGGCCGATCCGCCGGGTGCTGGTCAGCGTTCTCACCCGTCGGTCAGCTTGTAGCCGACGCCGTAGACGGTCAGCAGCCGGATCGGTTTGCGCGGGTCGGGCTCGATCTTCTTGCGCAGGTTGAGCACGTGGGTGTCGATCGTGCGGGTGGTGATGTACTGGTCGATGCCGTGCAGTTGCTCGAGCAGTTGGGCTCTGGTGAAGACCCGGTGAGGACGGGCGGCCATGGTTGCGATCAGGCGGAACTCGCCGGGCGTACAGGTGATTTTGGTGCCGTCGGCAAACAACTCGTGGCGTTCGGGGTCGACGGCGACGCCGCCGACGCGGAGCAGGGTGTCCGGTTCGGCGGTGGCGGTTGGTCGGCTTCGTCTGAGGAGGGTGCGGACGCGGGCGGCGAGTTCGCGTGGGCTGAACGGCTTGGTCATGTAGTCGTCGGCGCCGAGGTCGAGGCCGAGCAGCATGTCCTCTTCTTCGGTACGGGCGGTGAGCATCAGGACGGGGATGCCCGACTCGCGGCGCAGGATCCGGCAGACGTCGAGGCCGTCGACGCCGGGGAGCATCACGTCGAGGACGAGTAGCTGGGGTTGCCGCCTGCGGACCTCTTCGAGCGCTGAGCGGCCGTCGTGGACGACGGTGACTTCGTGGTTCTCGCGCTCGAGGTAGCGCCGGACGAGCTCGGCCTGCTTCTCGTCGTCCTCGGCAAGCACGACCTGGGCACACATGTCCTCGACTATAGGTCGGGTTGTCGTTGCTCCGGGTGATGTCTGGTCGGCCGGGACAACATCCTGACAATTGGTACTCAATCTGACGCCAGTGCCTCTGTTGGCGTGAGCAACGATGCTCGGATCGCGGGGTAGACGCCGGCTAGTACGCCCACGGAGATAGAGGCGGCGAGGCCGGCCAGGACGGCGGTGGGTGGGATGACGATGGGCCAGCCCTGCGCGTCGGCGTACCCGATCACGCCGAGGACGCCGAGGATGGCGCCCATCAAACCGCCGATCGTGCAGAGGACGACTGATTCCGTCAGGAACTGGCCGCGGATCTGGCGGCGGTTGGCGCCGAGGGCGCGACGGAGGCCGATCTCGCGGCGGCGTTCGAGGACTGAGATGACCATCGTGTTGGCGACGCCGATGCCGCCGACTAGCAGCGCTACTCCGGCCAAGCCCAGGAACAGGGTGGAGAAGGCGTTCTGGGTGATGCGCTTGGCGGCGAGGGCTTCGGAGGGGCGGCTGACCTGGACCATGCCGGGTTGCTCGGGGCTGAGGGTGCGGCCTAGTACTGCTCGGACGTCCTCCACTGCTGTGTCGGTGGAGCGTACGTAGACGACGGATGGGCGGCCGTCGAAGCCGAGGGTCGTCTTGGCGGCGTCCCAGCCGATCAGGACGGATTGCTCGACGTCTGGTGCCAGCGGTGAGGGCGAGAGGATGCCGATGACGGTGAACCAGGTGTCGTTGAGCAGGATTCGCGGTGGCGGCTGACCGGCTGGCAGGTCGGTGATGCCCAGCCAGGTAGCCGCTTTGGCGCCGAGTACGACGGTCGGGAACTTGTCGCTTGCCTGAGACAAAAACTTGCCCGAGTAAACCTTCGCACCGAGCAAGTTCACCAGGTTAGGCGTCCCCGCCAGCACGGTGATCCCACTGCTGCTGGTGGTCCCGTCGATCTTGTCCGACCGCCGCACACTCGCATGCACATTGGCCACCCCACTGACCTCCCGCACCGGCCCGATCCGCCCAGCCATCCCCACCGCCTCAACCGGCAGCCCTGCGGTCTGACTCTGGTCATTGGCATCAGGCACCGCTGCAGCCCTGAGTAGATCCGGCCCCAACGTCGAGAACTCATCCAGCACAGCCTGCTGACTGGACGCCGGAATCCCAGTCACCACAATCATCGTCGCAATCCCAATCGAGATCCCCAACGCAGAAAGCGCAGCCCGCATCGGCCTGGTCCGCACGCGGGTGAGCCCCAACAGCAGAAGGTCAGAGAGTGGCAGCCGCACTGGCTGAGTCAGCCGTTCCCCGCTAGGGCGCGAAGCACGGACCCGCCGGCGCAGCCTGCCGCCGACACTGCGGGGTGACTGCCCGGTGCCCGCTCTCATCCCACTGCCCCTCACCCCGCTCGCCTCGACCCCGCCGTCGTCCGCTCCGCTGGCCGTTGTACCGCCCGCCGGCGCTCCGGTCTTCTCCGCCCGGCGTAGCCGGGCGCAATTCGGGCGGCTCATGCGTCGCCTACTAGGCGGCCGTCGCGCATTTCTAGTTGGCGGGGGAGTTGGGTGGCTATGTCTCGGTCGTGGGTGATGACGGCGATGGTGGTGCCGGTGGTGTGGAGTTGGTGGAGGAGGGCTAGGACTGCTTGGCCGTTGGTGGTGTCCAGGGCTCCGGTGGGTTCGTCGGCCAGGACGATCGCGGGAGAGTTGACCAGGGCTCGGGCGATGGCTACTCGTTGGCGTTCGCCGCCGGAGAGTTGGTGGGGGTGGTGGTTGGCTCGGTGGGAGAGGCCGACCTTCGCGAGAGCCTCGAGGGCTAGCGGTTTGCGGGCGCGCCGGGGCGTACCGGCGTACAGGAGGCCCGTCGAGACGTTTTCGGTGGCGGTGTGGCCGTCGGAGAGATGGAACTGTTGGAAGACGAAGCCGATCGAGCGGCCGCGGAGGGCGGAGAGTTCGCGGTCGGAGAGGTCGGCGACGTCCTGGCCGGAGATGGCGACGGTGCCTGCCGTTGGGCGGTCGAGGGTGCCCATCAGGTTGAGCAGGGTGGATTTGCCTGAGCCGGAGGGGCCGACGATTGCCAGCAGTTCGCCGGGTTCGATTCGCAGGGAGACGTCGTCGAGGGCGCGGACGCCGCCGGGGTATTCCTTGACGGCATGGGTGAGTTCGACGACCGCGGTCATGAGGTCGTCACCACCTTCTGGCCGGCTTGCAATCCAGCGCCGGTGATCTCGACGTTGCCGTCGGCAAACATTCCGGTCTTCACGCCGACCAGCGCCGTCGTACTACCGCTGACCACCTGTACGGCGTACCCGCCCTCCCGCAAAGCCAGCAACGCAGCAACCGGTACTACGAGCACGCCCTTCCGCGACGGCCCCGGCACAGTGACGGTCACCGGACCCGAATCGACCCCGACGCTCGCCGCCTGATGGTCGAGCGTGATGAGCGCCGTCACCTGCGGCTTCTTGCCGCCGTCCGCTGGATTGCCATCGCTGGGTGGCGGCGTCGCATCCGTGCCGACGCTGCGGATCGTGCCGGTGGTCGCCTTGCCGTTCGGCAATGTGAGCTTGACCTTCGCGCCGACGCTGATCCCTTGCGTGGAGTCGGCGTCGATGGGCAGCGTGACGACCTTGTCGGTGGCGGTCACGCCCAGGACCTCACCCGCGGCCGGATCGCCGAGCGCGGCCTTGATCGAGTCGACGCGAACGGCGCCGGGCAGGACGACGACGGTCGCGGGATCGATTACGCCGGTCGGGTCCAGGTCGAGCGACTTCTGCCACTCCTTGATCGCATGAGTGGTTGCCGAGGTCAACTTGTCAGTCGTTGTCTTAGGCAAGAAACCGAGCGCGGTGAGGTTCTGTTTCACCACTCGTACATCCGGGCCTTCGACTGGCTTTTCCTTTGCAGGCGGTGCGGAGGGTGGAGCGGACGGCGGCGTCGAAGGCGGGCTGACGGGTGGCGCGGCCTTGCCGAGCGTGCGGAAGAGTGGCGTACCGCCGAAGAACAGCACCACCGGCTTGTCGTCGACGCGGAACAACACCTCGCCGCGCCCCAGCGACGTCCCGACCTTTGGCCGCCAGGTGATCGTCCCCTCCGCGTGGCTCTTGATCGTCTGGCCGGCGCCGTACCCGAGTTGCCCACCCAGATCCTTCGCCTGCGACAGATCGGTACGCACGATCTCCACCGTCAGCGCGGGATCAGGCCCGTCCGACGCCAATGCCTTCTCCGGCCTGTCGAAGATCCGGAACCCCACCACCCCCGCCCCGGCCACCACCACAGCGCCGGTGACCAACGCGACCACCCGGCGAGAACGCTTGCTCACTTGCCGGCCACCTCGCGCTGGCATTCCGGCATCAGGTCCATGCCCTTGGTGATCGACTGCATGTCGTTCTGCGGCCCGCCGAGCGAGGGACCGATGATGCCCGACGAGTTGTCGGTGGACAGTTCGACGTACTTGACGCCCTTGTCCTTGAGGCACTGGACCACCTTGCGGCCGAAGTCGAGCGCGTCCGGGTTGTTGGCGTCGATCTCCCACGCCGGCAGCGGCAGCTTCGGCTCGCAGACCTTGCCGGCGTTCTTGGCCTTCTTCGGGTCGGTGGTCGGACCGCTGCCGAGTACGCCGGGCTGCTGGCCGCGCTTGGAGGTGTCGATGCCGTTGTCCTTCAGGCAGGACATGTACGGCGCGTACAAACGTTTGCGGTCGGCATCGGTCATGTCGATCCGCTCGCGCGGACGACCGGCGTCCGGGTCCTTCGGCGTCGCCTTGATGGTCGTCTTGCCGGTCGTCTTACCGGGCGGCGGAGTGGTCAGGGTAGCGATCTCCGGGGCCTTGCCGGCGTCGTGGGTCTGGGCCTGGGTGTCCGCCTTCGAGGACGAGCAGCCCGTCGCCAGGACGGCCAACAGGACCAGCGGGGCCCACTTGTTCAGCTTGCTGGTGGTCATAGCGTTCACAGTGCCGACCGAATGTCAGGGAATTGTCGGCTGACGGTGGTGATCCGGTCCGCACGACATACGGTGGTCGGCAGCGCCGTACAGGCGCCAGGCAGTCGTCGTACCGGAGGAGCAGCACAGTGCCCGTCAGCCGTCTCGGACTCGTCGTCCACCAAGCCCGCCCGCTGGCCGTCCAGGCCGCCGGGGTGGTTCGTGAGTGGTGCAAGAAGAACGACATCGGCTGTACGGACATCGACGTCTGGAAGGAGCACGAGCACCGCCGGGGCGGGATGGCGGAGATGCATCACGCCGGCAACCCGGATCTCGTCGTCACCCTGGGCGGCGACGGTACCTTCCTGCGGGGCGCCCGGATCGCCGCCAAGAACGGTGCCGCGGTACTAGGCGTAGACCTCGGCAAGGTCGGCTTCCTGACCGAGGTGGCCTGCAGTGACGTCGAGGAGGCGCTAGAGGCGGTCCACCACGACCAGGCGACCATCGAGGAGCGCATGACGCTCACGATGCGCGCCTCCCGGCCGCTGGAGATCCCGAGCGGCATCGAGGCACTACTGCGGTACGGGCACGGTCCGGCGCTACCACCGCCCGCTGTGCGGCAGGAGAGCCCCGAGGCCGACGGTTGGGGCGTAGCACTCGACGTGACGGCGCTGAACGACGTAGTACTCGAGAAGCTCGCCCGTGACCACCAGGTGAGCGTCGGCGTCTACCTGTCCGGCCGCCTGCTCGCGTCGTACTCCGCAGACGCACTCATCGTCGCCACACCGACCGGTAGTACGGCGTACAGCTTCGCGGCCGGCGGCCCGATCCTGTCGCCGAACATGGAAGCAGTCGTCTTCACCCCCGTCGCCCCGCACATGACCTTCAACCGCACGGTCGTAGCGGCCCCCGACGAGCCAGTGGGCCTCCGGGTCCTCCCACACTCCGGCCAGGCAGCAGTAAGCATCGACGGCCAACTCCGCGGCGTACTGGACCCAGGCGACTGGATAGGCGTCTACGGCTCCGTCCGCCGCCTCCGCCTGGTCCGCCTCCGCCCCACCGACTTCTACGGTCGCCTCCGCGACCGCTTCCGCCTGACCGACGCCCCCGCCACCGGCATCGACGGCGACCCAGACCCCTTCTTCCGCCCCATCAGCCCGGTCCCACCGGACCTCGCGCACCTACGTCTCCCACCCCCGCCGGACAACCGTCCCGAGAACCCGGCCTGCGAGGTAGAGCCCGCCACCGAGTCAGCCACCGAGTCAGCCACCGGGCCGGCGGAGTAGTCCCAGCCCGGTAGGCTCCCTCCCCATGCGAAACGTGGTGATCCTGGCCGGCGGCTCGGGGACGAGGCTGTGGCCGCTGTCCCGGGCCGACAAACCCAAGCAGGTACTGCCCCTGGCGGCAGGCAACTCCCTGCTGCGAGTGGCCTACAACCGGCTGAAGGGTCTGGTTGACCCGGCCAACATCTATGTCTGCACGGTGGCGGCGCACACCGACCTGGTCCGCGAAGAGCTGCCGGAGCTCGGTGAGCACAACATCATCGGTGAGCCGGTCGGCCGCGACACGGCCAACGCGGTCGGCCTGGCCTCGGCCGTGGTCGCCCGCAACGACCCGGACGCGGTCCTGGCGATCGTCGGATCGGACCACCTGATCACGCCCGAGGACGAGTTCCGCGCGGCCATCGAGGCCGGGTTCGAGGTGGTCGAGCAGCGGCCCCGATCCCTGGTGACGTTCGGGATCGAGCCGACCCATCCGCACACCGGGCTCGGGTACGTCGAACGCGGTGACGCCATCGAGGGCACACCGGCGTACGCGGTGGACCGGTTCCGGGAGAAGCCGGATCGCGAGACGGCCGAGGAGTACCTCGCCACCGGCCGGTTCTGGTGGAACTCCGGCATGTTCGTCTGGCGCGCCGAGACCGTGCTGGACCTGCTCGACAAGCTGCTGCCGGAGTCGGCCGCGCAGCTCCGTCAGGTCGCCTCGGTCTGGGACACCCCGGAGCGCGAAGCGACGCTGGCCGGGATCTACCCGACGCTGCAGAAGATCAGCATCGACTACGCCATGCTGGAGCCGGCCTCGCAGGGCAAGGTCGACGCGGACGTCGTCGTCCTGCCGATGCAGGTGCACTGGCTCGATGTCGGCTCCTGGGCCGCGCTGGCCGGTACCTACGAGGTCGATGCCGATGGCAACCGGCATGAGCCGTCCGCGCTCAGCTGCCTGCTCGACTCGCACGACAACGTGATCGTCACCGACGACCCGGACCACCTGATCGCCGCGGTCGGGCTGACCGGGCACATCATCGTGCACACCAAGGACGTCACCCTGGTCTGCCCGCTGGCCGACGGCGAGCGGATCAAGGACCTGGTCGCGATCGTCCAGTCCGACCACGCCGACCGATACGTCTGACCCGCGGCACAACAAAAGCCCCGGACCGCGATGAACTGCTCCCCGGAAGTTGGACTGAGAAATTCAGTTCCGGCTTCTGGGGAGTGTTCGTATGGATCGGCGTAGCTCTTTGTCCGTGGGGCAGCGTGAGCAGGCGGTAGCGTGGTTCGAGGAGGATTTGGGGTATAGCTCGGTGGCGAGGCTGCTGGGTGTGGCGCTCTGGCCGGTCAAGCAGCTGTATGAGCGCTGGCGGATCTGGGGCAGAGGAGCGCTGGTGAGCAGGCCGACGAAGCGGTCGTACTCGTTCGAGTTCAAGCTGGCTGTGGTGGAGCGGTTCCTGGCTGGTGAGCCGGTGACCGTGCTGGCGGCCGAACACGAGTTGTCCTCGCCGGAGTTGGTGAGGGCGTGGGTGCGGACGTATCGGCGCGAGGGTGCTGAGGGGTTGCGGCCGAAGCCGAAGGGCCGGCCGCGCAAGGACCCGGACGCGCCGGTGCGGCCGACCTCGGAGTTGGAGCAGCTTCGCCGCGAGAACGAACGGTTGCGGGCAGAGAACGCCTACCTGGGAAAAGTACGGGCCTTGAGGGATCAGCAACGGCCGTGAAGGTGGCCGCTGTGATCGCCCTCAAGGCTGACTACCGTCTGGACTTGCTGTTGCAGATCGCGGGGCTGGCCCGGTCCACGTTCTTCTACCACCAGGCCCGCCTGGCCCGGCCTGACCCGATGGCTGAGTTGAAGACCGCGATCACGACCGTGTTCGAGGCCGCCGAGCGACGCTACGGGCATCGGCGTGTCCACGCTGTACTGGCAGGGCAGGGCTGGCAGGTGGCGAAGAAGACCGTTCTGAAACTGATGCGCCGCCTCGGCCTCGTATGCCTGGTACGGCGCAAGAAGCGTTACAACTCCTACCAGGGCGAGGCCGGCAGGACCGCTCCGAACCTGCTGGCCCGTGACTTCACCGCGACCACCCCGGCCCAGAAATGGGTCACCGACGTCACCGAGTTCAGGATCGGAGACCGCAAGGTCTACCTGTCGCCGGTGATGGACCTGTTCGACCGCCAAATCATCGCCTACACGATCGCCGACTCACCGAACCTGGACCTGACCAACCAGTCACTGCGAGACGCTCTGGCCACCCTCGAGCCCGGCCAGGCACCGCTGGTTCATTCCGACCAAGGGTTCCAGTACCAGCACCCTTCCTGGCAGCGCCTGCTCGCCGCGGCCGGCGCAACCCAGTCGATGTCTCGCAAAGCCAACTGCTACGACAACGCCGTCATCGAGAACTGGTTCGGACACCTCAAAGAAGAAACCTTCAACCACACCCGATACCTCACCACCGACGCCCTCACCCAAGCACTCCACAACTACATCCACTGGTACAACAACCACCGCATCTCAACACGACTCGAGGGCCTGAGCCCGGTGCAATACCGGACCCAGACCCTCGCGGCCTAGACACCCCATAACCTCTTACTTAACCAGTCCAACTTTCGGGGAGCAGTTCACGACGGTCCGGGGCTTCTTGTTGTGCTGAGTGATCAGCCGCCGTTCGGCTCCTGGGCGTCCAGGGACGGGTACTTGTCCATGAAGTTCTTCAGGGCCTCGCCGGAGACCGAGCCGCAGAACTGGCGGTGGCCGAAGGCGGTCTTGCCGTCCTGGCCCATGCCGGACCAGTGCGAGAAGGCGATGTTCTTGCCGGCCGGCCAGGCGGCGCCGTCGCTGGACTTGAACGGGGCGGCGATGAACTTGCCGTTCGAGCTGTCCGGCAGCTTGGCCTTCGAGATCTTCTCGATCAGGGCGACCTGATCCTTGTCGTTCATCGTCTTCTCGTTGTACCAGAGGATCGTGTAGCCGTGCTCCAGGTTGTGCACCAGGTTCGGCACCGGCGGGCGGTCGCTGTCGGCGTAGAACTTCTTCGACAGCGGGGCCCAGACGGCGTAGTGCGGGCCGGACGAGGGCGGCGAGACCGGGTAGGGGATCACCGTGCCGTCGGGCTGGTGGTCCTGGGTGCCGGAGGCCTTGTCGTCGGTCGGCGCGTCACAGGACGCGGCCGAGGCGGCGACGCCGAGCTCGGTGATGGCCTGGTTCTTGGTCTTCGAGTCCTGGATCAGCTTGACCGCCGGGTAGGCGATGATCGCGAGACCGACCACGATGCAGGCGGCGATGATGATGCGCGTGCGGTTCCTGTCACCGCGGGCCTGATCGCGCTGCATCTTTTCGACGAGCTCGCGGCGTGACTGCTTCTGAGACTTACCCACAGTGATGGTCTTCCCGGATCAGGGGCGGTCTCGGAGCCGCCGTGCGGATGCAGTGTACGCAAGCTGCCTGAGAAGTTGCCTAGAAAACTATCGAGACCGTGAGCCGAACGTGACCGTCGCCTCACTCCCGGGTCCGGTCCGCACCTCGACCCCGTAACCCTCCGCGTGCAGCACCACGGCCAGCCGCTCAGCCGCCATCCCGACAGCAACCCCGTCAGCCCCGGTGACCTTCACAGAGCCGTCTCCAAGCTCCACCTGTACGCCGTCCAGCGGCACGGCAGCCCAGAGCTCGGCCGATGCAGCCCGCGGCCCGGCAGGAGCTCGACGATCCAGTACTGCGGCCAGCGCCGCCTCCCGTGTCCCCAAGCTGAACAGGTCCATCTCCGCATCCCGCACCAACGCACGAGCCCCACTGCCGTGCTCACCAGCCAGCAGCACCACATCGGCCAGCCCACGCAGCACTGCGACCGGTACGCCGTCCGCCTTGCCCTTCACCAATTCGCTGGCAGCCGCGATCTCGTCCGCCAGCGCCGGCTCCGTGACAGCGAGCACGTTGCCGTGGCTGTCCGTAGTACCGCGCAGATCCTCGATCACCTGTACTCCGGCCGCGCCGATCGCTAGGTCGACCTGGCCGTTGCGCCATGGGCGCCCGAGAGTGTCCGTGACGATCACACCCACGTTCACGTCGTACCGCTCCTTCAGCGCCTCCCGCAGCAACCGGGCGGACAGGTCCGGGTCGACAGGGAGCAGCAGCACCGTGCCGGGGGCAGTGTTCGAGGTATCGGTCCCAGCAGCCGCCATCACCAGCCCATGCCGCGTCTGGACGATCCGGGTGTCACCACGCGACGCCACCACCCGCACGAGCTCGGCATCGATCGCCTCATCCCGCGTACCGGTGGTCAGCCGTCCCTCCGCCTTGCTGACGATCTTGGAGGTGACCGAGACCACGTCACTGTCATGCAGGTCCACAGCGGAGCCGATCAACCCGGCCAGGTCGTCCCCGGCCAAGACCTCGGGCAGACCGGTGACCGGGAAGACCTCGAGGTGCTTCCTCACCGGCGGACCGCCTCGGCCAGTGTCAGCGCCGCGTTCGCCATCGCCGCGGTGGTGTCCTCGTCGGTCATCCACAGCGGCACGGCCTGGGCGTGGATGCCGGCCGTCGCGATCGACTCCAGCTGCGCCGCGTCGGAGGTGTCGATCAGCCAGCCGTCCAGTACGCCGTCCGCCGCGCGGGACCCGTAGTACCGGGCGACCGCGCCGGCGCTCGACTCGACGCCGACCGCTGCCAGCACCTTGTCGGCCATCCCGCGGACCGGGCTGGTGCCGATGATGGGGGAGATCCCGATCACCGGCGCGGACGTCTCGCGGACCGCGTCACGAATGCCGGGGACGCCCAGGATGGTCCCGATCGAGACCACCGGATTCGACGGCGGCAGCAGCAGCGCGTCGCACTCGGCGATCGCGTCGAGCACACCCGGCGCAGGCTTGGCCTTCTCCGAACCGACCGCGACGATCTGGTGCGCGGTCACCTCGGCGTGCAGCCGGACCCAGTACTCCTGGAAGTGGATCGCCTTCTTGGTGCCCGGGTTGTCCGGGTCGTCGACCACCACATGCGTCTCGACCCGGTCGTCGCTCATCGGCAGCAACCGGACCGGCAGCTTCCACCGGCTGCAGAGCGCCTCGGTCACCGCGGCCAGCCCGTAGCCGGCGTCGAGCATCTGGGTCCGGACCAGATGGGTGGCCACGTCGCGGTCGCCCAGACCGAACCAGGTGGGCTCCACGCCGTACGCCGCGAGCTCCTCCTTGATCACCCAGGTCTCGTCCTCCCGGCCCCAGCCACGCTCCTTGGAGATGCCGTCGCCAAGGGTGTACATCACCGTGTCGAGGTCGGGGCAGACCCGCAGCCCGAACAGGGTGATGTCGTCCGCGGTGTTCCCCACCACGGTGATCTCGGCGTCCGGACGGGCCTTCAGCAGGCCGCGCAGGAAGGTGGAACCGCCGATGCCACCAGCAAGCACTGTCAATCGCATGGGAACAGTTTCCACGAGTCGTCAAAGCAGTCGACCACCGCACGACTATGCTGCCCAGGGTCCGATGTGTGTCAACTGTCAGTTGAACGGCCCCCAACATCCCGAGGAGCCCTCGTGGTCACCGACGCAACCAAGAAGCTCAGAGAGCCGGTCGCGTACATCTTGCTCGCCTTCGCCGGCCTCGTGGCGCTGGCCTTGCTGATCCGGCTGTTCGTCGGCAGCGCAGGCTTCACCAACGCCGCTGCTGTCGTGCAGGGCCAGGTCACGCCGCCCACCCTCCAGCCACTCGTGCTGCTGGTCGCGCTAGCGGCGTCGGTCTGGCTGGTGAACGAAGCGGGTGAGCGGACCCCGAACGCCCGCACCGTCACGCTGGCCGCGCTGTCGATCACGGGCCTGCTCGCCCTGATCGGACTGATCGTCGCCTTCGCCAGCTTCGGCGAGACCAGCACGGCCGGTCTGAAGATCTCCGGCTTCGTCTTCGCCATCGGCGGCCTCGCGCTGTACGGCGTCGTCGGTATCTACATCCTGAAGACGTTCCAGAGCCTGCCGGTTCCGGTCCGCGCGCCGAAGGCGGCCGGCCAAGGCCAGTTCGCCGGCCAGCAGGGTGGTCAGTACGGCGGCCAGGGTCAGTACCCGCAGCAGCAGGGCGGCCAGTACGGCACCCAGCAGGGCCAGTACGGCCAGTACGGGGCTCCGCAGGGCCAGTACGGTCAGAACGAGCAGTACGGCGCGTATGGAGCAGGCGCGGCCGGTGCCGCTGCTGGTGCAGCTGGTGGCTACGCCGCAGCACAGGGCGGCGAGCAGCAGTGGCCGCAGGAGCAGAGCTGGAACCAGGGCGAGCAGCAGCAGGCCTGGCCTGCCGCTGACGCAGAGGCCCAGCCGCACGCCGAGACTCCGGCAGCCCAGCCGGCCGAGCAGGCATGGTCCGCTGAGGGCCACGCAACCGAGCCGACGCAGCAGTGGAGCCCTGAAGGTCAGCAGCAGTGGAGCGGCCAGGAGCAGGGCCAGCAGTGGCCGCAGGAGCAGCAGCAGTGGGGCGGCGCCGACTCCGGTCAGCAGTGGGGCGCAGGCCAGGAGCAGTACGGCCAGCCCGCACAGCAGGAGTGGCCCGCGCAGGATGCCGCCCCGCAGCCTGAGCAGCACCAGGCCTGGCCGCAGGAAGGCCAAGCCTGGCAAGCAGATGCAGCCCCGGCGGCTGAGCAGCCCGCCGAGGCCGCGGTGCCCGAAGGGGCAGACGAAACCCGCGTAGAGACGCCGGTTTCCGAGCCTGTGAAGGACGAAGAAGGACAGCAGCAGCAGGGTCAGGGCGGTCAGCAGGGCTGGTGGTCACAGCCTTCCTGACCAGGAAGTTACTCACCCTGACAGGGTGCTGAAGGAGACCGAGAGGCCTGTGCAGACAGGCCTCTCGTTCTTTTGCAGCCGTGTTGCGGATGATGCCAATAGCAGACCACGGCTTGACTTTCGTGGATTGCAGGAATGTAATTTCAACCGTGTCGTTCGTTGGACACTCGGTATCGGGGACCGCTTTCAGCACAGTGAGCGGTCGAGGTCAGGCATGTGGGACCGCAAGCCCACATGTACAGGGGAACGAACAGGGTCGAGGAGGTCGTACCGTGACAGAAACGCTGCTGGCGATTGTCGACGGTGAGGCGATCGAGGAGGAGCCGAACTGGCAGGAAAGGGCGCTGTGTGCCCAGACCGATCCAGAGGCTTTCTTCCCGGAGAAGGGCGGTTCCACCCGCGAGGCGAAGAAGGTCTGCCTCGGGTGCGACGTTCGGGGCGAGTGCCTCGAGTACGCACTGCAGAACGACGAACGCTTCGGAATCTGGGGCGGGCTGTCGGAGCGGGAGCGCCGCAAGCTGAAGAAGAAGGCCGTCTGAACGGGCTCGATTCAGTGAGTTGACAAGTTCATACAAACATCGGCGTGAGGCCCCGGAAGGACTTTGTCCACCGGGGCCCGCTGCTGTGTTCAGGGGCAGTCCGGCTGTCGCGTAAGGTGAAGCCTCGCTGTACCAGGTCGTCACTTTCCCCTGAGGTGTCACTGCTCCGCATGGAATCAGAAGCTCCGGCCGGCTGGGAGTTCTTCGACTCAGTCGACTTCCCCACCGACCTCACCAACGATCCGATGGGTCGCGCGCCGATCCGGCACGTCGTCACCGCGGTCGTGGTCGGCCACGAGGGAGCCGCCTGGCTGCCCCGGCTGACCGAGGCACTGTGGGCGCTGGGCCGCCGCCCCGAGCGGCTGATCGCGGTCGACACCGGTTCCACCGACGAGACTGCCGAGCTGCTCGCCACCATGCCCGCGGTCGAGCCCGTCGTGAGCCTGTCCGCTCGTACCGGCTTCGGTACTGCGGTCGCCCGCGGCATCGAGACGGTCGGCTTCGCGCCGGTACCGTCCGCAGTCGGCCCGTACGGCGACGACCAGCACATCCCGGTGGTCGAGTGGCTCTGGCTGCTCCACGACGACTGTGCACCCGCTCCCAAGGCGCTGGAGCAGTTGTTGCTGCAGGCGACCATGTCGCCGGACACCGCCGTCTGGGGTCCCAAGCTCAGGATGTGGCCGCGCGATCGCGAACTGCTCGAGGTCGGCGTCACCACGTCGCTCGGCGGCCGCCGCGACACCGGCATCGAGAACGGCGAGCTCGACCAGGGCCAGCACGACCAGCTGCGCAATGTGCTCGCGGTCAGCTCGGCCGGCATGCTGGTCCGCCGCGACGCGTGGGAATCGCTGCGCGGCTTCGACCCGCGGCTGCCGATGTTCCGCGACGACATCGACTTCGGCTGGCGGGCGAGCCGGGCCGGCTTCAAGGTCGGCGTCGCACCGGATGCCGTCATCTACCACGCCGAGGCCGCTGCGACCGGTGAGCGGGCGCTGGCCGGCACCCGTCGGCACGCGTACCAGCTCGACCGCGCTCACGCGTACTACACCGTCCTGGCGAACGCGCCTGGCAAGCTGCTTCCGCTGCTGGTGCTGAGGTTCCTGCTCGGGACCTTCGTCCGCTCGGTCTGGTTCATCATCGGCAAGACGCCGTCCGGCGCGGTCGACGAGTGGACCGCTCTGCTCGGCACCTTGCTGGCCGGTGGCTGGAGGCAGGCGCGCAAGGATCGCCGCCGGCTCGACAAGGTTCCGTACGAAGACATCAAGCCGCTCTTCTCCCGCTCGGTGCACGCACTGCGGCACAACCTCGAGGAGACCGGTAGCACGATCACCGAGCGCCTCCGTGAGGCGTGGGCCGACGAGCCCGAGGAGCAGGTCGTCACGACCGCTCGCCGGGCCAAGAGCACCGCCCGCGTCGCGCAGGACCAGCCACGCTGGCGCCGGCAACTGATCCGCCGGCCCTTCCTGGTGACCTGGGTTTTCCTTGCTCTTGGGACGTTCATCGCCGCACGCAGTCTGATCGGCAGCGGCGTACTGCGTTCCACCCTGTTGCTGCCTCCGCACGAGAGCCTCGGCGCACTGTGGCACGCGGCCGCGGCGGCTCCGCCCGGTGTGACTCCACCGGCCTGGCTCGGACAGTTCTGGGCGCTGTCGACGGTGACTTTTGGACCGTCGGGCGCGACCAACGTCATTTTGCTCGGCGCGATTCCCCTTGCTGCGTTGGCGGCTTGGGGTCTGCTGCGCGCGTTTGTCGTCGACCGTGTTGCGCGGGCTTGGGGCGCAGCGGCGTACGGGTTCGCGGTCTTCACCAACGGCGCGATCACGCAGGGACGGATCGGGACGGTGGTTGCCGCCATCGCGCTGCCGTTGCTCGGTGCTGCCGTGCACACGGTCGCGCGGCGTCGACGGGTGGTCATTCAGGGCAGCTGGCGTGCGGCCTGGTTCGCCGGCATCTGCTTGGCCGTCCTGTTCGCGTTCACTCCGGCTCTGGGGCTGCTGGTCGGAATCACCTTGGCCATAGGCGCGCCGCTCGGACTCGGCTGGCGTCGCCAGGGTCGGCAGCTGGTTTTCTCTGTCGTACTGGGCCTGGTGCTCGTACTCCCGTGGACGATCGAGTTGGTAATGCACCCGTCGCGGCTCGGCCAAGAAGCTGGTGGCCCACCCACCGCTGCGGTCGGTCCGGGCGACAGCCTCACCCACTTGCTGACCGGTACGCCGGTTGGCGCGCCGGTGCCGTGGTGGTTCGCAGTACCGCTGATCCTGGTTGCCCTGTTGAGCCTGCTGCGCGAGTCGCGGCAACGGTACGAGCTGATCGGCTGGTTCGCCGCGCTGGCCGGACTGGCGGGCACGCTGATCGCCAGCCGGCTCGGTGGTGGCAGTGGCCCGCTGATGTTCCTGATGACGGCCGGCTGGATCATCGCGATCACCGTGGCCTGGGACTCGGTCGGGAAGTCGCGCGACGTGATCGTCCAGGCGGTACTGGGCCTGGTGCTGGTCGCGACGCTCGTCACGGCCGGCTTCTGGCTGGTCCGTGGCGACGACGGCCCGTTGCGGCGTGGACCTGAGCAGGACCTTCCGGAGTACCTGATGTCCTCGCAGGCGCCGCCGCAGAACGCGTCGATCCTGGTGGTGCGCAAGGACGCGACGACGGCGATGCGCTTCTCGCTGGTCCGCAACGGCGGTCCGCGGATGGGTTCGCTGGAGGCTGCGCCGAAGCCGGAGCAGACCAAGCCGATCACCGACATCCTGTCCGCGCTCGGCGGGGGTGGTACCGGTGAAGAAGGCCGGCAACTCGCGGGGCTCGCGGTCGACTACGTCTATCTGCCGGCACCCGTCGATCCGACGCTGATGGCGACACTGGACTCACTGCCCGGCCTGACCAGGGCCAGCGCGGCCGACGACGACGCCTCCTGGCTCGTCGACCGGTCGACGATCGAGGGCAAGACGCCGTTGCAGGACAACGTGAGCGACATCTGGCGGGTGCTCGGCATCATCGCCTGGATCATCGCGCTGATCTCCTGCCTGCCGACGGCGCGGCGCACGGTCGCCGTACCGCGCGGGACACACGCGAGGAGGGTGTCGTGAGCCGCCTGTTGTCGGACGTTCGGATCAGGGTCGGGGCCTGCGTGCTCGCGATGGCGGCCGCGGCCGGATTGGGTGTCGTGACGCATGCCAAGGAACCGGTCACCCGGCCCGAGGGCGCGGGTAGTCAGACCCGGACGATCGTGAACCGTACTGCGCTGAGCTGTCCGGCACCGGCCCTCGGCGGCAAGATCCAGAGCTCGGTCGACGCGGTCTCGCCGGTGCTGCCCGAGGGCACCCCCGTCGCTGCCGGCGTCGCGAACCCGTTGGCGATCGGCGCACTGCCGGCCACCTCGGACCCGATCGGGTCGGTGCTGGTCCGCGGCAAGATCGCCTCGACGGCCAAGACCGCGAAGCCGGTCCCGCTGTCGATCCGGGGCACCGGCCCGCTCGCGGCCGGCACGGTCGGCACCAGTACGACGGTGTCGACCGAGGGCGTGAACCGCGGCATGGCGAGCGTGCCCTGCCAGCTGCCCGGGTCGGATTTCTGGTTCGTCGGCGCGAGCGGTGCGACCGGCCGGCGCGACGCGCTCGAGCTGACCAACCTCGACAGCGTCAACGCCGAGGTCAACGTCACGCTCTACTCGGCCGGCGGCGCGCTCGACCTGCCCAACGCCCGCGGCCTCGTCGTACCCGCCCGCGGAACCACCTCGCTGTTCCTGAGCCAGGTGGCGCCGAAGGCCCGGGACCTGGCGTTGCACGTCGAGTCGACGGGCGGCCGGGTGGCGGCGGTCCTGCGCGACAACGCGAGCAATGACAAAGGCGACGCCGCCGGGGTGGACTGGATCAACCAGTCGGCCCCGCCGGCCAGGTCGCTGGTGATCCCCGGGATCGCGTCGGGCAAGGGCATCCGGATCATCACGCTGGCCAACCCCAGTGACCTGCAGGCGACCGCGACGATCACCATCAACGGGCCGAACGGACCGTTCAAGCCGGCCGAGCTGTCGACGATGCAGATCCCGGCGGGCACGGTGAAGTCGATCCGGCTCGACCCGGTACTACGCGGAGACCCGTCCGCCGTGACTGTGAGTTCGGACCAGCCGCTGACCGGTTCGACTCGCACGATCGACGCGAGCGGCAAGGACTTCGCGGTGCTCGGATCGGCCGAGGCGCTGTCCGGCCCGGCGTACCTCGTGCTTCCCGGCCATGCGCAGCCCGCACAGCTGCAGATCACGGCGCCGAGCAAGACGGCGAGCGTCAAGTTCGAGCTGCGCGACGTGGCCGGCAAGCTGCTCGCCGCACGGTCGCTCGACGTGGTCAACGGCTCGACCACGATGATTCCGTTGAAGGCGCAGCCGCGACCGACCTACCTGATGGTCGAGCAGGTCAAGGGCTCGGTGGTGGCAGCGGTGACGTTGATGCCGCCGACGAAGTTGGGTGACGACGAGGTGCCGTTGGTGGCCGCCTGGCCGCTGACCACATCGCTGGTGTTCCGGGCGCAGCTCGGCGCGCAACCGGACGTACGGGCTGCCCTGAAATAAAGCTCTGAAGTAATGGCGGCTCAGTCGTCGTCGGTGTCGAAGTCGGGGTCGATCTGCTCCGGCGACAACGCCAGTACGTCGGCGAGCTCCAGTACGAGCGCAGACCGGACCAGCCAGGCCAGGCTGGTGCCGGAGCGTTCGGCGCGCAGCTCGATCGGCCGGCGGAAGACGACGATCCGGTAGGGCTCGTGCGACGTGCCGCCGGTCGAGTGCGTCAACGGGATCTCGCCAGCGTGGATGTCGAGGTTCGGTACGTCCTCGATCGCGAACTCGACCCGCGCGACGACCTGCGGCAACCGTTTCTCCAGCCGGGTCACCTCGATCGCGACGACCTCGTCGAACTGGGCCGCGGCGGACCGCTGCAGGGGCAGTCCACGCGGCGCGAAGCTGCTCGGCCGGCTGATCGGTCCGAGCATGCCGCGCCCATGGCGGTCGATGTGCCGTCGATGACGGCGAGCCTCGGTCACAGGATCAGCCTAGTGGGGGTAGCGTCTGGACGTGAGCATCGCAAGGATCTGTTCGCGCGCCGCCTGCCATCGGCCGGCGGTGTCGACGCTCACTTATGTCTACGCCGACTCGACCTGTGTCCTGGGCCCGCTCGCGACGTATGCCGAACCGCACTGTTACGACCTCTGCGCCGATCACGCCGACCGGCTGACCGCGCCGAACGGCTGGGAAGTGATCCGGCTCGCTCCGGACCCGGCCGCCTCCGGCCCCTCGGACGACGACCTTGAGGCGCTGGCGAACGCAGTACGGGACGCCGCCCGGCCGATTCCGACGACGACCCGTGAGCCCGCGCCGGGCGCGCCGGTGGAGATCGCCCGCCGTGGCCACTTGCGGATGCTGCAGGACCCGGGCTCCAGCGCTGCGGACGGTACTACCGACCAGGCGTGATCCCTGTTTTCGCGTGTTCGAATGTGTTTCGTCACGTGGGATGAGGTTGACCGGTCAGTCAGGTACTGACAAGACTCGTCGGTGTGAACGATCAAAAACTACGGGTCGGAGTGGTCGGCCTCGGCTTTGCCGGACGGACCGCGCTGGAAGCGTTCTCGGAGTTGCCCGACGTCGAGGTAGTGGCGCTCGCGGGGCTCGAGACGGACATCCTGAAGAGCCTCGGCGCCGAGCACTCGGTGCCGAACCTCTTCGAGAAATGGGAGGACCTGATCACCCTCGACGGCCTGGACGCCGTCAGCATCGGTACGCCGACGCAGTTGCATGCCCCGATCGCCCTGGCGGCCCTGGAGCGCGGGCTGCACGTGCTCTGCGAGAAGCCACTGGCCCGTACGGTGGCCGAGGGCACCGCGATGGTCGAGGCCTCGAAGAAGGCCGGCCGGGTGCTCAAGGTGGTGTTCAACCACCGCGAGCGCGGTGACGTCGCCACCCTCAAGCACCAGATCGACGAGGGCCTGCTCGGCCGGATCTACTACGCCAAGGCGCACTGGATGCGCCGCAACGGCATCCCCGGGATGGGCGGCTGGTTCACCAACCGCGAGCTGTCCGGTGGTGGCCCGCTGATCGACCTCGGCGTGCACATCCTCGACATGGCCCTGCACCTGATGAACGAGCCGAAGGTGACGACGGTCAGCGCGAACACCTTCGCCGAGCTCGGTCCGCGCGGTCGCGGCAGTGTCAGCAGCGTGATCCGGCCGACTGTCGACACGCTCGGCGCGAAGTTCGAGGTGGAGGACCTGGCCACTGCGTACCTGCGGCTGGAGGGCGGCGGCGCGTTGCAGCTGGAGACCAGCTGGGCGACGTACCGGGCGCCGGGTGACAACTTCGGGATCGAGCTGTTCGGCACCGAGGGCGGCGCCAAGATCGACGTCCAGAACTACACCAACACCGACACGCTGAAGATCTTCACCGACGTCGGCGGCATCCCCGCCGAGGTCCGTCCGGCCACCGGCCCCGGGCTCGGCCACCGTGCGGTGGTCAGTGAGTTCGTCGCGATCGTGCTCAGCGGCGACTGGTCGGCCCACAACGGTTCGGAGGCGCTCGCGCGCACCCGGATCATCGACGCCGCCTACGCCTCGGCGAAGGCCGGACGAGAGGTAGAGCTCGATGATTAAGGTCACCGTCTGGGGCGAGAACGTCCACGAGCAGGACGACGCCGCGGTCCAGAAGATCTACCCCGACACGATGCACGAGACGATCGCGGCCGGGCTGCGCTCCTCGCTCGGCGAGGAGGTCAAGGTCCGTACGGCGTGGCTGCAGCAGCCCGAGCACGGCCTGACCGAGGAAGTACTCGCGGACACTGACGTGCTCACCTGGTGGGGGCACCGCGCGCACGGCGATGTGGATGACGCGGTGGTCGACCGGGTGCAGGAGGCGGTGCTCTCGGGGATGGGCCTGATCGCGTTGCACTCGGCGCACTTCTCGAAGATCTTCAAGCGCCTGATGGGCACGACGTGCTCGCTCGACTGGCGTTCGGAGGACGACCGGGAGCTGCTCTGGACCGTCGCCGCCGGGCACCCGATCGCGGCCGGCATCCCGCATCCGCTGGTGATCCCGCAGGAGGAGATGTACGGCGAGCTGTTCGACGTACCGCAGCCGGACGAACTCGTCTTCGTCAGCTCGTTCTCCGGCGGCGAGGTCTTCCGCTCCGGCTGCTGCTACCGCCGCGGCCAGGGCCGGGTCTTCTACTTCCGCCCCGGCGACCAGGAGTACCCCACCTACCACCAGCCCGAGATCCAGCGCATCCTCGCCAACGCCGTCGGCTGGGCCGCGCCAGCCACCGAGCGCAAGCTCCCCGACGTCCACCACCGCGCAACACCCGGCTGGTTCGAAACAGCCTGAAACACAGGTTCTGGCGCGGGCCAGATAAGGTCCACGCATGGCTGATGTAGCTGCGATCTTCAAGGCGTATGACGTACGGGGTGTGGTTCCGGACGAGTTGGACGAGGCGGTGGCCCGGGCGACCGGGGCGGCGTTCGTCGAGGTTCTGGATGTGCTCGCCGGGGCTGGGGCCGTGGTGATCGGCTATGACATGCGTCCGTCGAGCCCTGGGCTGGCTGCCGCTTTCGCGGAGGGGGTGACCAGTACCGGGGCCGACGTGATCGACATCGGGCTGGCTTCGACCGACCAGTTGTACTTCGCGTCCGGGCGGCTGCAGTTGCCCGGCGCGATGTTCACGGCCAGCCACAACCCGGCGAAGTACAACGGGATCAAGATGTGCCGCGCGGGTGCCTCGCCGGTCGGCGCTGAGTCGGGCCTGCGCGACATCGCGGACCTGGTCGCCAAGACGCTGATCGACGGGCTCTCCCCGGTCGCGGTCCCTGGGCACGTCAAGCAGAAGGACCTGCTCACGGCGTACGCGGACCACCTCAACGACCTGGTCGACCTGTCCGGCATCCGCCCGCTCAGGGTCGTCGTCGACGCCGGCAACGGGATGGGCGGCCACACCGTGCCCGCCGTCTTCGCCACCGGCCCGGTCGAGATCCTTCCCCTGTACTTCGAGTTGGACGGCAACTTCCCCAACCACGAAGCCAATCCGCTCGACCCGAAGAACCTGGTCGATCTCCAGGCCAAGGTGCGCGAGACCGGCGCCGACCTCGGGCTCGCCTTCGACGGCGACGCGGACCGCTGCTTCGTGGTGGACGAGAAGGGCGACCCGATCTCGCCGAGCGCGATCACCGGCGCGGTGGCCGTCCGTGAGCTGGCCAAGCACCCCGGCTCGACCATCCTGCACAACCTGATCACCTCCAAGGCAGTGCCGGAGCTGGTCGTCGAGCACGGTGGGGTGCCGGTGCGGACCCGCGTCGGGCACTCCAACATCAAGCAGAAGATGGCCGAGACCGACGCGGTCTTCGGTGGCGAGCACTCCGCGCACTACTACTTCCGGGACTTCTGGCGGGCCGACACCGGGATGCTGGCGGCGCTGCACGTGCTCGCGGCGCTCGGTGAGCAGGACAAGCCGGCCTCGGAACTGTTCTCCGTCTACGAGCGGTACGTCGCTTCCGGCGAGCTCAACAGCCGGGTCGAGGACGCCGCCGCCACGGTTGCCGCCATCGAGGACACCTATGGCGACCGGGATGGCATTACCGTTGGTCACCTGGACGGTCTGACGATCGACGCAGGCGACTGGTGGTTCAACGTCCGCACGTCGAACACCGAGCCGCTGCTGCGGCTGAACGTCGAGGCCGGGGACGCCGCCACCATGGAGCGTGTCCGCGACGAAGTACTGGCCCTGATCACCGGTGCACCGGTGGAGGAGAAGAACTAGATGCCTGTGAACCTGGACCCAGACCTGTTGAGCATCCTGGTCTGCCCGAAGTGCCGGTCGGAGTTCCGCGTGGACGACGAGGCGAGCGAGCTGGTCTGCACCAACCCGACCTGCGCGCTGGCCTACCCGGTCCGCGACGACATCCCGGTGCTGCTGATCGACGAGGCGCGCGAGACCAAGGATGCAGAGGCCTCCGAGAACTGATGAGCGTCTTCGACGATTCGCGGCTGGACGACCCGGCCGCCCTTGAGGCTTCCGACCATCTGCTGCGCCGGCTGGCCGGGGCGGGTGCCCGGGTGCGGGCCGAGCTCGAAGCCTCCGAAGAGTCCTTGTCCCAGCTGGCCACCGACGGCTTCCGACCGCGCGCGATCGTCGCCGCCGGCCGGGATGCCCGGCTGGTCCGCGCGGTGCTGGAGCCGGTCTGCCCAGTGCCGTTCGTGGCCTGGCCTGGTCCGGGTCTGCCGGGTTGGACGAGCCCGCTCGACCTCGTAGTCGTCCTGGGTGGCTCCGACGATGACCCGGGTGCAGTATCCGCAGCGTCCGAGGCCGTACGACGGGGTGCGGGTCTGCTTGTCGCTGCACCGCCGGACTCGCCCGTGGCCCAGGCTTCGGCCGGCTCGCGGCACGCAGTACGGCTGCCGTCGCAGTCGGACGACCAGCTGGCCGCGGCTGTCGCAGTACTGCAGGGGTTGCACCAGATGGACCTCGGGCCGGCTGTGGACGCCAAGGCTGTCGCAGAGATGCTCGACGAGGTAGCGATCGAGTGCTCGCCCAACAACGACGTAGCGTCGAACCCTGCCAAGGACCTGGCGCTCATGCTCGCCGACGCGCTTCCCCTGGTCTGGGGCGGCTCGGTGCTGGCTGCCCGCGCCGCACGTCGTGTTGTGGAGGCTGTGCGACTCGCTAGCGGTCGCCCGGCGCTCGCCGCCGACTGTGGGCACCTCCTGCCGGTACTGGCGAACCAGCCGCCGCGGGACGTCTTCGCTGACCCCTTCGACCAGCCGGAGGAGCTTCGGCCGGGTCTGGTCATCCTGGACGACGGGGTGGAGGACGCAGGCGTTGCAGAGCACCGTCGCCAGCTCGAGGACAAGGCCGAGCGTCACGACGTACGGGTGCATGTGGTGCGGCAGGCGAACGGGACCGACGTGGCCCGGTACGCCGCTTTGACCCAGCACGGCCGCTATGCGGCGGCGTACCTGGGGATCGGGCTCGGCCGGTACGGCACGCCCCGGGAGGACCAGATTCCGGGAACGGCGGGCAACCCCGCGGAGGATCCGGCGTGGTAGCTCGGCTCCAGAACACCATCCGGGACTACGCCTGGGGATCGCGGACCGCGATCCCCGAGCTGATCGGCGTGGAACCGGACGGCACGCCGCAGGCCGAGCTGTGGATGGGCGCGCACGAGTCCGCGCCGTCGGTACTGCCCTCAGGCGAGTCGTTGTTCGAGCTGGTGTCGGCGGATCCGAGTGGGGTGCTGGGGGAGGACACGGCCGCTGAATTCGAGGGCCGGTTCCCGTTCCTGGCGAAGATCCTGGCCGCCGAGCAGCCGTTGTCGATCCAGGCGCATCCCTCGCGGGAACAGGCGATCGACGGTTATGCCCGGGACGAGGCGGCCGGAATTCCGCGCGATGCGGCCGATCGCAATTACAAGGACGCCTGGCCGAAGCCGGAGATCCTGATTGCGCTGGGCCAGTTCGATGCCTTGGTGGGTTTCCGTCCATTGGCCGAGTCGGTCGCATTGCTCGAGGCGCTGGGCGTGCTGGACGAGCTGCGCGCATTGTTGCTCGACGGCAAACTGCAAGACGCATTCACGTCATTCATGAGCACCGACCGGGATGCGATTCGTCCGCTGGTCGCTGCGCTCGGCGAGGCCTGCCGGGCTTATCAGGGTTCTGAGTTCGCCCTCGAGGCCGAGACGCTGACCCGGTTGTGTGATGAGTTCCCCGACGATCCGGGCGTGCTGGCCGCGTTGTTGCTGAACCGGGTGCGGTTGGAACGGTTCGAAGCGGTCTACCTGCCGGCCGGGAATGTGCACGCTTATCTGCACGGGACCGGGTTCGAGGTGATGGCGAACTCGGACAACGTGTTGCGAGGCGGGTTGACGCGCAAACATGTCGACGTACCGGAGCTGGTCTCGGTGGTCGACTTCGAGCCGCTGGAGTCGCCGGTGCTGCATGGCGTCGAGGTTGCACCGGGCGTCACGGAGTACGAGACCGGGTGTGAGTATTTCGCCGTCCGGCGGTTCGATCTGTCCGTCGGGCCGACCAAGGTGGTGGCCGGGGGGCCGCGGATCGTCGCGTGTATTGACGGAACGGCCTCGGTCGATGCCGACGGCACCGAAGAAACCGTGCGGTTGTCCGCCGGACAGTCCGCGTTTGTCCGCGGACCCGAAGGACCCTGTACTCTGCGTGGTTCCGGCACGGCGTTCGTCGTGTCAGTTCGCTGATGGAGGACAACGGACATGGCTGGTGGCGGTAACAAAGCCGTCGTCGCGGCACTGCTGGCGAACACCGGTATCGCGGTCACGAAATTCGCCGCCTGGGGGCTGACCCAGTCCGCCTCGATGCTGGCCGAGGCGATCCACTCCCTGGCCGACGCCGGGAACCAGGTCCTGCTGCTGGTCGGCGCCAAGCGGGCCAAGCGGGAGGCCGACGAGCTGCACCAGTTCGGCTTCGGTCGCGAGCGGTACGTGTACTCCTTCATCGTCGCGATCGTGCTGTTCAGCGTCGGCGGCCTGTTCGCGCTGTACGAGGGCTACCACAAGGCGCACGACCCGCACCCGATCGAGCACTGGAAGTGGGTGCCGGTAGCGGTCCTGCTGGCCGCGATCGTGATGGAGTCGCTGTCCTTCCGGACCGCGATCATCGAGGCGAACAAGCTCCGCGGTACGACGTCCTGGGTGCGCTTCGTCCGCAACGCGCGGGCCCCCGAGCTGCCGGTCATCCTGCTCGAGGACTTCGCCGCGCTGACCGGCCTGGTGCTCGCGCTGATCGGCGTCGTCCTGACCCTTGCCACCGGCAACGGAATCTTCGACGGCCTCGGCTCGATGGCGATCGGCGCCCTGCTGGTCTGCGTGGCGATCTTCCTGGCGATCGAGATGAAGTCGCTGCTGCTCGGCGAGTCCGCGACCCGCGAGGCGCAGCAGAAGATCGTCTCCGCGATCGAGAACACTCCTGGCGTCAACCGGCTGATCCACATCCGTACCCTGCACCTGGGTCCGGAAGAGGTCCTGGTCGCCGCCAAGGTCGCGGTCGAGGCAGGCGCCGACGCGGCTGCCATCGCCGCCACCATCGACGCCGCCGAACGCGCGGTCCGCGAGGCCGAGCCGATGTCCCAGCACGTCTACCTCGAGCCGGACATCTACTCGGACACCTACACCCCGGACGAGCGCCCCGCAGTCCCCGAGGCGCCGTCCCACTAGCTACTAGTTGGTGATCAGCTCTGCGGGGCGCGTGAGCGAGTGGCGCGTGTCGCAGGCTGCCATCATCTCGTCGTCGTGGGTGGCGACGATGACCGTGCAGCCGCGGGTGGCCAGGTTGCGGAAGAGGTCGATGACCCGGGTGCGGTTGGCCTCGTCGAGGGAAGCCGTGGGCTCGTCGACGAAGACCGCCTTGGCGTTCTTGTAGATGGCCCGGGCGATGGAGAGGCGCTGCTTCTCGCCACCGCTGAGGTGGGCGGCGAGTTCGTTGTTGCGGCCTTCCAGACCGGTCAGTTCCAGGGCTTCGGTGAGGGCCTTCTGGTCGCCCAGGACGCGGGAGCCGAAGATGCTGGCCTTCATCACCACGTTGAAGGCGACCGACTCCTCCTCCATCACGCCGTAGTCCTGCAGCACGAAGGCGCCGGAGTCCTTCCAGAAGCGCCGGCGCCGGCCCGACTTCCAGTCCGAGGTGTCGACGCCGTCGACCAGCACCTTGCCCGAGGTGGGCTGCTGGAGCAGTCCGAGGCAATGCAGCAGCGTCGTCTTGCCGCAGCCGCTCGGTCCGACGAGCGCGGTCATGGTGCCTGGTTCGCAGACGAGCGATGCCTGCCGGACGATCTCGCGACCGTCGATGACGACCGAGACGGCCTGGGCTTCTATGGTCATGGTTCTTCCCGTCTACAGTCTGCGTCGGCTGACGTTCTCGAAGGTCCAGCGGGTGGCCAGCAGGTGAGTGACCGGCGCCGCGAGCAGACCCAGTACTGCGGCTGCCGCGATCAGCGGTGCCCCATCGCCGCGGCGGAGCAGGATGATCATCGCGGCCAGCCCGATTCCGACGCACCACTCGATGATCACCCGGTCGGCCAGGATCTCCCGCCACTGCTGGCCGGCCAGGCGCAACGGGAAGTCGCGCTTGGCCCGGAGTACCGCGGTGATGAAGGCCGCGATCAGCGACGACACCAGCAGGGCGATGATCAGCGCGATCAGCGAAACCGCTTGCAGCCAGGCGAAGTACGCCGTGAACTGCGCGAGCAGCACGCCTTCCTCGGCGGCGTAGCGGACGGTCGTCTTGTACTGCAGGTCGTGCGCGGCGAGCAGCGCCTGGGTCGGCCCGAGGCCGGTGAAGACCAGGTTCCGGCTGGAGGCGGCCGAGGCGAGGAAGTCGTCGTTGAACGTGCTGTGCAGGTCGGGCACGAGCATGACGATCGCGTCCTTGGGGAAGCTGAGCTCCCCACCTCCGCCACTGGCCAGCGGCACCTTGCCGGCTTCGGCGAAGTGGTAGAAGGACACCTTGCGCAGGGCCGCGTCACCAGTCGCCTTGTCCCGGGTCCACAGCCCCAGGCTGTCGCCGAGGTACTGCTTCACGCCCGCCGGGACCTGGTCGGTGGGCAGCGGGGTCAGCCCGGGAGTAGCGCCGGTCGCGCCCTTGTTCATCAGTCGCAGCCAGCTGGGGCTGAGGATCGCCAGCGAGTCGTACTTGCCCAGCTTGACGCCGTCGAGCGCCTCTTGGTCGAAGGTGTAGGACAGCGCGACGGCGTCCTTCTTCTCGGCCTCGCCCACGACGTCGCCGACCTGCTTCATGATCTGCTGGAAACCGTCTTCGCCCATCCCGGCCTGGAACGAGATCGTCACCTGGTCGGCCAGCGCCTTCCAGTGCGACTGCTGCTCGGCCGACCCACGAGCATTCGTGTACGCCGTGACCGCGGGCGCCACCGCGGCGAGGACGAGCACGAAGGTCAGCCCCTTGAGGACCATCGACACCTTGCGCAGCGACTTGACCGCCGGCTCCCGCTTGGCCAGCATCGCCGGTCCCGGCCAGGACGCGGCCGACATCACCACGGCGAAGACCATCGTCGCGATCAGCACGATGATGTCGAAGGTCGCCAGGATCGACAGGTACTTCGGAACGAACGTCCAGCCCTGCGCGAACCCGGTCCACACGATGGCGAGCAGGTCGACGGCGAGGGCGCCGGTCAGTACCGCGATCAGGAAGCCGGTCAGGTCCTCGTACTGGATCCGCCAGCCGGAGACCCCGGCGAGCGCGCGGAGCGCCCGGCCACGGGCCTTCACGGACAGCCAGTACAGGACCAGCGACACCATCAGCGCGGTCGCGGCGAGCAGGCTGGTGGCGAAACTGCCTTGTTTCACGACGAGTCTGAGCGTTCCGGCGAGGTTGTTGTCGTTCCACTTGGTGATCACCCGGTGCGAGGTGAGCCAGCTCTTGAACTCCGGCAGGCCGGTGGTGGAGCCGGTGACCAGGTACTCACCGCTGGCATAGGAGTGCTCGAGCGCTTCCTTGCCCCGGACCGTCGCGTCCTGGTCGTTGCCGAACCGGCGGATCCGCTCGGGGAACGAGCCCTCGGTGCCGACCTTCACGAACACCTGGCCGGTCTGGTCGCCGCCGAGGTCGGGCGCGACCTTGACCAGGCCGATGTGCAGCCGGTCGCTCAGCGCGCCGAGCGACCGGATCGCGGCGGCGTCGTCCATCCCGGCGCTGGCGAAGTCGAGGTTGACGATCGACTTGGTTGAGAGCTGCTCGGGGTACGACCGGTCATGCATGGTGGCGACCAGGGTGACCGCGACGGCCAGCAGCGCGAACAGCAGCGCCGACACCGCAACGGCGATTTTCCTGTGCACTGCAGATCTCCAGGCGGATCAGTGGGGCGGATTGGGCGGCTCATCTTCGCACGCAGAGCGACGTGGCGCGACTCTCCGCGACGCGCGGCCGTGCCCGCCCGGCTGTGACCGGGCCGGGCACGGGGCGCTGAGGAATTCAGCAGGTGCGGTAGTAGTAGGAGTCGTCGGCCCCCGGGGTGTTGATGGCGCTCTTCTCCGCGATCGACTTCTTGCCGGAGGCGGTGTTGATGCTGCGTACCAGGCTGCCGTTGAGGATGACCGACGAACCGTGGCACTTGTTGACCGTGTAGTAGGAACGGATCGCGACGTTCCAGAAGCCGTACTGCCAGGTCCCGCCCTCGGCCGGGTAACGGGTCTCCGAGCCGACGTGCAGCCAAGCGTTGGCGGCCGGAGCCGCCATGCCGATCCCGGTGAATCCCAGTCCGGCCATCAATGCGACGGCGAGACCCTTGCGTGCCTTGTTCATGACTTTCCCTCTCCTTGGAAAACAGGGCGGAAAAGGAATCACGGAAAACCGGAGAACACCCCGAAAATGCACACGGAAAAGTCCACCGAAATACCGTCGGCAGGCTGATTTCCCCGTATCGGGCCGCTTGGGCTCCGCAACCCCCTTGTTACGGAAAAGCTACGAGACCTACACAATCCGAAGCAATCCCGTGGGTGGTCACGAAATGATAACGGCGCAATTCATTGCAGGAACCTGCAATGAATATGACAGATTCAAAGAATGGTGCAATCGTGGTCGTTTTTTCGCGGGCTTTGTTTGAAGGATCAATGGTTTTCGTATTCAACGCGGCCGGTTGTGCGGCGGTGGCAGCATGCCGCTGCGGCCGAGCCAGCGCAGCGCGCGCTCGCGATCGATCTCGGCCGCGCTCGGCGGTGCGCTGAGTCGGCCGGTGCGGTAGCCGAGATTGCGCAGGTCGGCGGCGACGGACGGTTCGGCCAGTGCTTTCAGGGCGAAGGCGAGCGCGGCCGGCGTCACGTCGTACCGGCGTTCCAGTTCGAGGGCGAGCCGGACGGCGGCGAGGTCGCGGTCGTCGTACTGGCGCTGGGTGTTGCGGGCGGCCCGGGATCTGGGCAGTAGCCCGATCGCCTCCCGGTAGCGCAGCATCCGGGGGGTAGTGCCGAGGGTCTTCGCCGCTTCCGTGATGCGCATGACAGCAATCCTGACATTTCAGTGTCAGAAATGCCGACCCAGCCGACCGGGACCCCCGTCGCGCCCTCTAGGCTCGACTCCGGCAGCAAGCACAACGACATCCCCAGGGGAGCGGCAACGGTATGACGTTCGACTACAAGGTGGCAGACCTCGGACTGGCCGAGTTCGGGCGCAAGGAGATCCGGCTGGCCGAGCACGAGATGCCGGGTCTGATGGCGATGCGTGCGCAGTACGGCGAGAGCAAGCCGCTGGCCGGCGCGAAGATCATGGGCTCGCTGCACATGACCATCCAGACCGCGGTGCTGATCGAGACGCTGACGGCTCTCGGCGCCGAGGTGCGCTGGGTGTCCTGCAACATCTTCTCCACCCAGGACCACGCGGCCGCCGCGGTCGTCGTCGGCCCGAACGGTACCGCCGACGCCCCGGCCGGCGTACCGGTCTTCGCCTGGAAGGGCGAGACGCTCGAGGAGTACTGGTGGTGCACCGAGCAGGCGCTGACCTGGCCGGGTGCTGACGGCCCGAACATGATCCTGGACGATGGCGGCGACGCCACCATGCTCGTCCACAAGGGCACCGAGTTCGAGAAGGCCGGCGCCGTTCCGGACCCGTCGACCGCCGAGTCCGAGGAGTACAGCGTCGTCCTGTCGGTGCTGACCCGGTCGCTGACCGAGGACAAGCAGCGCTGGACCAAGATCGGTCAGAACATCTTGGGCGTCACCGAAGAGACCACCACCGGTGTGCACCGGCTGTACGAGATGCACAAGGCCGGCTCGCTGCTCTTCCCGGCGATCAACGTCAACGACTCGGTCACCAAGTCGAAGTTCGACAACAAGTACGGCTGCCGGCACTCGCTGATCGACGGCATCAACCGCGCCACCGACGTGCTGATCGGCGGCAAGGTCGCGGTCGTCTGCGGCTACGGCGACGTCGGCAAGGGTTGTGCGGAGTCGCTGCGCGGCCAGGGCGCTCGGGTCATCATCACCGAGATCGACCCGATCTGCGCGCTGCAGGCGGCGATGGACGGCTTCCAGGTCACCACGATCGAGGACGTCGTCGGGATCGCCGACATCTTCGTCACCACGACCGGCAACAAGGACGTCATCACCGCCGACCACATGGCGCAGATGAAGCACCAGGCGATCGTCGGCAACATCGGCCACTTCGACAACGAGATCGACATGGCCGGGCTGTACAAGACGGCCGGCATCGAGCGGATCAACATCAAGCCGCAGGTCGACGAGTTCCGGTTCACCGACGGCCACACCATCATCGTGCTGTCCGAGGGCCGGCTGCTGAACCTGGGCAACGCGACCGGGCACCCGTCGTTCGTGATGTCGAACTCGTTCACCAACCAGGTACTGGCGCAGATCGAGCTGTTCGCCAAGACCTCGGAGTACCCGACCGACGTCTACGTGCTGCCCAAGCACCTCGACGAGATGGTCGCCCGGCTGCACCTCGACTCGCTCGGCGTCAAGCTGACCGAACTGTCGAAGGAGCAGGCCGAGTACCTCGGCGTACCGGTCGAGGGCCCGTACAAGTCGGACGCCTACCGCTACTGAGTTGTTTCCGAGGGGCGCCGTACCGGTCATCCGGTACGGCGCCCCTCGTCATTCCCTGGCGGGAATTGAGGCTGCGGCGGACGACCATGGTGCGGCCGGGGTGGGCGGACAGTTTCAGGACCACTGGTCGGGTTCGCTGCCCGGTGCGTGCCAGCCCTGGGCGTTGACCTTGGTGGGTTCCGCAGAGGGTGCTTGCGGTTGGCGGTGCGGCGGTGGGGGTGGCGCGTAGGGCGGCGGCTGCGCGCCGTACGGGTTCGGCGGCGCAAACGGCCCAGCCGGAACGGCGTACGGGTTGGGCGCAGCGGCTGGCGCGGCGTACGGGTTGGGCTGGCTGGGTTGGCCGAAGGGGCCGGTCGGGGCGGCGTACGGGTTGGTGCTGTACGTCGCTCGAGCCGTTGCTAGGCGGGCCAGCTCGCGGCGGCGGCGTTCGGCCAGTACTGCGGACAGGAACGCGGGCGCGATGATGTGGACCGGCGGGGCAGGAGCCGTCACCTGTCCGACGCGGTAGGCGAGCGCATCGCCGATCGCCACCCGGGCACTGACCTCCAGCTCCATGTAGCGGGCCAGGTATTCGCGGCACGTGTTGGCCAGTTCGTCCGACAGCCGCGACAACTCCAGCGACTGCGCCCACATGACCAGATGCCCCGGTACGAACAGCGGCGGCGACGCCATCGGCTGGTGCCGTTCGCGGATCACCACCGTGCCCGCGACCATGTCGCCGATCCGCTTGCCCTGCTTGTTCATCAGGCTCGCCACGATCCCCGGGCTGGCCGCGAACCAGGGCGCGAAGTCCACGAACAACCAGAGCAGCCCGCGGACCAGCGCATGCCGGAACCGGATCGAGCTGCCGTCGTCGCGGACTACCTTGAGCCCGAGGATCAGCTTGCCGAGCGTCTTGCCCCGGGTCAGCGTCTCCATCACGACCTTGTACCCGACCACGACCAGCAATACGGTGATGATCGCCAGCGCGGCACCGAGCGCCGGGCTGGCCTCGACGATCAGGAACCCGAGCAGGAAACCGAGCAACGTGCCCAGCACGATCATCTGGATGACGAAGTCGATCGCACAGGCCAGTGCGCGGGTCGGCATCCGCGCGATCCGCACCTGGAGGACGACCGCTTCCCCCGTGACCAGCTGAGACACCCGCGCCCCTCCCTAGCCGAATTCAGACACCCCGGACAGCTAGTGTGACCTAGCCAAGAGCCAGCTGAGGCCAGGGGAGGGTTGATGGACGTCGAGGCGTTCGTGTCCGTGCATCAGCCGCAGTGGGATCGGCTGGCCGCGCTGACCCGGCGGCAGCGCCGGTTGACCGGTGCTGAGGCCGATGAGCTGGTATCGCTCTACCAGCGGGTGGGGACGCACCTGTCCGCGCTCCGGGCGAGTGGAGCCGACCCGGTGACGATTGGCCGGCTCTCTGGTCTCATCGGAGATGCAAGAGGCGCAGTGACGGGTGCACAGGCACCTGTCTGGCGTGACATCTCCCGGTACTTCCTGGTGAGCTTCCCTGCCGCCCTGTACGCGTCCCGCCGCTGGTGGCTCACCATCGGCCTGCTGTTCTACCTCGTAGCGGCCTGGATGGCGTGGCGGATCATCGCGCACCCAGAGGTGCTCGACTCGGTCACTACCCCGGCGCAGATCCAGCAGCTCGTCGACAAGGACTTCGCCAACTACTACTCCGAGAACCCGGCCCAGGACTTCGCACTGCGCGTCTGGATCAACAATGCGACGGTCTCGGCCGCAGTACTGGCTATCGGCGTACTGCTGGTCCCGACGATGTTCGTGCTGTGGAGCAACGCGATGAACCTCGGCATCAATGCCGGGGTGATGATCGGCCACGACCGGGCCGGCGTGTTCTTCGGCCTGATCACGCCACACGGCCTGCTAGAGCTGACTGCGGTGTTCGTCGCGGCGGCGGCCGGCCTGCGGCTCGGCTGGTCGTGGATCGCGCCTGGCCCGAGAACCAGGATGCACGCGCTGGCGCAGACCGGTCGCGCCACGGTCGGGATGGCGATCGGTCTTGGCGTCATCCTGTTGATCACTGGTTTGATTGAAGCGTTCGTCACGCCGTCAGGGCTCCCGACCGCGGTCCGGGTCGGCATCGGCGTACTGGTCGAGATCGGGTTCTTCGTCTACGTCTGGACGCTCGGCCGGCGGGCTGCCAGGGCCGGCGAGTACGGCGACATCGAGCTGGCCGAGCGCGAGGCGAGCGCGCCCGTCTCCGCCTGAACCGACCGTTTCCGGGGCGGGTACAGGGTTCTCTATGAGGACCGCCCAGCAAGCACAGAACAGTCGCCTGTACGCCGTCGCGATCACCGTCGGCCTGATCGCCTACGGCGTCGTCCACCTGTTGATCGCGTGGATCTCGCTGCAACTCGCCTGGGGAAAGAGCTCAGAGGGCGCCGACCAGCAAGGCGCACTGCAGGAGCTGGCCAGTAAGCCGTTCGGTGGCGTGCTCTTGTGGATCGTCGCGGTTGGGCTGCTGGCGCTGGTGATCTGGAAGGTGCTGGAGCTGGTCTACGGTCACCTCGACACGGAGAAGAAGGTCTCGTCGATCGGCCGCGGCGTCGTCTATCTCGCGTTGTCGATCAGCGCGGCCAAGGTCGCCATGGGCTCCTCGCAGTCCGGCCGTAGCCAGTCGAGCGGAATGACCGCGAAGCTGATGCAGAACGGCGCCGGCCGGGTGCTGGTCGTGATCATCGGCCTGGTGATCATCGGCGTCGGCGTCCGCCAGATCTACAAGGCGGTGACGAAGAAGTTCACCGAGGACCTGACCGGCGGCGTCTCGGAATCGACCATCATGCTCGGCCGGGTCGGCTACGCCGCCAAGGGCATCGCCTTCATCATCGTCGGCGGCCTGTTCGCCTACGCGTCGATCGACTACGACCCGAAGAAGGCCGGCGGCCTCGACGCAGCGTTGCGCACGATCAAGGACCAGCCCTTCGGCTCAGTGCTGCTCACCCTGATGGCTCTCGGCATCGCCTGCTTCGGCGTCTACTGCTTCGTCTGGTCCCGCAACGCCAAGCACTAACGCGGGAGCCTGGCCCTGATCGTCGTACCGTCACCCGGCGAGGACACGATCTCGAGTGTGCCGTGATGGATCCGGACCCGTTCGTTCATCCCGGCCAGCCCGTGCCGCGTCCCGACGGAGGCCGCGGCGACGTCGAACCCGGACCCGTCGTCACCGATCTCGAGCGTGACGGCGGTCGCCCGTACGTCGACGAGCAGCCGGGCCGCCTTCGCCCCGGAGTGCTTCGCGACATTGGTGAGGGCTTCCTGCGCCAGCCGGTAAACCGTCAGCTGCACACTGTCGGACAGCCCGGCCGGGTCGCCGTTGATCTCGAGCTCGACCTGGATTCCCTGTTCGGCAAGGCCCTCGATCAACGCTGGTAGCTGGCCGAGCCCCGCCGTCGGCGTCTGAACGGGCGAGCCGGGTTCGCCGCGCAGCGCCCACAACATCCGGTCGAGCTCGGTCAGTGCACGCCGGCCGGTGTCGCCGATCCGCTGGTAGCCCTGGACGGCTTCCTCCGTCTTGTGAGCCTCGGCCTGGATGACCATCAGATTGACGTGGTGCGCGACCACGTCATGCAGGTCACGCGCGATCTGGGCCCGCTCCTCCAGCAAGACCTGGGTCTGCTCGTGTTCCTGGTTTCGCTTGAGCAACTGCTCCTCGCGAACCGAGGTCTTCTGGCTTCGGCGTACGGTCCGCACCAGCAGCCCGAGGCACCAGGGTGCGAGCAGGGCGACGGAGTACGAGAGCGGCCAGACCCGGTCGAAGGCGGTCTCGAGCAGTCCGAGCCCGGTCTCGTTCCCGAGGTCGCCTGGGAACAGCCACGTAGCCGCCGCCTGCTGGTTCGCATAGACGAGCTTGAGCAGTTCATGGGCGCCGAGCCCGCTGCTGGCCAGATACATCGCTGCCAGTACGCCGCCGGCCAACAGCGCGGAGAAGGCGGGCCTGCGCCAGACCGCGGCCGAGTACAACGCCACCGCCAACGCGACGATCAGTACCCAGGGGATTTGGCCTGCGGCGTATCCCGCTGTGGCGGCCAGGCCGAGTACGACGCACGGTACGACCGGCAGCCGCCGGCGTAGTACGAGCGTCAGCGGTGCAAGCAGCAGCAAGACTGTCAGCGCCCCGCGGATCCCCACCTGATAGTCGGCCCCGATCCGCGAGTGGTCCCACAGCTGGACGAGGCCGAAGCCGACCGCGAGCAGCCCGTCGAACCTCCACGGGTTGCCCCGATCTTCGATCCGTACGGCGTCGTCGAGCAGCGGGGCCAGGCGGGATCGGAGGTCGACCGAGCGCAGCAGATAGCCCACCAGCCAGATGGCGGCGAGTATCAGCGACAACCAGGCGGGCCAGGGCTGGATCGTGTTGTGCTCGGTGTAGTCCGAGGCCTGGATCCGCGCATAGTTCGGGAAGAGCCAGGTCGGTGTGTCCGGGCGGCAGTAGACCAGGTCGATCACCTTCGGCCAGATGGTCGAGGCGACCACCACCGGCAGGAAGACGATCACCGGCGCCGCCGAGCGGGTGGGCGGATGTTGAGACTGGGCGGCCGACAAGAGGGCCACGGCCAGGCACACCAGCAGTACCGGGTCGGTGTTCGTCGGGAGATAGGCCAGGGTGATCGCGGCGGTGAGCGCGACGCAGGGGATCAGCGGTCGGGTCTCCCGGAAGACCAGGGTGGCCGGCGCCAGAATGATGCCCAGGGCAACCCAGGGGTCGACGAAATGCCAGCGCTCGGTGCCGCCGATCAGGAAGATGTCGGCCACCATCGCGCAGACGCCGAGCAGCGCGACCAGCAGGCCGGCGATCGGGACGGTCGTCGGCAGCGACCGCGCGGGAAACGGCCGGATGCTACTGGTCTGGGCGCTCACCTCCACATTCTGTGGCGGACGGAGGTCCGTCGGCGTCACTCCTTCGAGTGATGCTCAGCCGGCGCCGATGAAGCCGGCGACCTCGGCGTCCGTGACCCGGCGCAACGATACTGTGACAAAAATACGTCAATCGTTGACGAACGGTAGCTAAATGGTGTGGTTTTCTCCCTAAACCACCAGGGCGGAAGGTGCGTGGGGCGGATGCGGAGATGGATCGGCGCGGCGGCGGCGATGGGGATGCTGGCGCTCGGGGGACTGTCAGGAGTGACCGCTCAGGCGGTTCCTCAGGCTGACCCGGTGGCGCCCAAGGTGATCAGGGTGGGTGCCACCCAGTCGGTGGACTCGCTGAATCCGTTCCTGGCCGTCCGGCTGGTCTCGTCGTCGATCCACCGCTGGATGTACGGCTTCCTGACCGTGCCGGACGCCAAGACCCTGCAACCCAGTCCCGACCTGGCCGAGTCCTGGACCACCTCGCCGGACGGGTTGACCTGGACGTTCAAGATCCGCCAGGCCAAGTGGTCCGACGGCCAGCCGATCACGGCCGACGACGCGGCCTGGACGTTCAACAAGATGATCACCGACGACGGCGCCAAGACCGCGAACGGCCCGGCGGTGGAGAACTTCGCCAGCGTCACCGCGAGCGGCCAGGACCTGACGATCAAGCTCAAGGCCCCGCAGGCGTCGATGCTGGAGAACCCGGTGCCGATCATGCCCAAGCACGTCTGGGAGAAGGTCGGCGACATCGCGAAGTACGAGGCGACCGACTTCCCGGCCGTCACGAGCGGCCCGTACGTCGCGGTGGAGCAGAAGAAGGACCAGTACGTGAAGCTCAAGGCGAACCCGAACTACTGGCGGGGCGCGCCGAAGATCGACGAGCTGCAGGTGATCTTCTACGACAACCCGGCGGCCGCGATCGTCGGGCTGAAGAAGGGCGACATCGACCTGATCGGCCGGCTCGCGCCGCCGGACTTCGAGGCGCTCAAGGGCGACGCCAACATCGTCCAGTGGAACGAGCAGGGCCGGCGGGCGACGTACCTGCAGATCAACCACGGCGCGACGACCAGTGACAACAAGCCGATCGGCGACGGGCATCCGGCGCTGAAGGACCCGAAGGTGCGGGAGGCGCTGCACTACGCGATCGACAAGCAGAAGCTGGTCGACGAGGTGCAGAACGGGCTGGCGGTGCCGGCCGACGGATCGATCATCCCGCCGATGTACAAGGACTTCTTCTGGCAGGCATCGGGGGCCACGAAGGTCAGCTTCGACCTGGCCAAGGCGAACCAGATCCTCGACGAGGCCGGCTACAAGAAGGGTGCCGACGGCATCCGGACGATGCCCGACGGGTCGCGGAAGCTGCAGTTCCGGTTCAGCATCCACACCGATACGCCGATCGAGGAGAAGCTCGCGGAGTACCTGACCGGGTGGTTCAAGGAGCTCGGCATCACGCTCACCACCAAGCGGCTGGACTCGAGCAAGTTCACCGAGGAGACCGGGACGACGGCGCTGTTCGACATCGCGATCAGCGGCTGGTCGGTGAACCCGGATCCGGAGGAGGTGCTCGCGACGCACCTGTGCAGCCGGCGGCCGACGGCGTCCGGTGAGGGCGGCGGTACCGAGTCGTTCTACTGCGACCCGCAGTACGAGGCGTTGTACCAGCAGCAGTTGAAGGAGCTCGACCGGCCGAAGCGGGCCGCGATCATCAAGAAGATGGAGGAGCGGCTCTACACGGACGCGCCGGTGATCGCGCTGTACTACCCGAACGACCTCGAGGGCTACCGCAAGGACCGGATCGCCTCGATCACGCCGATCCCCGAGGACAAGGGCATCCTGTACGGCGGCAGCGGCTACTGGCCGTTCTACACGCTGCAAGCCGTCACCAAGGACGCCGGTACCGACGAAGGCGGCTCCAACACCGGCCTGATCGCCGGCGTGGCCGCGGCCGTCGTAGTACTGCTCGGAGGCGGCTTCTTCCTCACCCGCCGCCGCAAGACTGTGGCGGACGACCGCGAATGACCTGCGCTCGGGCTCGGGTGGCGCGATGACGATCGCGCCACCGGCGGTCGAGGCGATCGACGAGCAGCCTGCCCGCCGGGGGCTGCTCCGGTACGCCGCCGCCAAGGTCGGTGGGGCGTTGCTCAGTATCGCGATGGTGATCGTGGCGACGTTCTTCGCGTTCCGGTTGCTGCCGGGAGATCCGGTGAGGGCGCTGGCGCAGGGCCGGAACATGACGCCGGAGCAGCTCGATCTGGAGCGGCACCGGCTCGGGCTGGACAAGTCGCTGGCCGAGCAGTTCGTGCATTTCGTCAACCAGACGGTGCATTTCGACCTCGGTACGTCGTACGAGTACAAGCGGCCTGTACTGGACCTGATCGGCGAACGGATCGGCTCCACCCTGCTGCTCACCGGTACTGCGCTGGTGATGGCCGTCAGCCTCGGCATCTGGCAAGGAGCGCGCGCCGGCTGGCGGCCGGGTAGCCGGTTCGACAAGTTCTCCACCGGGGTGTCGCTGGTGCTGTGGTCGGTGCCGACGTTCTGGCTCGGACTCCTGCTGCTGATGGTGTTCGCGGCTGGGATCGGGCCGATCCCGGGCATCTTCCCGACGCGAGGGATCGAGAGCGTCGATGCGCCGGATGGGTTCGGGTATGTGCTGGATGTCGCCAAGCACATGGTGCTGCCGTGCTTGACGATGGTGGCGGTCGTCTACGCGCAGTACCTGCTGGTGATGCGGTCGTCGGTGCTCGACGAGGTCGGGCAGGACTACGTCACGACGGCCCGCGCGAAGGGTCTGCGCGATGACGAGATCCGGCGGCGGCACGCAGTACCGAATGCGCTGTTGCCGACGGTGACGCTGGTCTTCATGCGGATCGGGTTCGTCGTCGGCGGGGCGGTGACCGTCGAGGCGATCTTCAGCTGGCCGGGGCTGGGGCAGCTGTTCTACGAGGCGATCCGGGTGCCTGACTTCACCTTGATGCAGGGCACGTTCCTGCTGATCACGGTGTCGGTGATCTTGATGAACACGCTCGCTGACGTCGTGTACCACCTGCTGGACCCCCGGGTGAGGTCCGCATGAGCATCACTTGGACGCGTCGGCGCCGTTCCCTGCAACGGTTCTGGAGCGACTTCCGTGGTCACCGCGCCGGCGTGATCGGCCTGGCGATCCTGCTGCTCGCGGTACTGCTCGCAGTAATCGCGCCGCTGTTCATCGACGTGGGGGTGACGAACGTCGTCAGCGGGACGCGCGAGAAGCTTGCGCCACCGAGCTGGGACGATCCGCTGGGCACGGATGAGTCGGGGCGGTCCGTACTGCTGATGATCTGGTGGGGATCACGGACGTCGTTGCTGATCGGGTTCCTCGCTGCGTTGCTCAGCATGGTCATCGGGACGGTGCTCGGGATCGCGGCTGGGCACTTCCGCGGCTGGATCGGCGCGATCGTCATGCGGATCACGGACTGGTTCCTGGTCCTGCCGTCATTGGTGACCGCGCTTGTGCTGGCGGCGATCCTGGGTGGCAGCACGGTGACGATCATCGCGGCGATCGGCGTGACTTCGTGGCCGTCGACGGCTCGGTTGATTCGCGCGCAGACGCTGGCGGTGGAGGCACGGCCGTACATCGAACGGTCGCAGGCGTTGGGCGGCGGGCACTGGCACATCACCACGCGGCATGTGCTGCCGAACGTCGCACCGTTGCTGTTGGCAAGTACGACGCTGGAGGTGGCGAGCGCGATCGTCACGGAGTCGACACTTGCCTTCCTCGGGGTCAGCGCGAACAAGACGTCTTGGGGGACGATGCTGCGTGGTTCGTACGACTGGGGTGCGGCGACGTCGGGCGCTTGGTGGTACATCCTCGTACCGGGCTTGTGCATCGTGATCGTGGTGATGGCGTTCACGTTGTGCGGTCGGGCGCTGGAGACCGTGCTGAATCCACGGTTGCGGAGGGCGGTCTGATGAGTCTGCTCGAGCTGGACGAGTTGTCCGTGACCTACCGGATCGCGTCGGGGGACGTCCCCGCGGTACGGGGTGTGTCGTTGTCGCTGGAGGCCGGTGAGGCGCTCGGCGTCGTCGGTGAGTCGGGGTCGGGGAAGTCGACGCTGGCGATGGCTTTGCTGCGGTTGCTGCCTCGCGATGCCCGGACTTCGGGACGGATCATGCTTGGCGGTGAGGATGTGCTGGCGATGAAGTGGGGGCGGTTGCGGGCAGTGCGGTGGGCCGAGGCGTCGATCGTTTTTCAGGGGGCGCAGCATGGGCTGAACCCGGTGCAGCGGATCGGCGACCAGATCGCTGAACCTTTGCTGGTGCACAAGATCTGCTCTTCGGATAAGGCTCGTACTCGCGTTGTTGAACTGCTTGGTCAGGTGGGGTTGCCGGCTTGGCGTGCCCGGAGCTATCCGCACGAGCTGTCTGGTGGCCAACGGCAACGAGTGATGATCGCAATGGCGCTGGCGTGTGAACCGCAGCTGATCATCGCGGACGAGCCGACGACGGCGCTCGACCTGATGGTGCAGGCGCAGGTGCTGACGCTGATCAAGTCGCTGATCGCGTCGCGGGGGATCTCGTTGCTGATGATCTCGCACGACTTGTCTGTACTAGCTGACACGTGTGATCGGTTGGCGGTCATGTACGCCGGGCGACTTGTCGAGACAGGTCCTGCTGATGGGGTGTTTCGGCATCCTTACAGTCAGGCGCTGGCGGCTGCCTTTCCGACTGTTGGTGATCCGGCGTCGCGGCTGGCGCCTCGGGGGCTCGGGGGTGATCCGCCGGATCCTCAGCGGTTGCCGTCGGGGTGTGTGTTCCATCCGCGGTGCCCGGTGGCGCTGGAGTCGTGTTCTTCGGTCGACGTCGAGCTGCGGCCGGCGGGCGATCGGCGTACGGCGGCCTGTGTTCTGGTACTGGAGGAATCTTGCTAGAGGCAAGCTCTTTGTCAGTTGAGTTCGCCTCCCGTGGCAGGCGTGCGGCGCGGGCCGTGGACGGCGTCAACCTGGCCGTCGGGGCTGGTGAGATCGTCGCGCTGGTCGGCGAATCGGGCTGCGGCAAGACAACTTTGGCCCGTACGCTGCTCGGCCTCGAGCGACCAAGCGCGGGCACGGTCTCGTACGACGGATCGCCGCTCTCGTACCGCGCCAAGGCGCTCAAGGCCTACCGTCGCCGGGTCCAGCTGGTGCTGCAGGATCCGATGGGCTCCCTCAACCCGCGCCAGACGGTCTACGAAGCCGTTGCCGAAGGCCCCCGAATCCACGGCCTCCCCGACGAGGAGACCGTCGTCGCCGAAGCCCTCTCCCGCGCAGGCCTCCGCCCACCAGAACGCTTCTTCCTCCGTTACCCCCACGAACTCTCCGGCGGCCAACGCCAGCGCGTAGTCATCGCCGGCGCCCTGGCCCTCAACCCCAAAGTCCTGATCGCCGACGAGCCCGTCGCCTCGCTCGACGCCTCCGTCCGCGGCGAAATCCTCGCCCTCCTGCTCCGCCTCCGCGACGACCTCGGCCTCTCCGCCCTGGTCGTCACCCACGACCTAGGCCTCGCCTGGAACATCGCCGACCGCGTAGCCGTCATGTACCTAGGCCGCATCGTCGAATCCGGCCCCACCGAACAGATCCTGAAGACCCCCCAACACCCATACACCCAAGCCCTACTCTCGGTACTTCCCGAGTCCCCGGCCCGCATTGTCCTGAGCGGTGAGCCGCCCGACCCCACCCGCATCCCCGGCGGCTGCCGCTTCCACCCCCGCTGCCAGGTAGTCGCCTCGGGCAACCCCATCGCCAACAAATGCCGCACCGACGTCCTCCCGATCCTGCCAGCTCTCGAGGAGCCCCAGGCGGCCTGCCACTTGCTGTAGCTGTTAGGTCGGGTCCGGGAGCGCGATGGTTCGGCTGAGGTCGTTCATCAGGGCGAAGCGGGCCAGCAGGTCATCGTCGATCGGGGGGACCTCTTGGCCCGGTACGGCGGGGAGCGCGTGGTCGCCGATCACCGACTCGATGCCGCCCGGCGTGAAGAAGAACAGCATCTTGGCGGCGTGGTTGGCGACGTTGTGGAAGCGGTGGCGGACGCCGCGGGGGATGTGGATGAAGTCGCCGGCCTTGGCGATGAAGGTGGTGTCGCCGTCGAGGAACTCCAGCTCACCGGAGAGCAGGTAGAAGGTCTCCTCCTCGCTCGGGTGCGCATGCGGCGGCGGCCCGCCACCAGCCGGTACGGTCGCCTCGATGAACCCGAACCCACCGTTCGTCTGCGATGCCCGCGCCTTGATCGTGTACACGTCCCCGGCCGCCCAGACCGTATGCCCTTCGCCGGACGGCACGTACAGCGCGCCACGCTTGAACCACTCGGGATCGTCATGCGGAAGGTCGGACCAAGGAAAGCTCATGGAATCAACCTGACCAGCCAAGCGCTGTCCTGGGAAGAAGGCAGTTGTTGCGCACCAGGTATCAGAAAGGGAACCACCGTGACCGACGACGAGCGCCCAGGATCATGTGAACTGGTCAGATCAACGATGGCGATGATCGGCGAGAAGTGGTCCATGCAGGTCCTCTTCGAACTCTGCAACGGCCCCGTCCGCTTCAACGAACTCCGCCGACTCCTCACCCCGGTCACCCAGCGCATGCTGAGCTCCAGCCTCCGCACCCTGGAACACAACGGCCTGATCACCAGAACCGTCCACCCCACAGTCCCGCCCCAAGTCGCCTACGCCCTCACCGAACCAGGCCGAGCCCTCAATGCCGCCATCCACCACGTAGCCCTCTGGGCCGAAACCTACGGCGACACGATCCTTGCCGCGCGCGCCGGCCACGAGACGGCGGACGCGGTACGGACGACGGGCTAGCAGTACGTTCGGTTGAACGCCAGCCGGCCGGAAGGTACACGATCCGCCGCTCGCCCGGGGTACGGGTCGATTCGCGGGGTCGGTCAGGTGAGGCGGTGGGTGCCGGTGCGGTCGACGCGGAAGCTGAAGCCGTTGGGCGTGGTCCACTGCAGCACACCTTCACCGGCAGGCTGCACCCGCCAGCCACGGCCGTGGGTTTTAACGCGGTGGTGGAACCGCGTTGCCGGCGTGAGATTGGTGGTACTCGTTTGGCCTGGTGGTCCATGAGGGTCGTAAGGCTGGACATGATCCAGATCGGTTCGCGGACTGGTCTCTGCCGTGCCATACGGGAACCGCTCAACAGGCTGAGCTAGGCGTACGCGTTCGCGGATCCGGGTGGGGATCTCGTAGGCGTTGACGTCGATGTGCTCGTTGAGGTCGATGACCGGTTTGAGCACGACCTGGTCGTGGCCGAGCAATTCCTTCAGCTGAGCGGCAATGAACGCTCCGTGATCCTCAATCCTGACGATGCCTTCACCGGTGAGCAATGTTTCGTCGGTGATGTGGACGTACAAGACGACGCGTCCGCCCCTGCCTGCCCCGCTCGCGCTGCTGATACCGGCGGTATGGGCGGCGTTCTTGATCATGGCGAGTTTGCCGGCTAGTTGGTGGCGCGAGTACGGGTCGATCGCTGCCCGGATCTCGACGGCAGGACAGCGGACAGGGTCCATTGGCTCCTGCCCATCACCCGGGTACAGCGCGTCCCAGTCTGGTTCTTCGGCCACTTCGCCCGGTACTTCGGGCGGGTCCCACTCACCTCCCGAAGATCCATCGGCTGGTTCCGTGCCCGGTTCTCCGGACAAGCTCAACTCAGCGCCGGTTGCTCCGGGCCTGTGTAGCTTGACTCCCGAAGCGTCCTCAGCCAGTCCTGCAATCGGCGAACCGGGCAGCTGCGGCTCGGCGTCCGACGAGCCGCCGGGTGGTAGGTCGGCTGCTGCTCCGGACCCGTGCGCTGGGGCTGCTCCGGTTGGATGCTGGGCGGCGTCGGCGTCGGCGTCGGCGTCGTTGGTGGTGGGAGCGGGGTGTGTGGCTAGGTAGCGGGCGGCGGTGAGGAGTTCGTAGGCGGCTAGGGGGTCGGCTAGCCAGCCGATGGCTTTGGCGCGGCGTTCGGACAGGGAGTCGGGGTCGCCGAGTTCGCTGAGGGCCCAGGCGACGTCGTTGAGGGAGGCGTTGATGGCGATGACGTCGCCGGAGGAGGCTTTGACCCAGATGGTTTTGGTGCCGTGGTCGTCGGAGGGCTGGACCCAGACGCCGCGTTCGCGGGCGCGTTCCTCGGCGGCTTGGCGGGCGGCGTCGGGGTCGGCTTCTTTGATGACGGCGTCGACGATTTTCTGGAGGCGGTAGGCCGAGAGGGTGTCGATGACGGCGACGACTCGTTCGTCGACCAGGGCGGCGGCTTCGGCGGACAGCTTCAGGCAGGCGCGGGCGACGGCCCGGGCGCGCCAGACGACGGTCTGGCCGTTGAGGGTTTTGGCCCAGATCCGGGGGAGGCGGTGGCGGAGGGCGAGTGCTTCGCCGATGTAGTTGGCGGCGGCGCCGCTGGACATCTTCAACAGCACACCGAGTTCGGCGGCGGCGAACTCGGCGATCGCGGGGCAGCCGTCACCGCCGTACACGACCAGGCGCTCGCCTCCACGCTTTTCAGTGGTCTTCTCAGAGGTGGTGGGAAGGGCAGCGTGCAAGTCGGCGAAGTGCAGGGTTGCTTGGAGTTTGCCGAGCGCGGCCCGGTTTTCCTCCGCGTCGAATTCGACGGCCGCGTCGAGGGTCGCGGCGGCGTCGAAATCATCCCATCCATCATCGAACATGCATTCGATTCTAGCGTCACTTTGCATGACCGCCAAATCACGAGAGGCTCGCCTCCCCTTATCTGTAAGGGGTACGAGCATCCGCAGCGTATGACCGGAGTTGCCTGCTGGCCATCAGGAGCGCCTGGTCGCGCCAGCGTGGGTAGCGGGATTGCGGGTCGGTTCGCGTGGGGGAGGACCGGGTCGGGCTAGAGGCGGCCGGCCTTCTTTAGGGCTAAGTAGGTGTCGGCTAGGGCGGGGGCTATCTGGTCTGGGTTGGCGTCTACGACTGTGGCGCCGGCTCGGGTTAGGACGGCGGTTACTCGTTCTCGGTCCAGGCGGGTTCGGGCGGCTGAGGCGGCGCCGTAGATTTCGATCATGTCGGAGAGGGAGGATTCCATCTCCGTCAGGCGGGGGTCGGCTACGGAGGCCAGTACGACGACGTGGCGGCGCAACAGCGGTCCGATGACGGGGAGGAGGGACTCCTCGATGACCGCTGGGTCCAGGCCTGTTAGGAGGACTACCAGGGAGCGCTGGCCTAGGCGTTCCAGGACCTGGGAGACGACTACGCGGAAGTCTGTTTGGACTAGTTGGGCGTCTACGTTGGCCAGGGCGTTGACGAAGGACGGTAGGACGTCTTGGGGGGCGGGGCGGCGGACGTCGGCTCGGACTTCGGAGTCGCAGGCCAGTAGGGAGACTCGGTCGCCGGCTCGGGTGGCCAAGGCGGCCAACAACAAGGCGGCGTCCATGGCGTGGTCCAGGCGCGGGGCGTCGCCGACGCGGCCGGCTGACATTCGGCCGGAGTCGATGACGATGGCTACCTGGCGGTCGCGCTCGGGGCGCCAGGTTCGCAGTACTACGGTGTTGCGCCGAGCCGTGGCCCGCCAGTCGATGCTCCGGACGTCGTCACCCGGCACGTAGTCCCGCAGCGAGTCGAACTCCGTCCCCTGACCCCTTACCAGCAAGGCGGTTCGGCCATCGAGCTCCCGCAGCCGGGCAAGCCGCGATGGCAAGTGCTTGCGACTGTTGAACGGCGGCAGCGCCCGTACCGTCCACGGCACCTTGTGTGCCCCCTGCCGCCCAGCGAACCCGAGCGGCCCGATCGACCGCACAGTCACCCGATCAGCATGCCGATCCCCACGCCTGGTAGGCACCAGATGCGTCGTAAACCGCCGCCGCTCGCCACCCGGCAGGTCGAGCTTGTGCGGCGGGTCCTGTACTCCGGCCGAAGGCGGCCAAGCATCACGCAGCAGCCCCTTCACCCGCCGCCCGGGGTTAGCCACCAGCAACGTCACTACAGCCGGCTGCCCCAGCCGTACAGCGGTATCGCCCTCCCGACTCAGCTGCAGCCGCCGAGGCGACCCAGCCAGCAACAGGTCGACCACGCACACCAGCAGCACGACAGCGACCACCAAGCCGACCCCAGCCCACCTGGGCATCAGCACAGCGACGAAGAGCACCCCCGCCGCGGCCAGTACGCCGGCCCGGCCAGTGAGGACCATCAGCGTGGCACTGGCACCGTGGCCAGCACACTCTCCAGTACTGCGTCCGCAGTGACACCTTCCAGCTCCGCCTCCGGCCGGATCTGAACCCGGTGCCGCAGGCAAGGACGTGCCATCGCCTTCACGTCGTCAGGGATCACGTAGTCGCGCCCGGACAGCCAAGCCCACGCCCGAGACACCGCAAGCAACGCAGTAGCCCCACGCGGCGACACCCCAAGCTGCAGCGAAGGAGACTGCCGAGTGGCCCGGCACAGGTCGACCACATAGGCGAGTACGTCCTCCCGTACCGCCACCCGCCGCACAGCTGCCTGCCCAGCCAACAAGTCCTCCGGCCCAGCCACTGGCCGCAACCCAGCAGCCGCAAGGTCGCGCGGGTCGAAACCGGCAGCGTGCCGGGCCAGTACGGCGATCTCAGCGTCACGCGGCGGAATGTCCAGCGTCACCTTGAGCAGGAACCGGTCCAACTGGGCCTCAGGCAACGGATAGGTGCCCTCGTACTCGATCGGGTTCTGGGTAGCCGCCACGACGAAGGGAACCGGCAGCAGCCGCGGCTCACCGTCGACGGTGACCTGCCGCTCCTCCATCGCCTCGAGCAGCGCGGCCTGCGTCTTCGGTGGCGTCCGGTTGATCTCGTCCGCGAGCAGGATGTTGGTGAACACCGGCCCCTTGCGGAACTCGAACTCGCTCGTCTTCGCGTCGTACACGAGCGACCCGGTGACATCGCCGGGCATCAGGTCGGGGGTGAACTGGACCCGCTTGGTCTCCAGCCGCATCGCCATCGACAGTGCCCGCACCATCAGCGTCTTCGCCGTACCGGGGACTCCTTCCAGCAGGACGTGGCCGCGGCAGAGCAGGGCAAGGACCAGGGCGGTCACGGCCGTCTCCTGCCCGACCACGGCCTTGCCGATCTCGTTCCGCAGCTCGACCAGAGCCTGCCTGGCCCGTTCGGGGGTGACCTCGATAGCGGTCGTCACGGGTGTCGTACCTCCAGCGTCAGCAGGTCTAGCTCATGGGACAAGAACATCAGGGCCGAGTCGTCGAGTGGTGGTTGACCATAGAGCAGTTCGTAGAGCATTGCCGGATCCCTGCCCGTGCGGGCGGCGATTGCGGCCACTACCGCGGTCGGCTCGGCCCTGCGAGGGATGCCGTGCGCAGTGTGGAGCTTGCCGAGCGCAGACTCGCGCAGTGCAGCCGCAGCACGGTCCCGAGCCCGGGAACGCCGGTAGAGCCGCGCCCTGCCCTCAGTGGTCTCCGCTGCATGCACGATGACTGGCAGAGGCTCCGGTACTACGGGACCGAGCCGCCGGCCGCGCCAGATCGCCACCACGAAGGCAGCGAAGGCCAGCGCCCACGCGATGTACCGAACGTCCGGCGGGACCAGTGGCGGCCCGTCGCTGTCGTCGTCATCGCCGTAGTCGTTGCCGTTGTCCTCGTACTGCGGCAGGTACCAGACCACCTCGGATGTCGTGCCGATCAGGTTCAGCGCGAGGGCTGCGTTGCCGTCGTCAGCCAACTGCTCATTGGTGAAGGTCTTCGGCGAGCCGACGACGTCGACGATCTTGCCGCCGGTCTCGAGCCGGACGAGCGTGTGGTGGATGCCGTCGCCATAGCAAGCGGCGGCCGCGCCGGCAGAGGAGTACGAGACGCCGCTGACGGTCGCAGTACCGGCCTTGACCGCTGCAGGGAGGTCGCAGTCGGGGGAGCGGCTGCCTTCGGGCAGTGTCGAACTCGCGTTCAGTACGCCGGGGGCGATGAGTTCCAGCGCCCTGGTGCCCGGCCGGATGAGCACCACGTGGCCCCAGCCGCCCATAGCTATGTCTTCCCAGTCCGAGCGGCTCAAGGATCCGCCAGGGGCGATCAGCAGCGTCTTGTCTGCACTGCCGTCGACGGCGTCCTGGTAGGCCGTCGTGCCCGTTACCTCGACCTGGTGGTTCTTGAGCAGAGCAGCGAGGGCCTTGGCGCCCGCTGGGGCGGCAGAGTCCGGGCTGAACGGCCCAGACGTCCGGGCGGCCGTTGCAATGAGGAGCACCAGTATGCCCAGCACCGCCAGCCCGGTGACCAGCAAGGGGATGCGCAGTGCCCGCCAGGCTTCAGTGCCACTCCGTCCAACTGCAGTGCTCATTCCTGCACCAACTGTCGCGTCGACACGTGCCTGGCGGCTTCATCAGCGGCCACTACCCGCGCATAGCGCTCAGGCGTCCCAGGTCGGTTGCCGTAGACAACCTCTGTGAACACCAGCGCCGCCGGCTGCAGTGGCTCCCGCAGAGCCGGTACTACGCGCCCCGCGTCCGCCACAGCCTCGTACGCCGTCCGCCCCGGCCGCTCGTCCAGCACAGTGCGCTCGGTGAGCTCCGCAACGCAAGCGCGGAAGCGACTCCGCACCGCAGCCGTGAAGTCACCTCGAGAAGCCTCCTCAGAAGCCTGGGTGCGATAAGCAGAGGCGCTGCGCGGCCGGTCGTCGTCGAAGACCGCCTGGCCCTTGGCCCCGCGAGTCGTCCGCAGTACTCCGGCCCGCCACAGCACCACGATGACGACGAGCACGATCAACCCGAGCAGCATCGTCAGGCCCGCTCTGCCGTCGGTGGACTGGCCGGTCAGGTTGCCCAGCAGGTCGCCGATCCAGTCCATGATGTGACCGATGATCCGGGAGATGACATTGTCGCCTGCCTGGCCGTAAGCAGGCTTGGCCAGCTCCTTGGCCGCCTCCTGCGCCGCCTCGTCGCGACCGATGTCGACCGGCGGCTCCAGGAACACCAGGGCCCTCACAGATTCGGCCCAGCCGGTGACTTGAGCGCCGGGCGCATCCACAGGTCGAGCCCCTCGCGCCGGACCCGCAGGTCGAGGTAGATAAGCGCCTGGACCGCCGACATGAAGGCGAGGCTGGCGATCAGGGTCAGGACGGTCGCGAGCCCGGCGGAGATGGCCAGCACGATCGAGATGATGGTCGCCGAACTGTCCTCGCTGCCATCGGCCCAGGACCCCAGCGTGGCGGCCAGCGTACCGATGCCGAACTGCAGCGCGTAGCTGACGATGTTCACCACCAGCCCACCGAACAGCAGGATGCCGAGCACCCGCCAGAACTTGCCGCGCACCAGCCGCCAGGACCGCCTCAGCGAGCCCCAGACGCCAACCCTGGCAGGGATGTAGAGCCCGATGTCCGGCGCGTGCTTGCCCTCCATCAGGACCACTGTCCCCGCCAGCACGAGCCGGATCCCGAAGATGAGGACCAGTACGCCGCCGACCAGCACCAGCAGTACTGCGACCAGCCCGGCCGCCTCAGACGAGATCAGCGCGTCGGTACCGGCCCCGATGGCGAAGACGCCCAGACCCCAGCCGGCGATGATCACGCCGAAGCAGAGCGACTGGACGATGCCGACGGCAGCCAGGGCCGGCAGGGACCGGCGTACCAGCCGGAGGAGCTCGCGTGGGCCGACCCGGTTCGCCAGCTGGCTGCGTACGGCGGCCAGGGCGATGATGCCCGACAACATGCTCGACACCACGGCGAACAGGATCAGCTCCACCCCGTACATGACCAGCATGGAGATCCCGGCCCGCTCGAACGGTGAGTCGGCGTTGAAGAAGCCACTGATCCCGCCGGGCACGGTCAGCTCCGTCAGCGCGGCCTGTACTGCGGTCAGCGCGATACCGGCCAGCACCGGGAGGCCCAGCATGATGGCCTTGTTCTCGGAGATGGTCCGGGCGGCGTTGTCGAGCAGATCCGCCGGCAACCACGGCCGCAGCGGTTCGGCGTACTCCGAGCTCTCGTAGACCCCGATGCCGTCGCTCATCCCGCCCCTCCCAGGTTGTCTCCGACCCCCGCAGTGCACCATGATCACAGCCCGGGCGGCTCATACCCCCATTAGTACGGTCCCGCACGGCGATCCGGCGTGTGTGTTACCCGGGGAATGGGACACTATCCGTAGTGCGTACGATCGGCGCCCGCTGGGCGCGCAGCACAGATCCGGACCGGCCGTGACAGTACAAGGAGCAGGCGTGGCAGAAGGTAACCGGACGATGCGGGGCCGAGTCCTCATCGTCGATGACGACACGGCGTTGTCCGAGATGCTCAGCATCGTGCTGCGCAACGAGGGCTACGACACCTATCTGGTCGCCACCGGCGACAAGGCGGTGCCTGCGTTCCGCGAGTTCAAACCCGACCTCCTGCTGCTCGACCTGATGCTGCCCGGGATGGACGGGATCGACGTCTGCCGCGCGATCCGGGCCGAGTCCGGCGTACCGATCGTGATGCTGACCGCGAAGAGCGACACCGTGGACGTGGTGCTGGGCCTGGAGTCCGGCGCCGACGACTACGTGGTGAAGCCGTTCAAGCCCAAGGAACTGGTGGCCCGGATCAGGGCCCGGCTGCGCCGGATGGACGAGCCCGGGCCGGAGTCGCTGACCATCGGCGACCTGACCATCGACGTGGCCGGGCACTCGGTCAAGCGCAGCGGCGAGACGATCCAGCTCACCCCGCTGGAGTTCGACCTGCTGGTCTGCCTGGCCTCCAAGCCCTGGCAGGTGTTCACCCGTGAGGTGCTGCTCGAGCAGGTCTGGGGCTACCGGCACGCGGCCGACACCCGGCTGGTCAACGTGCACGTCCAGCGGCTGCGCTCCAAGATCGAGAAGGACCCGGAGCACCCGGAGATCGTCGTGACGGTCCGTGGCGTCGGCTACAAGGCTGGTGCGGACTGATCGAGTACGGACGCGACGACCAGTCGTCGCAGGCGGAGAAGCCGGCGGCCGAGCCGGCACCCCGCGGAACCGAGATCGAGCTCACCGCCGCCGGGGCTGACTGGCACGCCCTGCCGCAGCCCCTGTGGCGGACCCACCCGCGGCACTGGCCGGACGTCTGGCGGCGCTCGATCCAGGCCCGGATCGTCACCGGCACGCTGCTGATGTCGACGATCGTGCTGATCCTGGTCGGCTGGGTGATGATGAGCCAGGTCACCGACGGCATCCTGGAGTCCCGCCGCGACAGCGCCAAGCAGGAGGCCGTCGCGCAGCTCGCGTCGCTGACCGGCTCGATCAACGCGGCCGACCCCGGCACCCTGCAGAACAAGCTCTCGCTGCTCGTCGCGGGCTCCAACCGCCCCGGCCTGTACGAGGTGGTGCTGATCCCGAGCGACAGCGCCGACTCGAACGCGATCCGGACCACCGGCCTGGTCGAGAGCGAGTCGATCCCGTCCGAGCTGCGCGCGTCCGTCTCGCAGGACGAGACCAAGCTGTTCGACACCTATATGCGGATCGACTACCAGGGCAACCGCAGCGAGCCGGGCCTGGCCATCGGCTCCCAGTTGCGGGTACAGAACTCCACTGCCCAGCGGTACGAGGTGTACTTCCTCTTCCCGCTCACCGCGCAGAAGGAGACGCTCGACGTCGTCCAGCGGGCCCTGGTCACCGCCGGGCTGCTGCTGGTCGTCCTGCTTGGCGCTGTCGCCTGGCTGGTCACTCGGCAGGTCGTCACCCCGGTACGGATGGCCCGGCGGATCGCTGAGCGGCTTGCGGCCGGCCGGCTCGAGGAGCGGATGCAGGTCCGCGGTACCGACGACCTGGCCCGGCTGGCGGTCTCCTTCAACAAGATGGCCAGCAACCTGCAGCAACAGATCCGCAGGCTGGAGGAGCTGTCCAGGCTGCAGCGCAGGTTCGTCTCGGACGTCTCGCACGAGCTGCGGACGCCGCTGACCACGGTCCGGATGGCTGCCGACCTGCTGCACGAGACCCGGGACGACTTCGACCCGATCACCCGCCGCTCGGTCGAGCTGCTGCAGGGCGAGCTCAACCGGTTCGAGGGACTGCTGGCCGACCTGCTCGAGATCAGCCGCTTCGACGCCGGCGCCGCCGCTCTCGACCTGGAGGACGTCGACCTGCGAGACATCGTCTCCCGGGTGCTGGAGAACCACGAGACCCTGCTGGGCCACAAGGGCTGCGAGGTCGTGCTGGACATGCCCGAGCCGTGCCGCGCCCAGGTCGACTCGCGCCGGATCGAGCGGATCCTGCGCAACCTGATCGGCAACGCGGTCGAGCACAGCGAGGGCCGGCCGATCCGGATCAGCACCGCGTACGACGAGGACGCCGCTGCGGTGGCCGTCCGCGACCACGGCGTCGGCTTCCGGGCCGAAGAGGCCGACATGGTGTTTAGCCGATTCTGGCGGGCCGACCCGGCCAGGGCGCGTACTACCGGTGGTACCGGGCTGGGCCTGTCCATCGCGCTGGAGGACGCCCGGTTGCACGGCGGCCGACTGGACGCGTGGGGCTCGCCCGGTGACGGCGCATACTTCCGCCTGACCGTCCCGCGTCGCCCGGACGTCACCTTGACCGGCTCGCCGCTCCCCGCCCGGCCCGCGGACGCGGCGCGAGTGGTGACCGAGATGTCGCTGGTCGATGTCGGCGCTCCGTACCAGAAGCTCACGGGTGGTGATGAGTCATGAAGGCGCGACTGCTCGCCGGGACGCTGGCGACCGCTCTCCTGGTGGCCGGCTGCGCGAACGTACCGACCAAGGGCCCGATCCGGAGCAGCAGCCAGGACGCGCCCGCGGCTGGTCTCGGTGGTACCGGTGTCGAGGCCCGGCCGCCCCGCCCCAACGCAGCTCAGCCGCAGCTCGTGAACGGCTTCGTGGAGGCGATGTCCGACTCGAACGCCTTCGACGTCGCCCGGGAGTACATGACCCCGCAGGCCGGCGACGCCTGGAAACCCGAGTCGAAGATCCTGGTCTACGACCAGAGCGCGGGCTCGGGGATCGCCAAGGAGGCCGACGGGAAGTTCCATCTGGCGGCGCCGCTGATCGCCACCATCGACGGCCGAGGCTCGTGGACCCCGGCCGCACCGAACACGCAGCTCGACTTCGCCTTCGACCTGACGAAGGTCGATGACCAGTGGCGGGTAGCGAACGCGCCGCCCGGCGTCTTCCTGGGGAGCAACCAGCTGCAGCCCCGGCTGATCCCCGCCGCCCTCTACTTCTTCAACCCGAGCAAGCACCTGCTGGTGCCGGACCCGATCTACCTGCCGCGCAACCTGACCTCGGGCCAGGCGGCTACCCAGCTCATCCAGGAGCTGCTCAAGGGCCCGACCAGCAGGCTCGGCAACAGCGTGGTCTCCAACGCGCCACCCGGTACGACGGTGGACGTGTCGGTACCGGTCGAGTCCGGGGTCGCGACGGTCGCCCTGAGCGACACGGCCTCGTCGCTGACCGACGCGACCGACCGCGAGCAACTGGCCGCCCAGATCACCTGGACGCTGCGTCCGATCACCAGCCGGGTGCGGATCACGGTCGAGGGCGCCCCGCTGCTGCCGGACCGGCCCGACGAGCTGTCGTCCGCCAACTTCGGCCAGTACGACCCAGCGGTGCCCGGCGGACAGCTGAAGAACCTGTACGGCGTACGGGACGGCAAGATCCAGCGGATCCAGGGGCAGGACGACGGCCAGACCATCGAGGCCAAGGCGATCCCCGACAGCCAGCTGAACCTGTACAGGGCCGAGTCGTTCGCGGTGAACCTGCGGGCCGACACCGGCGCGATCGCCACCACCGGCAAGAGCGGGCGCCCGCTGGTGGTCGTCGGCCGGCTGGACGGGGCGAAGAACGAGCAGGCGTCGCTGATCGAGGCGGACGGCAAGGTGCTGCGGCCGACCTTCGACGGCGAGGACAACCTGTGGATCCTGGACCGGGCGGACAGCGCGAAGCCGCGGCTCCGGGTCCGTACGCCGGACGGCAAGGTATCGGTCGTGCAGACCAAGTTCGGCACCTACACCCCGGTTGTCCTGCGGATGGCGCCCGATGGCGTCCGGGCGCTGCTGGTGATGGAGCGCGGGGGCGTGAACTCGGTGATGACCGCCACGGTCGGCGGTAGCGACGGCAAGCTTGCCCTCAGCCGGTTCATGCCGCTGCAGTTGCCGCTGCTGGACATCACGGACGCGTCCTGGAGCAACCCGGCCATCCTGGTGGCCGCCAAGTCGCCCAAGGGGGACGCGGCGCGGCCGTGGCAGGTCAACGTGGACGGTTCGCAGCCGCAGGTGATTCCGGGGGCCAGCAGCTCGTTCGAGACGATCCACGTCGCGTCCAACCCGAACGTCGACACGCTGCCCGCCGTCCAGGACGATCGCAAGCAGCTGCACTGGCAGGGCAAGGACCTCGACTGGGTCGACATGGCCGAAGGCCCTGAGGGCCAGATCACCCCGGTCTACCCCGGCTGATCTTTTCCACAGCTCTCGCAGGTTTGTCCACAGCCCGGACTCACCCTGGTTGCGGGCGCGGCCGGGATCGCGGATCGTGGTTCGGGTGGTTGCTGCGGGACGCGCTCGTCGACCTCGTGCTGGGCGGGCGCTGCGCAGGATGCGGCCGCCCAGGGGTGTCGCTCTGCCCCGATTGCGATCGCGCGCTTGCCGTCAGTACGCCGTACCGGGCCTGGCCCGAGCCGGTGCCCGACTGGTTGCGTCCGACAACGGCCTCAGCGGAGTACGCCGGCGTGGTGCGCTCGCTGATCCTTGCCCATAAGGAATACGGCCGGTACTCGCTGGCTCGCCCGTTGGGGGAGGCGCTGGCGGTGGCGATCCAGGCTGCGCTGGAGCCTGGGCGGGCCGCCTGGCTTTGCCCAGTGCCTTCGTCGCCGACGACGGTCCGGCAGCGCGGCCATGACCCGCTGCGGCGGATGACAGCGGTTGCGGTGCGGCAGTTGCGCAAACGTGGGTACGACGTTCGGCTGGCTGATGCGCTGGCCGTAGTACGGCGTCCGGAGGACCAGGCCGGACTGTCCGCTGAGCAGCGTACGGCCAACCTGGCCGGGGCTTTCGCGGCTCGTTCGCGCTGGGCTGAAAGGCTGACGGGTCAACCGGTGATCGTGGTCGACGACGTGCTGACCACCGGATCCACGCTCGCCGAGGCCTGCCGTGCCTTGTCATCACGGGGAATTCCGGTCCTCGGCTGTGCGGTGCTGGCCGCCACCCGGCGACGGGTGGCGTCTGGTTCATGAGAACTTCTCTACCGGTTTTCGCCGAAGCCGACTAGCGTTGGCCTATGACACCCGCTGGGGCTTGTCGAACGAGGATGTGGGCGAGGACCGGATCAGCCGGATTCCTTCCCACGGAGTTCGCCGGGCCGGACAGTGGGTGTTCTCGTTTCGGGCATCCGAACCGTGGTTACGGGGGTCCGAAGACGTAACAGAGTCGCCGATCGATGGAGGTTTCCGTGGACGTCGTTGTCAAGGGTCATCACTGCGAGGTCAGTGACCGCTTCCGGCAGTACGTCGAGGAAAAACTCGAGCGGATCGAGAAGGTCGATCACCGGGTACTGCGATGCGAAGTAGAAGTCAGCCAGGAGAAGAACCCGCGACAGCACGACCGGGCGATGCGAGTCGAGCTCACCATGTACACGAAGGGGCCGGTGGTCCGGGGCGAAGCCCGCGGTGAGACCAAGCAAGCCGCCTTCGATGTCGCGCTTGACCGGCTGCAGGCCCAGGTTCGCAAGGCGGCCGACCGCCGCCGGGTGCACACCGGTCAGCACGCCCCCGAAGGACTGCGGCACATCGCCGCCAAGCTGTCGGACAACGCCGCCGCCGCGGCACCGGCCGAGACCGTCGTCGAGGACGAGGTGCCCACCCAGAAGTTCGGCTCGCTGACGGTGACCGGTGACGGGCCGCTGGTGATGCGCGAGAAGACCCACACCGCCAAGCCGATGTCGCTCGACCAGGCGCTCTACGAGCTCGAACTGGTCGGCCACGACTTCTACCTGTTCGTCGACGCCGACGAGAACCAGCCCAGCGTCGTCTACCGCCGCCGCGGCTACGACTACGGCGTGATCCGGCTGGCCGTCTGACCTTCGGGAGGATCCACAAAGATGAGGGGCCCGGTCCATCGGACCGGGCCCCCCATTGTGCCCGGCCCCAGATGACAGTGTTGACAGAATCGCTCCGGACCGGCCGCCGCGGGCGTAGGTTTCCAGCACTCCCGAAGGATCCTGGAAACCCACTGGTATGTCGCGCCGCCGGATCTCCGCTCACGTCCACGGGCCGGTCGCCCGGCTGGGATGGTTCGTTCTCTACGCCGCCGTCCTGCTCGTCCCGTTGCTGCTGACCCGGGCAGTCGTCGGCGATCCCGGTATCCCCGCAGCGGAAGCGATCGCGCTCAGCAGCGGCCTGGTCGGCTTCTCCGCCCTGGTCGTGGCGGTCGCTCTGCCGGCCAGGTTGCCCCGGCTGATCGCGACCTTCGGGATCGAGATGATCCTGACCGTGCACCGGCTGATCGCCCTGATCGCGGTGCTGATGGTGCTCCTGCACTTTGTCGCGGTACTGATCGCCGACCCGCGTGGCTTTCGCATCCTCGATCTGACCAGGACGACGTGGGCCGCCCGGGCCGCCGTCACCGCCACGGTCTCGTTGGTGCTGCTGGTCGTACTGGCCGTCCGGAGACCGCGTCGGCAGCCTCGCTACGAGGGCTGGCGGCTGGTCCACAACGGGCTCGTGGCGGTCGTCGTGACGACGGCCTGGCTGCACGTGTGGTGGCTGCGGCACCTGATCGCCCACGGGCTGATCGCGGCCTGGTTCATCGGATCGGGGCTGCTCCTGGTGGCGCTCGCGGCCCGGCGATGGCTCTGGCTGCCGATCCGGTCCCGGCGGCACGCCTACGTCGTCGAGGCGGTCCGGCCGGTCCCCGGCGACGGCATCACCTTGGTGATCCGGGCCTATCACCACGCCGGCCTGCCGTTCGAGGCCGGGCAGTTCGCCTGGCTCAAGATCGGCTCGACCCCGTTCGTCTTCGAGGAGCACCCGTTCAGCATCGCCTCGACGGCCGAACACCCCGAGCGGATGGAGTTCACGATCAAGGCGCTCGGCGACTTCACCGAGCTGCTCAGCGCGCTCCGGCCGGGCCGCCGGGTCTTCCTGGACGGCCCGTACGGTGGATTCACGATCGAAGGGCTCGACGCCGCCCCGGGATTCGTGCTGATCGCGGCCGGTGTCGGCATCACCCCGCTGCTGAGCATGTTGCGGACCCTGGCCGACCGCGACGACCGGCGCAGGCACCGGCTATTCGTCGCGGCCAGGACCGAGGACCAGTTGATGCTGCGGCCCGAGATCGCCGGCCTCCGCACCCGGTTGAACCTGAAGGTGGTGGAGGTGCTCAGCGATCCCGGGCCGGAGTGGACGGGGGAGCGCGGCAGGATCGACGCTGCCCTGCTGGAGCGTTTCCTACCGCGACGCCCGTACCGGTTGCACTACTTCATCTGTGGCCCGCCGTCCATGGTGGTCGCGATCAGCCAGGACTTGGCGGGTATGGGTGTTCCGCTACGCCGGATCCACACCGAGCGATTCGGCGCGGTCTAGCCGTCGATCTGGGCCTGCAGTTCGGTGGCGTAGGTGGCTACCTCGGCGTAGACGCCCGGGTTGCCGGCGTCGGCGCAACCGATGCCCCAGGAGACGACCCCGAACAGGCGGCCGTTCAGGACGAGCGGGCCGCCCGAGTCGCCCTGGCAGGAGTCCTTGCCGCCCTGGTCGTAGCCGGCGCAGATCTCACCGGCCGCGGCGTAGCCCTCACTCGCGTACGCCTGGTTGCAGACGGCGTCGCCGAGTACAGGTACGTCGACCTTCTGGAAGGTGTCGGCCGGGCCGGTCCCCTCGGTCTCGCCCCAGCCGTAGACGACGGAGGGCGCGCCAGCCGTGTCAGCCGCCGTACTGGTCTCCAGCGCCAGCGTCGCGACGCCGGTGAACGGGGTGGTCAGCGTCATCACCGCGACGTCGTGCCCGGGCGACTTGCCGTACTCCGGGTCCACCCAGATGTTGCTGATCTTGGACTCCGTACCGGTCGACTTGTCGGTCAGCACGTCGCGACCCTGGATCGCGGTGTAGGTGCTCGCCGCCTGGTCAGAGCAGTGCGCGGCCGTGACGATCTTGTTCGCTGCGACCAGGGTGGCGCCGCAGTACTCCTTGGACGGGACCGGCGAGCCGCTGTTCGACAGCTGGATGGCCCACGGGAAGTCGGCCGTGTGGGCGACGTCACCGCCGACGATCGGGGCAGGCGGTCCGACCGGCACCGGGGCGGCGGACGCGGATACGGCGCCGATGGACGCAGCGGTCAGTACACCAGCGGCCAGAACGGCGCGAACCAGCTGAAGTCTTGCCATGCCTCACACTCCAGGGTGATAGGGGCTGCGCGGGCGGCGCGGCCTACCCGCACACTCTCCCGGCTACCCCTGGTAGCGCACCTCTCACTTGCGGTAACACCAGAGTTATGACCGGACCTATCCCTACACTCTGACCGGACAAGGGGAGGATCTGATGGGGACTGGCATACCGCCGTACCTCTCGCACGAGGCGCCGAGGGCGTCCGGGTGGAAGGTCGTGCTGCTCAAGTTCCTCGGGGCGGCGGTGCCGGTGGTGACCATCGGGCTGGGCGGCTGGCTGATGACGGGCCTGGTCGCCATCAAGCGGCGCAGTGCCTTCCTCGGGCTGTCGGCAGTGGGCTACCTGGCCGTGACTGCCTTCTATATTTTCTATGTGCTCGAGTCGGACGAGCCTGAGCTCACCAACGGCCAGGTGTTCGCCACCCTGGTCTATCTGCTGGCCAATGTCCTCTGCGCCTTCCAGGCGGCGGTGGTGATCGGCAGTCCCCTCTACCGGAAGCCAAAGCAGAACCCGTACTTCCTCCAGCCGCAGCAGCCGCCACGGGTTGGCCACCCGCAGGCATACGGTCTCGCGCCGGATCCCCTCCGGCGGAGTCAGGCGCGGCAGCTCGCTGCTGAGCAACCTGCTCTGGCGCGGAGCCTGGGGATCGGCCGCCCCGACCTGCCCCGGCAGTACGACGATGGCGGGCTGGTCGACCTCAACGAGGCTCCTGCCGACGTCATCGACACCCTCCCCGGTATCACCGGCAAGCAAGCCGCGGCCATCGTGGTGAGCCGGCTGCAGCACGGGCGGTTCCGGCTGGTCGACGAGCTGTGGACGCGGGGGTTGTTGCCTCCGGGCGCGGCGCCGGAGCTCGCGGATCGGGTAGTGATCATCGACGTCCAGGACTCGGCTTGAGTTTTTGTCGGTGGGGTCGGGCAGACTTCGTGAGGTGATCACGGAGGTGTTGTCGACGGCTCAGGCCCGGCGGATCGCGCTCGCCGCCCAGGGGTTCACCGATCCGCGCCCGAAGGGGGTGCCGGACATGCGGGCGCTGGCTCGCGTGCTCGGGCGGATCGGGCTGATCCAGATCGACTCGGTGAACGTGCTCAGCAGGGCGCAGTACCTGCCTCTGTACTCCCGGCTGGGCCCGTACCCGCGGGAGCTGCTCGACCGGGCTGGTGGGAAGTCGCCCCGCAAGCTGGTGGAGTACTGGGCTCACGAGGCGTCGCTGATCCCGGTCGAGACGCATCCGCTGATGCGGTGGCGGATGGCTCGGGCGAGTACCGAGGCGTGGGGTGGGCCGCGGTCGATCGCGGTCGAGCGGCCGGATCTGGTCAAGCAGGTGCTGGCTGATGTGCGCGAGCACGGGCCGTTGACGGCGCGGGAGATCGACGACGACGTCGAGCGCGACCGGACCAACTGGGGGTGGAACTGGTCGGACGTGAAGCGGGCGCTGGAGTTCCTGTTCTTCGCCGGCGAGATCACGGTGGCCAGGCGGAACCAGCAGTTCGAGCGGATGTACGACGTCCCTGAGCGGGTGCTGCCTGCCTCGGTCGTCGCCACGCCGACGCCGACCTCGGAGGAAGCGCACCGCGGGCTGGTGTCGATCGCCGCCCGGGCGCATGGGGTCGCGACTGCTCAATGCCTGAAGGACTACTTCCGTACTTCGCCCGCTCCGACTGCGCAGGCGATCGCCGAGCTGGTCGAGGAGGGGGAACTGCTGCCGGTCACCATCCAGGGCTGGAAACGTCAGGCCTACCTCCACCGCGACGCCAAGCTCCCACGCCGGGTCAACACCCGAGCCCTGGTCAGCCCGTTCGACTCGCTGGTCTTCGAACGCACCCGCACCGAGGTCCTCTTCGACTTCCGCTACCGCATCGAGATCTACGTCCCCGCCGAGAAACGAGTCCACGGCTACTACGTCCTCCCTTTCCTCCTAGGCGACCGCCTTGTAGCTCGAGTAGACCTGAAAGCCGACCGCCCCACCGGCACCCTCCTAGTCCAATCAGCCCACGCCGAGCCGAAGGCGCCCGCGGAGACCCCCGAGGAGCTGGCAGCCGAGCTCATCCAGCTGGCGTCCTGGCTGGGCCTCACCCAAGTCCGCGCGGTCGGTGGCGGAGACCTCTCCCCAGCCCTGAGCGTCGCCCTCCGCGCCCAGTAGCCCCGCTTGCGCCTCGCCACCGCCACCCCGTAGCGCCGTCGCGGGGCGTAGTACTGGAACTTTCTGGCTACCCCACTCGTGGGTGGGGCATGGGTGCGACGCACTCCGGCGCGTGGGGTGACGCTTGTGGCCCAGTACCATGGGTGACGCCCGCCAGGCGGGCGGGCTGTGTTGCGTCCATTACCGGATGAGCACGGTCAGGCACCCGCCGCATTGAAGGCTGCACAGTCAAGGAGTGGACCCCCCACGATGAAGGCGTTCGACAAGTTACTGCGGATCGGCGAGGGCAAGATCGTTCGCAAGCTCGAGACCATCGCCAAGGTGGTGAACTCGATCGAGGACGACTTCCTCGGCATGTCCGACGAAGAGCTGCGCGCCCAGACAGCCGACTTCAAGCAACGGGTCGACAACGGGGAGTCCCTGGACGGCCTGCTGCCGGAGGCCTTCGCGGTCGTCCGCGAAGCGGCCAAGCGGACCCTGCACCAGCGCCACTACGACGTCCAGATCATGGGTGGCGCCGCGCTGCACCTGGGCAACATCGCGGAGATGAAGACCGGTGAGGGCAAGACCCTGGTCGGCACCCTCCCGACGTACCTGAACGCGCTGTCCGGCAAGGGGGTGCACGTGGTCACGGTGAACGACTACCTGGCCCGCTTCCAGGCCGAGTGGATGGGCCGGGTGTACCACTTCCTCGGCCTCGACTACGGCGTGATCCTGCCGGAGATGTCGCCGGCCGAGCGCCGGGTGGCCTACGCCAAGGACATCACCTACGGCACGAACAACGAGTTCGGCTTCGACTACCTGCGCGACAACATGGCCAACTCGATCGAGGACTGCGTCCAGCGCGAGCACAACTACGCGATCGTGGACGAGGTCGACTCGATCCTGGTCGACGAGGCCCGGACGCCGCTGATCATCTCCGGCCCGGCTGAGGACTCCCAGCGCTGGTACGTCGAGATGGCCAACCTCGCCAACGCCCTCAAGCCCCGGTTCGCCGACGACAAGATCGCCGAGGACCAGCGCCCGGTCGCCGACTACGAGGTGGACGAGAAGAAGCGCACCGTCGCCATCCTCGAGCGCGGGATCGAGAAGGTCGAGGACCGGCTCGGCATCGACAACCTGTACGAGTCGGCCAACACCCCGCTGATCAGCTACCTGAACAACGCGCTGAAGGCCAAGGACCTGTTCCGCAAGGACAAGGACTACGTGGTCGTCGACGGCGAGGTGCTGATCGTCGACGAGCACACCGGCCGGACGCTGCACGGCCGCCGCTACAACGAGGGACTCCACCAGGCGATCGAGGCCAAGGAAAAGGTCGAGATCAAGGAGGAGTACCAGACGCTGGCGACCATCACGCTGCAGAACTACTTCCGGCTGTACTCCAAGCTGGCCGGCATGACCGGTACGGCGATGACCGAGGCCGCCGAGTTCTCCAAGATCTACGGTCTCGGCGTCGTCCCGATCCCGACCAACAAGCCGATGGTCCGCCAGGACCAGCGCGACCTGATCTACCGCACCGAAGAGGCCAAGTTCGAGGCGGTCGTCGAGGACATCGCCAAGCGGCACGAGACCGGTCAGCCGATCCTGGTCGGTACGACCAGCGTCGAGAAGTCCGAGCGGCTGTCCAACCAGCTCCGCAAGCGCAACATCGCGCACGAGGTGCTGAACGCGAAGCAGCACGCGCGTGAGGCCGCGATCGTCGCCGAGGCGGGTCGTAAGAACGCCGTCACGGTGGCCACCAACATGGCCGGCCGTGGTACCGACATCATCCTCGGCGGCAACCCCGAGCACCTGGCCGACAAGGACCTGCGCGCCCGCGGCATCGACCCGGTCGAGTCCGCCGAGGACTACGAGGCGGAGTACCCGAAGGTCCTGGAGAAGTTCGAGAAGCTGGTCAAGGACGAGCAGGTCGAGGTCCGCGACGCGGGCGGCCTGTACGTGCTGGGCACCGAGCGGCACGAGTCGCGCCGGATCGACAACCAGCTGCGCGGTCGTTCCGGCCGGCAGGGCGACCCGGGCGAGTCCCGCTTCTACCTGTCGCTGGAAGACGATCTGATGCGCCTGTTCAAGCGCGAGATGGTCGACTGGGCGATGTCGCGCAACGACGACGACACGGTGCCGCTGGAGAACAAGGTCGTCACCAAGGCGATCGCGTCGGCGCAGTCCCAGGTCGAGGCGCAGAACTTCGAGACCCGGAAGAACATCCTCAAGTACGACGACGTGATGAACCGGCAGCGGCACGTCGTCTACGACGAGCGCCGTCGGGTGCTCGAGGGCGCCGACCTGCAGGACCAGGTGCTCGACATGCTCGACGAGACGGTCACCGGCTACGTGCAGGGCGCGACCGCCGACGGGTTCGCCGAGGACTGGGACCTGGACCAGCTGTTCACCGCGCTGAAGACGCTGTACCAGACCGAGGTCACCGAGGACGCCCTGATCGAGGAGGCCGGCGGCGACCGCTCCGGGCTCACCCAGGACTTCCTGATCGACACCTTCATCACCGACGCCCGCGAGGCGTACGCACGGCGCGAGGAGACCCTCGGCAGCGAGGCGATGCGCGAGCTCGAGCGCCGCGTGGTGCTGAGCGTGCTCGACCGCAAGTGGCGCGAGCACCTGTACGAGATGGACTACCTGCGCGAGGGCATCGGCCTGCGTGCGATGGCGCAGCGCGACCCGCTGGTCGAGTACCAGCGCGAGGGCTACGACATGTTCGCCGCCATGATGGAGTCCATCAAGGAGGAGTCGGTCGCGTTCATCTTCAACGTCGAGGTCGACATCGAGGCGATGCAGGCCGACCTGGCCGCGCAGGCTGAGCTGGCCGAGCTCGAGGAGACCGAGGCCGAGGACATCCTGGTGCCGGGCGCTCCGGTCGCCGAGTTCCCGGGCCGTCAGGCCGCGGTGGATGACGACGACGACCGGCCGCAGGACTCGCCGCGTCCGCAGGACACCCCGAAGCTGCGCGCCAAGGGCCTGTCCACCGAGAGCCGTCCGCAGCGGCTGACCTACTCGGCGCCGACGATCGACGGCGACGACGAGGTCTCGGTGCACGCCGACGCTGTCGAGGGTGGCGCGCTGGAATACCCGGGCACCCCGCGCAATGCGGTCTGCCCGTGTGGCTCCGGCAAGAAGTACAAGCGCTGCCACGGCGACGCTGCGTCGGACGTCTACAAGTAACCAAGCAGTACTCTCGAAGGCCCGCCCTGGATGCTCGGGGGCGGGCTTTCGCCTTGTTGAGAGGGAGTGGACGGATGGGCACCTGGTTGACGGAGACGTTCGGGTTGTCGGTGCCGGTGGTCGGGGCGCCGATGGCGAACGTGAGTGGCGGACGGCTGACCGGGGCGATCTCGGCGGCAGGTGCGCTCGGGATGCTCGGCGCCGGGTCCGCGGTATCGGCCGAGTGGATCCGCACCGAGGGTGCCATCGCTGCAGAGGGTGGTCGGCCGTATGGGATTGGGCTGATGGCGTGGTCGGTGAAGGAGCATCCTGAGCACCTGGAGGCAGTACTCGACCTGAAGCCGGCGCTGGTCTCGCTCAGCTTCGGCGACTACAGCCCGTACGTCGAACCGCTGCGCGCCGCTGGCATCGTGGTCGCGACCCAGGCCGGCACCGTCGCCGATGCCCGCGAGGCGATCGCCGCCGGAGTCGACGCCATCGTCGTCCGCGGCGCCGAAGCCGGCGGGCACGGGCGCAACGCCGTCGGCACCCTCCCTTTGCTGCAAGCGATCCTGGACCTCACCGACCTCCCGGTGCTGGCCGGGGGCGGCATCTCGGGCGCGCGGGGCCTAGCCGCCGTACTGGCCGCCGGCGCCGCAGGAGGCTGGATCGGCACGGCCTTCCTCACCTGCGAAGAGGCGCTAACTCCTGAAACCTCCCGCCAACGCCTCTTGGAAGCCGACGAAACCGACACCGTCTACGGCACAGTCTTCGACGCCGCCTCCCGAGCCGGCTGGCCCGACGAATACGGCGGCCGGGCCCTCCGCAACACCTTCTACGACACGTGGGAAGGCCGCGAGGAATCCCTCAAGTCAGACGACGAAGGCCACAACCAGTACGTCACCGCCACCCGAGCCGCCGACCCCACCGCAGCTTCCCTGTACGCAGGCCAAGGTGTTGGAGCCCTCCGCTCCAACACCACAGCCGCAGCAGTCGTCGCCGACCTCGCCACCTACAAGAACTACCTGAGGGCTGCACTCACAGATTGATCCTCGCCTTGAGAGCGGGATCCAGGTAGTTGCTGTGGGCATCCACCAGGTCGTTGGCAAGGGACCAGATGTCCTGGACGGTTAGGGCTGCTGAGGTGGCGGGGTCGACCATCATCGCCTGGCGGATCGAGCGGGGGTCTTCCTCCAGGGCCGCCCGGACGACCAGTTCGTTGACGCCGATGTAGGCGCGGTTCAGCGCCGCACATTGCGCCGGCAGGGCGCCGACTGAGGTGGGCTGGACGCCCAAGGAGTCAACCAGACAAGGGACTTCGACTACCGCGCCGTCGGGGAGGTTGGAGATGAGGCCGGTGTTCGGCACGTTGCCGTAGATGGTTCGGGGTGTGCCGGTGACGATGCTGTGGATGACCTGAGGGGCGTACTCCATCGTGCCCTCGACCGGTAGTGGGTCGCCGGCCTTCAGAGCGTCGCGGGTGCCTTCGTACAGGGCGACGTTCTCCTCGACGATCCGTAGGTAGTCGCCGACGGGCAGCCGCAGGCGCTCCACCTCGGCCGCGTCATGCAAGTACCACGGCACGTACTCCGACGAGTGCTCGCTAGTCTCCGTCGGGTAGTGGCCGAGTCGCTTGTACATGTCCACCCGCACCCGTCGAGCCAGCTCGGGATCCCGCGCGATCACCTCATTCAACGCCGGGTACAGATTGCGCCCTTGGTGTTCGAAGCGCAGTACCCACGCCTGATGATTGACCCCAGCCGCCAAGTAGGACACCTCACCCAGAGGCACGCCAACCAACGCCGACAGGTCGTTCATCGTCCAGTAAACCGAGTGGCACAGGCCGACGACGTTCTTCACACCGAGCGCCGACAAGTACCAGACATTCATCGCCATCGGGTTCGTGTAGTTCAGCAGCCAGGCATCCGGACAGATCTCCGCGATGTCGGCCGCGAGCCCGCGGAGTACCGGGAAGGTCCGCAGCGCCCGGAACACCCCGCCGACGCCGAGCGTGTCCGCGATCGTCTGCCGTACTCCGTACCGCGCCGGCAGCTCGAAATCGATCCGGGTCGCCTCGTTCATCCCCACCTGGATGATGTTGATGACGAAGTCACAGCCCTCCAGCGCCGCCCGCCGGTCGAGATGCGCCGTGATCTCCGGCGAAACTCCCAACGAAGCGGCGATGGCCGACGCAGCTCCCGCTGCAGTGGCGAGCCGCTCAGGATCGATGTCGTGCAAGGCGATCCGCAACGAGCCGAGATCTTTGAAGCTGAACAGATCGGCCAGCAGGCCCTGGGTGAAGACGACGCTGCCCGCGCCGATGAAGGCGATCTTGGTCATCGCGCACTCTCCACGGCGATCGACAGCGCCCGGTCCCGACCGAGCCCTCTCAGCATCGCGGCCAGGTACCCCGCGTCGAAGCCATCTCCGGCCGCATCCACCGGCAACGTACCGACCGATCGCACCTTCGACCCGTCATGAGCCAGCGCTCCGGCAGCACCATCGCGCACGACCACCAGCGGCCCGCGCCGAGCCAGGATGCCGGCCGCGTCGGCCAGTACAGGGTGTCCGGTCAGCGCGTGCGCCGCCGAGGCGTTGAGCAGCAGGACGTCGGTCACCCGCAGAGCTCCATCCAGTACGACGCGGTCCCAGCGCCCCGACGGGTCGTCATCGATGGCGAGCGAGGTGGAAGCTTTGTGGTTCTTCGCCTCCTTGAAGAGCACGGCGAGCCGGGAGCCGAGCTCGGGCGTCCGGTAAAACGAGGTGGCATGCACATGCCGTGTCGACCGCAGCAGCTCACTCGACACGTCGTCCGCCACATCGACGCTCAGCCCCAAGCGACCTGCGCCGCTCGCCAAGATCGCGGCAGAGTCGGCGTCTCCGATGATCAACAGATCCACCCCCACCACCCCCGAGCGAAGCGAGGGCGTGTTTTTCTGTGTCTCCATATGTTTCAACCTTTTAGTCCCGTAGAAGCCAGCGAGCGGATGAACGCCTTCTGGGCCAGCAGGAAGCCCAGCAAGACAGGCAGCACCGTGATGACGTTGCCCGCCATCACCGCCGCCCACTGGGTGTGGTGCTGGCCTTGGAAGGTCGTCAGGCCGAGCTGGAGTGTGTAGTTGGTGTCGTGATTGATGGCGATCAGCGGCCAGGTCAGGTCGTTCCAAGTACTCAGGAACGTCAGTACCGCGACCGTGCTGAGCGCAGGCTTGGCCAGCGGAAGTACCACGGACACGAGGATCCGCAGCCGCCCACAGCCGTCGAGCCAGGCAGCCTCCTCCAGCTCGCGTGGTAGCGAGACGAAGAACTGGCGGAACAGGAACACCGAGAACGGCGTCACCAGGGACGGGATGATTAGCGCGCCCAGGGTGTCGATCAGGCCGAGCTCCTTCATCACCAGGAAGGTCGGGATCATCGTCAGCTGGAACGGGATCACCATCGTCGCGAGCATCAGCCCGAGCAGCAGCTTCGACCCCGCGAACCGCATCCGTGCGAAGGCATACCCACCCAGCGACCCGAGCACCAGATTGGCGCTTACCGCAACGGCCGAGACAATGAACGAGTTGAGGAACCAGCGCGGGAACAACGCGTTGCCCAGCACGAAGCGATAGCCGTCCAGCTTGATGCCAGAAGGAATCAGCGCCGGCGGGAACCGGTTGATCTCCGCGTTGCTCATCACCGAACTCACCAGCAACCACAGCAACGGCAACGCGAACAACAGAGCCAGCGGCGCCAGTACAAAATGCCAGGGACTGAAGGGCAATCTCTTCATCGCGCCGCCGCCCTCCGTCGATAGAGCTGCAACGCAAGCCCGATCACGAGCAACGCAACAGCCAGCGCGTACGCCGCGGCCGCGCTGTAGCCGGCGGTGAAGGTCTTGAACGCCTTCTCCCAGATGAAGTACACGATCACAGTCGTCGAGCCGAGTGGCCCGCCCTTCGTGGTGACGAAGACCAGATCGAACACCTGCAACGCGTTGATCGTCTGGAACAGCACCAGGAAGATCGTCACCGGCGTCAGCGTCGGCAGCACCACGTGCCGCAGTACGCCGGTACGCCCCGCCCCATCGATCCGCGCCGCCTCGACCAACTCGTTGGGAACGCCTTGCAGCCCCGCGAGATAGACGATGACGCAGAACCCGGTACCGCTCCACAACGAGATCGCGACGAGCAGATACATCGCCTGCCCCGGATCGCTGAAGAACCCCTGCGCCGGCAACCCCAGCTTGTGCAGCACCGAGTTGGCCGCCCCGAACTCCGGGTCGAGCACGAACGAGAACAGCACCCCCTGTGCAGCCGCCGAGACGACGAACGGCACGAACACCAGCGTGCGATAGAGGCTGATGAACCGGATCTGCCGATCCAGCATCAACGCGATCGCCAGCCCGCCCACCACGCTGAGCGGCACGTACAAAACCGTGTAGAGCAGCGTGTGCTCAACCGCCGAGGCGAAGGCCGGATCGGCCGCCAGCGCCTTGTAGTTGGCCAGCCCCACCCACGAACTCGGCGAGACCAGGTCGTTCGACTGGAACGACAGCAGCAACGACCACAGCACCGGTACGACGCTCAGCCCGAGGATGATCAGCACCGACGGACTCACGAACGCCCAGGCGGTCGCCCCTTCACCCCTCGTACGCCGCTTCGCCGCTGCCCGCCGCGCTCGAGGGTCGATGGTGAAGGTGCCGACGACACTGGCCATCAGCTCGGCACAGCCAGGAGAGCGTTGCACGCCTTGACGCACTCACCGAGCGCGTCACCCGGGGACTTCCTGCCGAGCAGCACGGCGACGGTCGCCTCCCCGAGATGCTGCGAAATCTGCGGGTACTGCGTGATGGTCGGCCGTACTCGCGCTGTCTCCAGCGCATCGACGAACACCTGCAGCCCCTTGGTGGCAGTCGCGTGCTTCTTCCACTCGGGCAGGGCGGCCGTCGTGGTGCTGACCGGGAGGCTACCGGCCTGGATGTCCCACTGGACGTCCTGCTTGGGATCGTTGAGCCATTTGACGAACTCGGTCGCCGCCTTGACCCGCGCCTTGCCGTTGTCGAACACGGTCCAGGTGTCGGGGCCCGAGATGGTGACGGCCTTACCGGAGTACGAGGGAAGTGGTACGACGCCGTAGTCGATGCCCTTGTCGAGGACGTCGGGCAGCTGCCAGGGGCCGGTGGCAACCATTGCCATCCGGCCGCCGAGGAAGACCTGGTAGAGCTGCTCGCTGCCCGGCTTGGGGTCGATGTAGAGGGACTTGTCGGAGCGCAGCTTGTCGAGTGTGCCGAGCACCTGCTCGCCGACCTTGTCGAAGGCCACGGTCTTGCCGTCCTGGCTGACGACGTCGCCGCCGAGGTCCCAGATCATCGGCCAGAGCCGCCAGACCGTGTCCTCGTCGCCGACGCCCGGCCAGCCGGTCCCGAAGACGCCCTTGGCCGGATTGTTCAGCTTCTGGGCGGTGGTGACGAAGTCGTCCCAGGTCCAGCCTGCCTTCGGCTCCGGTACTCCGGACGCGGCGAAGAGTTCCTTGTTGTAGACAACGCAGAGCGAGTCGAGCAGGGCCGGCATCGCCCGGATCTTGCCCTTGACCGTGACGGCGTCGCGCGCCGCCGGCCAGGCGTCCTTGAGGTCCACTGTGGACAGGTCCACCACCTGAGGGCTGCGGGTGATGCTGGCGAGGTCCGACCCGAAGATGTAGGCGATATCCGGGAAGGACCCCGCAGCGAGGCCCGCAGTCACCTTTTGCAGCATGCTGTCCGCCGTCACCCCACCGCCACCGCCGACGATCTTGATCTGTGGATGTGTGTCGTTGAACTGCTTGATCAAGGCATCGAGCGCCTTCTTGCCGGTGTCGGTCTGGCCGTGCCAGAGATCGACGGTGACGACGCCACCGGCTGCCTCGTCATCGCTTGACTTGCCGCAGGCGGCGAGCGTGCCGGCGGCGGCCAGGGCGGCGGAGAAGCGAAGGATGTCGCGACGGGTTGGTGCAGACATGGGTAACCCCTAGGACTTGGGTTGGGAGGGGGAGATCAGCAGGTCTTGCGGACGTAACCGCTGGTACCTGGGGTGGAGACGTCGACGTCGCGCTGGACGATGCTCAACGTGGATCCGAAGCCGGAGCAGGCCCTGGTGCGGCCGGCGTTGGTGTACTCGATCACGATGACGTTGTTGCCGAAGTAGTCGACGTAGTCACCGCACTCGCTGTACTGACCGCACTCCTCGGCCACCGCGAAGTCCAGGCCGACAGTGGTCCGGTACTGCGCCAGGTCGACGGTGTTCTTCTGCGCGATGGCCAGGTTCTTCACATGCGCGTGGTCGGCCAGCAGCTTCAGGTACGTCCGGGCCTGAGCGGTGGTGATCAGGTTCTTCGAGCGCTCGTAGCTGTCGTAGTTGTCCGGCTCGATCGCCTTGTAGCCCTTGGTCGCGCAGCCGTCGATCCAGCCGTTGACCTTGGCGGCGACCCGGGCGGCCTTGGCGCCCCGGATGTCGAGCAGCGGTTCGCCCCAGTCCTCGTCGATGACGAGCTTGCCGGCGGCGTCGCGGAGCAGCAGGTCGGAGTCCCACTGACCCTGCTCGCCGGGCTGGACCTGGAAGGCGTTCACGTAACAGATGTTGTAGAGGCCGGCGGCAGGGGAGGCGGTGCGGTCGCGGGTGACGACCTGAACGCCGGCGGGCGGCGTGTAGGCGCCACCGATCTGGTAGTCGAACTTGGCGTGGGTGGGCGGGAGGGTGACGGCCGCGTTGGCGGCGGTCGGGGTGAGGGCGGTAGCAGTGGCGATGGCGACGGCCGCGGCGGCCACCATCAGACGGGCGGTTCGGGAACGGGACACGATTTGCTCCATCGGTCCTGGGGACGCGTACCCCGCCTCGGGCCGTCGCCCTGGCGCCTGAAAACCGGACTCCGAACTTCGTTCGCTACCGGCTGGGTGCGTCACTGCAGCGGGGCTGGGAGGCCCGGCGCTGATGGCTTAGTTAAGCGATCAGGTGACGCACCGTCAAGGGAAACTGCAAACGAGTGCGCGGAAACCTGCGGTTAGCGCATTGCCGTGCATCGCCACCGAACCCTTGACGGCGAACGTTTGTACCGGTTTAGTGAGCGATTAAACCGGTTTAAACACTCACCGAGGGACACTGATGAGCAAGGAACGGCCGACGATCGCGGATGTCGCGACCCGCGCAGGCGTTTCCAAGGGCGCGGTCTCCTTCGCGCTGAACGGTCGGCCCGGGCTGGCCCAGACCACTGTCGACCGGATCCTGGCGGCCGCCGACGAACTGGGCTGGCGGCCGAGCAGCCGGGCCCGATCGCTCTCGGTCTCGAAGGCGTTCGCGCTCGGCCTGGTGATCACCAGAGACCCCGGTGTGCTCTCGTCGGACCCGTTCTTCCCGTCCTTCATCGGCGGGGTCGAGAGCGTGCTCGCACCGCGCGGGCAGGCCCTGGTCCTCCAGGTCGTCGCACCCGGCGAGGGTGAGGAAGCGGGGTACAGGCGGCTGGCTCAGGACGGGCGCGTCGACGGGGTCTTCCTCTCCGACCTCCGGCACAACGATCCCCGGATCGACCTGCTGACCTCGCTGGGTCTGCCGGCCGTCACCTTGAACCGTCCCGAGGTCCCATCGCCCTTCCCTGCGGTCTGTCTGGACGACCGGCCGGGCACGATCGCGGTCGTCCAGCACCTGCTCGAGCTCGGCCACCGCCGGATCGCGCACGTCGCCGGTCCGCAGGACTTCGTGCACGCGACCGCACGTACTGAAGCATTCGTCTCCGCTCTCGCCGCGGCAGGTCTGCAGCCTGCCGCGATCGAGACCAGCGACTTCACGGCCGTCGGCGGGACCGAGTCGACCAAGCGGTTGCTCGCCCTGCCGGACCGGCCGACCGCGATCGTCTACGCCAACGACCGGATGGCGATCGCGGGCATGGGCGCAGCGCAACAAGCCGGGCTGCGCGTCCCCGAGGACCTCAGCGTGGCCGGCTTCGACGACAGCGAGCTCGCCGAGTTCGTCCATCCCGGTCTGACCACAGTGCGCGCCGATCCGCACGCCTTCGGCGAAGCGGCCGCACGCACTCTCAACCAGCTCATCGACGGTGACGGGGGCGCAGTACCGGATGTGGAACTGCCGCCCGCTCGCCTGATCATCCGGCGGTCAACCGCCAACCTGGAGGACTCATGAAACGCAAAGTCATGGCCGCTGTACTGGCCTTCGGTCTAGCCGGTACTGCGGCTGCCTGCGGCAGCAGCGGTGGCGGCGGCAATGCCGACGCTGCCGCCCAGGCCAAGGGCGAGATCACCGTCTGGGTGTCGAACAACGCCGAGGAAGTGGCCTGGGGCAAGCAGATGGTGGCTGCTTGGAACGCGGCGCACCCGGACCAGAAGGTGACCGCGCAGGAGATCCCGACCGGCAAGAGCTCCGAAGAGGTCATCGGCGCCGCGATCACCGCGGGCAACGCGCCCTGCCTGATCTTCAACACCTCGCCGGCGTCCGTCTCGCAGTTCCAGAAGCAGGGTGGCCTGGTGGCGCTCGACAGCTTCCCGGACGGCAAGTCGTACGTCGAGGAGCGGTCCGGCAAGGTCGCCGAGCAGTACAAGTCGACCGACGGCAAGTACTACCAGCTGCCGTGGAAGGACAACCCGGTGATGATCTTCTACAACAAGAAGGCCTTCGCCAAGGCGGGTATCGACACGGTGAAGCCGCCGCTGTCGACGTACGACGAGTTCCTCGCCACCTCGCGCAAGCTGGTCGCCACGAAGGCTGCCAAGGTCGCCATCTACCCGGCGCCGAGCAACGAGTTCTACCAGTCCTGGTTCGACTTCTACCCGCTGTTCGCGGCTGAGACCGGCGGCAAGCAACTCGTTGCCGACGGCAAGGCTCAGTTCGCGTCCGAGGAGGGCAAGAAGGTGGCCGGCTTCTGGCGGACGATGTACGCCGACAAGCTCGCGTCGCAGGAGAAGTACACCGGCGACTCGTTCGTCGACGGCACCGCGGCGATGGCGATCGTGGGTCCGTGGGCCATCGCGACGTACAAGGGCAAGGTCGAGTGGGGCGCAGTACCGGTGCCGACGTCGGCCGGTAAGTCCGCGGCCGAGACGTACACGTTCAGCGATGCGAAGAACGTCGCGATGTACTCGGCCTGCAAGAACCGTGGCACGGCGTGGGATGTGCTGAAGTTTGCCACCAGCAAGGAACAGGACGGCAAGCTGCTCGAGGGGACGGGGCAGATGCCGCTGCGCGCTGACGTCGCCGGCACCTACCCGGAGTACTTCACGAAGAACCCCGACTACAAGCAGTTCGCCGACCAGGCCGCCCGGACCGTCGAGGTGCCGAACGTGCCGAACTCGATCACCATCTGGCAGACCTTCCGCGACACCTACTCCAAGTCCGTGATCTTCGGCCAGCAGGACCCGGGCGAAGCCTTCGACGGCGCCGTCCAGAAGGTCGACCAGCTCGCCGCCGGGTCATGAGCCGGCACCGTGGGCTGCTGGCCGGGATCCTGGGCAAGCAGCCGATCGGTACCGCGTTCGTCACGCCGTACGTGGTGTTCCTGGCGGTGATCTTCGCCTATCCGCTCGGCTTCGCGGTCTACATGTCGTTCCACGACTACTTCTTCACCGCGCCCGGCGCGATCGTGGACCGGCCGTGGGTCGGGCTCGCCAACTACGCGACGGTGCTGTCGGATCCGGCGGTACGCCGGTCGTTCGTGAACGTCGGCATCTTCCTGGTGATCAACGTCCCGCTCACGGTCATCCTGTCGCTGGTGCTTGCGTACGCGCTGAACAGCGCGATCCGCTGGCGCACGTTCTTCCGGGTCAGCTACTACGTCCCGTACGTCGCGGCGAGCGTCGCCGTCGTCGGGGTCTGGCTGTTCCTGTTCAACTCCAACGGCCTGGTCAACTCGGTCCTCGGCCCGCTGGCGCCGGATCCGTCTTGGCTGGTCAACTCGAAGCTGGCGATGCCGACGGTAGCGTTGTACGTGACCTGGAAGCAGTTGGGATTCTTCATCCTGCTCTACCTGGCCGCGCTGCAGAACGTGTCGAAGGATCTGTACGAAGCGGCGTCGATGGACGGCGCCGGGCGGCTGAAGTCGTTCTGGAACGTCACCGTGCCGGGGGTGCGGCCGGCCACCACGCTGGTCGTGCTGCTCGCCACGGTGACCGGGGCGAACCTCTTCACCGAGCCGTACCTGCTCACCGGGGGCGGCGGTCCGGACGGGCACTCCGCCTCGCCGGTGCTGATCATGTACCAGAAGGGGATCGAGCAGGGCAATCCTGATGTCGGTTCCGCGATCGGAGTCCTGCTGGTGATCGGCGTACTGCTGCTGGCCCTGGTCGAACGTCGCTTCGTAGGGCGGGAGGACCGATGAGAAAGAGTCCCTTGCGCTTCGTGCTCTTGCTGGTCGGAGCGTTCATCTTCCTGTTTCCCTTCTACTACATGCTGATCGGCTCACTCCAGGCTGAGCCCGACCCCTCGGTCGGGGGTGCCTTCCCGGACCCGTCGAACCTGACCGGCCACAACTACGTCGAGATCAACGCCGCGATCCACCTCGGCAAGTCCCTGCTGAACTCCGGCATCTTCACCGGCGGGGTCATCCTCGGCACGCTCGTCTTCGGAGTGCTGACCGGGTACGCGCTGGCCCGCCTGCAGTTCCGCGGCCGGGGCGCGGTGTTCAACCTGATGCTGCTGGTCCAGGTCGTGCCGTTCCAGCTGCTGACGATTCCGTTGTACGTGATGATCGTCCGCAGCTACGGGCTGGCCGATTCGTACCTCGGCATGATCGCTCCCTTCGCGATCAACTCGACCGCGGTGTTCGTGTTCCGCCAGTACTTCCTGCAGTTGCCGCAGGAGTTGTTCGACGCGGCCAGGATCGACGGCGCCAACGAGCTGAACATCCTGTGGCGGGTGGCGATCCCGTTGGTCAAGCCCGCGTTGCTGACCGGGGTGCTGCTGACCTTCATCGGGCCGTGGAACGAGTTCCTCTGGCCGTTCCTGATCACCAAGCAACAAGACCTGCAGCCGCTGGCGGTCTCCTTGTCGAACTACCTCACCACCGTGTCGGCGCGAGCGGCGAACCCGTTCGGCGCCGTCCTGGCCGGGGCCTGTGTGCTGGCCGCTCCGGCGGTCGGGTTGTTCATCGCCTTCCAGCGTCGCTTCATCTCGTCCAGCCTCGAATCCGGGGTCAAAGGCTAGCTTTTGAAAGGCTTTCCGCTGTGACTGTTCCCTATACATTGACGCGTCTCGGTGTCGTGATGACGCCGGAGCCGGGTAACTCTCTCGAGTCCGAGGGTGTGCTCAACCCGGCTTCCGGCCACACGCCTGACGGACGGTTGTACCTGCTGCCGCGATTGGTTGCCCCAGGCAACGTGTCGCGGGTCGGGCTGGCTTCGGTGGTACTGACTGATGGTGTACCGACGGGGGTTGAGCGCGAGGGCGTAGTACTGGCTCCTGACGAGGGTTGGGAGCGTGGGCTCAACAACGCCGGGGTGGAGGATCCGCGGGTGACGTGGATTCCGTCGCTGGGCAAGCATGTGATGACGTATGTCGCCTATGGGCCCCTGGGGCCGAAGCCGGCGTTGGCGGTGTCGGAGGACCTCCGGACGTGGACCCGGTTGGGGCCGCTGCACTTCGAGTACCAGGCTTCGCTGGACACGGATCTGAACCTGTTCCCGAACAAGGACACGGTGTTCTTTCCTGAGCCGGTGCCTGGGCCGGATGGGACGCCTTGCTACTCGATGCTGCATCGGCCGATGTGGGATCTCGGGTGGTTCCGCGAAGGGGAGGGCGTGCATCTGCCGGCTGGGGTGACTGACGACCGGCCGGGGATCTGGGTGTCGTTCGTGCCCGTCTCGGAGGTCGAGCGTGATCTGCGGAACCTCGTGCATCTGCGGTCGCACACCCTGGTGGCGATGTCGGAGTTTGCTTTTGAGGAGCTCAAGATCGGCGCGGGGCCGGCGCCGCTGCGGGTGCCGGAGGGGTGGCTCGTGATCCATCACGGGGTGACGGGGGAGCAGCCGCAGGGATTCGACCCGACGACGCAGAAGGTCAGCTATGCGGCCGGTGCGCTTTTGCTGGATCCGCTGGATGTGACGCGGGTGCTGGATCGTACGGCCGAACCGATCCTGGTGCCGGAGACCGAGGAAGAGCGGATCGGCACGGTCGGCAACGTTGTTTTCCCCACCGCCATCGAAGAGGTCGACGGTGTCCACTACGTCTTCTACGGCATGGCCGACGCGAAGATCGGTGTTGCCAGACTGGATCGATTGACATGACCGTCACCCGCCGCACCGTTCTCGGCGGATCCCTCGCCGCCGCCGCTGTTACTGCTACTGGCGCTGCCGCCAGCGCTTCAACCGCTGCCTCCACCTCCGCTCCTGCCGGTGCTGCTCTGTCTGGCGCGGCAGTTGCGTCGTCTGGCCTCACGAACCTTGCCCATCTCGACTACCTCGGTGCTGTCGTCTCACCGCCTTTGGCTGCTGGCCACTCGACCTACGGGTCGGGCCCGGTGGGCGTGTTGTGGACCTATGCGGACCACCGCGACGATGGCTCCTATGCCCGCGTCGGTGGCGGCGCATACGACCCTGCCACCAACACCTACGGCCAAGGCGCCTTCAACGCCGACGACCTAGCCCGGGCCGCCGTCGTCTACCTGCGTCACTTCAAGCTCCGCGGCGACGCCCACAGCCGGGCCGCGGCGTACGGGCTGTTGCGCGGGTTGACGTTCCTGCAGACGGCTACCGGGGCTAACGCCGGCAATGTGGTGCTGTGGATGCAGCCGGACGGCACGCTCAACCCCAGTGCCGACCCGGTGGAGCTGCCTGACCCATCGGACTCAGGTCCGGCGTACTGGCTGGCCCGCACGGTCTGGGCGCTGGGGGAGGGCTATGCCGTCTTCAAGTCGGTTGACCCCGGGTTTGCTGCCTTCCTCCGTCAGCGACTCGAGTTGGCTATCGCTGCCCTAGAACGACAGGTACTGGTCCACTACGGCACCTGGAACGTCGTCGACGGCCGCCGCGTACCGGCGTGGCTAATCGTGGCCGGCGCCGACGCCACCTCCGAGGCAGTGCTCGGGCTGGCTGCCTATGTGGGTGCGGGCGGCGGTTCTGCCCGAGCACGGCGTGCGCTGGAGCGCTTCGCTGAAGCGGTGGCGGCTATGGCTGCCGGGGACACCCAGACCTGGCCGTTCCGTGCGCTGCTCCCGTGGGGCGAATCGATCTCTGATTGGCACGCCTGGGGCGCCCAGATGCCCTCCGCCCTGGCCGCCGCCTCGTCCGTACTCCGCAAGCCGCGCCTCCTCGACCCCGCCATCGGCGACGCGGCCGGCTTCACCCCGCTGCTCATGACCGCGGGCGGTCCCGACAACGGCTGGCTCCCTGCGCCGATCGACCGGACTCAGATCGCTTATGGCGTTGATGCGCGACTGCAAGCACTACTCGGAGTCGCATCCGCGGCCAACCGCCCCGGCCTCCGCCAGGTCGCCGCCTTCGTCGGAGCCTGGTACTTCGGCGCGAACCGCGCCGGCACCGCCATGTACGACACGGTGACCGGCCGGACGTACGACGGCATCTCCGCCGAAGGAGTCGTCAACCGCAACTCCGGCGCCGAATCCACCATCCACGGCCTACTCTCCATGCTGGCTCTGGATGCCCACCCGACTGTGGCTGCCCAGGCGCGGACCCTGGGCCCCGCCACCCGCACCCTGGCCGGCCTACACACGGTCGAAGCCGAGTCGGGGGTGCTCTCCAACGGCGCAACAGTCGTCACTCCGCCGTCCCCCTGGACCGGCGAATCCCAATGGAGCAACAACTCCTACGTAGCCTTCCCCGCCGGCAGCACAGCCCAATGGACTCTCCCCGCAAGTGATCAGCCGCAACTGGCTCTACCCATCGTCGACGTGGTACCAGACCGCCAAGTCGGCCGAACTACTTGGACTGCCAACGCCCACCCCCTGGGCACCATCAACCACGGCGCCGGCGGCCCCCAAGGCGTTTCCGCCGCCCCCGGCGCCCTACTCCCACGCACCCTCCCCACGTACCTCCCGGCGGGTGCCACCAACCTCACCGCAAGCGCAACGGCCGCCCCGACCTCCAGCGCCCCCACCACCCTGCGCGTGGACGCAGTTCTGCTTTTGCCTTTGATCTCCCGGCTCCAACTGTCCTCGGCGATCCTGCTCACGAGCGTGGACACCCACCCGCGCTCGCACGCGGTAACCGTCGGATCCGCCCGCCGCAGTACCGTCTCCGCCTACGACAAGTCCGGTGCCCTCAAAACCCGCTTCACCACCACGGCGCGGACCTTCAACGCCCCCGTCCAAGCCGGAGGCTTCACCGTCATCCTTTGAGCGCCTCAGCACACCAGTCGGCAACGAACTTCAGCGCGATCCCCCGCTGCTGAAAGAGCTGCCGGCTGTCAGCCTCCTGGTGATAAGCCTTGTGAGACGAGTCGGACGCCCGCCCGAGCAACCCGGGCAGGAGCCAGGCGTACTTGACGGCCGCCGCCATCACAGCCCGTCGTACGACGTCCGCCTCGCCTCGCCAGCCACCTTCCCGAAGCCCCTCGAGATAGCTCTCGATGCAGGTCTCGGCCAGCTCAGGCAACCGCTCAGCCGGCCAGAACAGATCGAAGACCGCGTCGGGAATGTGGTTCCCGATGTCCTCCCTAAGCGCTCCATCCCCACAGAAAGCCCAATCCAGCAAGGCGATCTCGCCATCCTCTCGCCGGATCGCATTGCACACCCACAGATCCAGATGACACCCAGCCCGCGGCGCCTGCTCGACGATCGTCAACAACTCGTCCCGCTGAGCAACGACCCGCTCCCACCCCTCCCGAAGCCCCGCCGGCCAGTTCTCAGCCACCAACGGCTGCCTCCACGCCGCATCGTCGTACAGCAAGTTCCACGGAACCTCACGAGTAGTCGAGTACTCCCGCAAAAACCCAACCGACGTCCACGGACGTACCACCGCCGGCCGAGCCTGCCACCGCCCAACAGCCCGAGCCAACGCAGCATGATCCTCCAGCCCGAACTCCGTGCCCGCCCGTCCAGCCACGTCCTCCAGGTAAAGCACCGCACCCCCGTCAACCTCCTCAACCTCGCCCCCTGGCAACACCAACCCAGTGCCAAGCAACTGCGCACGCACCTCATCGTCCAGGTAGACATCAGCCTCCCGCCGCCAGTAGTTCCAATGCCGAGGATCCGTAGACGCCGCCCAAGACCGAACACCCGCCCCCGCAGCGCCCGACGTCGTCCCACCCGCTCCCGCACCCGCTCCCGGCCCCGCAGCGCCCGACGTCGTCCCACCCGCTCCCGCACCCGCTCCCGGCCCCGCAGCGCCCGACGTCGCCCCGCCCGCTCCCGCACCCGCTCCCGGCCCCGCAGCGCCCGACGTCGCCCCGCCCGCTCCCGAACCCGGCCCCGCTGCGCCCGATTCCGCCCCACCCGGGGCCGATCGCGGCCGCTCCTCATCCACCCCCGCCGCGCCCGCCTCTTGCACAGGCTGGCGGAGTTCCTTGCGGATGTACGTGCTGCCGTCTTCGTGGGTGATGCGTTCGACGGTTGCGGTGACTGCGTTCAGTGGGTTGTGGCGGAGCGTCGTGGCAGTTCCCGGCTCGCGCGAAAGGCTCATGGAGCGATTGTCAGGCCAGCAGAGTCCGTGGTGGCACCCCGGCCAACGCCTTCACGTCGCGGGTGAAGTGCGCCTGATCCGCGTACCCGGTCCGCGCCGCCACCTCCGCGAGCGACAGCCCCGCCCGCGCCCGCTCCAGCGCGAGATTCAGCCGCAGTACCCGATCCAGCATCTTCGGCCCATACCCGAACGCATCCAGGCACCGCCGATACAACTGCCGCTCACTCAACCCCACGCTCCCAGCCAGAGCCCGTACTCCGACCCCGCGCCGAACGCCCCGCAGCACCTGACCCACCAACCGATCAGGCGCCTGATCGAACAGCCCACCCGCCGCCTCCTCCAACGCCAGCCCCGGATCGGCAGCCCGCCCGATCCGATCAGCCAGCCGCCGACTCCGCCCCGGCGACCAGATGTCGGCCAACGGTACGAGCGAATCCAGCACCTCCCGAGCCGGTACTCCGAAAAACCCCGGCGCTGTCCCCGGCGCAAACCTCAACCCAGCAATCCGGATCCCCGCCTCGGCGGCGCCCACATGCGCATGGCTGTCAGGCCCAGCTACCGCCAGTTCGCCCTCGATCCAGAGCAGGTCCATGCAGCCGTCGGGCAACACCCGATACGCGTCGCCATCGGCAGTACGGGTCCACAACACAGCACCGGGCAGCGTCGCCGCCCGCTCCCGGTAAACCCCTACGTCCAATCCCACAGCCCGAGTCTGCAACCCGGCACCGACATTTTCACGACGGGACGGTCCAGAGGGTGTCGGTGAAGGTGATCGCGCGGTAGTACGTCGGGACGTTCTGGGCGCCGAAGGGGGAGTCGTAGGTGACTTTGAGATCGACCCGCCAGCCGCCGACGTACGCACTGTGGGAGTGGCCGTCGAGGTGCTCACCGATCCACTTCTTCACGTCCGGTACCCCACCGCCTTGCACCAGCCCGAACGCGGTATCGACCGTGTCCTGGAACGCCTTCTTCGTCGTCGCTGTGTTCGCGTCCTTGGCCTTGTCGTCCGCGCCGACCAGCAGATAGGTCAGCTCGTCCGAACGCAGCCCCGTGGTGGTCATCACCGACAGCCGGCCCTTGCCGCCGCGGTAGGTCCCGTTGCAGTCCGCGTCTCCGGAGGTACAGGTGAATCCCTTCGCGGTCAGGCCGTCCGCGACTGTCGCAGGCGTGGTGTTCATCTGCACAGACGGCACGGTGAGCGGATTGGCGCCGGACTTCGCGGCACTCAGCGTCGATCCGCTGGCACCGTCCCGCACCTTGTACTTCCCCCAGCTCCCGTCGAACTCCGCCTGATCCGTCGTCGCCAACTGAGCCACCGCTGCTTTGACCTTGGCCCCGTCCGCGTCGAACACGACTGGCGCAACCGCAGCCACCGCCCGAGGCAGCGTGGTCACCGCTTCCCCGTCCGCGTCACTGACGGCCTTGGCGTTGAGCCCGATCACAGTGCCGTCGGCGGCGTACTGGAAGAGCACCTCAATCGAGGTGATCCCTTTCTCCGACCAACTGAAGCACCCAGCCTGCCCACCCCCGGCCAGGGTGAACCGCACACTGCAGTCCATCCCCTTGTCCGTCAGGGCATCCGTGAGCTCCTTCGCCTGCCCAGTGGTAGTCCCGCCAACCGTTGCCACGTTGGGCCCAGCCGCAGGCGCAGTACCCCCGCTGCCCCGGTTATTAACCACCAGCACCACCACGACCAGCAGAGCAACCACCAAGGCGATCGCCGCAACCCCAACCCCAACCCCAACCACCACACCACTCAACCGCCGCCGCCCCGGCCCCGGCGGATACCCACCCGTCCCACCCGGGTACTGCCCCTGTTGACCCGGTCCACCCGGGTACTGCGCCGGAGCACCCGATTGACCCGGCCCACCGGAGTACGGCCCTGGGCCGTAGGGGCCGGGTGCTTGCTGTGGGCCCCCATACGGTGGCGGGTCGGGGTACGGCTGCTGTGGTTGCTCCGGCTGACCAGGTGGGCCGTACGAGGACATGCAGGATCCTTCTCCCGAGAGACTGTGAAGCCTCCCGAAGATACCGCCGCCCAAGGTCGCCTACCGGCCGAAACCACTCGGACCGGCCAATCAGATCAACTGGCAGGCGGGTACTGCCGGAGATCGACGTCGATCACATCCACACCAGTCGGCATGTACTTGACCAGGGCAACGTTCTCCTTGATCAACTCCTCACCGATCGGCGAACCCGTCCGACGATCGATCACCGTGCGCCAGATCTCGTTCCGACGGAAGTACTCACTCCCGGCCCGCAAGAACCGCTCCCCGCGAGCGAACACCCGGTACGACGAACTCGTCGACTCCTCCGCCAGGATCTCGCCTTCCAGGTACCGTTCGCCGACCCCGACGCGGAGCTGGAACGTCTGGTCGGTGTCGTTGCGGAACTGCAGATCCACATAGTTGTAGACGATGCTGCAGCCGACTCCCCACGGCAGTACGCGGCCTTTGTCCGGGAACGGGTCGAAGCTGTGGTTCGACCGCTGCGTCACCGTGAGCGGTGAGTGCAGCACCATCCAGTGCAGCAGATTCGCGAGCTGGCAGATCCCGCCGCCGATGCCGGGCTTCGCCTGGCCGTTCGACAGCCGCATGCCCTTCACATACCCCTTGCGCCGCGTCGCATTGCCGACCAGCTTGTTGAACGAGAACGTCTCACCCGGCTTGATCAACACCCCGTCGACCTGCGCGCAGGCGAGCTTCAGGTTGGTCACCTTGTTGTGCTGCATCCACATCTCGGTCTCCCCGAGCTGCCGCAACAGCAACGACTTGTGCCGCTTCACCCGAACCGGCAGATCCACCGCCCGCCTGTCCCGCGCGTACGCCGTACTCGACCGCATCCACTCGATCCGCCGCCGCACCCGGTGGTACCGAACCGCCACCGGATAAAGCGCAGGCACCCGCTGCGACCACCGTTGCCCCCCACCCCGAGGCAACAACCGAGCCAATTCCGCCGGCGTCAACTCATCCCGCTCATCCAGCCCACCGCCGGTCTCCAGCCGCCCTGCCTCGTCCGACTGCAATTCATCGGCAGCTTCGAGTGCGCTTGTGGACTCCGACGCTGCAAGCAAGTCGGACGTGATGGAGTCCGACGCTGCAGGCCGGTCGGCCATGGTGGAGTCCGGTGCTGCAAGCAAGTCGGCGCTGGTGGAGCCGGGTGCTGCAAGCAGGTCGGTGGTGGTGGAGTCCGGTGCTGCAGGCATGTCAGCTGTGGTGGTGTCCGTGATGGACAGGGTGCTGGTGGTGCGCTTCTGCATTCGTTCCCCCGGAACGGACTGGATCGATCCCCCTGACCGATCTGGCAACGCTAAGCCCAGTCGTACGACAGCTCCGTGACAGCCGGTGCACGATCGGGTTGCACCGGATATGACGCCACGAGTGTCAGCCAAGTTCGAGAGCCGTGCAGATCCACCGATTTCGGTGCACCTCCAGCCGAAGCGCCATCGCCCGGGAGCGATCCCCGTACCTGACATGGGCGGAGACTTCAGCGACCTCGGTGGCCGGCGCGAACACGTGAACCGACCGCACCGCGCTGCGTTCCTTGGAGCTGCGCCCGGTCGCGGTCGTGGTCAGCCCAAGCACACGAACCCGCCGATTGAGATCGCTGAACACAACCGTGTCGGTAAACCGAATCAACTGCCCAATCGGCCGATCCCCAGCCAGCACTTCAGCGACAGCCTGCACCAGCCGAGTAGCCCAGGCATGCGCATCCGGCAACGACGGCCCAGTAGGCACCAACCGCAACACAGGCGGAGCCGGCACCGGATGAAGCTCCGGCACCTCCTCATACCGAAGCGCCAACGCCCCCTGCGTCATAGGCCCACCCGCCCTCCCCGCCCCGGCCGCATAAGCCAGCCGCCGCACCGCCAACACATCCCCAGTACCGTCCGGCGTACTACTCAGCTGACGCCCCCCAGCCACCACCCCCTCGCCACCTGCACAATCCCCGTCAACCACTCCACCCCGGCCAACTGCAACGTCCCGGCCAGCCGCTCCGTCTCGGCCAACTGCACCGTCCGCATCAGCCGCTCCGTCCGGGCCAGCCGCTTCGCCCTGGCCAGCAGCACCCTCCTCGGTCACCACCCCTTTGCCAGCAGAGCCCTTCCCGTCAGCCGCTACGTCCCGGCCGGCTGCACGGTCTCCGCCAGCCTCTCCGTCCCGGCCAGTTGCGCCTTCCCCGCCGGCAGCACCTTCGGCATCAACAGCACCCCTCGCGCCCGGAGCACCCTTCGTGCCGACCCCGGGTGCTGCACCGCCGCGGGTTCCTACGGTGGCGCTCGCGCTCTTGGTGGCAGGGGCATCGGTGGCAGAGAGGGCCCGCGGTGCCGCCAGCGCACCGGCAGGCCGACTGGCGGTAGCCCGATGAAGCTCGGTCGCCGAGACCGCATTGGTTGCCGGGATCCCGTCGGTATGGCGGGGGTCCGTTGCCGCGTGGGTAGCCGTGAGCTGGGTGGTGTTGGTTGCCCGGGTGGCGCTGGGTTGAGGCGAGTCCGCGGGCGGGACGGCGTTGCGTGGGCGGGGAGCCGTGGCCGGCTGGGTGGCTGTGCCTGTGGGCTGAGTGGTGCCGGTTGCCGGGACAGCGTTGGCTTGGCGGACGCCTGTTGCCCGCTGGGCGACGTTGGGTTGGGTGGTGTTGGTTGCTCGGGTGGAGTCGGGCTGAGGCGAGTCCGCGGGCGGGACAGCGTCGCGTTGGCGGGGAGCTGCGGCCGGCTGGGCGCTGGTGGTTCGGGTGGTGTCGGTTGCCGGGAGGGGGTGGACGGGGGCGAGGTTCGGGGGGTTGCTCATGTCACTTCTCCTGGTGGGTTGGCGGCACGGGGTGGGTGGGTGCTGGTGGGGTGAGGACCTGGCCGGGGAGGATGTGGTTGGGGTTGGGGCCGATCTGTTGGCGGTTGGCCTCGTACCACTGGGGCCAGCGGGCTGCGATGGCTTCGTCGGATGCGTGGGGGCCTAGTTCGGCGGCGGCGATGGTCCACAGCGAGTCGTCTGTTTTGACCACGTGCGAGGCAGCGCGCGCGAGCCGGCCGGACTGCAGGTGGGTGTACCGAGTAGGAGCTCCGCTGGTGGGCCGATCTGGCACCGCCACCTCGCCACGCCGCCCGGTCTCTGGCGCTCCGGGGCGGTCGGTGGTGGGGTGGGTGTTCGCCGGTACTCCGGTACGCCCGGTGGCCGAGTGGCCGGTTTGCGGTGCGCCGGTGCGGCTGGTGGTCGGGTGGGTGTTCGTCGGTACTCCGGTACGGCCCGTGGCGGGGTGAGTGGTCTCGGGTACTCGGCCATGTCCCGGGGAGGGGTGGCCGGTCGCCGGCACATCGGTGGGGGCCGTCGTGGGGTGGGCGGTCTTCGATGGGGCGGTGCGGCCGGGTGCGGGGTGTTCGGGGTTGGCCGGTGCTGCGATGCGGTCGGTGGGCGTGTGCTGCCTGATGGGTGTGTTGGTCCGAATTGCTGGCTTGGTGTGTTGCTCCGGTTTGCCGGTGCTCGCAGGGGAGGCCGGCTTGGTGGCTGCAGGAGTGCCCGGCGTTGTGGCGGAGGGGGTAGCTGGCTTGGCGGTTGGCTGGGGGGCCGGTTGGGCCGGTTGGGGTGGCTGGTTGGCGTGGGCTTGCGACGGGGGTGCGGGGGTGGTTGGGACAGCTAGCTGGAGGGAGGACGGCTTTTCGGGGGTTCGCCAGTTGGTGGGGGTTTCGTCGGTGATCTCGACGGTCGAGCGGGGCTCGACTGCGCTCCAGGGGCGAGCTCCGGCTGGCGTCCCAGTCGTCCCGGTCGTCCGCGTGGCTCGGGGGGCCATGGACTGGCCGGTTGCTGAGGCGGGGGCGCTTGAGGTGAGCGGGTGGGGTGAGGGGGTGGGGCGGAGCTGGATTGTGGATTGAGGTTCGACGTTGTCCCAGGGGCGGGCGCCGGTACCGGCATCGGCGGTGGTGCCTAGGGCGGTGGGTTGGTGGGAGTGGGCGGGGGTGGGGGTGGCGTGGGCTACGCCGATGGTGAGGGGGGTTACGGCTGCCACGCCTAAGGCGGAGCGGAGGAGGGTTCGGGAGCTGGCTGAGGTGATGCGGCCGGCTACCAGGGAGGCGCTGCGGCCGATGGCGCCGGGGGCTTGTTCAAGAACCGTCGCCAGTACGGCGACTACTAGCCAGCAGTACGCGACCCACGCGACCGCGCCGATGGCGATCGAGGCCATCGAGATCAGGTCTTGGGCGGTGGCGGCCTCGAGCGAGCCCGCGGTGACCCAGTGCAGGAGGAGGCCGAGGCCGGCCAGTGCGCCTAGCGCGATCAGGCTCTTCAGTCCACGGATCGTCGTATTCATCCGTTTTGGCCTCCAACCTATGAGTTTGCGTGAGTTTGCTTTGGCTTGATCAATATAGACCTGACTAGACCGGCTTTGGCAAGTCGAAATAGGCCAGTTGGTGTCACAGAGTGCGAAGAAGGTTGACGGAGAGTGGCAGTGGCCGCTCGGCCGGGTAGGTTCACCGGCATGCGTCTGGAAGCCCTGTTCGAGGACCTGGAGTCACAGTTCGAGGCCCTGCAGGACGGCGATCTGTACGGCGAGGTGGCGGACCGGATCCGCGCCGAGGTCGGCAAGATCACCGTGCTGGACCGGCTGCGGGGTGCCGTCGGGACGGTGATTCGGGTGGAGCTGAGGCATGCCGAGCCGGTGCAGGGCACGCTCAGCCGAGTCGGCAAGGACTGCTTGCTGCTGGAGGCGGAGCGCTACGAGGAGTGGCTGATCCCCGATACCGCGCTCACTGGGATCCACGGGCTCGGGCCGTTCGCGGAGCCGGCCGAAGGGGCTGTCGCCGCCAAGCTCGGGCTCGCGCATCTGCTACGGGGGATCGCCCGGGACCGTTCACCGGTGACGCTGTTCTGCGGCGGCAATCCGATCACCGGCACGATCGACCGGGTCGGCGCCGACTTCCTCGAGATCGCAGAGCATGCACTCGACGCCCCACGCCGGCGTACCGAGGTCTACAACTCGCGCCTCGTCCCCACCCAGGCCCTGGACGCAGTCCGCCGCCGCTGAACCCCGCCCCGACGCCGAACGTCCGCCGCAGCCCGGAGCGCGTCGACCTCGGGCGACTTTGTGCTCGATGTGAGCGTTTCCGCCTGCCTCAAACACTCAGGTCGAGCACAAAGTGGAGGTAACGACGCGGGCGGGGCGGAGGTGGGGGCGGGGCGGGGTGGGGGCGGAGCGGGTGGGGTTAGAGCTGGGCGTCTTCGCTGGTCTCGGCTTCTTCGCCGAAGGGGTGGGAGTCGATGAACTGCTTGGTCTCGGTGTAGAGCCGCTCGATGTACTTCTCCAGCTCGGTCGACTCCACCCGCCACTGGCCGCGGCCGCCGATCTTCACCGCCGGGATGTCGCCGCGACGGACCAGTGCGTAGACCTGGTTGGCCGAGATGTTCAGGACCTCCGCGACATCGGACAGCTGGAGGAAGCGTGGTGCCGGCATACGCGCTAGGTCCCTTCAAGAAGTCGGTTGCTTCAGTTTGCCACGGTTGGCATCCGGATGAGCCTGTTTGTCCCCAGGCGCCGCCGACCTGTGGATGACGTTGAACGCCGGACCGCCGGACACGGCAGAATGTCGGTCGCCAAGGGCACTGAGCGCGACCGCCCGCAATCAATTGGTGACCGATGCAATCGAAACTGGGGAGTTCCGAGTGGCCGACAGTCCTGTGCTGCGGAGTGGGTTCGCGGCGCCGTCAACGCCGACCGTGCGGACCCGGCGGGCGCGCTGGAAGGACGGCCGGCTGCTGCTCGGCGTACTGCTGGTCGCGATCACCGCGCTGGCCGGCGCCAAGCTGCTGTCCGCAGCCGACGACACCACCGCCGTCTGGGCCGCCAAGCGCGACCTGCCGATCGGCCAGACGCTCACCGGCGACGACCTGACCACCGTCAACGTCCGCTTCACCAGTGATGCCGCATCCAGCCAGTACGTCACCGCCGACGCGGATCTCAAGGGCATGATCGTCACCAGGCCCGTCACCAAGGGACAGTTCGTCCCGCGCGACGCCGCGACCCCCAAGACGGACAGCGAGCGCACGGAGCTGCCATTGTCGATCGCAACCGGCCACCTCCCGTCCGACACCGCAGTGGGCGACCACGTCGACGTCTGGGTGGTCACGAAGGAGCAGCCCGCCAGGATGCTCTGGCCGGAGGTCCGCGTAGTACAGGTCGACCAGGTAAAGGGTGTATCGGGCAGCTCGGCTCGCAGGCAGGTGCTGATCGCCCTCGACGCCAAGGACCTCACCAAGCTGCCCGCAACCCTGGCCCTGCTCAACAACGGCGAGCCCGTGCTCATCCGGCGGGGTAGCTGATGTCCCTCCCCGTACTGCTCGCAGTCACCGGCGCGCCCTGGGAAGCAGACGTCGTACGCCGAGCCGAACGGGCCAGCGGCATCCGGGTAGTCCGCCGATGCGTCGACATCGCCGACGTGATGGCCGCGGCCGCCAGCGGGCAAGCCCGAGCCGTCGTACTCGCAGAAGACCTCCCCAGGTTGACGTCCGACGCAGTGGCCGCTCTCCACGCCCGCCACATCGCAGTAGTCGCCCTGGTCGACCCCTCCGACAACGGCGAACCCTCGGGCGCCGAAGACCGCCTGAGCCGGATGGGCATCGAGCGGATCCTCCCCGCTGACGTCAGCGCGGACGACCTCGGCCGGGCGATCATCGACGCGGTGGAGTCAGGCCCGCCGGCCACCGTCTCCCATTTCGCCGGCGGCTTCGTACCGTTCAACAGCGAGTCCCCGCCCAACCCCGAGCCCTACGGTCAGGGCACTGGCCGGGTCATCGCGGTCTGGGGCCCGACTGGCGCGCCTGGCCGCAGTACGGTCGCCGTAGGTCTTGCAGCAGAGCTCGCAGCGCGGCAAATCCCCACATTGCTGGCCGACGCCGATGTGTACGGCGGCACAGTGGCCCAGCTGCTCGGCATGCTCGACGAGACCTCAGGCCTGGCCGCAGCGGCCCGCTCCGCCAGCGGCGGCTCGCTAGATGTCGCCGTGCTCGCCAGGCACGCCAGGCAGGTCGGACCTAACCAGCTAGTACTCACCGGCCTCAGTCGTGCCGACCGGTGGACCGAGCTGCGGCCCACTGCGGTCGAGTCGGTCTGGTCGACGGCCCGGATGCTCGCACCCTGCACGGTGATCGACGCGGGCTTCTGCATCGAGAGCGACGAGGAGATCTCCTTCGACACGCTCGCGCCCCGCCGCAACGGCGCCACTCTGGCAACGCTCGAAGAGGCCGACGAGGTGGTCGTGGTCGGGACGGCCGACCCGGTCGGCCTCACCCGGCTGATCAGGTCGCTGCACGAGCTCAGGGCAGCCGTACCGTCGGTCACGACCCGGGTAGTGGTCAACAGGGTTCGCTCAGGGTCGCTCGGGAGCTCCCCGGCCGACGCCGTGACCGAAGCCCTGACCCGGTACGCCGGAGTTGAGCCCGCCGCGTTCCTCCCCTTCGACCAGGCGGCAGCAGACGCCGCCCTGTCGCACGGCCGGAGCCTGGTGGAGGCGGCGAAATCCAGCAAGCTCCGTAAGGGAATGCAGCAGCTGGCAGCCGGGGTAGTCAGGGATCTGTTCAGTTGAAGATGGGGGTTAACCCCACCGACAACGCCCCGGCGATGTGCCAGGGTTGGGCCATGTCCGATATCGAGGGCCGTCCGGCCAGCACGATGAGCACCGAGCGCCGCTACGGCATCGCGATCTCGGTCGCCCTGATCCTGGGCGGCGTCTACTGGGCCCTGACCAGCCTGAGCGAGGACACCAAGACCAGCCACCAGACCTACCCGGTGGTCGGCACGGCGCTGTCGATCGAGACCAGTTCGACCGAGCTCCAGGTCCACTCCGGCGACGTCAAGGAGATCACCGTCGACCGGAAGTACAAGCGCAACGCCCTCGGTTCGGACCCGAAGGACAAGTACGACAACGGCAAGCTGGAGATCAGCGAGTCCGGCTGCGGGTTCCTGTCGTTCGGCTGCGACACCGACTACGTGGTGACGGTGCCGAAGGATCTCGACGTGACGATCAAGAGCAGCAGCGGCGACCTCAAGGTGATCGGCCTGGGCGGAGCAACCACGCTGGAGTCGAGTTCGGGCAAGATCGAGGCGCACGACCTGTCCGGAAACCTCACGCTCGAGTCGTCGTCCGGCGATCTCGAGGCGGTCGGCCTGACCTCGGGCTCGGTCACCTCCAAGAGCAGCTCGGGCAGCGTCGACCTGAGCTTCCGGTCCGCGCCGACGACCGTGGACGTGGTGACCAGCTCCGGTGACGCCTCCGTACAGCTGCCGGAGGGCGCCGAGACGTACAAGGTGGACACTGACAGCAAGTCCGGTGACGAGAAGGCCGAGGTCAAGATCGACCCGGCCGCCACCCGCACGATCAAGGTCAGATCCTCCTCGGGCGACGCGGTGGTCGAGTACGACCGGTGAGCGGGCGGCCGGAACCCGTGACCATGTCCTGAGTAGTCTTGCGCGCATGCCTGACGACACGCCCGTACTCCGTGGCCTGCTGGTGGACTGGGGTGGTGTGCTCACCTCCGGTCTGGACGACGCACTGGGCCGCTGGGCCGAGTTGGACGGCCTCGACTTCGAGGCGTACTACCGGGCGATGGTCGACTGGCTGTCCGCCAGCCCGGTCGAGGCCGAGGTGAACCCGATCCACGCGCTCGAGCGCGGCCAGATCGCGGTCCCCGACTTCGAGCGCAAGCTGGCGTCGATGCTGGTCCGCAAGGACGGCGGCCCGGTCGAGGCGGAGGGCCTGATCGAGCGGATGTTCGCGCACTTCGAGCACCAGCCGCAGATGTCCGCGCTGATCCGCCGCGCCCGGGGCCACGGCATCAAGACCGCGCTGCTGTCGAACTCCTGGGGCAACAGCTACCCGCGGGAGACCTGGGACGGCATGTTCGACGACATCGTCATCTCCGGCGAGGTCCACCTGCGCAAGCCGGAGCCGGAGATCTACCACCTGGCGGCGCAGCGGCTCGCCCTCCGGCCGACCGAGTGCGTCTTCATCGACGACCTCGAGCTGAACGTCGTCGCCGCCCGCGAGCTCGGCATCACCAGCATCCTGCACACCTCGTACGACGAGACGCGACGCGAACTGGAAACCCTCTTCGGAGTCGATCTGACGTGACCATGACCACCACCCCACCGAACACTTCACCGGGCACCGACCGCCGCTGGATCGTCGTCGCCGTCCTCGGCTGTGCGGCCTTCGTCGCCCTCGGCGCCTGGGCCTACGGACTGTTCGACGGCATGATCGACCTGCGCGTCTACCGGTTGGGAGGCTCGGTACTGCTCGACCGCGCTTCCCTGTACGACGCGCAGCTGCCGGGCTCGGGTCTGCCGTTCACCTACCCGCCGTTCGCGGCGATCGCGATGGTGCCACTGGCCGTCGTGCCGTGGGGCGTCGCGCTGGTCGTGTGGACGACGATCTCGGTGCTCTGCATCGCGCTGATCTGGCGGGCCGCACTGCCCGCCGACGCCTGGACACTCGTCCCGGCGCAATGGCGCGACCGGCGGATCGTAGTACTGGCTGCGTTGACTGTTCTTTCGTTGCTGCTCGAACCGGTCTGGCAGACGATCCAGTTCGGCCAGATCAACTTGTTGCTCACCGCAATGATCTTGCTCGACCTGGTCCGGCCGGTGAATGCGAAGTGGCGTGGGTTCTGGGTCGGCGTGACGATCGGGGTGAAGCTGACGCCGCTGCCGTTCCTGGCGTTCCTGCTGATCACCAAGCAGTGGCGGGCGTTCCGCAACGCGGTGCTCGGGCTGCTCGCGACGATGGCGATCGGTTTCGCGGTCGTACCGCACCAGTCGTGGGAGTACTGGACCGTGGTGATCCGCAACGCGAACCGAGTCGGCGGGCTCGCGTACACGGCGAACCAGTCGTTCATGGGGTTCCTCAGCCGGCTCGGTGACGAGGCGTCCTGGGTGCAGCCGGTGTGGTTCCTGCTGTCGGCGATCTTCGGGCTGGCCGTGCTCTGGCTGGCCCGGAAGTACTGGCTCGCCGACGAGCGGGTGACCGCGATCTCCGTGATGGCGCTGGCGGTGCTCTACGCGTCGCCGGTGAGCTGGAGCCACCACTGGGTCTGGATCATCCCGCTCGGCATCAGCCTGATCCGCGCGGTCCACCGCGAGTGGGGCCGCACACCCGCTCTAGTGACCGGCGTGCTCTGGTACGGACTCTTCGTGCTCAGGTCGATCTGGTGGGTCCCGTTCCGCGACGGCCGCGAACTCAGCTGGACCTTCTGGCAGTCCATCCCCGGCAACTCCCACCTGATCCTCGGCATGCTCGCCTTCCTCGCCCTGGCCTACACGAGCCGGTCCCTGCCCAAGCAGCCTGCTGCCTAGACGGTTCGGTCGTAGTACCTCTGACAAGATGTGGGTGTGGATCAGAGGCTGGAGGGTGGGTTCGACGGTGGGGCCTCATTGGTCGGTGGCACGGTACGGCGTACCGCGGGCCGCTGGACGGCATCTGTTCATGCGCTACTGGCTCATCTAGAGGCTGCTGGGTTCTCGGAGGCGCCGCGGGCGTTGGGTATCGACGTCGACGGGCGGGACACGGTCAGCTTCTTGCGTGGGCAGACGGTCGGGAATTCGCTGCCCTGGCCGTCGTGGACACACAGCTCATCGGCTCTAACGGACGTTGCGCGGTGGCTGCGCCGGTACCACGCGGCCGTTGCCGACTTCGTTCCGCCGAAAGACGCGAGCTGGCGCGAAGGAGGAGTGTGGCGGCCGGGCCTGATCGTCGCGCACAACGACGCGGCGCCGTACAACGCGGTATGGACCGCTGACGGACTGGTCGGCTTCGTCGACTGGGACATGGCCGGGCCGGTACGCCAGGAGCTGGATGTCGCCTGGGTCGCCTTTTCCTGGACGCCGCTGCACGCCCCTCACGTGGTCGCCGCCGAAGGCTTCACCGACCTCGGCTCGCGGCTGTCCCGACTGTCGGTCTTCCTCCGGGAGTATCGCTGGCAAGGCACTACCAGCGACGTCCTCGACCTCGTCGCCGAACGCCTGACCGTGCAGCTGACTCTTATGACCCGGGCTGCGTCCACCGACCCCACCTACCAGCGGATGCTGGCCGCCGGTCGCCACCAAGACCTGACGGTGGCCCTCGATCAACTAGCCACCCTCCACTGACAGCACGGCGTCGGGCGGCGGCGCCCGCGTAGTACTAGGCGGAGAACAGCAAGAGCAGGCCGCCGACGGTGTAGCCGACCATGACGATCAGTAAGGGGAGTTGGCCGGCCAGGGCCTTGTTGCGGGGGAAGAGGGCTACTGCTCGGTCGTGGGCGGAGACGACGCCCATCAGGTGGCCGGAGACTACGGCCAGGACCTGGATGACCGAGATTGTCGTGCTGTGGTTGGTGATTCCCGTGTTGAGGCCGAGGAGGCCGGTGCCGAAGATGTTGGCGCCGTTGGACAGCGGGTCGCTCAGGTAGATGAGGGTCCGCTGGCCTTCCAGGATCAACAAGGTCAGGTAGTGCGCAACGACGTACCCGAAGGCGATCGGTACTACGGAATGCGCGAACAACCCGGGAAGCGCCGTCCGCGAACTGTCCGACAGCCGTCCGGCGAGCAGCGTCGCGCTCGAATACGTCACCAGGACGAACAGGATGAAGACGATCAGCGCGAGCGTGCCGAGCGTGGTCATCGAGTAGTCGGTGTTCTGCGCCCAGCCGATCCACGCCGTCGAATTCGAGAACCCGTCGTACGCCGTGGAGCCGAGAAGCGCCGCGACCATGCCGACCAGCCCTGGTTGCGCCTTCAGACCGTCCAGGTTCTCCAGTGGGCGCCGGATGACCAGCTTGCCGTCGTCGCGCCGGCCCCAGGGGGACAGCCGCGCCATCAGCGTCGCGTAGACCTCGAACGGGTCGGCCGTCGAGAACCACCGATCACCGAACAAAAGAGCGCCGAACAGCGTGATCACGACGTACAGCGCGAGCCACGCCTGCAGGACCGGCTGGGTGGCGCGGTCCGGAGCGACCAGCTCCAGCCAGGTGAAGGCGAAGATGCCGAGCGCGGCCGGCCACATCCCGAGCCACTTCGGCAGCGCGAGGAGGCCCTGGGACGGCGGCTGGCGGAGCAGTTTGCTGAGCAGCAGGTGGATCGTGCGCAGCGGGTTCAGCGTGCGCCAGACCGGGCCGAGCAGCAGCGAGATCGGTACCAGCCCGACCCAGACCAGGATGTAGATGAACCCGAAGATCGGGTTCGTCAGCCGGTCCACGCCGAACAGCAGCGCCACCATCGCGTACAGGAAGATCGCCAGCCCGACCAGCCGGACGAACCAGCGGAAGCCGCTCGAGTCGACCGTACGGGTGATTGCGTCCGGCAACGGCTTGCCGGACTTGTCACCCCGGTACTTCGGGTTGCGCCAGGCCAGTCCGAGGACGACGAACGACAGCGCGATCGCCACCCCGGCGCCGCCGACGGCCAGCCCGAACGGTACGGGCAGGTCCTGCCGGCCACCGATCCCGTGCAGCGGCAGGAGCAGAGGCATCACAGCCGGGTCAGGAGACGACGAGCTTGGCGACCAGCTTGCCGCTCTCGTGCGTCTCGACCTCGAAGGTGCCCTTCATGTCCGCGGTGAACTTCACCGACGCGGTCTTGCCCGGCGCCAGCTCGAGCTCCTTGTCGTAGCCGTGGATGTGCAGCTCGTCCTTGGCGTCGCTGGTCGCGGTGACCAGCACGGTCTGGCCGGCCTTCACCTTGATGCTCGAGCCGCTCGGGTTGACCTTGCCGTTGGCAACGACGACGTTGATGGTCACGTCCGCGGTCTCACCGGACGGGTCGGCGGTGTTCGACGGGGACTTCGTGTTCGGCGTACTGCCCGGGGTGCTGCTGGCGGTGTCGGTCGGCGTCGACGTCGGCGCGGTGGTGGGCGCGCTGGTCGGGTTGCTGCTCGGGCTCGAACTGCTCTTGGAGTCGTCGCCGCAACCGGCCAGGACGAGCATGCCGAGAGCGGGCAGGAGCGCGAGCGCGGTACCGCGGGAGAACGTCGAACGCATGAGACGAGGGGCCTTTCGAAAGGTCGGTTCAGTTGCCGGGCGCACGACACGCCCTCTTGCCTGACGAACGCGCAGGGCCCAGTGTTCCCGCTATGCACCATCAGTCGTGTCACGGTCGCTGACAGCCAGGTTCGCCACTCGCAGCAAGTGTCGCAGCCCACTGTCCGTGGACCCGGTTAGGGTGACTGAACACGAAACCTCAACGCCGAAGGAGGGCCCGCGAATGCCGGACCGGTTGACGTCGCTGGACCTGACCTTCCTGAAGGCCGAGAGCCCGGCCACGCCCATGCATGTCGGCACCGTGGACATCTTCGAGCCGCCGGTGCACGGCGACGACGGGTTCGACTACGAGAGCCTGGTCGCGCTGATCCGGGACCGGATCGCCTTCGTGCCGCGGTACCGGCAGCGGATCCAGCAGATCCCGGGCCGGTTCGCCGGGCCGATCTGGGTCGACGACGAGGACTTCGACATCACTTTCCATGTACGCCGGTCCGCGCTGCCGCGGCCTGGCACGCATGCGCAACTGCTGGAGCTGGTCGCGCGGATCATGTCGCGGCGGCTCGACCGGGCCCGGCCGCTGTGGGAGATGTACCTGGTCGAGGGGCTGCAAGGGGACCGGTTCGCGATCATCGCGAAGTCCCACCAAGCGCTTGTCGACGGCAACAGCACGGTCGACATCGGTCAGGTCGTCCTGGATGCCACCGCGCACCCACGGGACACCCCCACCGACACCTGGCAGCCGGCCCACCCGCCCTCGGCCCTGGAGCTGCTCGCCGGGGTGTTCGCCGACGCGACGCGGAGCCCGACGGCGGTGCTGGAGCTGGCGCGGGCCGAGATGACGAGCCTGACCGGCTCGACGTCCCTGCGTGAGGTGCTCGGGGACGTGGTCGGCTCGGTGGTCGCGCAACGGCACGTCCAGGAGAGCTCGCTGCACGTCAAGACGTCCGGGCAGCGCCGGTTCACGACCGTGCAGACCGACCTCGAGGACTATCGGGCCGTCCGGGCGATGCACGGCGGCACGATCAACGACGTGATCCTGGCCGTGGTGGCCGGCGCGCTGCGCGCCTGGATGATGACGCGTGGCGAGTCGGTGAGCCCGACTCGCGGGGTGCGCGCCGTAGTACCGGTCAGCATCCGGGACGACGATGACGAGGAGCCGACGTCGCTCGGCTCGCGGGTGATCTCCTCGACGGTGAACCTGCCGGTGGGGGAGAACTCGCCGGTCATGCGGCTGCACCAGATCTCGTACCAGACCAAGGTGCACAAGGACACCGGGCGAGCCGTCAGCGCCCGCTCGCTGGTCGGGATCGCCGGCTTCGCGCCGACCACGCTGCATGCCCTCGCGGCACGGGTGGCGACGGCGACGGTCCGGCCGATCGACGACGTGGTGATCACCAACGTGCCCGGGCCCCAGTTCCCGCTCTACGCTCAGGGCGCGCCGATGCTCGCGTCGTACCCGGTGGTGCCGTTGATGCCGGGGCAAGGACTGTCCGTGGGCGTCACGTCGTACGACGGCAAGGTGTCCTTCGGGCTGAACGCGGACCGGACCGCGATGCCCGACCTGGCCGTCTTCGCGCAGTGCGTCACGGATGCGCTCGACGAGCTACTGGATACGACCAAGGGGAGCCGGAGCCGCGCATCGCGGGGTCGCCGGACCGGGGCGGCGGGGCGGGGAAAGCAAGGAAAACAGCAACCTCGCAGTACCAAGAAGGCGGACTCATGAGGATCTACATCCCAAGTACCATTCCCCTGCTCGACGCCGCCTGTCACGCGGGGGAGTTCGGACCGGCGCCACAGACCGTGTACGCCGTGACGCCGGCGCTGCGCGAGTGGTTCGCGACCGCGGACGACGAGGAGCTCGAGTACGCCGCGATGGAGCAAGCAGCCCGGGCCTCGGTCGGACTGATCGCGGCCGACCCGGACGCGCCGCGGAAGCGGGTCGTCGTGGCCTGCGACGTCAGCGCGATCCCGCCGGCCGATGGCACCGTCCAACTCGGGGACGCGCGGCTCGAGCTGCATGTGGTGGTCCCGTGGACGGCCGTCGCTGCGGCGCACCTGGACGGCGACCCCGCCGTGGAGGTGGTCCGCAAGGCTGCGGAGCTGTGGGACGTGGCGCAGGGAGATACCGCGAATCCTGCCCATGAAGACGCTGTCTTCGCCCTCGACTCGTGCGAAGGTGAAGACCTGCTGTGGTACGCGACACAGGAGATCCCGGATTTCCTCGCGGCCCAGGGGCCGCGCGGCAGACTCCGGAGCTGACCTTGCTGGACTGGACCGTGCTGGGCGACGAGCTGACAGGGAGCTGATGGCGATGCAGGCGATCTGGAAGGGCGCCATCTCGTTCGGGATGGTGACGATCCCGATCAAGGTGTTCTCGGCGACGGAGGAGAAGGACATCTCCTTCCGTCAGGTGCACGTCGCCGACGGCGGCCGGATCAAGTACAAGCGGGTCTGCTCGATCGACGGCGAGGAGGTCCCGTACTCCGATATCGGCAAGGGCTACGAGATGGCCGACGGCCGGATGGTCGTGCTCGAGCCGGAGGACTTCGCCGACCTGCCGCTGTCGAGCAAGAAGGTCATCGACGTGCTGGAGTTCGTGCCGGCCGACCAGGTCGACCCGCTCTACCTCGGCAAGTCGTACTACCTCGCTGCCGACGGCGGTCCGGGCGCCAAGCCGTACGTGCTGCTCCGGGACGCGCTCGAGGGCTCCGAGCTGTACGCGCTGGTCAAGGTGGCGCTGCGGTCCCGCGAATCGCTCGGCCTGCTCCGCACGCACGACAACGTGCTCGTCCTCCAGGTGATGCTCTGGCCGGACGAGGTCCGCGACTCCTCCTTCGCGGCGCCGGACGAGGACGTGGAGATCCGCAAGCAGGAGAAGGCGATGGCGGAGTCGTACATCGACACCCTGCGCGGCGAGTTCGACCCGGACCAGTACCACGACGAGTATCGGCATGCGCTGGAGCAGGTCGTCGAGGCGAAGGCTGCCGGCGTACCGATGCCTGCCGAGTCGGAGGAAGAGGAGACCGAGGGCGCCGAGGTAGTCGACTTGGTCGCCGCCCTCCGCGCCTCCGTGGAGGCAGCCAAGGCCCGCCGAGCAGCCGGCGGCACCGGCGGCGGAGGCCACGGCGACGCAACCCCCGCCAAGAAGGCCCCCGCTGCAAAGAAGGCCCCGGCCAAGAAGACCGCCGCCGCCAAGAAGACCGCAGCCCCAGCCAAGAAGACAGCAGCCAAGAAGGCCGCCAAGAAGTCGGCTTGATCACAGTCCGCCCAGGCCACCTCAGCGGTGTCCTGGGCGGAGTTTTCGATAGGACCTGTCAGGTTCGTGGTTCTCGTTTGGACATGGCACGATGGCAACGTCAGTTCTGGAGGCCGCCCGCTGAGACCCAGTCGAGCCGAACGAGGAGCACCGCACACCATGGATGCCGTCACCGCAGTACCTACTCCGATCAACGAGACCGTGCGTGGGTATGCGCCGGGTTCGCCCGAGCGGGGCAGCCTGGAGGCGAAGCTCAAGGAGTTCAACTCGGCCGGTCCGATCGACCTGACCTGCACGATCGGCGGCGAGCAGAAGCTCGGCGGCGGTACGCCGTTCCAGGTGGTGCAGCCGCACAAGCACGCCCACGTGCTCGGCACCCTCGGTAACGCCACCGAAGCGGACGGCAAGGCGGCCGTCGACGCGGCCCTCGCCGCTGCCCCGGCCTGGCGGGCGCTCTCCTTCGACGACCGCGCCGCCGTCTTCCTCAAGGCCGCCGACCTGCTGGCCGGCCCGTGGCGCGACACCCTGAACGCGGCGACCATGCTCGGCCAGTCGAAGACGGTCCAGCAGGCCGAGATCGACGCCGCCTGCGAGCTGATCGACTTCCTCCGCTTCAACGTCGCGTTCGCGCGCAACATCATCAACGACCAGCCGATCTCCTCGCCGGGGATCTGGAACCGGGTCGACTACCGCCCGCTCGAGGGCTTCGTCTACGCGATCACCCCGTTCAACTTCACCGCGATCGCAGGCAACCTGCCGACCGCGCCCGCGCTGATGGGCAACACGGTCGTCTGGAAGCCGTCGCCGACGCAGCAGTTCGCGGCGCACTGGACGATGCGGCTGTTCGAGGCCGCGGGTCTGCCGGCCGGTGTGATCAACCTGGTCACCGGCGACGGCATCGACGTCAGCAAGGCCGCACTGACCCACCCGGACCTGGCCGGCATCCACTTCACCGGCTCCACGAAGACCTTCCAGTCGCTGTGGGCGACGGTCGGCACCAACATCTCGTCGTACAAGACCTACCCGCGACTGGTCGGCGAGACCGGTGGCAAGGACTTCATCCTGGCCCACCCGTCGGCCGATCCGGCAGTACTGAAGACCGCGATGGTCCGGGGCGCTTTCGAGTACCAGGGCCAGAAGTGCTCTGCTGCCAGCCGCTCGTACGTCCCGCGCAGCGTGTGGAACCAGATCCGCGACGACATCGCCGCCGAGACCGACTCGCTGACGATGGGCGACGTGACCGACCTGTCGAACTTCATCGGCGCCGTGATCGACGACCGCGCCTTCGCCAAGCACAAGGCGGCCCTCGACCGGGCCCAGCAGTCGGCCGGCATCGAGGTCCTTGCCGGCGGCACCTATGACGACTCCGAGGGCTACTTCGTCCGCCCGACGCTGCTCGTCTCGGACGACCCGACCGACGAGATCTTCTCCACCGAGTACTTCGGCCCGATCCTCGGCGTGCACGTCTACGAGGACGGCGACTTCCACAAGGTCATGCAGCAGATGGAGCACTCGGCGCCGTACGGGCTGACCGGTGCGGTCATCGCGCAGGACCGGCACGCGGTCGCCGAGGCCGCGGAGTACCTGCGCTTCGCCGCCGGCAACTTCTACGTGAACGACAAGCCGACCGGCGCGGTCGTCGGCCAGCAGCCGTTCGGCGGAGCCCGCGCGAGCGGCACGAACGACAAGGCCGGCTCCATGTGGAACCTGATCCGCTGGGCCAGCCCCCGGTCGATGAAGGAAACCTTCACCCCACCCACCGACTACCGCTACCCCCACCAGGGCTGACGGAACACCCGCACCCCGTACTTCATCTAGCGAGCTGGAGCGTTGCCCCACCCAGAATCTCTGGGGTGGGTTGACCCGGGTTGTGCTGGCGGGGCGGGTGGGTAGCGCACCCGCGAGTTTGTCGGGTCACCGAGCGGATCAGAGTGCTGCTCAGCAACCAAGCTTGTGTGGTGCTCAGCGACCAGCTGCTGGGCGCTTGTCGGGAATCCTAGGCAGCTAGGCCTCGGCGGACGGTGATGTAGAAGGACGTGAGGTCCTCGATCAGGCTTTCTACCTGGTCGGGGACGAACGGGTCCGCGTCGAGTAGCCAGTCGGCGATCAGGTCGAACAGGCCGCCGACCAGGCCGATCGCGATCGCGTGCCGCGCGCGCAGGTCCGGCTCATCGCGGTCCAGCTCCTCGGCGGAGTCCGGCACGCCGTCGTACCGGTCCCAGATCTGTTCGAGGAAGCTGGCTGCCCAGCGGCGGTTGGTCCGTCGTTGCCGCTCGACCGTCTTGGAGATGCCGCCGGCCTGGCCGAACGTCACCTTGGCGACCCGCGGATCGTCGAGCAGCGCGTGAGCGAAGGCCGCGACGATACCGGGCACTGCCTGCCGTTCGTTGCCCTCGGCCCGTGCCGCGACCGCCATCATGTCGGCCATCAGGCGCTCCGAGGTCCGCTGCAGCAGCGCGACGTAGCAGTCCTCGCGGTTGTCGAACACCTCGTAGAAGCTCTTGGTGCCGACGTACGCCGTAGTGCAGATCTGCTCGATCGACGTTCCCAGGTAGCCGTGGGCCGCGATCAGGTCGAGCGCGGCGTCCAGTAGCTGCTCGCGGCGCTCAGCCTTGCGTTGGTCGGCCGTCAGGCCTCTGATCACTCGCCCCATGGCCTGACGTTACCCCCGGTTGCCGGTCGGTAACCAGTAGGAGAGTTATGAACACGAGGACTTGTTCATAACTCCGAGACGTGCTCCACTGTCGGTCATCCCGTCGTCACCGAACGACACTGCCCCTCGGGAGCCGTCATGAGAAATGCTCTCCGGCGAGCCGCAACAGGCCTGGTGGCCGCTGCACTGCTCGCCAGTACGTTCACCGCCTCGGCAGAGGCCGCAGCACCCAGCTCTGGCTTCGACAACTGGTCCTGCAAGCCGTCCGCCGCGCACCCCAACCCGCTGGTGCTGCTGCATGGTCTGGGCGGCAACGGCCCGGGCAACTACTCCTTCCTCGGCCCGTACCTCGCAGCGAAGGGCTACTGCGCCTTCACGCTCACCTACGGCCAGGCGACGCCGGCCATCCCGGTCGGCGGGACGGTCTCGATCGTCCAGTCGTCGGCGGAGATCGAGGCGTTCGTCGATCGCGTCCGGGCCAGCACGGGAGCGGCCAAGGTCGACATCGTCGGGCACTCCGAGGGCGGCTTCCAGAGCCTGTACGGCCCGAAGGTTCGCGGGTACGCGAGCAAGGTCGGCCGGGTGGTCGCACTTGCGCCGCCGACGCACGGTACGACCTTCGGCGGTCTGGTGAGCGTCGGCGACTACCTCGGCCTGCGTCCGCTGGTCGACCAGATACTGAGCCAGTTCGGCTGCCCGGCCTGCGACGAGATCATCGTCGGCGGTGCCGAGGTGGCGAAGCTGACGGCCGGCCCGATCGCGCAGCCGGGGGTCAAGTACACGGTGATCGCCTCACGCGCCGACGCCTTGGTGACGCCGCACGAGACCTCGTTCATCCGCGAGCCCGGGGTGACGAACGAGTTCGTCCAGGACACCTGCCCGCTGGATCCGGTCGGCCACGTCGGCCTCGCCTTCGACCCGACGGTCGCCCAACTCGTCTCCAACGCCCTCGACCCCTCGCACGCATCACGCGTCCTCTGCGGCTTCGGCCCGCCGCTCTAAGACCTGGGGATGGCGCGGATGCCGACAGCAGGGGAGCCGGCATCCGCGCCATTGTTCTGCTTTTGCTAGGCGGTGTGGTGGAGTTGCTGGGCGGCGGGGCCGATCAGGACGGCTGAGCCGCAGGCGACGCAGATCCATTCGTCGGACAGGTCGTCGGCGGGGTGATCGCCGGGATTGACCCGTTCGAACGGGACCGTGTCGTCGCAGAGTACGCAGTACCGGGTGTCGTCGATCGGGCTGCGGCGTCGGGTACGCATCAGAAACCCACCTCCGATAGTCCTTCTCAGGTTGCCATCGGAGGTGGGTTCACCAGGTCAGCGACACGGTGTGCGCAGTAGGTCAGTTGTCGCCGTTGTGCCAGTCGCGGCCGAGATCGTGCTCCTTCTGCAGGCCCTTGCGGATCGCGTCGACGACGAACGGCTCGATCTTCTTGCCGATCAGCGGCACCGAGACCTTCACGTCCAGGTCGATCGCCTGCACGGTCTCGCCGCCCGTCGACTTGATGCTGGCCGTGCCCTTGAGCGTGACCGGGGTGTTGGCGATCTCGCCCTTCACATCGGCGTTGCGCGACCCGTCCGCGTTCGCCGGGTGCCAGGTCTCGGTCTGTACGACGGTCAGCGTCCCACCGACGAACTTCCGGGCGATGTCCGGTACATCGTCCGACGGCATCTCCCGCTGCACCCGCACCACGGTGTCCCCACCGGACTGGCTGACCTTCACGTCGTACGACAACGCCTTGGTCTTCTCGCAGGCCTGCTCGCGAAAAGTAGCGTCGGTGACGATCGCGAAGACTTCCTCAGGGGTGGCGTCATAAGACGCCGACATCTTCAGCTCCATGCCGGACATCATGACACTGCCCAGTACTACGAAAGCGCCCACGCGCCCACCGCCGACTCACACACCCGGACGCCCCTCGTCCGGGTTGAGCACTGGGCTACCTACCGGAACCCTCGCGCTCGACTGTGAGTCAACGCTGCGCTGGACGCACACCGTCTGACGGAACTGATGCCGTCATTCCGTCCTCCCGCGATCGCGGGAGGACGGGTGGCCCTGGCGACGTACGCCTGGCGTTCCAGTTCGATCGATCGGCATCCCCGGTGTCGATCGAGTCTGGGTGTTTGCCAGTAGCCGTTCGGCCCTGACTGCCAGGAGATGCGTCTCGCGACCGACGTCGTTGCCGTCGAGAATGAACTCGAGCGAATCCTCATCGGTGTAGTAGCGGTAGATCAGCTGTTCGAGCTCGTCGGCCGACGCGTGCTCCAGGTGAAGACGCCTGGCGAGAGCAACGATGTCGGCAGCGTCCTTGCGACGCTGTGCGACCAACTTGGTTGCCAGGAGGAACTCGTCGCTCGCATAGGTGATGTGCAGACCGGGCGCATCGCCCCGTTGCAACACACCTTCTGGCAGTGGCGGCATCCACGCGCTGGCCCGGGTATTCAGCCAATCCTCGGGGAGCTTGCGCTGGCTCGCCATTGCGCGAGCCTCGTCGACCACGGCGTCATCGCGTGTGATGGCGTCGATGTCCTCCGTCCGGCGGGGGTTGTCATCCGAGGTGACGGCGATCGCAGCGCCTCCGACGACGAAGACTGCCGCGGAGATGCCGCGCGTTTTCAGCCGCTTGTCGAGCTCCGAGAGGAGATCGACAATTTCGCTGGCGGTGAATTCGTTGCGCGGGTCGCTCATGCGGTTGCCAGGTCGCGAGCGGGGACGAAGATGTTGGCCTGCGCCAAGTAGTCCGGAGTTTGCTCGATGATCTCGTCACGCTCCAGGAACGGGTGCTCGGGAATCCATGGCTCGGAGAGGGCCTCGGCCCGGCTCCACTCGGGTGGATCTTCGCCTGCTGCCTCGAACTCGTGCGCGGTCAGAACGGCGAGCAGGGTGTCGAATCCCACCCGGCCAGTGGTGCTCGGCGCTGCCTCCCAAGCAGCTTCGGAGCCGTCGTGACGGCCTAGCAGTAGGCGCAGGTGGTCACGGCCTTGCAGCAGCATCCGCCAGGCCCAATCCTCATCACTCGCCTCGCGAATAGCCGTCGCGGTAGCTGGGGCGGTCATGATCCGGTACTCACGTGCGGCCCGAAGGGCACGAGCAATCCGGCCGGCCCGAAGAAAGAACTGGGCTGTCGGCTTGGTCCGGCCAGAACGGTAGGTGGAGAAGCGGGATGCAGAGGTGCCGAGGGCAGTGGCGAATGCAGCCTGGGACAGCCCACTCTCGGTGAGGGCGCGATTGAGCAGTTCGCTGACCGCCCGACTGTCTTTGTCCACCTTGAGGCTCCCCGATTCCTTATCTAATCAGATAATAGTCGAGAGGCTGCAGTGAGCCAAGGTTCTTTGGAGATCTTCGGCTCCTGGCGCCGCAGCCGAGGGTCCAGTGAGTCGCCATTCCGGCACGCTACTGCTCAACCCGGACGAGGCCCGCCCGAGTGCGAAGCCGATCGCCTGGTCGTCGACGGTCGAGGTGGCGCGTGGGGGATGCAGTGCCTGGGGGATTGCAGGAAGTTGCAAGGGGGGTGGGGTGGGTGGGGACCTTTGCGTCGGTAGGGTTTCAGGGCTCGGGGGTGGCTACGTGAGGAGATTTGGTGAGGGTTTTCAGGGCTGCTGTGGTTTCTACCGTGGTTGCGTTGGTGGGTGGGCTGGTAGCGGGGGCTGGTGTTGCGGGGGCGGAGGATACGAAGACCGTCTCGTACCTTGGGTATGAGGTGAAGGTGCCTGCCAGTTGGCCTGTGGTGGATCTGGTGAAGGATCCGACGGCGTGCGTGCGGTTCGACCAGGCGGCGGTTTACCTGGGGCGGAGTACTGCGCAGGCTGATTGCCCGGCGCACCTGGTGGGGCGTAGTGAAGGGCTGGTACTTCAGCCGCTAACGGCACCGGCCAAGTCGACCGAAGGCGAGCTGCAGGTTGCCGTCGAGGGTGCTGGTGTATTGGCGACCGCGTACTACGTACCTGGTGCGGATCAGGTAGCGCGCAAGGTGCTCAGCACCGGGCGGGTGACCGCGAAGGCGCAGGCCAAGGCGGCGCCCAAGGCTCCGCGGAGTATCCAGGCGGCGCCGTCGATCATCGCGACCAAGAACATCAACCAGCCCGCGTTCGACACCTGCGCGGCACCCAGCCAGGACACCATGACGGCATGGGGTGGGACGACCACGCCGTACCGCGCAGTCGGCATCTACATCAGTGGCGCGTCCCGCGCGTGCGCCCAGCCGAACCTGACTCCGGAATGGGTCACCAAGCAGGACGCGAACGGCTGGCAGTTCCTCCTGATCGACGTCGGTCGGCAGGCGCCCTGCACCACCTACTCGAGCAAGATCTCCACGGTCCCCGCCACTGCAGTCGCGGAAGGCCGGACGGCAGCGGCCAGTGCAGTTGCTTCGGCGCAGGCGCTCGGGTTCGCTCCGCGGAGCGCGATCTACAGCGACATCGAGCACTACACCTCGACGGCTGCCTGCAAGGCCTCGGTGGCCTCCTACATCAGCGGCTGGACGCAGGAGCTCAACGCGCGCGGCTATGTCGGCGGCGCTTACGTCAGCGCGTCCTCCGGTGGTGCCGATCTGTCCAGCACTTACGCCAGTACGGCGTACACGCGGCCGGACAACTTGTGGTTCGCCCACTGGAAGAACACGCCCGTCCTTACGAGCAGGTTCATCCCCGCCGGCGACTGGGCGGTGCACCAGCGAGTGCACCAGACGGATGGCGACCTCAGTAAGAAGTACGGCGGTGTGACCCTCCAGGTCGACGAGAACATGCTCGACCTGTCGGTACCGCCGGCTGCCGTCACTGGCGTCACCGGTACGGGCCGCAATGGGTCTGCCGTGCTGCGCTGGACCGTACCGGCGTCTACAACTGCCATCCAGATCGTCGTACGCCGCAACGCGGGCAAGGTCGCACCGGCGCTCCCGACCTCCGGTACTGCGGTCTACGCGGGTCCGAGTGTTAGTGCTGTCAACGCGGGCGGCCTGGTGAGCGGTACCGGCTATACCTTCCGTACCTGGGTGAAGAACAACTACGGCAAGTACAGCCCGGGCGCTGACATCTACCTCCCCGGTACTTCGAGCACGGCCGCCGCGAGCGCTGCGTCCATCATGTACACGGGGTCGGTCACGCTGAAGAGCCAGGTGAAGCGGCTGGACACCGGCGCGGCGCTGGCCGGCGTACCGGTGACTCTGTATGCGAAGGCGATCAACGCGTCCAAGTGGAGTGTCGTTGCGACGGTGACGTCGTCCGCCACTGGCGCGGTGGCCGCGGTACACAAGCCGACCGTCACCACGCGCTACATGTGGACCTACAACGGCACCACCAGCCTCCTGGGCTCGGGCAGCCCCACCATCACGGTCGGTGTCCACCCGGCACTGTCGAGCTACCTCACCCCGGCCGCGATCAAGCTCGGCGCGAGCGCTGTCTTCTATGGCTACCTCAACCCGGCCCATGCCGGCTCGACGGCGTACCTGCAGCGCAAGTCCGGTACCAAGTGGGTCGCGGTAACCACCGCCAAGCTGTCGTCGAACGGCAAGTACACCTTCGCCATCAAGCCGACTGCCCGAGGCACCTACACCTACCGCGTCGTCTGGCTAGCCGACGCCGACCACCAGGGCACCCAAACCGTCGCCAAGATCCTGACGGTCAAGTAACAGCTGGGGGTGCTTGTACTGCGGTACAAGCACCCCATACGCGTGGGAATGACGGACCTGCAGTATGTGCATTTGGTTGATGTGTCATCATTGATACATCAATCAGATTTGAGGTGTGTGGGGTGGCCGAGCGGCGGTTGTCGGTGGGGGAGTTGGGTGTTTGGCGGGCGTTGGTGGATACGACCGACGAGTTGCGGCGGCGGTTGAGTGTGCAGTTGGCGGAGGAGTCGGGGTTGTCGCCGGCTGACTATCGGGTGTTGCTGGCGTTGAGTGAGGCTGACGGGAAGCGGAGTCGGTCGTCGAGGTTGGCTGAGCAGATGGAGTGGGAGCGGAGTCGGCTTTCGCATCAGTTGGGGCGGATGGAGAAGCGGGGGCTGATTCGGCGGGAGGACTGCGCGACCGACAACCGCGGGGCGGAAGTGGTGCTCAGCGCCGAAGGGGCGGATGCGTTCAGGAAGGCAACGGCGCCGCACGCCAGGGCGATCAAGAAGCATTTCGCCGATGCGCTGACGCCACAACAGTTCGATGCGCTCAAGGACATCCTGCAGTCGCTGGAAAAGCATCTCCAGCAAGAAAGGCATCTGCAGCGATGAGGATCGCAGTGCTGGGTGCTGGGCATGTCGGGCCGGTGATCGCTCGGGTGGCGATCGAGGCCGGGTACGACGTATCGATCGCGGCGTCGGGGGATCCGGCGAAGATCGAGTTGATCACGCAGGTGATGGTGCCGGGAGCCAAGGCGCTCTGGGCAGCTGATGCCGCGGCGGATGCGGACCTCGTGGTGCTGGCGATCCCGCTCCACAAGTTCGCCACCTTCGACCCGCAGATCGTCAAAGGCAAGCTGGTCATCGACACGATGAACTACTGGCCGCCGGTCGACGGAGTCCAGGAGCTGTTCGAGGATCCGGTGCTGACCAGCAGCGAGATCGTCCAGCGACGACTCAAAGACTCAGAGGTCGTGAAGACCTTCAATCATCTCGGTTACCACGAGCTTGCCGATGACCGCAGGCCGCCGAACCATCCGGAGCGCCGTGCGATGGGCATTGCAGGCGACCAAGGGCCGGCGCAAATAGTTGCCGACGTCATCGATGCCATCGGCTACGACCCTGTCCTGCTGGACGGCCTCGACCAGGGCCGCCTGCTCGCGCCCGGTGGCCCAGCCTTCGGCGTACCCCTGAGCAAACCAGAACTTCACAAGAAGAAAGAGATGCAGCAATGACAGACTTCCCGCTCGTGCTCGGGCTGGACACCTTCGGCGACGTCACCTCCGACGAGCAGGGGCGGCCGGTCTCCCACGCGCAGACGATCCGCGACCTGGTCGAGCAGGGCGTGAAAGCGGACGAGGTCGGCCTCGACTTCTTCGGGATCGGCGAACACCACACCGACGACTTCCCGCTGTCGGCCGCCGACGTGGTGCTCAGCGCGATCGCCGCCCGGACCGAGAACATCCACCTGGGCTCGGCCGTCACCGTCCTCAGTTCGGACGACCCGATCAGGGTCTTCCAGCGCTACTCGACCCTCAACGCCGTATCGAACGGTCGCGCCGAGGTCATCCTCGGCCGCGGCTCGAGCATCGACTCGTTCCCGCTGTTCGGCTACGACCTCGCCGACTACGAGAACCTCTTCGAGGAGAAGACCAATCTCTTCGCCGAGATCCTCAAAGGCGGCCCAGTCACTTGGGAGGGCAAGACCCGAGCAGCCCTCCAGGACCAGGACGTCGTACCGCACCTGGATACCCCGTTGCCGACCTGGATCGGCGTCGGCGGCAGCCCGCAATCGGTGATCCGGGCGGCGCACTACGGCTTCAACCTGATGCTCGCGATCATCGGCGGCAGCCCGTCACGGTTCGCACCGTTCTCCGACCTGTACCACCGTGCGCTCGAGCAGTACGGCCGCGACCAGCTCCCGATCGGCGTGCACTCGCCCGGCCATGTCGCCGCTACCGACGAGCTGGCCCGGGAGGAGTTCTGGCCGCGCTATCTCGAGGTGATCACCCAGATCAGCAAGACCCGTGGATTCGCGATCCCGACCAAGGCCCAGTACCTGGCCGAGGTCGGCCCGAAGGGCGCGCTGTTCGTCGGCTCACCCGAGACCGTCGCCCAGAAGATCACCGCGACCCTGAAGAACCTGAAGGCCACTCGCTTCGACCTCAAGTACGGCATGGGCGGCCTCACGCACGACTCCCTGATGACCAACATCGAACTCTTCGGCACCCAGGTCGCTCCCCGCGTCCGCGAGTTGATGGCCTAGCTACCGGCCGGCTCACCCTGCACGAGTGAGCCGGCCGGTGCATGGGCAGCTGGTATCAGCGCAGACCGACTGCGCGGTCGATGGTCTGGCTGACGCTGTTGCCCGCCTTGTCGCGCGCAGTGGCGCGGAGGCTGACGAAACCAGCCTTCGACGGTGCGTCCAACCGGCCGATCCAGTCGTTGCCGGAGTGACGCAATGACAAGGGCTTCCAGTGCGCGCCGTTGTCGTAGGAGACGTCCAGCGTGACAGTGCTGATGACGCCGGCGCCGGCCGCGCCGGGTAGGTGGGACGGCGTCACGGTGAGGTCGGTACGCCGCGCAGCCCGGCCGGCCAGGTCAGTAGCGATCCCGTAGTCCAGCTGGATCAACGGCAGCGTCTCCAACGTCGAGTAGTCGGCGTTGTCGGAGATGAAGCCCCACTCGGTATGAGTCCGCGGCGAGTACGGCCGATCAGGTAGGTCACGCGTGGTGTCGACGACGAGCCGGTACGGAAGCTTGTCCGGCGAAACCTCCGACGAGACGAAGTCACTGCCCTCGCTCACCAAGGCGCTGCCCTGGTAGAGCGTGGTGTTCAGCGTGACGCCGCCGTAGACCGTTCCCTCGTGGCGTCCGTCGCCCCACCCGGGCATCCCGAAGACGCTGATGATGTCACCGACCCGCGACGGCGGCGTGCTCATCGCATTGTCCGCGAGCAGCCGCGGCCGCTGGATCCCACCGAACCACGTCTCCTTGGTGGTACTCCGTGCCTTGTACGCCGTCGACGACCCGAAGAGCATCACGTCGGAAACAGCCGTCTGGGTCAGCCACTTCACGCCGGCCCCGGCCGTCACCCACGCCGTGTAGTTGCCTTGCGCAAGGACCGGTGTCGCCGTCGCGCCGACCGCCCAGGTGAGGTCGGCGGAGAGGTCGTAGCGGATGTCCAGCGCCTCACCCTGCTTGGTGTCCCGGAACGACTCGTCGATGCGAGCCAGCTCACCCGGACCCGGCCGGTACGACGGATCGGCGGGGATCGCCCCATCGTGATGCTGCACCAGGTCATACAAGTACTGCGGTTGCGGATGCGAAGTCACCACGAGAGTGCGACCGCCACGCTTGATCCGGTCGAGGAACTGCTGACCCCGATCGGCGCCGAGCGAAGCCACCGGCAACCCCGGCGTCTCCTCCTGCGGCAGATCGGCCCAGGCGTCCAACGGCCCGAACCCGTCGTTGATGATCACCAGAAGCTTGGCGCCGGCGGCAACAGCCAAGGAAGCCTGCTCAGTGGGCGCAACCGCATCGTTGCGCCGGACAACAGCAATCTTGCCTCGCGCAACAATCGTTGCGAAGTCAGCGGCCGAGCCGTTGCCGGCCACAACCACCGGATAGGCGAAGACACCCGCCGGCAATGACGGTGACCAGCTCTGCAGGTTCACGTCGAACGAACCCACGGTCAACGGCGACTGCACCTCACGCCACCGCGAGGCAAACGTGTACGACCCTTGCGTCACCTTGCGAGTAGGAGTCGCCCACAAGCTGTCGTAGATCCACGGCTCGAGCTGATAAGTGTCGACAAACCGATGAAGATCTCCGAAGCTCCGGTACTGATCGACCCGCACGTAGCTGTTCACCGTCTGCTGAGGAGCGACAGCCTCGACCTTGCGCAGCTTCGACGCGTCGAAGGTCAGCGTCCGATCGCGATCGACGACCACCTCGGGGTCGCTGAGCACGGCCCGGCTGAGCGAATGCGGGCTGTCGAGCCCCGGAGCATCGGCGTACAGCCAAGCGGCGTACGTGCTCGACTGAATGCTGAGGTCCAGCTTGCCGGTCGCGTCGACCTCGTAGACCTTCGGCACGGTATCGCGCTTGATGTCCTTCATCACGAGCACGCCGGGCAGCGAGGAGCTGACGCTCAGCTTGACCCGCTCGCTCTGCTTGGTAAGGCCAATGGGTGTGTGAGTGCGCAGTACGCCATCAGCCCCGGTGGCAGTCAGTACTGCGCTGTAGCCGGCGTCTTCCACAGCAGCGCCCAAGTGGCTGACAACTCCGACCGTCGCCGTCCCACCAGCGGGCACAGTCACGGAAGGCGCGGTCAGACTGAACAGGCCGTCCGGGATGCCCTGCGTCTTCAGCGCCAGGTTCAGCGTGATCGGCGCAGCGCCGGTGTTCGTGTACGTGACGTCCTTCTGCACTGACTGCGAAGCCGGATACGGCCAGGTCGCAAAGGCAAAGGCCGACCCAGTCGCGAAGACAGTGCTCCGCACCGCGGCAGCAACATCCAGGCGACCACTGCCGGCTGCGAACGGGCTGTACTGCTGGGTCGTCTTGGTCGTACTGACCAGCGCGTCCTTCAGTTGCTGCCCACTCCAGTCAGGATGCGTCCGGGCGAGCAACGCGGCCGCGCCCGCGACATGCGGCGTCGCCATCGAAGTACCGCTCATCGTCAGGTACGGGCCCTCACCTTCCGGCGCGTACTGCGAACGCGCGGCGAGCACATCGACACCGGGCGCCGTGAGGTCGGGCTTGAGTCCGTTGTCGCCGGTACGCGGGCCACGGCTGGAGAACACCGCGAGCCGGTCGGCGCTGTCAACGGCCCCCACGGTCAGGGCGGCGTCGGCCGCACCGGGTGCGCTCACGGAGTACGGGTCTGGACCCGAGTTGCCGGCGGCGATGACGAAGAGGGCGCCCGTCTCGGCGCTGAGCCGGTTGACGGCCTGGCTCATCGGGTCGGTCCCATCGGTGGGGCCGGAGCCGAGGCTCATGCTGATCACCTTGGCGTGCTGGTCGCGGGCGGCCCATTCCATCCCGGCCAGGATCCACGAGTCCTGGCCGCTGCCGTCGTTGTCGAGCACCTTGCCGATGTGCAGCTTGGCGCCTGGCGCGACGCCGCGCTCGACCCCGCCCGAGGCTGCGCCGGTACCAGCGATGGTCGATGCGACGTGGGTGCCGTGGCCGTGTCGGTCGGTGACGTCGAGCCCGGGGACGAAGCTCTGCGAGGCTGCGATCTGCCCGCCGAAATCGGGGTGTGCGGCGTCGATACCGGTGTCGAGAACGGCCACGTCCACGCCTTGTCCGGTGTCGCCGTCGGCCCAGACCTCGGGGGCGCCGATCTGTGCGGTGGTGTCGGCCAGCGTCGCCTTCGCCTTGCCGTCCAGCCAGATCTTCGCGATCCCGCCACCCAGCGTGGCCGATCCAGCCGAGCGCTTGGCAGCGGCGCCTGTCAAGGAAGTCCACAAAGCTGCAGAGCGAGAGGCGGTCAGCGCAGCGCCCTGGATGCTGCTCAGCGAGAGCGTCCGGCGAGCGCCGGCAGGGACGGCCTGCTTGCGAGCCGCCGCGTCCGTGTACGTGACGATCAACGGGAGCTGGTTGCTGGCCGCGTCGTCGTAGCCGTCGGCAAGCAGTTCGGTGACGTTGAACAGGTGCTCGTCGAGGACGCCGGACGCGAGGTACGGCAGCGCGGCGTCGGGATAGACGTAGGTGTCCTTGCCCGACGTCATGATGTGTGCGCCTGCTGGGCGACCGGCCGGATTCTGCACCGTCGCGGTGGTGTGGCCGTCGGCGGTGACAGCTGCGGTCACCTTGTCGCCGGTGATCAGCGTGACGGTCCGCAACGGAAGAGGGGAGCTGGGCGAGGGGAGTGGCGGGGTGGCGTGGGCCATGCCGGGGGTCGCGAGCATGGCCAGAGCGGCACCGAGGGCGATCACCCCACGTCTGGAGGAGGGCAGCAAGGGGACTCCAAAGCTAGGTGGAGCCCTGATTAAAGGCAGGTCAGAACATTTGGTACTACTTACTTTCGTGGCGCAAAGAAGCCACGACCAAGACGGTCAGATCCGGCGGGTCAGAGCCAACCGCGTTCGCGGGCCTGCCAGCCGAGCTGCAGCCGGGACCGCGAGTTGGTCTGCTCCATCAGCAGCTGGACCCGCCGCGCGACCGTTCGCCGGCTGATCCCGAGCCGTGCGCCGGCTGCATCATCGGTGAGCCCGGCGACCAGAAGTGACAGCAAGTGCCGATCCTCGCCGGACATCGCCGCCTCGGCGGTCAGCTCGTCCACCGCGGTCACCGACAACGGGCTGGCCCGCATCCACACCGTCTCGAAGAGCGCGACCAGCGCATCCAACAGGCTGCTCGGATGGACCAGCAGCGCCGCATCATGCGCTGAAGTCGTCCAGTCCAGCGGCAGCAGCGCTAGCTCCCGATCCGCGATCGCGAGCTTGGTCGGCACGGTGTCGGCGATCCGCGCCTGCTCACCCGCCTGCACATGAGTGACCGTGCTCGCGGACAGTAACCGGTCTTCCAGCGCCGTACTGTCGTAGATAACCCGATACGCAACCCCCGCAGCCTGGCGATCCAGCTGCGTCCGGTTCACCTCCGCCGAAGCAACATACGGCGCCGCGACCAGTCCCCGGAACTCCTTCTGCGCCGACAATTGCACCCGGTCGAAAGCCCAGCCCACCGCATCTTGGCCGGAGACGATCTCGATGAGCTCCTCGGTCCGCCTGCTCGTGGGTTTCCGGTACGCCTCGGCCGCCAGCCGTTGAGCCGCCTCCCGGGTCCGGATCAGCTCCTGCTCCTGCTGCCGGATGAACTGCTCGACGGCCAGATCCGGCGGTACCGCGACGACCAGCTCCTGCGGCGGCGGAGTCCGGTGCACGAACCCCTCACGCTGCAGCGCCGCGATAGCGCGGCGTACCTGGGGAACGCTCAGCCCGACGCGTTCGGCGAGCTGGGGGACGGATGCGCTGCCCTGCCGGACCAGTGCGAGATAGGTCGCTTCCTTGGTCTCCGGCAGGCCAACGGGCTTCATGACAATCCCGGTGCCGTCGATGCGTGGATCAGTCCGTCCGCGTCGACGGACGGATCGGTGATGATCGGATTGCCCCAGACCAGCGCCTCGTAGTACGTGGTGTTGGGAATCGTCATGCAGAGATGCTGATTGGGCACGCCCATACCATGCACCTCGGCGCGCAGCCCGAAACTCTCGGCCAGGTGGGCGATCCGCAGGGCGCCGGTGATCCCGCCCTTCAGACTGGCCGACGTCCGTACGTACGTCGCGGCCCCCGCCTGGATGAAGTCGGCGGTGTTGAAATGGGCGCCGTCACTGGTCTCGCCGACGAGCAGGGGTATGTCCACCCGCTCGGCCAGCCAGCGGTGGCTGGTGATGTTGAACTCGCGCATGGGCTCTTCGTACCACCGGAAGTCCAGCTCCGACAGCACTTTTCCCAGCCGGATCGCGTCCGGCAGGTCGAAACCGGCCGATCCGTCGTACATCAGCTCGACGTCGTCGCCGACATGTTCACGCAGTCGCTGAGCCAGCCGCGCATCCCGGACGACGTCACCCCAGGCGTGCAGCTTGATCGCCTTGAAGCCGCGCTCGAGGCACTGGTCGGCGATGTCGAGGTACTCCTCTATCGACCCGTACGTCACGGTCGACGCGTACGCGGGCAGCGAGGTCCGGTACGTCCCGGCCAGCGCGTGCACCGGCAACCCGGCGACCTGCCCGGCGATGTCCCACAGCGCGATGTCGACGAGTCCCAGAAAGTACAGCGGGAACTCCTCGATCCGGTCGAGCTCCCAGATCCGGTGCCACAACCACTCACGGTGCATCGCGTCCTGACCGATCAGCTCGTCACGCACCCGGCGGTTCACCAGATCGGCGGCGATCACGCCACGCGGAGTCGAGGCTCGGCCGACCACGCCATCACTCGTCGTGATCATCAGTACGCCGCCCTGCAGCGCCGGCTCCGACCCGGGCAACCCATCACGCCACCGGAACGGATGCATAGCCGGTACTTCGACCAGCTCGACCTCAACGCGATCGATCAAACTCACAGGGGTCCCTTCAGCCGGTCGCGGATGCGCTGCTCGAACTGGGCCTGGGTGGTGTCGATGTGCTGGATCATCGCCGTCGAGGCCTTGTCGGGGTCGCCGGCCGCGATCGCTTCCGCGATGTGGACGTGTTGCTGCGCCGCGACCTCGAGCGAGCCGGGCAGCCCGCCCGCGAACAGCAGCCGGTCGGACTGCTCCTTGAAGTCGCGCAACTTCGAGACCGCGGCCTGCAGGAACACGTTGCCCGAGGCCTCGGCGACGGCGTCGTGGAAGGTCCGGTCGTACTGCCGGAACAACTCGTGATCCTGGCGCGCGGCGACCGACGCCTCCGCCGCCGTGCGGATCGCGTGCACCTGGGCCGGCCGGGCCGATGTCGCCGCCAGCCGGGCCGACTCGGCCTCGATCAGCCGCCGATGGTCGAACAGCATCGCGACGTGCTGCAGATCGGTCGGCCTGAAGTAGCCGACCTGGTCGTCGGCCTGCTGGTTGGTGGGGACGGACACGAAGATGCCCGCACCCCGCCGGGTCTGCAGCCGGCCGACGGCCGCGAGAACCTTGATCGCCTCGCGCGTCACCGAGCGGCCGGTACCGAGCAGCTCGGCCAGCGCCTTCTCGGTCGGCATCCGGTCGCCGGGCCGCAGGCCCTGCTCCGCGATGTACGTGACGAGCTGCTCGGCGACGAGTTCGTAGCCGGGACGATAGGGATCAAGGTTCTCGGGCATTCAGAAACCGCCGTAGATCTGGAGTTCGTAGATGCTGCCGCCGTTGAAGTTGGAGCCGGTGACGGTCAGCCTGACATACCGCGCCGACACCGAGGTGGTCCGGATCGACGGGTTGCGCCGCACACTCGTCGCGACGGCGGTGTGGTCGTCGAACATTGACCAATTCGTACCGTCGAGCGAGTACTCCAGCTTGTACTTGTATCCGCTCGGCAGCTCGAAGTTGGTGACGATGCTCTTCACCGCGGTCGGCGTACCCAGATCGACCTGGATCCAGGACGGGTCGGGCAGGCCGAGGCCCTGAGCCCAGCGGGTGGTGAGGTCGCCGTCGACGGCCAGCGCCGGGACGTTCGGTTCGGAGTACGACGAGACCGTGACCGGCTTGCCGACCGCGAGCCCTGCCTCGGCCGGAGTCGTGATCGTCGTCGCCGGGCTCTGCGGCGAGGCGTTGAGGTTCACGTCGCGGGCGACGACCGTGTAGCTATGCGTGGTGCCCGCTGTCAGGTTGTCGACGCGCAGTTGGTTCAGCGGGGTCGTGGCGATCCGCTGACCGTCTTGGTAGACGACGTAGCTGGTCACCCCGACATTGTCCGTGCCGGTCGGCCAGCTGAGGTCGACCGTCGTGGGCAGCAGGACGTTCACGGTCGGCTTCGGGAGTACTGCGGGAGGCTGGTGGTCGTCGGTGACCGTGGCCGGCTTCCCGTAGACCGTGAGCTCGTAGATGCTGCCACCGTTGAAGTTGGAGCCGACGACGGTCAGCCGCACGTACCGGCCGCGGACCTGAGCTGCCGAGTAGTTGTCCGACTGGGTGGTCGCGGTCGAGGTGTGGTCCTCGAACATCGTCCAGTCGTCACCGTCGGGGGAGGCCTCCACCTTGTACCGGTAGCCGTTGGACAGCTCGAAGTTGGTGATCACGCCGGTCAGGTCGTACTGCGCGCCGAGGTCGACCTGGATCCAGGACGGGTCGGGCAGCCCGAGGCCCTGGGCCCACCGGGTCGACAGCTTGCCGTCGACGGCCAGGGCGGGGAGGTTCGGTTCGGAGTACGAGGAGACCGTGACCGGCTTGTTGAGGGCGAGGTTCACGCCGGCCGGCATCGTCGCCGTCACGGTCTGGCTCTTGCCCGATTCGTTGCCGACGGCATCGCGGGCGGTGATGACGAAGGTGTAGTTGCTGCCCGAGACGAGGCCGGTGATCCTTGCCGTCGGCTCCTTCGAGGCGCTCACCAGTTGGCCGTTGACGTAGATCGAGTAGCCGGTCACGCCGACCGCGTCCGTCGAGGCGGGCCAGCTGAGGTCCGCGATCGTCGGGAAAGCGGGGTTCACGAGTGGCTTGCCGGGCTTGGTGGGCGCGACGCGGTCGGTCGGTGCGGGTTGCGGGTCGAGGTACTTGTACGCGGGCTCGAGGCCGGCGTTGTCGACGATCGACGCCGGTAGTTGCTCACAGCCCGCGACGACGGTGTTGTTGGCGATCGTCGAGTCGGTGCTGTTCGCCTGGGTTGCGGACCGGGGCTGGCTGGTGAAGTTGCGCTGGGCATCGATATTCATGCCGTGGTTGAGGAACAGCCAGAGCGCATCGACGTTGCAGAAGGCGTTGCCGGTCGTGGTGAAGTACCGGCTGCCCTCATCGTGGTAGATCGCGCCGTACGCCGGGCCGGGGGTGTTCTTGATGTAGTTGCCCGAGACAACGCTGTCCGGTTGCATCCCGAGGGTGTAGATGGCGCCGCCGTCGGCCTGGTGCTTCATGATGTCGCTGATCGCGTTGTCGCGGATGAGGTTGTTCTTCGACGTGGTCGGGGTGTCGTAGATCGGGATGCCGAAGTTGCCCGGGTAGTTGGTGTCGCCGCCGACGTCGGTGTTGCCCCAGCCCCAGCCGACCGAGATCCCGGAGTACGGGAGGTCGTAGATCTTGTTGTGCTCGATCACGGTGTGCTCGGTGTAGCCGGCCAGGATCGCCAGCGAACCGCTGTAGTCGGCGGCCGCCTTGGTGATCAGGTTGTTGCTGACCAGGGTGTCCTTGGTGATTGCACGGGCGTCGGTGGGGTGGTGGTCGATGATGTCGGTGCCGCCGACCTGGATGCCGGTCGCGGCCACGTCGCGGACGATGTTGCCCTTGATCGTCGTACCTTGCGAGCCGGTGTTGAGGTTGAGCCCGACCGCGCCGAGATGGGTGAACGTGTTGCCGGTGAAGGAGATGTTCCGGCTGTAGCCGACGTTCACCGCGCCCGGCGTCTTCTCCCAGTACAGCCGGGAGGCGTCGAAGTCCCGCCAGCCCGTTCCGTTGATCCGGAAGCCGGCCTGGCCCTCGACCATGCCGTCGTCGCTGCTCGGGGCGAGCCAGGTGGAGTAGGAGAACGTGATCCCGTCGAACTGCACGTTCTGCACGGGATCGGTGATGGACCCGGTGACGTCTACCAGGTTCTGCACCAGGGGGACCACGACCATAGCGGTGGTAGGGCTCTGGCCGGGCTTGGGCAGGTAGTAGACGTCACCGGTGCTTTTGTCGAGGTACCACTCGCCGGGCGAGTCAAGTAGCTCGTAGGCGTTCTCGATCCAGGTCGGGTTCTGGATCTCCTGGCCTTCGTGGAGGTTCGCGTTGTAGTAGCAGGGCTGCTGCATCGTCACCGTCGTACCGACCGCCGACTGGACCGGGCAGCGGTAGTGCATCCAGCCCCAGCGGCTGTCGACCTCGATGTCGCCCTGGTTCTTGAAGTTGGCCAGGCTGCTGGTGGTGTCGGTGTAGCCGGTCGCGGTCTTGGACCAGCCGGGCGGGTTCTCCGGGCCGCGAGCGCGCTGCTGCCGTTCGCCGTTCACGTAGAACTGCCGGAAGTCGATCGAGCCGACGTGCGCCTTGTAGATGTTCTTGGCCGGGTCGGACAACGTCCAGCCGGTCACCAGCCGGCCGCCGTCGATCGTCACCGAAGTACCGGGCAGAGCCTGGTAGATCACCTTGTGCCCGTTCCGCCCGGAGTCCCGGCTGGTCAACCGGAACGTGTCCGTACGCCGGTAGTCGCCCGGCAGCAGGATGACCCGGATGTCGCCGCGCTGGTGCTTCGTCAGCTTGCGGACCTGATCGCGCGCCTGCTCGAGCGTGGCGAGCGGATGGCTTGCGCTGCCGTTCGCGCCCTTGGCGTGAGCGGCAGGAGCGACGTACAGGGTGGTCGGGCCGGTGGCCTCAGCGGGCGCGGCGAGGAGTGCGGTGGGGACCAGCAAGCCGGCGAAGGCAGCGAGCAGCCGGCGCGGAACGTTTGGCATTGGCGGGCCAATCGATCGGAGGATAAATCAGATCTATCGGCGCAAACTGTGGCACAGTCGGGCGGAATTGGGAAGATGAACCTGATTCATTCGTTCGGTTAGAGTCCTGACAACCGATCCCTGGACCGTTCCGTATTCATCGGTGACGGGATGAGCGAGGGGATGAGGGATGGCGAGAGCGACACGGGACGAGGAGTACAGCGAGTACGTCGCGCAGCGGCGGACGCAGCTGCGGCGGATCGCGTATCTGCTCTGCGGTGATGTCCACAAGGCCGAGGACCTGGTCCAGACGGCGCTGCTGAAGCTGTACGTCGCCTGGCCGCGGGTCCGGCGGGCTGGGAACGTCGACGCCTATGCGCGCCGGATCCTGGTCAACTCCGGGATCGACGAGAGCCGCCGGCCTTGGCGCCGCGAGGACTCGGGGCTGGACGGCATCGAGCAGTTGGCGACGGAGGACTTCGCCGTCGAGGATCGGCGGGTGCTGATCGAGGCCCTGGCCAGCCTGCCGATCGGCCAGCGGCAGGTGGTCGTCCTGCGGTACTTCGTCGGGCTGTCCGTCGAGGAGACCGCGGCCGATCTGCACTGCAAACCCGGCACGGTGAAGAGCCAGTGCTCCCGGGCCCTTGCCCGGCTCAACGACTTGCTGACCGCCCAGTTCAGGGTAGTGGGAGGAACCGACCGATGATCGACGAGAAGACACTGGCAGAACGGCTCGCGGATGCCGCGAGCGCGCAGGACAACCTGTTGCCCAGGGCATTGAATGACGACCTAGCGGCCGGCCACCGCCGGTTGCGACGGCACCGCGTGCTGACCGGTGGTGGCATCGTCGGCGGCGCGGCAGCCGTTGCGGTGCTGGCGATCGGGGTGAGCAGCTGGCTCACACCTAACGCCGAGCCGCTACCTGGCAGTCCGCAGGTCGCCGGTACGACCGCCCGGCCCAGCCCGCGTAGCAAGCCCAGCACGGTCCAGGTAGCGGCTCAGGATGCGGCCTTCAATAGGAAGATGCAGGGTTTGCTCGCCAAGCACTTCGACCCGGGGAGGAAGCACCTCACGTTCGAGTCCGGGCCCTTCGAGGTCAGCCGCGACCCGGGCCAGCACGGGACGACTGGCCGGGCCGGCTGGAAGATCGCCGGTCAGAAGGGCGAGGGAGTGCTGAAGGTCTCGCTGCTCGGGTCGGGCACCGGATCGCAGTGCGGCGAGTACGAGGACCTGTTGCCGAAGTGTCACAGCGTCCCGATGCCCGGCGGTGGAACGGCGACGATGGCCCGGCTGGGGGATCGCGCGGAGATCCAGTACCAGCAGCCTGACGGTGAAAGCGTCTTCGTGTCTGTCCAGCCGTTGTTCGGGAACAACTCGACGATCCCGGTCCACGGGATGGGGATCACCGACGCGCAGCTGAAGGCTTTCGTCGCGGACAGCGACTTGAACCTTCCGCCGCTGTCCGCTGAGGAGCAGGCTGTCGAGCAACAGTTGAAGGATGCTGCGCCCACGCTCGTCGACGTGACAAAGGTGGCGGGCCGGGGGTTGACCGGCGGCACCTTCGACACGGATCACGTCGAGGAGTTCGCGGGGAACTTCCTGGTCGCGATCGACTGGAAGAAGGCCTCGATCTCGGCGACAGTCGAGATCGGCGTCGACGCCAAGTTGATGGCCAGCAAGTGCCTGGAGCAGCTGTCGGTGCCCAGTTGCACGCCGCTGACCCTGCCGGACGGCAAGAAGGTCGAGTACCACGAGGGAGCCCGGTCCTACCAGGGCGGCCCGACGTACGTGATGGGCGCGACCTACGTCCAGCCGGACGGCGACCTCGCCTCGGTCCGGATTCTCTACCCGGGCACGAAGTTGCCGGCCGGAGCCGCCACCAAGGCTCAGGTGCTCGCCATGGTGACGGACTCGGCTCTCGACAAGTAGGGGTTCAGCTGGTGGCCGCCAGGATGCCGCCCAGTGCGCTGGCTTGAGTTCGCCAGTCGCGGGGGTTGGCACCCTGGCCGGCCCAGCGTTGGCCGAGGTGGTTGAGGGAGTCCCGGTCGGACTGCCAGATACTGTCGGACTGGTGCTGGGCATAGGTCCGGTACGACGTTGTGCCGGCCGCGTCGGCGAGATCCATCAGGTAGCGCATGAAGATGCCCTTGAACTGCTTCTGGTTGTCATCGCAGCTCCCCGAACCGACATCGCAGGTCTCGGTCAGGATCCCGTTCGGGCTCATCGCGGGTGAGGCGATCGCGGCATCGGCGAGCTGCTTCGCCGACGTCAGCAGAGCGGCGTTGCCGGTGGCTCGGTAGAGCTCCAGCGCACCGCCGATCGCCAGCCCCTGGTTGTACGTCCAGACCGTCTGGCCGTTGTTGCCGCAGGCATTGGTCAGGCCGTCGTTGACCAGGTTGGCGGAGTTGATCATCCCGCTGGCCTTGAACCAGTTCCAGCCGGTGGTTGCCCGCTGCAACCACGTGGTGTCGCCGGACAGCCGGTTGTGCAAGGCGGCGGTCATCCGGATGTACAGGCCGTTGGTGATCGCGTTCTTGTAGGTGCGTTCGCGATCCCACCAGACGCCGCCACCACAGGTGCTGGTGTCCCAGTAGCCCTGGACGTAGTTCGCGATCGTGACGGCCATGTCGAGGTACTTGCGGTCGCCGGTCACGTCGTACGCCTGGATCCAGGCGATCGCCCACCACTCGGTGTCGTCGATCGCCCGGCTGATGAAGTTGCCCTCGATCGCATCGCCGCTCTTCGTCCCGGCGGGGAAGACCCCCTTGTTGACGGTGAAGGTCCGATCGATGATCCATCGCAGGTCGGTCCGGCCCGTGCGCTTCTGGTAGTCCATGAGGGTGGTCACCGCGACCGCCGAGTTCCACCAGCTCGACTGCCACCACGCCAGATCGGGGCGGTAGTCGTACATCAGCGCGTCGGCGGCTGCACCGGCGCGGTCGGATGCCGGCCTGGCCCACGCAGTACAGGCTCCGTTGGACCCTTCTACTGCACGACCACAGGCCCGTACTGCGCCGCCGTACAGCTTGGACTTCGGATCCTTCGTTGCGTACAAAGCGGTCTTGGTCGCGGTCGCGCCGGCAGGTGTGCTGATGCGGCCGAGGGAGGAGCCACCTGGCCAGGAGGCGCCTTGGTTCCAGGAGCGGTCGAGCCAGACCTCGTCGTCGGGGTTGCCGGTGTCGATGGTCGCCCAGGCCATGCCGCGATTGTCCACGTGCAAGGCGATCCGGCGGTTCGAGAGAGTGGCCGACGGAACTGGCTGGTTGTCGCCGACCGGACCAGTTGCGCCATCGCAGGCCGCATCGCAGACCTTGAGATGTGCCCATTCGGTGCAGGCGACTCCGTTGGCATCACCGCAGGCGCGGATCATCCCGCGTCGATGGCCAACGGGATCGGACTGGTTGTACATCAAGGTGCGGGTGCCGGTCCACGCCGACGGGATCGTTGCCTTGCCCAACAAACCGTCCCAGGTCGCGCCGCCGTCCCAGCTCCGGTCGAGCCAGACGGCGTTGCCGGTGGTCCCGTTGTCGATGCTGGCCCAGCCCATCGCATCCTTGTCCGACACGTGCAGGACGATCCGGCGTCCGTTGATGACCTTCTCCGCCACCGGGAAGGTCTCTTCTTGAGCCTGTGAGGGATCCAAGGTGTCGCAGGCGACGGAGCAGACTTGTGCGGCTTCCACCTTCGCCTCAGCGGCTGGCGCAGGGAGTAGTACTGCTAATAAGACCGCCGCCAGAACGATCCTCATCATCAGCCTCCGAGCCCGGCCGTGTCGGCCCAGGTGGTGTCCGCGTCGTAGCTGCCCGCGCCGTCCCACGGATTGGCGCCTCCGGCAACGGCTATGTAGACCAGCTCGTTCGCGTGCCGCACGTAGTGGGTCGGGTAGTTGAAGGACTGCAGAGACACGTTCCCGGTACCACCGGCGCGCGGCGGCTGGGCGCAGAACGTCGCGTCCTTGGCGTAGGTGGAGGTGCCGTCGTTCGGATCCTTGTACAGCCGATAACCCCGATGCCGCAGGAACTGCCCCGGGAAGTTGCGCGACTCGAGTGAGTAGCAACTGCTCTCGGCCAACCCCGCGCGGATGATGAAGCTCGCGTCCTGCCGGGCTTGAAGGGGTGAGGCGGCATCGATCACGTCCGTGCGGGCAGCGCCGTCCTGATGCCGCAGGTACCGGTTCGTGTAGCCGGCGGTGGTCACCCGGAACGAGCGAGTCTGCCCTTCGGCCAGATCCGCACCACTGCGCCACCAGCCCGGTACTACGTTCCACGTCGCGTCCTCGCGGAAGGAGCCGCCGGTGTCGCTGTCGAGCCAGACCTCTGCGTTGCGATGGCGGAGGTAGTACCCGGGCAGGTTCTTGGACTCGAGGGACGTACCTCCGCCGCTGAGTCCTTCGCGGGCGCAGAAGGTCGCGTCGGCGTTGAAGCTGCCGCCGGTACTGGCCTCCTTCTGGATGCGGTAGTTGAAGTGGCGGAGGTACTGGCCGGGGAAGTTGCGCGACTCGAAGGAGTAGCAGGCGGCATCGGCGAGGCCCGGGCGGACCCAGAACGTGCTGTCCTGCTTGAGTCCCTTGCTGCTTGCGGCGTTGACCACCTCGGTCGCGGCCAATCCGTTCGCGTGCCGGAGGTACCGGGTGGTGAGGCCGGTCGTCGTGACTTTCAGGGATGCGAGTTGGCCGGTGGGCAGCACGGTTCCCTTGGCCGCGGCGATCACCTTGAGGTTGACCTCGCGGACCTTGGCGAAGTCCATCTTGCGGACCTGGCGGTCGTAGGTGAAGAAGCCGTTGATCTCGTCCTCGACATCGGTCGGCTCGGTGTAGACGCTGCCGGACAGGCCCGAGCCGGTGATCAGGTCGGAGAGTTGGCTGGTGATCTGGACGTACCGGTTGGTGAGGGCTTCCGAGGTCGGCAGCATCTCGTAGGCGAAGGTGTTGCCGGTCGACCATTCGTGGCCGGGGACGTGGAGGCCCAGGCCGCCGTACTCGCCCAACTGGAGGACGCGCGTGGACGACGGGACTCTGGCGACCGCTGGGCCGACGTACATGTGGTCGTCGATGATGTCGCCGTTGCCGGGGTCGGGATCGGAGTCGCAGCAGTTCGAGCCGGAGTTGTGGTTGACCAGCCGGGTCGGGTCGAGGGACTTGACCAGGTCGGTGATCCTGCCTGCGTCGTACTCGCCCCAGCCCTCGTTGAACGGGATCCACTGGACGATCGAGGTGATGCCCTTGTGGTTGTCGATCATCCGGCGCAGCTCGGTCTCGTACCGGGCCTGGCCGGTGGCCGAGGCGTTGCGGCCGGCAACGAGTGCGGGCATGTCCTGCCAGACCATCAGGCCGAGCTTGTCGGCCCAGTAGAACCAGCGGGCCGACTCGACCTTGATGTGCTTGCGGACCATGTTGAAGCCGAGCGCCTTCTGCTGTTCCAGGTCGAACTTGAGTGCTTCATCGGTCGGAGCGGTGGAGAGGCCGTCGGGCCAGTAGCCCTGGTCGAGGGTGCCGAGCTGGAAGACGAACTTGCCGTTGAGGGTCGGGCGGAGGACGCCTCCGAGGGTGGCTTTGCCGACCGATCGCATCCCGAAGTACCCGCCGACTGTGTCACCGCTGGCGAGGGTGACCTTGAGGTCGTACAGGTAGGGATCGTCGGGGGACCAGAGTCTGGCATTGGGGACGGGGATGCGGAACTGGGTGCCGGTGGTGCCGGTCGCCTGACCGACGAGCTGGCCGTTCTGGAGGACTTGTGCGGTGACGCTCTGGCCGGCGGTGCCTTGGACGGTGAGGTCGAGGGCGCTGGCGGCGACGTTGGGGGTGGTGTCGAGGCGGGTGATTCTGGCGGCGTTGGTGGGCTCGAGCCAGGCGGTCTGCCAGATGCCTGAGGTCGGGGTGTACCAGATGCCGCCGCGGTTGAGGCGTTGCTTGCCGAGGGGGATGTCCTGGGCGTCGACGGGTGCCCAGACGCCGACGATGATCTCGTTCGATCCCGCTCGGAGGGCCGTGGTGATGTCGTAGGAGAAGGCGTCGTAGCCGCCTTCATGGGTGCCGAGGAGGGTGCCGTTGACCCAGACCTTGGATTGCCACATCACTGCACCGAAGTTGAGTTGCACGCGCTGGCCGGACCAGGCTTGCGGGACGGTGAAGGTGCGGCGGTAGTACATGCGCTCTTCGTGCCGCTCGATGCCTGAGAGGGCGGACTCGACGGGGTACGGGACGAGGACTTCTTCGGCGAGAGTGGTGCCGGTGGGTGGGTTGTCGAGGTTGGCGGTGGGTGCGAACTGCCAGATCCCGTTGAGGCTCTGCCATTGGGTGCGGGTCAGCTGGGGTCGCGGGTATTCCGGCAGCGGGTTGGTGGTGGAGACCTGATTCGACCAGGGCGTTGGCAGCCTCGGAGTCTTGGGCGCAAATTGTTGCTTGGGGACCGGTACGCCGGAAGCGACCTTGCCGAGGTTTTGCCAACCGCCGTGGCCGTCGCCACCTAGCCAGGAGTAGACCGTTGCGGCATTGGTTGCCGCGTCGGCGAGGATGTAGTCGGCGTTGCCGTCGCCGGTGAAGTCGGCGAAGGAGACGAGGTTGGAGGTTGTGGTCAGGCCGGTCGCGGTTTTGCCGAGGCCAAGCCAGCCGCCTCGGCCGTCGCCGCCTCGGTTCAGATAGGACTGCACGGAGCCGTCGGTCGCGATCGCGCTGTAGTCGGCGCGGGTGTCGCCGTCGAGGTCGGCGAAGCGCACCTTCGTGCGGTCGGTCGTCGTGCCGGTTGCCACCTGGCCGAGGGATGACCAGGTGTTGACGCCACGGTTGAGCCAGGCGGAGACTGTGCCGCTCGCCGCGATCGTCAGGTAGTCGGTCTTGCCGTCACCGTCGAAGTCCGCGAAACGCACAGACGCCTGGTCGGTCGTCACGCCGGCGGCGACCTGCCCGATCGCCGACCATCCGCCGTGGCCGTCGCCTCCACGGTTCAGCCAGGCCGATACTGATCCGTTGGTGTTGATGACGAGGTAGTCGGCCTTGCTGTCACCGTCGAAGTCGGCGAACCGGACCCGCGTCGCATCGGTCGTCGTGCCGGTCGCCACCTGCCCGAACACCGACCAGCCACCATGCCCGTCGCCACCCCGATTCAAGAACGCCTGTACTGCGCCGTTGCTCGCAACGGTCAGATAGTCCAGCCTCCCGTCCCCATCGAAGTCGGCCCACCGCACCTTGCCCGACCCACCCGCCTCATTACCCGCGTTGATGGCCGGCCTCGACGCGATCACTCCATCGGAGTAGGCGCGATCCAACGCCGGGTAGAACGCCTGCGCCATCCGCTGAAACCCTGCGTCGTTCGGATGCAACCCGTCGGCCATCTCGCTAGACGTGAGCGCGGGCGGATCGACGTACCGGGTCTTAGGTGCCGTCAGCATCGACTTGATCGAACTGTTGAAGGTGGCAACCTTCGCCTCGAGCCCGGGTGTGGTCGGTATCAGCCCAAGCACGATCACCGTCACGCCGGGCTTGTCGGCCACGATCCGGTCAACCAACGCCTTGAAGCGGATCGGTGCATTGGGCACGTCGACGTTGCGATTGAGATCGTTGATCCCCAGATGCAGCGTGACGACATCGGGCCGAGCCCCCGCCATCCACCCGTCGATCTCCGCCCGAACCTGGTCGATGATCCAACCGCTATGCCCCTCGTTGGACAGGTCGGCAAGATTCCCAGAAGCCTGCGACCCAACAAAGTTCACGTCATACCGCGACTGCCCGCTGATGAGCGCAGCCAGCGGCCGCCGATACGACGAGGAGGAAGGACTCCCAACACCCGCCGTTATCGAGTCGCCCAGTGGCATGACCCGGAGAGTCGGCCGCGCGGGTAGCGCAGCCGCAGGCACCGCCTGCATCACCAACCCAGAAGCCACCATCGCACCCGCAACCACAGCAACAACAGCTCGCCGCCCACGCCGGGCAGCCCCGCCTTCCCACCCCCGCCCCGCCGCCCGAAGGGCGGCGGCTCTCAGCGGCCGCCTCATGGCGTGGCATTCAGGAGGTCGAGGGCGGAGTGCTGGCGGGCGGCGTCCAGCTTGTCGACTGGGCCGTACCAGTGGAGGCCGTACTGGTCCATTGGGGTTCGGTTGGTGGCGAAGGCCCGGTCGGCTTGCCGCCGTAGGTAGTTGGTGTACGGGTGGTCTGACAGTGCAGCGTTCAACTTGCCGAGGCCGCGTACGTGCGCGCCCTTGAACGACGGCCCGTCGCCACCGCAGTCACCCGACTCGCAAGGCTCGCGGAGGATGCCGTCGGCCGTGTTGAGGCCTGACGAGGTGGTGGCGGCGTCGGCGATTTGGCGGGCGGCGGTCAGGTACGAGGTGTTGCCGGAGGCGCGGGACAGTTCGGTGAGGGCTCCGAGGAGGACGCCCTGGTTGTAGGTCCAGGCGACGTCGCCGTTGTTCTTGCAGGTGGAGAGGTTGATGCCGTCGTTGACCAGGTGGGAGCTGTTGATCATTCCGGTCTGCTGGAACCAGGTCCAACCCGCCTGGGCTCGCTGCAAGTAGGTGCTGTCACCCGAGATGCGGTTGTGCAGCGCGGCGCTCAGCTGGATGTAGAGCGAGTTGGAGATCGCGTTCTTGTACGTCTTCGCCTCGCTCCACCACACCCCACCACCGCAGGTGTTGTCCCAGTACGCCGCCATGTGGTCCGCGTCGGCGCGTGCGGTCTGCAGGTACCGTGCGTCGCCCGTGTAGTCGTACGCAGCGATCCACGCGAGACCCCACCAGCCGGTGTCGTCGATGTAGTCGTTGCGGAACTGCCCCTCGGCCTTGTTGAGGTTCAGGTCGTACGTCCGCCCGATCGCATACCGGTAGCTGTTCATCCCGGACACCCGCGCGTTGTCGATGACAGCGGTCAGAGCGTTCGCCGCGTTCCACCAGCCAGTCGTGTCGAAGAGCCCGGTCGACCGGTTGTAGAACTGCATCTGCGCAGTCGCCGCCGCGGTCCGCCGGTCCCACGCGTTCCAGGTGGTCCGCGCCCACGGAGTACAGGCGATGTCGGCGCGGTCACCAGCCTTGCCGCAGACCCGTAGCGCGCCGACGCCTTCGTTGTTCCAGTCGTCCACGTTGAACATGAGCGTTCGCCAGCCGCTCTGTCCGCTCGGGATGGCGGTGTTGCCGAGCCGGCTACCACCGGACCAGGTGCGGCCGCCGTCCATCGAGCGGTCCAGCCAGACCTCGTCGCCGGGGCTGCCGTTCTCGATCGAGGCCCAGCCCATCGCGTCGTTGTCGTCGAAATGCAGCCGCAGTGTCCGACCGAAGATCGTCGCCGAGACCGGCGAGCGGTCGCCCGGGGAGAGGGCCGGGTCGCGGGCGTCGCAGTACTTGTTGCAGATGGTCGCGTTCGCCGACATCGTCACCGCCGGGGTGGAGGGTGCGGGAGCCGGCGGTGGGGCGCCGGCCGGGATGGAGATCGCTGTCAAGAGGACGGAAACGATTCCAATGATCATGAGTTCTCCCTGGGGCGGTAGGAAGAGAGCGTTTTCACGAAAGTAGACGCAGGCTGTGAGGTCGTCAATACTGCACGTGATCGAAACTAATCGAACTTTGAGGGAGTGCGATGTCCGCCCGTCGCCTGAACTTCATCGCTGCGCTCGCCCTGCTGTCGGGGGTGCTGATCGCTGTGCCGGGAACCGCCGGTGCGGCTGACGGCCCGACCGACGTCCATACCTATCTGGAGGATCCCGGCCGGGTCGCCGAAGGCCAGGTCGCGCCGCACAGCCGGCTCTGGCCGTACGCCGACGACGCGTCCGCAGTACGGGCCGAAGGGTCGCCATATGTGCGGTCGCTCGACGGCTCGTGGAAGTTCAAGCTCGTCGACAAGCCCGGTGATGTGCCGGCCGGATACCAGCTGCCGGGGTATGACGACTCCAGCTGGTCGACGGTGAACGTGCCGCACACCTGGCAGAGCGACTTCCTCGATCATCCGATGTTCCGCAACATCCCGGAAGAGGTCTGGCCGGACGCGCCGCCGAAGGTGCCTCGGGACGTGAACCCGACGGGTGCCTACCTCAAGACCTTCACCGTGCCCGCCGATGAGGCAGGGCGGCGCCAGCTGCTGCGGTTCGAGGGGGTGACGAGCGGCTACTTCGTCTGGGTCAACGGGAAGTACGTCGGCTACGACCAGGGCGGCTACAGCCCGGCGGAGTTCGACATCACGGACGTGGCTAAGACCGGGCGCAACCTGGTCGCAGTGCAGGTCCATCGGTGGGGCTCGGGGTCGTATCTCGAGGACTACGACCAATGGCGGTACGCCGGGATCTTCCGCGACGTCTTCTCGTACTCCGTGCCTTCGGCAAGGATCCAGGACGCCTATGTGACAACGGATCTGGACGCCTCCTACCAAGACGCCACGCTCTCCGTCGATGCCGAGTTGGCGGGCGCGGCCCCTGGCTCAGTGCTGACCGCGACGCTTCGTGATCCAGCGGGCAAGGTCGTCACGACGTTGAGCGGCGGCCCGAAGCTCAGCGGGGTCGTGCACGATCCGGCGAAGTGGTCGGACGAGACACCGACGCTCTACAGCCTCGTGCTCAGTCTCGCCGACCCGTCCGGCACCGTCGTGCACCGGACCAGCCAGAAGATCGGCTTCCGCGAGATCGAGGTGCGCGACAAACAGATCCTCCTGAACGGCAAGCGCATCCTGTTCCGCGGCGTGAACCGCTCCGAGACCGACCCGAAGACCGGCCGGCACATCACCCACGAGGCGATGGAGAAGGACGTCCGGCTGATGAAGCAACTGCACATCAACGCCGTCCGTACTTCGCACTACGAGAGCGACCCGTACTGGTACGAACTCGCCGACAAGTACGGCCTGCTGATCGACGACGAGGTGGACATCGAGACGCATGCGCACGAGTCCTGCCCGTCGGTCTGCCTGGCCAGCAAGCCCGAGTGGCAGGCGGCGTACCACGACCGGTTCGTGGCGATGGTCGAGCGCGACAAGAACCACCCGAGCGTCGTCTTCTGGGACACCGGCAACGAAGCAGGTCTGGGGACCGCGCACTATGCGATGGCGGAGTGGGCCGATCAGAACGAGCCGACCCGGTTGCTCTACCACCAATCCAACTCGCCCGACGGCGATGCCCCGTACGCCGATGTCGCGGGTCCGCGCTATCCGACGCCCGCATCGCTGGAGAACAAGGCGAAGACGTTCACCAAGCCGATCGTGATGGGCGAGTATGCCCATGCCATGGGCAACGGTCTCGGCAACTTCGACCAGTTCTGGGCGCTGGCCCGCAAGTACCCGTCGATGCAGGGCGGCTTCATCTGGGACTGGGCCGAGCAGAACCTCGAGCAACCGCTGCTCACCACGCCGGACTCGTCGCCTGGCAAGGTCCAGGCGTTCTTCGTCGGCAAGCCGTCGCTGACCGAGGGGCATGCAGGCAAGGGCGTCGACCTGTCCAGCCTGGACGACTTCGTCGATGTCTTCCGCTCGCGGTCGCTGGACGTCCCCGGGCCGTTGACCCTTGACGCATGGGTGAAGCCGGGGTCCTGGACCGGCTCGATGCCGATCCTGACCAAGGGGCAGCAGTACGCGCTCCAGCAGCCGAACGCGACCACGCTGGAGTTCCGGGTCACCTTGAACGGCCAGCAGAAGGTGGTCACCGCCCCGACGCCCGCGGGCTGGATCGGTAGTTGGCACCGGGTCACCGGCACGTACGACGGTGCCGCGCTGACCCTGTACGTCGATGGTTTGCCGGTCAAGTCGACGCCGGCCACCGGCACGATCGAGCCGGGCCTGTGGGAGGTGAATGTCGGCCGCAACGCGCAGACCCAGCAGGACCAGGTCGGCAGCCGGATCGCGCATGGCGTCTTCGATCAGGTGCGGATCCTGCGGCGCGCGCTGACTGCTTCGGAGATCGCGGCTGGGGTCTCGTCGCTGGACGATGCTGTGCTTGCCTTGGACTTCGAGAACACTGTCAACGCAGGACGATTCCAGAGTCTTGGCATCAGCTTGAGTGGCACCGATGGTTTGGTCGGCACTGATCGCTATCTGCAGCCCGAGACGGTCGAGATGGCCTGGGCACAGTCGCCGCTGCGGTTCTCGTCGAGTGCGCCTGGAGTGGTGACATTGCGGAACGAGCAGCAGTTCGCGCCGCTCACCTTCGACCTGCGGTGGGCTGTCCGACAGGCCGGCACCATCGTTCGTGAGGGAACACTGCCGGTCACCTTGCCGCCGGACAGTTCGCGCACTGTTGAGTTGCCGGTAGCCGCGGACAATCCGCGCTCGCTGGAGCGGTTCCTGGATCTGGATGCCGTGAGCGACGGTACTGCGGTGCAGCACGACCAGTTCCGGATCGGCGGCACGGTGGTGACCGGGGTCGGCGACAAACCCGCTGCGGGCAAGCCGGCAGTGGTGACCCAAGGCAATCGAGTCATTGTCTCGGGCAAGGACTTCACCTACACCTTCGCCGCGGGCAAACTGATCTCTCTGGTTGCCCGAGGCAAGGAATTGCTGAAGCGCGGCCCGGAGCTGGACGTCTGGCGCCCGCCGACCTCGAACGAGACCTACGACTGGGGAACCGCCGATCGTCAGGTCTGGAACGCGCTCGGCATGGATCGCCTCCAACTGACAGCTGGTGCAGCCGGGGTCACGACGCTCCCGGACGGCCGTATCCAGGTGACGGCGCCAAGTGTCGCGGCGGCGCCCGGACATGCTGCTGAGCTGTCGTTCGAGCAGATGATGACGTACACGATCGACGCCGCCGGAGCGATCACCCTGGCCCACCAGGTGACCCCACACGGCACCAAGCTCACCGACCTGCCCTACCTGCCGCGGGTGGGCTTCTCACTCCAACTGCCGGAGACGCTGGGGAAGTTCGCGTACTACGGTCGCGGCCCGGAGGAGAGCTACAACGACAGGGCCGCAGGCACTCGCATCGGCGTCTACCGGAGCACGGTGGACGAGCAGTACGTCCGGTACTCGCGTCCGCAGGCCTATGGCAACCACACCGACACCCGCTGGACGAGTCTCACCGACAGCAGCAACGGCGTACTGGTCGCGGCTTCGAAGGGTGACTCGCTCGACGTCAGCGTGACGCCGTACGACCGGCTGGACCTGGCGGAGTACGACTTCCAGAAGCAACTGGTGCGCAACCGCGGCTGGGTGACACTGCATGTCGGGGATGCCGAGACGGGGATGGGTGAGACGCCCAACAGCGTCCAGGCGCCGTACCGGATCGATCCGACCCAGCCACGCTCGTACTCCGTAACGCTGCGGCCGCTGTCTGCCGCAGAGGCCGTAACGGGAGCACCGGCGATCACTGGCCCGGCCGCTTGCGATCCGACGACCGCGGTGAAGCCGCAGGGAGAGGCGAAGCAGGGTGAGCCGCAGACCGTCGCTGTGACCGTCACTGGCGAATGCGCCGAGCCAGTGGTCGGTACTGCGGTGAAGCTGGCAGTGCCGAGTGGCTGGAGCGTCGAGCCTGCTGCGGTGTCGCTGGGTGACGTAGTGGCCGGGCAGACGAAGACGGCGTCGTTTGTAGTGACTCCACCGGTCACGGCCGGCTTCGGCAGCTACGACTATGTCGCCACGACTAGCTTTGAGGGCGGCTCCGTTGCTGCGACGGCTCGTGTCGACCTGCCGCTGGCTCCTGGGCAACGCTGGGCCAGCGACCTCCCGTACGTCGGTACGCCCACCAACGGGTGGGGACCGGTTGAGCGGGACACCAGTAATGGTGAGGACGTCGGCGGCGACGGTGGACCGCTGCGGATCGGTACGAACGGGTATGCCAAGGGGTTCGGCGCTCACGCCAACTCGGTGATCACGCTGGACGTGCCGGCTGGGTGTACCCGGTTCGATGCCACCGTCGGCCTTGATGCCGAGGTAGGCGGGTCGGGGAGCGTCAGCTTCGAGGTGCGGGGCGACGGCGTAGTACTGGCGTCGACTCCGCGGCTGGCGGGTGGTGGCAACGGGGTGGCGTTGACTGCTGACTTGGCTGGGCGCTCGCAACTGCAGTTGATCGTCAGCGATGCGGGAGACGGCAACGGCTCCGATCACGCGGACTGGGCGGGTGCTCGGCTTACTTGTTGAGGGGAGTGAGGGTGGCGCCCGTGGTCAGGTGTGCGGTGAGGCGGCCGCGGGCGCTCGTCGATGGCTGGGCGACCAGGTTTCCCTTGTAGGCATGGCCGTTGAGGGAGATGTGGTCGACGCGGCGGCTGCCTGCGGCCAGTAGGTAGTGGCTGCCGGTCGGTGCCTTCCAGTAGGCAGAGGCCAAGACGTTCTGGTCGAAACGGCTGCAGGCTGCTGTGTCGACCGCCTTGCCTGCTTGGAGCGGTGAAGTGCCGGGGGCCAGCAGCTCGGCGCTGGCCCAGCCGTTGCCGCTCCAGGTGTCCGAGCGAGTGCAGACCCAGCTACCGAGGCTGCCTCCCGGTAGTGGTTGCTCGGCGAAGATCCAGTTGTTGGCAGAGCGGACTCCCTGGCCCTGCAGGGCTTGCAGGCCGCAGGCGGTCTTGGCCCAGCTCAGTAGAGCAGCACTGCTGGTCGCCTCACGAGGGGAGCGGGCGGTGCCGCTCGACGGTGGCGGCATGTAGGTCAGGTGTACCGGGCTCAGGCCGCCTAGGTACGTCAGGAGGAAGGCGTGCTTCTCCGCGACGGTTGAGGCCGACCGGAGTTGCAGTGTCGGCCAGGAAGCGCAGGTGGGTCGGCCGATCTCGGCAGTGACGCCGTTGACTCGGGAGAGGTCGGCTGCTGGTGTATTGGGCTTCACCAGGTTGCGCAGGGTGGCGGTGGCGATCCAGGGGGCGGTGAGGAAGCGGACGCCCTTGGCCGACTCGCTGATGACGACGGCTGCGGCTGTGGTCACGTCTGCGTCGTCGGCTCTCGCGACGACGAGTCCGGCGCCGTCGGTGTAGCGGGCTAGACGCTGGCCGTCGTACAGGAGGACTACTGGCTTGTTGTCTACGGTGCCGGAGTACAGGAGTTGTGGGGACTGGATGGGGGCGGCGGTCGGCGTACCGGCTACTGCAGTCACACCGGAGCCGATGGACCAGGCGTGCAGGGCCTTGGTCAGGAGGGCCTTGTCGGTGAGGCGGTCTCCGCGTGGTGCCCAGGCTGTGAAGTCGACGCGGGCGGTGTCCTGCCACTTGTTGGCTGGGGTGCGTTGCAGGGTGTCCGCTGTCAGCTTGGGGGCAAGCATTAACTGGGCCTGTGGGGCTGCTGTTTGTTGCTCTTCGCCAGCTGTGGCCAGGAGGGAGATGAGGATCGCGGCGGCGAGTACTGCGGTGACAGTGATCGCCACTGCGCGGCCGCTGGCCTTGCGGCGCGTCAGGTCGGTCGGTGCCAGCTGGACGGCGCAGGGGTCGGACGCGGAGACGTCCAGGGGCTCGTCGGCGGTGACCTCCTCGAGCAGTGCGGCTTCGTTGACCGCTGCTTGGGGGTGCTGGATGCCGATGGCTCGCAGTTGGAGCTCGGCCTCGTCTACGGAGAGTTGCTCCGCGCGTACGAGGGCCCAGGCGGCCCGGGCCTGCGGGCTGAGAGTGCTCAGGGCCTGGTCGAGGGCCAGGTTGTCCACGGCGCCGAGGCGGGGGAAGAGGCGGAGGCCCCAGACCTGGGGGAGCCAGCGGAGCGGAGTACGGGAGGAGGCCTGTCTGATGGCGTCCTGGAGGACGCGGCGACGGAGGAAGTCGGCGGCGTCGGTCTCGCCGGCCAGCTGCCGCTGGAGGCGACGGCGGTCGGGCAGTGCGCGCTGGACGATGCTGTGCGCGATCAGGATGCGGCGGTGACGGCCGAGCGACGGCGGCAGGATCAGGTACGCGAGGCGGACGAAGGACGGGTAGCCCTCCAGCAATGCCGCCTCGACCTCGGTCGGGCTGACGGTCCTGCGATCGGGCAAGACGGTGACGTCCACGCTGCTCCTCGAATCGGTGCTCGCTCCCACCGAGGAACCAACGAGCGACCGCGCCGCCAGTCACACCTCCGCCTGAGACAACATTGCGATCGCTTCCTGACAACTCCCTGACATCGTCTTCATAGGTTGCGAGGCAGGATCACAGCGGTCATGGACAGGAAGGTCTGAAACGTTGCGCGCTCGCAGCTCGGCGGTCATCGGCGTGGTCGCCGTCGCGGTGAGTCTCGCGGTTTCGGCTCCGTTCGTGGGCTCGGCGGCCGGCTCGGCACTGAGGGGTACCGAGCCGGCCGCTTCCGGACCCGCTGGTTCCGTTGCGACGGGACAGGATGCTGTGGTGGCGACGGGACCGGCTGGTCCGGCCGGGACGGCTCAGGGGGCGGACTGGATCGGGCTGGTTACCGGGGATCAGGTGGCGGTTGACGGGAGCGGTTCGGTCGTTGCCTTCCGTCCGGGGGCTGGGCGTGGCGGCATCCAACTGCGGCTCTACTCATCGGACGGTCACCTGTACGTCGTACCGGCTGATGCTGCTGCTTTGGTCGATCGGGGTGTGGTGGATCGGCGGTTGTTCGATGTGCGGTTGCTGGCCCGGCCGGAGTACCGGCGGCAGAACGCCAGCGGCCTTGCGGTGATCGTGACCTATGCCAAGCCGGGGTCCAGGGAGCTGGTTCGATCGGGGCAGGGGGTTCGGGTCGAGCATGTCTACACGTCGATCGATGGTGATGGGCTGCGGGTGGGTTCGGTCGATGCCTGGCGGCGGTTGTCCGGCGGGACGGGGATCAAGCGGGTGTGGCTGGACGTAGTACCGGACTCTTTGTAGAGCAGAGGTCACCGGTAGTGATCGCGGCTATCCTCGGGCCGTGAGCGAGACGAGCGGGGTTAAGCCCAGCGGTGAAGCCGTGACCGGCCGGTGGGACGGGGTGGATGTCCACTTCGGTGAGGAAGGTGGGCGGCTCACCTACGGCAGCTATCTGCGGCTGGAGCAGTTGCTCGACCAGCAGCGGCTGGAGTCGGATCCGCCGGCGCATGACGAGCTGCTGTTCATCACGATCCACCAGGTCTACGAGCTGTGGTTCAAGCAGGTACTGCACGAGATGACGGCGTCGCGCGACGCGATGCTGTCGGGGCAGCTCTGGAAGGCTCAGCACCTGCTCCGGCGGGTGCACACGATCGAGCGCACGCTGATCCAGCAGGTCGACGTGCTGGAGACGATGACGCCGCAGGACTTCGGCGAGTTCCGGCACCGGTTGTCGCCGGCCAGCGGGTTCCAGTCGGTGCAGTTCCGCGAGATCGAGTTCCTGTCGGGTGCGAAGGATCCTTCGTTCGTGAAGCGCTTCCGTGGGTTGAGCGTCGTCGAGCAGGCGCGGCTCGAGCAGCGGCTGGCTGAGCCGACGCTGTGGGACGCGTTCCTGGGGGTGCTTGAGCAGGCTGGGTTCTCGACTGCTGATGAGGACGATCTGCGGAAGGCGTTGCAGACGGTGGCCGGAGATCGCAGCAGCCATGCGGAGATCTGGGAGCTCGCTGAGGCGCTGGTCCAGCATGACGAGCTCGCTGCGGCCTGGCGTGCTCGGCATGTGGTGATGGTGGAGCGGATGATCGGCACCAAGCCTGGTACGGGTGGGTCTTCAGGTGCGGGGTATCTGCGCAGCCGGCTGGATCTGCGGTACTACCCGCTGCTCTGGCATCTGCGGACTTCGCTCTAGACAGTGATGGTGAGCTCGTCGAGCTTCGGCAGATGGCCTTTGGTGCATCTGGCAACGATCTCGACGGGGTGGCCGTCGTGGGCGAGCTCGAGCGGCTCGGGCGGGGCGTGGTGGCGGTTGCTCCACTGCGCCAGGCCGAAGACGACGGGCATCAGGTCCTGGCCGCTCTCGGTCAGCCGGTATTCGTGGCGGCGCCGCTTGCCCGGTTCCTGGTACTCCGTCTTGGCCAGCACCCCGAGCTCGACCAGCGCCTTGAGGCGTCCGGCGGTCGTCGCCTCGGTCAGGCCGGTGCGGGCGGCGAAGTCGTCGAACCGGGTGACGCCGTAGTACGCCTCGCGCAGCAGCAGGATCGTGGATCGCTGCCCGATCGCCTGCATGGCGAGATCGATCGGGCAATAGTCGCCGAGCGGCTGCTGGCCGCGCTCGGCCAGGCGGCCTTCTAGCTGAACGTGCATAACCTCACACTAGCCGCTGACTTGTGTCTGCCATAGCCAGGGACGATTATGGCTATAGATTTGTATAGTCAGCTGGTTCTGGAGGCCGTCATGTCTGCTCGCTCTGCTGTCATCGTCGACGCGGTCCGTACTCCGATCGCCAAAGGCAAGCCTGGTGGCGCCTACAGCGAGGTGCATCCCGTCGACCTGCATGCGCATGTGCTGCGTGCATTGGTGGACCGGACGGGGATCGATCCGGCGCTGGTGGATGACGTGATCAGCGGGGCGGTCGGTCAGGTGGGCGAGCAGAGTACGAACACGGCTCGGTGGGCGGTACTCGCAGCTGGTTTCCCCGAATCGGTGCCGGCGGTGACTGTCGATCGGCAATGCGGGAGTAGCCAGCAGGCGATCCACTTCGCCGCGCAGGGCGTGATGAGCGGCGCGTACGACGTCGCGATCGCCTCGGGCGTGGAGTCGATGAGCCGAGTACCAATCGGCAGCCAGTATGCGGGTGCCGACTTCGCTGGGCCGGCTGTTGCTCGGCGGTATGAGCCGGGGTTGATTCCGCAGGGTGTCTCCGCGGAGTTGATTGCGCAGAAGTGGGATCTGAGTCGCGCTGCGCTTGATGAGTTTGCGGCTGAGAGTCACCGGCGTGCGGCTGCGGCGTGGGCGGAGGGACGGTTCGATGCCGAGGTGGCCTTGCTGAAGGCTCCGCGGGCGGATGGCGTGGCGCGTGAGTTGGGGGTCGACGAGACCATCAGGCCGAGTACGACTGTCGAGGTACTCGCCGGGCTGCGGCCCGCCTTCCAGAACGACTATTTCAGCGGCCGCTTCCCCGACATCGACTGGAAGATCACGGCCGGCAACTCGTCGCCGGTCAACGATGGCGCCTCTGCCTTGCTGGTCACCAGTGAAGAGGCTGCCCGCCGCCTGGGCCTCAAGCCGCGCGCTCGCCTGCACACCTTCGCGGTCGCCGGCGACGACCCGATCATGATGCTCACCGGCATTCTCCCCGCCACCGAGAAGGCCCTCAAGCGCGCCGGCCTGACCCCTGCCGACATCGACGCCTACGAGGTCAACGAAGCCTTCGCCAGCGTCGTCCTATCCTGGCTTGCTGAGACGGGCGTTGACCCATCCAAGGTCAACATCAACGGCGGCGCCCTAGCCATCGGTCACCCCCTCGGCGCCAGCGGCGCCCGCCTGATGACCACCTTGCTGTCCGTCCTCGACCAACGGCAGGCCCGCTACGGCCTCCAGGTCATGTGCGAAGCCGGCGGCCTAGCCAACGCCACCATCATCGAACGCCTCTGAGCCAGTACCGCCTCTGAGCCAGTACCGGCGACCTTGAACACCTAACGGTGGGCTTGAACAAGTCATACCTTGTCCAAGCCCACCGGTAGGTGTTCAGAGCCGCCGCCGGTGTTCCACTGATCGGGCCTGCCGGGCGAAACGCCAGCCGCTGGCAGCTTTTGATGCCGCTGGCAGGATGCAGCGCTCTATCGCTACCAAACCCGCCAGCCGGAACGCCGAGCCGACCGCCCCGCAGTTGGCCGGAGCTGGGCCGGCCGGAGTTGGGTGAAGTGAACCGGTCGGGAAGGCGGCCGAGGTGGTGGGGGTCAGTTGTCGGTGGGGCGGTTGAGGGTGTCTAGGAGGCGGGCCAGTACTGCGTCGGGGTTGGTGGTCCAGTCGCCTGTGAGGACGTGGTGGGTTCGCCAGCCGCCGGTGGTTAGTGCTCGCGGGTGGGTGGTTAGGCGCTCGAGCAGTGAGTCGGCGGCGATTCGTTCCGGGGTGTCGATCAGCACCGCTAGTTGGTGGCCCTCGTCCTTGGGGTGGCGTAGCGCGAGATCACAGCGGAAGACGGATTCGCCGACCTCCGTCGCCACGACGACTCCTTCGGCGCGGAGTCGCTCGGCCAGTTGCTCGGCTACCGCCGATCGGAGCGCGTCCGCGGTGCGGGTGCGCGGTACGGCGTACTGGCTGAGGGCGGCTTGGGTGGCTTCGGGGTTGGCTTGGGAGACGGCGTTGGCGTAGGTGAGGAAGCGGCGCAGGGTGTTGGCGCCGTCGTTGTAGGTGTTGGTGATCGCCTCGGGCTCGATGCTGCTGACGATGACCATGTGCTGGCGGGCGCGGCTGAAGATGACGTTCAGGCGCTTCTCGCCGCCGGAGGTGTTGATCGGGCCGAAGTTCATCAGCATCCGGCCGTCCGGTCCGGCGGCGTAGCAGACGCTCATGATGATGATGTCGCGTTCGTCGCCCTGGACGTTCTCCAGGTTCTTCACGAACAGCCCGGCGTCCTGCTCGTCGCGGGTCCGCACCTGCTCGGCTTCGTATTGCGCGCCGAACTCGGAATCGGCCTCTGCCAATTCGTCCAGCGCCCGCTCGATCTCGCCCTGCTGCGCCTCGGAGAACGCCACGATGCCGAGGCTCTTCCCGGTATCGCGCGCCAGGATCTCGCGTACGAGGCTGGCGATCCACCGCGCCTCCGCCGGGTTGGTACGCCGCACATAGATGCCATCAGCAACCCGTACCGCCGTGATGCTCCCCGCAAGCATCCCATCCACAACCTCCACCACCTGCGACCGCGTACGACTCGCAGAGGCAGCGCCGCCGAGGCTGGTGCCGTCGGCGAGCGGCGCCGGTGTGGTGTCGGTGGGTGGCGTTGGGGGGTCGTTGGTGGCGCGGACGGTCCAGGGTGGGGCGGGGTGGGCGGGGAGGCGGTCGGGGATGGTGGCTAGGCGGCCTTGGTAGAAGGCTGCGTTGCTGAAGGAGATCAGGGCTTCGGAACGGCTTCGGTAGTGCCAGGTCAGCATGGTTGACGCGAGTCGTAGGGCGCTGATCGCGAGGAAGCTGTCGTCGGACAGCGCGACACCGACGTGTTCGACCTCGTCGTCTGGATCGGCGGCTGGGGTGGCGACGCGGAAGTACTGCGTGGGTGGCAGCTGCATCTGGTCGCCGACGACGATCACCTGAGGTGCGCGGTGCAGCGCCGGAATCGCTTCCTCGATGGGGATCTGGCTCGCTTCGTCGTAGATCACCACGTCGAAGGCGGTGTCGAGGGGCAACGTGTCGGAGACCGACGAAGGGCTCATCAACCAGACCGGGCGCAACCGCGCGACGACCTCGCCGGGTGCGCCCGAGGCGAGATCGCGGATCGACTTGTACCGCATGACCTTGCCGAACTCATGCTCCAGCTCGCGCCGTCCGGTGCTGAACGCCTTCTTCCGCGCCCGCTCCTCGGTCGACATACCGGTCGCGCTCGCCTCGGAATGCGCGAGCTCGTTCAAGAACCGCTGCCGTACTCCGCCTACCACCACGTCGGCGTTGACCGTCGTCAGTTCGTCGTACACCAGACTCAACTCACCCACAATCGAGTCGAGCCGCGCCGACGTCACCTCACCCAACAGCGGAGCGCCCGCCCGAGCCCGCTCCCAGTGCAACGCACAAACCGCATACTCCAACTGCTCCGGCGTCGCTTCCAATCCTCGTACCGCGTCTTGCACGGTCGTCGGTGTTTCGCCAAACCGCCGCATCACAGCAACCAACCGCTGCACCACCGGCACCACCCCAGGCGAAGCCAGCACCTCAACAATCCCTTGTACTTCCCCCAAAGTCCGCTCGGCATACCCCTCAACCAACAGCCGGCCAGCAACCGCCTCAGCTCGCTGCAACAACTCCCCAACCCGAGCGACACGCTCCACAACCCCTGCCCGACCTACCCAAGCAGCCCCGCCGGATGGCGAGGCGGAGGAGGGCTCGCCGATAGGCGAGGAGGTGGTGTGGTCGGAGGGCATCGCGGGAGGTGTGGCGGCCGGGCCGCCGGGAGGGGTCTCGCCCGGCGCTGCGGGGTTGGTGTGGTCCGAAGGCACTCCGGGAGGTAGGGCAGTTGCTCCGCCGGGTGGTGGGGTGGTGGGGAGGTCGCTGGCGGGCGACGTGTCGGCGTCGGCCGAAGGGGTCGCGCCGGGCTGACCTCCGGTGGCAGCAGTGGCAGCAGGCGCAGGCGCAGCGGCAGCGGTGGTGGGACTGGGGGTAGCGGTAGTGGCGGGGTGGTTGGTGGCGAGGGTGTCAAGCCAGGGAGCTAGGGCTTTGTCTTGGGTTAGGTGGTGGAGGGTTTGGGAGAGGGTGGTGGGGTTGGAGGTGCCCCAGGTTTGGAGTGAGTTCTGGGTGTTGGTGGTTACTGCGGTGGTGGCTTCGTGGGCGGTGATGAGGGTGGTGAGGAGTTCGGTGATGGTGGGGCGGACGGCTCGGGTGGTGGTGTCTGTTCGGGTGTGGACGAGGGATTTGATGCGGCGCCAGTCGGAGGAGAGGAAGGCTAGGAGGGTGCCTTCTTTGCTTTGGGCAACTGTTAGGGCTGAGCGGGCGTCCGCTAGCGGGAGAGGGTCGGTCCAGGCGGAGGCTTCTTGCCAGGCGGTTTGTTCGGCTGACAGGAGGGTCTCGTGGTCGGTGGCTGCGGCTTTTAGTTCGCGGGCTGCGCGGGAATTGGCGTCCAGGGCTTCGGACTTGCCGCGTTCGGCTAGGGGGAGCAGGACGGTGCCGAGTTCGCCGAGGCGGCGAACGACGGCGATGTCGACGCAAGCCCAGCTGTTGGCGACACTCGAGGCGTCGGACGCGGAGGCGCCGGCATCGGCCGGGGCGGTGAGGCCGGTTGCGGCGAGCGCTTCGGCGACCGCAGTCCAGGCGGTGCGTGCTTCGGTGGCGGTGGCGGGGATTTCGGTGTCGGCGCCGGGGGCTGACCAGACGGTGGGGGCGATGAGGCTTAGAGGGCTGCGGGACAGTACGCCGCTGCTGGAGGGGTCCGCGGCGGCCAGGCCGGAGGACAGTTCGCCTACGACCTCGCGTGACGCCCACCAGTCGCTGGGGGTCGGGATGAGTCGGCGCTGCGAAGGATCGAGGGATGAACCCCACGAAGAGGAGCGCAACTCGGCCAAGGTGTTCACGACGGTGCGCAGCGTGGGGGAGCCGCCGGCCAGGAGGGTTTCGAATTCGCCGACGGTGGCGAGCAGGCGATCTACGCGAGTGACCAGGGCATCGCGGCGTACCGTCAGATCTTCGAGGTCGTCCGAGGCGGCGAGCCAGGACTCGTAGGTGTCGCGCAAGCCGTGGACGAAGGCCTTCTTGTCGGCTTGGGAGTCGTGGATCAGCGTGCAGAGCCCGTCGAGCCGGCGGCTCACGAGACGGGCATGGACCACGTCGAGCGCCGCGCGTTTCTGGCAGACGAAGAGAACCCGCTGACCGCGCGCCACGAAGTCCGCGATCATGTTGGTGATCGTCTGTGACTTGCCCGTCCCCGGCGGACCTTGGATCACGAAACTCTCGCCGCGCTGGGCCCGCGCGACGGCAGCCACCTGCGAGCCGTCAGCTGGTACGACGAGATGGCGCGCCGACGTCGGCAGCTCAGGCGGATCGCTCACAAGCGGCCGCGGTCGATCCGAGAACAGTTGGTCGAACGACGGGCACGACCGCCCGCTCTCGAGTAGTTCGTCGTAGTCGCGCACGAGCCCGAGCGTCCGGTAGTTGAAGTTCGCCAGGGCAACCGCGCACAGGTCGACATCCCACGAGTACGGACTGCCGTCGTCGCCGGTCTCCAGCACGTAGCTGTCGGTCTCGATCGCACCAGGCCGTCGCGGCTCGCCGAACACGACACTCAGCGGCAACTCCTGCACCGCAAGCTGATTGCGGAAGATCTGCACACCGAGCGGCTGATAGTCGGAACGCCGGTACGAGTAGGAATAGTGCCGCCCGCCGAACTCGTTCGCCGTGTTCCCGTGCTGTCGCCGCCGGTAGTTCCGCAGCTTCACCATCGCGCGCTGCCGGACGAGGTCGATCCGCGGTTTGGCCCGCAACTGCAGTTGCAGCCCCGGCTCCGAAGCCTGCAGCTCGGCCCGCAACTTCTCATGCAGTACTTCGAGAGCGTCCGGCTCGCTCAAATCCACCTTGGCCGGCAGATTGATCCCGTAGAGCTGATGCAGGTGATGACGCAGCGTCGGGTTGATCTCGGCGACCGGATCGGTGATCCGCACCGTGTACGAATCGCGCACGCCACGCTTCTTCGCCAGATCCACCTTCACGAGCACGAGCGGAGAGGTCAGTCGCGTCGACGGGTCGTTCTTCAGATCGTGCCAGCGCAGGAACGCCGGGACGAGCCGCAACTGGTCCTGCCCGTACTCCGCGCGGTCGCGCCTGGCCGTCGAGATCAGCTTGTCCAGCGCGGAGGCGGCGTACGGGGCTTCGTCGTACCGGATCCACTTGCCGAGCGTTTTGGCTTTGCCGTCGACCAGTTGCGCGGCGAGGTCGGCGTTCCAGGTGAAGAGCTGCTCGGCGCGGATGTTGCGCACGTCGAGCATCAGCGGGACGGAGACCTCGGTGAGGTTGATCGTCTGGGCCGTGTGCCGGAAGTTCACCAGCCGGTTGCGCCGCGAGAGGTCGAAAAGCCTTTCCCGTAAGGCTTTCAGGACCGCTTCGCGCCGATCCGCCGTGTCGCGGGTGATCGCGTCGACATCGAAGTCGAGCGGCTGGTCGCGGTAGTTCTCCAGCTGCTCGATCAGCGAGCGCAGGTCCTGGGCCCGGCGATGACGGTCGGGCTCGGCCATCTGCGAAGCGACCGAGACGATCACCGGATGCAGTGTGCCAGTCAGCGAATAGAAGTTGCCTCGGGCATTGATCAGCCGGGCGACGTCCTCGGTGCGGGACAGGTCGAGCCCGCAGCCGAGGCCGATCAGCAGCTGACCGAGGCTGAAGATGTCGGTCAGCGGATCGTGATGGCCGAGCAGGTGTTCCCAGCTCTGCCAGCCCGGCACGAGCACGGGCGCGGTGATTGCCTCGGGCGCCGGTTCGGTGACCTGCAGCTGCGGCCGGCCGCCACTCTCGCCGAGGTCGAGCTCGACCTGGCGGTGCGCGACGACCTCGACGGCCGAGGCGCGATACCCTTCCCTGGCAGCGATTTCGGCGGACTGGATCAATGGACGAGCTGCGTCCTCGGGCGCGAATCCGAGCCTGGTCCGGTCGTCGACGGTGATCTGGTCGAGCCCGCGCAACGGCGCGACCAACCCGCGCTCGTGCACCTCGGCGGTCGCATGGAAAAGCGGCAGGACCGCAGCCAGCAGCGCATCGTTGCCGAGCCCGCCTTGCGAGACGGCCAGCGCGACGAGATCCCTCATGCCGGTGCCCGCCGGCGCGACGAGTTCTGTCATGGCGTCACCGCCCGGGTCAGCTCGGCTCGACGCTTGTCGCTCCAGCCAAGTTCGTCATCGGCCAGATCGTCGTACTCCGAAAGCCCCGCCCTCCGCGCCACCCCCAGCGACGCGATCAGCCCGTCATCACCCAACTCGGGATCGGCCGTCGCAAGATCAAGCAGCAAATAACACAGGTACTGCCGGGTCGCCCCCGTCAACGCCCGCGGCCGTGGAATCGGCGCACCGTCGACCGGCCGGATCGCCAACGGCTCGTCAAACCGCGGCACCGCTCCACCCGGTACGCCGAGAGGCCCGGGTGGATCCGCGAACCCGGCCGCATACGTGGCGACCGTGTCCGAGCGCAACCCTTCCGCCTGGGCGATGTGCGCCGCGAAGTCCATGCTGACCTCGCGCAGCAACGCGGCGTCGAGCAGATCCGGCGAGTCCACGTCGAGCGGGCCGGTGAGCAGCACCTCGACGTCCTCGTCGGCGAGCCAGTTCTGGAGTGCCCAGGCGCGGGCGACTCCTTCGGGGTGACTCGTCCCGCGGCTGCCGGTGCTCAGGTCCAGCTCACTGGCTTGCCGGAGATAGGCGGCTGGGTCGACGGAACCCAGTCCGGTTTGGACCTTCAGCAACGCGCGGACCGTAGTACCGAGGTCTCCGCAGGCGATGAGTGCGCCGCGGTCGGCGAACAGCTCGCACGCCATCACCCAGCGCCGATGAGTCTCCAGGTATTGCGCCGGCGTGCGCGCGTCGGCCGCGGCCGCGTCGAGCAGTCGGTCGACCGCAAGATAAGAGCCGTCCTCGAGAGTCCACAACAGACGATGCGCCAACTCATGCCCGCAGACCGCCGTCAGCTCCTCCGCATCCAACCGCTCCAGCAACGGCCCCTCGAACAGGATCACCGCCCGATCGCTCTGATGCAGCAACGACGCGTTGGGCTGCCCGGCCCCTTGCGCTTGGAAGAACTCGAGCTCCACCTGAAGCCCCAGCGCCTCCGCGGCCCGCCGCCCCGCTGCGTGCAACTCCGCATGACTCTCCGCCTCGAGCCGGTACGTGTTCCGCAGCAGCGCGTCGCTCAGCCCGTCGTCCTGTGCCTCGCCATCCCGCAAAGCCGCCCAGGCGCGCTCATCCACCCGGCGTACCTGCGACAGGACGGCCCGGTGATATCCCAGCACCCCAAGCGACTTCTCAACCACAACGTCACCTTAACGACCCCCACAGACAGAAAGTTCACGCTAGTGTCAGCGCGCTCTGACATGGGCATTGGTGGGGTAATCGATCAAGGAGATGACCCGCGTGAAGCTCTACTCCGATGTGGGTGTGCAGCGGTTCGGGCAGGCGTTCGGGGACCTGATGTTGCTGGGCTGGATCGCATTCTGTACCGCGCTCGGGCTGTTCGTCTTCAAGATCACCAACGCGCTCGGCTACCCCGGTCGCAAGACGGCCGAGGCGGGCGACGGGCTGGCGGCCGACCTGCACAAGTTCTCGGAGCCGGTGGGCAAGGTACCGGCGGTCGGTGACGAGTTGCGCGCGCCGATCGACGGAGCGGCGAACGCGGCGACCAGGCTGGCTGAGGCGGGGCGGGACCAGGCGCATGCGGTCGAGCAGCTGGCCTATCTGCTGGCCGGTGTGACGATCGGGTTGCCGGTACTGTTCGCGCTGCTGATCTGGCTGCCGCGGCGGATCCGGTTCTCCCGGCGGGCGACGGCCGCGCGCAAGTTCATCGACAACGCGGCCGACCTCGATCTGTTCGCGCTCCGGGCGATGGCCAACCAGCCGATGCACAAGCTGGCCAAGATCTCGGACGACCCGGTCAGCGCCTGGCGCGAGGGCGATACGCGAGTCATCACCCAACTCGCCGACCTGGAACTTCGCAGTACCGGCCTGAGACTGCCGACCACCTAGCTACCCTCAATCTCATGGCAAGGGTTCTGCTGGTTGAGGATGACGACGCGATCCGGACGTCGCTGAGCAAGTCGCTCACGGCGGCCGGGCATGCCGTCACCGCGCTCGCCAGCGGGGCCGAAGGGGTCGCGGCCGTCGCTCGGGAGAAGCCCGACGTGATGTTGCTCGATCTCGGGCTGCCGGATCTCGACGGGCGGGACGTGCTCGCGATGGTCCGCGCGGTCAGCGACGTACCGGTGATCGTCGCGACCGCCCGTGACGACGACGCGAGCGTGGTGCGGCTGCTCGACGCGGGCGCCGACGACTACGTGATCAAGCCGTTCAGCTCGGCCCAGATCGACGCGCGGATCCGGGCCGTACTCCGCCGAGGCGGCCCCGACCAGCCGGGCGAATCGATGCTCAGCCTCGGCGCGCTCTCCATCGACCCGGCCAGCCGCGAAGTGACCGTCGATGGCCAGCCTGTCGACCTGACCCGCAAGGAGTTCGACCTCCTGCTCGCCCTGTCGCGCCGGGCGGGGACGGTCGTGACCAAGCGCGAGTTGCTGGCCGAGGTCTGGGGCCTGCCGTGGGGTGGCGGCGACCGTACCGTCGACGTCCACCTCTCCTGGCTGCGCCGCAAGCTCGGTGAGACCGCCGCCGAGCCGCGCTTCGTGCACAGCGTCCGCGGCGTCGGCGTGAAGCTCGCGCCTCCGGAAGCGGGCTGACGATGCGCCGCCGGATCCTGCTGCTCTCGGTCGGGATGACGACCCTGGTCGTGCTCGCCTTCGCGATCCCGCTCACGCTCCTGATGCGCAACGCCGCCGCCGACGAATCGCTCAAGGCCGCTCGCTACCAGGCCGAGAACGTCGCGTACTACGTCGGCGACAAGGACCACACTGCCGCCGACATCCAGGCCTACATCGACGAGGTCAAGAAGAACAGCGCCGGCCGTATCTCCGTCCGTCTCCCCAACGGCACCACCCTCGGCGACCCGCCGCCCGGTGGTGTTGCCGACCCCAAACCGGTACCAGGCGACGACGATGACGACGACAAGCACGGCCCGCCGAAGCTCTCGACGGCCTCCTTCCGCGCCATCGGCGGCGGCAAAGCGACAGACATCAGCGTCGGTACTCCGGAAGGCCCCGCCGCCGTCTGCCTGTACCTGACCGCCGAGGAGCTGTACGACGGCCTGCTGACCCGCATCCTCATCCTGCTCGGCGGTAGCCTCCTCGTCCTCCTCCTGAGCGTCATCGGCGCCGAACTCGTCTCCCGCCGCCTGGCCCGCCCTCTCGAAGAAACCGCCCGTACTGCGGAACGCCTCGCCAAGGGCGACGTGGATGCACGAGCCCCTACCAACGGCCCGGCCGAGGTGGCCAAGGTCGGTGCCGCCCTCAACGGTCTCGCCGACCGCATCGACGAGGTCATCGCCGTCGAACGCGAAGCCGTCGCCGACCTCTCCCACCGCCTGCGTACTCCGCTGACCGCACTCCGCCTGCAGGTCGAGGCACTGCCGGACCGCGAGCGGGCCGAGGAGCTCAACACTCAGGTCAACAGCCTGGAGCGCACCCTCACCGCAGTCATCAGCGCGGCCCGCCGCCCGCAACGCGAGGGCCGGGTCCCACACTGCGACGCAGTAGAGGTGACCCGAGCCCGCGCCGCCTTCTGGGCGCCGTTGTTCGAGGACCAGGGACGGGACCTGGTACTAGACCTAGTGCAGCCGCCTGCCATGGTTCGAGCCTCAGCCGATGACCTGTCCGCGGCACTCGACGCCCTGGTGGAGAACGTCGTCGCCCACACGCTTGACGGCACCCCTGCGCGGATCATCCTTACCCGGCAGGCTGTCGGCAGCAGTACCGGAGTACTGATCGTCGTAGCCGACGAAGGCCCGGGGATCCCTTTAGGAGCAGGGGAACGCGGCCGTAGCGACCGCGGGTCCACCGGCCTAGGCCTTGACATAGCCCGGCGCTGCGCCGAGGCCGCTGGTGGACGGCTCACCATCCACCCGAACCTCCCGCGCGGCTCCTCCGTCCACCTCACGCTCGCGTCGCCGTGAGACGACCGCGAGGATGATCATGACCGCGGGGATCAGCAGGTCGTAGACCAGGACTCCGCCGGTGTTGCCGGGGGCGTGGTCGCCGTTGGCGAACCATTGGTACAGGTGGCCGATCACTGCGCCCCAGAGGAACATCCCGGCGCCGAGGCCGATGGTGATGCGCTCTCTCGCCGAAGCTGAAGGCGAGGCGGCTCGGAAGGCCATGACCGCGAGGCCGAGGTTGGCGAAGGCGATCTCGAACAGGAACGGCGACCGGTTGAACCCGATCGCGGTCGCCATCACGTCCGGGATCGTGAGGAACGAGATCGTCATCCACAGGCTGCCGCAGCCGAGGGCGGCGACCGCCCACCAGCGTTGCCAGGTCTCCAGCTTCGCTGCGGCGGACGGACTGTGGCGGGTGCGGATCGTCGCGCCCACGACGGCGATCAGCAGCCAGAGCATCGGAACGGCGGACTGGACGACATAAGTAGGTGTACTCATGCCTTGAGTGTTGCACGGTTAATATTAACTATGCAAGACTCAGCTTGTGCAGGTGGGCGCGAGGGTCTGTGCGGCCAGCTGGTCGTCGCGAGTGATGGGCAGCTTGTACTTCGCGGCGACGTGCAGGTAGCGGGCCACGTACTTGCAGCGGAACGACTTGTTGAGTGGCAGCCATTCACCTGGCCCCTGGTCGGACTTGCTGGCGTTCGTGGCGCCGTCGACGGCGAGCAGGTTGTCGGTCTGGTCGTTCGCGAAGTCCACCCTGCGTTGCGCCGGCCAGGTCGAGGCGCCGAGGTCCCAGGCTCTGGCCAGCGGGTAGATGTGGTCGATCTGGACCTTGCCGGCTGCCGCTTTGCGGAAGTTGATCAGCCGGCCGGTGTACGGATCCAGGAGTTGGCCGGACATCACCACGCAATGCTTCGCGCCGGCCTTGAAGCTCACGTCGGTCAGTTGCTTGGCGAGCACGTTGTTGCGGGTGTCGCAGCCGTCATGCCCGCCCGGTCCGGCGTGGGCATCGGACCACGCCTGACCGAACGAGCAGGCGCCGGACTTGCCGCAGTCGCGGTCGTAGCCCTTCACCTTCGGACGGCTCGCGACGATCTTCACCTTCGCGAGTTCGGCCCGGATCGAGCCGGTCGCAGTACCGGTGGGTTCTGGCTCTATCGCAGTACAGGCGGTGCTGAGGAGGAGCAGGGAAACGAGCAGGACGACAGGGCGGAGGGCAGGCGTCATCGGCGGGTGCAGTACTCACTTCGGGGCGAGGGGGAGACGACTGGTCAGCGTCGTCCGCTGGCGAGTTCTATCACCGCCGGGCGACGCGGGCTTCGAAGACTCGCCAGCTGGAGCGGCGGATCAGCGAGCGGCGGATCAGCGAGCGGTGGCGAGGCGGCGGGCGGCGTCGACGACGAAGGCCCGGCGGCGGGCGCGTTCGTCGAGGTCGTCCCCGCCGACGCCGGTGATCAGCTCGGCCAGCTGGGGGACGGTCTGCCACCAGGCCGCGAGTGCGATCAGAGCGAACACCAGGTGGGCCGCATCAAGCTCAGGATCGAGTACGCCGGCACGCTGTGCCTGAGCGAATCGCTGGACCTTCTCGCGGTAGTGCGCCGACCGCCGCTCGGTGTCCGCGGCCGGTCCTCGCGTGAGGCCCTCCCACTGCAGTAGCCGCCCGAGCTCGGGGTGCGCCGCGTGGTAGTCGTACGTTGCGCCCGCGAACTCGCCCACGTCGTCGAGCCCCGCCCCGGTCAGGGCCACCGCGCTGGCCAGCTGATCCAGCTCATCGGTGAGCACTGTCTCCCACAGCGCGAACTTGTCGCCGTAGTAGCTGTAGAGCCGCTCCTTGTTGATGCCGGCCCGCGCGGCGATCCGGGTCATCGTCGTGCCGTCGCGCCCGTACTCGGCGAATTCGGCCGTCGCGGCCTCCTTCAGCCGGCGGCGCGTTCCTTCGGTGTCCCAGGCCATGCGCAAGCTTAGAACATCTCCAACGCAATCGTTGCAGATTGGCCGGCCGGACCGTACAGTGGAAATCTCCAACGCTACCGTTGGAGATTTCCCGAGGAGGCGCAATGGAAGAACACGGTTCCGCTAGCGTGGCGGCCGGTCCGGCTAGCGGTGCCGGGCTGGCGCTGGTCACGGGTGCCAACAACGGCATCGGCAAGGAGATCGCCCGGCAATTGCTGAGCTGCGGTTTCACCGTCTACGTCGGCGCCCGAGACGCCGAACGCGGCCAGGCGGCCGTTGGCGAACTCGGCCCGGGCGCTCGCCTTCTGGTGCTCGACGTGACCGATCCGCGGTCTGTCGAGGCAGCCGCGGCGCAGGTCCCCGCGCTGGACGTCATCGTCAACAACGCGGGCGTCAGCGATCTGGGTCAGACCCCGGTGGAGACCGAGGTCGACACCCTTCGCCGGGTCTACGAGACCAATGTCTTCGGCGTGGTCACCGTCACCAACGCGTTCCTCCCGGTCCTGCGGCGCTCGGCCCGTCCGCGCATCGTCAACGTCTCCAGTGGCACCGGCTCGCTCGGCTGGAGCACTGGGCCGAACCCGCAGTTCGACCACCGGGTCGGCGGAGCCGGCGCCGCGTACCGCTCATCGAAGACCGCGCTCAACGCACTCACCGTGTACTACGCGCAGACGCTCGCCGAGGACGGTTTCAAGGTCAATGCGCTGGCTCCCGGCCTCCGCGCCACCAACCTCAACGCCCGCGCGGCCGAGTCCGGCGGCGACCCAGCAGAAGCAGCAGCCGGCGCAGTCCGTCTTGCCCTCCTCCCGAACGACGGCCCGACGGCGGGCTTCTTCTCCTGGGACGGCACGGCAGCGCCTTGGTAGTCCCGGCAACAGAAAGGCGGTAGCCATGCGAGCGATCGGTCTGACCGAGTTCGGTGGTCCCGAGGTGCTGCGGGTGATCGAGCTCCCCGATCCGGTGCCGGCCACCGGTGAGGTACGTATTCGCGTTCATTCGGCGGCAGTCAATCCGACCGACGCCATGTTGCGGGCTGGGATTTCGCGTTCCTGGTTGGGTAGTCGTTCGGCTCCCTATGTACCGGGGATGGACGCGGCTGGGGTCGTCGACGCGATCGGTCCAGGCACTGACACGTCACTTCGGCCAGGGGATCCGGTGATCGCGATCGTCCAGGCCCATAGTCGGCAAGGCGCCTATGCGGAGCTCGTCGTGGTGCCTGCGGCATCGGTGGTACCGATCCCGTCCGGTGCGGGCTTTCCGGCCGCGTCGACGCTGCTGATGAATGCCTTGACGGCCCGTATCGCGCTGGACCGCCTGGCCTTGCCGGCTGGTCGTACTGTCGCGGTGACCGGAGCACCTGGGGCTTTCGGTGGGTATGCGGTGCAGTTGGCCAAGAGCGATGGATTGCGGGTTCTGGCCGACGCCTCGCCGGCTGACACGGAGTTGGTGACGTCGCTGGGCGCCGATGAGGTGGTTCTGCGCGGTGATGACATCGCCGGCCGGTTCCGTGCGCTCGTGCCGGATGGAGTGGATGCGGTCCTCGACGGCGCGGTGATGAAGGAGTTGGTACTGCCCGCCATCCGCGACGGCGGCGGGCTGGCCGTCGTCCGAGGCTGGGATCGCCCGGTGGAACGGGGCATTCAGGTGCAGCCGGTCCTGGTCACCGACTCGGCCACCGATCACGATCGCCTGCTCAGGTTGCGGGATCAGGCGACCAACGGCGAGTTGACGTTGCGCGTAGCGGACGTAGTACCGGCCGGGCAGGCTGCCGAGGCGCATCGACGACTGGCCAAGGGTGGAGTGCGCGGCCGCCTCGTGCTGGACCTCACCGCCTTCTGAGATCCACGGTCGGTACGGCACCAGCGCAGACGCCCGGACGAGCTTCAGGAGAACACCATGCGGACTTTCGACACCGCGACCCCGATCACCGCCGTACTACGCACCCAGTCGGGGGGCTGCTTTGCGGAAGTTGATCAGCCGGCTGGTGTACGGATCCAGGAGTTGGCCGGACATCACCACGCAATGCTTCGCGCCGGCCTTGAAGCTCACGTCGGTCAGTTGCTTGGCGAGCACGTTGTTGCGGGTGTCGCAGCCGTCATGCCCACCCGGTCCCGCGTGGGCATTGAGGAGTAGCAGGGAAACGAGCAGGGCAGCAGGATGGGCGGCAGATGTCACTGGCGGCGTTGTATCACCGCTGCCGTCGGCCGGCGGCCTACTCGCCGAAGGGTGGCGTGATGGTGTCGTTGTCGTTGGTCCAGTCGAAGTAGACCGGGTCGTCGAGGGGCGCGTCGACCTTGCCGAGGTTCTGGATGGCGGTGGCCAGCCCGTTGCCGTGGCCAACGGAGTACAGGTAGCCGGTTCTGGTGTCCTTGTCGATGGCGGCCACGAGGGTTCCGGACGGGCCGCACCGCTGGGCGACGAGCGCGTCGAAGACCTGCCAGGTGGAGCGGCGGACGAGCTTCACGACCGGCTTCATCGGCGAGGTCGCCGGGATATGGATCGTGTACAAGGCGCCACCGCGGGTGTTGGCCAGGAAGGTGTCGTACGTCCGCGTCTGACTGATCAGCGCCATCGACTTCACCGCGGCGAATCCGGGGTAGGAGGTCTTGCTCTTCCAGACGCCATGGCCGTCGAGAGTCCAGCGGAACAGCACGCCGTCGGCGCGCAGCCCGTAGGTGTTCGTCGGGCCGGACAGTGTTGATTCGTCGAAGGCGACGAAGTTGCTCCAGCCAGGGCCGACGCGCGTGAGGCTGGAGGAGGCGACGTCGCCGGTGTCGTGGTCGGAGACGTAGTAGCCGCTGTACATGACATCGCCCAGCACCACATCGCCGGTGATCTCGTATCCGCCCGCGTTGAAGCGGTAATTCATCGGCCCGCTGAGCCGCACCTGACCGTCGGGGTACAGGTCGCTTCCCATCACCTCGCTGCCCGCCGAGGGCGGCGAACTCGACACCATGGCCCGCATCATGTTGCTACCGCCGGCTGTCACCGACCCCACCGACACTCTGCAAGCCACCACCGTCGTGACCCGCGGGGCCGCCATGGTCGTCACCGGCAACCCGCTCACAGCCAGAACCGCCCCTACTGTCAGCCCGATGATCCTGCTCAACATCTCGAAGTGCCCCCTCGATCTTTCCGGTAGGCCGGGCCGAGGCTTGCCCTCGTCCGCGGCCCACCATCAACCATCCACCCGTCCGGACCACTCCGGAAGAGATGGGCAGGGGCCCGGCTCGGTGATGGTGCCAGCCGCGGCGCCGAGACCCCACGGGATCCAGCTGAAGGCCTGATCAGGTCTTGCCGGTGAAGGCGCCGATTGCGATGCCGATGACGGCGGCGTTGTAGAAGAAGGCCAGCACCGAGTGCCACAGGACGGCGTGCCGGATGCGGCGGTCGGTGATCTCGACGTCGGAGGTGGCGAAGGTCGCGCCGATGGTGAAGGCGAAGTACGCGAAGTCGAGGAAGTTCGGCGTCTCGACGCCGGGGAACCGGATGCCGCCGACGCGTTCGAAGTACAGGTTCGCGTAGTGCATCGAGTAGCCGCTGTGCAGGATCAGCCAGGCCAGTACGACCGCCACCGCGGCGAGGGCCCTGATCGCCGACAAACTGGCGAAGCTGTCTTCCAGTTCGGCCTCGATCGAGTCGACGGTCACGATCAGCAGACCACTCGACAGGCCGGCAGCGCTGGCCAGTACGACCGCGCCGAACCTGAAGCGCATCCACCGCGCGGGCAGCAGCCAGTCGGACGGCTGCTCGGTCGCGGTTCGGCCGCGGCGCATCGCGTGGACCTGGCGGGCCACGAAGAGGAGCGCGAGTGCGTCCCAGGCGACCAGTGTCAGCACGGTCACCTTGGGCGGTACCGAGGCAACCCACAGCACCACCAGCAGCACTACACCCGCCATCGCGAGCAGCACCCGGACAGCTCCGTCCACCCGCACTCTGGCCACTCGCGGATCGTAGCCATCCGATTACGTTGAAACACCGAACTTGGTTGTTGTCGGCTCCGGCGCGCCGCGTGAAAGAGTTCTTCGGGGGCGTGTCGATCCGTGGGCGGCCCGTTCGACCTAGGGGTGCGCGGGCCGAGATACGGCGTCGCGGAGGAGGAGAACACGATGTCGAAGTACATGCTGATCATGCGGGGCACGGACGAGTCGAACGCGGCCGTGATCGAGGGATTCGAGGAGTTGGCGGCTTCGACGTACCGGTACATCGAGGAGCTGGTGAAGGCCGGGGTGTTCGTCGAGGCGGCCGGGCTGGACGACGCCGGGCAGAGCGTCGTGGTCGACTTCAGCGGCGAGACGCCGGTGGTCACGGACGGGCCGTACGGGGAGACGAAGGAGCTGTTCGGGGGCTACTTCCTGCTCGATGTCGCGTCGAAGGCGGAGGCGGTCGAGTGGGCCAGGCGGGTCCCGGCGGTGACCGGATCCAAAATCGAGGTACGCCGGGTTGCCGGGGACGACGAGCGGCCTTCCGACGGTGCCGCCGGGACCGAGAGCTGATGGGTCCGGCCGAGGTCGAGGCTGTCTGGCGGATCGAGTCGGCGCGGATCGTTGCCTCGCTGACCCGGTTCACCGGGGACTTCGCGCTGGCCGAGGACGCTGCCCAGGAGGCGGTCGCCGAGGCACTGGTGTCGTGGCCGACCAACCCACCGGACAGTCCGGCCGGCTGGCTGATGGCCACGGCCCGGCGGCGGGCCATCGACGCGATCCGCCGCCGGGCCGCGCTCAAGGATCGGCACGCTCTGCTGGCGATCGACGCGGAGTTCGGCGCGGTCCTCGACGAGGACGTCGACCCCGACCGGATCGACGACGACATCCTGGCGCTGATGTTCGTCAGCTGCCACCCGGTACTTTCCCCCGAGGCCCGGGTGGCGCTGACTCTGCGCGTGGTCGCCGGACTGACCACCGAGCAGATCGCCCGGGCGTTCCTGGTGCCGGTACCGACCGTGCAGGCTCGCATCACCCGGGCGAAGAAGACGATCGCGGCCGCCGGGGTGCCGTTCGAGCTGCCGGCGGCCAACGAGCGTCGCGAGCGGCTGGGCGGGGTGCTCAGCGTCGTCTACGTGATCTTCACCGAGGGGTCGACGGCCACGTCGGGCGATCGGCTGCTGCGTCGCGACGTCGCGTACGAGGCGATCCGGCTGGCCCGCACGCTGGCCGCATTGCTGCCGGACGAGCCGGAAGTGCACGGCCTGCTCGCCTTGTGCGAACTGACGGCCTCTCGCTTCCCGGCCCGGACCGCCCCCGACGGCTCGCCAATCCTGCTGGAGGACCAGGACCGGCAACGCTGGGACTTCTCGGCCATCCGCCGCGGCCTGGCCGCATTGGTCAAGGCATCCCCTCGCGGCCTCGGCCCGTACGGCCTCCAAGCCGCGATCGCCGCCGCCCACGCCACAGCACCCTCGGTCGAAGCAACCGACTGGGACCAGATAGTCCTCCTCTACGAGGCCTTAGGCCGAGTCGCCCCTTCACCCGTGGTCGAACTCAACCGAGCTGTCGCAGTAGCCATGGCGTCAGGCCCAGCACAGGCCTTGGCCATGGTGGACGAACTGGTCGCCCTGAACCGGCTCCCCGGCTCATACCTAGTCCCAACCGTCCGAGGCGAACTACTGACCCGCCTCGGACGCGTTGCAGAAGCGCGCGCCGAACTGGAACTAGCCGCCCGCCTCTGCACCAACCCCCAAGAACGCTCCGTACTACTCCACAAAGCAGCCGCCCTCAGCTGACAATCGCCTTGACCGTACGCCGGGGGTGGCTCGGCGTACCGGGTCGGTCGGGGTCAGATGTCGAGCGGGCGGAGTACCAGGAAAATGCCGTGGGCGATCTGGCGGTTGCCCTTGTTGATGTCCAGAGCCCGCGGGTTGAGCAGCGGGTCGCGGTCGTTGTGGTCGGCATCGATCAGGCGGATCAGGCGGTAGCGCTTGCTGAGGACATCGACGGTGATCTTGCCGCCTGGCAACGCCGTCGTGAGGTGCGCACCGTCGGACTTGAGCGCGGTGCGGCTGGTGATCGTCGCACCCGGGATGACGTGGTAAAGGAGCACTGCCTCGATCGTGTCGATGCCGAGCAACCCCGCCAATGCGTTGAAGAGCTGGCTTTCTGAGCGGTACCAGTGGCCCGTCAGGTCGGCAGCGAGTAGCTGGAACGCGCGGTCGCTGGGGAGGAACGCGGTGAGCGCGACCTTGCCGTTCGCGAGGACGCTCACGGGGCTGGCCGGCTTGGCTGCGAGGACCGCGCCGACAGCTTGGGTCAGGATGTCGTAGTCGTTCCAGTTGCGGTCGAAGGTGTCGCCGTCGGAGGCCAGCACAGCGGCGAGGCTTCGGCTGCCGAGTTTGGGCTGATGGGCTTCGGCCGGCGTGGCGACCACGACGGAGGTCACTACCAGGGCGATAGCCGCGGCGCACGTGGCAACGCGTCTGGTCAAGTGAGGAAGTCTGGACATGGGACAACCTTTCGGCGGGTCGGCTGCGTGTGCAGCCTCGGTTGTCTTGTACTTCCGTCCAGCTGGGCTTCCCGGATGCACCAGCGCCGGGAAATCCGTCGTCAGGCTGGCAGCGTGCCGCGGATGATGCTGTCGTGCGAGTGCTCTGGGTTGCCGTCGTTCGGTTCCAGTGACACATCGACGATGCGATAGCCCTGCGCAGTCAGGTCCGGTGGGATGAGGTACGTGCCATCGGTCCGGGGATCCAGTACGCCGAGAGACACCATTCGCTTGCCGTCCTGGTTGATCAGCCATACCTCGTAGAACCCGCTAGGTGAGGGCAGACCTGTGGTGGAGACCCGGAGTTCGGCGCCCGTACCGACGCGGACGAGGTCTGCGGTGCCGTCTCCGGACTTACCCTGCAGCGGATCGAGCTTGATGACGGCCTGGCTGGCGGCATCGTCGTCCTGACGGTCGAGCAGTTTGGTTCCGGCGACGCCCAGGCCGAGTCCGAGGATCGCGGCGATGCTTGCAGCCAGAAGGACAGTCCGTCTGCCGGCCCGTACTGCGGGCTGGCTGGTGCGACCGAGTTCGGTCGTGATGCGTTCCCAGACTTCCGGCGGTGGGGCCTCGAGGTGGGGGAGGTCGTGGCTCAGATCGACCAGTTCGCGAAGCTCGGCCAGCTTCTCCTGGCAGGTCTGGCAGGTCAGGAGGTGCTCGGCGGCAGCCGGATCTGGTGCGACGTCGTCCAGCGCCCACTGCGCCAGGGTCTCCTCGTCAAGATGCATCGCCAGTCACCTCCTTCAGCCGGTCTCGCAGGTGGAGCAGTCCCCGTCGTACATGGCTCTTGACCGTGCCCAACGGCAGATCGAGCCGGCTCGCGATCTGCGAGTGTGTCTGGTCTTCGTAGAAGGCGAGCTTAAGGATGGTTCGGCGTGGCTCGTCCAGCTGGTTCACTTCATCGGCCAGGACCACCCGCTCGACCAGCAGATCCTCCTCGCTCGCCGTGGGCGTCTCCGGGGCGACCGCTTGGAGGTTGCGGCGTTGCCTGCTGCGGTCGGCGAGCTGATCGGCGATCCGGTGCCGCGCTACGCCGACCAGCCAGGAACCCAGCTGACCGGCGTTCGGGTCGAAGCTGGCCCGGCCGCGCCAGGCCGACACGAAGACCTGCTGCGTCACCTCTTCGGCGTCGCCGCGATCGTTCAGCGCTCGCAGCGCCAACGTGTAGACCAAGCCGGACCAGCGCCGGTAGGCATCGCTCAGGCTCTCCGCGCGGCCTTCTGCGAATCCTTTCGCAATGTCAGCCGCCGAGGGGTCGCCTGCCTCGGTGGTGCTCACGGGCCGCACTCTATCGGCCGGTGAGGACCGTTGATCAAGATGTCGCAACGGCTGTGACCACCAGGTTGTCGCGGTAACCGCCGGCGTTCGCGTCATACGGACCACCGCAGGTGACGATCTGCAGCAATGGCGATCCGTCGCGGTCGAACAGTTCGTCGACGGCCAGCTTCTGCTTCGGGATGTCGCGGACGGCAGTAACCCGGTACCGGAGGACGTTGCCGGGCATCGTGATCTCGACCAGGTCGCCGGGCCGTACCTTGCGCAGCCGCACCAACGGGCCCACGCCGTACTGGCGACTGTCGATGTGCCCGCCGAGTACGGCCGATCCGACCGGATCGCCGGGGGACGGCCCGAACCGGTACCACCCGATCGTCGCCGGTTGGGCGGGCAACGCCATCTGGCCGTCGGCCCCCACGCCGACAGCTTGAATCGGCATGCTCAGACCCGCCTTCGACACCGTGAGCCGGACAGGTACCGGCGCCGATGCAGCGACACTGGGCAGGTCCGCATCCGTGGTGCGCACCGATCCCGGCACGGCTGGCGGCAACGATGGCGTCGGCGTGGCCAAGTGGGGTGGCGACGGGCTGACGACGGTCGGGACGGAAGGCTGGGAGCCTTCTGAGCCGGCGCAACTCGCCAGAGTCGTTGAGGTCAGACCGGCCAGTGCGACCACCAAGACGGTGGTCGCACCTCGACGGAATATCGTCACGACCTGACGCGTGCCCGGACAACGGTCGTCGTCCCCGCAGCTACCAGGCCGAGCACAGCAAGGATGGCGAAGATGCCCAGCAGCGGCATGCCGCTGTCAAGCTGGGCCGCCTGTCCGCCAGTACCGCCGGGAACACCGGCCGGGCTGTGGTGGAGTCCGGAGATCGTCTGTACCGCGAGCTTGAGGTTCTTGTCCTTCGCGCTGCCCCAGGCGTAGACGATCGTGTTGGTGCCTTCCTTCAGGTTCACGTCGGCCGGGCCGATCGCAACCGTCGATGTGCCGGCCAGCACCACATCAGCCTTCACGGTGCCCGCGGGGAGATCGGCCTTGGCCTCCTTGGGGTTCGTCAGGGCCTTGAAGGCAGGCTTGCCACCGGCGCGAACATCGACCGCCGGCGCGGCGGCATCATGGCGAACCGTCAGCCGGGCCTGGCCGGCGGCCACCTTCGACACGTCGTTCACGTAGGGCGTCAGTACCGGCTTCCCGCTCGCATCGAGGTGCGCGACGACGGTCACGTTGGCGCCACCTGGAACTGCGACGTCATCGGCCTCGATGACCGCCTTTCCCTTGGCCCCGGCACCTGCCGCGGTGACCTTGAGGTCATAGCTTCCTGCGGGCAGCTTCAGCGGATCGGTCAGCGTGCCTGGCTTGAAGTTGGTCAGCAGGGCTTTGCCGTTGACGTAGACGTCGACGGTGGCACCCGGCACGGCGTGCAGAACCGACACTGTCGCATTGGCGGTCGGGGCCGCCTGCGCAGTCGCAGCGACACTGGCCGGCAATCCGGCCAGCAGCAGTCCCGTTGCAGTCAGGGCGGTGATACGGCGAACAGACATGAAACCTCCTTGAGATGACGCTTCTGTCTGTTCTTTCCACTTGACCGGCCCCAACGGATGCACTCGACGAGCATCGATTTCGCCAGGGCTTCGTAACGTTCTGTGATCGGCTGGGTGGTGGATCATGAGGAAGTGGACGCCACCGGCATCTGCGGCATGATGTCCGCATGACCGCGGAATTGCTGACGATCGTGCAGGAGCTGGCAGAGGTCAGCCGGCTGGTGGACGGTGACGACGTGCCGGCCACCCTCGATCGATTCGTCGCTCGTATGGTCGCCACGATTCCGGACTGTGACGAAGCTTCGATCGCCATCTGCGGTGATGACGCGGCCCCGGAGCTGGTGGCGCGCTCCGCTGCGCCGACGGATCCTACTGTCGATCCCGCGCGCCTCATGCTGGCCGAACAGCTGGAGCGCCGCGACGGCCCGCTGCACGAGGCCCTCACCTATGCGGAGCCTCGGCGGATCGATGACGCCGCCTCGGACCATCGCTGGCCGGAGGTCGGTGCCGCCGTGATCAACGCTGGTTATCGAAGCGGCTTGTTCCTGCCGTTGCCGGCTCGCCGGGACGCGGCGATCAGCCTGCTGTCGGCGAAGGCGGATGCGTTCGGCGGTACGTCGTACGACATCGCACTGCTGTTCACGCTGCATGCCGGCGTGACCTTCGACAACGCGCAGCTCTTTCATGACAGCAAGGCTCTGGTGGCGCAGCTCAATGCGGCTCTCGACACCAGAGGTCTGATCGGTCGCGCTCAGGGAATCGTCATGCGTCACTACGGCGTCGACACCAAGACCTCGTTCGCGATTCTCAAACGCGGCTCCCAGAACACCAACGTCAAACTCCGCGTCCTCGCCCAGACCATCGTCGACGGGCAGGAGGGAGCCGCTCTCTCCCAGACCCTGGCCGACTTCGGCCTCGGCCAAGGCAGCCCTGCGCCGGGTCCGCGCTGAAACTGGTTCGGGGGAGCCAGGCGATGGGGGCGGTCCCGGAGCTGCTGGTCTGAACTGCCGGGACCTGGAGACGGCCCAACCTCAACAAGCTCAGCCGGGTGCCTCGTGGTACTCCAGTGCCCGCGCTCATGCCACCCTGATCCCGCGGGCCAGCCCCGGGCACTTTGTCTCAGGCCTGGGAGGGTTTCAGGGCTGGGAGGGTCGCCATGGTTCGTGCTGGTGCGCCAGCCATACCAGGTCGGGGGTGAGAGCGCGTACCTTCAGCTGTCCTTCGGTTTGCGGGTCGTCGAGATCGTGGGACGAGATGGCCAGGTCGCCGACGACAGCGGTCCGCTGCAGGCCTGAGTCGACCAGCACCAGCTGGGATCCGCGAGTGTGGCCCGGGCCTGGGACGAGGCGGACGCCTGGCAGCAGCTCGAGTTCGCCGTCGACCGGCACGTACTCCACACCGGGCGCTTCGACCCACTCGCGAATCGTGTACTCCTGCTGGCTCAACGCATCGTCAAGCTCCAGGCGCTGGACGTAGATCGGCTTGCCGGCGAAGAGGTGATTGCCGCCGCAGTGGTCGAAGTGCAGGTGGGTGTTGACGACGATGTCGATGCTCGCGGGATCGAGCTGCTCCTTGGTGAGTTGGCGGATCCGGGGGTCCATGTCGGCCACCAGCGGATGCAGTTCCGTCAGACCGGTATCGACCAGCACTCGCCCTTGGGGATGGTCGATGACGTGTACGTAGACGGGCATCAAGGCGCCATCAGCCATCAGGTCGGCGACGTGGATCGGGGTGACGACGATGGTAGGAGGGGTGGTCATCGCGCGGCGTCTCCTTGGCGAACGGCGTAGCGGTGCATCGTTACTCCGGACCCGAAACGTTGCTGCTCGAGCAAGTCGAGATCGACCGGCAGGTCGTAGTCGTCGAACAGTGGCCGGCCGAAGCCGAGAATCGACGGGTGGGCGTAGAGCAGCAGTTCGTCGAGCATTCCCTCTCGGAGCAGTTGCGTGGCGAGTCCCGCTCCACCCACACCGATGGCGCCGTCGGTGCTGGCGCGCAGAGCACGTAGTCGCACGAGCGCATCGTCGCCGCCGAAGACTTGAGTGTTGTGATCCGCACGGTGCCGGGTGCGCGAGACGAGGATCTTGGGTTTGCTCGTCCACAGCTCCCCGTACTCACGCAAGACCTCAGGTAGCGAGGCATCATCGCGGGACCGCGGCCAGTACTCCTCCATCAGCTCGTAGAAGAGGCGACCTTGGACAAGGAGCGCGAAATCACGTGAGCGCGCATTGAGCTCGCGGTGCAGCTCCTCGTCGATGCGCAACCACTCACCGGCACCGTTGTCGCCGGGGACCTGCTCGATGAGCAGGTCGACAGACACGTTCATCAAGTACACGAACCGGCCCATCGGCTCCTCTTCCCTAGTGCTTGCAAGTTGCAATCACTATATTGGGCGTCAGTTGCCTGTCAAGGAGGGACCGTGGAACCCCGATCCGAATGCCCGATCAACACCGCCGTCGAGGTGCTGGGCGATCGCTGGTCGTTGCTCGTCCTGCGCGACATCATCTTCGAGGACCGCCGGTACTTCCGGGTCCTGCTCACCGGATCGGTCGAGCGCATCGCCTCGAACATCCTTGCCGACCGGCTCGTGCGGCTCGTCGACGCCGGCCTCCTCACGCGCGGAACGGCCGCCCGCGGACAACGCGCGCGCTACAGCCTTACCGAAGCCGGCATCCAGACTCTGCCGATCATCGACGCCCTCGCGACCTGGGGGCTGCGCTGGCGTCCAGGCAGCGACGCCCTTCCGTGCCGGCAGCAGCACCTGCACGAGATGGGCCCCGCGTACATCGAACAGTTCATGGAAGAACTCCGCGCCCGCCACCTCAGTGCCCACTGAAAACCACACGGCGAAAGGCGAATCCAGATCGCGGCAGCCGGGGCGCAGAGGTGTGCGGACCGAGTGCCTCCTCTAGTCGAGGGGGGCGTTGGGGGTGACGAAGACGATCTTGCCGTTGATCGGGGCGGTGGCGGCTTCGGTGTGGACCTGTGCCACTCCGGCCAGCGGCACCCGTCGGGTCGCGCCGAGGTGGAGCTTGCCGGTGTCGAGCAGGGTCACCAGCTCGGCGAGCTGTTCGGCGTCGGGACGGAAGAAGAGATTGATTCCCCGTACGCCGCGGGCCTCGTCGGACGCAGCCGGCATCCACACGGTGGTGTTGACCAGAACGCCGCCGTCCCGGATCACGGCGGCCTGGGCGGCCATCTGCTCCGGGGCGATCGGGGCGAAGTTGAGCACGACGTCGACCGGCTCGGACAGCTCCGGGATCCCGGAGCCGTGGATCTCGTCGGCGCCGGCCGTCTTGGCCTGCTCGAAGCTGCCCGGGCCGGTGGTCGCGATCACGTAGGCGCCGGTGTTCTTGGCCAGCTGCACCGCGTAGCGTCCGACGACGCCGCCCGCGCCGTTGATCAGTACCCGCTGGCCGGTGGTCAGCTTCGCGTGCTCGAACAGCGCCTGCCACGCGGTGAGCCCGACCAGCGGTAGCCCGGCGGCGTCCACCAGCGGGACGGTTGTGGGGGCTGCCGCCAGAAGCTGGGCCGGGGCGATGACGTACTCGGCGGCTGCGCCGGTACTGGTCAGCGGCAGGGCGCCGATCACCCGGTCCCCGAGGTCGAAGCCGGTCACGTCCTCGCCGAGCGCGTCGACCGTGCCCGCGATGTCGAGGCCGGGGGTGTGCGGCAGCCGGATCGGGATGGGGCCTTGCATGACACCGGCGCGGATGTTGCCCTCGACCGGGTTGAACGACGTCGCGGCCACCTGGATCCGGATCTCGCCGACGCCGGGGGCCGGTTGGTCCACGTCTTCGTAGTGCAGGACCTCTGGGGTGCCGTACTCGTGGAAACGTACTGCCTTCATGGCGGGCCTCGTCTTTCTGAGTGGGGTGGTAACAGCCGGCTCGGCCGGAGTTACTACGGTTCGACCACTCGAGCGTGACGCAGAACGGGAGGCGGGTGAATGTCCTCGTCATCCACGGTATGGCAGACCATGGATAAGAGGTTCAGGCCCGGCTCACGCCTCGTCCCCGGCCCTGGAGACCAGCCGCCTGAGCTTGGCCTCACTCGGTGATCCGGGTTCGGCCATGAAGACCAGCAGATCCTGGTCCTCGTCGGGATCCACCAGCCGTCGGCTGTACAACTCCAACTCGCCCAGCTCCGGGTGCCGGTAGCGTTTGAGCTCGTGGTGATGGGTGACGTCCACCTCGTGCCGCCGCCAAACCTCGGCGAACCCGGGGCTGACCGCCAGCAGTGCTTCGACGATCTCCCCAGCGATGCCCGCCGGATCGGTCGTGTACGCCGCCCGCAGGTCCACGGTGAAGACCCGGGCGCGTACCTCATGGTCCTCGGGCGGATAGATGGCACGTTGGGCCGGGTCGGTGAACCAGCGATAGACCAGGTAGCGCGACATGCCGTCGAAACGGGTGTAGTCACCGAACAGCGCCACCGCCGCCGGGGTCTGCAGCAATGCCTCACCGAACCGGGAGAACACGATCGCGGGTATGTCCGGGAGTTGCTCCGCGATGGTCCTGATGGCCAGGCTGACCCGGTCGTCCGGCAGGATCCGCCGCGGAGCCGCGTGCCCGCCGAGGGCGAACAGGTGCTGCCGCTCGCTCGAGCTGAGCCGCAACGCCCGCGCCACGGCGGCCAGTATCTGCTCGGACGGCATCGGGCCGCGCTTCTGCTCAAGCCGGCTGTAGTAGTCGGCCGAGATGCCGGCCAGCACCGCGACCTCCTCGCGCCGCAGCCCACCGGTACGACGCCGGGCGCCGCGCGGCAGTCCGACCTCCTCCGGCTGCAGTGCTTCCCGGCGAGCCCGGAGGAAGTCCGCCAGCAACGCGCGCTCCATCGCTCTCGCCCGCCTCAGCCGGTCCGGTTACGCCGCGCGCGACGCTTGACGGAGCGGGGTACACAACACCGTCGGCCTGCCGCCGCTGCCCTCATCTCGCGATAGTACCTGCTGTGAATTCGAAGTTGTCCGTCGGAAAGCAGCTCTTGACCGAGGGGGTGAGGATGATCAGACTATCGGGACTGTTAACGTTAACAATCCTGGTGAGGTTGCGATGCGGATCAGTACGCGCTCGTTCTTGGTGGTCGTCTTGACCCTCTTCGCTGTGCTTGGTGGGCAGCTTGCGCCGAGGGCGCTGGCCGTCGCGCAGGCGGACGATGCTCGCGGCAACCTGACCTTGCCGACGGCTGGTGAGCGCGCGCCGTACGCCGGTTATGTGTTCAGCTACTTCACCGGTAACTCGATCGCCGGGGAGAAGATCTACTTCGCCGCCAGCCGTGGCAACACGGCGCTCAAATGGGACGAGCTCAACAACGGCCAGCCCGTCCTCGAGTCCACCAAGGGCACTCTCGGGCTGCGGGATCCGTTCCTGATCCGTTCGCCCGAAGGCGACCGGTTCTTCCTGATCGCGACCGATCTGTCCATCGGCCGCAACGGTGACTGGGATGCCGCGCAACGCCAGGGCAGCCGCTATCTGGAGGTCTGGGAATCCACCGACCTGGTGACCTGGTCGGAGCAGCGCCACGTCCTGGTATCGCCCGAGACGGCCGGCAACACCTGGGCACCCGAGGCCTACTGGGATGACGAACTTCAGTCGTACGTCGTGTTCTGGGCGTCGAAGCTGTACGCCGCCGACGATCCGGGCCACACCGGTTCGACGTACAACCGGATGCTCTATGCAACGACCCGCGACTTCCGGACCTTCAGCGCGCCGGCGATCTGGCAGGACCGGGGCGAGTCCCGGATCGACTCGACGGTGATCAAGGAGAACGGCGCGTACTACCGCTTCACCAAGGACGAGGGTGGCGGCGGCACCGGCTGCTCGGACATCATCCAGGAGAAGTCCGCCTCGCTGACCGCGGTCGACCTGCCCGGCCAGCCGGCGTGGGCGATGCAGGACTCGTGCATCGGCCGGGACGCCGGTACGTCGGCAGTCGAAGGACCGACCGTTTTCAAGTCCAACCCGGGCGACACGTCCGGCTCCAAGTACAACCTCTTCGTCGACGAGTACGGCGGCCGCGGGTACATCCCGCTCGGCACGAATGACCTCGAGGCGCCGAACTGGCAGGTGCCGGCGACGTACTCGCTGCCGGCCAGCCCCCGCCACGGCACGGTCCTCCCCGTGACCCAGGCCGAGCTCGACCGACTGCGCAACGGTCTGGTGCTTCCACCCCCGGTCAAGGCCGATGCGAACGGGCTGGTCGCGCACTACCCGTTGAACCAGACCAGCGGCGGTACGGCGACCGACGTCACCGGCCATGGGTACGACGGTGTCGTCGCAGGTGACGCGACCTGGGCCGACGGCGCACTCAACCTCGGCGGCACCAACGGTCACGTGAAGCTGCCCGACAACCTGATGACCGGGCTCGACGCGATCACTGTCTCGGCCGACGTCTGGATCGACACCGGCCAGGCAACGCCGTACTTCATCTGGGGGCTCGGCAACACCGCGAGCGATGTCGGCAACGGCTACCTGTTCACCACCGGCGACGCCTACCGAACATCGATTGCCACCGGCAACTGGTCGACAGAGCAGACGGCAACGTCGGGCAGCGCCGTGCCGCGTGGTGTCTGGAAGGCGCTCACCTACACCCTGACCCCCGACGGCATCGCCACGATCTACCTCGACGGGGTGCAGGTCGGGCGGAAGACCGGTGTCACGATCGATCCCGGGGATATCGGTGGTGGTCGGACGACGGCCAACTACATCGGGCGTTCGACGTACACCTCGGACAAGTACCTCAAAGGCAAGGTACGCGATTTCAGAATCTACAACCGGGCCCTGTCGGCCACCGAGGTCAGCGACCAGGACGCCGACCCACGAGCGGTCATCGGCGTCGAGCTGGCGAGCCTGAAGGTGCCGGCGATCATCGACGACGCCTCCTCGACCGTGACCCTGCCGGTTGCCCCGGGCACCAACCTGAAGAAGCTGGCGCCGGTCCTGAAGGTCGTCTCCAGCTCGAAGGTCTCGCCGGCCGGCCGGGTCAACCTTTCGAGGCCCAGGACCTACACCGTGACAGCTCAGGACGGAACCAAACGGATGTGGACAGTCAAGGCGGTCGAGATGCGGTCGCCCGTACTACCGGGGTACAACGCCGATCCGAACATCGCTCGCTTCGGCGACACCTACTACCTCTACGTGACGACCGACGGGACCGCCGGCTGGGGCGGTAAGGACTTCTACGTCTGGAAGTCGAAGAACCTGGTGGACTGGCAGCGATCGGCCAAGCCGTTCCTGACCCTCGACGGCGCGAACGGCACGGTGCCATGGGCGAGCGGCAACGCCTGGGCGCCGACCATCATCGAACGCCACGGCAAGTACTACTTCTACTTCTCCGGGCACAACCCGGCCTACGACCGCAAGACGATCGGCGTCGCGGTGGCGAACAGCCCCGAGGGCCCGTTCACCGCGCAGCCGACCGCGATGATCCTCAACAACGAGGCGGTCACCTCCGGCCAGGCGATCGATCCGGCCGCGTTCCGCGATCCGGTGACCGGGCGGTACTACCTGTTCTGGGGCAACGGTTCGCCGGTGTACGCCGAGCTGAGCGACGACATGCTGGCCATCAAGCCGGAGACGCTGAAGCCGATCAGCGGGCTGACGAGTTTCCGCGAGGGGTCGTTCGTCAACTACCGCAAGGGGACGTACTACCTGACGTACTCGATCGACGACACCGGTTCGCCCGACTACCGGGTGGGCTACGCGACGGCGAGGAGCGTCAACGGACCGTGGACCTACCGTGGCGTCATCCTCGAGAAGGATCCGGCACAGGGCATTCTGGCGACCGGCCATCAGTCGATCATCCAGGTGCCGGGCACGGACGACTGGTACATCGCGTACCACCGCTTCGGTATGCCCGGCGGCGACGGCACCCATCGCGAGACCACGATCGACCGCCTGTACTTCGCGGCCGACGGCACGATCGCGAAGGTCAAGCCGACCCTGACCAGCATCGCCCCACTCCGGAACCACCCCCGCCACTGACCTGTGAGGGGTTCCGGGTCGGTACGGATGTGTACGAATGTGATCGCTGTCTGGAGGCCTGCCGAGGTACGCGAGAGCATGGCCGGATGACCCTTGCCCAGCGCTGGCGCGCACTGGACCCGGCGATCCGGAGGGTGGCTCTCGACTCGGCACGGGATCGTGCAGGTGTCCCGGACCTGGGGCAGCGCCTGGTCTGGGAATCGCGTCCCACGGATGCCTCGGCCGCTGTGCTGGACCGTGCCGCGGCGGATCGTTCCCAGCCGTGGCCGCGGTTGTTGCTGTCGGACTTCGCCCGGTACTGGCGTGACGGCGTACGTACAGCGTACGAAGGTCCGGCGGGGGAGCTGCGGCAGCGAACCAGTACGGCGGTGCTCGCGGCGGTCCTGACAGGAGACCAGCAGCATGTCGACGAGGCCGCCGACGGGCTGTTGCTGCTGTGTGAGCAGACGACCTGGTGCTGGGCAGCTCACGAGTCGTTCGCGACGGCGCGAGGGGAGGTCGTGGCGGATTCCAGTACGCCGTACCTCGATCTGGGCGCTGCTGAGACCGTGGAGATCCTGGCGTGGGCCGATCTCGTGCTCGGCCCAGCGCTGGATGCGCGCGTGCCGGGTCTTCGCCGACGTCTGCGGGAGGAGGCCGAGCGGCGGGTACTGCGGCCGTTCGTCGAGGACCGTCGCTGGCACTGGCTCGGACTCGACGGTCACCTGCACAACTGGAACCCGTGGATCCACGGCCACGTACTGGTCGCCGCGCTGTTCCTGGAGACCGATCCGGTACGCCGTACGCAGGTGGTCGATCTCGTTGTCGACGGCCTCGACCGCTATCTCCAGGCGCTCCCGGCCGACGGCGGGTGCGATGAGGGCTACGCGTACTGGTGGAACGGGCCAGCGCGACTGGCCAGTGCGCTCGAGCTCCTCGACCGGATCACCCTCGGCGCCTTCGATCCCTGGCAGTGCACGCCACTGGAGGAACTCGCCCGGTATCCCCAGCGGATGGCGCTGGGCGACGGCTGGTTCGTGAATGTCGGTGACGGATCGGCCAGGCCTGCACGTGACCAGCCGTGGGACGTGTTGCACCGCTGGGGTCGCCGGATCGGTGACGAGGGCGTCATGGCCCAGGCGGCTGCGCACCGTCAGGAGCTGGGGTTCGTGGCCGGTCTGGGACGAGCGTTGGTCGCACTTGCCGACGACGACTGGTGGCAGGCGACCGCCATGCCTCTGCCGTTGCCTCGCTCGAGTTGGCTGCCCGAGGTGCAGTTGCTGGTAGCCCGGCAGGACGGCGGATCCACCGCTGGCTGGGCGCTGGCCGTGAAGGGCGGGCACAACGACGAGAACCACAATCACAACGATGTCGGCTCGTTCATCGCCGCACTCGATGCGACGCCGGTGCTGGTGGACCTGGGGCAGCCGACCTACACGGCGATCTCGTTCTCCGATCGCCGGTACGAGCAGTGGGTGGTCCGCAGCGAGTGGCACAACGTCCCCGTCGTCAACGGCCGGGAACAGGAAGCAGGTCCGCAGTGGCGGGCAACAGACTTCGCCGTCCACAGTGCCGGCGACAGCGACCGCGCTGAGCTCGATCTGTCGGACGCCTATCCCAGCGGGAACCTGCGACGGACGGCGACCTTGGACCGGATCGGTCAGACCGTCCGCGTCGTCGACACCTGGGCGGAGGGGACCGAGATCGCCGAGCACTTCGTGATCGCCGGACAACCCGTTGCTCACGAGCCCGGCCGCCTCGTGGTCGAGACCCTTGGCGGCAGCGTCGCGGAACTGCGATGGGATGCCGGCCTCGGCACCGGCCGATTGGAGCCGCGAGCCGTCGACGACGAACTGCTCCAGCGGGTCTGGGGCCCGGCTGTCCATCGCCTGATCCTTGCGGCGGGCAACAATCGTTTCGAACTCACTCTGACCCGAGGATCTCGTTGATGAACGACGCCCGCTTCACCGGCCTGACCCGCGACTCCTGGGCGGAGGTCGCCGATCACCTGCTGCTCTCACTGCGTGGCTGGGCCTCGCCCGAGCACGCCCGGATCGACCTGCCTGGACAACAGAGCGCGTACGGACCCGACAGTGACTCCCTGGAGGCCTTCGCCCGGTCTTTCCTGCTGACAGCGATCCGGCTGAAGGGTGAGGACGGCAAGGACCCGCACGATCTCGCCGGGTGGTACGCCGAGGGCCTCCGAGCCGGTACCGATCCGATGTCACCGCACGCGTGGCCGCGCCCGGACCAGCTCGGGCAGGCCAAGGTCGAGGCCTGCTCGATCGCTCTCGGCCTGCATCTGAGCAGGCCGTGGTTGTGGGACCGGCTCGACGACCGTGATCGCGAGCAGATCGTCGCCTGGCTGGCGACGGTGGTCGGCGAGAAGTACCCACCGATCAACTGGGTCTGGTTCCAGATCGTCGTGGAGACGTTCCTCAAGTCGGTCGGCGGACCGTGGTCCCGCGACGACATCGACAGCGGCCTCGCGGTGCACGAGTCGTTGTATCGCGGAAATGGCTGGTACGCCGACGGTCCGGAGCGCGCGTTCGACCACTACAACGGCTGGGCGCTGCATGTCTATCCGTTGCTGTGGGCATCGATGGATCCCGGGCTGTGCGATCCCGCGCTGGTGACAGCCTGGCGCGAGCGGCTGACGGCCTTCCTGGATTCGGCGGTCCACCTGGTCGGCGGCAACGGCGCACCGCTGATCCAGGGCCGGAGCCTGACCTACCGCTTCGCCGCGGCCGCGCCGTTCTGGATCGGTGCGATCACCGGTGCCACCGATCTCGCCCCTGGCCTGATGCGCCGGACGACGTCCGGAATGCTCAAGTACTTTCTCGACCAGGGCGTCCCCGATCGGCGAGGTCTGCTCACCCTCGGCTGGCACGGCGAATGGCCGGCGATCGCCCAGTCGTACTCCGGCCCGGGATCGCCGTACTGGGCGGTGAAAGGCATGCTCGGCTTGATGCTTCCGGCAAGTCATCCGGTCTGGACCGCGGCTGAGGAGCCCTTGCCTGTCGAGCGTTCCGACTTCACCCGCGAACTCGCAGAGCCCGGCTGGCTGGTCAGCGGGACCCGGGCCGACGGGATCGTGCGCGTCGTCAACCACGGCACCGACCACTCGGTCCCCGGCGACGAACGCGCCGACTCGCCGTTGTACGCCCGGCTGGGGTACTCGACCCACACGATGCCACTGCTCAGTACGCCGTACTGGGCGCAACCGCTCGAGAACAGCGTCAGCATCGTGCACCCTGAGCACGGCCGGTCGCACCGCAACGGCTTCACGACGATCGGTACGAACGCCTCGATCGCGTCGACCCACTGGGTGCGGATAGCCGACGACACCGGACCGGAGCACGGATCGGGCCGCGGCGGAGCGGTTGTCGCGGGGCCTACGGTCGCGATGGTGTCCGCGCTGCGCGGAAGCCACGAGGTGCGGGCCGCCCGCATCGATCCGGATGCAGTCGTCGAACCCGGCTGGCTGCTCGAGATGTCCGGTTGGCCGCTGACCTCCGCCGCCCCGCCGTCCGGAGTACTCGATGCGGGGGCCGAGGTCCGTGCCGCTGAGTTGCTGTCCTCCATCGAAGGCCGCATCGGCTTCGAGGCGGTCGATATCCGCCGGTCCGGCGAGTCCGAGGCCCTGGGCAACCACACCGCGATTCCGCTCGTCCGCGCGGCCGCCGTACCGGGTCAGGTCTTCGTTGCCATCGTCTCCTTGTCCGGCGGTCACCCCGAGCCTCTTCCGAACGTCGCGGTGGACGACGGCAGCATTCGGGTCACCTGGCCGGACGGCACCGAGGAGATCTTGTTGTTCGGCTAGTGCGGCATCGATGAATCGCGGATGACCAGCTCGGGCACGACCAGGACGCGTTGTGGGGGCCGGCGGCGGCCTTCGGTGAGGCGGGCGACCATCTGCTCGACCGCGGTCCGGCCGACCATCGACTTCGGCGGCCGGATCGCCGTCAGGGCCGGCTCGGCCAGGTGGGCGATCTCGTCGTCGTAGGCCACGATCGCCAGCTGGTCAGGGATTGCGATGCCCTGCTCGGCGCAGTACTGGGCGACCGCCATCGCGTCGGGGTCGGAGTGCACGACGATGGCCGTCGTTCCCGCGGCCCGGCAGCGGCCGAGTACCTGGGCGATGATGTCGCGATGTCCGGGCTGCTCCATGTTCACGGACTCCCGGATCACCAGGCCGGCCGGGATCGCGAGATCGGCACACACGAGATTCCAGCCGGCCGCCAGGTGCGCCGAGGTCGGACTTCCTTTGGACAGCAGTAGCGCCAGGTTGCGGTGACCCTGGGCGTGCAGGTGCCGGACGGCCAGCTCGACCCCCAGGGCGTGATCGCTGCGGACCCATTCGACCTGGTGCTTGGTCGGCGTCCAGCGTGGCGGCTGTCGCTCGACCAGGATCACCGGTACCGGGAGCCGGGCGATCCAGTCGATCATCTCGTCGACGGCGGCGCCCTCCAGGTTCGGCGCGAGCAGCAGCCCCTGGACCTGCTGGGCTTCGATCAGCCGGGTGATCTGCCGGCGGTCCTCGGCCCAGTCGTAGCTCGAGCCGCGCAGCTGGATCGCCACCCCCAGTGCCGCGGCCGTCGTCCGGGCGCCGGAGACGATCGGTGGCCAGTAGTAGTCGAGGGAGGGGACCACCATCCCGATGGTGAACCGGGGCGCGGCCGGCCCGCGCCGCCGCGCCGGGGGCGCCAGGTCGGTCGGCAACGTCGCGCCGCCGTGGACTTTGGTGAGCAGGTTCTGCGCCGCGAGCGCGGCGATGTCGCGCCGGACGGTCAACTCGCTGACGCCGAGCAGTTCGGCCAGCTCCTTCACCCGGACGGCGCCTTCGCGACGCAGCTCGTCCATCACCCGTTCGTGCCGCTGCAGGCCGAACAGCCGGTCGTCCGGCATCCGCCCTACCTCCCTTGTTCGAATCTGAACGTTTGTGAATGAATACGGACGAGCCGTAGATGATCTGAACGTCTCCGTCATCTCATGTTCACATGACCGCAACGGTAACCGCTTACCGCAGTGAGGCGCTGCTCGTGATGAACCGCGAGTCGTTCGACGCTCACTTCGATCGGCTCCGGCTCGATCGGCTCCGCTCGCTGGTGGCGCTGCCCGATCCGATCTGGACCGACGAGCTCGACTCCGCGCAGGCCCGGGCCCGGCTCGCGACGGCCGACCTGATCGTCAGCTCCTGGGGCGTGCCCCGGCTGACGGCCGACCGGCTGGCCGCCGCGCCGCGGCTCAAGGCCGTCTTCCATGCGGCCGGAAGCGTCCGTTCGGTGGCCGACGGCGTGCTGTGGTCTCGCGACATCGTGCTCACCAGCGCGGCCGACGCCAACGCGATCCCGGTGGCCGAGTACACGCTGGCCGCGATCATCCTGGCCGGAAAGAAGGCGCCCTTCCTGGCCGCGGACGCCGCGACGGCCTACCGCGGCTGGGGCCAGTTGCAGGGCTTCGGCGACCTGTCGAACTTCCGCCGCACGATCGGTGTGGTCGGTTTCTCCCGGATCGGCCGCCGGGTCGTCGATCTGCTCCGGGTGCTCGAAGGCCCGACCGTGCTGGTGGCCGATCCGCATGCGGACCCGGCGGAGGTGGAAGCGGCCGGTGCGCAACTGGTCGGCCTCGACGAACTACTACCCCGGGTCGACGTGCTTTCCCTGCATGCGCCGGCCCTGCCGAGCACGTACCAGATGATCGGCGCGCGAGAACTGGCCTGCTTGCCCGACCGCGCCACCGTGATCAACACCGCGCGGGGAAGCCTGATCGATTCGGCCGCCCTCGCTGCCGAGTGCCGGGCCGGACGGCTGTTCGCGATCCTCGACGTCACCGATCCGGAGCCGTTGCCGGCCGAATCACCACTGCGTTCGACCCACAACGTCATGGTCACCCCGCACATCGCCGGATCCCTCGGCACCGAGATCCATCGACTCACCGATCACATGCTGGCCGAACTCACCCGGTGGCTGGCCGGCGAACCGCTCCGGCACCGGATCACGGCCGACCTCTTCCCGCTCACCGCCTGACCGCCACCCGCGCAGTACGAAGTACAAGGAGAAAGTCGTGAAGCGACACCTCGTCACCATCCTGGCCGGCGCCGCCGCCCTGGCCCTGCTGACCGCTTGCGGGGGCGGCTCGGACACCCCGGCCGCCGACGGACCGCAGACCATCAAGGTCGCCCTGTGGAACTACGCCACCACGCCGGAGTTCAAGGCGATCATCGACGGCTTCCAGCAGGCCAACCCGCAGATCAAGGTCGAGCCGGTCGACATCCTGGCCGACGACTATCCGACCAAGGTGACCACGATGCTGGCCGGTGGTGACACCACCGACGTGCTGACGATGAAGAACGTGATCGACTACGCCAGGTTCGGCACCCGTGGACAGCTGCTGCCGATGACCGACCAGGCCAAGGCGCTGGACCCGGCGAAGTACTCGGGCCTGAAGTCCTACGACCTCGACGGCAAGTACTTCGCGCTGCCGTACCGCCAGGACTTCTGGGTGCTCTACTACAACAAGACACTGCTCAAGCAGGCCGGCGTACCGGAGTCGAAGCTGCAGAACCTGACCTGGGCCGACTACGCCACGCTGGCGAAGAGCCTGACCAAGGGCGATGGTCCGTCGAAGGTGTACGGCGCGTACCAGCACACCTGGCGCTCGGTGGTCGAGGCCACCGCGGCGGCGCAGACCGGCGGTGACCTGCTCGGTGGCGACTACGGCTTCTTCAAGGACCAGTACACGATGACGCTGGATCTCCAGAAGGACGGCGCGATGTTGCCTTGGGCAACCGCCAGGAGCCAGAAGGTCACCTACAACACGATGTTCTCCACCGGCAAGGCCGCGCTGATGCCGATGGGCACCTGGTACGCCTCGACGCTGCTGGCCGACACGAAGTCGGGCAAGACCAAGGTGGAGTGGGGGATGGCGCCGCTGCCGCAGCGCACGGCCGACGGGAAGGTGACCACCTTCGGCTCGCCGACCGCGTTCGCGGTGAACAAGAACTCCAAGCACGCCGACGCGGCAAAGAAGTTCGTCGAATGGGCCTCGAGCGAAGCCGGCGCCACCGCGGTCGCCAAGGCCGGCGTGACGCCGTCGTTGCAGAGCCAGCAGATCCTCGACACCTACTTCGCGCTGCCGGGGGTGCCCAGCGACGCGGTGGCGAAGAAGGCCTTCAAGCCCGACAACGTCGTGCTCGAGATGCCGGTCGGCGACAAGTCCTCCGACGTGGACCAGATCCTGACCGAGGAGCACGAGCTGATCATGACCGGGCAGAAGTCGCTCGACGACGGCCTGGCCGAGATGGCCAAGCGGGTCAAGAACGAGGTCCGCTGACCGATGACCACCACCGTGTCCGCACCGCGGCAGGTCCGGCCCCCTGCGCCCGCGCCGCGGCCGGCCAGGCGCCGCAGCCGGACCTGGGTCGGCTGGAGCTTCATCCTGCCGAACTTCATCGGCTTCGCCGCGCTGACGCTGGTGCCGGTGATCGCCTCGCTCGCGTTGTCCTTCCTCGACTGGGATTCCTACAGCACGCCCCGCTGGGTCGGCCTGGACAACTTCGAGCGGATGATCCACAACGACACCTTCTGGACCGCGCTCAAGAACACCGCGTACTACGCCGTCGGGCACGTGCCGCTGACGCTGTGTGCCGCGCTCGGGTTCGCAGTACTGCTGAACCAGAAGCTGAAGGGAGCGCGGTTCTTCCGGACCGCGCTGTTCTTCCCGTACATCACCTCGCTGGTCGCGGTCGCCGTGGTCTGGAACATGTTGCTCAGCCCGGAGTCGGGCCCGGTGAACCAGTTCTTGCGGGCCATCGGCATCGACCACCCGCCGGGCTGGACCACCTCGACCACCTGGGCGATGCCCGCGGTGATCGTGGCCAGCGTGTGGCGTGACCTCGGCTACTACATGATCCTCTACCTGGCCGGGCTGCAGACGATCCCGGCCGAGCTGTACGAGGCCGCCCAGGTGGATGGGGCGAACGGCTGGCAGCGGTTCCGGCACATCACCTTGCCGGGCCTGCGGCCGACCACCTTCTTCGTGCTGATCATGCTGACCATCTCCAGCTTCAAGGTGTTCGACCTGATCCAGGTGATGACCGAGGGCGGCCCGGGCCGCGCGACGCTGGTGCTGTCCCAGGTGATCTACCGCGAGGGCATCGTCCAGGGCCGGTTCGGCTACTCCTCGGCCGTGTCCATGGTGCTGTTCGTCATCGTGCTGACGATCACCTTGGTCCAGTTCCGGTTGCAGCGAAGGAGCGAGCGATGAGCCGGGTACGCCGCACGTCGGCGTACCTGCTGCTGGGACTGCTCTCGGTGGCGGTGCTGGTGCCGTTCGCCTGGATGGTCTCGTCGTCGCTGAAGGCCGACGCGGACGTCTTCAGCGTGCCGGTCCGGTGGATCCCGGCCGAGTTCCACTGGGGCAACTTCAGTGCGATCTGGGGCCGGATCCCGCTGCTCACCTACCTGCGCAACTCGGTGTTCCTCAGCGTCACGATCACCGCTTTGCAGGTGCTCACCGGGAGCTTCGCGGCGTACGGGTTCGCCAAGGTGCGATTTCCCGGCCGGGACGCGTTGTTCCTCGCCTACATCGCGACGATCGCGGTGCCCTGGCAGGCGTACATGGTGCCGCAGTACGTGATCATGCAGAAGGCCGGCCTGGTGAACACGCATCTGTCGCTGATCCTGCTGCAGGCGTTCAGCGCCTTCGGGGTGTTCCTGATGCGGCAGTACTACCTGACCATCCCTGACGAGCTGAGCGAGGCGGCCCGGCTGGACGGGCTGAGCGAGTACGGCATCTGGGCCCGGATCATCCTGCCGTTGTCGAAGCCCGCGCTGGCGAGCCTGGCGCTGCTCACCTTCGTCAACACCTGGAACGACTACATGGGTCCGTTCATCTACCTGACCGACAACAACCTGTGGACGATCCAGCTGGGACTGCGCTCGTTCGTCGGCCTGTACGACGCGGAGTACGCGATGATCATGACCGGCTCGGTACTGTCCGTGCTGCCGATCCTGGTGATCTTCCTGCTCGGCCAGAAGTACTTCGTGCAGGGCATCGCGACCAGCGGGATGAAGTGATGGCCTCGCCACTGTCGCGGGTGAACGTCCGGGCGGACGCCTGGGACCTGCTCTGGTCGTTCGCCCATCGGGTGCTGGCGGTCAACCTCGTGCTGGCCGTCGCCGGGGCGCCGCTGATGCTTGCCCTCGGCACCGTCGCCACGCCGTGGCGATACCCGCTCTTCTTCGGTCTGCTCGCCCTTCCACTCGGCCCGGCAGCGACCGCCGCGTTCGGCTATCTCGCCATCGATGACGCCCGTCCTCCGCTGAGCGCCCTGATCCGATTGGTGCGGTCCACCGGTCGTCGCTCGCTCGTCGTCGCCTCGCTCACGGCAGGCCTGGCTGGAGTTCTCCTGGCCGACTTCAAGGTGCTGGCCGGTGCATTTCCGGTCGCTATACCCCTGCTGGTGGTGCTTCTCGTGCTGGTACTCAACGCAGGCCTCGCCGCTTTGGTGCTGGTCGGCAGCGAGTCAGCGCTAGGTCTGCGAGCGCTGCTGAGGCTCGCTGTCTACACCAGCGTCCGCGCCTGGCCGCTCAGCCTGCTCTCGCTCGGTGTCCTGCTGGCCGCACTGATCATCGTCAGTCAGGTCCCGGTGGCCGGCCTGGCCACCGTACCGGGGTGTGCCTTGTGGGTGGTGCACACGAACACCAATGCTCAGCTCGCCCGAATCCGGAATCCGCCCGCCCGATGAGGAGAATCCGATGAAGCTGTTCAGACCAGTGCGCATCCTTGCGGTCCTGGGCGCCGCGCTCACCCTGCTGGCTCCAGCCACGGTCGCGGCCCAGGCCGGACACATTGAGAGGTACACGTCGTTCCGCCCAGGTGCTCAATGGCTCGACAACAACGGGCAGGTGATCCAGGCCCATGGTGGGCAGATCGTCGCCTCGACCGATGGCGGCGGGAAGCGGGTCTGGTACTGGTACGGCGAGGACCGCAGCAACGGGTACTACGACAGCCCTGGCGTGCACGTGTACTCCTCGTACGACCTCTACAACTGGAAGGATCGCGGGCTCGCCTTGAAGGCGATGAGCTCGCCCGGCCAGTTCGAGAGCGACCCGTACTTCGCCAAGGTCTACAAGCACTACACCCCGGCGCAGAGGGAGGTCGTCTGGCGCGACCTGTCGACCAACAGCGTGCGCTCGGACGGCTGGGCGCGGCCGTCGATCCTCGAGCGGCCGAAGGTGGTCTACAACAAGTCCACTCGCAAGTGGGTGATGTGGGTGCACTCCGACGGGCCCTCGTCACCGGACAGTACGTCGACGTACGCGCGGGCCGAGGCCGGTGTGGCGATCGCGGACTCGCCGATGGGACCGTTCCGCTGGATCGACTCGTACCGGCTGAACCACGTGCCGAGCGATTCCGTGCCCTGGTGCGGTACCGGGTCCTCGTTCGACCCGGCCGGCGGGATGGCGCGGGACATGAACCTGTTCGTGGACGACGACGGCTCGGCGTACATCATCTACTCCTCCGAGGAGAACCGGTCGATGTACATCTCCAAGCTCGACCGCGACTACACCTATCTGTCCGCACGGCCCGAGAACGCCATCCAGGGCAAGGATTTCGTCCGTACGCTGGCCTGCAACCAACGCGAAGCGCCGGCGATGTTCAAGTCCGAGGGCCGGTACTACCTGCTCACGTCGGGCGCGACCGGCTGGGACCCGAACCCGGCTAGGTACGCGACGTCGGACAACGTCCTCGGCCAGTTCACCGACCAGGGCAGCCCGATCAGCGGACCGGGCGCGGCGACCACCTTCGGCTCGCAGAGCACGAACGTGATCCCGTACGACCAGGAGAACAACAAGTTCATCTTCATGGCCGACCGCTGGACGCCGAGCGACCTCAAGAACGCTCCGTACGTCTGGATGCCGATGTCCCTGGGCGAAAGCGGCAGCCTGTCGATCGGCCCGGACCAGGAGTGGACCCTGGACGACCTGGCGCCGTACCAGCGGTGGAGTGTCGAGACCCAACTGCCGGACCACACCTGGCTCGGCGACACCAGCGCGCTCCCGGCCGAGGTGACCGTGAGGACGGGCACGCGGTCGACACAGGTAGCCGTGACCTGGGATGCGACCAGTGTCGCGCGGCCAGGACCGGCCAACCTCCGTGGGACGCTGGCGGACGGACGGACCTTCACCCGGTCGATCGTGGTGATGCCGCATGAGCTGCGGTACGCGGTCAACGCCGGCGGCGTGGCCACCGCGGACTGGCAGATCCTGGCGAAGAACGCCTCATTGCTGAACTCGAGTGCGGAACAGGCGTTGGGCACCGATCCCATCACCGGGACCAGCTGGGGTTACACGGGTGCGAGCGCACCGTCCGGTACTGCGAACGGCGACCTCTACAGCACCTTGCGGTACGCCAAGAACCACGAGCCGCTGACCTACACCTTCGGGGGCCTGGAACCGGGGACGTACACCGTGCACACCGGGTACTTCGATCCCTGGCCGTGGGCCAACCGGGCGGCGCAGGTGACCATCAACGGCGCCGTCGTCGACCAGCAACGGCTGTTCACCGGTACCAACGAAGCAGCGGCGTACGGAGGTGTCACGGTCGGCGCCGACGGCAAGATCGCCGTCACGATCGCGCCGACCAGATCGCCCGACATCCAGGTCAGCTGGCTGATGGTCGCCCGCACCGGCTAGCGGGGGCGGCTCGCCCTACGGAAGGCGCCCGGGGTGGTGCCGGTGCGGTGCGAGAAGAACTTGGAGAAGTTGGCGGCGTCCTCGAAGCCGAGCCGGTCGGCGATCTCGACGATCGGCACGGTTTCGTGGATCAGCCGGCGTTTGGCTTCGAGGACGACCCGGCGGTCGATCAGCTCTTTGGCCGTGGTTCCCGCGTGGGTCCGGGCGAGGCGGTTGAGGGTGCGCTCGGAGTAGCCGAGCCGCCGGGCGTAACCGGCCACGGTGCGTTCGCTCTGGAACGACTTCTCGATCTCTTCCTCGAACCAGCTGAAGACCTCGTTGCGGGGCCGGATCGGGCTACTGCCGGGGCTGCTGCCTGCCAGCACGAGCAGGGTCGCCAGTACCGCGTGCGTGAGCGCCTGGTCCCGCGCGCCGGGCTCGAGCGCCGGCGCCTCCCGCAGTCGCTGGTCGATCTCGGCTGTCGTGCTGAACGATTCCCAGAGCAGGCTGCCGGGCAACGCGGCGCCTGGCCAGTGATTGAGATGGCTGATGCCGAGTCGCCGGAACAAGTGCGCGGTCGCCTCGTCGTACAGGTCGGGCGGGAGCATCAGAACCGGCCCGTCGATGGCCGAGATGTCTCCCCACTGTTGTACCTGCCCGGCGTGGATCCAGAAGACGTCGCCCGGGCCGAGCGGGTAGCTGGTGAAGTCGACCTCGTGGACGGTGTGACCTGAGCGGATCTGCAGGATCAGGTCGAATCCCAGTCGTTGCGGGGCCTGGAACTCGCCCGGCCCGGCCCGGCGCAGCAGCGTGGCGAGGTCGGCGATCTCAGCCCCCGCCGAGTGCCCGGCCGGCGGTGCGTAATCGACCTTCCGGATCATGGATGTCCGATTTTCACCATCAACTGACGCACTCACACAAGGGATCTTACGGAGCTGAGTCCTAGTATCACAGTAACGACCAATCCATCGAAGGAACCAGAACAATGTCCGAACTGAACTACACCGTCCTCGACTCCGCGGACTCCTCGCTGAACAAGACCTCCGTCCTCGTCACCGGCGAGAACGACGCGATCGTCGTCGACGCCGCCTTCACCCGCGCGGACGGCCACCGCATCGTCGCCGCGGTACTGGACGCGGGCAAGACCCTGCGCACGGTCGTCGTGACCGGCGGCGACCCGGACTTCTACTTCGGCGCCGAAGTCATCGCCGACGCGTTCCCCGAGGCGGCCTTCGTCGCTCCGGCCGACGTGATCGAACACATCACCGCGGCCTACGAAGGCAAGCTCAAAGCCTGGGCACACCTGGGCGCCAACCTGCCGACCCGGCTGATCGAGCTCACCGCGTTCACCGGCGGAGTCGAACTCGACGGCCGGACGCTGGAGTTGCGGCACGCGGGCGACAGCCTCGGCGATCGCGGCTGGTACCTCTTCGAACCGCAGCAGCGGGCCCTGCTCGGCGGGATCCTGCTCTTCGACGGACTCCACGTCTGGACCGCCGACAGCCCGACGACGGCCGACCGCGCGGCCTGGCTGACCGCCCTCGACACCCTCGAGGCGCTTCAGCCCACCTTCGTGGCCGCCGGGCACCGTACGGCGGGTGCGCCGACCGACCTGTCGGCGATCCACCACACCCGCGCCTACCTGACCCTCTTCGAGGAGACCGTCGCCGAGGCGGCCGACGCCGCCGGGGCCAAGGAGAAACTGCTCGCGGCCTACCCCGACGCCGGCCTCGTCATCGCCGCGGACCTCGGCACCAAGGTCGCCAAGGGAGAACTCCAGTGGGGCTGATCGAGGCCGGAGGAACCGCTCCGGCCGACGTCGTACGCCGCCAGTACCTCGCCTCCGCCGCCGGCGATCTGGAAGCACTCCGCGCCACCCTCGCCCCTGATGTCGAGTGGACCGAGATGGCAGGCTTCCCCCTCGCCGGCACCTACCGGACCCCGCTCGGCGTCACCACCAACGTGATGGAGCAACTCGGCAAGGAGTGGGAGAACTGGGTCGCTCACGACGACACCTACGTCGTCGACGGCGAGAACGTCGTGGTTCTGGCGCGCTACACCGCGAACAACCTGGCGACCGGCAAGACGCTGAACGCCCGGGTGGCCCATCACTTCGTGGTCAGGGCCGGTCTGATCGTCCGGTTCGAGCAGTTCGTCGACACCGCTTTGGTGCTCCAGGCAAGTAGCTGAGCGACTAGAGACCCAGGGCCAGGCGGTGGTAGGCCTGGTTCCAGCGGATCTCCTTCTGGAACTGACGGATCTCGGTCGAGGCGTCGATGGTGAGGAGTTCGGTCCGGAGCATGGTGGCCAGGTCGTGGAGTTCGTCGGCGCCGACGGCAGCCGACAGCACGGTGTGGTGGGGGGCGCCCGCGGTCAGCCACGATTCGGCCGAGGTCCGGAAGTCCGGGCGGGGTTTCCAGACCGCGCGGGCGACCGGCAGGCGGGGGAGCGGCTGGTCGGGGGCGACGACGTCGATCTCGTTCGCGACCAGCCGGAACCGGTCGCCGAGATCGGCGAGTCCGACCACGACGGCCGGTCCGGGCGCGGCGTCGAAGACCATCCGGACCGGATCCTCGCGGTTGCCGATGCCGAGCGGGTGGATCTCCACGGCCGGGGTGCCGGCCGCGATGGAGGGGCAGACCTCGAGCATGTGGGCGCCGAGGATCAGCTCCTCGCCTGGTACCAGGTGGTACGTGTAGTCCTCCATGAAGGAGGTGCCGCCTGGACGGCCCGCGCCGATCACCTTGAGGGTGCGCAGCAGTACCGAGGTCTTCCAGTCGCCCTCGCCGCCGAAGCCGTAGCCGTCGGCCATCAGCCGCTGGACGGCCAGGCCCGGCAGCTGACGCAGTCCACCGAGGTCTTCGAAGTTGGTGGTGAAGGCGGTGAAGCCGCCGGCCTCGAGAAAGGCCCGCAGGCCGGCCTCCAGCCGGGCGGCGTAGCGCAGCGAGTCGTGCCGGTCGCCGCCGGCGCGCAGTTCGGGCGCGATCCGGTACGTGTCGTCGTACTCCTTGACGAGGCCGTCGACATCGCCGTCCGGTACCGCGTCCACCGCGGCGACGAGGTCGTTGACCGCGTAGGTGTTGACCGAGACACCGAACCGGCGCTGGGCCTCCACCTTGTCGCCTTCGGTCACCGCGACGTCGCGCATGTTGTCGCCGAAGCGCGCGAGCTTCATCGAGCGCAGGGCCGACAGGCCGGCCGCGGCGCGGGCCCAGGCGCCGATCCGGGCGGTGACGGACGGATCGCTGACATGACCGGCGACGGTGGTCCGCGGGATGCCGAGCCGGGTCTGGATGTAGCCGAACTCGCGGTCGCCGTGGGCGGCCTGGTTCAGGTTCATGAAGTCCATGTCCAGCTCGGCCCAGGGGAGCGCGACGTTCGCCTGGGTGTGCAGGTGCAGCAGCGGCAGCTGGAGCGCCTCCAGGCCGCCGATCCACATCTTGGCCGGCGAGAACGTGTGCATCCAGGCGATCACGCCGATGCAGTCGTCGTCGGCGTTCGCCTTCAGGAAGGTGTGCCGGATGGCGTCCGCATCGGTGACGACCGGGTACCAGACCACCTCAGCCTGGAGCTCGGCCGAGTCGTTCAGGGCCGCGACCAGCTGCTGGGACTGGGTCGCGACCTGGTTGAGGGTGTCGGGCCCGTAGAGGCCCTGACTGCCGGTGAGGAACCAGATCCGGGGCCGCTGGGTGGTTTGCATGGTTGACTCCAGAGGTCAGCGCTGACCGTAAACGGTCTGATAGCGGCGGTAGAGGCTGTCGATGTGCTCAGGGTCGATGGGCAGGGGATCCCCTGCGGTCCGGGCGAGGTGGACGGTGCGGGCCACGTCCTCGCACATCACCGCGGCCTTGACCGCTGCCCGGGGATCCTTGCCGATGGTGAAGACGCCGTGGTTGCGCATCAGCACCGCGGGCGAGCGGGAACCGGCCAGGGTCTCGACGATGCCGCGGCCGATCGAGTCGTCGCCGATCAACGCGAACGGCCCGACCGGGATCTCGCCGCCGAACTCGTCGGCCATCGCGGTCAGCACGCACGGGATCGCTTCGTTGCGCGCTGCCCAGGCCGTGGCGTACGGGGAATGGGTGTGGACCACGCCGCCGACGTCCGGCCTGGCGCGGTAGACGTACGCGTGGGCGGCGGTGTCGCTGGACGGCGCCAGGTCGCCCTCGACCAGGTTGCCGTCCAGATCGCACACGACGACCGAGCCGGGGGTGAGATCGTCGTACGAGATCCCACTCGGCTTGATCACGAACAGGTCCTCGCCGGGCACCCGCCCGGAGATGTTGCCCGCGGTCCAGGCGACGAGCCCGTACCTGACCAGCTCCGCGTGCAGTGCGGCCACCACGGTCCGCAGTTCGTCGACGGCCACTGACGCGGTCACCCGATCACCTCGTTCTTGAGTGCGTGCAGGCGATGCAGTACGCCGGTACCGCCGTACGCCTCGCCCGCGAACCAGTCATGGAGTTCCCGGTACTCGGCGTACAGCAGGTCATAGCGATCGGCTCGGGCGGCATCGGGCAGGTAGGCGGACTCGGTCCGCCGGCCCATCGCCGCGGCTGCCGCCGGCACGTCCGGATACGTGCCGGCGGCAACGGCCGCGTGGATGGCCGAGCCCAGTGCGGGGCCCTGGCCGGACGCGACGACCGAGATGGGACGGCGCAGGACGTCGGAGTAGATCTGCATCAGCAGTTCGTTCTTCAGCAGGCCACCCGCGACGATGAACTCTTCGACGGCCACACCCTGCTGCTCGAACGCCTCCACGATCCGGCGGGTGCCGAACGCGGTGGCCTCGATCAGAGCGCGGTAGCCGTCCTCCGGCCGGGTTGCGAGGGTCTGCCCGACCAGAACGGCCGACAGATCGTGGTCGACCAGGACCGACCGGTTGCCGTTGTGCCAGTCGAGGGCGATCAGGCCATGCGCGCCCACCTTCTGCTGAGCCGCAAGTCCGGTCAGGTAGGCGTGCACCGACAAGCCTTGCCGTTCGGCCTCGGCGACGTACGCCGGGGGAACGCAGTTGTCCACGAACCAGCCGAAGATGTCGCCGACCGCCGACTGGCCGGCCTCGTAACCCCAGAGCCCGTCGATGATGCCGCCGTCGACCACCCCGCACATGCCGGGAACCTCGGCCAGTCGGTCGGACGACATCACGTGACACGTAGACGTCCCCATGATCGCGACCAGCTGCCCGGGGCGGGTGGCGTCGGCCGCCGCGGCCGTCACATGGGCGTCAACGTTGCCAGCAGCAACAGCTATGCCGGCCGGCAGACCGGTCCACTCGGCGGCCTGCTCGGTCAATCGTCCGGCCGGTGCGCCCAACGCGATCAGGTTGTTCGCCAACTTGTCGGTGAAGTCGGTGAAGGCCGGGTCGAGGGCCGCCAGGTACTCCTGGGAGGGGTAGCCGTCCTCGGTCCGGATTCCCTTGTAGCCGGCCGTGCAGACATTGCGGGACTCGGTACCGGTCAGCTGCCAGATGATCCAGTCGGCGGCCTCGATCCAGCGGTCGGTCCGCGCGTAGAGCTCCGGGTCCTCCTGGAGGAGCTGGAGACCCTTGGCGAACTCCCACTCGGAGGAGATCTTGCCGCCGTACCGGTTGAGCCATGGCTCGCCCCGGTCCGCAGCGACCTTGTTGATCAGGTCCGCTTGCGGCTGGGCGGCGTGGTGCTTCCAGAGCTTCGGCCAGGCATGCGGGCGGTCGGCGAGATCGCCCAGCTCGCACAACGGCGTGCCGTCGGCGAGCGTCGGCAGCACGGTACAGGCGGTGAAGTCGGTACCGATGCCGATGACGTCGGCCGGGTCGACCCCGGAGAGGGCCAGCGCCTTCGGTACCGCCTGGCGGAGTACGTCGACCCAGTCCGCCGGCGACTGAAGGGCCCAGTTCGGTCCCAGCCGGACCTCGGATCCGGGCAGTGAACTCTCGATCACCCCGTGCGAGTACTCGTGCACCGCGCTGCCGAGCTCCTCGCCGTCGTCGGCCCCGACCACGACGGCCCGCCCGGACAGCGTGCCGAAGTCGATGCCGACGACGTACCGCCGGGCCGGGTCCGGTGCGCCGTCGGCGCTCACGTTCTGCTCCACATGTGAACGCTAACATTTTTCCGCCGGACGGCAATAGTCATGACCGGGGCGAGCATCCTCAGAGGTCCAGTTCGACGGTGGCGAAGGAGTGCGGGGGCAGGGTCAGCCGCAGGCCACGATCGTCTGCGGCGATGCCGGTCAGTACCGCCGGTACGACGGCCTGCGGATCGGCCGTCGAGTTGTGCGCCTGCAGTTCGGAGGCCGTGAGCAACCGCCCCCGATGGTCGCGGATCGTCGCGCCCCGCAGGTCCAGGACGACCTCTGCGGACGCGGCCGGATCGAGATTGGTGAGCGACACGAGGGCGTGCTCGCCCTTCACGCTGGCCGAGGCCGAGAGCAGCTCCAGGCTCTTGCCGTCGAGCTCGTACGGCGCCTGCCGGTCGACCAGATGGACCGGAACGGAGGTCGCGTCGTGGTGGCCCTTGTTCATCTCGAAGACGTGGTACGTCGGTGTCAGCACCAGCCCGCCGGTGTCGTCGGTCAGCAGCATCGCCTGCAGGACGTTGACCGTCTGGGCGATGTTGGCCATCACCAGTCGCTCCGCGTGCCGGTGGAAGACGTCGAAGTGCAGACTGGCCACCAGCGCGTCGCGCAGGGCGTTCTGCTGGTACAGGAATCCCGGGTTGGTGCCCGGCTCGACGTCCCACCAGGTGCCCCACTCGTCGAGGACGAGGCCGATCTTGCGCTGCGGGTCGTAGGCGTCCATCACGGTCGAGTGCCCGGTGAGCACCCGGTCGATGTCCTGGGCCTTGATCATGGTCCGGTAGTAGTCGTCAAGGCTGAAGTCGGTCGCGCTGCCCTTGTGTTCCCACGATCCGGGCACGGTGTAGTAGTGCACCGAGACCGCCTGGAAGAGGTTGCGCGGTTCGCCGCCGAGGCTGCTGATCGCCTTCATCAGGGCCTCGGTCCAGGCGAGGTCGTGGTCGGAGGCGCCCGCGGCGATCCGGTACAGCTTGTTCCCGTCGTGGTCCTTGCAGAAGGTCGCGTACCGGCGGGCCAGCTCGACATAGGCCTCGGCGCTCAGGTTGCCGCCGCAGCCCCAGGCCTCGTTGCCGATTCCCCAGTACGGCACCTTCCAGGCGGCGTCGCGTCCGTTGGCCTTGCGGAGCCGGACCATCGGGCTGTCGCCGTCGCGGGTGAGGTACTCGACCCAGTCGCTCATCTCCCGCACTGTGCCGCTGCCGACATTGCCGTTCACGTACGGCTCGGCGCCGAGCAACTCGCACAGCGCCAGGAACTCGTGGGTGCCGAAGTGGTTGTTCTCCACCACGTTTCCCCAGTTGGTGTTGACCATTCCGGGCCGGTCGGCCAGCGGGCCGATGCCGTTCATCCAGTGGTACTCGTCGGCGAAACAGCCACCCGGCCAGCGCAGGTTGGGGATGTTCAGGGCCCGCAGCGCCTCGACCACGTCGAGCCGGATCCCGCCCTCGTTCGGCAGGCTGGACGATTCGCCGACGTAGAAGCCGTCGTACACGCACCGGCCGAGATGCTCGGCGAAGTGCCCGTAGAGGTGCCGGCTGATGGTCGGGCCGGGGACGTCGAGGTCGATGACGATTCGCGATTCGGTGGACAAGAGGATTCTCCTAGGAGTGCGAGCGGGGGCGGCGGCGGGCGATCGGCGTACTGGCCGGGCTGGCCAGGCCGAGTTGACCGAGGAAGTGCTCCAGCGCGAAGGCGGCCATCCCGAGCGCGACCGGGTTGCCGGGAACGCGGGATGCCTCGACGGTGAGGTTCGGCAGCGAGCCGGGCAGAACGTGATCCGGCAACTCCGCGCGGACGGCCGGTACGAGCCACTCCGCCAGCGCGGCCGAGGTCCAGCCGGTCAGGGTGATGTACGGAATGTCGAGCAGGTTGACGAGGTCGCCGAGAGCGGCCGCCAGGTAGTGGGAGGTCCGCTTGGCCAGCTCGGCCAGGACCGGGTCGCCGGTCGCGAGACCGTCGGCCACCGCCTCGACGAAGCCACGTTGCAGTGGCTGGCGCAGCGCGGGATGGGCTGGGTCGATCTCCGCGAGCGAGGTCTCGATGCCGTGCACACCGAGGTACGCCTCGACGCAGCCGCGCCGGCCGCAGCGGCACCGCCGGCCGTCCAGCTGGAGCAGCGTGTGCCCCCACTCGCCGGCGTTGTTGTTCGCGCCGCGGATCAGGGCTCCGTCGATGGCGATCCCCGCGCCGACACCGGTGCCGAGGTTGACCACGGCCATGCTCTCGGTCACCCGCCCGACGCCGAACCACATCTCGGACAGGGTGACCGCCTTCAGCGGGTTGTCGACGTTCACCGGGATCCGCAGGCTCTGCGCGAGCAGCTCCTCGATCTCGACGTCGTGCCAGTCCCAGTTCGGCGCGAAGACCGAGACACCGGCCGCCGGACTGACCTGGCCGGGCATGCTGACGCCGGCGCCGAGGATCCGGTCCCGGTCACCGGTTCCGATCGCCGCGTCCAGCGCCCGGACGATGCCGTCCACGACGTAGGCCTGACTGTTCTCGTGCTCGTCCAGCGTCACCTCGCCATGGCTGACCGGGGTGAGGGCGATGTCGAAGACGGTGGCCGCCACATAGGTCTCGGCGACATCGACACCGACGATGCGGCCGCGATCCGGGTCGATCGCCAGCCGCTCGTACGGCCGGCCGACGGTCCGGCGTTCCATCGTGGCGATCCGCAGCACGCCTTCGGACAGGAACTCGGTGACCAGGGTGGCCACGGTCGCAGTACTGAGTCCGGTGTGCCGGGCGATCTCCTGCCGGGTGGACGGACCCAGCTCGAACAAGGCGTGCAGAACCTCGAACCGGCTCTCGTTGCGAAGATCACGTGACGTCTGCCGCGGCACCTCGGCCCCCTCTGCTGGTGGATGCACCTAGCCGAAGCGTACGAAGTACCGGAGTACCGGAACCCGCGAGGCCCCGCACCAACAGGGTCAGGCCGGACCATCCCGCGGGCAGCCACAACACGTCCGGGTCGCCACCGGAGAACCTCGCCCGGTCACCGGTCCAGATCCGGCCGAGGCACTCCCCACCGGCCCAGGCGGTCACCCGTACCTGCGTACCGTCGAGTCTCAGCAGCCGCCCTTCGTCGCTGGCAGGCAGGTCGAGATCGAGCCAGACCTCTTGACCTGGTTCGAGTGTCAGCGGCAGTTCGAGGTCTGTGGTCTCGGCCTCGTGGATGGCGAAGTCGGTCAGCAGTTCGTCGTTCTGGACCGCGCAGGTCCAGTCCGTCACCGGCGCGAGGCTGAGCAACTCCGCGTGCAGCCCGGCGCCACTGGGATGATGGATCAGCGTGACCGAGACCTCGCTGACGAAGGCCGCGGGCAGCATCACCCACGGGTTCTCCCGATGGACGGTGACCGGCTCGCCTCCGTCGACTCTCACCAGCACCGGCTGGTCGACGCCGCTCAGATGAAGGGCGGATGTGGTGGTCAACTCGAGACGATGTGTATAGGTGATCGGTACTCCGACGCGCGTGCTGCTCCAGCCGCCGAGCGACCGCAGCGGCGCCGGCTCGCCCGCCCAGTGACCCTGCACTGTCCACGAAGCGGCGAGGTCCTGAACGCCTCGGACCTTCCACAGCCGGCCGAGGCCCCGCAGCGCACCCAGCCGGAGCGCCGGCAGCCTCGGGTCGTCGAAGTTGGCGTGGCCCCAGATCTCGACCGTCGCCTCGAGGTCGGCCGTACCTTGCACGGCGCGTACGTCGAGCCGCTGGGCCGCGCCGAAACCGGCGATCGTGGGCTGCACCACTCCGGCGATCGACAGGTCCACGAGATCGGACGCACCGACCAGCAGGAGTTCGTCGACGCCGGTCAGGTTCGCGGTCGCGGAGTACGTTCCGCGACCCCGGTAGGCGCCCAGCGATTCCAGCGACGGCGGCAGCCGATGGGTGCCGGCCGCTTTCGCGCGAGCCGTCCCCACTCGCCGCCGGACGGCCCGCACTTCCGTCGATGACCCGAGAACGGCTTCGTCCGGTACGCCGGCCAGCTCGACGGTGCCGTCCGGGCGTACAGACTCGAATCGAGCGGCCTCCGCCGGAGTCAGTACGACGAGAGTGATCCCGTCGACGACCTGGTGCTCGGCGCGCCCGGCGGTCGCGGGGATCTCGACCTGCGTCCGGCCGATGACGACGGTCACCGGTACGGCCGAGGAGAACACAAGTGCGGTGTCGGTCATCGCGATCAGGTCTGCCGACGCGAGCCTCAACGTCCTGCCCCGCAAGGGCAGATCGACCAGCATCAGCGGACACGAGTCGCCGGCGACCGCGACGGAGACTCCGCCGACGACCGCACGACCGGGAGAGTCCCCGAGATTCGGTACGGCGATCAGCTGGCCGCCACCGTGCAGGTCGAGAGCCGACAGCGACGAGCTGGTGGGGAAGTCGGCCGTCACCTCTGAGCGCGGCACCGTCGAGGTGGCCAGCGCCAGCCGTGATCCCAGCGCGGTCAGCACATGAGCGAGCACCTGCGCTTCGGCGTACTCCGGCCGCTCCTGCCCGGTCGGTGAGACATAACCACCGAAGTCGTAGTCATGACTCATGAAGTTGGCCGGGTCACCCCAGTTGCCGGTCGACGGGGTGTAGCCGAAGTTCCAGCCGGACGACTGCAGGTAGGGCGCGATCAACGACGCTCCACTCGCCAGCAGCCGCCTCAGCGTCCGGTGCCGCCGGTTGGTCTCGGTGACGAGCAACGGGAGACCGCGATCGGCGAGCAGCTCGGCATAACGCCGTACCTCCTCCTCGATGTGCGGTGAGCCGTCGTCGGGATAGAAGTTGCATGCGGCAACAATGCCGGGGACGTCACCGGTGGCGCCGGCGATGTCGCCCTGCCCGGCACAGGCGATCAACGGCACGGTGATGCCGTGATCGATCGCCTGGTCGCGCAGGGCGGTCAGATAGCCGGTACGGTCCGCGCAGTCGAAGAAGTCCAGCTCGTTCTCCAGCTGGACCATGATGACCGGACCGGCCGGATGCTGGCGCTCGGCGAGAATCGGGAGTGCCTGGTCGAACCACGCCGCCACCTGGGCGAGGTACCGCGGCTCGTTCTGACGAACCCGTACCTCGGGATCGAGGCCCAGCCAGGCCGGCAGCGCGCCGCCGTCCCACTCCGAACAGATGTACGGCCCGGGCCGGGCGATGACGGACAGGCCGACCTCGTGCGCCAGGTCCAGGAAGGCCGCGACATCGCGTCGGCCGTCGAACGACCACCGGCCGGGGGAGAGCTCATGATGGTTCCACGGCAGGTAGACGTCGACACAGGTGTAGCCCGACGCCCGGACTTGCTCGAGGCGGGCCCGCCACTGCTCGCGCGGCAGCCGGAAGTAGAACAGCGACGCGCAGAGCAGCAGCTTCGGACGGCCGTCGATCCGGATGCCGGCGGCATCCAGCTCGACACCGGTACTGACAATGGTCACTTGACCCCCGCACTTCCGCCGCTGATGTCCATCTCGTACAGGTACCGCTGGCCGAGGTAGTAGACCAGGATCATCGGCAGCGTCAGCAGGATCGAGCCGACCATCACCAGGTTCCACGGTGGAGCCTGCAGCGCCTGCGACGTACTGGTGATGTACTGCACGCCGAGCGCCAGCGGCATCTTGGACTCGTCGTTCAGATAGATCAGCGGGCCCATGAAGTCACCCCAGGTCGCCGTCAGCGTGAAGATCGCGATCGCGATCAGCACCGGGCTGAGCATCGGCAGCATGATCCGGCGGTAGATGCCGAAGAAGCCGAGCCCGTCCACCATCGCCGCCTCGTCGATCTCGCTCGGCAGCCGGGAGACGAACTGCCGGACCAGGAAGACGTTGAACGCGTTCGAGAAGAAGTTCGGCACGATCAGCGGCAGGTAGGTGTTCACCCAGCCGAGGTCCTTGAACAGGATGAACTGCGGGATCATCGTGATCTGCGAGGGGATCATCATGGTCGCGATGACGACGATGAACATCGCGTTCTTGCCGGGTGCGCGCAGCCGGGCGAACGCGTAACCGACCAGCCCGCTGGACAGCACCTGACCGACCACGGCGCCGGCCGAGATGATCACCGAGTTCAGCAGGAACCGCTGCATCGGCAGCTCGGTGCCGAACACCCGGGTGAAGTTCTCCCAGTGGAACTCGCGCGGGATGATCGTGAAGGTGTTCGCGTTGACGGTCTGGTCGCTCGACAGCGCGATCGACACCACGAACACCAGCGGCACGCAGAGCACCGCCGAGACGATGATCAGGGTCGCATAGCTGAACGGCGTCGACCGCTTGGCGCCGACGGTCCGTTCGGTACTGCGCACTTGCCGCGTGGCGGCGGCGGTGGAAACAGCGGTGGCCATCACTTCACCTCGGTCTCGTAGAACACCCAGCGCCGGGCGCTGCGGAAGGCGATCAGGGTGAACACCAGGATCACCGCGAACAGCAGCCAGGAGATCGCCGACGCGTAGCCCAGGTGGTAGTAGGAGAACGCCTCGTTGAACAGCAACGGCACCATCGTCTGGCTGGCGTTGTCCGGGCCGCCCTTGGTCAGGATGTACACCTGGGAGAACACCTGGAACGCACCGATCAGGCCCATGATCAGGTTGAAGAAGATGATCGGGGTCAGCTGCGGGACGGTGATGCTCCAGAACTGCCGGACCGGACTGGCGCCGTCCACCTCGGCCGCCTCGTACAGCTCACGGGGAATGCCTTTCATTGCCGCCAGCAACAGTACGGTCGCCGCGCCGGCTCCCCAGACCGACAGCAGGATCAGCGCCGGTTTCACCCAGACCGCCTCCAGCAGCCACGACGGTCCGGGGATGCCGAAGATCCCCAGCAGATCGTTCAGCGGGCCCGACGGGGCGAGCACCATCTTGAAGATCATCGCGGTGGCCACCAGCGGCACCAGGGTGGGCAGGTAGATCAGCGTCCGGAACAGCTTGCGCAGCCGGATTCCCTTGTTCAGCAGGTTCGCCAGCCACAGGCCGAGCACCAGTCCGAGCGGGACCGAGATCGCCGCGTAGTAGAAGGTGTTCCACAACGCCTTCCAGAAGACGGGATCGTCGGTCAGCAGCCGCACGTAGTTGTCCAGCCCGACCCACTTGGGCGGGGTGAAGGAGTCCCAGTCCGTCAGCGAGAAGTAGATCGACGCGATCATCGGGCCGAGCAGGAACACGACGAAACCGATCACCCACGGCGAGGCGAACAGGTAGAACCACAGCGCCTCCCGGCGCCGGAGCCTCGACATCGCCTAACCCGCGGGCTTGATGATGGACTCGAGCCGCTGCTGGATCGCGGTCAGCGAGGTCCGGGCGTCCTTCTTGCCCAGCCAGAAGTCGGCCAGCCCGTCGTCGAACGCCTTCTGCATCTCGTTCCAGGCGGGGATGAACGGGGCCCGGTAGACGAACGCGCTGGACTCGGCGAAGACGTCCATGTTCACCGGCTTGGTCATCCAGGCAGGCTTGAGGAACGCGTCGCTCTTCTGCACCTCGAGGCTGGCCGGCACGTCCTGCCCGGTGGCGATGATCTTCTGCTGCGCCTCGGTCGAGGTGAGGAAGTCGATCGCCTTGAACGCGGCGTCGGGGTTCTTCGCCGTCCGGGAGATGGCCAGCCCGCTGCCGAACGCGGTCACCGCCTGGTCCTTGCCCCGCCACAGCGGCGCGATGTCCCACTCGATCTTGCTCTTCGTCAGGCCGCTGATCCCCCAGAAGCCGGTGGTGTTGACCGCGACCTTGCCGTTCGCGAACGCGCCGTCGCCACCGACGTCCGCGCCCATGTCGGCGTACTGCTTCTTGGTCGGGACGACGCCGTGCTTGAAGACCAGGTCACCGGTCCACTGCAGCGCGTCGATCACCTCGTCGGTGGCCACCGACGGCTTGCCCGCGTCGTCGATGATCTTGCCGCCGTTCTGGTAGACGAAGCTCCACCACTGGGCCCACCAGCCGCCACCGGAGTAGCCCCACTGCTTGCCGGGGACGGTGAGCTCCTTGAACGCGGCCAGGGTCTCGTCCCAGGTCCAGTCGGCCGTCGGGGCTTTGATGCCCTTGGCATCGAACAGGCCCTTGTTGTAGTACACGATCATCGCGCCGGACCGGTCCGGGATCGCGTAGACCTTGTCCTGGTACGAGTACAGCTTGCCGATCGACCCGAACCGCTTCTCCAGGTCGAGCCCGGCCTTCTTGGCCAGCTCGTCCAGCGGCTGGATCTGGTTCTTGCTCGAGTAGACGTTGACGCTCTCGGCCACCTGCATGATGTCCGGGCCCTTGCCGCCGGCAATCATCGTCTGCACCTTCTGCGCGTACCCGTCGTTCGGGATCAGCTGCAGCTTCACCTTCAGCTCGGGGTACTTCTTGACCAGCAGGTCGATCCGCTGCTGGTACGTCGTCTTGTCGTTCTCCCCGCCCCACACCGTCATCACCAGGTCGGCGGCGGTGGAGCTGCCCGAAGTCTTGTCACTGTTCGAACCGCAGGCGGTGAGCGTGATCACGCCGGCGGCCGCGCCCAGGCCGAGAAAACCGCGACGCGTCAGACGCGTCCTGTCGATCGCCATCACACAGTCCTCCTTGGGTTTGAGTGGTGGTTAAGCTAACCCTCAGAAAAACTCCCGGCAAGACCTCGGCCGATAAATGTGTGCGCTAACAATTCGGCGTCGGGAGCTGTTGACGTGCTGGAAGTTAGCGCTAACATTCAGCGCAAACAGCGCTGGATGGAGGAACTGCCGTGATGAAGAGACTGATGGCCGTGGCGACGGGGCTGGTGCTCGTCGGGGGCCTGGTGGGGTGCGGGGACGACAAACCCGAGTCGAAGGCGGCGAGCGGCGACAGCTTGACCATGGGCTTCGCCCAGGTCGGCGCGGAGAGCGGCTGGCGGACGGCGAACACGAAGTCGGTCCAGGAGGCGGCCAAGGCCGCGGGGATCGAGCTGAAGTTCTCCGACGCGCAGCAGAAGCAGGAGAACCAGATCAAGTCGATCAGGTCGTTCATCCAGCAGAAGGTGGACGTGATCGCCTTCAGTCCGGTGGTCGAGACCGGCTGGGACACCGTGCTGATGGAGGCCAAGCGCGCCAACATCCCGGTCATCCTCACCGACCGCGCGGTCGACTCCAAGGACACCTCGCTCTACAAGAGCTTCCTCGGCTCCGACTTCGTCGTGGAGGGCAAGAAGGCCGGCGAGTGGCTGGTGAAGGAGGGCGACGCCGCGGACGTGAACCACGACGGCTCGATCAAGGTGGTGGAGCTGCAGGGGACCACGGGCGCCGCGCCGGCCATCGACCGCAAGGAGGGCTTCGAGGAGGCGATGAAGGCCAACCCGAAGATCGCCATCGCCGCCTCGCAGACCGGTGACTTCACCCGGGACGGCGGCAAGAAGGTGATGGAGTCGTTCCTGAAGTCGCAGAAGGGCATCGACGTGGTGTTCGCGCACAACGACGACATGGGCCTGGGCGCGATCGAGGCGATCGAGGCCGCCGGTCTCAAGCCCGGCAAGGATGTACAGATCATCACCATCGACGCCGTCAAGGACGGAATGACAGCGCTGGCGGACGGGAAGATCAACTACATCGTCGAGTGCAACCCGCTGCTCGGCCCGCAACTGATGGGTATCGCGAAGAAGGTCGTGGCCGGGGAGGAAGTCCCGGCGCGGGTACTCACCGAGGAGACGGTCTTCGACCAGGCAGCCGCGAAGACGGCGCTGTCCGCACGGCAGTACTGATCCGGCGATGACCCAGGCGATCACTCCCGCCCCATCGACGGCGCTCACCCCGCCGGTGGTCGAGATGCGCGGGATCAGCATCGGCTTTCCCGGTGTCAAAGCACTCCAGGACGTCGACTTCCGGCTGCTCCCCGGTGAGATTCACGCCCTGATGGGTGAGAACGGGGCAGGCAAGTCGACCCTGATCAAGGCCCTGACCGGGGTCTACGCGATCGACGAGGGCACGGTGCTGATGGCCGGTGAGGAGCATCTGTTCAGCTCACCGGCCGACTCGCAGGCCGCCGGGATCAGCACCGTGTACCAGGAGGTCAACCTGTGCACGAACCTGACGGTCGCGGAGAACATGCTGCTCGGCCGCGAACCGCGGCGGTTCGGCCGGATCGACGGCAAGGCGATGCGGGCCCGGGCAGGGTCGATCCTGGACCGGCTCGGCCTGGCGATCGATCCGGGGTCGACGCTGGGCGAGCACCCGATCGCGATCCAGCAGCTGGTCGCGATCGGGCGGGCGCTCGACCTCGACGCCCGGGTGCTGATCCTCGACGAGCCCACCTCGAGCCTCGACGCGGACGAGGTGGCGAAGCTGTTCGCGGTGATGCGGACGCTGCGCGACCAGGGCGTGGCGATCCTGTTCGTCTCGCACTTCCTGGACCAGGTGTTCGAGATCTCCGACCGGATGACCGTACTGCGCAACGGCAAGCTGGTGGGGGAGTACCCGACCGGGAGCGTCAGCCAGTTCGACCTGGTCGAGGCGATGATCGGTCGCGAACTGGAGACGCTGGAGAAACTCGAACAGCACGCGTCGGCCGATGTGCCGGAAGACCGGGTACCGCTGGTGAAGGTACTGGGTCTGGGCCGCCGCGGCAGCCTGCAAGCCGTCGACCTGGAGATCTACGACGGTCAGGTGATCGGTATCGCCGGCCTGCTGGGGTCGGGGCGAACCGAACTCGCCCGGCTGCTCTTCGGAGCGGACACCGCGGACACCGGCTCGATCGACGTACGGGGTACGCGGCGGAGGTTCCGTACGCCGCGGAACGCCATCGGCGCCAAGATCGCGTTCTCCAGTGAGAACCGTCGCGCGGAAGGCGTGGTGGAGGACCTGACCGTCGCGGACAACCTGCTGCTCACCCTGCAGGCTTCCCGGGGCTGGCTCCGGCCGGTACCGGTCCGGACCCGCGAGCGGCTGGTCGCGGAGTACATCAAGGCGCTGGACATCCGGCCTCCCGACCCGGCCGCGCTGATGCGCAACCTGTCGGGTGGCAACCAGCAGAAGGTCCTGCTGGCCCGCTGGCTGATCACCGAGCCGGAGCTGCTGATCCTGGACGAGCCGACCCGCGGGATCGACATCGGCGCCAAGACGCAGATCCAGCAACTCGTCGCGAAACTCGCCGCCGACGGACTGTCCGTCGTCTTCATCTCCGCCGAGCTCGAGGAGGTACTCCGGCTCAGCCACCGGGTGCTGGTGATGCGGGACCGGGCGAAGATCGCGGACCGGCCCAACGACGACACCGTCACGGTGGCCGGGATCCTCGAACTCATCGCGGCCGGCGGTACGACGACAGCCGAAGGGAACCCCGATGCGTGACCTAGTCCGCCGGCCACTGTTCTGGCCGACGCTGGCCCTGGTACTGCTGCTCGCCCTCAACACGGCGGTGACTCCGTCGTTCCTGTCGGTACGGATCCAGGACGGTCATCTGTACGGCAGCCTGATCGACATCCTCCGCAACGGGGCTCCGGTGTTGCTGGTGGCGCTGGGGATGACGCTGGTGATCGCCACCCGGGGGATCGACCTCTCGGTGGGTGCGGTGGCCGCGATCTCAGGCGCCGTGGCCTGTGTGTACATAGCGGGCTCGTCGCAGCAGGCGGCAACCTCGACGCTGCTCACCGCGGTCGCGATGGCGGTCGGCGTCTGCGTGCTGCTCGGGTTGTGGAACGGGCTTCTGGTCTCGGTGATCGGGATCCAGCCGATCATCGCCACCCTGGTGCTGATGACGGCCGGCCGCGGACTGGCCATGCTGATCACGGACGGCCAGATCACCACGGTCGTCAGCCCGGGGTTCAAGGTGATCGGAGCGGGCTTCGTCGCGACGCTGCCGGTGGCCATCCTGATCGCGCTCGCGGTCTTCGCGCTGACCGCGGTCCTGGCCCGGCGGACCGCGCTGGGCCTGTTGATCGAGTCGGTCGGCATCAACCCGGAGGCCAGCCGGCTGGCCGGGATCCACGCCCGGACGATCACCTGGACCGTCTACGTGTTCAGCGCCTTCTGTGCCGGTGTCGCCGGGCTGATGATCGCGTCGAACACGAGTGCGGCGGACGCGAACAACGCCGGCCTGTGGATCGAGCTGGACGCGATCCTGGCCGTCGTGATCGGCGGCACCTCGCTGGCGGGCGGAAAGTTCTCGCTGACCGGGACGCTGATCGGCGCGATGTTCATCCAGACCCTGGCCACCACGATCCCGACCATCGGGATCCCGGCCGAGGCCAACTATCTCTTCAAGGCGGTCGTCGTGATCGTGGTCTGCCTGCTGCAGTCACCGAAGGCGCGGGCCGCGCTGCGCAGCCGCCGGCCCCGCCGGGCCACCCCCACCGTTCGGACGGAGACAGCATGAGCGCGTCGGCCCTGTCGCCCGCGGTGGCGGCCCGGATCCGCCGGTACAGTCCGCCGCGCCGTTATCTGCCGGTCGCGGCGGCGATCGCGCTGCTGATCGGGATCTTCGGCGCCGGATCGCTGCGCTACCAGGGTTTCGCGGATCCCCAGGTGATCCTGAACCTGTTCGTCGACAACGCCTTCCTGCTGGTGCTGGGGCTCGGGATGACGTTCGTGATCCTTGCCGGCGGCATCGATCTGAGCGTCGGCTCGGTGGTCGCCCTGTCGACGATGATCGCGGCGTCGACGCTCGAGTCGGGCTGGCCGGTGGCGGCCACCGTCGTCGCCGTCCTGGTGTCCGGGACGCTGCTCGGGACGTTGATGGGCCTGGTCATCCACTACTTCGACGTGCAGCCGTTCATCGCGACCCTGGCCGGGATGTTCCTGGCTCGTGGGCTCTGCTACCTGATCAGCGTCGAGTCGATTCCGATCCGCGATCCCGGCCTGACCAGATTCGCTCAGGGGACCGTCCCGCTGCCGGGCGGCTACCACGTCACCCCGAGCGTCGTGGTGGCGCTGGTGGTGTTCGCGATCGGCGCGTGGGTGCTGCACCTGACCCGCTTCGGGCGCACGGTCTACGCCGTCGGTGGCAGCGAGAGCTCCGCGCATCTGATGGGGTTGCGGGTCGCTCTGGTCAAGGTCGGCGTGTACACGATCAGCGGGCTCTGCTCGGCGCTGGCCGGGCTGCTCTTCGCGGCCTACACCCTGTCGGGGTACAGCTTGCACGCCGTCGGGATGGAGCTCGACGCGATCGCGGCGGTGGTGATCGGCGGGACGCTGCTGACCGGTGGCCGCGGCCTGGTGCTGGGGACGATGGTCGGGGTGCTGCTGCTCGGCACCATCCAGACCTTCATCTCGTTCGACGGCACGCTGAGTTCCTGGTGGACGAAGATCTCCATCGGAGCGCTGCTGCTGATCTTCGTGGTGGTCCAGCGCCTGCTGACCAGAAGGCAGACCTGACGGCGATCAGGCAGCGCCGGTGCTCTGCCGCACGACCAAGGTGGCGGGGATCTGCTCACTGCTCGGCTTCCCGCCGCTCATCTGTTCGGACAGCAGGTGAAAGGTCCGCCGGCCAACCTCACCGAAGTCCTGTCGGACGGTGGTCAGCGGCGGGTTGAAGAACTCGGCCTCCGGGATGTCGTCGAAGCCGACCACCTGGACATCGCCGGGTACCGAGATCCCGGCCTCGGCAAACGCCCGCAGCAGGCCGAGCGCCATCTGGTCGTTGGCGACGAACACGGCGCTCAGGCTGGGTTCCTTGGCCAGCGACTTACCGGCCTCGTACCCCGACCGCGGGCTCCAGTCGCCCCGGGTCAGCCGGGGCCGGCGGACGTGGTGGGCCTCGAGCGTCTCCCGCCAGCCACGCTCGCGTTCGGCCGCCTCGAGCCAGTCCGCCGGTCCGCCGACATGCCAGACCGTCTTGTGACCGAGCGACAGCAGGTGCTCGGTCGCGAGGCGGGCTCCGTCGTACTGATCGACCGAGACGGTCGGTACCGGGGGTGCCGCGCCGCCGACTGCGACGAGCGGTACGCCGTGCGGCGCGAACTCCAAGGCCTTGGCCGTCGTGACGTGGGGTGCGATCACGACGATGCCTTCGACCGCCTGGCGTTGCAGGGACTCGACCGCCTCCGCGATGGACTGTCCGCCCGGCCGGCTGACGCTCGCCACGGTGATCGCGAAACCGGCATCCCGCGCCGCCCGTTCGATGCCGTAGAGGGTGCTGGCCGGTCCGTACAGGGTGGAGTCCAGCGTCACTACTCCGAGCGTGCCGGTCCGCCCGGTGACCAAGGCTCTGGCGGCGGTGTTCGGCCGGTACCCGAGGCTCTGGATCGCGGCCTGCACCCGCTCGCGCGTCGTCGGCCGGACCAGGTCGCTGTCGTTGATCACCCGGGACACCGTCATATGGGACACCCCGGCGAGCACGGCGACATCGGCCAGACTCGGATGCCGCCGGGCCGACGACGAGGCCACCGGCGCGTGCTCGACGTCCGAACCCTTGACCACGTTCACCTCTCCGATCTTCGCCTGGGCTGGATTCTGTCATCCGCCACCCGTTTCCCGGCGGATGACGGCACCGGCGTCATCACTCGGGGAGCGGATCCTCGCTGGGCGGGCGTTGATGGAGATAGTCCTCGACGGCGAAGAGGTGGGCGGCCATGTACGTGCGGGCGCGGTCGGAGTCGTGCGCGGTCAGCGCGGCCAGGATGGAGCGGTGTTCGGTGTGGGTGGCCTCGTCCGCGCCGTGCTGGCTGATCGAGCGCCACAACCGGTCCCGGCTGGTCCGGCCGCCGAGTGCCTCGATCAGCGCCGCGAGGATCGGGTTGCCGGCGGCTTTGGCGACGACCAGGTGGAAGGCGATGTCGCCGTCGATGATCGCCTCGTGATCAGGTTCGCCGTTCGTGAGCTCGGCCTCGATCCGGCCGAGGATGAGGTCGGCGGCGGCCAGTTCGTCCGGGCCGATCGACTGGGCCGCCAGGCCGGCCGCCTCGGTCTCCAGGATCCGGCGGACGGCGTGCAGATGGTGTGCGCCGCTGCGATCGTGCAGGTCGACGACCAGGCCCATCGGCGCCAGCAGCAACGAGGAGTCCAGGGTGGTGACATAGGTCCCGTCACCTCGCCGGGTCTCCAGCACGCCCATCGCCGACAGCGCGCGAACCCCCTCCCGCAGCGGGTTCCTGGACACGCCGAGCGCTTCGGCGAGATCCTTCTCGACCGGCAACCGATCGCCGGGCCGGAGCCTGCCCTCGATGATCAGGTCCCGGATGCCCTGGACGACGACGTCCGTCTGAGACGTCACGACGCCGGCTCCGCGGCGAACCGCGCTGCCCAGTACCGGCCGGTCGGGTAGGTATAGGTGTCGACCGAGTCACCGTGCATCTCGGCACTGTATCCGGCCGCCGTCGGCAGGACGTAAGCCCCGTCACGGACGACGCACGGGTCGACGAAGTGCTCGTGCAAGTGGTCGACGTACTCCGTCACCCGCCCCTCGAGGGTCGCCGCGACCGCTACGTAGTCGAAGATCGCCAGGTGCTGGACGAGTTCACACAGCCCGACACCGCCGGCGTGCGGACACACCGGTACGTCGTACCAGGCGGCCAGCAGATAGACCGCGAGGATCTCGTTGATGCTGCCCAGCCGGGCCGCGTCGAGCTGGCAGTAGTCGATCGCTTCGGCCTGCATCAGCTGCTTGAACAGCACCCGGTTCATCCCGTGCTCGCCGGTCGCGACCCCGATCGGCGCGACGGCCTTCCGGATCGCCGCGTGGCCGAGGATGTCGTCCGGGCTGGTCGGTTCCTCGATCCAGAGCGGCTCGAACTCGGCCAGCGCGAGCACCCAGTCGATCGCCTGTGGCACGTCCCAGACCTGGTTCGCGTCGATCATCAGCTTTCCGTCCGGCCCGAGCACCTCCCGGGCGATGCCGCAGCGCCGGATGTCGTCGTCGAGGTTGGCGCCGACCTTCAGCTTGACGTGGTGGTAGCCGGCGGCAACCGCTTCCTCGCAGAGCCTGCGCAGCTTGGCGTCGGAGTACCCGAGCCACCCCGCGGAGGTGGTGTAGCACGGGTACCCGGTGGCCGCGATCTCGTCGACTCGTTGCTTACGGCCCCCTTCGCGGCCGGCCAGCAGCGCGATCGCCTGCTCGGGGCTGAAGACGTCGGACAGATAGCGCAGATCCGCGGCGGCGACCAGCTCCTCCGGTGACATCTCGGACAGCAGCCGCCACAGCGGCAGGCCGGCTCGCCGGGCCGCGAGGTCCCAGACTGCGTTCATGACGGCGGCGAGAGCGAGATGGATGACGCCCTTGTCCGGACCTAGCCAGCGCAGCTGGCTGTCGGACTGCAACTCACGGTAGATGGCGCCGAGGTCGGCGCAGAGTTCGTCGACGTCGCGTCCGACCAGCGGGATCCCGCGCTGCTGCGCGGCGGCGACGCACAGGTCGTTGCCGCGACCGATGGTGAACGTGAACCCGTAGCCGCGAAGTTCCTCGTCGTCGGTGTGCAGGACGACGTAGGCGGCCGAGTAGTCGCCGTCCTTGTTCATCGCGTCCGAGCCGTCCTGGGTCAGCGAGGTGGGGAAGCGGACGTCGGTGACCTGCACGGACGTGATGCGTGGCATGGGACCCCCTCAAGCCAATTTCCTATAGATGGGATGTTTCGCCAGATTCTTCGAGCCACAGTATGGATCATGAGCGCGTCCAGCGCTACGATCCGGGAAAATCATGGGATTAATCGCCTCTTGACGAAGGGTTCCTCGATGAGCAACCTGGTGAGCCCGGACCGGGCTGGGACGCACCGCCTGTTCTACGACCACCCCGCGCGCAGCTGGCTGGAGGCGTTGCCGCTCGGCAACGGGCGGATCGGGGCGATGGCCTTCGGTGGCGTCGGCAGCGACCGGATCGGCCTGAATGACGAGACCTGCTGGTCAGGCGGTCCGGAGACGGCGCGCCTGCTCTCGAAGCCGGTCGGCGCGATCGGCGCGGACGCCGTCCAGGCAGTCCGGGCAGCGCTGGCCGCCGGTGACATCCGGCGAGCGCACGAGCTGGCCGGAGGATTCCACTCCGGCTACTCGCAGGCGTACCTGCCACTCGGCGACCTGCTGCTCGACCTCGCGGTCGACGGCTCCACCCCCGTTGCCGATGACGTGGCGGAGTACCGGAGAGAGCTTGATCTCGACCTCGCGAGGGCGCTGACGGAGTACGAGGTCAGCGGAGTGGCCGTCCGGCAGGAGGTCTTCGTGAGTGCGCCGGACGGGGTGCTCGTGGTGCGGATGACCGTGTCGAAGCCTGGCGCCCTCGGGCTGGCCGCGCGGCTCGACTCCCAGTTGCGCTCGCGGCCGCAGGTCGACGGCGATGGCATCGGGCTGCTGCTGCAGGCGCCGGCCGATGTCGCGCCGCCGCACCGCGACGTACCGGAACCCATCCGGTACTCCGAGGGAACGGACCGTGGGATGGCCGCAGCGATCGCGCTGCGTGCGCGCACCGATGGCGTAGTGCACGCTGACGAAACCGGCCTCAGCGTGACCGGTGCGACCGAGCTGACCCTGATCCTCTCGACAGCGACCGGGTACGACGGCCCGTCGACCGTGCCGACGCGGACGGCGGAGGAATGCTGGGCGACCGCAGACGACCTGGTGGCGGCTGCGCTGGCCCGCGAGTACGGCGAACTGACGGCTGATCACACCGAGGATCACCAGAAGTTGTTACGTCGCGCATCGCTCGAGCTGAGCGGCCTGCCCGACGCAGCGACGCTGCCGACCGACCTGCGACTGGCCCAGCACGGTGATGACCCCGCCTTGGCCGCGCTGGTCTTCAACTACGGCCGCTATCTGATGATCGCGAGCTCTCGGCCCGGCGGCTTGCCGACCACCCTGCAAGGGATCTGGAACGACATCCTGCGACCGCCCTGGAGCAGCAACTACACGGTCAACATCAACACCGAGATGAACTACTGGCCCGCCGAGACGACCGCGCTGCCGGAGTGTCACCAGCCCCTGCTCGACTATCTCGAGCACCTCGCCGAGGCGGGACGGCAGACAGCGGAGGAACGCTACGGCTGTGCCGGCTGGACAGCGCACCACAACGCCGACGCGTGGTGCTGGACGCTTCCCGTCGAGGGCGACCCACGATGGTCGAACTGGCCGATGGCCGGCGCGTGGCTGGTGCGCCATCTGTGGGAGCACTACGCGTTCACGGGCGATCTGGACTTCCTCGGCCGGGTCTGGCCGGTACTACGAGGCGCTGCTGAGTTCTGCCTCGACTGGCTGGTGGAAATGCCGGACGGCAGTCTCGGAACCTCGCCGTCGACCTCACCCGAGAACGACTACCTGGCCGGCGACGGCGAGCCCGCTTCGGTCACGATCTCGTCGACGATGGACCTGTCGCTGATCGCGGACCTGTTCGACCGGTGCGCCCAGACCGCGGGGCTGCTCGGCGTGATCGATCCAGTCGTGGACCGATTCGTGCTGGCCCGCAAGCGGATCCCGGAGCCGTCGATCGGTGGCCGTGGGCAACTACAGGAATGGGCCGCGGACCTGCCGGAGGAGGACCCGCATCACCGGCACATGTCACACCTGATCGGTCTCCATCCCGCCGACGCGATCACCCCGGACAGTACGCCGGCTCTCGCCGCCGCGGCCGCGCGAACGCTCGACCTGCGCGGTGATCAGGCCACCGGATGGTCGCTGGCGTGGAAGATCAACCTGCGGGCGCGGCTCCGGGACGCGGCGGCGGCGCAGCGACTGGTGCGCGCGTTCCTGGCTCCCGCCGACGACACCTCGACGGACTACGTGGGCAGCGGCGCGGGTGTCTATCCGAACTTGTTCTGCGCGCATCCGCCGTTCCAGATCGACGGCAACTTCGGTGCGACGGCAGGGATCGCGGAGATGTTGCTGCAGAGCCATACCAGCGAGATCGAGGTCCTGCCCGCGCTGCCGATCGACTGGCCGGCCGGACGGGTGACCGGTCTGCGTGCGCGGGGCGGCGTCTCGGTCGACCTCGCCTGGTCCACGGACGGAGTGGACGTGACCCTGACCGCGGACCGGGACCAGGAGCGCGTCATCCGCTCCGGCGACCAACGGATCACCGTCCGGCTCAGCGCCGGCACAGCCCACCGTCTCAGCTTGAGCTGACGACGCCCAGGGAGGAGGCCCCCGATGGCAGTAATCCCCACCACCATCCCGCCGCCCATCGGCGAAGCACCGCCGCGGCAGCAGCGTCGGCGACGGCGGCGCGAACGCACCACCGTCGCCGGTCTGCGACGCAGTCTGCAGCGGCACTGGACGCTGTACCTGCTGATGGTCGTCCCGCTGATCTGGTTCGCGGTCTTCAAGTACATCCCGATGTCGAACGCCGTGCTCGCCTTCAAGGACTACAACGTGATCCAGGGCATCTGGGGGAGCCCGTGGATCGGCTGGCGGAACTTCGAAGTGTTCTTCCAGAACCCGGTGTTCTGGACCCTGGTGAAGAACACCTTCGTGCTCTCGGTCTACACAGTGGCGGCGAGCTTCCCGCTCGCGATCATCCTGGCCCTGGCGCTGAACGAGATCCGTACCGGCTTCTTCAAGAAGACGGTGCAGATGGTGACGTATGCGCCGTACTTCATCTCCACGGTGGTCGTCGTCTCGATGACGATCCTGGTGCTGTCGCCGCGGCTGGGCATCGTCAACGAGGGCCTGGGATTCTTCGGGGTACCGGCGGTCGACTTCCTCGGCAATCCGGACTACTTCCGGCACATCTACGTGTGGTCCGACGTCTGGCAGACGACCGGGTACTCCGCGGTGATCTACCTGGCCGCGTTGTCCGGCATCGACCCGGCGCTGCACGAGTCGGCCAAGATCGACGGTGCCAGCAGGTTGCAGCGGATCCGGCACGTGGATCTGCCGGGCATCATGCCGACCGCGGTGATCATCCTGGTCCTTGCCGTCGGCAACATCATGGCGATCGGCTTCGAGAAGGCGTTCCTGCTGCAGAACCCGCTCAACCTGAGCAAGTCCGAAATCATCGCCACCTACGTGTACAAGACGGGTCTGCTGAACGCGGACTTCAGCATGGCGACCGCGATCGGGCTGCTCAACTCGGTGATCAACCTGGTGCTGCTGTTCGGAGTCAACACGATCGCCAAACGGATCACCGGGAACGGACTGTGGTCATGAGCGCTCAGACTGAAGCTAGAACGTTGCCCGGGAAGAAGCTCGAGCGCCGTGCGGCGCGGGCCCGGAGGATCCGGGAGCCGCGGACGGACCGCATCTTCCTCTTCTGTGTCTATCTCTTGCTGGCGGTCCTGCTGGCGGTCGTGCTGCTGCCGTTGCTGTACATCGTGGCGAGTTCGTTCAGCAGCCCGGAGGCGGTGTCGGCCGGCCGGGTGCTGTTCTGGCCGGTGGACTTCTCGCTCCGCGGGTACCACGCGGTGTTCGCCAACCCGCAGGTCGTCCAGGGCTACCTGAACTCGCTGTTCTACACCGTGGCCGGGACGATCGTCAGCGTCACCATGACGATCGCGATCGCCTACCCGATGTCGCGCCGCACGCTGGTCGGCCGCAATGCCGTGATGACGTTCATCTTGTTCACGATGCTGTTCACCGGCGGCCTGATCCCGACCTACCTGGTGGTCCAGTCGGTCGGTCTGCTGGATACCAGGTGGGCGTTGATCATCCCGCAGGCGATCGGCGTGTGGCAGGTCATCATCGCCCGCACCTACTTCCGGACGGCGATCCCGGAGGAGCTGGTCGAGGCCGCGCAGCTGGACGGTTGTGGCGACCTGCGGTTCCTGTGGTCGGTGGTGATCCCACTGGCCAAACCGATGATCGCGGTGGTCGCGCTGATGTACGCGATCATGCAGTGGAACTCGTACTTCGACGCGCTGATCTATCTGAAGAACCCGGATCTGTTCCCGCTGCAGCTGGTGCTGCGCAACATCTTGATCCTGAACACGACCGGCGGTGGGGCGGTCGATGCCTCCGTGGTCATCCAGCGCCAGCAATTGGCCGATCTGCTCAAGTACTCGCTGATCGTGGTGGCGAGCGTGCCGGTCCTGCTGATCTATCCGTTCGTCGCCCGCTACTTCACCAAGGGAATCCTGATCGGTGCCGTGAAGGGCTGATCTTCCGCATCACCTCGACCCTGTGAGGGACCACATGTCTGTACAGTTCACAAAGAGGAGGCGTGCCGCGATCGCCGGCATCAGTCTCCTGGCAATCGCGCTCGCGGCCTGTTCCGGTGGCGGCTCGACCAACGAGCAGGGTAAGCCGCTGCCAACGATCACCGGAAATCCCGACGTCACGCTGAACGTCTTCTCGCCGCAGTCAGCCGACACGAACCTCGCCACGAACGACTTCACCAAGCTGATCAAGCAGAAGTTCAACCTCACCATCAAGTGGCAGACCACGACGTTCGACGGCGGTCCGTCGAAGGAGAAGCGGCAGATCTCGCTGGCCAGCGGCGACTACCCCGATCTGTACCTGCTGATCCCGTGGGTCGACCAGTTCACCACGGCGGAGCTGCTCAAGCTCGGCAAGCAGGGTGTCGTCGTACCGCTGAACCAGCTGATCGACCAGTACGCGCCGAACATCAAGAAGGCGCTGGACGCCACGCCCGAGTGGAAGGCGATGGCGACCGCGCCGGACGGCAAGATCTACGGGATGCCGCAATGGGTCGACTGCTTCCACTGTTCGTACCCGGACAAGCTGTGGATGAACTCGGCGTGGCTGAAGAAGCTGGGCCTCGAGCAGCCGAAGACCACCGAGGACCTGCGGAAGGTGCTCCAGGCGTTCAAGACCCAGGACCCGAACGGCAACGGCAAGGCCGACGAGATCCCGCTCAGCGCGAACGTCCGCGACAGCCTCATCCCCTACTTGATGAACGCCTTCATCTACGACCCGCAAGGGCAGAACAACAGCGGCGGCAACAACACCACACTGGTTCTCAACAACGGCAAGGTCGACGTCCAGGCGAACAAGGACGGCTGGCGCGATGGCCTGCGGTACATCAACTCGCTCTACAAGGAGGGCCTGATCGACAAAGGCTCCTTCACGCAGAACCCGGACGCGATGCAGCAGCAGGGCAACCACGGCGGCTCGGTCATCCTCGGCGCGGGCACCGTCATGCACTCGGGCATCTTCGTCACCATCGGTTCGGCGGACGGGCGGGACAAGCAGTACGACGCGGTACCGCCGCTGACCGGTCCGAGTGGCGCGAGCTACGCCAGCTACGTCTTCCCGAGCATTCCCGGCGCCACGTTCGTGCTGACGTCGAAGGCCACACCGGAGAAGCAGATCCAGGCGATCAAGATGCTCGACTACATCTTCACCGATGAGGGAGAGAACAACGGACAGTTCGGCACGGAGGGCAAGGCCTGGACCAAGCCCGGTCCCGGCGATGTGGCGCTCGACAAGGCGCTGAAGCCGAGCTTCAAGCAGATTCCCCTGAAGCCCGGGTCGAAACCGCGGAACAGCGGCTGGGGTGCGCTGGCGCAGTACAACAACACCGCGAAGTACCGCAACTCCGAGGTCATCGACACCGACATCACCTCGCAGGCGGGGTACGAACGCAAGCTGTTCGACGCCACGAAGTTGTACGCCGGCAAAGAGGACAAGGCCCAGATCTACCCGTTCTGGAAGGTGTGGATCGACCCGTCCCTGGCGAGCGAGGTCGCGACGCTGCAGACCAACCTGGAGAACTACGTCCAGCAGAACGCGCTGCAGTTCATCACCGGCTCGAAGAACATCGACACCGACTGGGACGCCTACGTCAAGGGCCTCGAGGGCCTCGGCCTGAAGCGCTACCTGGAGATCCAGCAGACCGCCTACGACAAGGTCCCGAAGTAGACCATGGAAGAGGATTCGCCGATGCAGGAGTTCGAGCCGACCTTCGATTCGCTGGGCAGATTCGAGTGCCCGGACTGGTTCCGGGACGCGAAGCTCGGGATCTGGTCGCACTGGGGCGCGCAGTCGGTGCCCCGGTACGGCGACTGGTACGCCCGCAACATGTACCGGGAGGGCTCGGACCAGTACCGGTACCACCTGCGGACGTACGGTCATCCGTCCGAGTTCGGCTACAAGGACATCGTCCGGTTGTGGAAGGCGGAGCGGTTCGATCCCGATGCCCTGATGGATCGCTTCGCCGCCGCGGGTGCCCGGTACTTCGTCGCGCAGGCCGTGCATCACGACCACTTCTTCAACTACGACTCGGCGCTGAACCCGTGGAACTCGGTGAAGGTCGGGCCCGGCAAGGACATCGTGGCCCTGTGGAAGGCCGCCGCGGACCAGCGAGGGTTGCCGTTCGGGATCACCGAGCATCTCGGCGCGACGCTCACCTGGTCGGCGGTCAACAAGGGCAGCGACAAACACGGCCGGTACGCCGGTGTGCCGTACGACGGGAGCGATCCGGCGTACCGGGACCTCTACCTCGACAACAGGCGGTACCTCCCCGCGGAGGACACGGAGGTCCAGGATCCCTGGTACAGCGAGGATCCCGGCTGGCACGCCTATTGGCTGGAGGCGGTGACCGAGATGATCGATCGCTACCAGCCCGATCTGCTGTACTCCGACGGGCCGCTGCCGTTCGGTGAGGTCGGGTACACACCCGGTCTGCAGGCGGTTGCCCAGCTGTACAACACCAGCGCTCAGCTCCATGGGGCGAACCGTGCCGTCTACCAGCAGAAGGATCGCCGGCCCGAGGTGAGCCGGGTCGGCGTGATGGACATCGAACGGAGCCAGACACCCGGCATCCACGCCGAGCCCTGGCAGACCGACACCTCGGTCGGTGACTGGTTCTACAACGTCCGCGACGTCTACAAGACCTCAGGACACGTGATCGAGTTGCTGGTCGACATCGTGTCGAAGAACGGCAACCTGTTGCTCAACGTGCCGCAGTTGCCGGACGGCTCACTCGATCAGGAATGCTCGCAGTTGCTCGACGACCTCGGCGCCTGGACACGCGTGTGTGGTGAAGGCATCTACGGCACCAGGCCGTTCCGCGTCTTCGGCGAGGGACCTTCGGGAGTGGTCATTCGCGGGTTCACCGAGGAGCGGGTGAAGTGGAGCAGTACCGACTTCCGCTTCACCCGCAAAGGCGACACCCTCTACGCCTTCCAGTTGGCCTGGCCGGACGACGGTCGCGCCGTCATCCGGAGCCTCGCCGATCACGAGGTGGTGTCCGCGGTCCGGCTCCTCGGCCACGGCGTGGTTCCCTTCGAGCAGGCTCACGGAGTACTGGTTGTCCGGCTCCCGGATGCTCGGCCGGTCGACGTCGCGAACTGCCTTGCCATCGAGCTCACTTCCGCCGGACGAGTTTGATGACGCGGGCTGACGGTTCGGGGGAGGTGGTGGTGACGGTCAGCGTCTGGTCGGTGCTGGTGTAGGTCCAGTCGCCGGCCTGGGCCGGGAAGAAGTCCTCGACGGTCAGTCCGCCGAGGGACAGGTCGATCCGGCCAGGGGTCGAGGCGCGGTGCCACAACGTCAGGTACGACGTGGTGGCACCCGCCAGGCCGAAGGCGACCCACTCGTCGGTCCAGCCGGGCAGGCCCAGCGGCCAGAACGGCGTCAGCTCCTCGATCTCCGTCAGCACCTCCCGGTGCGCCGCAACGGCGGCCCGGACCAGGTCGAGTTCGTCCGTCGTCATCCGGTTCAGATAGCCCGACAAATACATCCGGCCGAGGATGCCGTTCACCAGGCTGACCGTGAATCTCTCTGTCGACGTGCCTGTCTCCGGGTACGCCCAGTGGCCGGCCTGTTCGGGCAGGACCGACGCAGCCGCGGCCGCCGCGATCGGTGCATAGAGCAACGGATCCTGCTGGTCGGAGGTCGATTGCAGGTGCAGCCTGGACAGCAGCGCATAGTCCATCCGCAGCGCACCCGATCCGCAGTTCTCCAGCAACAGCTCGGGGTGGCGCGCCTGGACGCCGTCGAGCCAGTCCAGGTGCGCCCGGTTGTGCTCGAGCAGTCCTTGCCCTGCTGACTTCCCGCCCAGGTCGGAGCCCGGGCCGGTCATGGTGTTGTAGTCCAGCTTGAAGAATCCGATCCCGTACTCCGCGACCAGCCGGTCGATGGTGCCGTCGAGATGTGCGCGGGCCGCTTCGCTGCGCAGATCCAGCAGGTACCGGCCGCTCTCGGCGTACCGGATGCCACGCCGGCTGAGGAACGCGTCGTCGGGCAAAGCCTTGGCCAGCGGCGAGTCGACGCCGATCACCTCGGGCTCGAGCCACAGTCCGGGCACCATGCCACGCTCGCGGATCCGGCTGATCACCTCGCCGAGACCGTTGGGGAAGCGGGCCGCCGACGGTTGCCAGGCGCCGACCGTGCTCCACCAATCGCCATCGGCGTACCAGCCGGCATCGATGCAGAAGTAGTCCGCCCCGGCATCTGCTGCGGCGTCGATCAGCGGCAGCAACTTGGCCGTGGTCGGGTCGCCCATCAGGGTGTTCATGTAGTCGTTGAAGACCACCGGCAGCCGGTCGTCGACCGGACGGCGCCGGCGCAGGGCACGCCGCTGGCGGGTCAGAGCAGCGAAGGCGTTGTCCTGTCCGTGGCCCGCGACGAGCGACACGGGCACGGTGCTGAACGACTCGTCGGCGCTGATCGAGGTGGTCCACTGGTGTTCGGCGTCAGTGGGACCGCTGAGCAACAGGTATCCACCTTGTCGCGTCTCGCCGACCTCGTAGTGCCAGGGCCCGTTGTGCTCGATCTGCCAGCCGAGCGAGTACGGCTCGTCGTGTGCCAGGAGCACCCCGGTCGGCAGCCGCTCACCGGTGGACCAAGAGCCGTTGCAGGTGACGGCCCGGCGGGTGCGCGGCGGTGGACGATGCACTGCGGTCCGGATGTCGGGCAAGGCGGTATTACGGAGCGCTGCGCGGCTCCAGCGGCTCTCGGCCATCCAGTCGTTGTCGCCGGCCAATAGGTCGAAGTCCACCGAGCCGAGTCCGATCACCGCCGACGACAGGAAATCCAGTTCGAGCCGCCCGGTACCGGTGAGCGTTGCCTCGGTCCAGGTCTGGACGCCTGTCAGCGCCCTGAAGCAACTGGTGACCTGCAGTCCGGTCACGTCGTCGTGCTGGACGATCCGGAGCATGTCCGCACTCTGCTCATGCCGTTGGTACCGCAGCCGCTTCCCGATCACCGTCTCGACATGCCGGAATGTGCTCGGTGCCCGCCCGTGGCCGAGCGCCGACACCTCCACCAGAGGCTGGTCCGTCGTCGCGGAGGCGTCGCCCGGCTCGTCGCGCGGCCGGATCGAATCCAGCCGGACCGGGCCGTCGTCGAAGCAGAAGGTCAGTGTCAGGTCGGCGGTCTGCCAATGAAACGTCATGAAGCTCCGTTCGAGGGTGCTGGTCAGGCCAGGGGGAGCCAGACGCGCATGGCGCCGGGCTCGCGGTTTGCCCAGGTGTAGTAGGGAATCGCGGTGACGGTGACCGGAGTACTGGCGGTCGATTCGGGCGGGTAAGGCTGATAGAGAGTCGCGTCGAGGGGCGTGGCGACCGCGGGCAACCGGAGGTGGACGGGAGCGGCGCCCTCTTCGAGAATGGCGCTTGAAGGGTCGAGCGCCAGCTCCTCGACCGTGATGCCGTCGGGGAGATCTGCCTGCTCGACGCAGTACACGATCGGTCCGCGCTGGATGGCCACACATCCGCGGACGGCGTCGACACGTCGGTCCGCGCTGACCAGGCGCGGCTTCATCGGCAGGGTGATCCGTACGGTCGCGCCGTCCTCGCACGACACTCGCAGATAGTCACCCGGCGTGGGCTCCGCCAGGACCTTCCCTGCCGTCACATCGGCGGTCGCGCCCGCGGCCCAGGCAGGGATGCGGATTGCGAGTTCCCCTCCGCCGCGGATGGTCACCCGTACCTCGCCGCTCCACGGATAGCCGGTTTCGACCACCGCGGTGAGGGTGTCCGCCGTGAACGTTCCTGCCGTGAGGAGATGCAGTTGGAGTCCGGAGGCGTCCGAGGTGGCAGCGTAGCCGTGCACGGACGCGAGCAGGCGAGCGAGATTGGGCGGACAGCAGGCGCACTCGTACCACGGCAGCCGCTCGCTGGGCGCATCTTCGTGGGAGCCGTCGTGCCCGGTGCGCAACTGCAACGGGTTGGAGTAGAAGAAGGCGGTACCGTCGGCTGTCATCGCTGCCGCGACGGCGTTGAGCAGCGCACGCTCCATCTCCTCCGCGTACCGGGCCTGTCCCGTTGCCAGCAGCATTCGCCAGGACCACTGCACGGCTGCGATCGAGGCGCAGGTCTCGGCGTAGGCACGGTCGGGAGGCAGCTCGTACGGATCGCCGTACGCCTCGTCGCGATGTCTCGAGCCGTGTCCGCCGGTGAGGTACATCTTCGTGCCGAAGGCGCTGTCCCAGAGCTGCGTCATCGCGTGCAGCAATGTCTCGTCACCGTTCTCCAACAGCAGATCCGTGACACCGGCGGCCAGGTAGAGCTGCCGTACCGAGTGCCCGATGGCCTCGGTCGCGGCCCGCACCGGCAGGTGATCCTGGTAGTACTGAGATCCGAGGCCCCCGGGCGCCAGGACGCCCTGCCCACGGCGTTCGATCTGAAGCTCGGCCGCACGGAGATAGGACTCCTCGCCGGTCTCGCGGTAGAGCTCGATCAGCGCGGTCTCCACCTCGGGGTGCCCATCGATCCGCGGACTGGCGTCGGCAGTGAAAGTGCGGACGATCAGGTCGGCGAATCTCTGGGCGATCGCGAGGAAGCGCGGATCGCCGCCGCCACGGTGGATCGCCACAGCGGCCTGGATGAGATGGCCGGCGCAATAGAGCTCGTGGCTGTGCTCGAGCTGACTGAACGGCTCCGCGCCCGGCGTCCCCTGCACGCGGGTGTTGAGGTAGCCGTCCGGGGTCTGCACTTGCTCCAGCAGTTCGGCCACGTCGGACAGCAATCCGGCCCACCGGCCGGTACCGGTTCGCGCCATCTCCCAGCCGATCGCCTCGAGCGTCTTGTAGAGATCCGAGTCGGCGAACAACATCCCCTGGAAGTTGCCTTCAGGAACGTCCGGTACGCCCACCAGCCGGCGGAAGTTCTCGATCACGCCGGTGCGCTCGATGTTGTCGACGCAGTGCGGAATGGTGGCCGCGGCGTTGACCTCCTGCCAGGCGCCCAGCAATGACGCAGGGTCGAGCCGCGCAGCGCTCAACGGCAACGGCGTCAACCGCGCGGGCCTCCGCGGCACGACCGGCCCATGGAACATCTCGACCCTCCTGATCTGCCCGTCACGCTCGGAAAACGAGCCATTGCACTCCGTTGGACCCGGCGTTATGTTAGCGCTCACATTACTCCGCTTCGTACCCGCCCCGACGCGACGGAAGGATCAACAATGGCAAGACACCCGAGATTTTTCGCGCACCCACGATCGGCGCTCCCGGCGGTTGCGGTCGTCATCGGCGCGCTCGTCACGAGCCTACTGGTCGGCGCCGGCACGTCGCAGGCTGCTACGCAGGGACCGTGCGACCTCTACGCGGCCGGCGGCAGCCCGTGCGTGGCGGCACACAGCACCACCAGGGCGTTGTACGGCTCCTACAACGGCCCGCTGTACCAAGTCAGGCGCGCGTCGGACAACGCCACCCGGGACGTCGGCCCGCTGAGCGCGGGTGGGGTCGCGAACGCCAGTACCCAGGATTCTTTCTGCGCGGGGACCACCTGCCTGATCACGGTCATCTATGACCAGTCCGGCCGGAACAACCGCCTCACCCAGGCGCCCCCTGGCGGCTTCAGTGGCCCCGCCGCGGGCGGGTACGACAATCTCGCCAACGCCACCGCGGCACCGATCACCGTCGGCGGCCACAAGGCCTACGGCGTCTATGTGGCTCCCGGCACCGGCTACCGCAACAACAACACCAACGGCATCGCGACCGGCGACCAGCCGGAGGGCATGTATGCCGTCTTCGACGGTACGCACTACAACGGCGGCTGCTGTTTCGACTATGGCAACGCGGAGACCAATAGCCGCGACAACGGCAACGGCACGATGGAGGCCATCTACTTCGGCAACAGCAGGTCCTGGGGTTCCGGAGCCGGCAACGGTCCGTGGATCATGGCCGACCTGGAGAACGGCCTGTTCTCCGGTGTGAATGTCGGGAACAACGCCAACGACCCGAGCATCAGCCACCGGTTTCTGACCGCCGTCGTCAAGGGCGGGCCCAACCGCTGGGCCATCCGCGGCGGCAACGGGCAGTCCGGCGGCCTGTCGACTTTCTACGACGGAGTACGCCCGAACGCCTCGGGCTACAACCCGATGAAGAAGGAAGGGGCCATCATCCTGGGCATCGGCGGCGACAACAGTGTCGGCGCGCGCGGCACCTTCTACGAAGGCGTGATGACGTCGGGCTACCCGTCGGACTCCACCGAGAACGCGGTACAGGCGAACATCACCGCGGCCGGTTATGCCACCGGCTCCGGCGGTACCGGATTGACGCCCGGCTCGTCCGTTTCGCTGCGCGCCACCACTGCCTGTTGCACCGACCGCTACATCCACCACACCGGGACCACAGTGGACACCGCGGTCATCGGCAACGGTAGTTCCGCCACCGAGAAGGGCAATGCGTCCTGGATCGTGCGCACCGGGCTGGGCAACAGCTCCTGCGTGTCGTTCGAGTCCAAGAACACATCCGGACAGTACCTGCGGCACCAGAACTACCAGCTCTACCTGCAGTCCGGCGACGGGAGTTCCCTGTTCGCCCAGGACGCGACGTTCTGCCCCGAGGCCGGCCGCAACGCGCAGGGCGTCTCACTCAGATCGCTCAACTTCGCCGATCGGTACGTCCGCCACTACAACAACCTCGTCTACATCGCCGCCAACGGCGGTACGAATGCCTTCGACAACAGCAATGCGTACGCCGACGACGTGAGCTGGCTCGTCAGCTCCCCCTGGTCCCCCTGAACCAGGCACCCGTCGACGAACGACGTGAGGTGACGAACAGCCACCCGCATGGGGACCCATGCGGGTGGTCACCGCTCCGCCTGGGCCTCCTCCCTCGAACTGCGCCTTGGAGGCGGCAACCTTTTTGCCTTCGGCGGCAACTGGGGGTGGACGGCGATTCGATCAACCGAACGGATGGACAGATGAGGACAACGAGGCACGGCGGGACGGAACTGCCGAAAGTGCACTGGCGGACCGTCGGCATTCCGCTGGCTGTGCTGGCTGTCGGCGTAGCGGTCTGCTTGGCTGCCGCGCTTCTCACCGGGGGCGGCGATGCTCCCCGGCGTACCGCCGACGTGTCCGTCACGGCTGCCAAGACCAGCGTGCAGCCCGATTCCGGCTCTCCGGGCGCGACGGCCGACGCCACCACCGCACCGACGCGGCCGCCGGCCACGAGTCCGCCGCCATCACTCCGTACTCCGAAGCCCTCGCCACGTACTCCGAAGCCCTCGGTCGCCAGCAAGCCGCCTGCGCCTACTCGCAGCCCGCGCGCGGCTTCCAGCACTCCACCCACCTCGCGCCCCGCGTCCGCGGGGACCGCGGGATCCTTGGCAGGACGGATCAAGCCCGCCGTCCGGTACCGAGGAGTCGCGACCGCCTACGAGGCAGCTGACGGTAATGGTGCCTGCCTGTACGGCCCGTCCGGCGACATGATGATCGCGGCGATGAACCACACCGACTACGAGTCGGCCAAGGCCTGCGGGGCGTATGTACAGGTCCGCGCCGCCAATGGCGCCTCCATCACGGTACGGATTGTCAACGAGTGCCCGTTGCCCTGCGCACCCGGGCAGATCGACCTCAGTCACCAGGCCTTCTCCAAACTCGCCAACCTCTCCGTCGGCCGGCTCCCGATCACCTGGACGCTGCTGAGCCCTGCCTCGTCCGGCAAGATCTCCATCCGCTACAAGGATGGGTCCAGCCAGTACTGGTGCGGCATCCAGGCGATCGGTCACCGCAACCCGTTGGCAGCGCTCGAGGTCAAGACCGCCAAAGGCTGGCAGAAGCTGCACCGCACCGACTACAACTACTTCCTGTCCACGGACGGCAGCGGATGCGGCAAAGCGATCAGGCTCACCGACATCTACGGCGAGCGGCTGACGATCGACGGGATCGCACTCAAACCGGACGTCGCGCAGCCGACCCGCGTCCAGTTCGCCCGGCATTGACCATCTGAGGGGCGCTGTTACGCTCGGGCCGATTGTTAACGTGCACATCGTAGGGAGAGGGCGACCGCGGGAGATGCTCCTCGACGACGCGTCCGCGGAGTTCCACGACTTCTTCGAACGCCACCACGCCGAACTGGCTCGTCTCGCCCACCTCCTGACCGGCGAGAAGGACGTGGCCGACGACCTCGCCGCCGATGCGCTGGTCGCCCTGTGGCAGCGCTGGGACCGGTTGCGGGCGGCGCAACACCCGGTCGCCTACGCCCGCGGTGTGGTGGCCAATCTGGCACGGGAGTGGATCCGGAGTACGGTCCGCGAGCGACGGCGGGTAGGGCTGTTCTGGTCACGCAGTACAGAACCGGTGGACGGTACGGACGTTGCGGTCGTGCTGGACGTCCGGGCCGCACTCACCCGGCTGCCGTTCCGCAAGCGGGCCTGCGTGATCCTGCGCCACGCGTTCGACCTGTCCGAGAAGGACACCGCCGCAGCGCTGGGCATATCGGTCGGTACGGTGAAAAGCCAGACCTCGAAGGGGATGGCCGAGCTGGAATCGCTGCTCGGCGCAAAAGCAGCCGGCGAAGTCGCGGCAGGAAGGAGGAACCGGTGAACGAAGACATCAGCCGACGGCTGCGAGAGGCAGCCGAGGCCCATGAGCCCAACCGGGCAAGGATCCTGGCGCGCGTCGAGCGCGGCGCGGCCGACCCCACCGTCCGGCGCCGCACACCTTCGATCGCGAAGTCATGGCCCCGGGCAGCGGTCGTCGGTCTCGTCGCCGCCGCCACCCTGGCGACCGGTGGTCTCGCCGTTGCCGCCATCGGCGGTGTCCCATCGCTACCGGCCACCGCCCCCACGTCCGCCGTCCCGACCCCGATCGTCACCTCCACTCCGACGCCATCGCCGCGCACCACTAGCACCACCACCCGTCCGGCCCCGGCCACCACCCGCCCTGCCCCGACCACCGCGCCGACCAGCGCCCCGAGCAGTTCGCGCCCGACTCCGCCGGCCGCCGGCCGGTTCCAGGACGGTCCGCTGTGGTCCCAAGGCTCGATTGACGCAAAAAGCATCATCTACTGGGCCCAGAGCGACCTGATCCTCAAGACCACCCAGCCGCTCACCTCGCTCACCGTGGAACTGCGCATTGCCCAGACCGGCGGCGTACAGGCGACCGGCAACTGGCGGACCCTGCCGAGCGAAGACTTCACCGTCACCGTTCAGGAGTCCGCCGGTGCACTGCTCTACCGCTGGGTCCTCAAGCCAGGCCGCACCGTGCCGGCCGGACAACACGAGTTCGCCGCGCAGTACAACCACGCCACCGGCGTCCGCAAGGTCGAGCGCGACAGCTACCACGTCCACGCCCAGAGCTCAGCCGGTCCCAGCACGGTCTCAGGAGGGTTCACCCCACCCCGGTAGGGACGGGCAGCCAAAGTGAATGCCAGAGGCAACGATTTGCCTGGGAACGTCAGTACCAGTAAGCGTTCTGCGGGACGTACGGCGCCTCGAGCCGTTGGATCTCCTGGTCGTTGAGCTGGAGTTCCAGCGCGCTGACCGCTTGGTCGAGGTGGTGGGTCTTGGTGGCTCCGACGATGGGGGCCGCGACGACGGGCTTGGTGAGAAGCCAGGCGATCGCGACCTGGGCCATCGGGACGCCGCGGGTTTCGGCGATCTCTTGGACGGCGTTGACGATGGGTTCGTCGGCGGGGGTGTCGAAGGTACGGGCGACCTCGTCGGTCGATGAGCGCGCCGTCTGGGTTCCCCAGGGACGGGTGAGGCGTCCCTTGGCCTGGGGTGAGTACGGGATGCTGCTCACTCCCAGGTCTGCGCACAGGGGGAGCATTTCGCGTTCTTCTTCGCGTTTGAGCAGGTTGTACTGATCCTGCATGGACACGAACGGTGTCCAGCCGTGGAGGGCAGCCGCGTGCTGGAGTTTGGCGAACTGCCACGCCCACATCGATGAGGCGCCCAGGTAGCGGACCTTGCCGGCCTTCACCACGTCGTGGAGCGCCTCCATGGTTTCCTCGACCGGGGTACCGGGGTCGAAGCGGTGAATCTGGTACAGGTCGATGTAGTCGGTCCCGAGCCGGGTGAGGGAGGCCTCGACTTGTTCGAGGATCGCCTTGCGGGACAGTCCTTGCCCGCCGGGTCCGTCGTGCATGCGGCCGAAGACCTTGGTTGCCAGCACGATGTCCTCGCGGCGGGCGTAGCGTTTGACGGCGCGGCCGACGTACTCCTCGGAGCTGCCGAGTTGGTAGGTATTGGCGGTGTCCCAGAACGTCACGCCCAGTTCGATCGCCTGGCGGAAGAACGGCTGTGCGGCGTCCTCGTCGAGGGTCCAGTCGTGCAGACCCTGGCCGGGGTCGCCATAGCTCATGCAGCCCAGTGCGATCCGGCTGACCTTGAGCCCTGAGTTCCCGAGTCGGCTGTACTGCATACGTACTCCTCAGTTGGTGGCAACGGCGGCGAGCTTGACGACGCGGTGCTCGACGATGTTGAGAATGATCAGCAGCACTGCCAGCAGCATGACGGAGGCGATGGCTGGGATTCTGGGTGCCACGGCGATGAGGCTGAGACAGGCCGCGGCAGCGATCAGTCTGGGCGTGGCCAGGGTGTGGAACATGTGCCACCGGGTGAAGGCAAACGCGCCGAGGTAGATGCAGGTGCCGGCCAGGAGTAGGGCCGCGGCGTCGAGGTGCAAGGGTTCTGCTGGGTCCCGTACGGCGGTACCGATGGCTGCGGCGACGCCGATGATGCCGGCGATGAGCATCAGATGTCCGTAGGACAGTACCGGCCGGATGATGTCGATGCGCACCGTGGACGACTCGATCGCCTGGTGGATGGCTGTAGCGGAGAAGGCGAAGTACACCCACCACAGTCCGCAACAAACGGCGAAGGCAGCGGCGAGAGCAGCGAGCCCGAGGGCGTCGAGCTGGTGTTCCGCCGCGGCGGCCCCGGTCGCGACTACCGTTTCGCCCAAGGCGATGATCACGAACAGCCCGAATCGCTCGGCGACATGGGATGCGTCGAAGGGCGCTGAGCTCAGGCGTTTGCGTGCCAGGAACGGAACGCTGAGGTCGGTCAGCGCGGCGACGGCCCAGACCGCCGTTCGCCCGGCCGGTGGCAGCAGGGCACCGGCCACGAAGAGTGGTCCGGTGAGGAATGCGCCCACGGTGAACGTGGTGAAGGCGGCGCGATGGGGCAGACCATGGATCGCGAGCAGCAGAACGAGTCTGGCTACCCAGTACGTTCCGCCGAACCAGAGGGCGGTGCCGTCGAACGTCCCGGGCAGCGACAGGCCGAGGATCAGCCCGCAGAAGGCGACGCCGAACATTCCGAGTCGTCCTCGCACTGTGTCGATCTCGTGCAGGTTCGCGTGCATCGTGCCTCCGACCCACACCCAGAAGACCGGGATGAAGACGATGAGCGCCCGGGAGACACCCAGCCACGAATGATCGTTGTGCACCAGCTCCGACGCCGAGGTGACGGCGAAGACGAAGACGAGATCGAAGAACAGCTCGAGCCAGGTCACCCGCTTCACAGCGTCGACCTCAGGTGGGCGGGGTCGGCGGCCCAGGAGGCCAGCAGGCGCAGGCCGTCGTGTGAGGCTGTGCCCGGCTCAGCGGTCCAGACGATGATCTGCAGGTCGGGATCGGCGGCCCAGGTGACTGCGTTCCAGTCGAGGTGAAGGTCCCCGACGACCGGGTGGCGTAGGTGTTTGGTGCCGGTGTCGCGGGTTGCTACCTCCTGTGCAGCCCACCACCGTCGGAACTGGGTGTCCTGGATCGAGAGTTCGCCCACGAGCTCGGCCAACTTCGCGTCGCCCGGGTTGTCGGCGTTGTGCATCCGCAGCTGGGCGATGGCGAGCCGGGTGACTCCCTCCCAGTCCGCGTAGAGCTCGCGCATGGCCGGGTCGGTGATCAGCAGCCGGATGTAGTAACGCTGCTGGTCGGGGATCTTCCCGAAGTCGGTGATCATGGCGGCGCCCAAGGCGTTCCAGGCGACGATTTCGGTGCGCGGACCGATGACGAAGGCCGGTGTCAGCGCCATGTTGTCGAGCATCCGCTGAAGTTGCGGCTGGACCTTGGGGTGCGGGCGGCGACGGGGTGGGCGGTAGTCGTCCTTCGCCGCGAGTTCGTACATGTAGACGCGCTGATCGTCGTCCAGACGCAGTACCCGGGCAAGCGACTCCAGTACCGGCGGCGACGCCTGGATCCGTCCCTGTTCCAGGCGGGAGTAGTAGTCGGTGCTGATGGCGGCCAGTACGGCGACCTCCTCGCGGCGCAGCCCGGCGACTCGTCGCGGGCCCGCGACGGGTAAGCCGACAGCGGCCGGGTCGAGCTCAGCGCGGCGTGCCTTGAGGAACGCGCCGAGGTCGCTGCGGTGGAGATCGCGGTTCATGCCTTCAGCGTCGCATCGTTGATCGAGGTTGTCACAGGGAGAGTTCTATCCCTGTCTGATGGTTGCCCCTGGCACGGACGCGGCGCGGCGTCAGCCGAGAGCCTTGAGGAGTTCCTGGGCGAGCGGGACGGCCGAGCCGGGATTCTGGCCGGTGTAGAGGGTGCGGTCCACCTCGACGTGCGAGGTGAACGGCGCGGTTTCCCGGTACTCCGCGCCGAGGTCGGCGATCAGGCGGTCCTGCAGCAGCCAGCTTGCTCGTCCGGCGAGGCCGTTCAGGGTTTCCTCGGCGTTGGAAAGCCCGGTCAGGCGGTAGCCGTGGAACGGAGATTTGCCGTCGGCGTCGACGGTGGCCAGGAGTGCTGCTGGACCGTGGCACACCAGGGCCAGAGGCTTGCCGGAGGCGAGCCAGTCGGTGAGCAGTCTGCCCGATTCGGCGTTGCCGGGCAGGTCCTCCATCGGGCCCCAGCCGCCCGGGTAGAAGACGGCGTCGTAGTCGTCGATCCGGACGTCCTCGATGCGCAGCGGGTCAGCCAGTTCGGTCGCCCCGCGCAGCGCCGCTTTCATCTGCTCGGCGCCCTCGGGGCCGCCGTTGAAGTCAGGGGTGAGGCTGAGCGCATCGGCGGTAGGCGGAATACCGCCCGGGGTGGCCACGGCGATCTCGTACCCGGCTTCCTTGAAGATCGCATACGGGCCGAGGGCCTCCTCGGCCCAGAATCCGGCCGGCTGACGGTGTCCGTCCGCCAGGGTCCAGTAGGTGGCGGCGGTGATGACGAAAAGGATCCTTGCCATGGAGTGCTCCTTCGAAGATCGGTACGGGTCAGCCGTTCAGGACTTCGCGCACCACGTGGCTGTCGGCGGCCTGTCGCAGGTGGGTCAGCTTGCCGTCGCGGACCGTCCACAGGTGGATGAAGCGGGCGTCGGCCTCGGCTCCGGCCTTGCTGACGGCGTGGTAGTGGCCGAGGACGACGACGTGATCGTCGGCGGCGGCGAAGAACTGCTCCGCGTGGCCGGAAAAGGACTCGTAGTCCGGCATGAGGTTGCCGAAGAAGTCCCGGCTGACGCTCTCCCAGCCGTGGTAGATACCGCTGTGGGGGAAGCCGGGGGTGATGTCCCAGACCAGGTCGGGGGCGATGATCTCGGCGGTGACCTCGGGCGCCATACCGGAGTCGTACAGACGGCGGACGAGGATCGTGTTCGGTGATTCGGACATGTGCGGGCTCCTTGGGGTGATCGCTCTGCCACAGTTGCAGCGGTCGTCCGGGCCGAACAGGGACAGATTCATCCCCGGATAAGTCGGTTCCCCGCTGCCCAGGACGCCAGGACGCGCAGTGAGTCGGCGGAACGGCTGCCGGGTTCGGCGGTCCACACGATGAGATGCTGCTCGGGGTCGGCCGCGCTCGTGAGGGTGTCCCAGTCGAGCGTGAGCGCGCCGACCACCGGGTGGTTCAGGTCCTTGGCTCCGATCCCACGGCCGGCGACGACCTCAGCAGCCCACCACGTTCTGAACTGCTCGTCCCGCGTCGACAGCTCGCCGACCAGGGTGCTCATCCGCGGATCGCCCTGAGTGCGTGCTGCCTCGGTCCGCAGCTGCGCCACAGCCCTCCGGGCGACGTTCTCCCAGTCCGGGTAGAGCGTGCGCATCGCGGGGTCGGTGAACAGCAGCCTGACGTAGGTACGTTGCTTCAGCGGTATCTGCCCGAAGTCGGTGACCAGGGCAGCGGCCATCTCGTTCCACGCGAGGATGTCGGTGCGGCGACCGAGCACAAACGCGGGGATCGCGGGCAGATCGTTCAGAAGGCGCTGCAGGTAGGGCTGGACCGTCTGCCGCGCGCGCCGGTAGCGGCGATGGAAGACATCCTTCCCGGCGAGTTCGAACAGGTAATTGCGCTGATCCTCGCTCAGTCGCAGTACCTGGGCGAGCTTGCCGAGGACCGGGCCGGCGGCCTGTGCTCGGCCCTGTTCAAGACGGGTGTAGGTCGCGGTGCTGATAGCCGCCAGGAGGGCGACCTCCTCGCGGCGCAGTCCGGGCACCCGGCGTTGCTGCCGGCTTTCGGGCAGTCCCACATCGCCGAGAGTGAGTTCGGCCCGGCGAGCCTTGAGGAACTCTCCCATCTCACGGAGGTTCGAGCTCCTGAGCATGTGCCCCACGATGGCACTCGTCGCCGCTCATGTCAGGGGGACAGTTCCCTCCCTGTTCCGTTTCGGCCAAGCACACAAGGATGGAACTCCGTATCGCCCGCACTGAGGAGGAGAAGCAGCATGTCCGACACCAACGCCGGCCAGGAACCGTCTGGCGCGCAGAAGATGTTCGGCGAGTTCGCCCCCGGGCTCGTCCACTTCACCGACGATGTGCTCTTCGGTGAAGTCTGGGAGCGCAGCGAGCTGGGCGCCAAGGAGCGCAGTCTCATCACCGTCGCCGCGCTGACCGCGGGCGGCAACACCGAGCAGCTCGTCTTCCACCTCGACTACGCCAAACGGAACGGCGCCACCGAGAGCGAGCTCATCGAGGCCATCACCCATCTGGCCTTCTATTGCGGCTGGCCCAAGGCCATGTCGGCGATGACCATCGCCAAGCAGGTCTTCGCCGCCGATGCCAAGTAGCTACGGACGGCAGGAGACACGGTCGCCGAGCCCACTCGTCAGGACGGTGCCGGGGGAGTCCAGTCGGGGAGCGCTTGGAGGACGTGGCCGAGGAGGTCGCGGAGTTGGCCGTACCGCTGGGGGCCCAGCGACTCGCGGACGTGTCTTTCGAGGTCGCTGATGATGCGCTCGGCCTTCTCGAGGTCCGCGTGACCGTTCTCGGTGAGGTGAAGCTCCTGCACGCTGCGGTGCCGGGGATGCAATCGCCGTTCGATCAGCCCTCGCTCGATCAGCTTGGCGGTCAGGAGGGCGACCGCCTGTGGCGTGATGCCGACCAATCGGGCCAGTTCCGCTCCGGTGATGCCAGGCGTGGTCCGCAGGTTCATCAGTACGGCGTACTGCGAGCCGGACATGCCTACTGCGCGCAACGGCGGCTCCTTCACCGTCTGCATGGCCAGATCCGCCCTCCGCAACGCCCACGTCACCCGGTCCAACGCGTCAGGATCACCAGTGGTGGAGCGGGGCCTGTCCATGGACACACTCTATTGCACCTGCGACGCATCAAGTACTTGATACGCATCAAGTGCTATATTTTTGGTATGACTCCTCGACCAAAGGCTTTGATCACCGGCGCCAGCGGCGGAATCGGTGCCGCGTTGGCGCTGGCCTTCGCGGAACGCGGCTACGACCTGGTACTGCTCGCGCGCCGGAGTGATCGCCTCGAAGAGGTTGCCGCCGGCACCGCGAGGTTCGGTGCCTCGGCGGAGACCCTCGTCACCGATCTGTCCACTCCCGACGGGCTGGCCGGCGCGGCTGAGCGAGCCGCGGCAGGCGACCTGGATCTGCTGATTTCGAACGCCGGCGCTGCGGGCTATGCCCCACTGCGCGAGGTGTCCGCCGCTGACGTCGATGCGCTGTGGCGCCTCAACTCCACTGCCCCGGTCACCCTCTCGCACGCCGTACTTCCGTCGCTGTTGGCCAAGGGCGAAGGCGCCATCGTGACGATCGCCTCGTTGCTGGCGTTCAGTTCGGGCATGACCGCCGCCCAGCTGCCGGCTCGTACCCTGTACGCGGCAGCGAAGTCGGCGACGGTCGCGTTCACGCGCACGCTGGCGACCGAACTGGTCGGGACCGGCGTCCAGGCCATGGTGGTCTGCCCGGGGCAGGTTGCGACCGAATGGTCCGGCGGGGCCAACCGCAACCGCCCGGACGCAATGTCTGCCGAGGACGTCGCAACCGCGACCGCGGTCGCGCTCGCCCGAGGCGAAACGGTATGTGCACCGGGACTGTCGGGGACTGAGGCACTGGACCGGCTGCAGGAGGCCGAGCGTGCTCTCCTCGCCGCAGGAAGCCGATCATCGCTGGCCGACCGGTATGCCGACGCGTCGCAATGACCGAACCAGGACAAGCGCTATGACATCGTCCGAGTCCCAATTCATCGACGTCCACACGCATTTCCTCACGGAGTCGTACGTCCGCCAGGCGACCACCGCCGGCCATGCCCATCCCGACGGAATGGACCGGTGGCCGGTCTGGTCGCCGGAGGCGCACCTGGAGTTGATGGATCGCAACGGCATCCAGGCTGCCCTGCTGTCGATGTCCTCTCCGGGCGTGCACTTCGGAGACGACGACAGCGCCCGCCGGCTGGCCCGGGAGGTCAACGAGGACGCCGCTGGTCTGGTCGCTGATCATCCGGACCGGTTCGGGTTCTTCGCGTCTGTCCCGCTGCCCGATGTCGAGGGCGCCCTCGAAGAGGTTGCCTACAGCATCGATCATCTCGGCGCGGACGGCGTCGTACTGATGACCAATGCTCGCGGCAAGTACCTGGGGGACAGCAGCTTCGAGCCGGTCTTCGCGGAGCTGGACCGACGCCGGGCCGTCGCCTTCCTGCATCCCACCTCGCCGGTGTGCTGGGAACAGTCGGCGCTCGGGCGGCCCCGCCCGATGGTCGAGTACATCTTCGACACCGCGCGGACCGTGACGGATCTGCTCATGTCGGGGGTGCTCGAGCGATACCCGGACCTGACAGTGATCGTTCCGCATTGTGGTGGTGCGTTGCCGGTCCTGGCCGACCGCATCAACGAGTTCATGGCGATGTTCCTGGGCTCACCACAACCGGACGCGCCCGACGCCGTGGAACAACTGCGTCGCCTGTACTACGACATCGCCGGCCCAGCCTTGCCGCGGCACCTTCCGGCGCTCCTCGAACTCGCTCTCCCGGACCGCCTGCTGTTCGGCAGCGACTACTGCTGGACTCCGGCCCCGGTCGCCGACAGACACATCGCGGCCGTCGATGCCACCAGGCCGCCGGTCGAGGGAGCCACCTGGCGGTCGCTGACGACGGCCAATGCGCGGGGCCTGTTTCCCCGACTCACTGGCGTTGCCGCACCGAAATCCGACAGTTAGAAAGGCACGTCATGTCCATCACCAAGGCCGAACTCGAGTACCTGTCCACGCAACGGCTGGGGCGGCTGGCGACCGTGCAGCCGAACGGCACCCTCCAGGTCAGCCCGGTCGGGTTCCGGGTCAACGAAAGCACCGGCACGGTCGACATCGCCGGCCGCGCGATGGCCGTCAGCAGGAAGTTCCGCAACGTCGCCGAGAACGGTCAGCTGGCGTTCGTCATCGACGACTTCGTCTCGTTGGAGCCGTGGCGGCCACGGTGCGTAGAGATCCGCGGTGAAGGCGAGGCGATCACCGAGCCCACCGACTCCGCCTGGGCTGTCGACCTCGCACAGACAGGCTTCGACGGCGCCATCATCCGCATTCACCCGAAACGGATCATCAGCTTCGGTCTCGACGAGGCCGAAACCGACGTCTACGACTACAAGGTCAGCAACCGAACCGTCGACTGACCGGCGATCAGCCCGACTTCGGTGGCTGATCGCCGGTGGCAGTCGTGACTCAGCCGGCGAACCTGACGGAGTCGAACTGGTTTGTCGCCGACTGAGTGACGTCGTGTGAGGTGGAGAAGATTCCTGCGTCCTGCCGTGCCGCGGCCGAGGTCAGTGTCACCGGCGCGCCGATCGGGACGTAGTTCCGGCCGTCGTAGGAGTACGAGGCAGCGAACGAGGTTCCGGATCGGGTGAGCTTGACCCAGACCGGGCGATAGCTGTCGACGGTCGCCCGTGCGTCGGTGTCCAGGTAGCCGTCGCCGTTGGCGTCCCACTCGAACACGACACCGTTGCGGGCGGTGGCCGCGACGACGGCATAGCCGGCCGAGACCCCCGCCTTGGTCATGTCGTTGCGAACCATGACTCCGGATTTGGCCCAGACGTTGGCGTCGTTGATAGAGACGACCCGGGCGGAAACGCTTGTCTGCTGCCCGAGCGCGCCGGCCCGGTAGATCGCGCCGAACTGGTCGTCGTGCTGACCGCCGGCGCCCCAGACGTCGGCCCCGGCGGCCGCGATCCCGAAGGCTCCGCCGCTCTGGCCGAAGTACGAGCTGACTGCCGAGGTCCCGGCGGTGGAGAAACCGGCGGCGACGGGCGCGGCGACCGGGCAGCCGCTGAAGCCGAACTGGTTCGCGTTCAGCGACGTCCGGTACTGAGCTGCGACACCCGCGGCGCAGATCACGTCACGCGCGCCGGCCGGCCAGTTGGCACCGCTGATCTTGAGGTTGTTGATCAGCTTGTTGTTGTGCGCGGCGGCGTTGGGTGCGGAGACTCCACCGGAGTTGTACCAATTGTTCTGGATGACGTTGTCGCTGGTGTTGTTCCGGAGGCTGCCGGCGTTGGTGAAGACGAACGAACCGCCCTGGACCACGTTGTTCTCGTACGTCATCGAGCGCGATCCCTCGTCGAGGTACAGGCCTACCCCCGAGATGTTGAACAGGTAGTTCTTGTCGACCACGGTGCCGGGGCTGGCGGAGAGGTTGTAGACCGATCCGCCGTCGGCGAAGCGTGCCTTCGTGTTGTGCACGAGGTTGCCCTCGACGCGGTTGTCCTTGAGGGTGGTCGGTGTCGAGTAGAGCGGGTTCCAGTTGTAGTAGCCCCGGTCGACGTAGTCGTTCGAGCCGCCGGCGTCGTTGATGCCCCAGCCGTAGCCGGTGTCGATGCCGTCGTACGGGACGTTGGAGACCTCGTTGTGCAGGATCCTGGCGTTGGTGACGTAGGTGCTGAGGATGCCGCTGTTGTCCTTGTAGTCCACGGCCACCCGGTTGATCGTGTTGTTCTCGATCAGGATGTCGTGATTGGCCATCCGCGGGTCGCTCGGGTGGTGCGCGTCGGGCAGTACTCCGCCGACCGCGACGCCGTGTCCGCTGTTCTCGACGAACCGGTTGCCGACCACATCGATGTCGCCGGCGCCGAGCCCGACCCCGGACACGGTGGCGTTCGCGTCGTTCCCGATCCCCAGCGCGGACTGCCCGAGGTTGGTGAAGGTGTTTCCCGTGAACGAGATGCGGCTGGCGGCCGATACCTGTACCGCGGCCGGTTCCTGGTACCACGAAGTGCGCGCTCGCTCGAACATCTCACAGCCGCGGGAGCAGCTCGTGAACGCGTCGGCGGGCCGATAGTCGTAGGCGCCCTTGAGGAAGAGCCCGTTCTGCTGGTCGGCATAGCCGTCGACGGACGGGCCGAGCCACGACGTCCCGGAGAACTGGATGCCGTCGAAGGCGAGCCCGGTGACCGGCTCGTCGTAGGTGCCACCGATGCTGATCAGGGACTGCAGCCGGGGCAGCTCGATGTTGAGCTGGTTCGGGTCGACGCCGTCGGCCGGCTTGTAGTAGAGCTTGCCGCCGGTCGGGTCGATGTACCACTGACCGACCTGGGTGAGGAAGCTCAGCGAGTTGTCGAGGTACCAGCTCGGCCCCGCCAGGAAGGATCGCTGGACCGTGTCCCAGCCCCAGGTGTTGTTGTCCCAGGCCGGCTGCGCCATCGTGATCTCGGTCGCGCTGATGCTCTGCACCGGCGAGTACCGGTTGGTGAAGTCGCCCAGCGACTCGAACTCGATCCGGCGCTGGTCCGGAAGCGTCGCGAGATAGCTCAGGGCAGGGTTGTTGATGGTGAGACCGGTCGCCGTGGGGGTGACGTCCGCGTTGGCGACCCGGATGGCCGCGCGCGGAGCGATCACGCCGTTCACGTACAGCTGTCGGGTGTCGAGACCGGTCGGGGTGTCCGCTACCCAGATCCCGGGCCCCGCGCCGGACTTGGACCAGCCGCCGACCTTCGACGCGCCCGTGATGACCGGGTGAGCGCCGGGCGCGGCGGTCCAGCGGATGGTGTGGTCGCCGCCGCCGTCCTCGGCCCTGAACCGGAGCGAGCTGGCGAGCCGGTAGTTGCCGTCGGCAAGTTTCACGGTCACGTCGCCGTGCTTCGCGGCCGGCCGGACCACCTTCTGAGCTCGTTCGAGGGAGCAGGGCTTGGACTGACTGCAGTGACCGGAGTCCTTGCCGTCCGGCGCTGCGTAGTAGACCGTCGCCGGCGCGGCCTGCGCAGTCAGCGGACTGAGCCCCGCTGACGCGATGACCGCTCCGGTGCCGAGGAGTGCGAGGACGGAGCTGCGCTTTCTTGGCCTGGTCATCGAGCGTCGTGATTCAGACGTCAACGTCATGTTCGATCGCTTCCTGTCGGAGGTATCCGAGACAGAGTTAACATACGTATGATGTTTGCGACAAGAGCTCGGGTGCTCTGAATGTGCCTAGCTCGGCCGGGCGGGATCCGGCGCGAGGCCGCTCGCGTGCAGCTCCTCCCACAGCGATTCCGGGATGTCCTCGCGGTACCGGTCTGCCGTGCTCTGCGCGTGCTCCTCGGTGCGCATTCCGGTGACCACCGACACCACCGTGGGATGACGCAAGGGGTACTGGAGGGCGGCCGCGGGAAGGCTGACACCGTGCCGCTCGCACACCTCGGCGAGGGCGGTGGCCCGTTCGACGACAGGTCTCGGCGCCCGTCCGTAGTCGTAGCGCGCCGAGCCGTCGACGGTCGACGTGCTGAGCAGGCCGGAGTTGTAGACCGCCGCGGCGACCACTCCGATGCCGCGCTCGGTCGCGACGGGTAACAGGTCGCGAAGGGCTGACTGGTCGAGGAGGGTGAGCCGGCCGGCGACCATGACGACATCGACGTCCGTCCGCTCGACGAACTCGGACAGCATCGCCGACTGGTTCATGCCCGCGCCGATCGCACCGACCACGCCTTGCTCCCGAAGCTCAACCAGGGTTGCGATCCCGGTGGTCGAGGCTGCCTCCCAGTGGTCGTCCGGATCGTGCAGGTAGGCGATATCGATTCGGTCCGTACCGAGCCGCGCGAGTGACTGCTCCACGGATCGGAGGATCCCGTCCCGACTGAAGTCCCAGACCCGCCGCCGGGTCGCGGGAACGACGAATCCGTCGTCGTCGGTCCGATCGGCCGTCTCCGGGCTCTCCACCAGCAGGCGCCCGACCTTCGACGAGATGAGGACGTCGGCGGCGGCGCCGGCCAGGGCTTGCCCGAGCCGGTGTTCGGAAAGGCCCAGGCCGTAGTGCGGTGCGGTGTCGAAGTACCGGATCCCCGCGTCGAGCGCGGCCGTGACGGCGCGCGTCGATCGCTCGTCCGTGGTTGCCGTGAACAGATTGCCGAACTGGGCGGCGCCGAGCCCCAGTTCGGTGAGGTGCTGGCCGGTGCGGAGGCGCCTGGTCGGCAGTGGCTGGGTGGATGCGCTTCGAAGGTTGTCCATGACCGCGACTGTACCGCCGTTCAACATACGTATTATGTTTCCGCCGATTCTGGGTTACGCTGCGAAAACCGAACGAGAAGGAAGTGGGAGCGATGCTGGCGGTGAGCTATGTAGGTGACCGGACGATGGTGGTCGAGGAGCGTGAACCTGCCGATCTCCGTCCGGGAGAGGTCCGGGTCGCCGTGGCCTATGTCGGCATTTGCGGTACCGATCTGCACGTGTTCCACGGCGACATGGACGCTCGGGTCAGCAAGCCGGCGACCATCGGGCACGAGATGTCGGGCACCGTCGCCGACCTGGGACCCGGCGTCGAGGGCTGGTCCATCGGCGACCCGGTGACCGTGATGCCGCTCGGGTGGGACGGGACGTGTCCGGCCTGCCGCGCCGGAAACGAACACATCTGTCAGCACCTGGACTTCATCGGTATCGACAGCCCGGGGGCTCTGCAGCAGTACTGGAACGTCCCGGCGTCAACCCTGGTGAGGCTGCCGGCCGGGGTATCACTGCGAGACGCCGCGCTCATCGAGCCGGTGGCAGTGGCGGTTCACGACGTCCGTCGGTCGGAGCTCGGGAACGGTGACAAGGCTGTCGTCATCGGCGCGGGACCTATCGGCGTACTGATCGCGACCGTCGCTGTCGCGTTCGGCGCGGACGTCGTGATCGCGGAGATCGACCCTGCCCGCAGGGCGGCCGCCGCCGGCCTGGGGCTCGCGACACTGGATCCCTCGTCCGTCGACCAGACCGCCTGGGTGGCGGAGTGGACTGCGGGCGCGGGCGCGGATGTCGTGTTCGAGGTCTCGGGATCCGCTGCCGCAGTTCGCAGTTCCACCGAGCTGATCAAGGTCCGCGGGACACTCGTCGTAGTGGCCATCCATCCCCAACCGCGCCCGATGGACCTCCACCGCGTGTTCTGGAGAGAGCTCAGGATCCTCGGCGCACGGGTCTATCAGCGACGGGACTTCGAGCGCGCGGCCGAACTCGTTGCCGAGGGCGCGATACCGGTGGAGAAGCTGGTGACCGGCGTCGTGCCGCTGGCCGAGGTTCAGTCGGCTTTCGGCGTCCTCGAAGCAGGGCAGGCGATGAAGCTCCTCGTCGAGCTGAACGCGTGATGAACCCGTTCGATCTGACCGGACGCCTCGCCGTGGTGACGGGAGCCAAGCGTGGGATCGGTTTCGCCGTCGCCGAGGCGCTGGCTGCCGCCGGTGCCGACGTCGTCGGGGTGTCGGCCACTCTCGACCCCTCGTCGTCGGAGATCGGGGATCGCGTGCGCAAGCACGGCCGTGAGTTCTCCGGCCATCGGGTGGACTTCGCCGACCGGGCAGCGGTGGTCGAGTTCGGCGAAGTGCTGGCGGCCGCCGACCGTCCGGTGGACATCCTGGTCAACAATGCCGGAACGATCCGCCGTGCGCCCGCGGCCGAGCATCCGCTCGCCTGGTTCGACGAGGTGCTGGAGGTCGATCTCACCAGCACGTTCGTGCTCAGCCAGATCCTGGGGCGGCGGATGCTGCGGGGCGGGTACGGCCGAATCGTCTTCACGGCCTCCCTGCTGTCGTTCCAGGGCGGCATCAATGTGCCGGGCTATGCCGCCGCGAAGTCCGGTACGGCCGGACTCGTCCGCGCGTTGTCCAACGAGTGGGCGGGCCGCGGCGTGACGGTGAACGGGATCGCTCCTGGCTACATCGCGACCGACAACACCCAAGCTCTTCAGGACGACCCCGATCGCTCCCGGGCCATCCTCGAGCGGATACCGGCAGGGCGATGGGGTGTGGCGCCCGATATCGCCGGCGCTGCCGTCTTCCTGGCGTCGGATGCGGCCGGCTATGTCTCCGGCACCGTTCTCCCGGTCGACGGCGGATGGCTCGGCCGCTGACGCACTCCGGATTTCGCCGTTCTCAGGCATGGTGAAACGTCATACGTATGCTCTATAGTCACGATCCAAATTGCACTCCGCGTTTGTCACCGGAGTCGAAGACAAGGACATCTGATGATCGGAATCAACACGGCGGTTCGATCCCGCCGTAGGTTGGCCGTGGCCGGGCTCTGCGCCGCCACCGCGTTCCTCGTCCTGGCCGGATGCGGTAGCAACACCAAGGCGGAGGACGGCCCCCGCGGCTTCCCCGAAGCCAAGCAGGACGCCACGTCGACGATCACGGTCTGGGTGGACGCCGACCGTCAGGCCGCCGCGAAGGCGTTCCAGAAGGCCAATCCGGACACCAAGATCCAGGTTGTCGCCTATGACGGGTCGGCGAACGGGTCCAACTCGTTCCGCACGAAGATGCAGCTGTTCGACCGGGCCGGCAGCGGCTGGCCCGACGTCGTGTTCTCGACCCAGAACAACGACGCGGCCTGGGCCAGTCAGCAGAGTGCGGGCAAGCAGGCTTTCGCGGCCGTGCTGGACAAAGGTCTGGTTCCTGGTGACACGCTCGCGAAATTCACTGCAGGCTCGCTCAACCCGTGCACCGTGGATGGCAAGGTGTACTGCCTCCGCAACGACCTCGCGCAGGCGGTGCTCTGGTACAACAAGAAGCTGATGGACCAGCTCGGCTACGCCGTCCCGACCACCTGGGAGGAGTACCAGGCACTCGGGGAGAAGGTGGCCAAGCAGCATCCCGGCTACATCATCGGTACCGCCGGTGACGCGTGGACGCCGGAGGTCTTCCTGTGGGCCAGCAAGTGCCAGGCCAACGACGTCACCGGTCCCAAGGCGGTCACGGTCAAGACCGACACGACCGAGTGCAAGCGGGCGGCGACGATGCTCGACACGCTCCGCGGGAACGGAACCGTCCCCGTCGTGAGCGTCTTCACCCCGGAGTTCGTGAAGAAGTACTCCGGCAAAGTGCTGATGATGCCCGGCCCCGCCTGGTACGCCGGAGCGATCTTCAACAACCCGCAGTCCCTGAACGTGCCCGCGGGCCAGCTGGGCATCGCCGCGCCGCTGCCGTGGAAGGGCGACGACAAGCCGGTCACCGGCAACGTGGGTGGCGGAACGTGGTTCATCTCCAGCCATTCCAAGAACCTCGCGGCTGCTGAGAAGTTCGCCGAGTTCGTCACCACTGCCGACGACTACCAGGTCAACGTCGCACCGGGATACCCGGCCTATGCGCCGGCAGCTGAGAAGTGGGTCGCGAAGCAGGAGTCCAGCAAGTACTTCGCCACTTCGCTGGAACCGGTCGTCACCGCCGCCTCGCAGGTATGGGACGGCTGGGGCTACGGAATCTTCAGCCAGGAAGCGATCTGGGCGAAGACGATGACGACCGGGATCACCGGTGGCAAGTCGATCGTCGACCTCCTGCCGACCTGGCAGCAGGCGATCGAGAATCAGGCCAAGGTCGACGGATACTCGGTGAGCTGAATGACCATCGCCGCACCGAGCGACCCGCTGATCGCCGGCGCCCCGGAGCGCCGGCGACCAGCGCCTGGTAACGGCCGGGCACCCGGTAGCACGCGGATCGGCTACGTCTTCGTCTCGCTCTACGCACTGCTCGCTGTCGCCTTCGGAGTCGTTCCTTCGTTGTACGCGGTCCTGCTGGCGTTCACCAACGGCGACGGCGGATTCGCCGGTCTCGGCAACTTCACGAAGGTCGTCGGGGACTTCCGGTTCTGGCCGGCCGTGCTCCACGTGGCCGTCTACCTCGTCATCTGGCTCGTCATGCTCGTCGTCCTCGTGGTCGGCCTGGCGTTGCTCGTGCACGCCATCCGGTTGCGCTGGGCAAGTACGGCGCTGCGTTTCGTGTACTACCTCCCCGGTGCTCTGGCCGGCGCGTCCAGTGTGCTGCTCTGGCTGTTCGTTCTCGATCCCACCGCCAGCCCGGTCAGCGGTCTGCTCCGGGCGTTCGGGTTCGACAGTTTCGTAGCGGTCATCCAGCCCGGGCACCTGCCGGCGATCTTCGCGATCATCGCGTTCTGGACCGGTGCCGGCGGGTGGATCGTGATCATGTACGGCGCTCTGAACAACATCAGCACGGAGGTGATCGAGGCGGCCCAGGTCGATGGTGCCGGGCGGGTCCAGATCGCGCTCCGGATCCAGCTTCCGCTGCTGCGCAAGTGGATCGCGTACATGGGAGTCATGTCGCTGGCGGCCGGCACCCAGCTGTTCGTCGAACCACAATTGCTCAGCCAGGCCAGCAACGCGGTGGTCCCGAACGACTACTCGCTGAACCAGCTCGCCTACCAGTACGCGTTCCAGCAGAACGACTTCAACGGCGCGGCTGCCATCTCCTTGATCCTGCTGGTCGTCGCGTTGCTGCTCTCGTGGGTGTTCGTCACCCGCGGCGGCCTTTTCGAGAGGGAATGAGGATGTCGAGTCCTTCCGTCGAACACCGCCTGGCGAACCTCCGAGGATGGAGCGGCCGGTCCGTCGCGGGCGTCGTGCTGACTCTCTGCGTCTTCTTCTTCGCCGTACCGGTCGTCTGGCTGCTGCTCGCCGTCACCAAGTCCGCCAAGGCGCTGACCGTCTCGAACCCCTTCTCCATCGGGTCATGGCACGACCTCGTCGCCAACTGGCACCAGCTGTTCGCCTTCTCCGACGGCGCGGTCACGACCTGGATCGGCAACTCCGCCGTCTATGCGCTGGGCGCGCTGGTGATCACGCTCATCGTGGGCATCCCCGCCGGATACGCGCTCGCACTCACCGAGTTCAAGCTCCGCAGGGCGCTTCTGGTGCTGACCCTGGTGGTCATGCTCATCCCCAACACGGCGCTGGTGCTGCCGATCTTCCTGGAGCTGAACAGCGTCGGCCTGATCGGGAGTCCGCTGTCGGTGATCCTGCCGATGTCGTTCTTTCCTTTCGGCGTGTACCTCACCTACATCTACTTCTCGACGAGTATTCCGCGTGACCTGCTCGCCGCGGCCCGGATCGACGGTTGCACCGAGTTCCAGGTCTTCACCCGGGTGGCGCTTCCGCTGGCCGCGCCGATCGTCGCTCTGGTCGCCTTCTTCAGCTTCGTACAGAACTGGAACAACTTCTTCCTGCCGTTCGTGATGCTGCCCTCCAGCGACGGCTACCCGATCCAGGTCGGCCTCACCTCGCTGCTGGCCGCGACGCCGGCGTTCAACCCGAGCTCGGCGGGATCAGACTCCATCCAGCTGCCGACATTGGCGCTCGCGACGATCGTCTCGATCCTGCCGGTACTGATCGTCTTCCTTTTCTCCCAACGGTTCCTGGTCTCGGGAATGACGGCGGGAGGAACCAAGGAATGACCACCCCGGCTCTCAAGGAGAACCACAGATGAAGATCACCGGATACCGCAGTCTGAGCACGGTTCACGACTGGGGGAGGATCACCGGCGACGTCAACGGCGTACAGAGCGGCAACACGACCCCGGTCCCGGTCCTCATCATCGAGACGGATGCCGGCATCGAAGGAGTCGGCCTCGGCCCGCACGCGGACATCGCGCGCGTCTTCCCCGCGGTCGAGGGCGAGGACCCGCGATCGGTCGTCGCCCTGTACGACCGGATGCTCGACTGGGTGTTCAAGACCGGTCATGCCGGACCCGTCTTCGGCACGATCGGAGCGATCGACATCGCCCTGTGGGACCTCAAGGCCAAGGCGGCGGGGGAGCCGCTGTGGCGGCTGCTCGGTGGGCGCGAACGCTTCGTCCCCGGCTACGCGTCCGGGCTCGAGTACGGCCTGACCGATGAGGAACTGGCCGAGCTGTACGGCCGGTTCGCCGACCGCGGGTTCAAAGCCGGCAAGCTCAAGGGCGGCCGCGATCTGGACCGGGACCTGCCCCGGCTGGAGATCGTCCGGGAGGTGCTCAGCCGTAACTCCCGCCGGCCGGCGCTCATGTTCGACGCGAACGAGACGTGGAACCAGGCCCAGGCAGCCCGGTACGTCGCTGCCATCGAGGAGCGCGTCGATCTGACCTGGGTGGAGGAGCCGTTGCGCAGATGGGATGCGGCCGGGATGGCCGCCCTGCGCGGAAAGGTCCGGGCAGCGATCGCGAGCGGAGAGAACCTGACCGGGCTGGAGCAGTATCGCCCGCTGCTCGATGCCCGGGCGCTCGATGTGGTCCAGGTGGGCAACGTGTGGGGGATAACCCACTTCCTCCGGGTCGCGACGCTTGCCCATGGCCACGACCTGCCGGTCAGCCCGGTCGCGTACAACGCGAACCCGATCGCGCACGCGGCCGCCGCCGTACCGAATCTCCTGACCTACGAGGTCCAGGATCTCCATTTCCCGGTCGGCCTCGATGTCGACCAGCAGTTCGACGACGGAGGGATCATCTTGGGCGACCGTCCAGGCATCGGCATTCTGGTGGACGAGGCGCAGCTGTCGGCGGGCAACCCCACAGCAGCCGCTCCCGCATCGACAGGACCGCACATCCGGCCCGAGCGCGCCGCTTTGCGGTTGGTCGCCGAACCGGACGTGATCGACGTTCCCGCAGTACCGCTGGGGCCGGTCTCGTGACGCGCGAGCCGGAGCGCCGGGCGTTCGTCGTGGGTGTGCGTCCCGAGAAGCGCGAGGAATACCTGACGCTGCACAGCGCGGTCTGGCCGGGCGTCGAGCAGAAGCTTGTCGAGTGCAACATTCGCAACTACAGCATCTTCGTCTTCGGCGACATCTTGTTCGCGTACTACGAGTACGTCGGCGAGGATCACGACGCGGATATGCAACGGATCGCGGACGACCCGATCTCGCAGGAGTGGTGGACGCACACCGATCCGTGCCAGCTGAGGATCGCCGAGGAACGGACTCCCGGCGCACTGTGGCAACCCATCGACGAAGTGTGGCACCTCGGGTGATCGATGCTCATGTGCACCTGTGGGACCGGGCTCTGGACCCGCAGGACTGGATCGATCCGCAGACCATGGCGCCGATCGCCCGGGACTTCGGCACGGCAGACCTGAGTGCCATGCTCGCCTCGACCGGACTTGAGCGTGCGGTCGTCGTCCAGGCGAGCAACAGCCTGGCGGAGAGCGTCCGGCTCGGCCAACTGGATCCGTCGGTGGTCGCGGGCCTGGTCGGATGGGTCGACCTGACCGCGGAGGTCGGTCCCCAGCTCGACCGGATCCGCCGGAACGCAACCGTTCCCGTCGTGGGGGTGCGGCATTTGGTGCACATCGATCCGGATCCCGAGTGGATGCTGCGGGAGGAAGTTGCTCGCGGCCTCGGCGCACTCGATCGTGCTGGTCTTTGTTTCGACCTCGTGGTCCGCGACTGGCAACTTCCGCAGGCGGCGCTCGTGAGTGGTCGGCACGAGGGACTGCGCTTCGTGCTCGACCACCTGGGCGGTCCGCCGGGCCCTGCGGAGGACGCGAGCGAGTGGGCCGCGGGCTTGCGAGAACTGGCTCGTCGCCCGAACGTCGTTGCGAAGGTCTCGGGTCTCGTGTCCGGCCTGGCTCCGGGCTCTTGGCGGGCCGAGGATCTGGCCGACCGGGTGACGATCGCCCTCGAAGCGTTCGGGCCCGATCGCCTGCTGTACGGCTCCGATTGGCCGCTGGCCGAACTCGGCGGGGGAGCGGCCGCCTGGAGGTCTGCTGTGGACAGCCTGTTCGCCGGGTTGTCCGAAGCGGAACGCCGTCGGGTGTTCGGTGACAATGCCGCCGAGGTCTACTGCCTCTTCTGACCCCGTTTCCGGCTGCGCGGCCGGGGAGCATGGTCTGACGGCCGGCGGCGCTCCCACGCCACGTGAATGTGCGCAAGCATCGCCTTCTCGGCCGCGGCTACGTCGTTGCGCGCGATGGCTTTGACGATCGCCTCGTGCTCCTTGAGGGTGAGCGCCACCGCGTCGGGCGGGTTGATGCCCTGGTACCGGCTGGACTCCACGGCTCGTTTGTAGATCTGCTTGGCGATGTTCTCCGCCAACCGGTTGCCGGAGATCTCCATCACCGCGTAGTGGAAGATCACATCCGCCTGCCGGAACGAGTCCGTCTCCGACTCGCTCTCCCGCATGGCCGTCAACGCGTTCTCCAGCCGCCTGAGCTCGTCGGCGGTGTGCGAACCGGCCGCTGCCCCCGCCATCGCCGACTCCAGGCTCGCACGCACGATCGTCAACTCGTCGAGGACGCCGAGGCTTTCGTCGTTGTCGATCAGGGCCGACAGCACCACCGGGTCCAGCATGTTCCAGTACCCCGGCGCCCGAACCTGCGTACCCCGACCTTGCGAGACGGTCACCAGGCCCTTCTCCTCGAGGCGCTTCACCGACTCGCGCAACACCGTCCGGCTCACGCCGAAGTGCTCGCTCAGCGGCCCTTCCGGAGGCAGTAGATCGCCCTCCTTCAACCGGCCCGTCACGATCAGATCCACGAGCTCGGCGACGACCGAGACCCCGAGCCGGCCAACGGGCAGCCGGCGCGGCATCAACTGCGCGGCGCCGATCGAGTCTTTCACCATACGTATGATCTTAGCGACAGCAAGGGTAGGCCGGCTCTCGCCGACCTGCCCTTGAGCTGATGTCCTGGTCGGCTCTGGCTACAAGCCCCAGCCGTACCTGACGCGGTCACGACCGGAGGAGTTGCGGACAGCCAGATCGATGCTGGTGCCACTGCCACTCTGGGAGAACATCGAATACCAGTCGAAGCCACCGCCGTCGGTGCGCTTGCCACCGATCGCGGGCCAGTAGGTGCCGCCCATCTGGTTGTCCCGCATGACCTGGGTGGCGGCCCGAAGGTAGCGGACGTAGTTGTCGGTGCTGGACGCGTTGGAGTAGTTGAGGCCGTTGGACATCGGCGCGCCGTACTCGGTCATCACCGCGCGGGAGGCGCAGTTACCCAGCCGGGTCTGGATGTAGCTGCGCCAACCGTCGTACGTCATCGCGCCGGCGAAGAAGGTGTAGGTGTGGAAGGACATCAGTGTGCCGTTGAAGCGGCTGTCGTTGCAGATGTCGCGCAAGTCCTGGCTGAAGCCGGTACCGCCGATGAGCACCCGGCTGGGCACGGCCGAGTAGTGGTACCTGAGCCACTCGGCGGCGACGTTTCGCCATTCGGTCGAGCTGTAGCCGTGCGGCTCGTTCATCGGCTCGAAGTAGACATTGGCGTTGGAACCGTAGGTGCTGGTCACTCGCGACCACATCGTGTTCCAGGCGGCGTAGTCCGTCACCTTGCCGCCCGAAGCGGCGCCGTCCTCCCAGTAGGTGAGGATGACCTTGAAGCCGCGCGCGGTCGCCGCGTCGACGGCGCCCCGGTAGGCCTCCCACCAGGCCGTGCCGACGGTATGCGTGTTGATCGGTAGCCGGACGGCGTTGACGCCGATCGCGGCCATGTCGTCGTACACGGCATTGGCCTTGGCCCGCACGGTCGCGTTGCTGTCGGTCTGACTGAGGCCGGAGATGACGAGCGGGCCTTTGCTGAAGTTGTCACCAAGGACGGCCCAGTTCATACCGTGGAACTGGTTGGTCGCGGCGTTGGCCGGCGCCGAGGTGGCGAACAGGCCACCCATCGCGAGAGTGCTCACCACCAGGAGGAGCAGCGATCGGCGTAGGGCCGTGGTGCGGGATCGGGGCGGTCTTTCGTTCATGTTCTGACCTCTTCTGGGCGCTCGAGGATCTACTGCTTCACATGTTCAGGAATATCGACCCGGAACCTGGTGGCGTCTATCCGTCGATCAGAGGTACGCAAGAACGTTCAGACCCGAACAAGAGCGACTTTCAGCCGCCGGAGCCGGCCGGCCTCGTCTGCAGTGCCGGACCGTAGAGTCCTGCTGGGGCGTCAGATTCCTCGTGGACGGATGGCCGTGATGGCGAACTGCTCGACCGCCTGGTAGTGGCCGCCGGTCGAGGCGACGATGACGAGTACGCCGCCGCCGGCGCCGCCGTACCGCACGGATGCCGACCAGGGGGTGCGCTCGCCTCCGCCTGGTACACAGCAATACGAGCCGAGCACCGCCGCCGATGAGTGCTGCCGGACCTCCACGCGGATCGCCTCGTCCACCCCGGTGATCCGGCCACCGACCTTCAGCGGAGAAGCAGCCGCGCTGCCGTAGGCGGGGTGGTCGAGCGTGAGGGTGGAGTCGCGGGTTCCGACCACCTCCCAGGGAGCGTCGTCGCCCTGGCCGATCCGGCGCAGATGGACGACGGCGGCGACGGAAGGTGTCGTGGTGCCGGTGCGATAGCCGACCGAGACAGTGGCGTCGTCACCCCGGACGGTGTGGGAGACGACGGTGTTCACCTCTTCGAAGCCCAGGAAGCCGGTGGTGAAGGACAAAGCCGTCTGCGCCGCGTCGAGATGCCACGGCTGGTGGCCGCGGGTGCGATGGGCCCGCTGCCAGACGGCCGCGTCCTGCTCCGAACCGAACGGCCACAGCGCCTGGTAACGGAAGGTCCGCCTGCTCGGCGTGGCCGTCGGCGATGGAGTCGGCGATGGTGTGGGCGATGGAGTCGGGGTGGTGCTGGGAGCGGTCGTCGGCCGGGCGGACGGCGTGGCGCCGATCGCCGTCGTGACGGTTGCCGTCGGCGATGGGGTGCTCACCTGGTGGTCGTCGAGGGTGGTCGCCACGACGACGCCGATCACCAGCGCCAGCGCGGTCGCGGCAGCGATGGTGGCGATGACGGAGAGCCGCCGGTATTTGTGCGAACGGTCGGGCGGTGGAGGGTACTGCCGGTCGGTGTCCATGGGCCCCTCCACTCGGATCGCTGCTACCAGCACACCCCGAAAGGCGGACCGCGAGAAGAGCTGAAGGTCCCCAGCAGTCCGGCGGCAACCTTTCTGCTCTGGGTGGCAACTAGGGGTCGTACCGACGAGGGCGAGCCGTGGTCAGCGGCGCTACGCCCTCTGTGCCAATACCCGATCGGAGCACTACGTGTCACCAGACGACCCGAGATCCGCCGAGCAGCCGATGCCTCGGACTCGCACGCCCCGCCGTCGCCGGATGCTCCGGCAATTTGTCGTGGGGACGGTGGCGGTGCTCGCCGCCTCGGCCGGCGTCGGCGCCCAGGCGCCCAGCGCGGGCGCGGCGCCGACCGTCGGCATCAGTGTGGATGCCGGTACCTCCTTGGGCACGGTGCCCAGCAGTGGTGTCGGCCTCAACACGGGCTACGGCGACGACCACATGGGGACTGCCACGGTGTCATCGCTGATGAAGGCCGCGGGAGTTCGGCAGCTGCGCTATCCCGGCGGCTCCGGCGCGGACGACTACCACTGGAAGACCCACACCTACGGCGACGGCAGCGGCTGGATCCCCGCCAACACCGACTTCGACCACTTCATGGCCACCGCGAAGAGGGTCGGCGCCCAGCCGATCCTGACCGCGAACTACGGTTCCGGCACCCCCCAGGAGGCCGCCGACTGGGTCAAGTACGCCAACGTCGACAAAGGGTACGGCGTGAAGTACTGGGAGATCGGCAACGAGGTCTACGGCAACGGGTATTACGGCGACGGCAAGGGCTGGGAGAATGACACGCACGCCGACAAGAGCCCGAAGGAGTACGCGAAGAACCTGGTCGCCTACGCGAAGGCGATGAAGGCGGTGGACCCGAAGGTGAAGATCGGAGCGGTGCTCACCACCCCCGGCGGCTGGCCGGACAAGGAGAAGGCTCCGGGTGACAGCGCCGACTGGAACAACACGGTGCTCTCCATCGCGGGAAGCTCGATCGACTTCGTCATCGTCCACTGGTATCCGGGCGGCACCACCACGGACGACCTGCTGAAGACCCCCTCCCGGATCGCCGGTGTCAGGTCCGAGCTGCGCTCGCTGATCGCCAAGTACGCGGGCTCGCGCGCCGCTTCGGTGGAGATCGCGGTCACCGAGAACGGCGCCGTCGGCTCGCCCGCCCAGACCAGCCAGGCCGCGGCCCTGTTTGCTCCGGACACCTACATGACCTGGTTCGAGCAAGGTGCCACCCACGTGGACTGGTGGAACCTGCACAACGGCACGGACCAAGCACCCACCACCGTCAACGGCCAGACCGACTATCAGGACGGGGGCATTCTCTCCGCCGGCACCTGCGTCGGGGGGAAGTGCGAACCGGCGCGCGACACGCCCTTCCCCATCTACTGGGGCATCCGCTCGCTGACCGCACTGGCGAAGCCCGGCGACACCATGGTCAAGGCGTCCTCGGGCAACGCGTCGGTCGCTGTGCACGCGGTGCGGAACAGCACCGGCGGTCTGAACGTCATGCTGATCAACAAGAGCCCGCAGAACGCGGCGCCGGTGTCGCTCTCGTACGCCGGATTCACCCCGGCCGCAGGGGCGGTCACGACCGTTTCGTATGCCCAGGGAGACACCGCCCTGACGACGGCGAAGCGGGGCACGGCGGCCGCCCAGACGCTGCCGCCGTACTCGATCACGACTCTTCAGCTGAAGGCCGCGTCGGGAACCGCCGGCGCTGACAAGCCGACGCCTCCCACGACACCCGCCTCCACGCCGGTTGTCTCCACGACGCCGGCCCCCACGACACCCGCGCCCACACCGACCGCCACCACGTCGGTTGTCTCCGCCTCCGGCACGTCCAGCACCCGTGCGCAGGCGGAGGTCGGCGCACCCGCCGGCCGGCCGGCCGCGAGCAGAACGTCCGGCGACCTGGCTTCCACCGGGGCGGGCAACGCCCTCACGTACAGCGCCATCGGTGGCCTGCTGGCCATGGTTGCCGGCGGCGTGCTGATATATCGCGGACGTCGCCGCAGGGCTTTGCACGCGAAGTGACACCGCGCGAGTGACTGACGGCCCGGCAGCAACGCCACCCCCCGATGGCGTGCCGCCGGGCCGTCGCCCTCCGGCCCGAACAGATCGTCCGAGCTGCCACGGATGCAACGGATCGACCTTTGCTCAGCCGATACAGGTGGTTAGTGCTCTCCTGCCAGGTACGGAATGGTTTGTGGCCCTTCCGGGAGGACGCAGATCGTCGCGCCCGGGCCGGCGGACGCGAGTGCGTCGGCGACGGTTGCCGAGATGTCGTGCGTCTGCTCGAGCTGGACAGCGGCGAGGTCCGCGTCGCTCAGGAACCCGGTGTGCATGACGACTCGGTTCGCCGACTGGATCTTGGCCTGGATCTGTACCTGCCATTGATCGGGAACGGTGACCGACCGGGAGGCGATCTCAGCCAGCAGCGCTTGCGGCGACTGAGCCGTCTCGAGCGTCTGGCGGTACAGACCATGGTCCGGGAAGCCGTCCCGGCACTCGGCCGCACAGATGATCGTTCCACCCGGCCGGACGACTTGATAGGCGGCCGACATGCCCTTGACTGCCTGGTACAGGTTCTGGTCGAGCGGGAACCCGGAGTTCGTGGTCACGACGACGTCGAACCGTCTGTCGACCGGCCGCATCGCGATCTGGCGCGCGAAGGACGCCGCGGCCGCGTGCATCGGCAGCAGATCACCGCCGAACGCCGCGACGATGTCCTTGTCCCGATTCAGTACGACGTCCAGGGCGAACGTCACTCCGGTCGCCTCGGCGATGGCTCGGACGTCGTCGTGAACCGGGTTGCCCTTCGTGACACCCCAGGTCGCCCGCGAGTCACCGATCCTCGACGCGTCGTGCAGGACGAGGACCGTCTCCAGGCCGGCGAGGCCCGGCGCCACCAACTTCGGCCCCCCGGAGAAACCCGCGAAGAAGTGCGGCTCGACGAAACCGGTGGTGATCCTGAGGTCCGCTTCGGTCCACTCCCGGTTCAGCCACACCGGTACGCCGTTGCCGTGCATGCCGCGCCAGACCAACTGTGACGAATCCTGGCTGTCGTGGTTCACGATGCGCACCGAGTCCGCGATCTCATCACCGAACATGAGCCGGAGTTCAGCCTCGGTGTTTCCACGGTGGGTGCCGGTAGCAACCAGGACCACGATGTCAGCCGGGGCCACGATGCCATCCAGCTCCTCGATGATGGCAGGGATCATCAACTGCCGCGGCTGTGGCCGCGTACCGTCACAGGCGGAGATGGCTACCGACTGCCCGGGGCGAACCCGCTCACGCAGCGGCAGGCCGGCCACCGGCTCCCGCAGCGCCGCGCGAAGAGCCTTCATCTGGTCGGCAGCCGCGGCTGTGTGCACGGGTTCGACAATCGTCGTCGCATCCGGGTCTACTGCCAGTCGCAACCCGCTGTCGCCGTACGCCAGTCGAACGTCGGTCATCAAGGCATCTCCCGATCGGTGGCTCTTTGGGGCTGCAGGGGGAAGTAGACGGTGTACGGCTCGTCGCGGATTTCGGCGAGGGGGACGAATCGGATGCCTGTGGGCTGACCGATGGTTCGGTAGGTCCCCGTCCGCCACCAACTGTGGTGTCGTTCCTGGTCGGGGGTGAGGAAACTCGCAGGCTCGTCCGGTACGCCGTACAGGATGGACTCTTGGCTCGTCAGACCGGCAAGGACCACTGGGCCGTCGAGCACCGCGACCGTATCGGGTCGATCCGCCAGCGGCACGGTGCTCAGCCCTGACGGCACGGTCAGCCGAAGACGCTGGCTGCTCCAGACCTGTGAGGTGACGATCCAGCCGTCGTCCACAGCTACCCGCACCGGCTTACCGTCGATCTCAAGCATCGGTGCCCCGAGTGCCCATGACGGAACCCGAAGCCTGAGCTCGAACCTCGACGGCCGATCGCAGTCGACGTCGACAACGTAGACGCGGTGGTTCGGCCGCCGCGGCGGTAGCGGCCGTGACAGCAGTTCCTGGATTCCAGCGGCACCGTGGAGGGTTTGTCGTTGCCCGAGGACGACACCTTCCTCGGGGTCGGCGGCGATGGTGAGTCGCACACTTCCGTCGAACAGATCCGGCCAGGTCGTGACCGAGTTCAGGTACTGGCTGATCGAGATCCCGGTGCCGTCGACGTACAGCGCGGCCTCGTCGATCGAGGCGTGTGCCTGGAGCAACGTTCCGTGGCAGCACCAGAAGTCCTCGGTCGGCCGGCCCCACTGCTTGCGGCTTCCGGCTGCCAAGGGCAGGAAGTACGCCGGCATGCCGGTATCGGGGTGCTGCTGCGCCCAGATGCCGTTGACCAGGTTGCGTTCCCAGTAGTCGGCGTAACGGTGGTCGCCGGTCCAGCGGAACATGACGGCGGCGAGCCGCATCAGGTTGTAGACAAGGCAATGCTCCTGCACCGCATGGAGACGCGCGGACTGTTCACCGGGCGGCTGCCAAACCTCGCCGCAGCTGCTGCCGCTCGTGCAGTAGGTTCCACGCGTCTCCACCGCGGCGTCCCAGAAGGCTTCGACGATGTCGCGCCAGCGTTGCACGCCGGTGACCTCCCACGCCCGCGCGGCGCCCAAGATCTCTGCGATCTGAGTGTTCGCGTGCTTGTTGGTCAGCACATCGACGCCGGCGAGCAGCGGCTCGAAGAACCGCGGACGGTCGTACCGGTCGACGAGATCGGCGGCGCGCTGGTCGCCGGTGAACGCGAGGAGGTCCGCCCAGACCTCGAGCATCCCACCCGTCTCCTGGTCGAGTACGTCGTCCAGCTGCTCTCGCGACAGCTTTCCACTCCAGTCGTGGAACCATCCGGCGAAGGCCGACACCACGCTGAGGGCCTCTTCGTTGCCGGCGATACGGTACTGATCGAGCAATCCCATCAGCGTTTTGTGGACGACGTACTGCGGTGCCCACACCGGCTTGCCCGCCATCAGCCGTTCGAAGTACGCCGGTGGGATGGACGCAGCCCATCGGCCGCCGTTGGCGCGCTGGCACGCAGCAAGCTCGGCGACGATCGTGGATGCTCGAGCGGCCACCTCAGGGTCCTGGTGGCCGATCCGAGCCGCCGCGGACAGCCAATGTCCGAGGATGTGGCCACGCAGCTCGCACGTGATCGACTCCCAGCCCCAATGCCAGTCCTCCGGCCCGGCGGTGGCTGCCGCGCCGATCGTCGTACCCCACGACCCGGAGTAGCTCCATAAGCCGGCCTCCGCACGGTACGGCCGCAGCAGGTTGTCGACGCTGAGACTCCGTAGGTAGCGCGTGTTCAGCAGCCATCGATCCTTGGCCGGTCCGTCCGTCAGCTCCGTCCGCCCGCCCGACCCAACAACCGTCCGCAGCAATCCCGGATCAGACATCTGCGGCATTCGAGTCATGGCGGACTCCCTCGGAGCTGACGATAGATGGGATCTTTCTTCAGTCTATCGGTCCGATCAGTAGGAACGCCTCCCGCGATGAGCGCTGCGATCCCGGACAATCATGGGATCAATTGACGGTTGATTTGACCTCGTCGGCGTGCAGGTTGAGCCAGGTTTCGAAGGACTGGAGGTCGGGGTTGAGTTCGCGGACGAGGTTGAGGTCGCGGGTGCCGGTGAAGCGGGCGGAGTCTTCGGCGTAGTACTGGAACATGTTGGCGAACTCGACGGCCATCGGGAAGGCGAAGGTGCGGAAGTCGTCCCAGGTGTGGGGCTGGTAGGTGACTTCTTCGCCGAGGGTCTTGCTGAGGGCGGCGGCGTACTCGGTGCCGGTGAGGTGGTCGCCGGCGATGCTGACGGTTCGGCCGATGAATTCGGTGCCGCGCTTGAAGATGCCCAGGGCGGTTTTGCCGATGTCTTCTGCGGCGATGCCGGACAGGGGCTGGTCGGCCATCGGGAGGGTGAGGACGAGTTTGCCGTCCTCGCCGCGGACCGGGCCCATGCCTTGTTTGATCGCCTCGAAGTAGAAGGTGGTCTGCAGGAACGTGGTCGGTACGCCGTACTTGGTGAACAGCTCGTTGGCCTCGCCCTTGGCGTCGAAGTGCGGCACCTTGTACTTGCCGTCGTCGAGGCTCGGCACCCGGTCGGTCTCGCCGAAGTGGTCGCGGGTGTCCTCCAGCGTCGACCAGATCACGTGCTCGACGCCCGCGTCCTTGGCGGCGCGGGCAGCCTTGTCGGCCTGCTCGAGCTCCATCTCGGCACGCGTCCGGGCGGCCTCTTCGGCCGGCGTCCGCTCGACCCAGTAGTTCGTCACGACGAAGGCGCCGTGCGCGCCGTCGAACGCCTTCCGCAGGCTGGCCTCGTCGTCGAGGTCGGCCTCGACCACCTCGGCGCCGGCGGCCACCAGGGCCTTCGACTTCTCCGACTGCGCGTTCCGGGTCAAGGCCCGTACTGCGAACCGCTGCTCGGGGTCGGCCAGGATCGCCTGGACCAGCCCGCCGCCCTGCGAACCGGTAGCTCCGACCACGGCGATGAGCTTCTTGTCTGTCATCGAAAATCTCCCTCGAAGATGTGGGTTGATGCGTCAACCTGAACCGAGCATAGCGCGCTTGGTTGATGTGTCAACCCCATCGGGTACGATGGTCGATGTGGCGAACGAACCGTGGCTCGACGACGACGAGCAGAAGGCCTGGCGCAGCTATCTGCTGATGCGCAAGACGCTGGAGACGCACCTGGCCCGGCACCTGCAGCGGGAGTTCGGCCTGTCCGAGTCCGACTTCGAGATCCTGGTCAACCTGTCCGAGTCCGAGACCGGCCGGATGCGGGCGTACGAGCTGGGTGAGGCGACCCAGTGGGAGAAGAGCCGGATGTCGCATCACCTGACCCGGATGGAGAAGCGCGGGCTGATCCGCAAGGAGGCCTGTGAGGCCAGGTACCCGGAGATCGTGCTGACCGACGAGGGGATGGCCGCGATCAAGGCCTGCGCGCCGGTGCATGCCGGCCGGGTCCGCGAGTTCTTCATCGACGTGCTCGGCAAGGAGCGGGTGGTCGCGATGGGCGCGGCCGCGGAAGACGTGATCGACGCGGTGGAGAAGCACCAGCACACGGACTGCCCGCCGGAGGTGCGGGGCTTCTGCTGAGAGGTGCTCTCAGGTGAGTCTCAGGAGAACTTGACTCCGGCTTGAGGTTCCCTTGGCGTGCGCCTGAGGCCCCCGCCGGGAGGCTGAGGGCATGGTCACCACACCGATCGACCCCCACTCAGCCCGCACCCGTTGGCTGCGCCGCTCCGCAGCGGCCGCCATCGCCACCGTCGTCCTCGGAGTCACCGGGACGGGGCTGGCGGTCGGCATCGTCAGCGCCCGCCAGTCCGACAACCCGAGCGGCACCCAGGCCTCCAGCTCCGACGACTCGAACAGCTCCGACAGCGGCAGCAGCTCGGGCAGCAGCTCCGACGATGGCTCTGGCGGCAGTTCCGGCAGCAGCGGCCTCGGGTCGGCTCAGCAGAACGCTCCCACCCAAGGCGGGAGCAACGGCTCGTGACCGCCTCCCGTACCTGGCAGGCGTGGAGCTGCACCGTCCGCCTGACCGTCGACGATCCCGTAGTACTCGGTGCGGCCACGGGTGCTCTCAAGGCGCTGATGGATCGGGTGGACAAAGCCGCCAGCCGCTTCAGACCCGACTCCGAGCTGTCCGCGGTCAACACCCGCGCCGGCTCCATGGTCCCCGTCTCTCGCCTACTGGTTGACCTGGTCGACGTAAGCCTCGTCGCAGCCTCCAACAGCGGCGGTGCTGTCGATCCGACCGTTGGAGCCGCAGTGGTGGCCGCGGGCTACGACAGCGACATCGAGGTCGTCCGCACTCGCCTTCCCAAGGCCACCGGCCTCGCCGCCCCCGCACCCGGCTGGAAGCAGGTCACGCTGAACCGCAAGGTCGCCATGGTCGGCATCCCCGAGGGCACCTCTCTGGACCTGGGGGCCACAGCGAAGGCCTGGACCGCGGACCGGGCAGCCCTGGTCCTCAGCAAGCGCCACGGATGCGCAGTACTGGTCGAGATCGGCGGAGACCTCCGTGCAGCCGGTACGCCGGCCGAGCCCTGGGTCATCCGAGTAGCAGAACGCGAAGGCGAAGAAGGCGTCGCGGTAACCCTCGCCCACGGCGGCCTGACCACCTCCACCCGTACTGCGAGGAGCTGGCTGACCCCCACTGGCCATGCTCACCACGTCATCGACCCGCGGACCGGCCGGCCCGCCGACGGCCGCTGGCGTACAGCATCCGTCTGGGCGCCAACCGCAGTACGGGCCAACACCTTCAGCACTGCCCTGGTAGCCACCGGCGAAGCAGCACTGGGGCGCCTGACCCTGGCCGGACACCCGGCACGACTCATAGCCGGTGATGGTGAGGTCACCGAGCTCTCGGGCTGGCCCTCCGCTAGCAGGGCCGCCTGATGACGCTGTGGTACCTGGCCCGCGCCGCTGGCGTGATGGCCCTCATCTTCTTCACCCTGGCCGCCTCCCTCGGCGCATTGGGCTCAGGGACTAAAAGGCCGGAGCAACGGTTCTGGCTGCAGTACGTCCATCGCTCGGCCGCTGTGACCGGCCTGCTGCTCCTGCTCGCGCATGTGGTCGCAGTGATCGCCGACGCCTTCGTGGACATCAGTGTGTCCGTTCTCGTCTGGCCGTTCGGCTCTGGCTATCGGCCGTTCGCCATGGTGGTCGGAGTGCTCGCCTTCTACAGCCTGGTGCTCGCCGCACTCGTCGGGGCAGCCAGGGGACGGCTTGCCCGATCCGAAGCCTTCACCAAGCGCTGGCGCTCGATCCACGTCGCAGCGTCGATCGGATGGCTCCTGGCTGTCGGCCACAGCCTCCTGGCCGGCACGGACCGCAGTACGCCGTGGATGCTCGCAATCACTCTCACCTGCTTGGCGGCCGTCGGTGCATCCGTCGCCGTACGCCTCCGGAGCAGGACGACCGTTCGGCTGGTGAGGACCTCATGACGATCCTGCAAGAGACCCCTACGCCCCTGCGCTCCATCGGACAGCCCAGGCTGCTCGCCGGCCTGGCCGGCGGTCGCATCGGCCTTCAACAGCACCTCCAGGTGCACGGTCCACTCCCGGAACTCAGCAGGGAGGCCTACGCCGACCTGGCGACCGCTGTAGGTCTAAGAGGCCGAGGGGGAGCCGCCTTCCCAGTCGCATTGAAGCTGGCCGATCTCCCAGCGAGAGGTATCGAGGCAGTAGTCGTCAACGGCTCCGAGAGCGAGCCAGTGAGCCGCAAGGACCGCCTGCTTCTCAGCATGGCGCCCCACCTCGTACTGGATGGCGCCACCGGTCTGGCACGCGCACTGAAGGCGCCACTGGTTCTAGTAGCCGTGCACGATGCGGCAGCGGCCGCATCGGTGAGGGCTGCGCTACTAGAGCGGCAGGACGGCGTAGAGGTGCAGGTGGCCGATACGCCCGGCCGTTTCGTCGCTGGTGAGGCCCGGGCTGTGTTGAGTGTCCTGCAGGGAGGCCAACCGGTCCCGCCTGGACGGAAGGTGCTGCCGACGAGGAAGGGCTACAACCGTCGCCCGACCTTCCTCTCCAACGTCGAGACCTTCGCCCAGCTCGCAGTACTCGCCCGGCTCGGTGCCCATGAGTTCAGCAGCACTGGGCTGATCAGTGAGCCCGGCACCCAGCTCCTGACGATCGACGGCGCGGTAGAGCGACCAGGCGTCGTCGAGACTCCGACCGGGACCCCGCTAGAGGCCGTACTACGTTTCGCCGGCGCCTCCCCAGGTCCAGTACTGGTCGGCGGGTACCACGGCAAGTGGCTACCAACCGACCTGAGCCGCCCCGAGACGACGGGCGGCGCAGGCATCGTCCTGGCGCTCGGCACCGACACCTGCCCGATTGGCGAGGTCTACCGAGTCGCCCAGTGGCTGGCGAGCCAGTCCGCAGGCCAATGCGGCCCCTGCGTCTTCGGGCTGGCCGCCCTGGTCGACGATTTCGGCAGGCTGGTCGCCGGAGACCCGGCCGGCTGGCACGACGCCCAACGGCACCTGGGGCTGGTACCGGGTCGTGGTGCCTGTGCTCACCCGGACGGGTCGGCCCGGTTCCTGGCCTCGGCACTCGAGGCCTTCGACGACGACATCCGTCAGCACCTCGCCGGCGGCTGCGGCCGCGCAGTACTGGGTGTGCTGCCAGTACCCGGAGGTACCTGGTGAAGAAGCTCGAGATCGACTGGACCCGCTGCGACGGCCATGGCCTCTGCGGGACCCTCCTGCCCGACGACGTCTGGCTCGACGAATGGGGTTTCCCGGTACTCCGGGACCGCGAGATCACCCGTGGTGAGCAGGCGAACGCGCGCCGCGCAGTACTGGCCTGCCCGGCGCTCGCGCTGCGGCTGACGGGGACTGTTGAACGTGATTCGTAAGGCATCGGAAAGGACCGTCCCGACACCACACCAGTGACAGAAGTGGACTAATCTCTGAGGGAGGGACACAGAGTCGTGTCGCTCGGCGCAGAGCGCCGCTTTTGTCACGCGTGGAGACGGTGGGGAATGCAGAGCAAGCTGGACGTCCAGAAGGCCGATGTGCTCGCCAAGGCGGTGGTCGCCGGGTCACATGGCAGCGAGGTCGACGCCGGTAAGTTGAAGACCTTCCTGGAGCGGTACTACCGCTATGTGGCCGCCGAGGACGTCGCCGAGCGGCAGCCGACCGACTGTCTGGGCGCCGCCAAGCACCACTACAAGTCCGCGCTCTCCCGGCCGCAGGGCACCGCCAAGGTGCACGTCTTCACGCCGACCGTCGAGGAGCACGGCTGGTCCGCGAACGGCCGGACGGTCGTCGAGATCGTGATCGACGACATGCCGTTCCTGGTGGACAGCGCGTCGATGGTGATCACCGACCACAACCTCGAGCTGCAGCTGCTCGTGCACCCGCAGTTCGTGGTCCGCCGCGACATCGCCGGCACCCTGCAGGAGGTGCTCGACGACGCGGCCGCCGCGGACGAGCACGACCTGGTCCGGGAGAGCTGGATGCACCTGGAGGTCGAGCGGATCGCCGACCCCGCGGACCACCGCGCGCTGGAGCAGGCCCTGCAGCGGGTGCTCGGCGACGTGCGCGAGGCCGTCGAGGACTGGCCGAAGATGCACGAGAAGGCCGTCTCGATCGCCGAGTCGCTGGACGCGTCCAAGCTGCCGGTCGGCGCAGGTGAGGTCGAAGAGGCCAAGGAGCTGCTGGAGTGGCTCGCCGACGAGCACTTCACCTTCCTCGGCTACCGCGAGTACAGCTTCACCATGGACGGCGAGCAGGGCGTGCTGCGCGGCGTACCGGGCACTGGTCTGGGCATCCTGCGGCCGGACCCGAAGCTCGACGCGAACGCCGGCAAGCTGCCGCCGGAGGTTAGCGCCAAGGCCCGCGAGCGCAAGCTGATGATCCTCACCAAGGCCAACTCGCGCTCGACGGTGCACCGCTCGTCGTACCTGGACTACGTCGGCATCAAGCAGTTCGACGAGAACGGTGAGCCCGTCTCGGAGTGCCGGTTCATCGGGCTGCTCTCCTCGACGGCGTACACCGAGAGCGTCATGCAGGTCCCGGTACTGCGCCGCAAGGCGATCGAGCTGTTCGCGCAGACCGGCTTCGACCCCAACAGCCACAGCGGCAAGGGGCTGCTGGACGTACTGGAGACCTACCCCCGCGACGAGCTGCTGCAGGCGCCGGTGGAGGACCTCCTGCCGATCGTGCAGTCCGTACTGCACCTGCAGGAGCGCCGTGCGGTCAAGCTGTTCGTCCGCCGCGACGTGTACAACCGGTACCTGTCCTGCCTCGTCTACCTGCCCCGTGACCGCTACACGACCGCGGTCCGGCTCAAGATGCAGCAGATCCTCAAGGACGCGATCGGTGCCGAGTCGGTCGACTACGCCGCCTACGTGACCGAGTCCGTGCTCGCCCGGGTGCACTTCGTCGTCCGGATGAAGCAGGGGTCGACGGTGGGGGAGTTCGACGCCGAGATCCTCGAGCAGAAGGTCGTCGAGGCGACCCGTGCCTGGCAGGACGACTTCAACGTCGCGCTGCACGCCGACGGCGGCGACGGCGCTGTCACCAGGCTGTCGAGTCAGTACGCGACCGCGTTCCCCGAGGCGTACAAGGAAGACTTCGACGCCCGGGTCGCCGTGCGCGACGTGACGATCCTGGACGGCCTGCCTGCTCAGGACGGGCTGGCCATGTCGCTCTACAGCCCGATCGACGAGGCCTGGGAGGGCGAGCGCCGCTTCAAGGTCTACCGGACCGGCACTGCGCTGTCCCTGTCGCAGGTACTGCCGCTGCTGACCCACATGGGCGTCGAGGTGATCGACGAGCGGCCGTACGAGATCCGCCGGCCCAGTGGTACGGCGTACATCTATGACTTCGGGCTCCGGGCGCCGCAGGGCTCCGAGGAGAAGGAAGAGCTGCGTGGGCTCTTCTCCGACACCTTCCAGGCTGTGTGGCAAGGCAAGGCCGAGAGCGACGCGCTCAACGCCCTGGTACTGCGGGGCAGCCTCAGCTGGCGGCAGGTCTCCATCCTGCGCGCGTACCAGCGCTACATCCGGCAGGGCGGTACTCCGTTCAGCCAGAGCTACATCGAGAACACCTTCCTCAACCACGTGGACATCGCGAAGCTGCTCGTCCAGCTGTTCGAGACGAGCTTCGACCCGGCCCGTGGTGACGCCGACGACCCGAACCGGATGATCGCGGTCGAGCAGCTGCAGAAGGAGATCGGCACCGCGCTCGACACGGTGAAGAGCCTCGACGAGGACCGGATCCTGCGCTCGTACCTGACCGTCATCAAGGCGACGCTGCGGACGAACTACTTCCTGCCGGCCGCCGACGGGACGCCGCGGACGTACATCTCGTTCAAGCTGGAGCCCAAGGCGATCCCGGACCTGCCGCAGCCGCGGCCGGCGTACGAGATCTTCGTGTACTCGCCGCGGGTCGAGGGTGTGCACCTGCGCTTCGGCGCCGTCGCCCGTGGTGGGTTGCGCTGGTCGGACCGGCGGGAGGACTTCCGGACCGAGGTGCTGGGCCTGGTGAAGGCGCAGATGGTGAAGAACTCGGTGATCGTGCCGGTGGGTGCGAAGGGTGGGTTCTACGCGAAGCAGTTGCCGGATCCTGCTGTCGACCGCGACGCCTGGCTGGCGGAGGGCATCGCGTCGTACAAGACCTTTATTTCGGGGCTTTTGGACATCACGGACAACATCGTTGCCGGGGACATCGTTCCGCCGGCCTCGGTGGTCCGGTACGACGGTGACGACGCGTATCTGGTGGTTGCCGCGGACAAGGGCACGGCGACGTTCTCGGACATCGCGAACGGGGTCGCCAAGGAGTACGGGTTCTGGCTGGGTGACGCCTTCGCCTCGGGTGGCTCGGTCGGGTACGACCACAAGGCGATGGGGATCACCGCGCGCGGCGCGTGGGAGTCGGTCAAGCGGCACTTCCGCGAGATGGGCCACGACTGCCAGAACGCGGACTTCACCGTCGTCGGCGTGGGTGACATGAGTGGAGATGTCTTCGGTAACGGCATGCTGTTGTCGGAGCACATCCGGCTGGTCGCGGCGTTCGACCACCGGCACATCTTCCTCGACCCGGGGCCGGACGCTGCGGTTTCTTTTGCTGAGCGGCGGCGGTTGTTCGATCTGCCGCGGTCGTCGTGGGCGGACTACGACCCGGAGCTGATCTCGGCCGGTGGTGGTGTCTACCCGCGGACCGACAAGGCGATCCCGATCTCGGCCGAGGTCCGGGCGGCGCTCGGCCTCGAGGGGCACCCGGACGCGCTGACGCCGAACGAGTTGATGCAGGCGATCGTCAAGGCGCCGGTGGACCTGTTCTGGAACGGCGGCATCGGTACGTACGTGAAGGCCGCCTCCGAGTCGCACGCCGATGTCGGGGACAAGGCCAACGACGCGATCCGGATCAACGGCAAGGACCTGCGTGCGAAGGCGGTCGGTGAGGGCGGCAACCTCGGCTTCACCCAGCTCGGCCGGATCGAGTACGCGACCGCCGGCGGCCGGATCAACACCGACTTCATCGACAACGTGGCCGGCGTGGACACCTCCGACCACGAGGTGAACATCAAGATCCTGCTCGACAAGGTGGTCGCCGACGGCGATCTGACCGAGAAGCAGCGCAACGACGTGATCGCCTCGATGACCGAAGAGGTCGGCGCGCTGGTGCTCAAGTCGAACTACCGGCAGAACATCGGGCTGGCCAACGCGACCGCGCAGGCCGCGGCGCTGATGCACGTCCATCAGGACTGGGTCCGGCGGCTCGAGAAGCAAGGTCTGCTCGACCGGGAGCTGGAGTTCCTGCCGAGCGTCGCGGAGTTCAAGCGCCGCAAGGCCGAGGGGCGCGGGCTGACCTCGCCCGAGCTGTCGGTGCTGATCGCGTACACGAAGATCGTGCTCGAGGCCGAGCTGCTCAGGACGTCGCTGCCCGATGACGACTACCTGGCCTCGAAGCTGGTCAGCTACTTCCCGAAGGCGATCCAGGACCGGTTCGCCGAGCCGATGCAGTCGCACCAGCTGCGCCGCGAGATCATCACCACCCAGGTGGTGAACGAGTTCATCAACTCGTCCGGCATCACGGCGTACCACCGGTTGTCGCTCGAGACCGGTGGGTCGGTCGAGGACGTCGTACGCGCGAACCTGGCCGCGTCGCGGATCTTCGCCCAGCCGGAACTGCTCGCCCGCAACGCTGAGCTCGACAACATCGTCGACGCCGCCACCCAGACCGCGATGCGGTTGGAGACGCGGACGCTGGTGGAGCGGGCGACGCGCTGGCTGGTGTCGAACCGGCGGTCTCCGGTCGACATCGCCGAGCTGATCGAGTTCTTCGCACCGGGAATCGCCAAGCTCACCGCTGCCCTGCCCGAGGTACTACGGGGTCGCGAGCTGGCCCTCTATGAGCAGCGGCGTGAATCGCTGGTCGCCAAGGACGTGCCGGAGGAGTTCGCCACCAGGATCGCCGTACTGCCACCGGCGTACGCGGCCCTGGGGATCGTGGAGACGGCGGATCGGGACGACCTCGACGTACTGGAGGTCGCCAAGGTCCACTTCGCGCTGGGCGAGCGGCTGCACCTCGGCCTCTTCCTGGAGCGCATCATCGGGCTGCCGCGGACGGACCGCTGGCAGACGATGGCGCGCGCTGCCCTCCGTGACGACCTGCACGCGGTCCATGCGCACCTCACCGCTCAGGTCCTGGCGGCCACCGACGCGACCGCCGAGCCCGAGGACCGGGTCCGGGCCTGGCAGGACATGAACGAGATCGCCCTGTCCCGCGCCGCCACGATGATGGAGGAGATCGTCGAGACGGAGGGCCCGGAACTGGCCCACCTCTCCGTCGGCCTCCGCCTCGTCCGCACGTTGTTGAACAACCAGGCCTGACCACAAGTCAGCACCTCGGACACCCAGTGGCGACCTTGAACACGAAATAACCTGTTCAAGGTCGCCATTTGGTGTCCGAGGTCGCCACAACCTGCCGCGGGTTAGAGTTCGGGCGTGGCGACGCTGACGGATTTGGTGGGGCGCAGTGAGTATCCGGGGCGTGGGGTGGCGATCGGGCGGGATGTCGACGGTGTGCCGTTCGCGGCGTACTGGCTGACCGGGCGGAGTCCGGCGTCCCAGCAGCGGGAGCTGGTGGTTTCGGAGTACGAGATCACCGTCCAGGACCTCAAGGGCGACGGGCCGGACGAATTGCGGCACTACACGGCGGCGATCCGGACCGAGGACTGGGTGATCGTCGGCAACGGCAGCCACGTCCATGAACTAGCCGCTGCGCACGGCGACTGCGTCGACCTGCAGGTCGTACTCCGCAACATCGACTACGAGCCCGACCCACCCATCCGCACTCCCCGGATCTTCGCCGGTGCCGTCACCGAGGGCCCCGAGCTGATGGATGTCGTCGTCGGCTCTGCCCGCTCGTACTCCGCGGACCAGGTCCAGCACCCGTCCCTGTTTCTCCGCCGCTCGGAGGAGGCGACCGCGGGCGTGGTCAGCACGTACTCCGGTACTGCCGCCGAGGTGGTCACCGACGGCTACCCCATCGTCGTCGCGGTCGACGAGGAATGGGAATCCTTGCCCGACCTGCTCTGGAACCGCCTCAACCCGGCCCTGCGAGTCGCCCTCGTCGTCATCCCACTCCACGTGGAGACCTTCGAGGACTCGATTATCCGAGCGCGCTAGTCACCGTTCGCTGACGATGACGTCGACCGAGTACTGGTCGGCGCGGTAGCAGTGGTCGCCGAACTCGACGGGTGAGCCGTCCGCGTCGTAGGCGCTGCGGGTCATGGTGACGAGCGGCTCGGCCTTGGACATGTGGAGGATTCGGCGTTCCTCGGCGGTGGCGTTGCGGGCGCCGATGCGCTGGCGGGCGACGGTGGGGCGGATGCCGCGGGCGCGGAGTACGGCGTATAGGCCGTCGGCCTCGAGAAGTTCGGTGGTCAGGTCGTTCATTGCTGGGGGCAACCAGTTGCGGAGGATCGCGAGCGGTTGGTCGCCGGCGTACCGGAGCCTGACGATGGAGACCAGCGGCGTGCCGGCCGGCAGGCTGAGTGCCTCGGCGGCTCGGTCGTCCTGAGCTGAGCAGACGAGGGACAGTACTTCGGTACGCGGCGTGCGGCCCTCGCGGATCAAGTCGTCGTACAGGCTGGTCAGCTCTGCGCGGCGATGGACCATCTGGTTGGCGACCGTCGTGCCGATGCCCCGGCGGCGAACGAGCAGGCCCTTGTTGACCAGCTCGGAGATCGCCCGGCGAACCGTCGGCCGGGACAGGCTGAGCCGGTCCGACATCGCCAGCTCGTTCTCGAAGGCATCGCCCGGGCGCAGCACACCGTCGCTGATCGCGGCGGTCAGCTGCTCGGCGAGCTGGTGATAGAGCGGCACCGGGCTCGTCCGATCGATCTGGATCGGGAGGGCGGCCATGCCCGGATGTTACAGGAAGGAGGTTTGTATGTCCCGACGTGAAAATGTGCTTACAAAGTATTGACAGGTCTGGTGTGGGCGGCAAAGCTGACGGGGCGAACCAGCACCCGCGGGAGTGCTGGTCCGGCGCACAGTCACGAGCCTTGACGAGGGGATCCCAGGATGCGAATCGGGTTGGTCGGAACCGGGCGGATCGGGGCGTTCCACGCCGCGACGCTGAAGAGCCTGGCGGCGGTCGAACAGGTCGTCGTCACCGATGTCGAGACGAGCCGGGCCGAGCTGGTCGCGAAGGATCTCGGGCTGGAGTTCGCGGCCTCGGTGGACCAGCTGCTGACCAGTGGCATCGACGGATTCGTGATCGCGGCCGCCACGTCGGCCCATGCGTCATTGATCTCGCAAGCCGTCGCCGCCGGCATCCCGACCTTCTGCGAGAAGCCGGTCGCCATCGATCTCGGCGAGACCCAGCGGATCGTCGAGCTGGTCGAGGGCTCGGACGTGCCCGTGCACATCGGCTTCCAGCGCCGCTTCGACGCCGGGTACCGCTCGGCGCAGGAGCAGGTCGCGAGCGGTGAGCTCGGCTTCATCCACCACATCAGGGCGAACACCAACGACGCGTTCCCGCCGCCGCGCGAGTACATCCCGACCAGCGGCGGTTTCTTCCGCGACTGCACGGTGCACGACTTCGACATCATCCGGTTCGTCACCGGTCGCGAGGTGGCCAGCGTCTTCGCCACCGGCGCCAACCGTGGCGAGGCGTTCTTCGGCGAGTATGGCGATATCGACGCTGCCGCGGCGTTGCTGACGCTCGACGACAGTACTTTCGTCGCGGTCAGCGGTACCCGCTACAACGCGGCCGGCCACGACGTGCGGATGGAGGTGCTGGGGTCGCTGGGCTCGATCGCCGTCGGACTTGATGAGCACACCGCGCTGCGGTCGGCGGAGCCTGGTGTCACGTTCCCGACCGGTCAGTCGCACGGCACGTTCATGGACCGGTTCCAGCCGGCGTACGTCGCCGAGCTGACCGCCTTCACCGAGGTGGTCGCCGGTACCCGTTCTGTCCCTTGCACGGTCCGCGACGCGCTACAGGCCTTCCGGATCGCCGACGCATGTGAACTGTCCCGACGCGAGAACCGCGTCGTACTTCTGGAGGAGATCGGCCGATGAGTGACGTTGCCACCAGGATCGCTGGAGCGCCCATCTCCTGGGGTGTCTGCGAGGTCCCGGACTGGGGATGGCAGTACGACCCGGAGACGGTGCTGGCGCAGATGCGTGAGGTCGGCATCGCGGCGACCGAGTTCGGGCCTGACGGGTTCCTGCCCGACGATCCGGCGGACAAGGCGAAGGCGCTCGCCGACCTCGGGTTGCGGGCGGTCGGCGGGTTCGTGCCGGTAGTACTGCATGATCCGTCGCACGATCCTGCTCCTGAGGTTGCGCACGCACTGGAAGGGTTTGTCGCTGCCGGCGCCAGCACGCTGGTACTAGCCGCCGCGACCGGCCAGGGCGGGTACGACGATCGGCCGGTACTCGACTCAGCCGGCTGGGATACGTTGCTGGCCAACCTCGACTCGCTGGCCGGGCTGGCCGCGAAGCAGGGGATCACGGCGACCCTGCACCCGCATGTGGGGACGATGGTCGAAAACGCGGCCGATGTCGATCGCGTGCTGGCCGGCTCGACGATCGGGCTGACGCTCGACACCGGGCACCTGCTGATCGGCGGGGTAGACCCGGTGGCGCTGGCGCTGAAGCACACTTCGCGGATCCTGCACACGCATCTGAAGGATGTCGATGCATCGTGGGCTGCGAAGGTGCAGTCGGGTGAGGTCAGCTACACGGATGCGGTACGGGGTGGGATGTACCGTCCGCTGGGCGGCGGCGACATCGACCTGGCCACGATCGTGTCGGCGCTGGAGAAGGCCGGGTACAACGGGTGGTACGTGCTCGAGCAGGACACGATCCTGGCCGGGCGGCCTGAGGGTGATGGGCCGCTGGCCGACGTACGGGCGAGTATCGAGCATCTGCGCCGGATCGCGGGGGCGGTCTGATGGCGGACGACGTACTCACCATCGGGCGGATCGGGGTCGACCTGTATCCGCTGCAGACCGGGACGCATCTCGAGGATGTCGAGAGCTTCGGCAAGTTCCTCGGGGGCAGCGCGACCAACGTCGCCGTCGCGGCCGCTCGGCACGGGCGGAAGTCGGCGGTGATCAGCCGGACGGGGAACGATCCGTTCGGTACCTTCATCCACCGGACCCTGCTGGAGCTGGGGGTGGACGACCGGTTCGTCACACCGGTCGAGGGGCTGCCGACGCCGATCACGTTCTGCGAGATCTTCCCGCCGGACAACTTTCCCTTGTATTTCTACCGGTTCCCGAAGGCGCCGGACCTGGTGATCAACCCGTCCGAGCTCGATCTGGACGCGATCCGGGACGCCTCGATCTACTGGTCGACGGTGACCGGGCTGTCGGCTGAGCCTTCGCGGACCGCGCACTTCACGGCGTGGGAGGCGCGCGAACGGCGGCGGTTCACCGTGCTCGATCTGGACTACCGGCCGATGTTCTGGGCGGATCCGAGTGAGGCGCACGAGCAGGTGTCGCGGGCGCTGCAGCACTGTACTGTTGCTGTGGGCAACCGTGAGGAGTGTGAGGTCGCGGTCGGCGAGACAGACCCGGACAAGGCGGCGCAGGCACTGCTCGACCGCGGGCTCGACCTCGCCGTCGTAAAGCAAGGGCCGAAGGGCACGCTGGCCCGCACCCGCGACGAGCGAGTCGAGGTCCCGCCGTTCCCGGTAGAGGTAGTCAACGGCCTGGGCGCCGGCGACGGCTTCGGCGGCGCCCTCTGCCACGGCCTACTGGCCGGCTGGCCGCTGGAAAAAGTCATCCGCTTCGCCAACATCGCCGGCGCCATCGTCGCCTCCCGCCTCGAATGCTCCACCGCCATGCCCACCGAATCCGAAGTCCTCGCCCTCCTGGAGCAATCCGCATGACCGCCCCCGAGAACGAGCCCCAACCCTCGGCGCCAGGAGCCCCCCTGCCCCCCACCGACGACCTAGACAACACCGGCCTCTACGCAAGCCCTCGCCGCAACCCTGACTCCACCGCCGGCGCTACCCACGAGGGTCCGGTCAGCGGTGCTCAGGGCGCTGCCCTCGGCAACGCCGACGGGCGTACCCAAGCGGGTCCGCCCGCAGGCGCACACGGTGGTGCGCCCGACAACGCCCATGGCGATACCCGCGAGGGTCCAGTCGGCGACGGCCGGGGCTCTGCCCCCGGCAACGCTGGCGGGGCGATCGTCGGCGCCAGCGGCGAGCCCGTCGATGACCGTGGTGACGTGTTGGCGGATGGCCGGGGCGGGGCGGCCGGCGTGGGTGGGAGTGGTGTGACGGTGGGGAGCTCGCGTGGGGTTCGGAGTGGTTGGGTGGGGGGCGAACTGGGGGATGGTGTGAATCCGACTGAGATCAGGGTGCGGTATCCGGAGCGGATTGCTGAGGGGTGGCAGCATCGGCGGCGGCGGGAACTGGTGGGGGAGGATGGGCGGCTGCTGATTGTGGCGGCTGATCATCCGGCTCGGGGTGCGCTCGGCGTGCGGGACGATCGGATGGCGATGGCCAGTCGGCCGGCGCTGATCGATCGGCTGTGTACTGCGTTGCGGCGGCCGGGCGTCGACGGAGTGCTGGCGACGCCGGACATCCTCGAAGACCTGCTGCTGCTCGGCGCGCTCGAGGGCAAGGTCGTGATCGGGTCGATGAACCGTGGCGGGCTGCAAGGCGCGTCGTTCGAGCTGGACGACCGGTTCACGGCTTACGGTACGGCCGATGACATCGCCGGGCGCCGGCTGGACGGCGGCAAGATGCTGACCAGGATCTGCCTCGACGACCCCGGTACGGTGGCGACGCTGGAGAGCAGCGCACAAGCGGTGACCGAACTCGCCGAACGCAAACTGATGGCAATGGTCGAACCGTTCTGGTCGGTACGCCGAGACGGCCGCGTCACCAACCTCCTCGACCCGGACTCGGTCATCAAGTCGATCCACATCGCCTCCGGCCTCGGCGCCACCAGCGCCTACACCTGGCTGAAGCTCCCCGTCGTCGACGACCTGGCCCGCGTGATGGAAGCAACCACCCTCCCAACCCTCCTCCTCGGCGGCGACCCAACCGTTGCCCCCGAAGAGACCTACGCCTCCTGGGGCAAAGCCTTGAGCCTCCCCTCAGTCCGAGGCCTGGTGGTAGGCCGAGCCCTCCTCTTCCCACCCGACGGCGACGTAGCCGCCGCCGTAGACCAAGCCTCATCCCTAGTCCACGGAGGCGCCGCATGACCCCGCCCACCCACCGACTAACTGCCGGCGCAGCCACCCCCACCCTCCCCGGAGCACCCGCAGCAGCCGGAGCCAGAGCAACCGGACCAGCCGGACCAGCCGGGCCAGCCGGAGCAACCGCAGCCGGAGCCAGTGCCGGAACACCCGGTGCAGCCGGCGCACCCGCAGCACCAGCGGCGCCCGGGGCAGCCCGACCAGCCGGAGTAGCCGCAGCACCCGGATTAGCCCGACCAGGCGGAGGACGCGGAGCGGCCGGAGCACGGGGAGCGGCCGGAGCAGCCGGGGCACCCCGACCGGCCGGAGCAGCCGGGGCACCCCGACCGGCCGGAGTAGCCGGAGCGCCCGGCGTTGCTGCCGGCGCCGACGGAGGTGTTGCATGACTGAGTGGTTTCGGCCGGCGGGATCGACTGCGCGGGATGGCTTTGACGTAGCTGTCAGCCCGGGCGAGAAGGACTGGGAACACACCGGTCTGTACGTCGCGACGCTGCGGCCGGGGCAATCCGTGGAGATCGACACCGGGGACTCCGAGTGGCTCGTGCTGCCGTTGTCGGGGTCGGCCGAGGTGATCGTCGACGGCGAGACCGTTGCGTTGGGTGGACGTGCTGACGTGTTCGCCGGCGCGACCGACCTGGCGTACGTGCCGCGCGGCACCACGATGGCCGTCGTCAGCGCCGGGGGTGCCCGGATCGCCTTCCCACATGCGCGAGCCGCGTCGGACTATCCGTTCCGGCGGATCGGAGTCGAGCAGGTCGAGACCGAGCTGCGCGGTGCTGGTGTCGCCTCCCGGCAGGTGCGGAACTTCGGCACGCCGGCGGTGCTCGAGGCCGACTCGATCATCGCCTGCGAGGTGCTCACCCCGGCCGGGAACTGGTCGTCGTACCCGCCGCACAAGCACGACGAGCACAAGCCTGGCAAGGAGAGTGTGCTGGAGGAGATCTACTACTTCGAGCTCCAGCTCTCCGACGCCGCCCCTGAGGTTGTCAAAGGCAACGACCCGATCGGTTACCAGCGGGTCTACGGCACCGGCGACCGCCCCATCGACGTACTGGCTGAAGTACGCAGTGGGGATCTGGTCCTGGTGCCACACGGTTGGCATGGTCCTGCGATGGCGCCTCCTGGCTATGACATGTACTACCTGAACGTGATGGCCGGCCCCGGCACCGAACGCGAATGGCTGATCAGCGACGACCCCCAGCACGGCTGGGTCCGCGAACTCTGGAAGACCGAACAGATCGACCCTCGGCTTCCGTTCGGGAGAAACGAGTGACCGCGCCGGCCACTAGGCCACGGCCTGCGGCGGCTGAGGTGGTGGGGCGGCGGGTCACGCGGGAAGCGGGTGGTGGGCTCTGCGTGGCGGCCTCCTGGACGGTTGTGCCGGCGGCCTCGGGTGTGGATGCCGGACGGGTGATGGCGATGGGCTTTGGAGGAGTTCGATGACGGTGCGGTTGACGGTCGCGCAGGCGTTGGTGCGGTTTTTGAGTGTTCAGTACTCGGAGCGCGATGGTGAGCGGCAGAAGTTGTTCGCCGGGTGCTTCGGGATCTTCGGGCACGGGAATGTGGCGGGCCTCGGACAGGCATTGCTGCAGTCGGAACTCGAGGATCCTGACGCGTTGCCGTACATCCTGGCTCGTAACGAGCAGGCGATGGTGCACAGCGCGTCCGCGTTCGCCCGGACCCGCGACCGCCTGCAGACCTACGCCTGCACGGCGAGCGTCGGTCCCGGCTCGACCAACATGATCACCGGTGCGGCCCTGGCGACCGTCAACCGGCTACCTGTGTTGCTCCTTCCGTCGGACGTGTTCAGCACGCGAGTGGCGACGCCCGTGTTGCAGGAACTCGAGAGCACGACCGCCGGCGACGTCTCGGTCAACGACGCGTTCCGTCCCGTCTCGAAGTACTTCGACCGGATCTGGCGCCCTGAGCAACTGCCCTCGGCCCTGCTCAACGCGATGCGCGTGCTGACCGACCCGGTCGAGACCGGCGCGGTCACCATCGCCCTGCCGCAGGACGTGCAGGCAGAAGCCTTCGACTGGCCCGAGGACTTCTTCGCCGAGCGCACCTGGTACATCCCCCGCCCGTTGCCGGAGGCATCTATTGTCGACAAAGCGGCACAGCTCATCCGGTCTTCGAAGAAACCCCTGATCGTGGCCGGCGGTGGTGTCGCCTACTCCCGCGCCCAGGACGCCTTGCGCGAGTTCGCCGAGCAGACTGGCATCCCGGTGGCGGAAAGCCAGGCGGGCAAGGGATCTCTGCGCTACGACCACCGGCAGTCGGTCGGCGCGGTCGGGTCCACGGGCACGACGGCCGCGAATGCGTTGGCCCGTGACGCCGACCTGGTGATCGGTGTCGGCACCCGCTTCGCCGACTTCACAACGGCCTCGCGGACGGCCTTCCAGAACCCGGACGTGCGGTTCGTCAACATCAACGTGGCGCGCTTCGACGGTGGTAAGCATGCTGGTCTCCCTGTTGTAGCCGACGCCCGGGAAGCCCTTGTTTCGTTGGCTTCCCAGCTCGGCGACTGGTCGGTGGAGGACCAGTACAGAACATTGACCGCCGAGCTCGCAACCCGGTGGGACGCAATTGTGGATAACACCTACAACCCGCCCGCCGAAGTGACGAGCAAACTGGCCGAAGGACTGCTCACTCAAGGCGAGGTCCTCGGTGCCGTCAACGAATTGTCGGCGCCGTCTGATGTGGTGGTGTGTGCAGCCGGTTCGATGCCGGGTGACCTGCACAAACTCTGGCGGACTCGCGATCCGAAGGGATACCACGTCGAATATGGCTACTCCTGCATGGGTTACGAGATCGCCGGCGGACTGGGCGTCCGGCTCGGCGCACCCGACCGCGACGTGTTCGTGCTGGTCGGCGACGGGTCGTACCTGATGATGTCGAGCGAGCTGGTCACCGCGGTCCAGGAGAACGTCAAGATCATCGTCGTCCTGGTCCAGAACCATGGCTTCGCGTCGATCGGCGCCCTGTCGGAATCCCTTGGCTCACAACGCTTCGGTACGGCGTACCGGCGGCGCTCCGGCGACGGGCGGCTGGACGGGGACTACCTGCCGGTCGACCTGGCCGCCAACGTGCGCAGCCTCGGCGTCGAGGTGCTCGACGTGAACAGCCGCGCCGAGCTGGAGAAGGCGATCGGCACGGCGAAGGCCGCGGACGGCCCGATCGCGATCCACGTGAAGACGGATCCGCTGATCGGCGCGCCCGACAGCGAGTCGTGGTGGGACGTACCGGTCAGCCAAGTGTCCGAGCTCGACTCGACCCGCGCGGCCTCGGCGAAGTACGAGGAATCGAAGAAGGCACAGCGCGGATATCTGGCACCGGTCGAGGGAGGCGGCAATGGGTAGCGTCAAGATCGGCAGCGCGCCCGACTCCTGGGGTGTCTGGTTCGCGAACGACGAGCAGCAGACGCCGTGGGAGCGGTTCCTCGACGAGGTCGCGGCGGCCGGCTACACGCGGATCGAGCTCGGCCCACTCGGCTACCTGCCGACGGATCCCGTGCGGCTGAAGGAAGAGCTGGACAAGCGCGGCCTCACGGTGACGGCCGGTACGATCTTCGAGCACCTGCACCGGCCGGACTCATGGGATTCGACCTGGCGTGACGTCTCGGCGGCTGCCGAGTTGGCCGCGGCGATGGGCGCCAAGCACCTGGTGGTCATCCCGTCGATGTGGCGCGGCGACGACGGCGAGGTCGTCGAGCCGCGACTGGATCACGAGGGGCAGGCACGGCACGGCCGGCAGGTGACCGAGCTCGGCCGGCGGATCGCCGCGGAGTACGGGCTGAAGACGCAGTTCCATCCGCACGCGGACGGGCATGTCGACAACCAGGAGACCGTCGAGCGCTTCCTCGCCGAGACCGACGGGGAGCACGTCAACCTTTGCCTGGACACCGGCCACATCAGCTACTGCCGAGGCGACAATCTCGAGCTGATCCGGAAGTACCCGGACCGGATCGGATACGTGCACTTGAAGCAGGTGGATCCGCTGATCCTGGCGCAGGCCGAGGCCGACGGGATCGGGTTCGACGAGGCGGTCCGGCGCGGCGTCATGTGCGAGCCGCCGCTGGGCGTGCCGGACCTGCCGCCGCTGCTCGACGCGCTGGCCGGGCTGGACGCCGACCTGTTCGCGATCGTCGAGCAGGACATGTACCCGTGCCCGCCCGATGCGCCGCTGCCGATCGCGACACGGACCCTGGAGTATCTGAAGACCCACGGGGGTGGTGTATCCGTATGACGACCAGCAGGGTATTTCTCTCTGGTCAGACCCACACGCCGCGGCGTTACCGCGGAACGTCTGAAAGGCTGGTTGGTATTCATGGTTCGGTGGCAGAAGAAGGCGGTGGCCACGGGGGCGGCGCTCGTGCTGGTCGCAGCGCTCGGCGCCTGTAGTTCCTCCGGCGGCAAGAAGGAGGAGGAGAAGGCGAGCGGCTCGTCCGGCAACGTGGCGACCACGCCGCGGATGAAGGTTGCCCTGATCACCCATTCCAAGCAGGGTGACACCTTCTGGGACATCGTCCGCCGCGGCGCCGAGGCGGCCGCGCAGAAGGACAACATCGAGCTGCAGTACTCCTCCGACCCGGACGGCGCCGGCCAGGCCAACCTGGTGCAGACGGCGATCGACTCGAAGGTCGACGGCATCGCGGTCACCCTGAACAAGCCCGACGCGGTGATCCCGAACGTGAAGAAGGCGGTGGCGGCCGGCATTCCGGTGACCGTCCTCAACGGCGGCCTGGACACCTGGAAGACCTCCGGCGCGATCGGGTACTTCGGCCAGGACGAGCGGATCGCGGGTCAGGCGACCGGTGAGAAGCTGAAGACGCTCGGCGCCAAGAAGGTCATCTGCGTCATCCACGAGCAGGGCAACGTCAGCCTCGAGGCGCGCTGCCAGGGCATCAAGGACAAGTTCGGCGCGGTCGAGAACCTCAACGTCGACGGCGCCGACCAGCCGGGCACGCAGGCGACGATCACCTCGAAGCTGCAGCAGGACAAGGGCGCCGACTACGTCGTGGCGCTGAACGCGGGTATCGCCCTGACCGCCGTCCAGGCGGCCAAGGACGCCGGCTCGTCGGCCAAGATCGGCAGCTTCGACATGAGCAAGGAGATGGCCAAGGCGGTCCAGGACGGCACCGTCGACTTCGCCGTCGACCAGCAGCCGTACCTGCAGGGCTACCTGGCCGTCGACGCGATCTGGCTGAACAAGACCAACGGCGACACGATCGGCGGTGGCGAGGCGACCCTCACCGGGCCGGCGTTCATCGACAAGTCGAACATCGAGGCTGTCGCGAAGTACGCCACGGCCGGAACGCGCTGAGGCCGGGCCATGGCATCGACGATCACGACGCCGGCGACGGCCGACGACCGGGTCTCCACCCGGTCCGTGGGCGCCCGCCTGCTGAGCCGCCCGGAGATCGGGTCCCTGGTCGGCGCGGTGGCGATCCTGCTCTTCTTCGCGATCGCCGCCCCGCCCTTCCGGGACATCAACAACGTGGGCACGATCCTGTACGGGGCTGCTCTGATCGGTGTCATGGCCGTCCCGGTCTCGCTGCTGATGGTCGGCGGCGAGTTCGACCTGTCGGCCGGCGTCGCGGTGACGACCGCCGGTCTGACCGCGGGCATCTTCGCGTACCAGTTCAGCGTGAACGTGTGGCTCGCCATGTTCGTGTCGCTGGCGCTGGCCCTGCTGATCGGCGCCTTCAACGGCTGGCTGTTGATGCGGACCGGGCTGCCGAGCTTCCTGGTGACGCTCGGCACGTTCTTCATCCTGCAAGGCCTGAACATCGCGGTCACCCGGCTGACGTCGGGCGCCGTGGCGTCGAACTCGATCAGCGACATGGACGGGTTCTCGACGGCCCACGCCGTGTTCGCGTCGCAGTTCAAACTCGGCGGGATCACGGTCAAGATCATCATCGTCTGGTGGATCGTGTTCGTCGCGGTCGCCGCCTGGTTCCTGCTGAAGACCAAGATCGGCAACTGGATCTTCGCGGTCGGTGGCGACGCCGCCGCGGCCCGCGCGGTCGGCGTACCGGTGAAGCGGGTCAAGATCGGCCTGTTCATGGCGGTCGGCTTCTTCGCCTGGTTCACCGGTATGCACCTGCTGTTCGCCCAGAACGGCGTCGTGCAGTCCGGTGAGGGCGTCGGCAAGGAGTTCCTCTACATCATCGCGGCGGTGGTCGGCGGCTGCCTGCTCACCGGCGGCTACGGCTCGGTCGTGGGCGGTGCGATCGGAGCGCTCATCTTCGGCATGGTGCAGCTGGGCGTCGTGTACGCCGGCTGGAACCCGGACTGGTTCAAGGCGTTCCTGGGCGTGATGTTGCTGCTGGCCACGATCGTGAACCTCGTCGTCAAGAAGAAGGCGGAAGCGCGATGACCACCACGAGCAGTTTCGACGCCGAGGCGGCCAGCGGGCCGACCACCCCGGTGGTCCACCTGGACAACGTCGGCAAGAGCTACGGCAACGTGAACGCGTTGCGCGGCGTCTCGCTAGCGGTCCGGCAGGGTGAGATCACCTGCGTCCTCGGCGACAACGGCGCGGGCAAGTCGACCCTGATCAAGATCATCGCCGGCCTGCACGAGCACACCGACGGCACGCTCTCGGTGAACGGCGAGGAGCGCCGGTTCAAGTCGCCGCGCGAATCCCTGGACAGCGGGATCGCCACCGTCTACCAGGACCTGGCCCTCGCGCCGCTGATGTCGGTCTGGCGGAACTTCTTCCTCGGCAACGAGCTGACGAAGGGTCTCGGCCGGCTCGACATCGCCGAGATGAAGCGGATCTCGGGCGAGGAGCTGACCAAGATGGGGATCGTCATCCCCAACCTGGAGCAACCGGTCGGGATGCTGTCCGGTGGTCAGCGCCAGTGTGTCGCGATCGCCCGGGCGATCTACTTCGGCGCCAAGGTACTGATCCTGGACGAGCCGACCGCCGCGCTCGGCGTGAAGCAGTCCGGGGTGGTGCTGAAGTACATCGTCAAGGCGCGCGACGCCGGTCTGGGCGTCGTCTTCATCACCCACAACCCGCACCACGCCTACCTGGTCGGGAACCACTTCGTCATCCTCAAGCTGGGCCGGGTCGCGCTCGACACGCATCGCGCCGACATCACGGTGGAGCAGCTGACCAACGAGATGGCCGGTGGATCCGAGCTGGAGGCGCTCAGCCACGAGCTGCGCGACATCGACGCGGGGGCGGTCACCGCACGTCCGGCCGACGGGCCGGGCAGGATCCAATCCCCTCTGGAGAGCACATGACCCAAGACCTCAGGATCGGCATCATCGGCGTCGGAGCGATGGGCGCCGATCATGCCGAACGGGTCGCCCGCCGGATCTCGGGCGCCCGCCTGGTCGCCGTCTCCGACCCGGACACCGCGCGAGCCGAGGCATTGGCTGCAGCCCTGACCGGTACTCCGGGCAGCGCCGGCTCCGCCAACGCGGGCGGGACGCCAGCCGGGGCAACCGGTAGCGACGGGGTACGGGTGATCGGGGATCCGTTGGCGTTGATCGGTGATGCGGAGGTGGATGCCGTCATCATCGCGTCGCCGGGGTTCGCGCATGCCGAGCAGTTGATGGCTTGTCTGGAGCACGGGAAGCCGGTGCTCTGCGAGAAGCCGCTGACGATGGATGCCGAATCGTCGCTGCGGGTGGTCGAAGCGGAGCACAAGGTCGGGCGGCCGCTGATCCAGGTCGGGTTCATGCGCCGCTTCGACCCGGAGTACGCGCGGCTGAAGCAGTTGCTGGACTCCGGTGAGCTGGGCCGGACGCTGCTGCTGCACAACGTGCACCGGAACAAGACGGTCACGGCGACGTTCCACAGCGAGATGATCGTGCGCGATTCCCTGGTGCACGAGGTCGATGTGGCGCGCTGGCTGTTCGACGACGAGATCGCGCGGATCACCGTGCACGCCCCCAAGCCGACCAGCCTGGTCGCCGAAGGGGTGCTCGATCCGCAACTGGCCGTGTTCGAGATGGTTGGCGGCGCGATGGCCGATGTGGAGGTCTTCGTGAACTTCCAGGTCGGCTACGAGGTGCGCTGCGAGGCCGTCGCGGAGAAGGGCAGCGCGACGATCGGTCTCGGGGTCGACGTACTGACCAAGCAGGCCGGACACTGGGGTGGCACGATGCCGGACGACTTCCGGGTCCGCTTCGGGCTCGCGTACGACATCGAGGTCCAGCGCTGGGTGAATGCCGCGGCGAGGGGCGAGATCGACGGCCCGACGGCCTGGGACGGCTACGCCGCCGCCGCGGTCTGCACTGCCGGCGTCCAGTCCCTGCAGGAGGGCCGCCCGGTACAGGTCGAGATGGTCAGCCGGAGCGAGGTCTTCGGGTGAGGATTCCGGCGGCGACTACGTTCGAGAACGAGAAGATCATCGAGTTAGGGATGCAGCTGTGAGCATTGAGCGAATCACCCATCTGGTCGGCGGGACCCCGTGGACGGGAGTCTCCGAGCGGACCAGCAAGGTCTACAACCCGGCGACCGGCGAGGCGACCGGTGAGCTCGATCTGGCCTCGGCGGCGACCGTGGACGAGGTGGTGAAGGTCGCCCATGACGCCTCGAAGGCGTGGGGCACGATCTCGCTCACCAAGCGTGCGCAGGTGCTGTTCGCCTTCCGCGAGCTGCTGAACGCGCGCAAGGAGGAGATCGCCGCGCTGATCACCGCCGAGCACGGCAAGGTGCTCTCGGACGCGCTCGGCGAGGTCACCCGTGGGCTCGAGGTGGTCGAGTTCGCTTGTGGCATCCCGCACCTGCTCAAGGGCGGCTTCAGCGAGAACGTCTCGACCAACGTCGACGTCTACTCGATCCGCCAGTCGCTCGGCGTGGTCGCGGTCATCTCGCCGTTCAACTTCCCGGCGATGGTGCCGCTGTGGTTCGTCCCGATCGCGGTCGCCTGCGGCAACAGCGTGGTGATCAAGCCGTCCGAGAAGGACCCGTCCGCCGTGAACGCGGTCGCCGCGCTGTGGAAGGAGGCCGGGCTGCCCGACGGCGTGATGAACGTCGTCCACGGTGACAAGGAGGCCGTCGACCGGCTGCTCGAGCACCCCGACGTCAAGGCCGTCTCGTTCGTCGGCTCGACGCCGATCGCGCGCTACGTCTACGAGACCGGCACCAAGAACGGTAAGCGCGTCCAGGCTCTCGGCGGCGCCAAGAACCACATGGTCGTACTTCCGGACGCCGATCTCGACCTCGCTGCCGACGCCGCGGTCAACGCCGGCTTCGGCTCGGCGGGTGAGCGCTGCATGGCGATCTCCGCGCTGGTTGCGGTCGAGCCCGTCGCCGACGACCTGATCGCGAAGATCCGCGAGCGGATGGCGACGCTGAAGACCGGCGACGGCACCCGCGGCTCCGACATGGGCCCGCTGGTCACCGGACCGCACCGCGACAAGGTCGTCGGGTACGTCGAGGCGGGGGTCGAGGCCGGCGCGGAGCTGGCCGTCGACGGTCGCGAGGGTCCGTTCGACGGTGGCGACGACGGCTTCTGGCTCGGCCCGACGCTGTTCGACAAGGTCACCCCGGACATGTCGATCTACACCGACGAGATCTTCGGCCCGGTGCTGTCGGTGCTGCGCGTCCCGTCGTACGACGCGGCGCTGGAGCTGGTGAACTCCAACCCGTACGGCAACGGCACCGCGATCTTCACCAACGACGGCGGCGCCGCCCGGCGGTACCAGACCGAGGTGGAGGTCGGCATGGTCGGCGTCAACGTGCCGATCCCGGTCCCGATGGCGTACTACTCGTTCGGCGGCTGGAAGAACTCGCTGTTCGGCGACACCCACGCGCACGGCGCCGAGGGCGTGCACTTCTTCACCCGCGGCAAGGTCATCACCAGCCGCTGGCTGGACCCGTCCCACGGCGGCCTCAACCTGGGCTTCCCGACCCACGAGTGACCGTCGGCCATTGATCCGGCCACTCCTGAGTGGTGACTACCCCAGTCGAGTCACCACTCAGGAGTCGGGCAGATCGCGAACTGCCCGGTGTCCTTCGTGTCGTCGATCCCACGCACGTACACGTGATACCGGACCATCAGGCCGTAACAGCTCGGCTTGGGCAGCGGGCTGCTCTGTGGCAGGTACCAGCTCTGCCCACCGAACTTCACCCGGGCCGAAGAGTTGTACTGCTTCCAGCTCTTCGCCTGCCCGTAGGTGGAACCCCAGTAGCCGACCTTCCGGTTGCCGCACGTGGGCCAGAAGCTGACGCCGACCGCGAACGGGACCTGCACGCTGATGCTCGGATTGAACGAGCACCCGTACCCCTTGTAGGCGTGCTGCACATCCAGCTTCAGCCACGCCAGCGGCTTCCGCGTGCAACCGTGGCTGACCGAGTCGTACTGGTAGCCGCTGACGGTCAGTACGGGCGCCACCACCTGCGGACTGTCGACGTGGTAGTCGATCTTGCCGTCGACAGGCCCGTACCGGACAGCCTTGTAGGTCAGCGTGCCGGTCACGGAGTAGTTCAGGCACAGGAACAGCTCCGGGAACGCGAGCCACTTGCTGATGCTGAACGAGTCCGTGTTCGGCCTGCTGGTGTTCGCGAACGCCGGCGCCGGCGAGCCGAGCCCGGCCGCCACCAGTAGGAGAGCAGCCCCCGTCGCGATCACCGATCGCCGCAGTCGTCCGATCCGCATGCCATCGAATGTAGACGCCGGTCGACTACTCAGAGTGAGTTGAGACCGAGTCTGGACAGACTTGCAACACGGTTACGGCGCGACCGGGTAGGCCTCCAATTCATACAGGGAGTAGCCGTACGTCGTTGCGCGATCGACGCCCTGCATCCGGAGGTACCGGCCGGCGGCGTCGAGCCAGACGGTGTCGGTGCCGCCGTCCCCACCGGTCACCGAGGCGGCCGTCGTCCAGGTCGTACCGTCGTCGGAAACCTCCAACCGATAGGCCGATCCGAAGGCCGCCTCCCATCGCAGGACCACCTTGCCGAGTTGGGTGCGAGCGCCGAGGTCGACCTGCAGCCAGGAGGCGTCGTCGTACCCGGAAGCCCAGCGTGTGCTCGCATCCCCGTCAACGGCGAGCTCCGGCGAGAAGGATGTACCAGGCTCGACACTCGACGCGGTGACCGGCCGTTTCAGCAAAGCGTTGACGGTGGCAGTCTTCGGACGGACCGACGCGGTGAACGTGCTGCTGTAGGTCTCGCCGCCGACCTTGAAAGTCACCGGGATGGAGACGGGCGCGAGGGGTGCGTCGGCGGGCGGAGTCAGCTTGACGGGGACCGTACGGGTGAAGCCACGGGCCACGTCGAGTTGCTGGTCGGCAGGCACCGTCCAGCCAGGAGGAGCTGCGACAGAGAGCGTGCCCGTGACATCCACGGGCGCGGACAGACCGACGTTGACCGTGGTGGCTTGACCGCGCACGACGTCGGTGTCATCGACAGCAAGAGTCACCAAAGGTGCATCCGCCCAGCGGGGGATCAGCTCGGCTACCTGCGGAGTAGCGCCCGAGCCCTTCCACACAAGGCGAATCGCCTCGGCTTGAAGGCCGTTGGTCGCCAACTCGGTGTAGGGCCTGGTTACCCGGCCAAGCTGACGCCACTGACCGCCAACGCGCACCTCTACCTCGGCGGCACCGCTAGCAGCCGTCCGCTGGAGCACGGTCACCGCCGCAAGCGCTCGAGGCGCCGACAGCGTCGCCACCAAGGCATCCCCGGCTACTGGCGCAGTGCCCGCCACATAGGCCGTCGAGACGTTGCCGTCGACAGCTGCCTGGTACGACGAGCCGGTGGCGGGCGCCGGCGTACCGGTGGCCGTCAGTTCCGTCTTGCCGCCGCCGAGAGTCTGCACTGAGAACTCACGGACCACGACCCAGAAGTCATCCGCCGCCAGCGCCCGGTACCGGACATAGCGCGCCTTGGTCCCCGCCGGCGCCGTCGAGCGAACCTCAGCCGTGGTCGCGCGGGTCAACTCAGTCCAATGAGCTCCGTCGACCGAGTACTCCAGGGCGCCAGAGTGGATGTAGTCACTAACGCTGCCCGGTTTCCCCATCAGCAAAGAGATGTCGCCGATCGGCGTGCTCTCGCCAAGGTCGACCCGCACCGCGGAGTCAATCGCCGGAGTGCCGTTGCTCCAGAAGAAGGTGTTCAGATCGCCGTCGACCATCCGCGCCGGAACATTGTCCTGATAGGTACCGAGCGTCGTCAACGCAGCCCGCGCCGGGACGACGCCGAGCCAGCGATCGTGGACCCGGCCGATCTCCGCGAGCAGTTCGTCGACCACCCGCTCGCCGATCCGCGGATACGTCCCGCTGTGCGGCAGCCTGCTGTCCCGGATCGCCTTGGCCTGCGTGACCAGCGCGTCGATCTCCTGCCGGGCCGTCCAGGCACGGGCGCCGTTCCCGGACTGAAGGGTGGTCAGCAGATCGAGGCCGCGCAGCATCGCCTGACCCCACAGTTCGGTTGCCTTGAGCCACGATTCCGCCTCGGCGGCGAAGGCCGGGTCGGCCACCCCGGCGCGGATCGTGGCCGGCGCGTCGGCGACGGACTTCAGGATGGGCCGGAGTACGGCAATCGCCTCGGCCCGGTCGCCATTGCGCCAGGTCTGCCAGAAGGTGTCGATCGCGGCCTGCAGAACAGGGGCACTCGCCGAGTGGAGCGTGCCGTCGTACGTGTTGAGGTCGGCGAACACCTTCAGAGCGTTGACCGTGCGCTGATCGCCATCGGCTCGCTCAGTAAGGGCACGAAGCCAGGAGGCGTTCTCGTCGTACGAGGCAGGGTTCCAGCCGAGCTCGGCAAAGGAGTACAGCGCGACCTTGCTGACCGCGGCCTGGTTCATCGGGTTCGAGATGACGCCGACGACATCGGCGGCGAGGGCGGGTTCACGACCGCTGTACGGAGCGAGTAGCAACCGTCCGGCCGCGTAGTCGTTGACCGGATAGTTGTCCCAGATCAGGATGTTGTGCCCGAACACAGCCTTCGCCGCGGCCGCCTGAGCAGCCGTGATCGTCTGCGGTACTACCCCGACGCCGGTCCAGTGCACGATGACGTCGGAGTCGAGCTGCTCCCGCAATGCCTTCTTATACGGGCTTTCCGAGACGTTGTAGTACTCCGTCGGCACCATCTGCAGCGGCGCGACGTCAGGCTTGGTCTCGACCCACTCGCGCTGGACGCGGTTCAGTAACTCGCTCTGCGCCCGGCCGGCCGCCGCTCCACCGGTCCCGTACTTCGTCCGGTCGGCGTCGCAATGCCAGGTGTTGTAGTCGATGTCGTCGAGCGGCACGTTGAACGACCGTCCGCCGAGCGCGTAGAGCGCCTCGAACTTCGCGATCAGCGCCTGGAAGTCCTGCTCCGACGTGTAGCAGATGTCGAGCCCAGGGGAGAGCGCGAAGGTGAAGTCGACCTTGTTCTGCCGGGCGCGGCCGACGAGTTCACCCAACTGCGCGAGCTTGTCGGCCGGGTAGGGCTCACGCCACTTCTCCCGGTGGTACGGGTCGTCCTTCGGCGCGTACTCGTAGGTGTTCATCCGATGCGCGCCGAGGTAGTCGACGTGATCCAGCCGGTCGGCCTGCGACCACGGTGTGCCGTAGAAGCCCTCGATCGAGCCGCGGTAGCGCATCGTCGGCCAGTCCCTGATCGCGACGCCGGGGACCGAAGCACTCCCGCGCCGGACCTGCACCAGCTGCGTCAACGTCTGCGCGGCGTAGAAGGTGCCGTCCGTGTCAACGCCATCCAGTACTACGTTGTTGCGCCCACGTCCGTCGCGACCGGTAGCCAGCACGTACCCCTCGGCAGGCAAGCCTGCGCTACTTGCGACCCGGAGCCCGTCCAAGGGGCCGTCGCCGAGCCAGATGGTGGTCGGCGTACCTGGGTCGGCGCCGTCGGTTGTCTGCACCGTCACGCCGGCGCGGTCGAGCAGTTGCCGGACAACGCGCTCGCTGTCCGCGTCGGAGTCCTTGCCGCGGACCAGCCCGACCACAGGGGTGAGCGAGAACCCGTCGGCCCGCTGAGTCAGCTCCTGGGGATGGGGCGAGACGAGGGGTGGCGGAGTACTGGCTGATGCGGCGGGTGAGGCGAAGGTGAGCGGTGCGGCCAGCGAGACCAAACCGACGACGGACAGCAAGGACAGCGGGCGGCGACGCATGGAGTCTCCTCGTGGCTGGACGGCTCCAGTTAGTTAGCCACTGTTCATAAGTGCGCGTCAAGGCGTCATCAGAACAAATCTGAACGTTTAACCGATCACTGTGCGCGGCCGGGGTTGAAGTCCTGCCTCGCGGTAGCAGGCGTCGATGAGCTCCATCGTGGCGTGGGCGTCGTCGGCGTCCGTGATCAGCGGTGCGCCGTTGCGGAGGTGCGCGGCGAACGCCTCCAGTTGGTACGTGTAGGAGGACCTGGTGCCCAGCCGCTCGACCCAGGTGTCCTCCTTGGTCTTCACCGTGACCCGGTCGTCCAGATGCGGCAGGACGAAGCTCGGTGCGAAGGCCTCACCGCGGGTACCGATGATCCGCAGGCTGAAGTCGACGTCCTCACCAGCCATGCTCGTCCGTACTGCACCAGTAGCCCCGTTGGGGAACACCAGGTCGGCATTGAGCCACTCGTCCACACCAGGAAGACGCTTGCGCTCACCTGCCCGGGCACTGGCCAGCTTCGGCGCACCGCCACCCCAGGGGGCGAGCATCCGCTGAGCATGCAGCGCATAGCAGCCGACATCCATCACTGCGCCACCAGCGAGCTGCAGTGACCAGCGGGGGTCGTCGTCGGCCGGTGGCGGCATCACCATGGTCGCCTCTACGTGCTGCAGCTCCCCGAGCTCACCCTTCGCCAGTAGCTCGTGCAGTCGCCGAGTCACCGGGTGGAAGACGTAGTGGAAGCCCTCCATCACTACTACGCCATGCTCGCGCGCAGCGTCACGTACCGCAGCTGCCTCGGCCGCGTTGCTCGCCGACGGCTTCTCGGTCAGCACATGCTTGCCGGCGGCAATCGCCCGGAGATTCCACGGGCCGTGCAGCCCGTTGGCGAGCGGGTTGTAGATCGCCTCGACCTCCGGGTCGTCGATGACCGCCTGATAGCTGTCCAGCACCCGCTCCACCCCGTGCTCGGCGGCGAACGCCTCCGCCCGGCCGGTATCCCGGGCAGCGACCGCGACCAGCCGGGCGCCGGTCAGCCGGGCCGGTTCGGCGATCGTGCGACCCGCGATCCGGGCGGCGCCGAGGATTCCGATGCGAAGCGGTTCCATGCATACTCCCTTGCTCAGACGTCATCCGTACGGCGGCGTACGGCGTGCACTTCGAGGGCCTGCTGCAGCCGGATGTCGGGCCAGTCCTCGGCGAGGGCTTGGCGGACCAGGTCGGCCTGGGTCTGGGGAGCGAGACCGCCGATGGGCTGGTCCCGGTCCAGGTTGGTCGGGAAAGCGTATCCCTCGGCGCTGGCGGCGATGACGTTGTCCAGATCGAAGGCGTCATCGTGCCGCAGAGTACGCAGTACGGGATAGAGGGTGACCGCCATCCGGACCCGGTCGACGGTCTCCATCGCGCGGCCGAAGGCGGACGAGATCTGCAGCAGGTTCGCCATCCGGAAGATATCGGTCGAGTGGTTGCTGCCGGCCGCGTGGAACAGTGCCGGGTTGAAGAACACCGCATCGCCCTTGGCCAGCGGTAACTGCACGTGATGTGCGACGAAGTGCTCGCCGAACTCGGGTTGCCGCCAGGCGAGGTAGCCGAGCTCGTATTTGTGCGAGTGCGGCAGGTAGAGGGTCGGCCCGCTCTCCACCGGCATGTCACAGTGCGCGACGGCTCCCTGCAGCGTCAGCACGCTGGACAGCTTGTGTACATGGGCAGGGTAGGCAGCCGCGACCTCGTTCGACTGGAAGCCGAGGTGATAGTCACGGTGCACCGTCTGACCTTCACCTCCCGGATTCACAACGTTCACCTGCGATGTGACCTGGTACGCCGGTCCGAGCCACGCCTTTGCCGTCAACGCGAGCAGGTCGTTGGAGTAGTACGCCGCGAAGACCTCGGGGGCGCGCAATGCCAGCTTCTCCAAGGCGTTCCAGACCCGGTCGTTCGCGCCCGGCTTGGCGAAGTGATCACCGGCCGCGGTTCCGGCCCGATGCTGCTCCTCGATCATCCCGCCGAACTCGGCGGTCGCCGCATCGACCACCTCGTTGCCGAAGGCCCCTTTCAGTACGACGATGCCCGGCCCGTCACTGAGCGCTTTCGCCAGCTCGGCCTGGACCTCCAGCGGATCCTCCTTGCGGATGCGGGCAGCGTCGTACAGCGGCACCTCCTGCTCGATCGCCTCGGCGAACGGGTAGTCGGCGGCGTCGGTACGGTCCTCAAGAACCGTCAGCAGGTCGGCCAGGCGGACGTCTTCGGGCTTCAGCCAGGTCATCGGGGTGACTCCTCTCGTGGCGGAGCGGTCGTGCAGCGGGCGATGAGAGTTGGCGGTATTACTACAGGCGTGGTGGATGGGGCGCCGGTCAGGCGGGCATGAGCCGTCGTGAGGGTCTGGGTGGCGAGGGCAGCGGTGTTCTGGGCAACGGTGGTGAGGCTGATGTGGGAGAGCGCGGCGATGGTGGTGTTGTCGTAGCCGACCACCGACAGGTCTTCGGGGATCTCCAAGTGGGATTGGCGGATGGTGTCCAAGAAGCCCATCGCCAGGCGGTCGTTGAAGAGGGTGACGGCGGTGACGGGCGGGGCGTCGTTCAGGAAGGTCTTGGCGGCGTCGGCTCCGTCGACCTCCGTGCGCCCGCCGGGTTGGATGACCGGCTCGAGGCCGGCGTGACGCATGGCCTTGCGATAGCCGGTACGCCGCTCCGTCGCGCCGGGGGTCTTGAGGCCGTCGATGTGCAGGATGCGCGAATGGCCCAAAGACAGCAGGTGTTCCACGGCCAGCCGCGAGCCGGCCGAGTCATCGGTCCGTACTACGTCGACGCCGGCCGCCCTGACGTTGCGGCCGACCGCGATGACGGGCTGTGACTCGGCCAGGGCTGAGAGCGCGGATGCGGAGAGCTGTGGGCCAAGGAGGATCAGCGCCTCGCAGCGGTAGTCCAGTAAGGACTGCACGGCTCGGGACTCGGCCCGCGACGGGGCGACGGCGCTGAGGGTGAGGTCGTAGCCGGCGGCTTCCGCAGCGGAGTACAGGGCTTCGACCAATTCACCATGGAAGGGCGCCCGGACGTCGAAGGTCACGCCGAGCAGTCGCGTTCTGGTACGGCCCAGTAGCCGGGCCCGATGGTCGGGCCGGTAGCCGAGCTCGTTCCCTGCGGCCAGTACCCGCGCCCTGGTCGCATCGCTGGCGCCCGGCGCATCGCGGTACACGATCGACACGAGCGCCCGCGACACCCCGGCCAGCCGGGCGACATCCTCCATCGTGGCGCGGGGCACGGATACCTCCAACTGGAACGAAAACGATTACGGCGCAGAAGTCTTGACGGGCCCATCAAAGCAGTGTTCGCTAGCTCGTGACTAGAGCGCTCTAGTAGATGTTGCTACTACTAGTAGTTGCTCGTCACAACGGGGCACACCAGACGTCATGAGGAGATCGACCACATGCGTACCGACCATGGGCTGCAAGTCATCCGGATCGCCTTGATCGGCGCCGGCCGGATCGGCACCATGCACGCGGGCAACGTCGCGCGCAGAGTCCCGGCCGCCGAGCTGGCCGCAGTGGTCGACCCGCGGGTCGATGTGGCCGAGGCCCTCGCGGCGAAGTACGACGCGCGGGCGTATCCCGACATCGACGACGTGCTGAAGGATCCCGAGATCGACGCCGTCGCGATCACCTCGATCGCGAAGGTGCACAGCGAGTTGGCGGTCCGCGCCGCCGAGGCCGGCAAGGCGGTCTTCTGCGAGAAGCCGGCGTCGCTCGAGCTGGCCGAGATGGATCGCGCGATCGCCGCCACCAAGCAAGCGGGGGTGGTCTTCCAGGTCGGCTTCAACCGCCGGTTCGCCAGCGACTTCGCGGCCGCGCACGCCGCGGTCGTCAACGGCGAGATCGGTACGCCGCAGCTGATGCGCTCGGTCACCCGCGATCCCGGCTGGCCGGGCGGGATGACGCACGCGGCCGGCATCAAGCCCTGGACGATCTTCCGCGAGACGTTGATCCACGACTTCGACACGTTGCTCTGGCTCAACCCGGGTGGCCGGCCGGTCGAGGTGTACACGCGTGCTGATGCGCTGGTCGCCCCGCAGTACAAGGAGACCGGGCTGATCGACACGGCCGCGGTGATGCTCAGCTTCGACAACGGCGCGATCGCGACCGCGGAGGCGAACTTCTCCGCGCTGTACGGGTACGACGTGCGCGGTGAGGTGTTCGGCTCGAAGGGCATGGTGACGGCCGGCCGGCACGCGAACAGTCCGATGCTGCGGTACGGCGAGCACGGGATCAGCCAGCAGACGCTGCGCAGCGACGAGGAGATGTTCACCGACGCGTACGTCGCGGAGATGTCCCAGTTCGCCGACGCGATCCGGACCGGTTCGACGCCGCCGGTCACCGGCGAGGACGCCCGCAACGCCCTCAAGGTCGCGCTGGCCGCGATGAAGTCGCACGAGGAACGCCGCCCGGTCCAGCTGGACGAGCTCGGATGAGCACCCCAAGATTGGAAGAGATCTGATCAAATCCATGCTTCGACTCGACGGTGCGCCCTCGACACCCCAAGATGTGCCCATGAGCACCGTCCAGGTCAGCGTAGATCGCACCAGCCGCACCCCGCTTCACGTACAACTCGCACAGCAGCTCGAAGCGGCGATCCAGGGCGGTGACCTCCCGGTCGGTTCCCGGCTCAGCAACGAGGTGGACCTCGCCGAGGCGTACGGCCTCAGCCGCCCCACCGTCCGCCAGGCGATCGCCCGGCTGGTCGACCAGGGCCTGCTGGTCCGCAAGCGCGGCGTCGGCACACAGGTGGTCGGCAACTCCGGTCAGGTCCGCCGCAGCCTCGAACTGACCAGCCTGTACGACGACCTCGCCGCGGCCCACCGCAAGCCGCAGACCGAGGTGCTGCGGTTCGGTATCGCCCCAGCGACCCCAGATGTCGCCGCAGCGCTCCAATGCGAGCAGGGCGATCGCGTACTGCGCCTGGAGCGGCTCCGTCGGGCCGACGGCGAGCCGCTGGCCCTGATGCGCAACTGGCTGCCCCCGGAGATGCTCGACACCGACCCGAACACCCTGGCGGAGCGCGGGCTGTACGAGCTGCTCCGGGCAGAGGGGGTGCGCCTGAAGGTGGCGCACCAGACGATCTCAGCTCAGCCCGCTACTGCAGAGCAAGCCCGGCTCCTCATGGAAGAGCCGGGCTATCCGCTGCTGGCGACCACACGGATCACCTACGACGACCACGGGCGCGCGGTGGAGTACGGCTCCCACCTGTTCCGTGCCTCGCGCTACGCCTTCGAACACACCCTCGTCCACCGCTGACCGACCCCTCAGGCGACCAGCGGCGGACGAGAGAGCCTCTACTGCTTGGTGCCGGGGAACTTCCAGTCCTTGTTCCCCGCCATGTCCAGCAACTTCTCGGCGCTGATGGCAGGCTTCGGCCGGGTGTGCTTGGAGCCCTTCTCCTCAACCGCGTTGTAGCTGGTGATGCTGATATGGCGGCCGTCCGGGTAGTAGATGTCGGCCATGTTCTCCAGTACGCCTTCCTTGGCCTGCCGAGCGTCGCTGTACTCGGGCTCGTTCTTGATCCAGCCGGCAACGGACCCGTCCGCCCGTACCGTGCAGTGGCTGGGTGAGCCCTCTACGCCACACTTCTTGATCGTCGGCACCTCGTACGTGATGAAGACCCCGACGTACGACAGGCCCTTGCCGTCGTTGACGAGCACGGATGCCGCGTTGTAGTCCTCAGGTAGGCCGCCTCGGGTTGCCGGCTGAGTAACCTGCAAACCTCTCGGCAGCACCTTCTTGAGTGTCTGCAGGGTCTCCTGCACCGGTACTGGGGGCTTGCTCGTGCCAGGACTCGTCGGCAGAGGCTTTCCCGGATCGGTCGACTTCGGCGGCTGGGGCGGGAAGCGCCAGAGCTTGCTGTCCGCGATCGTCGTCAGCTCGGCGGTGGTCAGAGCAGGCTTGGGACGGGACTTCTCGACCGTGATGGCGCCGCTTCGAGTCACAGTGGGGCCGTTGAAGCTCGACAGGGCGATCGACTCGCCGCCGGGGCGGACGAGGTAGATGCGGTTGGTGAGGACGCCAGGAATCCGCTCGTCGACCTCCTCCTTCACGACCGTGAGCACGGAGCCGTCCGCGCGGGGGGCGCAGGTGCCGGGCTTCTGGTCCGAGCAGCCCTGGTTCTTCCCCCACTCTGGTCTGATCGCCAGGCTGAGCAGGGACAGCCCCTTGCCGTCGTTGACGATCAGCTCTGCCTGGTAGCCCCCGCCGTCGTCCCAGACCTGGGCCTTGGTGACCTTGAGGCCTGCGGGCAGGAGCTTGGTCAGCGTCGCCTGGGTTTCCTTCATGGTGACCGGCTTCGGTGCCTGCTTGGTGATCGTGGCCTGCTGCTTGGTCGCAGTACCAGCGGGTGCCGGCGGGGTGTCCTTGGCGAAGAGCTGGCTGCCGCCGACGATGACGCCGGCCGTGGCAACGATCGCGGCCGCGCCGGTGAAGCTGATCAGCGCGGTGCGACGGCGGCGCAGGGTCACGCCGCGGGCCATGCCGCGTTCGACCAGGTCACTGGACTCGGGTTCGAGGTTCTCGGTGGCCCGATGCATCAGCTCGGGCAGGGTGTCGTTCAGGTTCTTCATCGGGTCCTTCTTCTCTCAGAGAGCGATCAGGTGGTCGACGTCCGCGCCGAGGACGGCGCGCAGCCGGTCCAGAGCACGGGACGTCCGGGTCCTGATCGCACCGGCGTTCTTGCCGAGATCCAGCGCGACCTGTTCGACGCTGCGATCTTCGAAGAACCGCAGCACCAGCACCGCTCGATCCAGGGGCGCCAGCTCGGCCAGCGCGTTCTGCAGGGACAACCGCAGCTCGACGTCACCAGGGCGTTCGGCGCGCTCGGGCATCGTGGCGGTCGGCTGCTCGGTCCAGCTGCGCCGGCGGCGCTGCGAGATGAAGGTCCGCACCAGCACCGTCTGCGCGTAGGCCGGCGGATTGTCGATCCGGTGCAGTCCCTTCCAGGCCCGGTACATCTTCGCCAGCGTCTCCTGGACCAGGTCCTCGGCGTGATGCCGATCGCCCGCCAGCAGCCAGGCCGTCCGGTAAAGATGAGGCGTTCGCGCTCTGGCGAACTCCTCGAACTCATCGGTCGTCGGTCTCATTGCTGCCTCTCGTCGTGGTCTCACCCTGTACGACGCATCGGGCCAACCGGCCTGTTACAGCGGCAGCTCCGCCGATCCGGCGGCTTTGTTCGAGCTGTACCAAGCGCTGCAACAAGCTGCAACCGGGTGGACCGTAAGGTGACCGGCTGGATACGGTCGGTGAACCTCTGGCGTGTCACGGTTATCCACAGGCCGCCGGGATCGGGCTGGCGCCGGTGGGCCCCGGGTTGAAAGGATGTCGCTCAGGGTGACCGGACGGGTCGCCGGACGAGATGCTCACGGGGAGACGATGACAGCCGACAGACTTGCCCCACGCCGGTACGGCGGGGGCGACGCGGTCGAGCTGATCGATGCCCAGGTCCGTGATCTCGTCCGGCGGGAGGGCATCGACCCGCTGCGCAATCCGGGCGCGGTGGTCGCGATCGTGGCGACGGTCGTCAAGGAGTACGACGAGCGCAGCCTGACCGGAATCGTGCCGCCGATCGGTGACCTCGAGGCGGTCAGCCGGGAGGTGCACGACCGGGTGGCCGGCTTCGGCCCGCTGCAGCGTTATCTCGATGACCCGGCGGTCGAGGAGATCTGGATCAACGAGCCGAGCCGCGTCTTCATCGCGCGCGAGGGCCGGCACGAGCTGACCACCACGGTGCTGACCGAGGAGGAGGTCAGCGACCTGGTCGAGCGGATGCTGAAGACGACCGGCCGGCGGATCGACGTCTCCCAGCCGTTCACCGACGCGCGGCTGCCCGACGGCAGCCGGGTGCACATCGTGCTCGGCGGTATCACCCAGCGCTATGCGGCGATAAATATCCGCAAGTTCACCGTCCGCGCGACCCGGCTGGCCGACCTGGTCGCGCTCGGCTCGCTGACCCAGCACGCCGCCGCGGTGCTCGACGCGGCTGTCGCCTGCGGTCTCAACATCCTGGTCTCCGGCGGCACCCAGGCGGGCAAGACGACGATGCTGAACGCGTTGTCCGGTTCGATCCCCGGCAGCGAGCGGGTGATCAGCTGCGAAGAGGTCTTCGAGATCAAGCTGCCGATCCCGGACTGGGTCTCGATGCAGACCCGGCAGGCGGGTCTCGAAGGGACCGGCGAGGTCCGGCTGCGCGACCTGGTCAAGGAGTCGCTGCGGATGCGGCCTTCGCGGGTCATCGTCGGAGAGGTGCGCGGCGAGGAATGCCTTGATCTCCTGCTGGCGTTGAACAGCGGCCTCCCTGGCATGTGCACGATCCACGCCAACTCCGCCCGCGAGGCGCTGACCAAAATGTGCACGCTGCCGCTGCTGGCTGGGGAAAACATCGGCTCGCGGTTCGTACTGCCGACCGTCGCGGGTTGCGTCGACCTGGTCGTCCATCTCGGGATCAGTCACGACGGTCAGCGGCGGGTGCGCGAGATCCTCGCGGTCAGCGGCCGGATCGAGGGCCAGGCGATCGAGACCGAAAACCTCTTCGCCACCGTCGACGGCCAGCTGCGCCGCGCCGAGGGTCAGCTGCCGCACCCCGAGCGCTTCCTGCAACGTGGGTACTCCCCGGCCGGCCTGCTCACCGAGCTACCGGGAGGACTGAGCTGATGGGGCTTCTGCTCGGTCTGTTCTTCGGTGTCGGCGTGCTGCTGATCGTCTGGACCTTCGTCGCGCCACGCGAGGTGAGGGCCAGTACGGACGGCCGCCTGGTGACTCGTAGCCGCGACCTGCTCGCCGCGGCTGGGGTTGACGGCGTGACGCCGGCTGCATTCATCGGGGCCTGTGTGATCACGGGGTTTGTCGCGTTCGTGCTGATGTTCCTCGTCTCGGCGGCGTTGCCGATCGGGCTGGTCTTCGGGGTAATGGCTGGTGGGGCGCCGGTCGCTTTGCTGAAGGGGCGTGCGCGCAAGCGGCTGGCTGAGTTCCGCGAGTTGTGGCCCGATGTGGTCGACAACATCGCTTCAGCAGTACGGGCTGGGTTGTCGTTGTCGGAGGCGCTCGCTCAGGTGGGGGAGCGAGGGCCGTTGCCGTTGCGGGAGCCGTTCCGGCGGTTCGGGTCGGACTATGCGTCGACGGGTCGCTTCGCTGATTCGCTTGACCGGTTGAAGGCGCGGCTGGCAGATCCGGTCGGTGACCGGGTGATCGAGGCGCTGCGGATCGCGCGGGAGGTCGGTGGTGGCGACCTCGGCCGGCTACTGCGGTCGCTATCCAGCTTCCTGCGCGACGACGCACGGACCAGGTCCGAGCTGGAGGCCAGACAGTCCTGGTCGGTCAACGGCGCTCGGGTCGCAGTAGCCGCGCCCTGGCTGGTCCTGGCGATGCTGTCCTTCCAAGGTGACGTGATCCAGCGCTACAACTCACCCGTCGGCGCGCTGATCGTCGGCGTCGGCGCCATCGTCTGCGTCATCGCCTACCGCCTGATGCTAAGAATCGGCCGCCTCCCCGAACCCGAGCGGGTGCTCCGATGACCCCAACGCTTCTCGACGCCCTCCTCGCTGAGGGGCGGACGCCATGAGTCCGATGCATCTCGATGCCTTCCCCGATCGCCGCAAAGCGGTCGCGACACGGTTCCTCGGTGAGGGTGGCTGCGATGAGCCTGATGGTCGCGGGCGTCATTCCCCGCGGAGGGCAGCCGCGATGAGTCCGACGGTTCTAGGCGCCTTCCGCGGTGAAGGTGGCTGCGATGAGTCCGCTAGTCGTGGGCGCCGCTCCCGGCGAGGGGCGGCTGCGATGAGTCTTGGCGCCATCCGCGGTGAGGGGTGGCCGCGATGAGTCCGATGGTCCTGGGTGCCTTTCCTGGCGAGGGGTGGCTGCGGTGAGTCCGATGGTGCTGGGTGCGTTCCTCGGTGCGTTGCTTGGTGGCGGGTTGCTGCTGGTGGTGCGTCGGTTGCCGTTCTTGCGCAAGCCGTCTGTCGACGATCGGATCGGGCCGTACCTGCGTGACATCGGCGGGTCGGACGTGTTCCGCGGCGTGGTGAACTCGGGCTCGCCGTTCTATGCGATCGTCCGGCTCTTCGGTCCGTCATTGCGGGCGGGTGCTCAGCGGCTCGAGCGGATCCTCGGTGGGGCGGTGTCGATCCGGCGACGGCTGGCGCGGGCCGGAATCGACCGTACTGTTGAGGAATTCCGGATCGAGCAGGTGCTCTGGGGCGCCGTCGGGTTCGGAGTGGGGCTGGTGATCGCACTGGTCGCGTTGTCGCTCGGCATCGGGAATCCGATCGGTCTGCTGGTGCTGTCCTGCTTCCTTGCGGTCATCGGCGTACTGTCCCGCGACACGTACCTGACCAGCCAAGTGAGTCGCCGCGAACGCCGGTTGCTGGCCGAGTTGCCGACGGTCGCCGAGCTGCTGGCCTTGTCGGTCGCGGCCGGTGAAGGGCCGGCTGCTGCTCTGGACCGGGTCGCCAGGTCGTGCCGCGGCGAGCTGGCCGATGAGCTGCAACGAGTGCTCGCCGAGACGCGCGCCGGCGATCCGTTGGTCCGGGCGCTCGATGCGTTGGCGGATCGCAGCGGACTGGTTGCACTGTCGCGTTTTGCTGATGGGCTTGCGGTCGCGCTCGAGCGCGGTACGCCGCTGGCCGACGTACTGCGCGCCCAAGCGGGTGACATCCGCGAAGCGAGCCGCCGCGAGCTGATCGAGTCGGGTGCCCGCCGGGAGGTCGCCATGATGATTCCGGTGGTGTTTCTCGTGCTCCCGGTGACCATTGCCTTCGCCTTCTATCCAGGCGCTGTCGGGATCCGGCTGATCGCCGGGTGAATTGAGGAGATGCCATGTCCCTGTTGATGACCAGACTGTTCGTAGCGCTGGTGACCAAGCCCAGACCGGCCGCGAAGGAACGCGGCGACGTCCCCGGCTGGGTCCTGATCACCGTGATGACCGCGGGCCTCGTGGTGGCGATCTGGGCGCTGGCAGCCGACCAACTCAAGGAGATGCTGAAGACAGCGCTGGACTCAGTCAGCAACAAATGAGCCCACCCCACCACCCGCAACCGCTCCGCCTGCTTGAGGCGCGAGCGGTGCGGCGGCATGCGCCGACAAGCTCGGCCAGCGAGGCGGGCCGCCCGAATGTAGTCGCCGTGCGGGCGGCTGGCGCGGGTGAACTCCAGGTACGGCGGTATGTCTCGGCGCGGTCAGCCGATGCGGGGGTGGTCAGCCCTCTGAGTCGGCCCGGAGCTGCACCGGATCGCCTGGGGCGTCGGCGGCGGGGCGAGTGCGGTGCTGCGGTGGTGGACTTTGTGATGGTGTCGATGCTGGTTGTGCCGTTGTTCTTGGGGATTCTGCAGGTGGGGCTGTTTCTGTACGTGCGGAACACGGTGACTGCGGCGGCTTCTGAGGGGGCGCACTATGCAGCGGTGCTCAATCGCGAGCCTGGCGATGGTGAGTCGCGGACTCGCGAGTTGATCGACGGGGTGGTGCGCAACGAGTTGATCGACTCGGTGGAGGGCGAGGCGACCGAGGTGGACGGGCAACCCGGCGTACTGGTCGTGGTCAAAGCACACATGCCGCCGCTCGGGTTGTGGGGACCTGGCATCGGCTTCACCGTCGAAGGCCACGCGGTCAAGGAGACGGGCGAATGACCTCCCGACCGTCCCGGATCGCTACGCACGCACAACCCTCGCGAATTGCCCCGACACGCCGAGGCAGGCCCATGCCGAGGGTGGTTGGGCGTGCGTCGGCGGTCGAGGCTGGTTCGCCGACCCAGCTCCTGCAAGGCAGGCAGTCCGGGCCGGGCGGGCAGGCCGGGTCAGGCGGGCAGCCGAGGCCAGGCGGCCAGCTCGGGTCCGGTGGGCAGTTCGGGTCGGGCGGGCAGCCCGGGGTAGGCGGGCAGCTGAGGCCAGGCAGGCAGCCCGGGGCAGGTGAGCAGCTCGGGGCAGGCGGGCAGGCTGGGCGGGGGGAGCGGGGGAATGCGGTGGTGGAGTTTTCCTGGTTGGCGTTGTTGTTGATGGTGCCGTTGATCTACGTGATGCTCGGGGTTTTTGATGTGCAGCGGGCTTCGTACGGGGCGACTGCTGCGACGCGGGCGGCGGGGCGGGCGTTCATCATCGTGCCGGATGGGTTGTCGGAGGATGAGGCGCGGGAGCGTGCATTCGAGGCGGCGCGGGTTGCGATGAAGGATCAGGGGATGGAGCTGAGCCCTGACCAGCTCAAGATCAGTTGTAATCCTGCTTGTCTGCAGCCGGGTTCCACCGTCACGGTCGAGCTGAACACCGAGGTGCCGCTGCCGCTCATCCCGGATGCGCTCGGTGGCGAACGCCCGGCTATCCACATCAGCGCCTCGCATACCGAGTCGTACGGCGACTACCGCGAAGCCAAGGGTGACGGATGATCCGGCTCCAACGCAGCATGCGAAGGCGGTCGAAGCGGATGCGACGGCGGCTAGGCAGCGCGGGCAGGCGGCTGGGCGACGCGGGCAGGCAGCGGGATGAGCGGGGGCAGATGACGGTGCTCATCATCGGGTTCACGGCGATTGTGTTGATGATGATCGTGGTCGTCACTGATATCTCGAAGGTGTTTCTGGTACGCCGGGAGCTCGACGCGACTGCTGATGGCGCGGTGCTGGCGGCGGCCAACGGGTTGGCGGCGATCTACGCGCAGCCCAGTGGTGAGGGCAATGCCGAGCTCGACCCAGACGAGGCGCGTCGGCTGACCGCGGAGTACCTGGACAACGTTGCCGCGAGCAACCGTTTCGACGGGTTGGACTGGTCCGCGGACGTCACCGGTACGACCGTGACGGTCACCTTGACCTCAACGGTCGACCTCCCCTTCGAACCACCCGGCTGGCAAGGCTCCGCCGACATCGCCTCAGACGCAGCAGCCGTAGTACCGATCAGATAGCCCCCAGCCCGGACCAACAACCGCCCACCTGGTCGACCGCTCGACTGACTCCTAGCTATCGCCAGAGCGCCATCCCTGTTGTCGCCGGAGCGTCACCCATGTTGTCGATCAGCGTGGGCCCAGCAACCGCGCCCTACCTCGTCAACAGCGAGGTATCGGGCAGCCTCGCATCGCGCGCGCCGACTCGCTTGGCGAAGGCAGGTGGTCGGTGGTTGGTGTAGGGCAGAGTGGGGGCTATGGACATCGATCTGGGTGGGCGGCGGGCGTTGGTTTCGGGGTCTAGCCAGGGGATTGGGCTGGCGATCGCTACCGAGTTGGCGCGGTCGGGGGCTGCGGTGGTGGTCAACGGGCGAAGCCAGGAGAAGACTGAGCAGGCTGCCGACGCCGTCAGGCAGGAAGTTCCAGCGGCCGATGTGATGGCTGTGGCGGCTGATCTGGCGACGGCAGCCGGTGCCGATGAGCTGAAGGCACAGGTGGGCGAGCTCGACATTCTTGTCAACAACCTTGGGATCTTCGGGGCCAAGCCGGTGCTAGAGATCGATGACGATGAGTGGCGGCGGTACTTCGAGGTGAATGTACTGTCGGCGGTTCGGCTGATTCGGCACTACCTGCCGGGGATGATGGAGCGCGGTTTCGGGCGGGTGATGAACATCGCGAGCGATTCGGCCGTGGTGACGCCGCTTGAGATGGTGCACTACGGCGTGACGAAGACCGCCCTGCTCGCCGTGACACGTGGCTTCGCGAAGGCTGCGGCCGGTACTGGGGTCACGGTCAACTCAGTGATGGCCGGCCCCACCCACACGCCCGGCGTCGAGGAGTTCGTCGGCGAGTTGGTCGGTGACGACCTGCCGTGGGACGAGGCGCAACGCCAGTTCATGAAGGAACACCGGCCGTACTCGCTGATCCAGCGCCTGATCGAGCCGCCCGAGATCGGCAACATGGTCGTCTACCTCAGCTCGACCCAGGCATCCGTCACCACCGGCGGCGCCATCCGCGTGGACGGCGGCTACATCGACTCGATCCTCCCCTAAGTCCCCAATGAACATCGATCTGACCGGGCGAAGAGCGCTGGTTTCGGGTTCCAGTCAAGGGATCGGGCTGGCGATCGCGACCGAGCTCGCGCGCTCCGGCGCCGCGGTGGTGGTCAACGGACGAACCCAGGAGAAGACTGAGCGGGCAGCCAGCACCATCCGCCAGGAAGTCCCAGAAGCCGAGGTCACCGCAGTAGCAGCCGACCTCGCCTCACAAGCCGGCGCCGACGAACTGAAAGCAAAGGTCGGCGAACTCGACATCCTCGTCAACAACCTCGGGATCTACGGCGCGAAGCCGGTGTTCGAGATCGACGACGACGAATGGCGCCGGTACTTCGAAGTGAATGTCCTCTCGGCTGTCCGCCTGATCCGCCAGTACCTGCCCGGGATGATGGAGCGCGGCTTCGGCCGAGTGCTGAGCATCGCCGCCGAATCAGCAGTGGCCACCCCACTCCACATGGTCCACAACGGTGTCACGAAGACCGCTCTGCTCGCGGTGACGCGCGGCTTCGCGAAGGCGGCAGCCGGTACCGGGGTCACAGTCAACTCAGTACTGGCCGGCCCCACGCGCGGGCCTGGCAGCGAGGAGCTCGACGACTCACACTCCCTCATCCAGCGCCTGGTTGAGCCGGCCGAGATCGGCAACCTGGTCGTGTACCTCAGCTCCACCAAGGCCTCCGCCACCACCGGCGGCGCCATCCGCGTGGACGGCGGCTACATCGATTCGATCCTGCCCTAACCAACAATCAATTGCTGTAGACGTTCAAGTTGTCGCGGAGCCAGCTGACGAAGGTGCGACCCGAGTGGCCGGTGAGCAGCTCGACGTTGGGCTCCAGCGGATGGGGGCTTCCGACGCGCGACGCCCAGTACGCCATCAGTGAGGCGAGCTGCGCCGGGTTGCGCATGGTGTTCGCCATCTCGACGAAGGCCTGCTCGGGAGTGAGATCGACAGCCTCGATCGGTACGCCGGTGACCTCGGTGATCAGCTCGATCTGGTGGCGCCGGGTCATCGACTCGGGACCGGTCAGTGGATACGCACGGCCGTCGTGCGCGCCGCCGGGGCCGTCGAGCAGGATCTTGAGGGCGACGTCGGCGATGTCGAGTTCGTGGATCGGGGCCTCTTCGGCCTCCAGGTACGGCAACCGGATCTGACCGGTGGCGCGGACTTGGTACGACCAGTAGATCGCGTTGGACATGAAGGTCCCGGGCTGTAACCGAGTGGTCGCGTAGGCGCCGTCGGTGATGACGCGCTCGGCCTCAGCGTGCGGATCGGCGGCTGCATCGGAGTTCGCGGCCTGCGACGACAGCGACGAGAGCAGGACGACCTGCTTCACGCCGGCGTTCTCGGCAGCCTCCACGAAGAGCGAGGCGGTCGACGGGTCGGAGTACAGGAAGACCTGGGAGATGCCGTCAAGGGCGTTGGCGAGCGAGACCGGGTGGGCGGTGTTGAGCGGGATGGCGCCGGGCAGGTCGGCGGGCTCGCGACTACCGACCCGGACGTCGTGGCCGGCAGCGACCAGGCCGGCGTGAACGGCGCGGGCGATCTTGCCGCGACCGCCGGTGACGAGAATAGACATGGTGTGACTCCAAACATGTAGTGGCTACAAGAATGGATGAAGTAAAGCATGCCCGCTAAGCTGCTGTCCATGGAGATCCAGGGACGGCGGGAGCGGAAGAAGCTGCAGACCCGGCAGCTGATCTCCGATGTGGCGACCGGGCTGTTCATGGAGCGCGGGTTCGATCACGTCACCGTCGCCGAGGTGGCCAAGGCGGCAGACGTCGCCGTCCAGACCGTCTTCAACCACTTCCCGACGAAGGAGGATCTGCTCTTCGACGAGGACGCCTGGTGGCTGGGGCCGGTGCGAGCGATCCGGGAGGCCGACCCTGGTGCCGGCGTGATCGAGGTGCTCGAGCAGTACTACCTGGACGAGCTCCGGATGCGGCTGCAGTCGCAGCACTTGGTCACCTGGAAGGCCTTCGCCCGGACCATCGAGGAGAGTCCAGCGCTGCTGGCCCGACGGCGGAAGAACGCCGAGGAGATGGAGGTCCAGATGGTGGAGGCGCTCCAGGACCGGTATCCGCAGCTCGATCCGCTCGGCGCGCGGGTGATCGCGGCGCAGTACCAGGCGGCTCAGAAAGTTCTGGAGGCAGAGTTCGCACGGGTCCTGCCCGAGCTGCCCAAGGCCAGTCAGGTGGCGCGGTACGAGGAGGCTATGGAGGAGGCGGCCGACGTTGTGTTCGGGGCGCTGAAGCACGGCTGGCAGGGTTGAATTCCCGGCCTGGGACGCCGACCGGGTACGCTGCTTGGTTGTGGCTGGACCTGATTTCGACGCTGACCTGAAGCAACTCGACGCGACCCTGACCTCGATCGAGAAAGTTCTCGATCTGGAGGGCATGCGCCGCGACATCGCCGACCTCGGCGAACAGGTCGCCGCGCCCGACCTGTGGAACGACCAGGCGAACGCGCAGAAGGTGACCTCGAAGCTGTCGCGCCTCGAGGCCGACCTCGACCGGGTGGTCAAGCTGCGCGGCCGGATCGACGACCTGGAGATCATGGTCGAGATGGGCCGCGACGAGAACGACGCGGACACCCTGGCCGAGGCGGACAAGGAGATGGGCTCGCTGGCCAAGGCGATCCAGTCGCTCGAGGTCCGCACCCTGCTCTCCGGCGAGTACGACGAACGCGAGGCCCTCGTCACGATCCGCTCCGGCGCCGGTGGCGTCGACGCGGCCGACTTCGCCGAGATGCTGCAGCGGATGTACCTGCGCTGGGCCGAGCGGCACGGCTACCCGACCGAGGTCTACGACACGTCGTACGCCGAAGAGGCCGGCCTCAAGTCCACGACGTTCGGCGTCAAGGCCCCGTACGCCTACGGCACCTTGAGCATCGAGACGGGTACCCACCGGCTGGTCCGGATCTCGCCGTTCGACAACCAGGGCCGCCGGCAGACCTCGTTCGCCGCGGTCGAGGTGGTCCCGGTGCTGGAGCAGACCGACGAGATCGACGTACCGGACGAAGAGCTGCGGATCGACGTGTACCGCTCGTCCGGCCCGGGTGGGCAGAGCGTCAACACGACCGACTCGGCGGTCCGGATCACCCACATCCCGACCGGCACCGTGGTCTCCTGCCAGAACGAGAAGTCGCAGCTGCAGAACAAGGCCAGCGCGATGGTGATCCTGAAGGCGAAGCTGCTCGCGCTGAAGAAGGCCGAGGAGCGGGCCGAGATCGACTCGCTGCGTGGCGACGTGCAGGGCTCGTGGGGCGACCAGATGCGCTCCTACGTGCTGCACCCGTACCAGATGGTCAAGGACCTGCGGACTCTCTACGAGTCGGGGAACACCAGCGGTGTCTTTGACGGCGAGATCGACGAGTTCATCGAGGCCGGCATCCGCTGGCGCCGCACCGGCCAGACGGCCGCCGAACAGAACTGACCGGGTGCCCGGCTCAGAAAATCTCAGGGCAGATCTCAGAGCGGACTGCAGTAGCTGCTACGGCCTCTGCTGCGTCGCGCTGACCTTCTCGAAGTCGGCCGACTTCGCCATCGACAAGGCGGCCGGCGAGCCCTGCCTGAACCTGCGCGAGGACTTCGGCTGCGGCATCCACGAGAAGCTGCGCAGCAAGGGCTTCCAGGGCTGCACGGTCTACGACTGCTTCGGCGCCGGCCAGAAGATCTCCCAGCAAGCGGGCACTAGCTGGCGCGAGCAACCAGGCCAGAAACTGTTCGAGGCGCTCCCGATCATGCGCCAACTGCACGAACTTCTCTGGTACTTGACTGAGGCGCTCGAACTGCCGCAGACCAAGGCGATCCACCCCGACCTGCGCGAGGCAAGCGAGCGGATCGAGAACCTAACGCTGGAACCGGATGTCACCACAGTCGACCTCGAAGGCGAGCGCGCGAAGGTCAACGAACTGCTACTGCAGACCAGTGCCCTAGTGCGCGGCAAGCCCGGCAAGAAGAAGGAGCGCCGCGGAGCTGACCTCTTCGGGGCCAAACTCCGCGGCGCGGACCTGCGCAGTGCCAATCTCCGGGGCGCCTACCTGATCGCGGCCGATCTCCGCGAGGCCGACCTGCGCCAAGCAGACCTGATCGGTGCCGACCTCCGCGACACCAGGCTGGAAGGCGCTGACCTCACCGGCTCACTGTTCCTCACCCAGTCCCAGGTCAACGCTGCCCGAGGCGACTCCAAGACCAAGCTCCCAAAGGCAGTAACCCGCCCAGCCCACTGGACTACTTAGTACGCAGCTGGTGAGTCACCGGCGTCATCAGTAGCGAGATGGCGGTGATGGCCAGCGCTACTGCTGCCAGTGCGCCGCCCTGTCCCCAGGACGTGCCCGCCAGCGACAGGTACGCCGTACCGACCGTTGCCGCGCCAAGTGCGAGGCAGGTCTGCTGACTGGTGAGCAGGATGCCGCTACCGAGACCCGCCTGGGCAGCCGGCACCTGTCCGATGACAACACCCATCAGCGGCACCATGACCAGGCCGCTGCCGAACCCTGCGATCAGCATGGGGACCGCGAGCGTCCACGGCGTCACGTCTGGCCACACAGTGAGGGCAACCACCGCTAGTGCGGCGTACCCGACTGCCTGCACGATCCAGCCGCGCAGGATGAGCCCTGCACCGTACTTCTGCTGCAGACGCGGCCCGTAGATCGAGGTGATCAGGAAGCCGACCGACATCGGCAGCAGGCTCAGTCCGCCTTGCAGTGGGGACATCCCGGCCTCACCCTGGGTGGCCAGCGCGAAGACGAACATGAACCCGCCGAAGGTGGTGAAGAACCCTACGGCCAGCAGCAATCCGATCTGCATGGGGCGCAGGCGTAGTACCGACGGTGGGATGAGTGGCGCGGTACCGGCCTTCTCGGAGCGATGCTGGTGTACGCCGAGCAGCGCGACGGCCGGGATCGTCGCGGCTAGCGAAACCCAGGTCCAGGTGGGCCAGCCGAGCGGGCGACCCTCGGTGAGGGGCAGCAGCAGTAGTACCAGTGCGAGCGCTAGTAGACCGGCACCGACCAGGTCGACCCGCTGGGCCTTGGCGGCGCGAGTCTCGGGCAGAAGCTTCACTGCCGCGGCGATCGCGATCAGACCGACCGGGACGTTGACCAGGAAGACCGCACGCCAGCCGAGGCCGAACACGTTGGCCTCGACCAGAGCACCGCCGAGGATCTGACCGAGTGCGGCGGCGGATCCACCCGCGACGCCGAACATCGCCATCGCGCGAGCGCGGTGTTCGCCGGTGAGCAGGCTGCTGATCGAGGCGAGCACCTGCGGTGTCATCGCCGCGGCGGCGGCACCTTGCACGACGCGGGCGGCGAGCAGTACGCCGATGGTCGGCGCGATCGCGCAGATCAGCGACATGATCGTGAAGCCGACGATGCCGATCAGGAACAGCCGCTTGCGGCCGAAGCCGTCGCCGAGCCGGCCGCCGACCACGAGAAGAGTCGCATTGGCGATGCCGTAGCTGCCGACCACGAGCTGCAGCTCACCGGCGTTCGCGTGCAGGTCGGAGCCGATCGCGGGCAGCGCGACGTTGATGATGAAGAAGGAGAGCATCGGCAGGAAGGCGCCGAAGAGCAGGGTGGTGAGGGCGACGGGGCCGAGTGGTGATGAGGACTTGGGAACTACCCGGGCGGTCTGGAGCTGGTCTGTCATGGACCCAGCATGTGCTCGTCGCGAGCCTGGTGGTGAGAGCCTGGTTATCCTGGTATTGACAGCACCCGGCACCAGGCTTCTCTGCGGCAGAGCCAACCCGCACGATAGGGGTGTGAGTCTCCTGAGCAGCATGCCAGTCGCCACCGACAAGAATGAGCGACGGCGCGAGCTGTCGGCGTTCCTGCGCAGCCGGCGGGAGCGGATCCAGCCCGACGAGGTCGGCTTCGCCCCCGGCGGACGACGCCGTACTCCGGGCCTGCGGCGCGAAGAGGTCGCTCAACTGGCGGGCGTCGGCGTGACTTGGTACACCTGGCTGGAGCAGGGCCGCGACATCAACGTGTCGGCCCAGGTGCTCGAGGCGATCTCCCGAACGCTCCGGCTCGACCGGTTGGAGCGCAACCACCTCTACACGCTGGCCGGGATCGCGCTCGGCCCCGGCAAGAGCGACTGCTCAGCACTCCCGCCGTCCGTGCAGAAGCTGCTCGACCAGCTCTCCCCGTACCCGGCACAGGTGCTGAACTCGCGGTACGACGTACTGGCGGTCAACGACGCCTTCTGCAAGGTGATCCTCGACCTGACCAAGATCCCGCTCGAGGAACGCAACCTGCTCTGGCTGACCTTCGTGTCGGACGAATGGCGCTGCGCGTTCATCGACCACGAGTCGATCGAGCAACACATGGTCGCGGGGTTCCGGGCCGCCTCGGCCGAGCACCTGGGGGAACCCAGTTGGCGGGACCTGACCGAGCGGCTGCTGGCGAACTCGCCGCTGTTCGCCGAGCTCTGGCAGCGGTACGACGTGGCCGCGCCGAGCAACAGGATCAAGGTGCTCGACAACGAGCGGATCGGTCTCATGCGGGTGGAGGCGGTGACGCTGTGGGTCAGTCAGGCGGCCGGCATGCGGATGACCACCTACACCCCGGCTGACGACGAATCAGAGGCCAAGCTCCACCAGCTGGTCAGCAACTGACCCGTACTCCGGTCGACGGGGCGGTGCGACCGGAGTACGGATCAGTGGGATCAGGTGACGGGGATGCCCGGGTTGGTGAGGGCCTTGCCGCCGGTGATGGTGTTCGAGCGGTCGATGGTGACCTTGCAGGTGGAAGCGTTGTAGTTGGTGATGTTGAAGGCGTACCGGCCGGCTCCGGTGGCGCCGGTCAGGTCGGACTTGTTGTTGCGGAAGACCGTGCCGCAACCCCAGCCGTCCTCCTGCGTGTGGGTCTCGAAGCCGTTGTTGGTGGTGTTCTTACCGGTGTTGTTCTCGATCACGTAGTTGTTGCCCTTGACATCGAGCCAGCTGTCGTCGAAGTTCGCGCCGGTCAGCCCGCGGCCGTCGAAGCTGTTGCCCGCGACCCGGCCGCCCTTGGTGCCTTCCTTCAGATCGACCGCTTCGCCGCCGACGTCCGGCCCGATCGTGTTGTCGAGGATCTGTACATTGTCCGACTTGTCGTCCAGGCCGCCGGCGCTGCCGACGTAGACGCCTTCACCCATCCCGCGTCCGTCGTTGCCGGTGTCGTAGATCTTCGAGTTCTTGAGCGTTCCGTAGGTGCTGCTGTTGCGAAAGTGCACACCTTCCATGTCCAGGCCGTGCACGGTGACACCGTCGATCACGACCCGGGTGGCGTTGTCGATCATGATGCCCTTCTGACCGCCGGTGACGGTGATGCCGGACACCTGCCAGTAGCTCGCGCCGTTGAGGTGGAGGCCGTAGCCACCGCCGGCGGTGAGCACGGCTTTGGCCGATCCGGTGAGTTTGATGGGTGCTGAGGAGGTACCGGAGACCGTCGCCTTGAAGTTCCCGGTATAGGTGCCGTCGGCAAGCTTGATGGTGTCGCCCGGCTTGGCATTGGTCAGTGCTGTCTTCAGTTGGGCAGCCGTGCTGACGTCGGCGGCGGCGGTTGCGGTGGTGGTGATGAGGGCTGTCGCGGTGAGTGCGAGAGTCGACATCAGGGCGAACCGATGGGGGCGTTTCATGGTTCCTCCTACTGCGTCAGGGGCGGGGACGAGAGAGGTCCTTGCTAGTTATTAGGAAAGTTTCCTAATAGATTTCCCGGAAAGTTAGCCCCCATGCCGAGTGCTGTCAATTGGTCGCGAAGCGTGACAGGGATAAATCCCGTGGGGCGGAACATCGATGCTTGGCCGACCCCTGACGCGGGAGGAGTCAGGCGGTGTCGCGAGCGGACCAGCCGGCCTTGAGGGCAGCGAGGGTGACGGCGATGGCGGGGCGTCGGGCGGTGGCTGTGCGCCAGACGGCGTACAGGCGGCGGCTGGGGGCGGGCTGCAGCGGGAGCGCGATCACGCCGTCCGGAAGGGTTCCGCGGCCGAGCCGGGGGAGCAGGCCGATACCGATGCCCCGGGCAAGCATCGCGAGCTGGGTCTGGTACTCCGCGATGGAGTAGGCGACCTCCGGTTGCACGCCGGCCTTGCGCATCGTGCGGACGAGCCACTCGTGGCAGATCGAACCGGCCGGCTGGCAGATCCAGCGCTCGCCGACCAGGTCCTCGGCGCGCACGACCTCTTTGCCTGCCAGGCGATGCGAGGCGGGGACCAGGACGTCGGCGGGATCGGAGCCGAGCTTGACGCGGGAGAGCTCCTCGGGGATCGCGAGTGGGGTGTTGTGCCAGTCGTGCACGATGGCGATCTGAATCTCGCCGCGGGCGACAGCGGCGACGGCCTCGACCGGGTCGGTCTCCGTCACGGTGACGTCGAGTGCGGGGTTGTCGTGGATCAGCTGGGGCAGCACGGCCGGCAGCAGGCCGCGCGCGGCGGTCGGGAAGGCGGCGATCGCCAGCGAGCCGATCGCCTGGCCGCGCTGTTCTTCCAGCGACAGCTCGGCACTCTCCACCAGTTGCAGAACCTGCGATGCGGTGGCTGCCAGCTGCAGGGCCGCGTCGGTGAGGACGATCCCGCGGCCGCGCTTCTCGATCAGGGTCGTCCGGGTCTCGCGCTCCAGTTTGGCGAGTTGCTGCGAGACCGCCGACGGTGTGTAGCCGAGTGCCTCGGCGGCGCTGCCGACCGAGCCGTACGTCGCGACGGCGTGCAGCGCGCGCAAGCGGCCCAGATCGATCATGTAGCACTCCTACAGTGTCAGCGGTAGCAATCTTCGCTGGTCCTTAACTGTAGCTCACCCCAGACTTGCTGACATGAACCCTCGTCACGTCCTCCTCGCGCTGGCTGCCGTGGTCGTCTGGGGCGTCAACTTCGTCGTCATCGAGGTCGGCCTGGAAGGCTTTCCGCCGTTGTTCTTCTCAGCGTTGCGGTTCTTCTTCGCGGCGGTCCCGGCGATCTTCCTGCTCGGCCGCCCTCGCGTCGCCTGGCGCTACGTGATCGCCGTCGGCCTGGCCCTCGGGGTGGCGAAGTTCGGGCTGCTCTTCATCGCGATGGACCACGGCGTCCCCGCCGGGCTGGCCTCGCTGGTGCTGCAATGCCAGGTCGTCTTCACGTTGCTCTTCGCAACCGTCGTACTACGAGAGCGCCCGCGCGCGGCCCAACTCGCCGGCATCGCGATCGCCTGCTGCGGCCTCGGCCTGATCCTCGTCGACCACCAGCTCGCCGCGCCGGTCGGAGCGCTAGGCCTGGTGATCCTGGCGGGCGCGAGCTGGGGTGTCGCCAATGTCGCGACCAGGCTGGGAAAACCGATGGACACCTTGCGCTTCATGGTCTGGGTCAGCGCGGTCGCCGTCCTGCCCCTGCTCACACTCTCGTTGCTGACTGAAGGCCCAGGCAACGACCTGGACGCCCTCCGCGCCATCGACCTCACCGGCGTAGGCGCCCTCGCCTACCTCTCCTTCGCCTCCACCCTCTTCGCCTTCGGCATCTGGGGTTTCCTACTCCGCGAGTACGACGCCACCACCGTCGCGCCCTTCTCCCTGCTGGTCCCAGTAGTAGGCATGGCAGCAGCCTGGCTCCTCCGCGGCGAACAGGTAGGCCTCCAGCAAGCAATCGCAGCCGCCTTGATCATCGGCGGCATGGCCTGCACGGTCATCCGCCGGCGAGTCCAAGACAAGGCGGAGGCTGTTGAGCGGACGCTTGCCAAGTCGGCTGCTTAGGCGCCTCACCCTGTCGGGGTGGCCAGTGGCAGGTTTTCGGGGCGCTGGCATGAAGCTTCACGCCAGCGGCACCAAAACCTGCCAGCAGACCCGTCTGAGGGTGAGGCAAGCCCCCATGGATGCACCCTTCCCACCCGGCCCCTGTCGCACCGCGTTCGCAGCCATCCGCCGGACCTCCCGGCATGCACAACTCCCGGGAACCGTGCCGACACGTCGGGGTAATCGCTTGCCCGTCGAGTTAGGTATGCACAGCGAGCCGCTCGGCTGCCACTGGCCACCAAATCTGGCCGGCCGGTGTTGCCCGGAGTCCACAGCGCTCTTACGACGGTGGCTGCGATAGCTCTTGGCGGACTTGCATCAGGGCGAAGCCCAACAGGTTGAGGCCTCGCCACTGCGCCGGGTGGCCGGCTCGGGGGTCGTCGGCGGCTAGGCCGATTCCCCAGATGCGGTCGACGGGGCTGGCCTCGACGAGGATCCGGGAGCTGGTGGCGAGGAGGTAGTCGAGGAGGGGCTGGTTCTGGCGGAACTTGTGGAGGTTGCCTTCGACAACCAGTTCCATTCGGTGGTGTTGCCAGGTCTCGGTGTCGAAGCCCTTGACCTCGCGGCCGATGGCCTTCGCCTGCTGGGGGTGGCCGGCCGCGGCAACTCGGCGTACCGAGTCTTCGTCGTTGAAGAGGCGGGCCTTGGCGGCCATCATCCAGTGTTCGGCGGTGGGGTAGCGGATGCCGTCGACGGTGAAGGGGGCGTGGAACCACTGGCTCAGGCAGGTCGCGCCGATGCTGCCGTCGCGGTTCGGGGTGTCGCCCCAGAAGAAGACGTACTTGTAGCGCTGCTTCTTGGCCAGACCGTCGAGCAGGTCGGCGGTCGACAGCGGAGTACCGGCTGTCACTCGTATTGGTTGGCCGGCGGAGTGACGCTCTGTACTCCGGTGATGGTCAGCGCGGCGACGTCCCCGTCGGTGCGCTTGGTCGGCTCGGCCCACTGGCCGGTCACGGTGACCCACTGGTTCTTGGGTGGCGACGCCTGACCGCGCGCCTCGACCATGAACGCAGTACCGTCGGCGACACAGCAGGTCAGCCCGATCCGGGAGACGTACCAGGTGCCGTTCTTGCCCGGCGTGACGAACCCGGTGAGCTGGAAATTGCGGCCCTTCATGCTCTCCTTCTCCCAGACGGCCCAGACGGCGTAATCCCGCACGGCCAACGGTACCGGGGCTGTGCTGTCGGCGCTCTGCGCGAGGAAGGAGTTGCCTTTCGGTGCGATCGGTCTGGCCGCCACGGGCGACTGGCGCTGGGCGGCGTCGGCGCCGAGCGCGGGCGGATCGACGACGAGCAACGCGAAGATCGGTACTACGAGAAGCCACGCGGCTCGCGGCAGCAGGTGCCCGTGGCCGTGCCCGTCATCGGCATGCGCATCGCCGGGCTTCTTGCGGGTGTCTGCGAGGACGTCCGCGACCGCGAGGATGATCAGGATGGCGCCGGCCGCGAGCAGCATCCAGCGCATGCCGGGCTTCACGTACCGCAGATAGGTGTTGGAGGTGGCGAGCTGCACCACCGCGGCGCCGACGAACACGACGACCAGACCCGCGACATTGCGCCTCACAGCAGCCACCACCCGACGAGAAGACTGGACAGGATCGCGACCACGAAGGTGGCCGGCGCGAATCGGACGGCGAACTTCGGGCCGAACGTGCCGGTCTGCAAGGCGATCAGCTTCACGTCGACGATCGGGCCGACCACCATGAACGCCAGCCGCGCGGTGAGCGAGAACTGCGTCAGACTCGCGGCAACGAACGCATCCGCCTCGGAGCAGATCGCGAGCAGCACGGCGAGCAGGCCGAGTACGACGACGGAGATGAGCAGGTTGCTCGCGACGTGATCGAGCCATTGCCGCGGTACGACGACGTTGAGCGTGGCCGCGGCGGCCGCGCCGACGACCAGGAATCCGCCGGCGTGCAGGAAGTCGTGCAGCATCGACGAGCGGAACACCTCGAGCTTGCCGGTGCCCTCGGCATGCCGGTTCTTGGGCATCTTCAGCCAGCTACTGCCTTTGCCGGTCAGCAACCACAGCCATCCGAGGATCATCGAGACGCCGAGTGAGGTGACGGCTCTTGCGATGACGACCTTCGGCTGGCCGGGGAATGCGACCGCGGTCGACGCCAGTACTACGGGATTGATCGCGGGCGCTGAGAGGAGGAACGCGATCGCTGCCGCTGGGGTGACGCCGCGATTCATCAGCGCGGCCGAGACCGGGACGGAGGCGCACTCGCAACCGGGCAGTACTACGCCGGACATGCTGGCGACCGGTACTGCGAGAGCCGGGTGCTTGGGGAGCGCCTTGGCGAAGAAGGACGCGGGGACGAAGGCGGTGAGGGCGGCCGAGAGGAGTACGCCGAGGACTAGGAACGGCATCGCCTGGACGGTGACGCCGACGAACATGGTCGCCCAGGTCCGTACGCCGTCGTCGCTGAACAAGCCGGCGAAGATCTTCCGGCCGAAGAGCGCGAGCCCGACGAGCACGACCAGCGTCAAGGTGAAGGCGATCGACGAACCAGCCGGCTCCTTCTCCTCCGCACCGTGAGCGGCTCCGTCGTCCGGTGCGGTCGGCTCTGGCGAAGGCTGTGGCGGCGGGCCGGGCGGCGCGGTGGGATCTGCCATCGGGGCGGCGGAATCCCGCTCCTCGGTGGCCTCGGGCGTCGTCATGGGCGGCATCCTGACACAGCGGAACGCACCCGGACGAGCACACACAGCGCCGGTGAAATGAAAATCAGCGTCATTCCGCCGAATACTCGCAACCCCCACTCACCCCCCTGTCCGCCGCCCCACCCCGCCCACCCGCGGCCCACCCGCAGCCCCACCCGCGGCCCGACCCGCGGCCCCGCCCGCAGCATTTCGGTGGTTAACCCCTGAGATTGTGGGTTGCCACCCATGAACCACGGGTGGCAACCCACAACTTGAGGGGTTAACCACCGAAATGCGTGGGCGAGGCCGCGGGTGGCGGGGCGTGGGAGGGTGGGGGGTATGGATGCTGACGTCGTGCGGGCGGTCAACCGGCTCACTTCGCGCTGGGTGCGGGAGTTGCCGCCGGGCAATACGGTCGTGTCCGGGCTTGGGCTCTGGCCGTTGCTCGCCATGCTGGCGACGGCTGCCGATGAGCCTGGGCGAGGTGAGCTCGCGGAGGCGGCTGGAGTCGATGCCGCTCGCGGTGCTGCCCAGGCGGTCGAGTTGATGGCTGCCGTGGACAGTGCGGCTGACCTGCATGCGGCGCTTGGGGTTTGGGTGCACGAGCAGTTGAAGTTGAGTGAGTCGTTCGACTCCGTAGTACCGGCTGCTTTGAGTGGGACGCTGACCGGGGATCAGACGGCTGACAAGGCGAAGCTTGATGCTTGGGCGGCGGAGCATACGGACGGGTTGATCCGGGAGATGCCGCTCGACGTGACGCCTGACCTGGCCGTCGTACTGGCGTCGGCGTTGTCGTTGCGGACGACCTGGGTGCGGCCGTTCAAGGAGCAGATCAAGCGGCAGAACGACGGGCCGTGGAAGGGCGGGTCGTGGCATTGGCTGGAGCGGAGTGATCGCGATCTGTCGTCGGTTCGCCTGTACGACGGGGTGACGGTGGCGACCGTCGTCGGCGATGCGGATGTGGATGTGTTGCTGGGGATCGGGGCTGCTGAGGCATCGCAGGGCGACGTACTGGCTGGGTTGCTGGCGGCGTCGCTTAAGGTGGATGGCGGTGTGGGCGGCGCGGAGTTGCTGGCGAAAGGTGGGGCTGCGCCGGGGGTGACGGTTGGGACGACGACTGCGCCGGCGCCTGAGGTGCGGGTGTCGCTGCCTGCCTTCAATGTGAAGGTGGAGCACGACCTGCTGGCTCTGCGGGAGCTCTTCGGGCTGTCCGTGGTGAGTTCGCCGCCGCGGGGTGGTGGGCATTTCAGTGCGATCAGCCCGGAGCAGTTGGTGGTCGGGCAGGCGCGGCAGACGGTACTGGCGCGGTTCTTCGCGACCGGGTTCGAGGCTGCGGCGGTGACGGCGATGGGGTTGATGCGGGCGTCGATGCAGACCTCGCAGTCGCAGCGGCTCGAGGTGTCGCTGGATCGGCCGTTCGGGTTTGTCGCCGTCCACCGGGCGTCGCGGCTGCCGGTGGTGGCGGGGTGGGTCGCTCAGCCGACCGAACCCGAATAGAAGAGCTTGTTGAGCAGGGCGGAGGCTTCGTCGACTCCTGCGCGATCGCCGGTTAGTAGTAGGTCGAAGAGGAGTCCGCGGGAGGCGGCTAGGCCGAGTCGTGCGTAGGCCGGTGCATGGTCCGCTGGGACGCCGGCGCGCTTGCAGATCTCGATCAGGGGTGGCAGCCAGACGTTGATCAGGTCTGCCTTGAGGGCCTCGGTGTGCGGGAGGTCCTGCATGGCGTGGGCCGACAGCTCGAAGAACAGTGGGCCGTAGATCAGCGCAGCCTCGGTGACTTGGCGCCAGAATCGCTCGGACAGTTCTTCGATCGGTACTTCGTTGTCGAGGGTCGCGAGCAGTTCGCGCTGCTGGGCCTCGACCGTGCGGACCACCTCGGCCAGCAGGCCCTCGCGGGAGCCGAAGTGGTAGATGAGCATGCGGTGGCTGGTGCCGATGTTGGTTGCGATCGAGCGCAGGCTGGCGTCGCCGATGCCGTTCCTGGCGAAGTACTCGATCGCGTCGGTCAGCAGGGACTCGCGACTCACGCCTGCTCGCTGACCTTCTTCAGGCTCTCGCCCTCGATGGCGATGTACTCCCTGGTCAGCTTGGCCATCAGTTTGCCGAACACCCAGCCGAGCGGGCCCTCCTGGATGATCGTCGCGGTCACGACGGTGCCCTCGGGGGTTTCGGCGACCCGGTGGCCGCCGGTGGTCTTGATGCCGGGGGCCTTCGAGACCCATTCGAAGTACTGGCCTTCGACGAGCTCGGTCACCTCCCAGACGGCGACCGGGAGCTTGGGCTGACGGATCCGGGTCCGGGCGCCGAGGTGGATCCGGCCCTCGTCGAGCCGCTCGACGTGGGAGATCGTCGGGGTCCACTTGGGCCAGTTGGCGACGTCGCTGAAGATCGCCCAGACGCGGTCGGCCGGGGCCTGGACGGTGACGGAGTGATCGAAGCGCATGTACCAAATGGTACACGGATCTGAGCCACTCACAAACGCTGTTGCCAGCGGTGTCCGAGCGGCAGGCTGAGCGTAAGAAGGCGGTCAGGATGCTGGTTGGTGAGTGCTGGCGGTCCGGGGGCCGGGTAGGGTCTGGCGCATGTCTGACCACACCCCCACGGAGAACGAGCAGGACCCGGGAGCGAGCACGCAGATGTTCCGCGCGTTCGTCAACGAGGCCCAGGCCGAGCCGACGACACCCCCGAAGGTGAACGGCCGCACCCTGGCGATCGTCGGCGGCGTAGTCGTCCTGATCGCCATCATCGCCGCGATCCTCGTCCTCTGACCTATAGCTCCCCACCGCTTCCTCGCCTGAGCCGCGCTGGATGACCACCGTCGACGTCCACGTCGTACGGGTCTTCACAGACCCCTCTGGCGCCCACGGCAACCCCCTCGCCATTGTCGACGGCCGCGAGGTCCCCTCGTCGTTGCGCCAGCCGCTGGCCGCCCAACTCGGCTACAGCGAAACCGTCTTCATCGACGACCCGGCCGACGGCGTCCTGCAGATCTTCAGCCCGGCAGCCGAGATGCCTTTCGCCGGCCATCCCACCGTCGGTGCCGCCTGGTGGCTCCACTCCCAGGGCTACTCCTGCGACGTCCTTCGGGTCCCAGCCGGCGAGATCCCGGTAACCCGTACCGACGACCTCACCTCAGTCCAAGCCCACTCCACGTGGGGCAGCACCTTCACCTGGCACCAACTGGCGTCGGCTGCCGAAGTACTGGCCGCTTCACCGACTGACTACTCCGCCGGCCACACCTATCTGTGGTCCTGGCTGGACGAGCCCGCCGGCACCATCCGCTCCCGGATGTTCGCCCCCGCCATGGGCATCGAGGAAGACGAAGCCACCGGCTCAGCCGCCACCCAACTAGCCGCCCGCCTAGGCCGCAACCTCCACATCACCCAAGGCGCCGGCTCCCACCTCCACACCACCCTCTTGCCAGACGGCTGGACCACAGTCGGCGGCCGAGTAGCCCCCGAACCACCCCGCCAAGCTCGACCCGGGGCAGGTATGGAAGTTCTTTAGGCGCGGGCGGCGGCATACCGGTTGAGTAGCTGGTGTCGGGGCGGGGCGGATTCTGGGGAATCGTTGACTGGGGACGGTTGGCGGATGGAGCATGGGGGCTCGGCTAGGGAGGTCAGATGGCGGACGTGGTCAGGGCGGCGTTGGTTCAGACGAACTGGACTGGGGACCAGGAGTCGATGACTAAGGCGCATGAGGATTATGCGCGGCAGGCGGCAGCTGCGGGAGCGAAGGTTATTTGCTTCCAGGAGTTGTTCTACGGGCCTTACTTCTGTCAGCTGCAGGATCCTAAGTTTTATGAGTATGCGGAGTCGGTGCCCGGGCCAACGACTGAGCGGTTCCAGGCGCTGGCCAAGGAACTTGGCATGGTGATGGTGCTGCCGATGTACGAGCAGGAGCAGGCGGGGGTGCTCTACAACACCGCGGCCGTGATCGATGCTGATGGCAAGTACCTCGGGAAGTACCGGAAGAACCACATTCCGCAGGTGAACGGGTTCTGGGAGAAGTTCTACTTCCGGCCCGGGAATCTGGGCTACCCCGTGTTCGACACGGCGGTCGGGCGGATCGGCGTGTACATCTGCTACGACCGGCACTTCCCTGAGGGTTGGCGGGCGCTCGGCCTCGCGGGGGCGAAGATCGTGTTCAATCCGTCGGCTACGAGTCGTGGGTTGTCGTCGTACCTCTGGAAGCTGGAGCAGCCGGCATCCGCCGTGGCCAACGAGTACTTCATCGGGGCTATCAACCGGGTGGGTGTGGAGTCCGAGTTCGGGGAGAACGACTTCTACGGGTCGTCGTACTTCGTGGATCCGGAGGGGAAGTTCGTGGGGGAGGTCGGCCATGATCACGACCCCGAGCTGATCGTCCGGGACCTGGATCTGAGTCTGCTCGACACGGTGCGGGACCGGTGGCAGTTCTACCGGGATCGCCGGCCGGATGCTTATGGGGATCTGACCAAGCCGTAGCCGAAGGGGACAAGCGAATGTCGTTGCTGGTCAAGGGTGGGACCGTCATCGGGCCGACGGGTGCCCAGAAGGCTGATGTGCTGGTCGACGGGGAGAAGATCGTCGCGCTCTTCGACCCGGAGTACCGCCAAGAGGTCACCGCCGACGAGGTGATCGATGCCAGCGGCAAGTATGTGATCCCGGGCGGGATCGACGCCCACACGCATATGGAGATGCCGTTCGGCGGTACGTCGGCCAGCGACACCTTCGACACCGGGACACGGGCCGCCGCGTTCGGTGGTACGACGACCATCATCGACTTCGCGATCCAGAAGACCGGTGAGGTGGTGCAGGACGGGCTGGACGCCTGGCACACCAAGGCCGACGGCAACTGTCACATCGACTACGCCTTCCACATGATCCTGGGTGGCGTCGACGAGGACGCGCTCAAGGCGATGGACCAGCTGGTCGCGAGCGAGGGCATCACCAGCTTCAAGCTGTTCATGGCCTACCCGGGAGTCTTCTACTCCGACGACGGCCAGATCCTCCGGGCGATGCAGCGCGCCCGCGAGAACGGCGCGATGATCATGATGCACGCCGAGAACGGCATCGCGATCGACGTACTCGTCCAGCAGGCTCTGCAAAGAGGCGAGACCGACCCGATCTACCACGGCATCACCCGCCCGGAGGCGCTGGAGGCCGAGGCGACCAGCCGCGCGATCTCACTCGCCTCCGTGGCGAAGGACTGCCCGCTCTACATCGTTCACCTCTCCGCCAGCAAGGCGCTCGAGGCAGTTGCCGCAGCACGCAACGACGGGCGCAACGTCTTCGCGGAGACCTGCCCGCAGTACCTGTACCTGACCCTCGAAGACCAATTGGGCGCGCCCGGTTTCGAGGGCGCCAAATGGGTCTGCTCCACGCCGCTGCGGAGCAAGCACGAGCACCATGCCCGGGACCTGTGGAAAGGCCTCAAGACCAACGACCTCGCTGTCGTGTCGACCGACCACTGCCCGTTCTGCTTCAAGGACCAGAAGGAGCTGGGGATCGGTGACTTCTCCAAGATCCCGAACGGTATCGGCGGCGTCGAGCACCGCGTCGACCTCGTCTACCAAGGCGTCGTGGACGGCCAGCTCAGCCTCGAGCGCTGGGTCGAGACGATCGCGACGACGCCGGCCCGGATGTTCGGGCTGTACCCGCAGAAGGGCATCATCGCGCCCGGCTCGGACGCCGACCTCGTGATCTACGACCCCAACGGCAGCACCCGGATCGGCGTCGAGACCCACCACATGAACATGGACTACTCGGCGTACGAAGGGGTGGAGATCGCCGGCCGGGTGGGCACCGTGATCTCGCGCGGCGAGGTGATCGTGGCTGACGGCAACTACCATGGCCGCAAGGGGCGCGGCCGGTACCTGAAGCGCGGCCTCTCGTCGTACCTGCTCTAAGAGGAGAACCCGTGGACTTCGGAGTGGTGTTCCAGTGTGATCCGCCCGCGTCCGCGGTGGTGGAGCTCGGGCGCAAGGCCGAGGAGGCCGGGTTCGACTACGTCTGGACGTTCGACTCGCACCTGCTCTGGCAGGAGCCGTTCGTCATCTACAGCCAGATCCTGGCCGCCACCGAACGCGTCGTCGTCGGCCCGATGGTGACGAACCCTGGCACCCGCGACTGGACCGTGATCGCGTCGCAGTTCGCCACCCTGAACGAGATGTTCGGCAATCGCACGGTCTGCGGGATCGGCCGGGGCGACTCGGCGTTGCGCACGCTCGGGTCCAAGCCGGGCACGATCACCGAGCTGAAGCAGTGCGTCGAGGTCGTCCGCGAACTCGCGGAAGGCCGGACGGTCGAGTACCGCGGCCAGCAGCTCAAGTTCAGTTGGGTCGAGGACGGCAAGCTCGAGGTCTGGGTCGCGGCGTACGGGCCGAAGGCGCTGCAGGCGACCGGCGAGGTCGGCGACGGCTACATCCTCCAGCTCGCCGACCCCGACATCGCCGCCTGGATGATCTCCGCCGTACGCCGCTCCGCCGAGCAAGCCGGCCGTGATCCCGGCAAGATCACCTTCTGCGTCGCAGCCCCGGCGTACGTCGGAGACGACCTGCAGCACCAACGCGACCAGACCCGCTGGTTCGGTGGAATGGTCGGGAACCACGTCGCCGACATCGTCGAGCGCTACGGCGCCGATGGTGGCGTGCCGAAGGCATTGACCGACTACATCGCCGGCCGCAAGGGCTACGACTACGCCGAGCACGGGCGGGCGGGCAACACCCACACCGATTTCGTGCCCGACGAAGTCGTCGACCGCTTCTGCGTCCTCGGCCCGGTCGAGAACCACCTGGCCCGGCTGGAGGAACTGAAGGCGATCGGTGTCGACCAGTTCGCCCTGTACCTCCAGCACGACGCCAAGGAGGAGACGCTCGATGCCTATGGCAAGAGCGTCATCCCCGTCGTCAACGGATGATGTTGACCGTCACCGCGGTCGAGCTGGTGTTGCCCGCCGTGTCGGTGGCGATCGCTGTCACCGTGTGCGCGCCGACCGACTTGGTGGCGCTCCAGTTGTAGTTGTACGGCGACGACGTGTCGGTCTTGAGTGTCGTCGTGCCGTCCTTGAAGACGACCTTCGCCACCCCTGATCCGCCGGTGTCGGTGGATGTCGCCGCCAGCGGGACCGTCGCACTCCGCCGGTACGTCGAGTTGTTCGCCGGGCTGGTCAGGGTGAGCGCGGGTGCGACCGCGTCGATCCTGATCTGCTGCGACTTGGCCGTCTCGGCATGGCCGTCGACGTCCGTCGAGTAGTACTTGACCGTCGCCGTCGCGGCGAGTGGGAACGGCCCGGTGTAGGTGACCGCGGTCGCGCTCGTCACCGGGTTGGTCCCGTCGGTCGTGTACCGCGTGCTCGCGATCGCCGAGCCGTCCGCATCGGTCGCGGTCAACCCCACGGTCACCGGGCTGGTCAGGTTCCAACCGGTGGTACAGGTCGCGCCGTTGCAGTTGATGCTGGTGACCGGTGCGCTGGCCGGCGGCGGTCCTCCGCCTCCCATCACCTCGCCGACCGTCTTGACGACGGTGCCGGACGCCTCGCGCGCCTTGAGCCAGTCGAGGAAGGCCGTGAAGGTCGTCGGGCTGAACGAGCTGTCGCCGGTACAACCGTCCGAACAGATGCCATGGAAGCTGAGCACCACCCAGCCACCGCCATGAGTCTCGGCCTGCGTGACGTACTTCTGCATCGTCGCCAGCGTCGTGCTGGACTCAGCGGAGTCAGGTCCGCGCAGGGCGAAGGCGTCCACGGGCGGGATCGTCTCGGCGTAGTCACAGTCGCCGCAGTCCGGGCCCCTGATGTCGCCGACGGTGCGGGCACTGGAGTAGCCGCAGCCTTGGACGACCGACTTGGCTGTGTTGTTGTAGTCGGCCTCGGGATAGGCGAACGAGGCCGGCGCCGGGAACCCCTGCGCGATCAGGGCCGACCGGTCGTTGCAGACCTCGGTCGTCGCCGTCGCCCGGCTGACAGTGGTCAGGTTGACGTGGTGCAGGGTGTGCCCGCCGATCTCGTTGCCGGCGTCGCCGATGGTGTGGACCTGCGGCCAGGTCATGTAGTACGACGAGGTGCCGACCATCGCCGAATTGATGTAGAAGGTGCCCTTCAGCCCGCGGGACTGCAGCATCGGCACGGTGGTGACGTGTGAGGCCAGGCCGTCGTCGAAGGTCATCGTGACGATGGTGTTGGTGGCGGCCGCGGCCGGTTGCCCGGTCGCGATGAGTGATGCGGCCAGCAGGGCGAGCGCCCCGAGCATGGCAAAGCGATGTCGCATGGAAAATCCCCCCATTGCTCCCCGGTCCCCACTTCTGCCCCCAGGGGGACCCCCACGCGTCAGAGTACGGCCGCGTGGGGATGCCGACCAGAGCCCGCGGGGGATTGCCCCGCGGATTCACTATGCGGGGCCGTAGGGGAACAGCGTGTCCGGGTCGTAGCTGGCCCGTACCTCCGCCAGCCGGGCGAAAGTTGCCGCGGGCCATGAGGCCTCGTAGGAGCCGGGCACGGTCAGGCCGCCCGCGTAGTTGATGGTGGTCTCGTCGGCCGTCCAAGGACCGAGCGCGGAGAGGATCCCGTCGGCCGCCGTCGGCAGGACCGTTGCGAACAGACTCGGGTCGGGGACTCCAGCCATGAAGAACGTATACGCGCCGCCCCGGCCGCCGACCGCACTGCCTTCCGGTACGTCGCGGTGGGTCGCCCCACCGAGATGACGGATCTCGATCGCGATAAACGGAACTTGCTGGTCCGGCCCCGCGACCTCGAGGAACGTCTTGGCGAACTCCGCGTCGAGCTCGCTCAGCAGCAGGCCGCGATCCCACGACGGACTCGGGTCGGTCGGGTCGTTGTGGATCGTCGCCAGCGCCGTGGTCGGCATCTCGGCGACCGCGTCGATGATGGTCGGGCCGAGGTCCCGGATCGGCTGGAAGAGCCGCTCGCCCTCGGCCGCGTCGCCGACGAAGGCGAACCGCACGCTGATCACGGTCTTGCCGCGCAACGGCTCCGGGATGAACTCCAGCGGGGGCAGCCGCAGGATGGCGAACGACGTGGTCGCCGTCTCGGGCAGCGTCTTGGTCCACTCGATCCAGGCCGGGATCGCGCTCGCGATCTGCGGGGCGTCGAAGAACACCGAGCCGCCGTAGATGGTGGACAGCTCGACGAGCTCGAAGTCCATCGAGGTGACGATGCCGAAGCCGCCCTTGCCGCCGCGGAGCGCCCAGAACAGGTCCGGGTTCTCGGTCGCGCTGGCGGTGACGACCTCGCCTGACGCGATGGCGACGCGGAAGGCACGGGCATAGTCGGAGGAGAATCCGTACGTCCGGGAGAGCGGGCCGAGGCCGCCGCCCAGCGTGTAGCCGATGCAGCCGACGTTGGCCGAGGCACCAGCCACAGGGGTGAGCCCGTGCTCGCCCGCGGCCTCGATCACGTCGGCCCAGCGGCTGCCCGCGTTGATGTGCGCGATCCGGGTCTTGGGATCGACGGTCACGCCGGTGAGTCGCGAGGTGGTGGCGAGGATGCCGTCGGTGACGGGGACGGCGGAGCCGTGGCCGGTGGCGAGCACGCGTACCGGCGTACCGGCTGCTGCTGCGATGCGGACGAGGGCTGCGGCGTCCTCCTCCGAGGTGAGGCCGACGGCGACCTCGGGAGTGTGCTGGGTGCTGAGGACCCAGGCCGCGACCTCCTCGGCGAAGTCGTCGTCGGCCGGGCCCAGGACGGGGCCGGTGATGGAGTCGCGGAGCTGATCGATCAGGGTCATGATGCCTCTCTTGTGCAGGGGGTTACTCGCTGATTCCGGAGCGCTCGACGCCTTCGACGATCCAGCGCTGCAGGAAGACGAACATCACCACCAGCGGCAGGATCGCGACACTGGCCGCGACGAACAGCTGGGGCAGATCAATGGTCTGGGCGGTGAGGAAGGTGGACAGCGCGAGCTGCACGGTCCACGCGGACTGGTCCGGCGCGATCACCAGCGGCCAGAGGAAGGCATTCCACGAACCGATGAATGTGATCGTGGCAATGGCGGCGATGAAGCCCTTCGAGTTCGGTACGACGATCCGCCAGAACGTGCCCCAGTACGCCGTACCGTCCAGCGCCGCGGCCTCTTCGAGCTCGCGCGGGAAGTTGAGGAAGTACTGCCGGAACAGGAAGGTCGCGAACGCCTGGAACAACCCCGGGATGATCAGGCCGCGCAGAGTGCTCACCCAGCCGAGCGACGAGACGAGCACGAAGCTCGGGACGAACGTCACCGCGGCCGGGATGAGCAGGGTCGCCACGATGAAGTAGAAGACCGCATTGGCGTAGCGGAAGGGGATCCGGGCCAGGCCGTAGCCCGCGAGGCCGGAGATGACCAGGACGCCGACCGTCTGGACGACCGCGATCACGAGCGAGTTGACCAGCGACCTGAGCATCGGCACCGCTGGGTTGTTGAACAGATCGGCGAGGTTGCTCCAGTGCAGCGTCGACGGGAACAGCTTCCAGTCCGGGGACGTGATGTCCTGTTCGGTCGACAATCCGTTGCGGATCAGGAGATAGAAGGGCAGCAGGAAGAGGACAGCCCCGATCGCCAGGACGACGTACCGGAGAACGCTGCCGGTCTTGTCGGCGCGCGATCGCTGGATCACCGCCATCTCAGTCCTCCCTCCGGCCGAGTCCGAGGAAGCGTCCTTGGCCGAGTGCGACCAGGGCGATCAGCAGCGTGAGGATGACGGCTCCGGCGCTGCCGTGGCCGAAGTCCTGGCCTTGGCCGAGCGCTGCGTAGTACAGGTAGACGAGGGGCGGACGGGCGTACGGCGGATACTGGCCGGAGCTGGAGAGCAGGTTGTAGAACTCGTCGAAGGCCTGGAACGCGTTGATCAGAAGGAGAAGCAGTACTGCGGTCGAGGTGGCGCGTAGTTGGGGGAGGGTGAGGAAGCGCAGCACCTTCCAGCCGGTCGCGCCGTCGATCGCGGCGGCCTCGTAGAGCGATGGCGAAATCCGTTGCAGCCCGGCGAGGAACAGGATCATGTAGAAGCCGGCCTGCAACCACATGCGGGCGGTGACGATCACCAGCCAGTACCAGGGTGGTTGCGTGACGGAGAGCCAGGGGATCGGGTCGATGCCGAACCAGCCGAGCACGGTGTTCATCAGGCCGAAGCGGACGCCGGAGAAGATCGAGAGCTTCCAGATCAGTGACGCGACGACGTATGAGCAGGCTGTTGGGAGGAAGAAGACCGAGCGGAAGAAGGTCTTGGCGAACCGGGCGCGGTTGACCAGCAGGGCCAGGCCGAGGGACGCGACGAAGGTGGTTGGCACGATGAAGAGCGCGAAGACGACGAAGGTGAGCAGGCTGGACCGGAAGGCGGAGTCCTTCAGCATGTCCAGGTAGTTGCCCAGGCCAACGAACTCCGTCGGCGTGACGGTGTTGTGCGCGTTGAAGAAGCTCAGCCAGATCGACCACAGGATGGGGACGTAGACGAAGACGATCAGCCCCAGCACGAAGGGGCCGACGAAGATGGCGAACCAGAGATTGCGGTCGTACCTTCCGCGCAGTCTGGCCTGGATTGTCGACATCAGCCTGCGACGCGCTTGAGTTCCGCCTCGACGATCGCCTTGACGGCCTTGATCTCGGTGGCCGGGTCGGTGCCGTTCTTGATGATCCGGTTGAGCGCGTCGGAGTACGCGGTGGCGGATTTGGGGGTCCAGAGCAACGGTGTCTGGGCGTGCCCGTTCTCGTTGACGAACGTGACCGCGTCGGCGGCCGGGCCCGACTTCAGTTTGTCCGCCTTCTCGGCCAAGCTCTTGCGGGCCGGGATGTGGAAGCCGTACGACTGGGCGAAGTCGAGCTGGTCCTCGGTCTGGTCCACCCACAGCCACTTGACGTACTTCTTGGCGGCGTCGACGTTCTTCGACTTCGCGGTGACCACTGAACCGTAGGCGCCGACCGGCACGCTGGGCGCTCCGGTCGTGCTGTTCAGCTTGGGCCAGGGCAGGACGCCGAAGTCGTCCGGGAGTGCCTTCTGGATCTGCGGGAAGGTCCACAGCCCGGTGAACTGCATCGCGGTCAGGCCCTGGGTGAAGGCGGACGGGTCGGACCAGTCGGTCGGTGCCCCGAGCAACAAAGCCTTGGAGGTGAAGAGCTCGCGCAGTTTGCGCAGCGACTCGACCGCCGCCGGGTCGTCGAAGCCGAAGGTGTTGTCGTCCTTCAGATAGTCGAGCCCCGCCGACCAGAGCGCGGGACCGCCGAGGATGCCGACGCCGCCGTCGTTGCCGACGAACAGGCCCTTCATCTTGTCGGTGGTCAGCTTCTTGGCGGCCGCGATCAACTCGTCGACGGTGGTCGGCGGCTGGATGCCGGCCTTGGAGAGCAGACTCTTGCGGTAGACGAGAAGCTGCATGTCGGTGACCTGTGGGATCGCGTACAGCTTGCCCTGGTACGTCATCCGCGAGATCAGCGACGGGGTGAAGTCGGCCTTGGTGTCACCGAGCAGATCGGTGAGGTCGACCACCTGGCCGCCCTTGATCATGTCGATGCTGGGGCCGTTGACGTACTCGAAAACGTCCGGCCCGCCGTCGGTGAGCAGCGCCGAGGCAGTCTTCTTGTCGTAGTCGCCCGGCGACCACTGCACGGACACGGTCGCGTCGGGGTAGCTCTTGGCGTACTTCTCCACCGCCTGCTGGGTGCCCGCTTCGCCGTACTGGTGGTACCACTGCGCGAGGGCCGGCTTGCCGCCTGAGGAGCCGCTGTCCGAGGCCCGCCCGGTGTTGGAGCCGCAGCCCGCTACCGCCATCGCGGCCAGCCCGCCACCCACGGCCAGGAACTTCCGACGGTTGAATCCACCCGCGCTTGGCATCCCGTAGTACCTCCGCAATCCCGGCGCGGTCCCACGAGCCGCGCAGCCCTCCGACCCTACGACCGCCAGGGGGTGACGTCGCGGCATTTCAGGTGGTGAAAAACCCACTTCCTCGGCAGGATTTCTCCGTTAAGCTTCATGCCATGTTCGATCCCCGTGCCTAGAGCGCGCTCGCACTCGCCGAGCCCATTTCGCACCCCGCTCCGCTGACGGAGCCGGGGCTCTCTAGGAGCGCCTTCACATGCCTGGCACCACTCGTGCCGGGAGCTACCGCGACGTCCTGCTGCTGCCGCACGCGCTACGCACCTTCGTGCCCGCGCTGTTCGGCCGACTGTCGTACGGCCTGCTCCCGCTCTCTGCCCTGTTCACCATCCAGCAATCGACCAACTCCTTCGCCACCGCCGGCGCCGCCGTAGCAGCCTTCGGCCTGGCGTCCCTCTCGATGCCACTGAAGGCGCGCCTCGTCGACCGCTTCAGCCAACGCCGCGTCCTCCCGGTCCTGGCCTTGCTCTGCGCACTCGGCCTGGGCCTGGTGGCCTCAGCCCGTACTACGAACGCCGCGTTGCTGGTGACCCTCGTCGGTGTCACCGGCGTCTTCGCGCCGCCACTCGGCCCCTCCATGCGAGCCACCTGGCGACTCATCACCGAGGGCACAGAACTCAAGCAACGCGCCTACGCCCTCGACGCGATCTGCGAGGAATCGCTGTACCTGGGTGGGCCGCTCATCGCGGGACTCCTGATCAGCTTCTGGTCCGCACCGGCCGCGTTGAGTTGTGCGGCTGTGCTGATGGTCGTCGGCACCCTCGGGATGGTGGCGACGCCAGTGGCCCGGCATGTCGCTGAGCAACAGACCAAGGGCCGCTTCCTCGATCCGGGTCCGTTGGCCAACAGCGGGCTGCGGCGGATCCTGCTGCTCATCTTCTTCGTCGCCGGAGGCGTGAGCGTCGCCTACGTCTGTGTGGCAGGGATGGCGCAGCGTGAAGGGCAGGCGGGGACAGCAGGTTTCGTCGAGGCGGCCATTGGCCTCGGCAGCGTCATCGGCGGGCTCATCTGGGCTCGCCGTACCCACCGGCGCTCGCACTGGACCCACCTGTCCGGCCTGATCGCACTACTCGCGAGCGCCTTTCTGATGGCTTCGCTGGCAGGCAACTTGATCGTGCTCGGTGTCGTGATGGCTGTGGGCGGCCTGGCGGTCGCACCGCTCTTCGTCGTCTCCTACCTGGCCGCTGACGACCTGACCCCGCCACACCAGCGCACTGAGGCAAGTACCTGGATCAACACCATCAACAACCTGGGCAGTTCGGCCGGCTCCTCCATGGCCGGCCTGGCAATAGACCGCACCACTCCCGCGCACGGATTCCTGGCCGCAGCGCTGCTGCTGGCGTGCGTAGTACTGGTGGTTATGCGTCCGAGAGGCGGGCGATGGTGGCGCTGGCTCGGCGGACTATCGGGACTGGGCCGGCGGGGAGGACGTCGCCGATGAAGGTGTAGTGGCGGAGGATGTCGGGGTCGACGTCGCCGGGGCGGGAGCGGCTGTGGTCGCGGACCCAGTCGATGATGTCGCCCCAGCCGGGGGCTGCCAGGGAGCCGCCGAAATGCTGGACCGACAGGCCGGCGCAGAGGTTGCCGAAGGCAAGGCGGTGGGCCAGGGGCCAGCCGCGGAGAGTGCCTAGGACCAGGGAGGCCAGGAAGACGTCGCCTGCGCCGGTGGGGTCGTAGGAGCGGACTGGGAGGGCCGGGATGTGCTCCTCCTCGCCGGTCAGGGAGTCGATGGCCAGTACGCCGTCGGAGCCGTTGGTCACGACAGCGAGGGGGACCCGCTCGGCCAGCTTGTGGAGAGCAGCCTTCGGGGTGTCGGTGCGGGTGTAGGCCATCGCCTCACCCGCATTCGGCGTGAAGGCGTGGAAGCCCTCCAGTACGTCGAGGACGGCGGGGGACCAGGATTCGGTCGGGTCCCAGCCGACATCTCCGAACAGCAAGGCGCCTGACTCGCGTGCCTCGGCGGTCCAGCTCGGCAACTCCTCGGCGACCGGCACGATCGCGGACCGCGTCCGCAGGCCCGGGCCGACCAGCTTGCTCGGGTCGCCCGGCGCGTCGTGCGCATGGGTGACCATCGCCCGGTCCCGGTCGATCGACATCGACACGGTCACGGGTGAGTGCCAGTGGCCGATCCGACGCGAATGCGACAGGTCGACGCCCTCCTGGTCGGCGAGGGTGCGCCAGCAGAAGTCGGCGTACACGTCGTCGCCGAAGACGGCGGCCAGGCCGCTGTTCAGGCCGAGCCGGCTGGCGGCGATGGCGAAGTTCGCGACACCGCCGGGGCAGGATCCCATCCCCTCGGCGAAGATCTCGGTCCCGGTGGTCGGGGCGGACTCCAGGCCGGTCAGCACGATGTCCAGGAACACGGTCCCCTGTACGAACACGTCGTAGCAGTCCGGCTCGTCCTTCACGGTGACCTGCTCCTTCGGGTGATCTGTCGGTGGCTGATGATGTGCTGTCCTTCGTAGCATCATCGACCGGCCATCACCATGGATTTGGGAGGAACGCGATGAGTTCTGGGGTGTGTTCGTGATCCCGACCTGGATCGGCGTGATCGGCGTGATCGCGACCGTGCTGAGCCCGTTCATCGCGCTCGGCGGGGTCGCGCTGGGCGGCTACCTGAGCCGCAAGGCCGACCGCGAGCTGGACACCTGGCGGCACCGCGAGGAGACCATGCGGATGGTCCGCTGGGCGGTCGAGCAGATCCTCGACGGCGACGAGGCCGGTACGGACGCCGGAGTGGTGACGCTGCGCTCACTGATGCGATCGGAACTGTTACAACCCGAGGACTACGACCTGGTGGCCGCGCTGACGGCCGCCGTGGCGATCGACCGGATCGGCTCGGCCGCGTACGCTGATATTGCCGAAGAGGGCGCGGACGTGATCGAGGGAGACAGTGCCGATGGGTGAGAAGAAGACCGTCAAGGTCTCCCGCCAAGCGGTCGAGCTGGCCCGCTTGCACGTGGAGGCGGCCCGCAAGGCCGGCCGCAAGCCCGACGCGGGCGTGGCGCGGATCGCGAGCGCGCGACCCGAGACCGGCCCTGGCGCACCGGCTCCTGCCTGACCAGTACTACGTACGCGGGCCGGCTGCGGCGTCCCGTCGTACCGGAGCAGCTACACCGCTTAGCGGACGGTGCGGCATGCCTAGTCGGAGCACGCTGGTGGAGCACCTACACTGATCGACGGCCGCTCCGGTGACGCGCTGGTGGTTAACTGTGCGGCACTCCCTGTTCCCGACCACGGCCGGAATCTCACGTGATCCGCTTCGAGAATGTTTCCAAGACGTACGAGGGCCAGTCCAAGGCTGCCCTGCTGAACGTCGACGTCGAGATCGAGAAAGGCGAGTTCGTCTTCCTGGTCGGTACCTCTGGGTCCGGCAAGTCGACGTTCCTGCGCCTCGTCCTGCGCGAGCACCGGACCACCAAGGGTCACATCATGGTGGCGGGCAAGGACCTGAACCGGCTGGCCAGCTGGCGGATCCCGCAGATGCGCCGGCAGATCGGCACTGTCTTCCAGGACTTCCGGCTGCTGCCGAACAAGACCGTCGCGGAGAACGTCGCCTTCGCCCTGCAGGTGATCGGCAAGCCGCGCTCGCACATCCGCAAGACGGTGCCCGAGGTGCTCGAGCTGGTCGGTCTGGACGGCAAGGAGGACCGGATGCCGGACGAGCTGTCCGGCGGTGAGCAGCAGCGGGTCGCGATCGCCCGGGCGTTCGTCAACCGGCCGATGATCCTGATCGCCGACGAGCCGACCGGAAACCTCGACCCCGGCACGTCGGTCGGCATCATGAAGCTGCTGGACCGGATCAACCGGACCGGGACGACCGTGGTGATGGCCACCCACGACGTCTCGATCGTCGACCAGATGCGCAAGCGCGTGATCGAGCTGGAGAACGGCCATGTCGTCCGCGACGAGTCGCGTGGCGTCTACGGCTACCAGCACTGACCGCTGCCTGACCACTGCCGGAACTCGGCTGATACAGGGACTGACTGACTGATGCGCTTGAACTACATCCTCTCCGACCTCGGTATCGGCCTGCGCCGGAACCTCTCGATGACGATCGCCGTCGTGGTCACCATCTGGGTCTCGCTGTCGCTGTTCGGCAGCGCGCTGCTCGCCCGCGAGCAGGTCGACCTGATGAAGGGGAACTGGTACGACAAGATCCAGATCTCGGTCTTCCTCTGCACCAAGGACTCCGGCGGCCGCGGCTGCTCGGGCACCGAGGTGACCACGGAGCAGAAGAACCGGATCAAGCAGGTGATCGAGTCGAACCCGGACACCGCGCCCGAGGGCGTCTTCGGCGAGTCGAAGAAGGAGGCGTTCGACCAGTTCAAGAAGCTCTACAAGGACTCGCCGATCGTCTCCACGGTGACCGAGGACCAGATGCAAGAGTCCTTCCGGGTCAAGCTGAAGGATCCACAGCGCTACCAGAACCTGATCAGCGCGGTGGCCGGGCTGCCCGGCGTCGATACCGTGCAGGACCTGAGACAGTATCTCGATCCACTCTTCAAGGCGCTGAACCAGCTGAAATGGGCCACCCTGGCGGCGGCCGGGTTGCTGCTGGTGGCCGCCCTGATGCAGATCTCCAACACGATCCGGCTGGCGGCGTACGCCCGGAGACGGGAGATCGGGATCATGCGCCTGGTGGGCGCCTCGAACTTCTACATCCAGCTGCCGTTCCTGCTGGAGGCGATCCTGGCGGCGCTGATCGGCGCGGTCCTTGCCTGCGGCACCTTGTGGCTCGGCGTCTTCCTGTTCGTCAAGCGACAGGCCGAGGAGACGTTCCGGGTCTGGCAGTGGGTCGGCGCGGCCGAAACCTTCCGCGCGACGCTCATCATGGTCGTGGTCGGCCTGGTGCTGGCGATCATCCCGACATTCCTGACAACGCGGAAATACCTCAAAGTCTGACCTGGGTGACTTATCGTGCAGTAGCACGTCACCATCACCCATAGCAAGGGGTCGACTGTGGTCCCGCACTTCCCCGGTGCTCGCTCGCGCAAGCGGGAGAGCATCAAGCGAGACGACAGCATCGGCGCCGCCGCCGTACCGAGAAAGCGCTCCGCCAGGCAACGCCTGCGCGGTTCGCCGCATCGGCAGACGGTCATCGCCGCTTGCTGCGTTGTCCTGTCAATGTCCGCCGGAGCACTGGCGGTGGTTCCCTCTGCCCAGGCAGATCCACCGGACCCCGCCGCGAAGAAGAAACAGCTCGACTCGCAGATCAACGCGTCCCGCGCCGACCTGAAGGAATCCACCGACCAGGTCGCCCAGTCCGTTGCCGCGTACAACCAGGCCGAGACGCAGTACAAGGCCGTCCAGGTCCGGTACGCCGTTGCGCAGGGCAAGCTCGCCGCCGCGAAGGCTGCCGACCAAGTTGCCGCTGGCAAGCTCAAGGCGGCCGAGGCTGCGCTGCAGAGTGCCATCGCCGACGTGGACGACGGTGAGCTGGCGATCTACAAGCAGCGCCAACTGGCCGGCCGTGCCGCGCAGTCGGCGATCCAGCAGCAGAACAGCCTGGTCGGGTTGTCGATCGTGCTGCAGGGCGCCTCGCCGGCGGATGTCGCCAGCGGTATTCAGGTGCAGCGCAACGTGTTCGGCATCCAGAGCAACACGATCACCCGGCTGAACGACGCGCAGGCCCAGCTCGCGAACAAGCGGGTCAAGCTGATCGCGGCCGAGAAGACCGTGTCGGCGCAGCGTGCCGAGGCAGCGCAGACGGTGAAGGACGTCACCGCGTTGACGTTGCAGGTCGCCGCCGACAAGGCCGAGGCCGCACGGCTGGCCCAGGCCAAGCTGACGACGTACCAGGCGGCGCAGCGGGACAAGAACGCCGACCTCGCGCAGTACAACTCGCTGGTCTCTGAGCGGAACCGGGTGCAGCGGATCCTGGTCGCCCGGGCGAAGGCGGAGCGGGAGGCTGCGGCCCGTCGCAAGGCAGCCCGCCAGAAGGCCGAGCGGGAGAAGGCGCGCAAGGAGCACCGGCCGCCGCGGAGCATCCCGGACGATCCGCCGGACAACTCGTCGGGGCTGAGCTACCCGATCAACACCTACATCACCTCGCCGTACGGGATGCGGTTCCACCCGATCCTGCACATCTGGAAGCTGCACGACGGCACCGACTTCGGGGCCGGCTGCGGTACGCCGATCCACGCGGCGGCCAGTGGGCGGGTCACGGACAAGTACTACAACGGCGGCTACGGCAACCGGCTGTTCTTGTCACACGGCGTGATCGACGGGTCGTCCATCACGACGGTCTACAACCACTTGTCGAAGTACAACGTCCACGTCGGCCAGCGGGTGAAGAAGGGACAGGTGATCGGGTACGTCGGTACGACGGGCTACTCGACCGGCTGCCACCTGCACTTCATGGTCTACCAGGACGGCAACGTGGTTAATCCGATGAAGTGGCTGTGAGTCATCTGGGATACTGGTCGGATGGTGAAACAGACCGGCCACAAACCGATCGCGCAGAATCGTAAGGCGCGACACGACTACCACATCGACGACGTGGTGGAGGCCGGACTCGTGCTGACCGGGACCGAGGTGAAGTCCCTGCGGCTGGGTCGGGCCTCCCTCGTCGACGCCTTCGCGTCGGTGCGCGGTGGCGAGCTCTGGCTGCAGAACATGCACATCCCGGAGTACACGCACGGCACGTGGACCAACCATGAGCCCCGGCGGACCCGCAAGCTGCTGCTGCACAAGGACGAGATGCAGAAGCTGATCAAGGCGGTCGAGCAGCAGGGCGTCTCGCTGATCCCGCTGGCGCTGTACTTCAAGGACGGTTACGCGAAGGTCGAGCTGGCCACCGGCCGCGGCAAGAAGGACTACGACAAGCGGCACGCCCTGGCCGAGCGCCAGGCCGACCGCGAGGCCCAGCGCGCGCTGAGCGACCGTAGGCGCGGCTAGGGGTCTCGCCAGGGGTTGCTCGGGGCGTCACCCGATGGGGTGGGCGACCTTCGAGGGGCAGGCTGAAGGTATGTCCACTTCAGACCTGCTGGTGACGCCGGCCCAACGGGACCGCGCCGTCGAGATTCTTCAAGAGATGTACGCCGACGGACGCCTGGACCGGTTCGAGTTCGACACCAGGCTGGAACTGGCGCTCAAGTCCCGGACCCGGGCCGAGCTCAACGGCACCTTCGACGGCCTGGTCGCGCGACCCGTACCGACCTTCGCCCCGGCGGCCTTCACCCGGCCGGTCGCGGTCCGGCCGCCGTCGGAGGGGCGGGGGATGGGCCTCGTCACGCACTGGCTCGGGTTCCCCACCTTCTTCGTCGGCCCGGCGCTGGTCGCGGCCAGCGCCGGCAAGCAGAACCCGGTCATCCGCAAACACGCGGTGGAGGCGCTGAACTTCCAGCTCAGCGCCCTCGGCCTCTTCGCCCTGCTCGGCATCGTGACCGGGGTGACCGACGGTTTCACCGGCTTCCTGTTCCCGCTGGTCGGCCTGGTCTGGTTCGTCCTGACCGGCATCGGCGGCATCGCGGCCCTGCTCGGCTCCGAGTTCCGCTACCCCTTCACCCTCCGGATGATCCGCTGAAGGAATCCCACGTGCGGCTGACTGGTTGTACTTGGTAGTGTGGGTGGTCTGCGGTCAGGCCGCAGATGTTTGACAACTCAACAGGGGGTGAACGGTTTCGACTTTGGACGTACGTTCCAAGCGAAGCGGGCCGAGGATCCAGGGTTATCTCGTTAACGATCTCTGGAAAAAATAACTGCCGATGCAAATCGCCAGAGCTTCGCTCTCGCTGCCTGACAGCCTGAGCTAAAAGAAGCGGTCAGCCCGGGGTTGCTTCCGACCCGGTTCCTGGCCTCAGCTAGGAAGCTTGCTTCACTAACCCGGTCGCGGGGTTAGTGCGGGACATTTACAGCGACTGAGCTTGTCAGCAACCCTGTCTGTGGGAGTGCTGGAGCTGAGAAAAGCGACTTACAGACTGCGCCCGGAGAAGTCTTGGAGCGACGCTGAAGGACGCGGGTTCGATTCCCGCCACCTCCACCCCTATGAGTTGAGAAGGCCGGTCCCCTCGGGGACCGGCCTTCTCGCGTGTTCGGTCAGTCGTCCTGGAGGGTGGTGGCGCCGGTCATGATCGCGACGCCTTCGGTCATCGTGTGGGACTGCGGGGTGATGACTCCGGCGCAGCGGCCGAGGCGCTGGATGTGGATGCGGTCGGCCACCTCCCAGACGTGCGGCATGTTGTGGCTGATCAGGATGACGGGTAGTCCGCGTTCGCGGAGTCCCTTGATCATCTCGAGGACTTGTCCCGACTCCTTGACCCCGAGCGCAGCGGTCGGTTCGTCGAGGACGACGACCTTGCTGCCGAACGCGGCCGCGCGGGCGACGGCGACGGCTTGGCGTTGACCGCCGGACAGGGTCTCCACTGTTTGCTGGATGTTCTGGATCGTCTGGATGCCCAGGTCGTGGACGGCCGCCGTGGCCCGGTCGCGCATGCCGCGATGGTCGAGCATGCGGAAGACGCTGCCGAGAATGCCGGCGCGGCGTTCCTCTCTGCCCAGATAGAGATTGCTGGCGATGTCGAGGGCGGGGGCCACGGCCAGTGTTTGGTAGACCGTCTCGATGCCGGCTGCCCGGGCGTCTTGTGGACCGCGGAAGGTGACCGGGACGTCTTCGAGCGTCAGTTGCCCGGCATCGGGGATGAGGGCTCCGGTGAGGCACTTGATCAGCGTGGACTTGCCGGCGCCGTTGTCGCCGATGACGGCGAGTACCTCACCGGCGTACAGGTCGAGGTCGACACCGTCCAGGCCGACCACGCGGCCGAAGGTCTTGATCAGTCCCCGGCCGGACAGGATCGGCGCCCGCAGCCGGGTCGCCTCCGCCGCCGGCTTGGCTGTGACTGTCATGAGCGCACCTTCCTGATCCACTGATCCACCGAGACAGCGACGATGACCAGTACGCCGACCGCGAGCAGCCGGTACTGGGCGTCGACTCCGGCCAGCGACAACCCGATGGTGAACGCCTGCACGATCAGGGCGCCGAGCAGTGTGCCGAGGAGACCGCCGCGGCCGCCGAACAGGCTGGTTCCGCCGATCACGACCGCGGTGATGCTGTCCAGGTTGGCGTCGACGATCGCGTTCGGGCTCGCGGCTCCCGCCCGCCCGATCAGGGCCCAGCCCGCGATCCCGTAGATCAGGCCCGCGACGGCGTAGACGCTGAACAGGACCCGCCGCGAGCGAACTCCGCTGAGCCGCGCCGCCTCCGGGTCGTCGCCGACCGCGTACACGTGCCGGCCCCACGCGGTTTGACTGAGCGCGTACCCGAGAACGAGGTAGAGAGCGATGACGATCAGTACGCCGACAGTGATCCGGAAGCGGCCGATCGCGAAGCCCTCGCCGGTCCAGTTGAGCAGGCCGGGGAGGCGGTTGTTCTGGATGCTTTGACCGCCGGAGTAGAGCAAGGCGATGGCGGTGAAGATGCTCAGAGTACCGAGGGTGACGATGAACGGTGGCAGGCCGATCCGGGTCACCAGGATCCCGTTCAGCGCTCCGGCCGCTAGTCCCAGGACGACACCGGCGGCCAGTGCGAGGCCTGCCGGCCACCCGTTCTGGGCGGCGAGCGTGGCCATCACCATGGTCGACAAGATGGTGATCGCGCCGACCGACAGGTCGATTCCGGCGGTCAGGATGATGAGGGTCTGCCCTACGGCCAGCGCGGCGACCACAGCGGTCTGCTGAACCAGCAGGGACAGTGCGGCCGGGTTGGAGAACCGGCTGTTGATGGCGGTGAAGCACACCACCGTGAGCAGCAGGATGATCGCCGGGCTGAGTGCGGGGTGCTGGTGGAGCAGGTGCTGGATCCGCTGGCTCAGTGTGTGTTCCCGCCGGGCGAGAACCTTCGCGGCGGCCCCTGGGGTCGCACTTTGGACTGTCATGTCTGCGCCTCCTGAGGTTCGTGGTGTGCGGTCATCCCCAGCACAGCGTGCCGGCCTTGGCGGTGTCGATGCTGTCGACGCCGGCGGCGGCCTTATCGGTCACGAGGGCGACGCCGGTGTTGTAGAAGTCGAGGCCCTCGGAGTTCTTGGGCTTGTCGCCGCCGCGGGCGATCTTGGCGATGGACTCGACGCCGAGCGACGCCATCTTCAACGGGTACTGCTGCGAGGTCGCGCCGATGACACCGTCCTTCACGGACTTGACTCCGGCACAGCCTCCGTCGACCGAGACCACCAGTACGCCGTTGGTCTTACCCGCTGCCTTGAGCGCGTTGTAGGCGCCGACCGCGGCCGGCTCGTTGATCGTGTAGACCACGTTGATGTTGGAGTTCTTGGTCAGGCAGTTCTCCATCGCCGACCGGCCGCCGTCCTCGGCGCCCTGGGTGGGCTCGTTGCAGACGATCGTGTAGTCGCTGGCGCCGTACTTGCCGGACTTCGCCTCGTCGCCGTTCTTCTTGGCGTCCTTGACGTCGACTCCCAGGCCGGTCAGGAAGCCCTGGTCGCGGTTGTAGTCGACGGAGACGACCTTGTCGTTGAACAGGTCGAGCAGCGCGATGGTGGCCGGCTTGCCGGCCAGCTGCTTGGCCGTCCACTGCCCGATCAGCTTGCCCGCCTCGAAGTTGTCGGTGGCGAAGGTGATGTCGACGGTGTCGGCCGGGTCGGGCGGCGTGTCCAGCGCGATCACGTACAGGCCGGCGTCGCGGGCCTTCTTGATCGCGCTGTTGACGCCGGGCCCGTTCGGCGTGATCAGGATGCCCTTCTGGCCCTGGGCGATCGCGTTCTCGATCGCCTGGACCTGCCCCTGCTCGTCACCGTCGGCCTTGCCGGAGGCCACGGTGAGGTCAACGTTGTTCTTGGCGGCCTCCTCCTTCGCGCCCTTCTGCATGGCGACGAAGAACGGGTTGCTGGAGTCCTTGGTGATCAGCGACACGCCGATCTTGTCGTTCGACCCGGCGGTCGAGTCGGAGCCGGATCCGCCGCACGCGGCCAGGGTGAGCAATGCGATGACCGCGGTCGCGGCCACACCGAGCCGCGCCGTACGGGTGGAGAAGTGCATGGCAGGTCCCTCCCGGGAACAGTGAAAGTTTGTGCTTACGTCAACGTTGACGCAAGAAGGACAGCACCTGACATGACTTGCGGTCAATGGCTCGATCGGAAATACTGCCGTTCGTGACGACAACGTTGACGCAGTCCGGGTCGGACAGAGATCGACCGGCCCGGTCCACGATGAAGGACGTGGCGCAACTGGCCGGCGTGAGCGTCAAGACGGTGTCGCGGGTGGTCAACGGAGAGCCGGGAGCGTCGGTCGCAGTTCGTGAGCGGGTGCTGCAGGCCGCGGAACGGCTCGACTACCGGCACAACCTCGGCGCCAGCACCCTGCGGCGCAAAGACGCGCGCTCCGGCATCGTCGGGGCTCTGCTGCAAGACGTCGGGAACAGCTTCTCGGCCGGCCTGTTACGTGCGCTCGAGGACGCCGTGCGGGAGGCCGGCCTGTCAGTACTGGCCGCAAGCCTCGACGAGGAGCCCGAGCGGGAACGCGGCCTCGTCTCCGACCTGGTCGCCCGTCGCGCCGACGGACTCGTCCTGATGCCGGCCTCCGACCGTCACGAGTACTTGCTGAGCGAGCACCGCGCCGGACTTCCGCTGGTGTTCGTCGACCGCAGGCCACACGGCCTGGATTGTGACTCCGTCACCATCGACAACCGGCTCGGCGCCAGCTCCGCGACTGCCCACCTGATCGCCGGAGGACATCGCCGGATCGCGATGCTGAGCGACCTGTACGAGATCGAAACGGCCAGGGAACGCGTCGCCGGGTATCGCGCGGCTCTCGACGAGGCGAAGATCCCCTTCGATCCCCAACTGCTGGTGCACAGCGTTCGTAGCGAGCAGGAGGCAGAGCAGATCGTCACCGACCTGCTCGGCACGGCCGACGCACCGACCGCATTCCTCACCGGACGCAACATCCTCACCGTGGGCGCTGTCCGCGCCCTGCGATCGTTGGGCCTGTCGCATCAGATCGCCCTGGTCGGTTTCGACGACTTCCCCTTGGCAGATCTGGTCGAACCCGCACTCACAGTGGTCCGGCAGGACGTGCGGCGCATCGGTACCGAGGTCGGCCGCATCCTCCTGGACCGACTCGCCGGGGACACCAGCCCACCACAGCACGTCGTGCTCGAGCCATCCCTGGTCTGCCGCGGAAGCGGCGAGATTCGCCCGCCGAGCGAAGGAATCCATCGGGATTGACGATGGATCCGCGGCGGTGGACATTCTGTGTGTGAGCACTGCTGATGAGGACGCTCAGGCGTTCGCCGATCTGTTTCGGGAGACGTACCTGCGGTTTCATCGGCGGGACGGGAAGCGGAACGAGATGTCGGGGGCCAGCCGGGCCGTACTGCAGCATCTTTCGCAGACCGGGCCGTTGACCGTGGGGGACATTGCGCTGCATCTGGATCGGGCGCAGTCGGTGGTCAGCGACATCGTGACGCAGCTCGAGTCCAAAGGGGTGCTGGAGCGGGAGCGCGATCCGGAGGACCGGCGCCGCACGCTGGTGTGGCTGTCGGCCGATGGCTTCGCCGTACTACGCGCTGACCGCGACGTGCTCAGCGTCCCAGCCCTGGCCGAGGCGTTCGCCGCCCTGCCACCCGGCGAGCGAGCCGCCCTGCTCACCACCCTGTCCACCCTCGTTCGATCGAACGGAGCCCAGTGATGACCACGACCACCAACTGCGAGAGCTGCAGCATGCCGATCGAGAGCGGCCGGTACTGCGCCCACTGCGTCGATGCCGACGGCAACCTTCAGGACTTCGACACCCGGTTCGCCTCGATGGTGTCGTGGCAGGAGCGCCGCAACCCCGGCGACCCGCGCGAGAAGCTCGAGGCCGACACCCTCGCCTACATGGCCCAGATGCCGGCCTGGCGTGACCACCCCAAGGTCGCCGGCGTTCAACCGAACGGATGAAGCAAGGTTCAACCGGTGCGGGGGTGATCCATCCCGACGGTTGACGTGCCGGTGCGGTCCTCGGCGACATGATCGAGTTGGCAGGTCGTCGAGGAGAGGATTCATCGTGAGCACTGGGGTCAGCCGTCGCAGGTTGCTGGGAGTCGGGGCCGGGGTCGGAGCGGCGTTGACGGTCGGAGTACCGGCATCGGCCCGTACCACCGCACGCGAGGAGGGCCGGTCGCTGGACGAGCTGTACGAAGCGGCCGTCCGTGAGTCCGGCAAGCTGGTGATCTACGCGGGTGGCGACACGCCCACCCAGCAGGACGCGACGGCGGCAGCGTTCCGGGCTCGCTTCCCGGGGATCGCGTTGACGATGGTGGTGGACTACAGCAAGTTCCACGACGTCCGGGTCGACAATCAACTCGCGACGGGGACGCTGGTACCGGATGTCGTGCAGTTGCAGACCGTGCAGGACTTCGTCCGCTGGAAGCAGCAGGGGCGGCTTCTCCGGTACAAGCCGGCCGGTTTCGGTGCCGTCCACAACAAATTCAAGGATGCCGATGGCGCTTGGGTCGCGATCAGCGTGCTGGCCTTCAGCTACCTCTACAGCGTCGGTGCGGTAGGCAACAATGTACCGGCGTCGCCGCGTGCGTTGACGGATCCGCGGTGGCGCGGGCAGATCGCCTCGGCCTACCCGAACGATGACGACGCGACACTCTTCCTCTACAAGCGGTACGCCGAGGCCTACGGCTGGTCGTGGATCGCAGACCTGGCGCAGCAGCAGGTTTCGTTTGCCCGAGGCTCCAATTGGCCGGGTGAGGCCGTCGGCGGCGGGCAGAAGGCGCTCGGTGTCGGCGGCGCGGGCAACCCCCGCCAGACCACGCCGACGAGATGGGTGGTGCCGGACAAGGATCCCTTCATGGCCTGGGGCCAGCGCGCCGCGATCCTGGCCGGCGCCCGCAACCGGACCGCGGCCAAGCTCTATCTCAACTGGCAGCTGACCAAGGCCAGCCAGGAGGCCTCCTTCAACGGCTGGTCGGTGCGCACCGACACGGCGGTACCGGCCGGAGTACGGCCGATCTGGACGTACGCGAACGCCGACCTGGACGGCTTCCCCGCCTTCATGGCCAACCGGGCCGAGGCCGAACGCTGGCGGCAGACCTTCAGCTTGTACTTCGGTGAGGTCAGCGGAGCGCCGACCCCGGGCTGGCTGGGGCTGCACCCTGGACGCTGATCCCCGGGCGGGTTGGCCGGGTCTGGTTAGACTCGGCGGTGCCCGTTCGAAGGGAGCCGACGTGTCGCGGACAACCGTGTCCCGCCTTGAGATCGCTGTGCATGGAGCGTTCTTCCTGATCGTGATCGGCTCGCTCGGCCGACTGTTCGCGCTGAACACCTCGCTGTGCCTCTACGTGCTGGGCCTGAGCGTGCTGCTCTCGGGCGGCTACACCACGATGGTCTGGGCGGGCAGCCGACTCGGCCGATGGCAGGTTCCCGTGGCCGGGATGGTCACCGGCATCTGGCTGCTACTCATCAGCACCGTGCCGGCGCCGTACCCTTCGGTCTACAGCTGGCTGGCGATTCCGTTGGCCTGCTTGCTGCTTCGGGCCCTTCCGCCGCGTCGCGCGATCATTGCCATCGGCATCGTCACCGGGCTGCTGGTGATCGCCCTCTACCGTCAGTCCAGGGGCATCGACCTGTTCCTGCCGCCTGTGGCCGCGGTCTGGGCCACAGTCGCCCTGTACGCCGGCCAGCAACGCGACACCACCATCCGGCAGAACCTGCTCGAGCAACTCCGGAGTACCAGGGACGAGCTCGCCGAACAGCAACACGAGGCTGGCATCCTGGCCGAGCGAGCTCGCCTGGCCGGTGAACTCCATGACACCGTCACGCAGGACCTTGCGGGCAGCCGGATGCTCTTGCAGGCGGCCGATCGGGAGTGGGACTCCGATCCGGCGAAGGCGCGGCTGCGGGTCCGGGGCGTCACCGAGTCGCTGGGGCAGAACGTAGTACAGGCTCGGCGGTTGATCGCCGGGCTGACCCCGGCGGCGCTGGATCAGGGTGGTCTCGAGGTGGCGCTGGAGGAGTTGTGCCGGCGTGAAGAGCGGTACGGGCCGACTGTCGCGCTGAGGGTGACGGGGGAGCCGCGGGTGATGAGTCCGGAGGCGGAGACTGCGTTGCTGCGGACGGCTCAGGGCGCGCTGGCCAATGTGAGAGACCACGCGGGGGCGGATCGGATCGAGGTCGTGCTCGACTGGCAGGACGAGTCGGTGCGGCTGCGGATCAGCGACAACGGGAACGGCGTACCGGATCGTGCGCCCGCTCCCGACCGGGGATTAGGCCTGCCGTCGTTGCGTGAACGCCTAGGCACCTTGGGCGGGACGCTCACGCTGGACAGTACGCCGGGCCGCGGTACGGCGCTGACCGCTTCGGTGCCGATCGGGATGGTCGCGGGATGAAGGTGCTGTTGGTCGACGACCATGTGGTGGTCCGGGCCGGACTGCGGGCGCTGCTCGAGGGGGAGCCCGGGTTCGAGGTGGTCGGTGAGACCGGCGACGGCGGAACGGCGATCCGGCTCGCGCTCGACCTCCAGCCTGACCTGGTACTGATGGATCTGCGGCTGGCAGCGGGCGGAATGGACGGGATCGAGGCCACGCGACGGCTCGCCGGTCTGATGCCTGGCGTGAAGATCGTCGTGCTGACCAGCCACGGCACCCGGACCGACGTCGCCCTGGCCCTGGCGGCGGGTGCTCGTGGGTACGTCCTGAAGGCCGGGCAGCCGGACGAGTTGTTCCGTGCGCTCCGGACCGCGAACGACGGTGGTACCGGCATCGCGCAGGAGGCCGTCGGCCTGCTCGTCGACGAGGTGACCTCGCCGGCCACGGCGTTGAGCGATCGCGAGGTCGAGGTCGTCCGCCTCCTTGCCGAGGGCCGCAGCAACCGCGAGATCGCCGCCGAACTCTTCCTCAGCGAGGCGACGGTCAAGACCCACCTGGTCCGCATCTACCGCAAGCTCGAGGCAACCAACCGAGCGGGCGCCGTCACGGAAGCGCTGCGTCGCGGACTCGTACAGCTGGGCTGATGGCTGACCGGAAAACCGGCGCCGAACTGGCCAGGGCGGCCCGTCCATGTCCTGTCCAGCAGGCCAGGAAAGCGATGTCCGGACCGTGACAACGTCGTCACTTGGCGTGTTGGTGTCAGCGGCATTTCCGCGCCTTGCCGGGGAATATGCGCGGGCATAGTGTCCGTCCGCGCGCTCTACCGGGCGGTAAAACGATTGTGAGGACCGTGTAGTACGCAAGGTGGGGAGCCGGAGCGTTCCAGGCGGAGATTGGTGCAGCTGCCTGCCAGCCCGGCGTTGCGCGATCCGCCCAGCACCATTTTCGCGAAGGGACCACACCGATGGTCTTGTTTCAGCGTTCCCGCAAACCCGCCACCGTCCTGGCGATCCTCAGCCTCTCAGTAGCCACCGCTGCTGCGCTGGGGACCTCGGCCTCCAGCGCCGCGCCGAGCGCGGCACCCCCGCCAAGGCCGACACAGGCCCAGTCGAAGGCGTTCGCGGCCAAGACCGCGACGTCGCTGGTGGCGGCCCGTCCTGCCGCGTTGCATGCCGGCAGGAGCGACAGCTTCATCGCAAAACCCGTGATCTCCGACCCGTCCGGGCTGCAGTACGTGCCGTACGAGCGGACCTTCAAGGGGCTTCCCGTCGTCGGCGGTGACTTCGTCGTCGTCACCGACGCCGCCGGTGCCGTCAAGGCAACCTCGGTCTCGCAGACCGCCGCGATTCCCGACCTGGCGACGAAGGCCGGTATCAGCGCCGCGACCGCCAAGGCGACCGCGACCAAGCAGCTCAAGGTCGTCACCTCGAGCACCACCCCGACGCTCGCCGTCTACACACTCGGCGGCACGCCCAAGCTGGCCTGGCAGTCCAGGGTCACCGGCAGGAACGCCACCGAGCCTTCGAGCTTGTCCGTGTACGTCGATGCGGCGACCGGCAAGGTACTCGGTACCCAGGAGCACGTGATGGCAGGCAACGGTACGGCTGCGTACAGCGGCCCGAACCCGGTGCACCTGGACACCACGCTCACCGGTAGCACGTACTCGATGAAGGACCCGAACACCACCAACCAGTCCTGCCAGGACGCGGCGAACAACACCACGTTCTCCGGTCCGGACGACAACTGGGGCAACGGCACCGCCACCAACAAGGAGACCGGCTGCGTCGACGCGCTCTTCTCGGCGCAGACCGAGAAGGCGATGCTGAGCAGCTGGCTCGGCCGCAACGGTTTCGACGGCTCGGGCGGCGGCTGGCCGATCCGCGTCGGACTGAACGACCTGAACGCCTACTACGACGGCACGCAGGTTCAGATCGGTCACAACCAGGCCAACCAGTGGATCGGTTCGATGGACGTCGTGGGCCACGAGCTCGGCCACGGCATCGACGACCACACCCCGGGTGGCATCTCGGGTTCGGGTACGCAGGAGTTCGTCGCCGACACCTTCGGTGCGGCAACGGAGTTCTTCAGCAACCAGGGCGCCTCGTTCGACCCGCCGGACTTCCTCGTCGGCGAGGAGATCAACCTGGTCGGCAGCGGCCCGATCCGCAACATGTACAACCCGTCGGCGGTCGGCGACCCGAACTGCTACTCGAGCTCGATCCCGGGCTCCGAGGTGCACGCCGCGGCCGGTCCGGGCGACCACTGGTTCGTGCTGTTGTCCCAGGGCAGCGGCGGCTCGCCGGCCGTGTCGACCTGCAACAGCTCGACGGTGACCGGTCTGGGCATCCAGAAGGCCATCAAGATCATGTACAACGCGATGCTGATGAAGACGAGCAGCAGCTCGTACCTGAAGTACCGCACCTGGACGCTGACCGCTGCCAAGAACCTGTACCCGGGCAGCTGCACCGAGTTCAACACCGTCAAGGCGGCGTGGGACGCGGTAAGCGTTCCGGCGCAGGCCGCTGACCCGACCTGCAGCGTCAGCGGCGGCGTCACCGTCGGCAACCCGGGCAACAAGTCCGGCGTCGTCGGTACCGCGATCGCGTCGTTCACGCTGTCGGCCACCGGCGGCACCGCGCCGTACACCTGGTCGGCCACCGGCCTGCCGGGTGGCGTCACGATCGGCTCCTCGACCGGCACCATCTCCGGTACGCCGACCGCCGCGGGCACCTTCAACGTCACCGCAACGGCGACCGCGAGTGCCGGTGGATCCGGTAGCACCTCGTTCACCTTCACCATCACCGGTGGCGGCGGCGGATGCTCCGGTCAGGTCATCGGCAACCCAGGCTTCGAGGCCGCTAGCGCAGCACCGTGGACGGCCTCTTCCGGAGTGATCGACAGCTCCGCCGGCCAGCCGGCTCACGGCGGTGCGAAGAAGGCGTGGCTCGACGGCTACGGAACGACTCACACCGACACGCTGAGCCAGTCCGTCACCATCCCGGCCGGCTGCCACGGGACCCTGTCCTTCTGGCTGCACATCGACACGGGTGAGACCACCACCACGGTCCAGTACGACAAGCTGACCGTGAAGGCGGGCGCCACGACGCTGGCCACGTACTCCAACCTCAACAAGGCCGCGGGCTACACGCTGCGGTCCTTCGACGTCTCGTCCCTCGCGGGCACGACGTCCACCATCACCTTCACCGGCACCGAAGACAGCTCCCTCCAGACCTCGTTCGTCATCGACGACACAGGCCTCAACCTGAGCTGACCTGATGACGGGCCCCGGCAACCTCCCAATAGGTTGCCGGGGCCTCGTCATGTCTGGCTCAAATACTGGGTGACCAGGTGGTTGGTGTATTTGCGGGGGACTGGTTCGCCGGTGATGAGGACTCGGTAGTAGAGGGGGCTGACGAGTTGCTCGACGGCGAAGTCGATGTCTGTGTCGGCGGGGAGGTCGCCGCGGGCGATTGCTTGGCGGAATGGCCGACTGTCGCGGTCGCGCTGGTGGGTGAGGTGGTCGGCGCGGAGGCGGTCGGCGACTGCTGGGTCGTGCTGGGCCTGGCCGGCTAGTGCGCGGAAAACGGCGCCGGCGTCCGTTTTGGTGAGGAAGTCGGCGATACGGGCGAGGTGGCGGCGGAGGTCCGCGGCCAGGTCTCCGGTGTCGGGCGGTGTCAGGTACTGCGCTGCGTCGTCGACGAACGCCTCGATCAGAATCTCCGTCTTGGACGGCCACCAGCGGTAGATCGTCTGCTTGGCGACCCCGGCCCGCATCGCGATGCCTTCGACCGTCAGGCCCGCGAACCCCTTCTCCACCAGCAGATCGTCGGCTGCCTCGAGCACGGCCTGCCGCGCCTCCTCGCTCCGCCCATGCCTGTTCCCGTGGTGCACTGCCGGCCTCCTCATGGTCTCTCTTGTCTAGACCATACGTTGCGTCTAGCCTAACGATCATGACCAACACACTGCAAAGCCCAGCGGTCCAGAAGGTCCTCGACCGCCTGTTCGAGGATGCGAAACGCGACGACGAGGTACGTTCGCCGGGCGGAGACGGCTTCTCGTATGAATCGGCGTCCGCCCAGGAGCGTGCCGATGCCCTCGCCGACATCTACATGCCCATCTCCGCCGCCGGCGGCGCCCTGCTCTACTCCCTGATTCGAGCCGCCCGCCCCACGACGGTGGTCGAGTTCGGTACGTCGTACGGCATCTCCACCATCTACCTGGCAGCCGCAGTCGCCGACAACGGCACCGGCCAGGTCCTCACCACCGAACTCAGCGAAACCAAGATCGCCGCCGCCCAAGCAAACCTCAAAGAAGCCGGCGTCGCAGAACCAGTGACGATCCTCCCCGGCGACGCCCTAGCCACCCTCGCCGATGTCCCCGGCCCCATCGGCCTGCTCCTCCTAGACGGCTGGAAAGACCTCTGCCTCCCCGTACTACGTCTGCTCGAAGACCGTCTCGCCCCCGGCGCCCTGGTAGTCGCCGACGACAGCTCTTTCCCCAGCATGTCCGACTACCTCGCCTACATCCGCAACCCAGCGAACGGCTACATAACCACCTCATTCCCAGTAGAAGACGGCATGGAAATCAGCTGCCGCGCGTGAATCGTCGGTGCCCCATTTGAGGGGTCAACCCCTCAGTTTGTGGGTTGCCTCGCCAGTATTCGACGGGGCAACCCACCATCTGCGGGGTTATCCCCTCAAATGGCTCGCGGGAGGGGCGCGCGGGTTAGTTCAAGGTCATCCGGGGTTCGCCGTTTGCCAAGCCGGTGCCGGCGATTGTGCAGGTGCCGCCTCGGTTGAGGGTGTAGGTCTGGCGGACGCAGTTGCGGAGGGCCAGTTGGCCCCAGTAGTTGGGGTGGATGGATTCCTGGATGAAGTAGTTCGAGCCGACCGTGGTGACGGTGCGGATCTGGTTGATCCATTCGGTCTTGTCGACGGCGGTGGGTTGGGTCCAGGACGACAGGCCTACCTCTTCGTACAGGCCGACCGCCTTCTCGCAGAGGCGCCGGCCGTTGAAGGTCGACTGGAGTTCCAGCAAGCGCGTGTTGGTCAGGCCGGATTGACCGATGGCGGCGCGGACCGTGCTGTTGATCGTCGGAAGAGCGGTCGCGTTGGCCCAGTCGGCATCAGCGTTCCAGAAGCCGCAGCCGCCGGTGCTCTGCCGGGTGAAGCCGGATTGGCCGTACCGAAACCCACTAGCAGAAGGGATCGGAGACGGGTACGTCTGCACGAGCAGCGTCCACGCGTTGTCGCCATACCCCGCGTTGCGCATCGCGGTACGGACGTTCTGGAACGCCGTCGCGATCCGCCCGCGAATGGTCGTCACATTGGCGGAGGTGAAGTTGGCGACGACCGACGAGTCGTCGCGGCAGTAGTCGGGGTTCCAGGACGGCGACAGCAGGAAGTCGCTCACGCAGGACTGCACGACGGACGCGAAGTTGAAGTCGTTGCCGCCGATCGAGACGACCACCTGCTTGACGTTGTGCCCGGCCGCGAACTGCTGCAGCAGCTTCGCCTGACCCAGATGCCCGGCGCCGTCGTCGTAGAAGTCGAGCCCGGGCTTGAAGTCGTCGCCGGCAGAGGTGCCGGTACGAGCGCCGGAGCAGGCCAGGTTGAGGCCGCCGACGCCGCCGCCGATGTAGGCCTCGGCCGACTTGCTGCGGTGGCAGCGGGGGATCGTCTCGGCGGTACCGGCTGCGTTGTCGTGGTAGGCGTGGGCGCCGAGCGCGTCGGCCGGTGCCTCGGAGTTGTTGGAGCTGCCGGCCCAGCGGCCCGCTTCGCCGGAGATGTACGAGTCGCCGACGGTCACGACGTACGGCGTACCGGAGCCGGGACCGTCTGCGTGGGCTGCTGGGGCGGTGACGACCAGGCTGCCGGCCGTCAGGGTGAGTGCGGTGATGGTCAAGGACAGACGTCTGGGCACAAGGGCCTCCTCGCCGGGGCGGGCAGTGACCATTCGGACCCCGTGATGGTCACCGTGCAGCGAGAATGTACTCCCGGGTAATCAAGGAAAACAGACCGAGTGTGCTGGCACGTTTGCGCCCTGTCACCACCGGGTCAATTAGTGCCGGACTGAACCGGAGCCGGGTAATGCGTTGACCACCAGGCCTGCCAGCGTTCGCCGAGTTGTTCGCGCTCGTTGTCGTCCAGGCCGTACAGGGTCAGTACCGCCATCGCCGCACCCGACGGCTTCGTCTCGCCGGGCGCGATGTAGCTGAGCACGAGCAACCCATCGCCCCACTGGTCCACGGTCAGCCCGACCTGGTGCTCGGAGCGGAACCACACCGACCCACTCAATGACTCACCGACCACCTCGGCCGAGTACGCCAACCCGACCGCCGCATCTAGGCCCAACTGCTCCGCCGGCCCGGTACTACGAACACCATTCCCCGAATAGAACAAAGTTCGCCGCCCCTCACCCGGATGCCGCTCCAAAGCGAACCGCAACTGGTGGAGGAACGTGATCCACCCCTCGGTGATGTCGTCGTAGTACGCGTCCCAGTCCGGATTCACCCCGTACGCCGCCCGCGTCAAGGTGACCTTCGAGCCACCCTCCCAGGGCTCGACCGCGAACCGGTCGCCGTTCGGGCTGGTCAGCGTGTGGCCGTCCTCGACGGTGTCGTCGCTGAAGTAGATCAGGTCGATCTCGGCATCCAGCTGCGGATCCTCCCAGCCGTGCCAGTGCCGGATCTTCTCCTTGTCGCGCAGTGCGTCCCAGACGGCGTCGACCGGCGCGGCCACGACCACCACGATCTCGGGTGCGTCCTTGCTCATGCCTTCTCTCCTTCTGTACTTGAAGAATCCGTACGCGAAGAATCCGTACTCCGAGCCGCCGGGTGACCGCCCGCGATCAACCGATAAGGCCGCCCGCCGTCGGTGTCGAACGACTCGATGACCTGTCGAACGGCCTCGGTCAGCGCGTCGGTGAAGCGATGCACATCGCCCGGCTCCGCAAGCCGCACCGAAGCCTCGAGCGTGAAGGTCAGCAGCCGCTTGCCTGCAGCATCAGCCGTGTTCTGCATCCGGGCCACATCGCGAACGGTGCCGGCGGCAACCTCCACCAGATGCTCGGCCGCGTACTGATCGCCGATCTGACTGAAGGCCCGTCCCATCACGGCCGGGTCGACGACGAAGGAGCCGGAGGTCGCGCGCAGGATCCGCTCGACGCAACCACGCCGCTGCCGCTCCTCGACCAGCTCCACCAGCCCGGCCTTCTCGAGTTCACGCAAGTGGTAGTTGACCCGCTGTCGAGGCAACTCCAGCGCCGCGGCCAACTGAGTCCCCGAGGCCAGCTCCTGCAACAGATCGAGCAACTTCCGCCGCAACGGCGACAGCGCCGCCCGCACCTTCTCCGGCTCCTCCAGCAACTTCATGCCACCAGGCTCGTATCGACAGTTAATTTGTCAATATGAGGTGAGAGAGCATGAGGGCATGGTGATCGAGGGGCCGCAGTTGCCAGTGGGGACTCAGGTGGTGTTGCGGGTCGAGCGGCGCGACAGAGCCGGCGGCAGTGCGCAACGTGGGGCGACCGGACGGGTCACCGGGGTGACGAGCGATGGGCAGTACGTCGTCACGCTGGTCGACGGGCGGGAGGCGACGGCCAAACGCGATCAGCTCAGCCTGCGTACGGCGTACCAGAGTGAAGCTGTTGCGGTGGATCAGCCGGATGGGGACCGGCTGGTGCTCGAGCACACCATCTACGCGGCTGTTGTCGGGTCGCGGGCGTTCGGGCTGGACACGGATGCCTCGGACACCGACACGCGGGGCGTCTATGTCGCGCCGACCGAGGCGTTCTGGTCGCTCGGCAAGCCGCCGATGCACGTCGACGGGCCAAAAGAAGAGTGGTTCTCGTGGGAGGTCGAGCGCTTCTGCGAGCTTGCGCTGAAGGCCAATCCCAACTTGCTCGAAGTGCTGCATTCGCCGTTGGTGGTCAAGCAGACGCCGCTCGGTGAGGAGTTGGTTGATCTAAAACGAGACTTCCTGTCGCAGCTCGCCTACCAGACCTACTCGGGCTACGTGCTGAGCCAGTTCAAGAAGATCGAGGCGGACTACCGGCGTGACGGCGCCCCCAAGTGGAAGCACGTCATGCACCTCATCCGCTTGTTGCTCGCGGCCCGTACTCTGCTCACCGACGGCGAGCTGATCGTTGATGTCGGCCCCCATCGCGAACGCCTGCTGGCGGTCAAGCGAGGCGAGCTGCCCTGGGATGAGGTCGAGCGCTGGCGGCTCGCCCTGCACGGCGACCTCGAGAACGCCTTGCAGAAAACAGTTCTGCCCGCGGTACCGAATGTCGCTAGGGTTGACGCTTGGCTCAGATCGGTCCGGAGGAGGAGCATCGGTGACGCGTGCCGGTGCGGCTGGCCGGCGATGATGGATCGGAGCTCGGGATAGTCGAGCTCGCGCACGCTCCTAGAGGTTCTGGACCAGGCCGAAGTCGAGTCCAAGCTGGCCGATGAACCCACCGCCGCCGGCGAGCTGCACGAGCTGTTGGTGCGGACGCGGCTGGGAGCGATCTGACAGGGTATTACTTAACTCTGTGAAGCTATTGACATCTGATCTGATGGAAGAAATAGTTTCGTTCTGAAAACAATCAGAAAGCAGAGTGAAACCAACAGTGTCGAACGCCAAGGTGCTGCAGCTCCGCGCGGCGGGTGTCAGCCTGGTCCTGGACTGCTCCGGTCCGGCTCTTCCGTCCGTCCTGCACTGGGGCGCTGATCTCGGTGCGCTGGACGAGGCGGCACTGGTCAGCCTGCGCCAGGGTGCGGGCGCGGTCCAGGCCGGCAACGGTCTCGACGACAACTTGCCGGTCGCGATCATCCCGGAGTACTCCGCGGGCTGGTTCGGCCTGCCCGGTCTCAACGGGCACCGCGACGGGCAGGACTTCTCCGCGTCCTTCCAGCTCGACGAGGTCGCGCAGGAAGGCAACGCGGTCCAGGTCACCGCGGCCGATCCGCAGGCCGGGCTGAGCCTCGCCCTGGTGATCGAGCTGACCGACTCGGGTCTCGTCCGCGCCAAGGCCGAGCTGACGAACACCGGTACCTCCGTCTACACGGTCGACCAGCTGCTGCTCGCTCTGCCGGTACCGACCGAGGCGACCGAGCTCTTCGACATGACCGGCCGCCACATCGGTGAGCGGCACCCGCAGCGCCACGCGTTCACCCAGGGCGCGCACATCCGCGACAACCGCCGCGGCCGCACCGGTGCCGACGCCACCTTGCTGCTGATCGCCGGTACTCCCGGCTTCGACTTCGGCGCCGGCGAGCTCTGGGCCGTGCACACCGCCTGGAGCGGCAACCACCGCTCGTACGCCGAACGCGGCATGAGCGGGTACGCCGTGATCGGCGGCGGCGAGCTGCTCCTCCCGGGTGAGGGCCGGCTCGAGCCCCAGGGCTCCTACGGCACCCCGTGGATCTACGGCTCGTACGGCATCGGCCTCGACCAGATGTCGACCCGCTTCCACGAGTACCTCCGCGCCCGCGACACCCACCCGAAGACCGATCGCCCGGTGGTACTGAACACCTGGGAGGCCGTCTACTTCGACCTCGACCTCGACAAGCTCAAAGCACTGGCCGACGCGGCCGCCGAGGTCGGGGCCGAGCGGTTCGTGCTCGACGACGGCTGGTTCCGCGGCCGCCGGAACGACCGCGCGGGTCTCGGCGACTGGTACGTCGACGAAGGCATCTGGCCGAAGGGTCTGCACCCGCTGGTCGACCACGTCACCGGGCTCGGGCTGCAGTTCGGTCTGTGGTTCGAGCCGGAGATGGTCAACCCCGACTCCGACCTGGCCCGCGAGCACCCGGACTGGATCCTTGCCACCGGCAACCGGATGCCGCCGACCGCGCGGCACCAGCAAGGCCTGAACCTCGGCATCCCGGAGGCCTGGAACTACCTGCTCGAGCGGATCGACAGCATCCTGACCGAGTACGACATCAGCTACATCAAGTGGGACCACAACCGCGACTTCGTTGACGGCGGCAACCAGCAGACCGGTACTGCGGGCATCCACGAGCAGACGCTCGGCGTGTACCGGCTGCTGGACGAGCTCAAGCGCCGCCACCCGACGGTCGAGATCGAGTCCTGCTCGTCCGGTGGCGCCCGGGTCGACCTCGCCATCCTCGAGCGGACCGACCGGGTCTGGGGCAGCGACAGCAACGACGCGCTGGAGCGCCAGAAGATCCAGCGCTACACCCAACTGCTGCTGCCGCCCGAGCTGATCGGCTGCCACGTCGGGCCGCCGAAGGCACACACCACCGGCCGCACCCAGAGCCTCGCCTTCCGCGCGACGACAGCCCTCTTCGGCCACTTCGGCATCGAGTGGGACATCAGCCTGGCGTCCCCCGAGGAACGCGAAGAGCTGGCCGGCTGGGTCGCCCTGCACAAAGCCCTGCGCCCACTCCTCCACACCGGCAAGGTTGTCCGCGCCGACCGCGGATCAGACGACTTCCTCCTCCACGGCGTAGTAGCCCAGGACGGCTCTCGCGCCGTCTTCTCCGCAGTACAGCTCGCGCAGTCGATCACCTCGGACACCGGCCGCGTCCGGCTCCCGGGCCTCGACAAGGACCGCACCTACCGAGTCAGCAAGCTGGCCACCCCTGGCCCCCAGCCCCGCCACTCGACCCCTTGGTGGCAAGACGGCGGCACAGTTCAACTCAACGGCGCCGCCCTCGCCGCGGTCGGCGTACAGGTCCCTGCCCAGTGGCCCGAGACCGCAGTACTGCTGGAAGTACAGGCGATCGACTAGCTCGCACTGCTGTAGCGACGGCTGGCGACCTGCCAATGCAACACGGTGAGCAGGACGCCGGCCGTCAGCAGTAACGCGGCTGTGGAGAGGGCAGCAGTGGTACCGGTCAGGACTCCGACCGGTACTGCCGCGATCAGCCCGGCCGGCACGATCGTCGCCAGGACGAGCTGAACGGACTTCGGGAAGTACGTCTGCGGGTACTTCCCGGCCTCGCGAGCCTGCTGCGCGACATCGTTGATGGGCGCCGCGCTCTCGGTCCAGAACGCCAGGTAGGCGAGGTTCGCCCAGAGCAGGCTGTACCCGATGAAGCCGGTCACGATCCAGATGGCCGCTTTGGCCAGCAGAACCGGGTCGATCGACAGGTGCGCCGTGTGCGCGCCGGCCGCGGCCAGGGCGAGTCCGGTGACGACGCGCCCGAACTCGGCTGGCTCCATCCATCGCAGCAAGGCGAAGAGTTGGGCGTTCACCGGGCGGATGAGGATCAGGTCGAGCTCGCCCTGCCGGACATAGGTGTCGATGCGGCGCAGGTTCGGAGTGATGAAACAGTCCATCAAGCCGGTGCAGGCGCCGTACAGGCCGACGATGACAAGGGTCAACGGGCTGTTCCAGCCGGTCGCCGTGGCTGACATGCCGGTCAGCACGAGGACCGGTACCAGGCCGAGGACCAGCTCGGCGGCCGACGCGATCGCGTTGATGATCGTCTGGCTGCGGAACTGCAGGTCGCGCCGGATTGCTTGCCGCAGGCAACTCACCCAGAGCCGTCCGTAGCGCCTCATGCGCCGGCTCCCTGGTAGCTGCGCAACCCGAGCCGCCAGGTGAGGATCGCGGCGCCGAGGAAGGTGGCGGACCAGCCGGCCTGCCAGCCGAAGCTGGCGGCCGTCGGGTGGCCCAGCAGCACCTCGAGCGGGAACGACACCATGAACCGGAACGGCTGGACCGCCAGGAATCCGGCGAAGACCGGCGGGAAGAGAGCCAGCGGGATGAGTGCGCCGGACAGCAGGCCCGAGACCAGGAAGCGCAGCCGGTTCACCGCCGAGACGTCCTCGAACCAGAACGCCAGCGAGCCGATCACCACATCCAGGGTGTACGCCATGCCGCCGGCCAAGGTCAGCGCGACCACGAAGGCGAGCCACCGGCCGGGCGACGACGGGAGCTTCACCTGGTCGCGGAAGATGATGCCGAGCCCGGCGGCCAACGGGACGGCGAGCAGGAGCTTGATCAGCTTCTCGCCGAGGTTGTTGGCGAGGTTCGCGAGATGGGTCGAGCACGGCCGGACCAGCCAGCTGCTCAGCTTGCCCAGCCGGATGCTGTCGGCCATGAAGCCCGAGGTCCAGCTGGCGGTCAGCATGACCACCAGGCCGACCATCACCAGGTACGTCGTGAGGAACGACTCGGTGACCGGCGGGGTCGCTCCCTGGGCGATGGCCCCGCGCCAGACGAGCAGCGAGATCGCCGGAGCGATGACGGTGGCGAGCTGCAGGAAGAGCAGCCACCAGCGATAGGTCAGCGTCGTCGTGAGCTCGCGGGCGATCAGCACCCGGAGGATCCGTACGGTCCTCATGCGCCGGCCGTGAAGAGCTTCGACATCACCTGGTCGAGGTCGTCGCCATCGTGCGACTGAGCTCGCAATGCTGGGAGGTCGCCGTCGAAGATGGGCCGGCCGTGGTTGATCACCACGATCCGCTCGCACAGGGCGGCGACGTCGTTCATGTCGTGGCTGGTGAGGACGACGGTGGTTCCGAGGTCGCGGTTGAGCTCGGCGAGGAAGGTACGGACGGTGAGCTTGGCGACGACGTCGAGGCCGACGGTCGGCTCGTCCGCGAAGAGCAGTTCCGGGCCGTGCAGGAGAGCGAGCATCAGCTCGCAGCGCATCCGCTGGCCGAGGGACAGTTTGCGGACCGGGATGTTGAGGATGTCCTGGATCTGCAGGCGGTTCGACAGGTCCTCGACGGTCTGGTCGAACCGCGGCTTGGCGAGGGCGTACATCTCCTTGTGGATCAGCAGCGAGTCGTACGTCGGGACGTCCCACCACAGCATCGACTTCTGCCCGAACACGACCGAGATCCGGGAGAGGAAGTCATAGCCGCGCTTGGACGGCCGATGGCCGAGGACCTCGACCTCGCCGGCGGTCGGGCGCAGCAGGCCGCAGAGCATCTTGATCGTGGTCGTCTTGCCGGCGCCGTTCGGACCGAGCAAACCGATCACTTGGCCGCGCGGCACGGTGAGGTCGAGAGCGTCGACAGCTAGCCGCTCGCGCCGGTCGGGGCGGAAGAGACCTCGGACTGCACCGCCGAGTCCAGGGTGTTGCTCGGTGTAGCGGTAGGTCTTCGTCAGAGCTTTGGTCTGGATCGCGGACATGGATCATCCAATCCGCGACCCCGCGCAGACTGGGGAGGTCGCAACACTGGAGAGCCGGAACGGCCTGCCGGCGACGCCCGACGAGTTCGGGGCGACTCGGCCGAGCCTAACCGACGGCGCCATTCCGTACATCTGATTTCCGGCGGCGTACGTCGGTGGGAGTAGTCGAGGTGTCGCCGTGGAGGGGACGCGGTGGAGGTGGCTTGGGCGACACGATCGGTGCAGTTGGGTTACTGCGAACAGACCGAGGAGTGTCATGGACGAGGAGAAGCCGGTTCGGATCGGGGATCGGGAGCGGGAGGAGGCCGTTGCTCGGCTGGGGGCGCATTATGCGGCCGGGCGGTTGACGGCTGATGAGCACCAGGAGCGGGTCGGGGAGGCGCTGCAGGCTAAGACGCAGGTGGAGTTGGCGGCGTTGTTCGCTGATCTGCCGGGGGAGTCGACGGCTGGGGCGCAGCAGGCGGCTGATGGGGAGCAGTGGGCTGGGCCGTGGGGCTGGTCGCGGCCGCCGTGGACGGCGCCGCAGGATCAGGGTGCGGGTCAGCAGGGTAGGCCGTTGCCGTTGTTGATTTTGTTGGGGGTGGTTGGGGTGCTGGCGTCCATCGGGTGTGTGGTGCTGGGTGGGCATCCGCCGGTACTGCCGTTGGTGCTGCTGGTGGCCGGTGTGGTGATCGCTAAGAAGCGTCGGCAGGAGCGGCGCGCATGAGGGCGGTGTACCGGGTACTGGCGTCGTTGATCGCGATTGCCGTGGTGCTGCAGGTCGCGTCGATCGCGATGGCTGGGTTCACCATCGCCAGTGACGCCGAGGACGGGACGACGATCGGGGCCGATTACAGCAACTTCGGGCAGAGCTATCACAGCATCGCCGGTACTGCGATCGGCGTACTCGCGCTCGTCTTCCTGATCGTGTCGTTCCTGACCGACGTACCGCGCGGCCGGGCCCTGGCGGGGATCGTGGTCGGGTTGGTGGTGCTGCAGTTCCTGCTCGCCGTCGTGTCCTTCGGGCTGCCGGCGCTCGGCATCCTGCACGGGATCAACGGGCTCGCGATCGCCGCCGTCGCCGGAATGGCGTCCCGCCGGGCTGCCACCCCCATCGCGGCCAGTGCGTAGGTGGAGAGGACGGCTGATTGCCCTGGGGGTGACGCTGGCGGTACTCGTACCGCTGGCGTACCTCTGGGCGACCAGCCTCGTCCCGAACAACTACTCGCCGATGGACATGGGGTACGCCGACTACGGCGGCGGCCCGTCAATGACCATGCCGATGGGCGACCACATGCATCATGGCGACACCAGCGTGGCCGACCTGACCGGCCCGAAGACCGGCAAGCCAGATGTCGCCGTCACCCTGATCGCGCGCAAACAGAAGTTCACCCTGCCGAGCGGTGAGACTGTCGACGGGTTCACCCTCAACGGTTCGTCGCCAGGGCCACTGATCCAGGCGAAACAAGGCGATCTCGTCGAGGTCACCCTGGTGAACGAGTCGGTACCGGACGGCGCGACCCTGCACTGGCACGGGATCGACGTACCGAACGCGGAGGACGGCGTCGCCGGTGTCACCCAGGACGCGGTGTCAGTTGGTGGCAAGCACGTCTATCGCTTCAAGGCCGAGCAGCAAGGGACGTACTGGTACCACTCGCATCAGGTCTCGAGTGAGGAGGTCCGCGACGGCTTGTTCGGCACGATCGTGATCGGCGGCGCGCAAGATGACGTGATCGCTGCGATCCACACCTACGACGGCAAACGCACGATCAACGGGCGGACCGGCGAGCAGCGGCTAGACGTTGCCGCAGGCAAGAAGATCAGAGTGCGGGTGATCAACACCGACAACACGCTGGTACGAACGGGGCTCGTCGGTGCGGAGTACAAGGTGGTTGCGGTCGACGGGCGGGAGATCCACGGGCCGACGGCAGCAAGCGCGGCATTCCCGCTGGCTGCGGGCGCGAGAGTCGACCTCGAAGCCGTGGTGCCTGCCACACAAGCGTTGAAGCTCGAGGCTGGGACCGTCTCGATGATCCTGGGTGAAGGTGACCAACCAGGGTCGTTGCCGAGCGCAACCGTCGACCTGCTGACCTACGGTACGCCGGCGCCGCTCGGCCTCGATCCGGCGAAGGCCGATCGCCATTTCGAGTACAAGATCGGGCGCACCGCAGGCTTTCTCGATGGCGTGCCCGGCCTGTGGTGGACGATCAACGGGCACAAGTTCCCCGACGTACCGATGTTCATGGTCGCCGAGGGCGATGTCGTCGTGATGACGATCAGCAACTCCAGCGGCCAGGCGCATCCGATGCACCTGCACGGCCATCATGCGGTCGTGCTGTCCAGGAACGGTCTTGCCGCGAGCGGGTCGCCCTGGTGGATCGACACCCTCGAGGTGGGTGACAAGGAGAGCTACGAGATCGCCTTCGCCGCCGACAACCCGGGCGTCTGGATGGACCACTGCCACAACCTGCCGCACGCGTCCGAGGGGTTGATGACGCATCTGGCGTACGAGGGCGTCAGTACGCCGTACCGGGTGGGCGGGGACAGCCACAACCAGCCCGAGTGAGGTATTGATCGGCGGAAATGGATCGTTCTATAGTTCCGGATCATGGCTGAGTTGACCAGTAAACCGCTCGACCCGAGCACCTGGCCCGACTTCGCCCGGCTGGTCGAGGCCCACCGGGGAGTCTGGGGCGGGTGCTGGTGCATGGGCTTCCATCCCGACGGGCTCAAGGGCAAGACCGCCGCGCAGAATCGCGAGGAGAAACAGGAGCGGGTGAAGGCCGGGCAGACGCATGCGGCGCTCGTCTTCGACGGGGACGACTGCGTCGGGTGGTGCCAGTACGGTCCGACCGACGAGCTGACCAGGATCAAGCACTGCAAGGAGTACGAGAAGGAGCTGACCGTACTGCCCGACTGGCGCATCACCTGCTTCTTCGTCGCCAACAAACGCCGGCGTCAGGGCATCGGGGCGGCGGCGCTCGCTGGTGCTCTCCACCAGATCGAGCAGGCCGGCGGCGGTACGGTCGAGAGCTACCCGGAGGACACGACCGACCGCAAGACCTCCGGCTCGTTCCTCCACAACGGCACCCTCGCCATGTTCGAACGCGAAGGCTTCACCCGCACCCGCCAGATCGGCAAACACGCCTGGGTGGTCAGCAAAACAATCAGCTGACTTCCCTGCCGCTATCAGCAGAAGCGTGAGAGTGTGAAGGAGCCGCCCTGCCTGGCCGATCGCGCCGGACACCAACGAACACCAATCCGAGGAGGAACCATGGTGCGAGTAGGGCTATTGGTCCGGGTCCACGCAAAGCCGGGCAAAGAGGCAGAGGTTGCACAGTTCTTGACCGACGCGCAGGCGATCGTCGAGCAGGAGCCGGACACCCGGGCCTGGTTCGCCGTGCAGTTCGACGCGTCCACGTTCGGTATCTTCGATGTCTTCCCCGATGACGACGGCCGGAAGACTCACCTGACCGGTGGCGTGGGTGCCGCGCTCGGGGAGCGCGCTGACGAGCTGTTCACCGTGTCGCCGGCGATCGAGTACGTCGACATCCTCGCCTCGAAGCTGCCGGCCTGATCAGGCCGAAGTCGTTGCCCTTAACAACAGTTGCTGGCTGAGGCGTTCGCAGCGGGCTCGGTTGAGGGTGGCGATGCGTTCGCAGGCGGCGTCGATGGCGGCGCGTTGTGATCCGTAGTAGCCGTACCAGTAGGGATCGTCCGGCTGGGGATCGGTGTGGTCGTCGATATCGGCGTACCAGTCGCAGCCGGCGCGGAACACTCGCGCGTGCAGGTGGATCTCAGTGCCAAGGTCACTCATCGCTCGCATCCCCGTGAAGTCGAGAAACCGCCAACGAAAACCTGGCTCCATCATGAAACGGCCGGGTGCCGAAACCTGGCCGACACGCGGAGCGGCGGGAAGACTCAGAGGACGAGGACGGTGATCCGCTGGGCCGAGTTGTTGGCGAAGCCGCCGCGGTTCCACGGGGCCTCGATCGGCTGGACCCGGCCGCTGGCGTCGTGGGCGCGGACGGTGAGGACGTGCTCACCGGGGATCGCGTCCCAGTCGAAGGAGAAGCCGCGCCAGGCGAGGTCGTTGCTGTCGGCATCGAGTTTGGCGTCGTGCCAGCTGACCCCGGCGTCGACGCTGACCTCGACCCGTTCGATCGGGGCCCAGCCCGACCACGCACGGCCCTTCAGGACGACCGCCCCGGCCGGTACGAAGCGATGCCGGCTCATGAAGTCCGGATGCCCCGGCGGGATCAGCAGCGCCCGTGGCTCGATCCGGGTGATCCCGACGCCGACCTCGTCCGCCTCCTGCCGGATCCGGTACGCGACCGAGTTCTGGTAGCCGGTGAACTCGTGGTCGATCAGCTCGATCGAGCGCAACCACTTCACACTCGCCATCCCGTACCAGCCGGGCATGATCAATCGCAGCGGATAGCCGTGCTGCGGCGGCAGCGGCGCGCCGTTCATCTCCCAGGCGACGATCGCGCCGGAGTCGAGGGCCTCGGTGACGGTCAGCCCGCGCTGGTAGTCCTGCTCGATCCCTCGCTCGAAGCCGTGGTCCGCGCCGGTGAACACCACGTCGATAGCGTCCTTGCGGATCCCGGCCGCCCGGATCAGTCCGGCCAGCGGTACGCCGGTCCACTCCGCGGTGCCGACCGCTTCCATCAACCAGGGCTGGCTGATCGGCCGCGGATGCAACCCGGCCCGGCCGTTGCCCGCGCACTCCAGCGTGACCCGGAGGGTCTGCCGCCCCATCGCCCGCAACTCGGTCATCCCGAACGACAATGGTTGCTCGACGCAACCATCAACGGTCAGTCGCCAGTTCGCCGCGCTGGCCGCCGGGATGTCGTAGTGCACCAGCACGTAGTGCAGCCCGGCCGGCGTCAGGTCGTACCGCAACGCCTCCAGCGGCATCCCGTGGTTGCGAGCGGCCAGCTGCAACTCGTCCCCGGTGATCCCTTCCCCGGTATCCGCCAGCCGCCCTTTACTGCTGAACTGCTCGATCGACATATCAGCCCCCTGCCGCCACCTTAATTCAAAGCCGTTGACCAGTCACCAGCTTCGGCCGGTCAGAGCCATCCGTTGTCGATGGCGATCCGGGCGGCCTCGGCGCGGGTGCGGGCGCCGGTCTTGCCGATCGCGGCGGAGAGGTGGTTACGGACGGTGCCTTCGGAGAGGTGGAGTTCGCGGGCGATGTCGGCGACGGTGCCGCCTTCGCGGGCTGCTCGCAGTACGTCGGATTCGCGGGCGGTCAGCGGGCTGGTACCGGCGACGAGGGTCTCGGCGGCCAGCGAGGGGTCGACAACGCGCAGGCCTTGGTGCACCCGGCGTACGGCGTCGGCGAGTTGAGCGGCTGGCGTGTCCTTCACGACGAAACCGGCGGCCCCGGCCTCCATCGCGCGGCGCAGATAGCCAGGCCGCCCGAACGTCGTCACCATCAGCACCCGAACTCCCGGTACTGCGCGGCGCAGCGCGGCCGCGGCCTCGATCCCGTCGAGCCCGGGCATCTCCACGTCGAGCAGCGCCACGTCAGGTTTCGTCGCTTGGACCGCCTCGACCACCTCGTCGCCGCGGCCGACCTCGGAGACCACCTCGAGATCGGGTTCGAGATCCAGCAGTGCGGCCAGCGCACCCCGGACCAGCGCCTGGTCGTCAGCGATCAGCAGCCGTATCGTCACGGGCCAACTCTGACAGCCAGCCGGAAGCCGCCGCCCGGCGCGGTCCCGATCTGCAGGCTCGCCCCGGCCTCGTCGGCGCGCTCGCGCAGCCCGATCAGCCCGTGCCCGGAGGCACCACCACCAGGCGTCGGCCCCTTGCCGTCATCCAGTACCTCGACCTGCTCCGCGGCCAGCTTGATCGCACACTTCTTCGCTCCCGAGTGCCGGACCACATTCGTCACGCCCTCGCGGATCACCCAGGCGAACAACTCGCGGTTCGCCTCCGGTACCTCGTCCATCACCGTCGGCAGGTCGGCCTTGATCTCGGCCGCCTTCAACGCCGATCGCGCCGACACCAGCTCACCCGCCAGACTGAGCTCCCGGTACCCGGCGACAGCAGCCCGTACGTCGGCCAGCGCGGCCCGGGCCAGCCGCTCGACGTCCGCGACCTCGGTGGCCGCGCGGTCCGGATTGGCCTCGATCAAGCGGCCGGCCAGCTCGGCCTTCACCGTGATGACGGTCAGCGAGTGCCCGAGGATGTCGTGCAGATCCCGGGCGAACCGGCCCCGCTCCTCCTGGACGGCGAGCTCCGCGAACTCCTTGCGCGCCACCGCCAGCTCGACGCTGCGCAGCATCGCCCTGCGCATCGCGAAGACCGCGATCCCGCCGAGCACGATCGCCAGGCTGTAGCTTCCGTCGTCCTTCCACCCCGGAACCGTTCGCAGCACCAGCTCGGCGAGTGCCAGCAGACCCACCCCGAGCCCTATGCCGACCCGGAGCGGCAGGACCATCATGCCCATCGCCTCGACGAACACCAGCGTGGTCAGCGCGCTCTCGCCGGCTGCCGGCAGCATCAGCGCGCCGAGCCCGAGCAGCACCACGACGAAGCCGATCTGCAGCCCGATCGGCGCCTTCACCCGGGCCATGTTCTTGGAGCGCGCGTACCAGAAGAACCCCATGTACGCGACGACGAACGAGACGATCGCCACCAGCCCGAGGACCCGCTCGGCCATGTCGTCGTGCTTGACGATGTTCTCGAACGGCTTGTTCAGGAAGAACAGCCAGACGCCGGCCAGCAGCCAGCCGAAGCTTGGCCGCTGGCGGATGTCTTCGAGCTTGTCGCCGATGCCCTGGAACTGATCGACGGGCTGCCCTGGCTGAGGAGTGCTCACGGAGTCACGCTAACCGTTCGGTGCTCAGGCGCGGGCGGTGTCGGCGCGGAACCGCCGCAGGGCGACGAATCCGAGGACGACGGTCCAGGCCAGGACGACGTAGACCGCGTTCATGTCCAGCCCGTTCTGCGACAGTGCGCTGCGAGAGCTCTGCCCGGTCCAGTACGCCGGGGTCAGCTGGGCGATGTGCTTCATCAGCGACGGCATCGAGTCGACCGGCAGCCACAGCCCGCCGAAGGCCGCGATCAGCATCGTGCTCAGTCCGGTGATCGGCTGCACGCTGTCCGGCTTGGCGACGTACCCGATGACGAGTCCGATCGCGGCGAACGGCAGCGCGCCCAGCCAGGACACCAGCCCGACGGAGATCCACTGCGAGGCGCTCAGGTGCACGTGGCCGACCGTCATACCGAAGAGGAAGACGACCACCAGCGGCGGGATCGCCAGCAGCAGCGACAGGATCACCTTGCTGATCACATAGGCCTGCGGCTTCAGCGGGGTGAGCCGCAAGGTCCGGTTCCAGCCGCCGTCGCGCTCGGCGGCGATCACGCCGCCGCTGCTCATCGCGGCCGACATCGAGCCGAAGATCGCCATGCTCACCATCACGTAGGCGACCGCCGAGATGCCGCTCTCGCTGGCGTCCTTGGGAATGGTCAGGCCGAAGATCGCGAACAGGATCACCGGCATCAGGATCGCGAAGATCACCACTCGCCGGTTCCGCAGAGTCCGCTTGATGTCGAATTTCAGATAGTCGAGGTTCATGCGACTGCCTCCTGCTCCGCGCTGAGCGCCAGTACGGCGTCCTCGAGGTCGGCCGAGGTCACCTCGATGTCATGGGCCGGGGTGTTGTTCAGCAGATAGCGCAGCGTGTCGTCGGAGTCGCCACACTGCAGCAGTACTACGTCGCCGCGCGTCTCGACATTGCGGACGCCCGGCAGCGATGCGAGCGTGGCGAGGTCGGCACCCGGTACGGTCGCCCGGATCGTCCGGCCGGACACGCTCGCCTTGATCTGCGCGGCGGTGCCGTCGGCAACAACCTTGCCGTTGCGCATCAGCACCACGCGGTCGGCGTACGCGTCGGCCTCCTCCAGGTAGTGGGTGGCGAACAGTACGGTCCGGCCGCGGGCCGTCTCGGCGTGCATCGAGGCCCAGAAGTCACGGCGGGACTCGACGTCCATACCGGTGGTCGGCTCGTCGAGCACGATCAGGTCGGGCTGCGGGATGATCGCCATCGCGAACCGGACCCGTTGCTTCTGCCCGCCGGACAGGCCTTTCATCTTCCGCCCGTACAGGTCGGCGATACCGGCCCGCTCGAGTGCGTCGGCGACCGGCATCGGGTCCTTGTGCAGCCCGGCGACCAGGTTCAGCAGCTCGCCGACCTTCGCGTCCTCGATGATGCCGCCGCTCTGCAGCATCACGCCGATCCGGCTCGCGGCGATCGCCTCGGCCGGCGAGGTGCCGTAGACCTGGACGCTGCCCTGGTCCGGCCGGACCAGGCCGAGCAGCATCTCGATCGTGGTCGACTTGCCGGCGCCGTTCGGGCCCAGCATCGCCACCACCTCGCCGGAACGGATCGTGAGGTCCACCCCGGCGACCGCCTGTACGTTGCCGTACCTCTTGGTCACACCGCTCAGGGTGACCGCAGTCGTTGTCGTCATACCCAGAATGCTCCCGGCGAACGGCCGCCCGGCCCTGGATCGGCCGTCACGACCCACCCATGACAAAAGTCAGCCCGGGAAACTTCCGAAGAAGTCTCCCGGGCTGATCAATTCACCTCAGGTCAGGCCGGGAGGGTCCAGAGCTGGTTGGCGCTGCCTGCGCAGGTCCAGATCTGCAACCGGGTGCCGTCGGCCGAGCTTTGGCCGGTGGCGTCCAGGCACTTGCCGGAGCTCGGGTTGAGCAGGTTGCCGTTCGACTGCGCCTGCCAGCCCTGCGCTCCGGTGCCGTTGCAGTCGTACAGCTGGACGAGTGAGCCGTTCGCAGTACCGGCGGCATTGACATCTAGGCACTTGCCGAGGGCGCGGATCGTACCGTCGGTGCCGACCGTCCAGGTCTGTGCGGTGCTGCTGTTGCAGGTCCACAGCTGGACCGCCGTGCCGTTCGCGCTACTGCCGCTGGCGACGTCGACGCACTTGCCGGCGATGCCCTTGATCGGGCCGGTCTTGCCGCCGGTCGGCGGAGTGCCGGTACCGCCCGCGGCGTCGAAGATCGCGCTGACCAGCGAGGTGCTGCCGGTGGTGTCCTGGGACAGCTCCCAGTTCATGATGCCGCCGGCGTTGGCGACCGCCCACGTGGTCTTGCGCTTGATCGTGGGGATGCCGTTGTAGCACTGCTGGGCGCCGTTGGCCTGGATGCAGTCGACGTTCGCGTTGTTCGGGTTCATCGCGACGATCTGCGAGTACGTCAGGTAGCCCGGCCGGCTGTAGAACGGCACGCCGAGCACGGTCTTGGCCTTCGGCAGGCCACGGTTCTTCCAGAAGTTCGCCGAGGCGATCGACCAGTCGTAGTTGGCATGCGGGCTACCGCCGTCGTACGCCATGATGTTCAGCCAGTCGACGTAGCCGAAGACGGCCGGCTGGACGCCGTTGGCGGTGCCACCCTCGGACACGACCGCGGCGGTGAGCAGCTTGCCCTGGCCGTGCAGCGTGTTGCTCAGCTGCTGCATCAGCAGCGTGTAGTGGTCGCCGGAAGCACCCGGGTCCGGGTACTCCCAGTCGATGTCGACGCCGTCGAGGTTGTACTGGTTGATCAGGCCCATCACGGCGTTGGTGAAGGTGGTGCGGCCGCCGGAGCTGGCCGCGAACGACTCGAACGCTGAGTCGTTGCCGTCGTTCCAGCCACCGATCGACAGCGACACCTTGACGCCGTTGGCGTGCGCGGAGCTCACCAGCGAGGACAGCTTGCCGCCGTCCGGGACGCCCTGCAGGGAGCCGTTGGAGTTCGGCAGGACGAACGCGTAGTTGATGTGGGTGAGCTTGCTGTACTGAACGGCGCTGACGCTGCCCGCCCAGGACGGCAGGTAGCCGACGCTCTTGAACCCGGCGGGTAGCGCGGCAGCGGCGCTGGCCACGGTGGCGGCGGTCGAGGCGGCGTCGGCCTTCGGGGCCGGGGCGAAGGTCGCGATCAATCCGGCGGTGCCGGTCGCGAGCGCGAGGGCCGCGATGGCCACTCGACTTCGGAGCTTCATCCTTGACGACTTCATGGGGGCGGTGTCCTTTCGGATGGACCCTCGCGCCGCACCCGGCCGGCTCACACAGATCGACGACTACCGCTCGGTCGCGGGCAGAGGCGATCGAGCGGTGGCATCTTCTCAAGCACCTTCCGGGGGCGGCTGTTGCGAAGGTGAATATAGAAGAGATCTGACCGAAGTCATGGTTAGTTTGCTCGGATGTCTGACCGCCGTCAAGACGTCATGACAGTTCAGAATGCGCATTCTCGCGGTTGAGATCCCATGTTTAGATGTCCGGCGCCTCGGAACGGGAGGTGCGGGTGATGCTGATCGAGGCGGCGACGACGCAGGCCATCCCGGCCAGCTGGATGACCGCGAGGCGCTGGCTGAGGATGAGGAAACCTGCGGTGGCGCCGACGGCCGGTTCGATGCTCATCAGGATGCCGAAGACGACCGGCTTCATCCGGCGGAGGGCGAGCGTTTCGAGGGAGTAGGGGAGTACCGACGAGAGGATGGCGATCGCAAGTCCGATCGCTAGCGAGTGCCAGTGCAGTAGCTCGCTGCCCGCGGTGATCAGGCCGATGGGTGCGGTGATGAGGGTGCTGACGATCATCGACAACGCGAGGCCGTCGAGCTGGGCGAAGCGTCGGCCGGTCTCCGCGCTGAGCAGGATGTAGCCGGCCCAGAATGCGCCGGCCAGCCCGGCGAATCCCACGCCGAGGCAGTCGACCTTGCCCAGCTCGTGCCCGTTCACCAGTACTACGCCGAGCGCGGCGCCGGCTACGGCGAATAGGTCCCGGCGTTTGCGCGACATCGCTGCCGCCAGACCGAGTGGGCCGATGAACTCGATGGTGACCGCGACGCCGAGTGGCAGTCGCTCCAGGGACAGGTAGAAGGACAGGTTCATCAGTCCGAGGACGGTGCCGAAGGCAATAACTGCGAGGAGGTCTTTCTTGGTGCGGTTGCGCAGGCTCGGTCGGGCGATCAGTAGCAGGATCGGCACTGCGAGTGCGAGCCGGAGTGAAACGGTGCCCGCGGCCCCGAGTTGCTGGATCAGCTTGGCCGCCAGCGCGCCACCGAACTGCACGGACACCACGCCACCCAGCACCATCGCCGTCGGCGGCACCCGAAATGTACGCACAAACGAATCAGATCATGCCGGTGGAAGGCCGCTGAGAGCGGCCGGGCAGCGGAGGTGGGGGACCGCCAGGCCATCAATGCCTGGGGAAGGTGCAGCTCGCCAGGCGCGGTCGGGGCGAGGGGTGGAGGGATTGATGGGGTGGCGGTTGGGGCCCTACCCACGCAGGGAGTTGAGGCCTCGCCAGAGGAGTTGTTGGAGGGTGGTGGCGAGTTTCTCCGGGGTGGGGGTGCCGCCGTTGCGGGTGCGCCAGATGGCCAGGCGTTCGGTGGCGCCGGAGACGGACTGGGCGACGATCTGGATCTCTTCCTCGTCGTGCGGGTGATCGGCGGGGAGGTTGAGCCGGACCATGGTGGCGATCAGGCCGACGAACTCGGCGCGGACCTCGTCGGCGGCGGTGGCGGCCGGGCCGGCGGTGAGCATGCCTTCGTCGACCATCACGGACCAGGTTCGCGGATGCTCGTCGAGGAACGTGAACCAGGCGACGAAGCCGGCGTACATGGCCTGCTCGGGGTCGGCGGCGTTGAGGACCGCGTCGGAGACGGCGTCCAGGAGTTGCGCGCGGAGGCGGGACAGGCAGGCGAGGAACAGGCCGTCCTTCGAGCCGTAGTACTGGTAGACGAGCGGTTTGGAGACGCCGACCGCGGCGGCGATGTCGTCCATCGAGGTGCCTTGGTAACCGCGCTCGCCGAAGATCCGCTCGGCTGCGTCGAGGATCTCCCGCTCACGGGCCGCGCGATCCCGCCGCCGCTTCACCGGCACTCCGGCGGCGGCCGCCGGTACAGGGCTGTCCGTGGTCGAGGTCACTTGCACACTCTAACTGACCCGGAGTAACTTACTGGGAGTAAGTTCAACTCAGTCGGCCTCTGGAGGGTTCTTCATGACCGCTCAGCAGCACCGGATCGTGGTGATCGGGACCGGGTTCGCCGGGATCGGTATGGCGGTCAGGCTCAAGCAGGCCGGCTACCACGACTTCGTCGTACTCGAGCGGGCAGACAATGTCGGCGGGACCTGGCGGGACAACACCTACCCGGGCTGCCGCTGCGACGTGCCCTCGCACCTGTACTCCTTCTCCTTCGCGCCCAACCCGGATTGGTCAAGCACGTTCTCGCCGCAGCCCGAGATCGAGGCGTACCTGCAGAAGGTGACCGACGGCTTCCGGGTCCGCCCGCACATCCGCTTCGGCCATGCCGTCGAGTCGGCGCACTGGCAGGGCGACCACTGGCTGATCCACACGAACCAGGGCGACTTCACCGCCGACGTCCTCCTGTCCGGGATGGGCCCGCTGGCCGAGCCGTCGGTGCCTCAGTTGCCCGGGATCGAGCAGTTCGAGGGCGAGGTATTCCACTCCGCGCAGTGGAATCACGACCTCGACCTGAGTGGCCGCAAGGTAGCGGTGATCGGAACCGGCGCGTCGGCGATCCAGTTCGTACCGGCGATCCAGCCGGACGTCGAGGAACTGCACCTGTTCCAGCGGACGCCTCCGTGGGTGATGCCGCGGCCGGACCGCAAGATCAGTGCCGCCGAGAAGCGGATCTACCGCGCGTTTCCCCTTGTGCAGAAGGCCGTCCGGGCTGGCATCTACTGGAGTCGTGAGTCGCTCGTGCTCGGCTTCGCCAAGCTGCCGGCGATGATGAAGCAGGGGCAGAAGATCGCCGAACGCCACCTCGCCCAGCAGATCCGTGACCCCGAGCTGCGCGCGAAGCTGACGCCGGACTTCACCCTCGGCTGCAAGCGGGTGCTGATCTCCGACGATTACTACCCGGCCGTCGCCCAGCCGAACGTCGACGTCGTCACCGACGCGATCACCGAGGTCACTCCGACCGGGATCGTCACCGACGACGGCGTGAAGCACGAGGTCGACACGATCATCTACGGCACCGGATTCCGGGTTACCGACCTGCCGGTGATGGACATGCTGCACGGCCGCGACGGTCTGACCCTGCGCGAGGCGTGGATCGACGGCATGGAGGCGCATCTCGGTACTGCGATCGCCGGCTTCCCCAACTTCTTCCTGCTGATCGGCCCGAACACCGGCCTCGGGCACAGCTCGATGGTGTTCATGATCGAGTCGCAGATCGCCTACATCCTGGATGCGCTGAAGACGATGGATGCCACCGGCGTGCGTGAGGTGGAGGTTCGGCCGGAGGTGCAGCGCGACTTCGTCGACGGCGTCCGGTCGTCGATGCGCAACACGATCTGGACCCGTGGCGGCTGCATGAGTTGGTATCTCGACTCCGAGGGTCGCAACACCACCCTCTGGCCGTCCTTCACCTTCCGCTTCCGGCAGCTGACCAGGCACTTCGACGCCTCGGAGTACAGCACTCGCTGATCTGCGGGGTGGCGCTTCGGCGGGCTCTCGCTATGTGACATCGGTCGTGTTACATTCGATCGGTCAGATAGCGAGTCGATCGGAGGGCGCTGTGGCGCTGCTGCTCCCGCTGCACGGCATCGGCGGCCGGGGCGACCTGCCGGTTCCGCTCTGGCTGGCGATCTACTCGGCCGCCGCCGCGGTGGCCGTCTCGTTCTTCGCCCTCGCCGCCTTCTGGTCAAAACCCCGCTTCGAACTCACCACCGGTACGCCGGTACGCGGGCTGCCCAGGGTGGTCGACGCACCGCTCGCCGGGTTGACGAGGGTGGTCGACAGTGGGGTCGTCCGATGGTTGCTCAAGGCAATCGGGTTGGCTGCGCTCGTACTGCTGCTTGGGGCGGCGTGGTTCGGGAGTAGTTCGCCGAGTCTCAACCCGGCGCCGACCTGGCTCTACGTCTGGATCTGGGTCGGCATCATCCCGGTTTCGCTGCTCTTCGGGCCGGTCTGGCGGCTGGCCAATCCGTTGCGCACGATCGCCGGGCTGGTGCCGCGTACGGCGTACCGGGAACTGCCTGACGGGGTCGCGTACTGGCCGGCGGTTGCGGGGTTGTTCGGGTTTCTGTGGCTCGAGCTGGTCTACCCCGATGGGTCTGAGCCGCTTGTCGTCGCCGTCTTCGTGACTGGCTATGCGGTGGTAAATGTTGCCGCGGGCATCGTTTATGGGCCGCGCTGGTTCGCGGTCGGTGACAGCTTCGAGGTGTACGCCGAGGTGCTGGCGAAGCTCAGTCCGCTGGGCCGCGACGGTGAGCGCCGACTCGTGCTGCGCAACCCGCTCGCGGGGCTCGCCACGATCCCGCAGGAGCGGGGGATGGTCGGGCTGCTCTGCCTGCTGCTCGGCTCGACCGCCTTCGACGGCATCAGCCGTTGGTCGGCCTGGACCAACCAGACCGGTGAGCTGGGCCACGCCTCGCACCTCGTCGTCTACACGCTCGGCTTGCTGGTCGCGGTTGCCGTCGTGTCGACGCTCTTCCTGCTGGCGGCGCGGGCGACCGGCTCGGCGCGGATCCGGCCGGGCGGGTTGGGGAATGCCGGTCTGCCCGGTGCGTTCGTGCATTCGCTGGTGCCGATCGCGATCGGGTACGCCGTCGCGCATTACTTCTCGTTCGCGATGTTCCAGGGGCAGGAAGGGTTGCTGCTGGCAACGGATCCGTTCGGCCGGGGCTGGGATCTGCTCGGTGTGGGGACGACGCGGATCGACTACGCGTTCCTGGGGACCGGGCTGATCGCGGGGGTCCAGATCGGCGCGATCGTGCTCGGACACGTGCTCGGGGTGGTGTCCGCGCACGATCGCGCGACGCATCTGTTCCGGCGGCGTCAGTTGCGGCGGGCGCAGTACCCGATGCTGGCGGCGATGGTCGCCTTCACCGCGGGTGGGATCGCGCTGGTGACGGCCTCATGATCGCCGAGTTGATCGCACTGCACATGGGAGGCGTGCCCGAGGCGGCGATGTTCCTCGGGCCGATCCTGCTGATCATCGCGTTCGTCCGGATCGCCCGGCGCAACGACGCGAACGCCGTCGACGACGAAGACGACTGGGACGCCGACCTCGGCGACCTCCGCGACTCGGACGACGACGCGGGGGACAGCGGTGAGCCGGCTGGGCCGGCTAGCGGATCTTCACCGCGGCCGGCCGGCCGGTCCTGATGTTGCGGCCGTCGCTCACCTGGACGTGGTAGCTGAAGGTCTTGCCGCTCTTCACCTTGGTATCGGTGAAGGTCGTCACCACCGGCTTCGTCCAGGAGTACGAGTTGCGCTTCCAGCTGGCCACCTTGGTGGTACCGCGGAACAGCGAGTAGATCAGTGAGATGTTGTCCGCGTCGACCACCGTCGGGAAGCTGACCGTCGCCTGGCCGGCGCGCGTGCTCGACGCCTTCGGCGCCGCGGGGAGCCCCGGTCGGGTGCCGCCCGGGGCGTTGGTGAAGCGCGCGAGCCCTTGCTGGATGACGTTGTTGACCTTGGTGAAGTCGCCGCCCACCCACAGGTCGTTGCCGCCGGATGCGAACGCGAGCGGGCCGACTTCCGTCGTACCGGCTGCGTCGGTGTTCGGGTACCACGGGCCGAGCTTGCCGTTGATCGTGCTCTCGACCAGCAGATGGTGCATGCCGGTCTTGTCCTTGAAGCCGCCGTCGCGGCTGCAGTCGTGTGCGTGGGAACCCTTGTAGAGCCAGTTCCCGATCGCCTTGATCGCCTCGGTGGCGCCCAGGCAGTGGCTCTGCCAGAGCAGCTTGCCGGTGCTCGCGTCGGCGGCCAGTACGCCGTCGTAGCAGCCCAGTCCGCTGCCGGCGTTGGAGACGAACACCTTGCTGCCGAGCGTGTCGATGTCCTTGACCCGGCTCTGGCAGTCCGGCGACGGCTCGGGGATCGCGGCCGCGGCCGGCATCGTCATGGGAGCGCCGGTCGTCGGGCTCACCATCGCGAGCGCGTAGTGGTCCTTGCCCTGGATCTCGCTGAAGCCGCCGCCGATGAAGACTCGCCGGCCGCTGTCCGACAGGTCGATCGCGTAGACGTCGTCGTCGGCGTCCGGATCCCACGGCAGCAGGGCGCCGGTCGACAGCGTGACCGCCGCGACGTTGTTGCGCTCCTTATTGTCGACCCGACCGAACGAGCCACCGAAGTACACGCTGTTCGCGGCGATCGCGATCGCCGCGACCCGGTAGGAGACGGCCGGGTGCCAGCCGACGACGAGCTTGCCGGTGGCGACGCTGAACATCGCGAGATGCTTGCGCGCGAGTCCGTTGACCGTGGTGAAGTCGCCGCCGACCACGACCCACTTGCCGTTCGGGCTGGTCGCGATCGACCAGACGGCGCCGTTGAGCTTCGGCGCGAAGCCCAGCGGCTTGCCGGTGGTCCGGTTGAAGGCGGCCAGGTACGTCCGCACCGCCTCGCCCTTACCGGCGGCCAGGCCGGGTCGCCGGATCCGGGTGAACAGCCCACCGGCGTACACGGTGTTGCCTGCGACGGCGAGCGTGTTGACGCTCGCATTCGTCTGCCAGGCGAGCTGCTTGACCGCCGACAACGCCGAGCCGAAGCCCGGTCCGGGGTTGGCGGTGGCGGCCACGACGGGCCGTCCCGAGGGGATCAGCGCCGCGGCGATCACGGCCACGGCGGTGACCAGTACCAGAACTGCCTTCTTCATTTACGTCCTCAGGCTGAGCCGAGCAATCGTGACATTCTGCGACCAAACGATAACTGTCGGCTCAGCCCGAAGTTACGGCCTTCAGTTCACCGATTGATCACGCCAGTCCTGCGCGCGGAGGGCCCAGATCAGGTCGTCGCACCATTCGCCTTTGAAATAGAGGCTTTCGACCAGGTGTCCTTCCTGGCGCATACCGAGGCGTTCGAGGAGTTTGGTGGAGGCGGTGTTGCCGTTGATGACGCTGGCGTGGATCCGGTGGAGGTTCAGGTCCTCGAAGCCGATGCGGAGCATGGCGTTGGCAGCCTCGGAAGCCAGGCCGCGGCCGTGATAGCCGGAGTGGAGGGCGTAGCCGAGCTCGCCCTGGCGGTTGATCTCGCTCTCCCACTTGAGCAGGACCTCGCCGATCACCGTCTGCGTCTCGCGGAGCTCGATTGCCAGCACCAGCCACTGGCCCGGCTCGGTCAGGGCGCCTTGGGTCAGCTTCACCTCGAGGGCCGCGCGGACCTGCTCGCGGTCGCGCACCGGCCACGGGACGTACCGGACAACCTCGGGATCGGAGTGGAAGGCGAGCAGATCGTCGAGATCCTCCATCCGGTGCGGGCGGAGATCGAGGCGCTCGGTCTTGATCGGGTAGCTGGGGTGGAGTGCCACCGGTAGGCTCCTGTCTAATGGCGTTAGACAAACCAATCTAGACGAAGCCGGTGGCCATGCGCGATGCGTCTTCCCATGCGGCCGCGGGGATCTCGGTGCCGACGATCGTCGGCGCTGCGCTGGTGGTGATCCGGGAGCGTGGGGTTGAGGGCCTGACCATGCGGTCGGTCGCGGAGCGGCTGGGGGTGCGGGCGCCGACGCTCTATCACCACGTCAGGAACAAGGGGGAGTTGCTGGAGTTGGTCGCGCGGAATGCGTTCGACTCGTTCGAGGCGGACCTGGTCGCCTATCAGCAGGTCGGCACGCTGGATGAGTGGATCGAATTGACGACGGTCGGCTCGCTGCGGCTGCGGGGCTTCTATGCGGAGCATCCGGGGCTGGCGCGGCTGATCCAGTCGAAGGCGACGCCGGATCGGGACGAGGGGGACGGCTCCAGAGCCGCCCTCGTTCGGGCTCAGCTGGAGGCGCTGGTCAGGCTGGGCGTACCGGAGCCCACCGCCCGCAAACTCTTCGAAACCAGCGCCCGCTGGACCCTCGCCGCAGTAGCCGCCGAGCCGCTCGGCTCTGCGGGGGAGGACCTCTTCGCCTCTGGGCTGGAGATTTTCATGGCGGGGCTTCGGGGAGCGCTTCAGCCGGTGGACGGGAGAGCGGCCGGGTCGAGGCCTAGTTCTTCGTAGGCGACGACCTCGATCTCGCGGCCCATCGCCTCGCGGAAAGAAGCGACCAGGGCCTGACCCGCCAACGGGATGATGTTTTCGAGGGTGCGCTGGATTTCCGGCCAACCGTCGGCCGGCAGGCCCGCGTCGGCGAACGAGCGCCAGACGGTACTGCGGAACAGCTCGACGTAGATCTTGGCGACCGCGTCGGCGTGGTCGAACAGCTTCGGCAGCATCTCGAAGATCGCGTCCAGCGGGACGCCGAGCTTGATCACCTCGAGGCCGGTACGGAGCAGGTCAGGGTTAGGGATCCGGAGACGTCCGTCCTCCTGGCGCTCGGCGATGCCCAGCTCGACCAGCTTGGTGATGGTGTCCGGGTTGTGCGGGATGCCCGCGCGGTCGGCCAGCTGCTGCTCGGTGATCACCTCGGGCTCGGTCGGCGACCACGGGCTGACCAGCGTCTCGAACACACCGAGCGCCAGCGCGCCGTCGGGGAGCTCGCTCATCATCCGCTCGACCGCCGCCAGCGTGTAGCCCTTGTCGAGCAGCTCGCGGACCAAGGTCAGCCGGGCGACGTGGTCGGCGCCGTAGTACCCGGTACGTCCGGCGAGTCGAGGTGGCGGGATCAGGCCGCGGCCGGCGTACGCGCGCACGTTCCGCACGGTCATGCCCACCTTGGCGGCCAACTGATCGACCGTGAACTCCTCGTCTGGGCCCGACTCGGCCGGCATCTGTCCTCCCACCTTGACAGTCTCCCAGATTACACGTTACATAGCTTATGTAACATTGCCTCTGGCGTATGTCGAAGGAGCCAGCATGACGGTCCCCCTGGCGGCCACCACCGGAACCGCGTCATTCGACCAGATCGCGATCGTCACCGGGCTGGTCTCGCTGATGTACCTCGCACTCGCCGTGCTGCTGTGGCGGGAGCGCACCGGACGGGTGACGCTGGTAGGGCGCCTAGCGGACACCATCGGGAGACTGGACGGAGTCCCCCGATGGGCCTCGCTCACCCCGTACCTCCATGCCGTCTCGCTGCTCGCCTGCGCCTTCGGTGTCTGGTGGGACATCGCGGTGCACATCGACAAGGGGCGCGACACCGGCCCGTTCGGTACGCCGGCGCACTACCCGATCTTCTTCGGCATCCTCGGCGTGATCATCTCCGGCGTACTGCCGATCGCACTGGCCCGCAAGCCGCTGCCGGCCCGCACGGTCAAGCTGACCAAGGGCTGGCGGATCCCGTGCAGCGCGGCGCTGGTGACGGTGTGCGGCACGTTCGCCCTGGTCGGCTTCCCGCTCGACGACGTCTGGCACCGGCTGTTCGGTGAGGACGTCACGCTCTGGGGTCCGACCCACCTGCTGATGATCGGCGGCGTCGTCTTCTCGATCTTCGCCCGGCTGCTGGCCTCGGCCGAGGTCGAGCAACTGGTCGGCCTCAACCTGCGCCGCCGGGCCCAGGAGATCATCGCGGTCGGCGCGCTGCTGATCGCGTGGGACCTGTTCAGCACCGAGTTCAACTACGGCGTCCCGCAGTTCCCGCTGATCCTGCAGCCGATCCTGATCGTCTTCGGGTCGACGCTCGCCTTCACCTTGCTGCGGTCGCGGCGCGGACCCGGTACGACGTTCGGCGCGCTGGCCGCCTACCTGGTGATCCGCGGCGGCATCGCCTGGGCCGTCGACCAGCCGCTCGGTCAGATCCTCGGCCACTTCCCGCTGCTGATCGCCGAGGCGGTACTGGTCGAGCTCGCGGCCCTTGCCCTGGGCAACAAGAACCGCTTCCGGCTGGGACTCGTCTCGGGTGCGCTGATCGGTACGGTCGGCGTGGTCGCGGAGTACGGCTGGTCGCAGGTCTGGATGCCGATCCACTGGCCGGCCTCGATGCTTCCGTCGGCCATCGGGTTCGGCGTCGTCACCGGTCTCGGCGCCGGCCTCGTCGGCGCCTGGCTGGCCACCCGGTACGCCGAGGTCGCGGGCGAGGTACGCCAGACGCCGCCGGTGCGCTTGACGCATCAGCTCGGCGCGATCGGGCTGGTCGCAGTACTGGCTGCGCTCTTCTTCTGTGTACCTCGGTCAGCCGACCCCGGGGTGAGTGCGACGGTGTCGCTGGAGCCGGCGTCGATCGGGTCGGAGCCGACGGCGTACGTGACGGTGAAGCTGGAGCCGGCCGACGCGGCTGAGGGTGCTCGGTGGTTCGAGGCGCTGGCCTGGCAGGGTGGTGGGCAGATGACGCACGCGATGGAGAAGGTTGCTGACGGCACCTATCGGTCGACCGAACCGCTGCCGATGTACGGCAAGTGGAAGTCGATGCTCCGGTTGCACCAAGGGTCGCGGGACATGGTCGCGATGTGGGTCTACGCGCCGGAGGACCTGAAGATCGAGAAGCCGGCGGTCCAGGTCTCCAACGGGCAGACGGTCGAGTTCATCGGGGAGCAGCAGACGCTGCGGCGGGAGGAGCGGACCGACGTACCGCGCTGGATGTGGAACGGCGGCTACGCATTGCTGGCCGTCGTCGGGTCGCTGGAGCTCGCCGGGATCGCTTGGCTGGTCGGGCGTGGCGCTCGCGGTGGTCGTTTGCGAGCTGCTCACCTCGAGGCTCAGGGCACGCGGCGTGAGAAGGAGTCGGCATGACTGGGCGTGCTGGACTGCGGAAGGGTCCTTGGGATCTGCGGGGCAAGAAGGCGTTGGTCACGGGTGCCGCTGGCGCGTTCGGGTCGGCGACGGTCGAGCAGTTGCGCGCTCGGGGTGCCGACGTGGTCGGGCTCGACTTGCAGAAGAGTGACGACGTCATCGAGTGCGACCTGACCCAGCCGGACCAGATTCCGGGGGCTGTGGCCGAGGCGATCGAGCGGCTTGGCGGGTTGGACTTGTTGATCAACAATGCGGGCATCGGCGTACCGGCACTCGCCGGGGAAGTGCCGGATGCCGTCGCCCGCAAGGTGATCGAGGTCAATCTGTTCGCCGGCTGGGGCGTCACGGCCGCGGCCTTGCCGGTACTACGGGCCGCCCGTGGCCGGGTGATCTTCGTGTCCTCCGGACTCGCCTACGTGACGCTGCCGTTGGCGGCCTCGTACCTGGTCTCCAAGCGCGCGATCGACACGTATGCGGACGCGTTGCGGATCGAGAACGGCCGGGCGATCGACGTGAGCGTGATCTATCCGGGCTATGTGCCGACGCCGATCCACGACGCATCTCTTGCGCGCGGCGTGGATCTCGGTCTGTTCGTGCCTGCTGAGACCGTGCAGCAGGTCGTGGGGACGATCATCGAGGTGGCTGGGGCCGCGCGGCCGCCGCGGAATCGGGCCTCTACGCGGTCGACCGGGTTGGCGGTCGGGGTCGCCCGGCATCTGCCGTCGGTGGCCGATCGGGTGGTCCGGTGGCGGACGAACCAGCAACGCCGCAAGGGTGGGCTGGGCGAGTGGGCGGACAGACTGGGGAAGATATGACGATGCAGGCAGAGCGATCCGAGGATGGCGCGGCGCGGGAGCAGGCGCAGCGAACTGGCGATGGCGGGACATCGACGGAGCGATCCGCGGTTGTCACCTCGGACGGGGTGCGGCTGCATGTCGAGACGGCTGGGTCTGCGGGGGCGCCGGTGACGGTGGTGTTGGCGCATGGCTGGACTTGTTCGACGCGTAGTTGGCACCACCAGCTGGGCGGACTGCCGCAGGTGCTGGGGGCTGACGGCGTACGGGTCGTTGCCTATGACCACCGTGGGCACGGGCGATCTTCGGCTGCACCTGCTGGGACGACGCGGATCGAGCAGTTGGCGGATGACCTGGCTTTCGTGCTCGACGAGGTGGTCGGCGACGGACCCGTGGTCTACGCCGGGCACTCGATGGGTGGGATGACGCTGATGGCGCTGGCTGAGCAGCGGCCGGAGTTGTTCGGCTCCCGCATCGCCGCGGCTGCGCTGGTGGCTACCTCGGCGGGTCAGCTGAGCTCGCGGGCGTTCGGGCTGCCGGCGCGGCTCGACGGACCTGCGGCGGTACTGGCGCCTCGGGCGATGCATCTCGCGGGCAAGCGGATGGAGCGGCGGGCGGCGGGCGCAGTACGGGCGGTCCGGCCGGAAGCCGCGACGCGGCGGGCTGCTTGGTTGCAGGGGGCATCTACTGCGGCGCGACGGCCTGCTGTGCGCCAGTTGGTGTTCGGGAAGAAGGTGGACCCGGCTGAGGTGGAGGTGCTGATGGCCGACCTGGCAGTTCTGCCAGGGGCGTCGTTCGGTGGCTTCTTCGAGGCGATCGTGCAGCACGATCGGGGGGATGCGCTGAAGGTGCTCGAGCAGATCCCGGTCGAGATCATGCACGGCACGCGGGATCGGCTGATCGGGCCGCGCCACGCCAACCGGATGGCGCAACTACTGCCGTCTGCCCGGTTGTGGATGTACCCGGGCGCCGGCCACATGCTGATGCAGGAACGCCCGCGCGACGTGACTCAACGCCTGGCGTCGCTGGTGCGGAAAGTACGGGTCTAGAGCGCTCGCATGCGGTTGTTGCGGGCGTTGTGCTCGACCTCAGCCAGGCCGAGCGCCTCTAGTACGGGCGGCACGTAGTTCGCGAAGCGCCCACGGAAGCCCTTCTTCAGCCCGTACCAACCACCGACCGGGTTGTCTTCCGCGCGTGCCCAGGCCTCCACGGTCCCCGGCGCCGCGGGCTTCTGCTCGTCCGCATTGCCCAGCAACATCCAGTCGCCGTGCTTCTTCAGCATCGCGTGCAGATCGTCGATGCACCGCGCCTGATAACTCAGCTTGGTGCTCCCCACCTGACACACCAGCACGTCGTCATCCCGGTACATCTGGTACTGCGACCCGCCCGGCGGCGTACTCAACACCCACGGATCGTCCTTCGTCCCACGTCCAGTGAACGCCATCACAACCCCCCTCGTTGATTGCAGGCTACGCCTAGGGTGAGCTGGTGCAGAACCTTCTGTCTGACCTGGTGGTCGTCGATCTGACTCGGGCGTTGTCGGGTCCCCATGCGGCGATGATGCTCGGGGATCTGGGTGCCCGGGTGATCAAGGTGGAGACGCCCGCCGGTGGTGACGACAGCCGGGGGTGGGGGCCGCCGTTCGTTGAGGGGGAGTCGACGTACTTCCTGTCGGCCAACCGGAACAAGGAGTCCGTGACCGCGGATCTGAAGTCTGCCGACGGCAAGGAGTTCCTGACCAAGCTGGTGCGGAAGGCCGACGTGCTGCTGGAGAACTTCCGGCCGGGGGTGCTGGATCGGCTCGGGTTCTCGGTCGAGCGGTTGCACGAGCTCAATCCGCGGCTGGTGATCCTGTCGATCACCGGGTTCGGGCATGACGGGCCGGAGGGTGGGCGGGCCGGGTACGACCAGATCGCTCAGGGCGAGGGCGGGCTGATGAGCATCACGGGTGAGGTCGAGCCGACCAAGACCGGAGTACCGATCGCTGATCTGCTGGCTGGGATGTACGGCGCTTATGGCGTGTTGGCCGCGTTGCACGAGCGGAATGTGACTGGGCGCGGGCGGGTCGTGCGTACTTCGCTGCTGGCGTCGGTGGTCGGCGTGCATGCGTTCCACGGCACCAAGTGGACCGTCGCGGGGGAGTTGCCTGAGCGGGTCGGCAATCACCACGCGCAGATCGCGCCGTACGGGATGTACCGGACTCAGGACGACAGCGTGCAGGTCGCGGTCGGCAGCGAGTCGCAGTGGCGGACGTTCGCGCCGCTGGTCGGGCTGGACTTTGCCGATGAGCGTTTCGCGACGAACGCTCTGCGGGTCGCCCATCGCGACGAGCTGACCGCGGCGATCGAGAAGGCCTTCAGTGCTTCGCCTGCTGATGAGTGGTTGCGCGGCCTCGCTGAGGCGGGCATTCCGGCCGGCAAGGTCCGCGACTTCCAGCAGGTCTACGAATGGGAGCAGACCCAGTCGCAGGGGTTGCTGATCGATGTCGAGCACCCGACGCTGGGCCGCATCCAGCTTCCGGGCCCGCCGCTCCGCTTCGATGACAACGCCTATGCGGGTGCTCGGGAGACCAACCTGGCTCCGCCTCGGCTCGGCGAGCACGACGAGTCGGTCCGCGCCTGGCTGGAGGAGTAGCAACTTATCGGCGTACCGGAGCATCGAGTCTGGTAGGGCACTCCCCCGGCTATCGAGAGGTTCGGTCGATGAGGAATTCGCGCAGAATCCGGGGAGGTGCGGCACTGCTCGGCGTCGCGCTCCTGACCGGCGGGTTGGTGGCTGGACCGGCGGACGCCAAGACCGAGGGATCGGCCGGTACTACGAACGCCTGCCAGCAGCAGATCGGGATGACCTCGTACTGGGACACCGGATCCGTGGACTGGTACACGGTGATCGCCGGCAGCCACCCGGCCGTATCGGCGGGGAGGACCGCGGCAAATGTCTACCCTCCCAACACGCTCAAGCTCAGCGGTTCCTTCACCGGGCTGCCCAGCAGCGTGGCGACCGTCGCGCATCAGGGGTATGTCGTTCTCGGGTCGAAGATGTACATCAGCAAGTGGGCTGCTGAGAAGGACGGCACGGTCGTGCCGGGGTCGGTGCAGCTGGTCACGGTCGGTGGCGGCTGGGACAGGTACAAGGCCTTTGTGAACTCCGCGTACAAGACGCGGCAGACGAACTACGGGCTGCGCGACGACGGCCTGCTTTTCCGTTGGACGATCCTGAACGGCCGTTGGACGGCTGTGCAGTCCGCCGGGGGATTCGGGTCGGTGAAGACGATGGCGTTGCTCAGTCAGACGGCGACGTACGACAGCTTCCTGGCGATCACCGGCGGCGGCGCGCTCTACACGATCCGGGTGCCGTTGAGTTCGCCGATGAAACCCGTGGTGAAGCCGGTCCGCACTTCGACCTGGCAGGCCTTCGACCAGCTCGTCATCACCCCGTGCGGCAAGCTCGGCACGTTGCTGTTCGCCATCGACCGGGACCTCCAGGTCGGCTATCTGTACGCCGTCGGGCACGCGAACGGCTTGGCCACGGTGATGCAGCCCTTCGGCCGGGTCACCGGCGCGGTGTTCCCGGCGCAGGCCGACTTCCGCTTCACCTCGGACCTGAATCCGCCGCTGAACGGCGAGTGACGCCGCCCGGCACCCCACCGCCTTCTTTCCTTCCTTCCTTCCGTCTTTCCACCGTCCTTTCGAGGGCGGTGGAAAGGGTGTTGGTGAGTACCGGTGGCGGCCTAAGGTCGGTGAAGGGTTGACGGTGCGCGGGGGACAGGTCTAGCGTCCGGGAAATCGATTACTCACTCGATCGCGGAGGTGTCATGCCACAGGCCGCGGCCCAGTTCGACGTGAAGTTCGCCGATGCCGCGCAGGACAACGCCAAGCAGGTGGCGGACGTGGAGAACTACCTGACCCAGCAGATCGACCTGCTGATCATCAGCCCGAACGAGGCCAAGCCGCTGACCGCCGTGGTGAAGAAGGCCTACGACAAAGGCATCCCTGTACTCGTCCTGGACCGCAAGGTCGAGGGCGACGCATACACCGGCTTCATCGGCGGCGACAACGTCGAGATCGGGACCGAGGCGGGCAAGTACGTCGCCGAGAAACTGCTCCCGCACGGCGGCAACGTGGTGGAGCTGAAGGGCCTGGCCGGCGCGACCCCGCAGGCCGAGCGCCACCAGGGCTTCGTCGACGCGATCAAGGCGAACCCGAAGATCAAGATCGTCGCCGACGCGAGTGGCGACTGGCTGCGGGAGAAGGGCCAGGCGCAGATGGACGCGCTGCTGAAGGCCAACCCGAAGATCGACCTGGTCTACGCCCACAACGACCCGATGGCCGAGGGCGCGTACCTGGCCGCGAAGGCGGTCCACCGCGAGAAGGAGATGAAGTTCATCGGCATCGACGCCCTGCCGATCCCGTCCGGCGGCATCAAGGCGGTCGAGGAGGGCCGGCTGTCGGCCACCTTCACGTACCCGACCAACGGCAAGGAAGCCATCGCAGCCGCCAAGAAACTCCTGGTCGACTGCGGAACTATCGAGAAGACCCAGACCCTGAAGACCCGCCTGATCGACAAGGACAACGCAGCTTCCATCTACGCCGAGGAGAACCCCACCGGCTAGCCGCGGTGAGAGCTGCCGCGTTCGATCAGGCGGGCGGCGAGAGTTGTCGTAGTGGTCGCTCGGGTGTTGTCGGTGATTCTGGCCAGCAGCAGCCGGGCAGCCACGGTGCCGATCTCGTACGCCGGTTGCGCGACGACTGTCAGCGGGGGATCGAGCAGCTCGGCCCAGGGGGCGTCATCGAAGGCGACGATGCCGACTTGTTTGCCGGGGCGGATGCCATGTTCCTGCAGGGCTTGGAGCACGCCGACTGCCATCTCGCTGTTCGCCACCAGCAGCGCGTCCGGCGGTTCCGGCTGGACGAGCAGGTCCTGCGCCGCCCGATGTGCTCCGGCTGCCTTGTACTCCGTACGCCGCACCAGCTTCGTAGTACTGCGCAGCCGGGCAGCCTTCAACGCATCGCGATAACCCGCCAATCGGTCGTCCGCGGTGCGAACCCCGGCCGGACCGGTGATACACCCGATCCGTTGATAGCCCTGGGCTATCAAGTGCGCCGTCGCCTGCCGCGCGGCCAGCCGGGTGTCGACCAGCACGACATCGCCGTCCTGCTCCGGCAGCGGCCGATCGACCGCAACGAAGGCCGTTCCGCGTTGGCTGAGCTTCTCGACGCTGCTCGTAGTACCGGTCGGGGAGAGGATGACGCCGGCCACCCGCTCCTGGAGCGCGACGTCGATGTAGCGGCTCTCCTTCTCGAAGCTCTCGTCGGAGTTGCAGAGCACGACCGAGTATCCGAGCTCGTGCGCGACGTCCTCGACCCCGCGGGCGATCGCGGTGAAGAAGGGGTTCTCGACGTCGGAGATGATCAGCGCGACCACCGCGGCCTCCTGACGACGCAGGTTCCGGGCGGGGCCGTTGGGCTGGTAGCCGAGCTCCTCGGCGGCCTTGCGGACCCGGCGTACCAGGTCCGGATCGACCGTGGACTTGCCGTTCAGAGCGCGCGAGACGGTCGCCGTGGAGACCCCGGCCAGCGCCGCGACCTCGCTGATCGTCGCCATCCCCGCCTCCCGTCGACTGCGTCAGAGGGCTCAGCGTAGCGGGCGGGTAATGGATTACCCAGCCGTTCGCCGTGCACTTTAAGTACAGAACCTCAGGACCTGACCAGTGACGTGAGAGGATCACCCGCGTGACTGCCTTGCCGAGCGTTTCCTACTCCATCACCGTCCGCCTCGAGGTCCCAGCGGGTGGCTCCACGGTCAGCAAGCTGACCACCGCGGTCGAGCAGGCCGGCGGCCTCGTCACCGCCCTCGACGTGACCGCCTCCGGGCACGAGCGGCTGCGGATCGACGTGACGTGTGCCGCCGCCGACACCGAGCACGCCGGCCGGCTGGTCGAGGCGATGCGCGCCGTACCGGGCGTCGAGATCGGCCGGGTCTCCGACCGGACCTTCCTGATGCACCTCGGCGGCAAGATCTCGATGGAGGCCAAGCACCCGATCCGCAACCGGGACGACCTCTCGATGATCTACACCCCCGGCGTCGCCCGGGTCTGCCTGGCGATCGCCGCCAACCCGCAGGACGCCCGCCGGCTGACGATCAAGCGCAACACCGTCGCGGTCGTCACCGACGGATCCGCCGTGCTGGGCCTGGGCAACATCGGCCCGGAGGCCGCGCTGCCGGTGATGGAGGGCAAGGCCGCACTGTTCAAGCGCTTCGCCGGGATCGACGCCTGGCCGCTGTGCCTGGACACCCAGGACACCGAGGAGATCATCGCCGTGGTCAAGGCGATCGCGCCGGGCTTCGCCGGGATCAACCTGGAGGACATCTCCGCGCCGCGCTGCTTCGAGATCGAGGCCCGGCTGCGCGAGGAGCTCGACATCCCGGTCTTCCACGACGACCAGCACGGCACGGCGGTCGTCGTGACGGCGGCGCTGTTCAACGCGCTGCGGGTGGTCAACAAGGACATCGGCCAGATCCGCGTCGTGCTGTCCGGCGCGGGTGCCGCCGGCACGGCGATCCTCAAGCTGCTGATCGAGGCCGGGGTCAAGGACACGATCGTCGCCGACATCGCCGGGGTCATCCACTCCGAGCGCGAGGGGCTGTCGCCGGAGCTGCGCTGGATCGCGGAGAACACCAACGCCGCGCAGTACAGCGGAGATCTGAAGGGCGCGCTGGCCGGTGCCGACGTGTTCATCGGGGTCTCGGCGCCGAACATCCTGAACGGCGCCGACATCGCGACGATGAACAAGGACTCGATCGTCTTCGCGCTGGCCAACCCCGACCCCGAGGTCGACCCGGCCGCGGCGCACGAGCACGCGGCCGTCGTCGCGACCGGCCGCAGCGACTTCCCGAACCAGATCAACAACGTGCTGGTCTTCCCGGGCGTCTTCCGCGGCCTGCTCGACGCGCAGTCGTCGAAGGTCTCGATCCAGACCGAGCTGGCGGCCGCGAGGGCGCTGGCCAGTGTGGTCACCGACGACGAGCTGAACGCCGACTACATCGTGCCGAGCGTCTTCCACCCGGAGGTGCACACCCGGGTCGCGCACGCCGTTCGCGACGCGGCCGGTGGCAAGGCGCCGGCCGCCGAGATGTTCCCGGACGACTCCCCGGGCGCGCTGATTTGAGTCACTTGCTTTGATTGACTCCATCACTACTTCAACTGAGGTTCGTACGTCGTCCCGTACTACGTGGTTGTGGCGGGTCGCCTTCGTGGTGGCCTGCGGCATCCACCTGTACGGGGTGTACTCACCGCATCAGGCAGCGTCGAACGTCCACTTCCCGCTCTCGGACAAGCTCGCGCATCTGTTCCTGTTCGGATCGGTGGCGTATTTCGGGCTGCGCAGCGGAGTACCGGCTCGGTATTTGCTGCCGGTCGTTGCCGCCAACGCGGTGATCAGCGAGATCGTCCAGTACTACTGGTTGCCGTTCCGCAGCGGCGATCCGTTCGACTCGGTCGCCGACTTGTGTGGGCTGGCGCTGGGCGCGTGGCTCGGGTTCCGTGCCATCCGTACGCAAAAGCGTCTGCCCAGGAAGGTGCCGAGCACGACATGATGGGTGCATGACGGCCACGACCCTGACCGGCTCACTGCTGGTGGCTACCCCGTTGCTCGACGACCCGCCGTTCCGGCGGTCGGTGATCCTGTTGCTGGATCACGACGAGGACGGTGCGCTGGGCGTGGTCGTGAACCGGGCCGCGGACCTGGAGGTCGACCGGGTGCTGGCCGACTGGTCGGAGACGGTGAGCGAGCCCGGCGTGCTCTTCATGGGCGGCCCGGTGGGCACCGACAGCGCTCTCGCGGTCGCCGAGGTGATCGAGTCGGCCGACCCGCCAGGCTGGCGGGAATGCTTCGGCCGGATCGGGCTGATCGACCTCGACGTACCACCGGCTCTGCTCGAGGGCGCGATCCAGCGCATGCGGATCTTCGCCGGGTACGCCGGCTGGTCGAGCGGCCAGCTGGAGGGCGAGATCACCGAGGGCGCCTGGTACGTCGTACCGTCCGAACCCGACGACGTGTTCAGCCTCCAGCCCGAAGGCCTGTGGCGCCGCGTCCTGCGGCGCCAGCGCGACGAGATGGCCTACCTGGCCACCTACCCCGACGACCCGACCCAGAACTGACGACTACTCCTTGTCGTCATCACCGGGGTGCAGTGACTCCCAGATCTCCTTGCACTCCGGACAGACCGGGAACTTCTGCGGATCCCTGCTGGGCACCCACACCTTGCCGCACAACGCCACCACTGGCGTGCCCATCACCATCGCCTCGGTGAGCTTGTCCTTCGGCACGTAGTGCGAGAACCGCTCATGATCGCCCTCGTCCAGCGACGGCTTGGTCCGCTCGTCGATGACCGTCTCTGCGCCGGGGCTCAGCTGAGTACTCATAGCCCCGAGTGTAGGTCGACACGCCCAGCAACACCCAGTCATTCTCCACAGGCTGATCCGAACGGAATTCTCCTGTGGACAACCGGGCAGCTCTGGGCAGACGACGGCACTTTGTAGGTATGACCACTACAAGGAGGCACCATGGCAGTCATGGAACCCGAGCCGGACTACCCACCGTCCTGGCAACCGCCTTGGCATTCGTCCGGGCCACTGAGCAGAGACGACCTCGACCGGATGCCCAATGACGGACACCGCTACGAGCTCATCGACGGGACCCTTGTCATGACGCCGGCGTCTTCGACGCGGCATCAGGACGTTGTTGTCAACCTGATCGTCGCGCTCAAGGCAGCCTGTCCGCCGGACTTGAGGGTCTTGGTAGCGCCCTTCGACGTCGTCATCAGCCAGGACACGGTCATGCAACCCGATCTGCTGGTCGCGGGGCGAGAGGACTTCACCGAACGCGATCTCCCTGTGGCGCCCTTGCTGGCGATCGAGGTGCTGTCGCCGAGCACCCGCCGGTACGATCTGATGCTGAAGTTCTCCCGGCTCGAGGCCGCCGGCTGCCAGTCGTACTGGGTGATCGATCCCGACACGCCGGAGCTGATTGCGTGGGAGTTGCGGGACGGGACATATGCGCAGGTCGCGAAGGTCACCGGGGACGAAGTGGCGCGGTTGACGGTGCCGTTCGTGGTCAGTGTGGTGCCTGCCGATCTGACCTTGTGAGGGATCTCGGGTAACGTTCCTGTACGGCCGACAGTCGACTATCGGGGGAGTATGCCGTCCGTGGATTCGCACGTGCCCGCACCACCAGCCGTGCTACCTCCGGCCTATCCGGACCGCGCTGCGTGGGGAACTGCGAGCAAGCTGCGGGCCTGGCAGGCGGAGGCGCTTCAGCTGTACATGGATCGGCAGCCGAAGGACTTTCTGGCGGTCGCGACGCCGGGCGCCGGTAAGACGACGTTCGCGCTGACCGTCGCCGCCGAGCTGCTGCAGCGCCGGGTGATCGACCGGATCACCGTCGTGACGCCGACCGAGCACCTCAAGGTCCAGTGGGCCGAGGCGGCCGACCGGGCCGGGATCGCCATCGACCCGACGTTCGCCGGCGGCAAGGGCCGGACGAACAAGGACTTTCAGGGCGTCGCGGTCACGTACGCCGGGGTCGCGGTGAACCCGCTCGCGTTCCGGGTCCGGACCGAGAGGTTCCGCACCCTGGTGATCCTCGACGAGGTGCACCACGGTGGTGACGCGCTCAGCTGGGGTGAGGGCATCCGGGAGGCGTTCGACCCGGCCACCCGTCGCCTGGCTTTGACCGGTACGCCGTTCCGCAGCGACGACAACCCGATCCCGTTCGTCACGTACGAGCACGGCCACGACGGCGCCGCTCGCAGCAAGGCGGACTACGTCTACGGCTACGGTCATGCGCTGCGCGACCACGTCGTACGGCCGGTCATCTTCATGTCGTACTCCGGTGAGATGCGCTGGCGCACCAAGGCCGGTGACGAGGTCGCGGCGCGACTGGGTGAGCCGCTGACGAAGGACCTGACGGCTCAGGCGTTGCGAACCGCGCTCGACCCGACCGGCGAGTGGATGCCCGCAGTACTGGCTGCTGCTGACAAGCGACTGACCGAGGTACGGCGGCACATGCCGGATGCCGGCGGGCTGGTCATCTCGGGTGACCAGAACACGGCCCGGGCCTATGCGAAGGTCCTGCGCGAGCTGACCGGCGAGGCGCCGACCGTCGTCCTGTCCGACGAGAAGGCGGCGAGCAAGAAGATCCAGACCTTCTCGGCTGGTGAACAGCGGTGGATGGTCGCTGTCCGGATGGTGAGCGAAGGCGTCGACGTGCCGCGGCTGGCGGTCGGGGTCTATGCGACGCCGACGTCGACGCCGCTGTTCTTCGCGCAGGCCATCGGGCGGTTCGTACGGGCGCGCAAGCGGGGTGAGACGGCGTCGGTGTTCGTGCCGTCGGTGACCCGGCTGCTGAGCTTCGCCGCCGAGATGGAGGTCGAGCGGGACCACGTGCTCGGCCGGAAGAACAACAACGAGGACGGCGACATCTTCGCCCTCGAGGACGACCTGCTGAAGAAGGCGAACGAGGCCGAGGGCGCGAGCGACGACCTGGACGCCAAGTTCGAGGCGCTCGGGTCGGATGCGAGCTTCGACCGGGTCGTCTTCGACGGCGGTGACTACGGGATGGGTGGCGATCTCGGCTCGGACGAGGAGCTGGACTTCCTCGGTCTGCCGGGGCTGCTCGAGCCCGACCAGGTGCGCGAGTTGCTGAACAAGCGGCAGGCGAAGTCGCTGGCCCAGGAGAAGAGGCGCGGCAAGTCGTCCACCCGCGAGGAGCCGACACCGGTCGAGCTGGCCACGCACGAGCAGGTCGCTCTCCTGCGCCGCGAGCTGAACGGCCTGGTCGCCGCCTGGAACCACCGCACCGGCCAGCCGCACGGCGTCATCCACAACGACCTCCGCCGCAAACTCGGTGGCCCGGCGGCGGCTCACGCCTCCTCCACCGAACTCCGCGATCGCATCGAACTCATCCGAGACTGGGCCACCCAACGCCGAGCCTGACGGCTCGTGACGCTTCACGTCACCTCGCGCCGGCAGGTTGGTGAGGCGCGCTGGCCGAGCGGGTTGGGATGTCAGTACCGAAAGGTGTGTGCCCTGCTGTCGGGGGTGGTAAGTCGTGACATAAGTTCAGCGTGTGGCCCGACTGCTGACTGACATCCGTCCGCTCAAGGAGTCGCCGGATTTCCGTCGGTTGTGGGTCGGCTCGACGGTCTCGCAGCTCGGGCAGCAGATGACCGCGGTGACGGTCTCGATCCAGGTCTATGCGTTGACCCACTCGACCTTCTCGGTCGGGCTGGTCGGGCTCTTCGCGCTGGTGCCGCTGGTCGTTTTCGGGCTGTACGGCGGCGCGATGGCCGACGCGATCGACCGGCGTACCCTCGCCCTCGTCTCTTCCAGCGGCCTCTGGCTGCTCTCGATGGTCCTGGTCGCCCAATCCGAGCTGCACTGGAACCAGGTATGGATCCTGTACGCCGTGGTCGCGGTCCAGTCGGCCTGCTTCGCGGTCAACAACCCGGCCCGATCCGCGATCATCCCGCGCCTCATCCGCCCCGAACTCCTCCCAGCCGCCAACACGCTCAGCCAGGCAGCGTTCAACCTCGGCTTCACCGCCGGACCGCTGCTCGGCGCCGTGGTGATCGCCTGGCAGGGGTTCGGCGCGGCGTACCTGGTCGACGTCATCACCTTCACCGCCGCGCTCTACGCGCTGTTCCGGCTGCCTCCCGTCCCACCGACCGGCCTGGTACGCCGGGCTGGCCTGCGCTCGGTACTGGAGGGCTTCACGTTCCTCCGAGCCGCCCCCGCGCTCCTGGCGACCTTCGTCGCGGACATCCTCGCGATGGTGTTCGCGCAACCTCGGGCACTGTTCCCAGCCGTGGCGGGCGCGTTCTTCGCGGGCGGCGTACGGACCGTCGGGTTGCTGCAAGCGGCGCCGGCGATCGGAGCGCTCGTGGGCGTGCTGTTCTCCGGCTGGGTGAGTCGCGTCCGGCGGCAAGGGGTGGCGATCGTCGCGGCGATCACGGTCTACGCGGCGGCGGTCGGGCTGTTCGGGTTGTCGCGGACGATCTGGCTCGGTGTCGCGCTGCTCGCGTTCTCGGGTGCGGCGGACATGGTCAGCTCGGCGTACCGGAACACTGTTCTGCAATCAGCCGCTCCGGACGCGATGCGTGGACGGCTGCAGGGTGTCTTCATCGTGGTCGTCGCGGGCGGCCCTCGTCTTGGAGATTTCGTCGCCGGTACTGCGGCGTCGCTCAGCACCCCGACGATCGCGCTGCTCGGCGGCGCGGCCGTCTGCATCACCGGCCTGCTCATCCTGCTCGCCACGAACAGGCCCTTCCGGCAGTACGACTCTCAAGTACGGGCGCTGCGCTGACTCAGCCGCCGGTCGCGAGCTTTTTGAGGACCGTGCCCCAGGACGGCAGGTCCGGGTTGATCTGCGGGATCGGTTTGCCGCCGACGGTGACGACCGGGCGATCACCGACCGGCTTGTCGAGCTTGATCGGCACCAGCTCGATCTGGCTGTCCGGTGGGCACGGCTTGGTGTCGTCGATCACCGCGGTGATCTTGTCGTCGGCCTCCATCACCTTCAGATCGCTCGAGCAGTTGAAGCCGACGCCGAACACCAGCGCGACCCCGTCCGGCTTCGGCGGGTTCTGGATCCACTTCAGGTACTTGGGGTGCTTGCCCTTGACCAGCTGGTACCCGGTGACCGGCTGCTGCGAGTCCTCGAGCACCTGGCCTTTGCCGTTGCTGAAGAACGCGCCGAAGATCTTGTTCACGCACGGGTCGGCGTCCTGCTTGGCGTCGTCGGCCGCACCCCACGCCTTGGCGGCCAGGTAGCAGCCGTTCGCCTCCCGGTTGAGCGCGACGTTGAACCCGATGAGCGCGAGCGCGCCGATCACCAAGGTGCCGGCGAGCATCCGGCGGGAATGGAGCTGTTTCGGGCTGAGCGGCGCCGGTTCCTCGGTTTCCTCGCCGCCCGGGAGCTGTTTGAACAGGCCCAGGATGCTGCTCGTCCACTGCGGATTCACCAGCGTCGGGACGGCGTACAGCAGGATCAGACCGACGCAGATGGCGATGGCGGGGAGCAGCGCCCAGTAATTTCGCACGGCAGCAAGATACGGGGACATCGGGCCGCGGGCCGAAAAAGGTTACGCTTCGCCTGTGCCCGCTGAGACGTCGCAGACTCTCGATCGGGGACTCACCGTCCTCGAGTTGCTGGCGGACGCCCCGGACGGCCTGTCGATCACCGAGCTGGCCGCCTCGCTGAGCGTCTCCCGGACCGTCGTCTACCGCCTGGTCAACACGCTCGAACTGCACCGGCTGGTCCGCCGCGACAGCGAAGGCCGCGCCAGGCTCGGGCTCGCAGTCCTGCACTACTCCCGTCGCGTGCAGCCGACGTTGCGGGACGCCGCTCTGCCGGTACTACGCTCGCTCGCCGAAGACACCGGCGCGACGGCGCACCTCACCGTTGCGGACGGGGACGAGGCGCTCGCGATCGCGGTGATCGAGCCGAGCTGGACCGATTTCCACGTCTCGTACCGGATGGGCTCCCGGCACGCCCTCGACCAGGGCGCCGCCGGCAAGGCGATCCTCGCGGGCCGCCGCAAGCCCGATCCGGCTGGTCGCCCCTTCGTCATCACCGCCGGCGAACTCCAGGCCGGCGCCCAAGGCGTCTCGTCGCCGGTCCTCGGCGTACCAGGCGTAGAAGCCTCCATCGGCGTAGTAGTCCTGGGCAAGCTGGACCGCGACTTCGTAGGCCCCCGAGTAGCCCGGGCCGCAGTAGAAGTAGCCAAACGCCTCGCCTGACCCAGCCACCCCCGCGAGGGCTCGTGACGCTTCGAATCACCTCGGCAACAACAGATGCAGGCGGAGTCCGGCGCCCAACCACCAGCTGAGCAGGTGGCCACCAGCTCGTGACGCTTCGCGTCACCTCGCGAGGTGGAACTGCGTGGGCGGAGCCGGAGACCCCAGCGGGGTGGTTGGCTCGGGTGGGCGACTCAGGGCTCGTGACCCTTCGCATCACCTCGCAGGGTGTTATTTGGCAGCTGTTGTCGGGGTTGGTGCTGGCGTACCAGCCCGGCGGAGGTGCTGCAGCCAGCCTCGTGACGCTTCGCGTCACCTCGGCGACAACAGATGCAGGCGGAGTTCGGCGCGCAACCACCAGCTGAGCAGGCGGCCGCCCAGCTCGTGACGCTTCGCGTCACCTCGCGGGTTGGAAGTGCGCGGGCTGGAGATGGGGCGGACGCGGCAAGGGTGGTGTCCCGCTCGACAGGAGGTAGTTGGTTGTGGGAGGGGTGCCGGCCGCTGGTTGAGCGTGCGGAGAATGCAGGTCGGCGACTACCTCCTGTCGAGCGGGACGCAGTGCGGCCCGGGAGCTGCAGCAGTTGACGGCTCGTGACGCTTCGCGTCACCTCGCGGGAGGGGGCTGCGGGGCGGGAGGCGCTGTGGGGCGGGGCGATGTGTGCCGGTCGACAGGAGGTGGTTGGTGCGGGGCGGGTGGCGGGGCGTCGACTGAGCGTAGGGAGAGGGCGAGTTGGTGCCTACCTCCTGTCGGCCGGGACACGTCTGGGGTTTAGGTGGCCGGCCGGCCGGCTGGGGTGCGGTGGGTGGCGTCGGCTTGGTGGTTGGGCTGCCGGCTGGCTGCGAGGGGGTTGGTCAGGGGCGGGTGGCTGCGTGGAGTAGGGGGAGGACTCGGTGGGGGACTTGTTCGGCCAGCGCGATCACTGTCGACGCGCGCTGGATGCCGCGGACGATGACGACCTGGTCGATTACTCGTTGGAGGTCGGCGTTGGAGCGGGCGACTATTCGGCACCAGAGGTCTTCGGCGCCGGTGATTGTGTAGACCTCTAGGACTTCGGGGATGGCGGCTAGGGCTGCGGCGACTGTGGTGTGGCCGGAGCCTTGTTCTATTTGGAGGGTGGCGAAGGCGGTTACCGGATAGCCGATTTCTGTGGTGTCTACGTCTGGGCCCCAGCCTCGGACTACGCCGTCGCGGGAGAGGCGGTCCAGGCGGGCTTGGACTGTGCCTCGGGCTACGCCTAGGCGGCGGGAGGCTTCCAGGACGCCTACTCGGGGTTCGGCGGCGAACAGGTCGAGGATGCGGGCGTCCAGTGCGTCCACTCCAGCCATGCGGGTCCTCCTAGTGTGGTCAGGGTGACCAAATAGTCCAATAGAAGGCTGAGAATACTGGTCAGAGTGCTCAGTGAAAAACGGTTCTGTTGCGCAACCTGTCCTGATCCGGCGAAGCTCACCGGGCCAGCCGACACCGACCGGGAGGACCCCGATGACCAGCACCGACCTCACCCCCGCAGAGCTCGACGCCGATCTCGACCTCGACCAGTTGAAGCAGCTCGTCGGCCTGGTGCCGTACGACGAGAGCACCGACCCGTTCCCCGTCACGGCGATGGATGCCGTGGTGTTCGTGGTCGGCAACGCCACCCAGACCGCGAAGTACTACCAGCTCGCCTTCGGGATGGACCTGGTCGCGTACTCCGGGCCGGAGAACGGCAACAAGGACCACAAGGCGTTCGTACTCAAGGCAGGCTCGGCGCGTTTCGTCATCACCGGCGGCGTCACCCCGGCCAGCCCGCTGAACGACCACCACCGCAAGCACGGCGACGGCGTCGCGGACATCTCGCTCGAGGTGCCGGACGTCGACAAGTGCATCAAGCACGCCCGCGCCCAGGGTGCGACCGTGCTCGAGGAGCCGCACGACGTCACCGATGAGCACGGCACCGTCCGCCGGGCCGCCATCGCGGCGTACGGCGACACCCGGCACTCGCTGATCGACCGGAGCAAGTACGACGGCCCGTACCTGCCGGGCTTCGTCGAGGCGAAGACCAGTGTGGTCCGGCCGGAAGGACACCCGAAGCGGCTGTTCCAGGCGGTCGACCACGTCGTCGGCAACGTCGAGCTCGGGCTGATGGACGACTGGGTCACCTTCTACAACAAGGTGATGGGCTTCGTGAACATGGCGGAGTTCATCGGCGACGACATCGCCACCGACTACTCCGCGCTGATGAGCAAGGTGGTGGCCAACGGCAACCACCGGGTCAAGTTCCCGCTGAACGAGCCGGCCATCGCGAAGAAGAAGTCGCAGATCGACGAGTTCCTGGAGTTCTACGACGGCGCCGGCGCCCAGCACATCGCGCTGGCCACCAACGACATTCTGCGCACGGTCGACATCATGCGCGCCAACGGTGTCGAGTTCCTGAACACGCCGGACTCGTACTACGAGGACCCGGAGTTGCGGGAGCGGATCGGCAACGTCCGGGCGCCGATCGAGGAGCTGCAGAAGCGCAAGATCCTGGTCGACCGGGACGAGGACGGCTACCTGCTGCAGATCTTCACCAAGCCGATCGGCGACCGTCCGACGGTGTTCTACGAGTTGATCGAGCGCCACGGCTCCCTGGGATTCGGCAAGGGCAACTTCAAGGCGCTGTTCGAGGCGATCGAGCGCGAGCAGGAGCGCCGCGGCAATCTTTGATCGCGGTTTGATCTACCCACCGTGACACGCCCGCGACACACCGTTGCAGGCGTGTCACGGTGTCCGATTACCGGATTGACTGTCAGGTCAGGGGAGGTTCGACTACTCTGCCCATGAGTGCACGTCGGGGCGTGCGCTCAGGAAGGGTTTTCCGATGAAGACACTGGGCATTCTGCTCAGCACCGCGGGACTGGCCGGAGCGGGCATGTTCGCCCTGGCCACATCAGCTCAGGCGGCACCTGCCGCGAGTTGCTCGGGTGCCACATCCATCAAGTCAGCGCCGGTCCTGCGGGACGGGCGGCCACCCAAGTTCGGCACGGTCCGGCTGGTCCGGGACAGCTGTTCGCAGTACTGGGCCGAGATCACCATGAATCCGCGGCTGACCAACAACCAGAAGGCCAACGCCTACCTGGTTCAGTACGGCGGCAACAACGCCGGCCAGACGCTCTCGTGTGACAGCAGTGGCGGCAACGGCGCCGTGACGGCCGGGCAGCGCACCTGCCGGACGCCGAAGGTGAAGTCCACCAACGGATCCGTCACGTTCGTCGCGGTCGCCCGCGAGTTCCACAACTACGGCAGCGGCTATACCGAGGTCTCGGAGAACGCCACCGGCCGGGCACGCTGAACACCTGCCAGTAGGCAGAAAACCGCCTAGGCTCGTGGATATGAACGATCTAGTCGAGCGCCTTCGGCAAGTACTGCCGCCGGAGGCGCTGGTGACCGACCAGGACCGGATCCAGAGCTACCGGTACGACCGGGCGATGTTCTGCCCGGCCGGCGAGCCGATCGCGGTGGTGCTCGCGCGCGAGACGGCCCACGTCGTGGCCGCGGTGAAGATCGCGGCGGACGCGGGCGTTCCCGTCGTGCCCCAAGGTGCCCGGTCCGGGCTCTCCGGCGCGGCCAACGCGATCGAGGGCTGTCTGGTCATCTCGCTCGAGAAGATGGACCAGATCCTCGAGATCGAGACCGTCGACCGGTACGTCGTGACGCAGCCGGGCGTGTTCAACGCCGTACTGTCCCGCGCGGTCGCCGAGCAGGGCATGTTCTACCCGCCCGACCCGTCGAGCTGGGAGTTCTGCTCGATCGGCGGCAACCTGTCGACCAACTCGGGCGGGCTGTGCTGCGTCAAGTACGGCGTCACGACCGACTATGTGCTCGGCCTCGAGGTCGTACTGGCCGACGGCCAGGTCCTGCGCACCGGCCGGCGCACGGTCAAGGGTGTCGCGGGCTACGACCTGACCAAGCTGATCGTCGGCAGCGAGGGCACCCTCGGGATCATCACCGAGGCCACGCTCGCGCTCCGTCCGGAGGCGGCCCGCCCGCGCACGATGGCCGCGCTGTTCGACTCGGGAGTCGCGGCCGGCGAGGCGATCGTCGAGATCATCCGCAGCGGGGTATCCCTGTCGCTGCTGGAGATCATGGACCGGACCACCATCATGGCGGTCAACAGCTACAAGCGGATGGACCTGCCGACCGAGGCCGCGGCGATGCTGATCGCCCAGTCGGACGCAGGTGGCGAGGCCGGTGCCGCCGATGTGGCGACGGTGGCCAAGCTCTGCCGTCAGTACGGCGCGATCGAGTGCATCGAGGCGGACGACCCGGCCGAGGGTGAACTCCTGTTGGAGGCCCGGCGGGCGGCGCTGGTGGCGCTGGAGCAGCTCGGTACGACGATGATCGACGACGTCTGCGTACCGCGCTCGCGGCTAGCCGACTTCATCGGCGCGGTTGAGCAGATCTCCCGCGACCTGGACATCACCATCGGCGTACTGGGGCACGCCGGCGACGGCAACATGCATCCGACCGTGGTGTTCGACGCGGAGGACCCGGACCAGGCTGCCCGGGCCCAGGCGGCCTTCGACAAGGTGATGGAGATCGGTCTGGAGCTCGGCGGCACGATCACCGGCGAGCACGGGATCGGGATGCTCAAGCGTGACTGGCTGGTCCAGGAGATCGGCCCGGTGGCGGTGTCGGTGCACCGCGCGATCAAGGCCGCGCTGGACCCGAAAAACCTCTTGAATCCGGGCAAGGTCGTTTCGTGAGGGTTCTTTCATCTTCTGTGACTGAACCGCAACGCAACTGCCGGGGCCATTGGACGTTCATGGCCGTCGAATGTGACGTGCCGGCCGCACTATGGAAGGCAGTTGTCTGAAACCGGGGGGAGCGCTGTGAGGCGAGGCAGGAGGTCACCGATGCGAGCACGGCACGTGCTGCCCGCCGCGTTGGCGCTGGCCGTTCTCGTCGTCGGCTCCGGCTGTGGGAACGGCTCCGGCCTGCGGGTCGAGGGCGCCGATCCGGATGCCAGCTCGGCGACGCCTGTGATGACACCGAAGGGCTTCGGGCCGTCCCAGTCACCGGCCCGCAAGACGCCGTCGGCCGTCCCGGAGTCGACGATGACGCTGCCGGAGGTCCGGGACAGCCTGCAGGCCGACAAAGGCCTCGATCCGTACATGAAGAAGATCGTCGGCTCGTGCTCAGCCGTCGCACTCTGCCTGACCCGGGGCCTCTCCGTCGACGTGATGAAGACCGGCACGCCGCAGCTCGTGGTGCTGATTCACACCAACGACAACTTCGTCTTCGGGGCCGTTCTGATGGCCGACTCGCCGAAGGGACCGCGCCGGGTTTGGAGTTTGAAGGCCGATCAGTTGAAGATCAGTCCCAGCCCGCAGGGTGACCTGGTGGTCGAATCGCAGGTATTCACCTTGGACGACTTGTCCTGTTGTCCCTCCGGACGCTTGGTCGAGGTCTACCGTTGGGCCGGCGGGAAGATGACCAAGGTGAGCTCGAAGAACCAAAAGGGAGACTGAACTTCAGTGGTACCGGAAGAACCGGCGGCGCGCATCCTCATGGTCGAGGACGACGCGGTGATCCGTGAGGCGACCCAGTTGACCCTTGAACGCCATGGGTACGACGTCACCACGGCCGAGGACGGCCTCGAGGCGATCGAGAGTTTCGAGAAGATCCATCCGGACGCGGTGATGCTGGACATCATGCTGCCGGGCCTGGACGGCATCTCCGTGTGCCGCCGGATCCGGGAGACCAGCACGGTCCCGATCGTGATGGTGTCGGCCCGCGGTGACGCGCTGGACGTGGTCCTCGGGCTGGAGGCCGGCGCGGACGACTACGTCACCAAGCCGTTCGACACCCAGGTCCTGGTGGCCCGGCTGCGCGCGGTGATGCGGCGGGCGGTGGCCGATCCTGAGCGGCCGACCCCGGCGACAGGCTCGACCGTGGAGTCGTTCGGCGACCTGGAGCTGGACCGCGAGGCGCTGGAGGTGCGCCGGGCCGGTACGACGGTCCAGCTCACCCCGACCGAGCTGAAGCTGCTGATCGAGTTCGCGAACAACCCCGGCGTCGTGCTGAGCAGGTCCACCCTGCTGCAACGCGTCTGGGACTACGAGTGGGGCGGCGACGGCCGCCTGGTCGACGTCCACCTGCAAAGGCTCCGGACCAAGATCGGCGCGGACCGCATCGAGACCGTGCGCGGATTCGGGTACAAGCTGCGCGCCTGATGGGCCTTCGGAGCAAGCTAGGCCTGATCTTCGTACTGGTTTCGTCGCTGGCGATTCTGGTGTTGTGCGTGGCGGTCTATACCCAGGCCCAGTCGGCCCGGCTGGACCGCACGCGCAGTTTTGCCGACGAGCGGATCCAGGCTGCCGCGGAGAGCTACGACCGTAGCGAAGTACCGGTGTTCGGGGCGCGGCTGGACGATCCTGATCTGCCGCCGCAGCTGCGCGACGCGGTGATGAACGGCAAGCGCGCCACCTTCAAGACGGCGGCGCCGAACGCGAAGATGTGGGCGGCGGTCGGGGTCAAGAACGGCCGCATCCTGTCGATCGTGCAGGACTACGACGCCAACGACCCGTCGATGAACGCCCTGCGCCGGGCCTTGATCATCGGCGGCGTCGGCACGGTCGCGCTGGTCGCCCTGGGCAGTGTCATCGCCGCCGGCAGCCTGTCCCGCCGGATCGTCGCAGTAGCCGGTACTGCGCGCCGCATCGCCGCAGGAGATCTCGACGCCTCGGCAGCAGGCGCGGCGGGCAAGGGCAAGGATGAGGTCCAGGCACTGGCGACAGCTCTGGACACCATGGCCAGCTCACTCCGCGGCCAACTCGAAGCAGAGCGTCGATTCACAGCGGATGTCGCCCATGATCTCCGTACGCCCGTCACCGGCCTGCTGACCGCTGCGGAGCTGCTCCCGCCGGGTCGGCCCAGCGAACTCGTCCGGGACCGCGCCAAGGTCCTGCGACGCCTGGTCGAGGACCTGCTCGAGATCGCCCGGTTCGACTCGGGCGTCGAGCAGGCCGACCTGGAGCATGTCGGGCTGGGGGCGTTCGTGGGGTCGGCCGTCGGACGGTTGCGGATGCAGCAGTCGCTCGCACCGGACAGCGTCGTCGTACACCGGCTCGGCCGGGAGGAGACGATCTCCACCGACTCCCGCCGGATCGAGCGGATCCTGGCGAACCTGATCGTCAACGGACTGCGGCACGGCCGCCCGCCGATCGAGGTGACCGTCCAGGGCCGGGTGATCGAGGTCGTGGACCACGGCAACGGATACCCGGAGGAATTGATTGCCGAAGGCCCCCGTCGGTTCCGGTCCGGGATGGCTGAGCGCGGCGTCGGCCACGGCCTCGGCCTGACCATCGCGGCGGGTCACGCGAAGGTGCTCGGGGCCGAGCTGACGTTCGGTACGGCCCCTGGTGGCGGTGCCTGTGCGCGCCTGGTTTTGCCCGATAGTCCTGAGACGGAGTCGTAACACAACCTTTCGCGAAGTGGCGGCGTCTCCACTGTGTCGGGTTCACCAGAACCCTATACACACGAGGGGAAACCAAGAATCATGCGCACTCGCACTCTGGTCGTTCGTCGTTCCGCCGCCGTTGTCGCAGGCATCGCTCTGGCGGCCGGTGGGGTCGGCATCGCCGGCGCCCTGCAGGCCGACGCGGCGCCGAACCAGACCACCACCGTCTCCACCACGGTCGCGGCCAAGCCGGCCATCACGATCAAGTCGGACAAGGCCACCGCGAAGGCGTGGGCCAAGGTCTCCTTCGCCGGCAAGACCACCGCGATCGCGAAGGGCTCGGTCGTCCAGGTCCAGCGCCTGCAGTCCGGCAAGTGGGTCAACTTCCCCGCCACCACCAAGGTGACCAGCAAGTCGACCTACTCGGTCTGGGTGCAGAGTGGCCGCGTCGGCGTCAACAAGTTCCGCGTCGTAACGGCCAAGGCCACCAGCGCCGCCGTCGCGGTCACCATCACCAAGTGAAACAAGGGAAAGCGGCGCCAGACTCGGGGGAGCTGGCGCCGCTTTCTTGGTGAGACTTACTTGGTGCCGTAGACGTTCAGCTCGGCGGCTGAGCCGAAGACGGCGCCGTTGAGGGAGCTGGTGCCGACGAGCTTCACGTACCGGCCGGCCTTCGGGGTGAAGTCCAGCCGCTGGACGGCGGTCGAGTTCGGAAACTGGCCGGTCTTCACGGCTGTACCCCAGTTCTGGCCGTCCGTACTGACGTAGATCTCATAGCCCTTGAACATCCCGTTTGTCCCACTCTGCCGCGGCAGGTAGCTGAACCCGTTCACCTGGTACGTCGTACCGAGGTCCAGCGTGATGTGATGCGGATAAGTGGCCGGCGTGGGCACCTCCGACCACGCGGAATGCCAAATGGTGGAAGGGTTTCCGTCCAACGCCTCCGTTGCGGCCCCATCGGTGGCGACGTCCTCGCTGCTGACGTCGGCCACCGTGATCCGGGACTGCGGCACGATCCCCGGCGGCAGCAACGTCGCCTCCGCTGAGGTCGTCGCCTGGCCACCCGTTGCCGTGAGCATGTACTTGCCCTCGGGTGTGCCGGCGGGAGGCGTGACCGACCAGGTGGTCGTGACACTGGTGCCCGCGGCAACCGTCGCGTGGGTCGCGGGAGTAGTCGGCGTGACCGTCCAGCCTGCCGGAGCGGTGAGCGCCAGCGTGATGTTGTCGACGGCAACCACATCGTTGTTGGTGAAGGTGCTGACGACGGTGTTCTCCTCGCCGGAGACCATGCCGTTCAGCCCGGCGCCGGACAAGCTCAGCGAAGTACAGTCCGCTGCTTCGCTCGATGCGCCGAGGTCGGTGACGGCGAAGTCGTCGATCACGAAGTCGGCCTGGTCGCCACCGGAGGAGAGCTTGCGCAGGCCGACCCAGTAGTCGCCGCCGCAGCCGGCCACGAACTCCTGGCTGAAGGTCGCCTTCGTCCGCTGGACTCCGATCGGAGTCGCCTTGACCTCGACGGACTCCGGGCGGTCCACACCCTGCACCCAGGTGTACTGACCGGCCAGACCACTCTCGTAGTCGAAGCTGACCTTGTACTTGTGGCCCGGCGTGAACGGAACGGTCGCCGGCGTCGTCCGGTAGACGAGCCCCTCGTTCTCCTCGTGCGACTTCAGCGACCAGTCGCCGTCGAGTGCATCGTCGACGAGCTTCCCGTTCCAGCCGGCCTGCGTGTACGGCGCGTGCTTCTTCGCCAGGACGGTGCGCGGGTCCGTCGTGCCACCCGCATCGCCCTTCACGAACGGGCCCCAGCCCTGATCGACGTTCTCGAAGTCGTCGACGAGTCCGGCCGCCGGGCGCTTGGTTTCGACCACCCGTACGTCATCCAGTCGAACCCGGGCCGCTCCGGCAGGCGCGCTGACCGTGAGGTCGGCCGTGGTGCCCTTGGCCTCGAACACCACGCGGGCGCGTTGGTAGTACAGGCCTTGCTTGTCGTCGGAGGCGACCCGATTCATCGCGGTCGATCGAGCGACGGTGACCGAAGTGCCGTTGACATCGAGGGTGGTCGGCCGGGTCTTGCCGGGCTCGACCTCGATCCATGCGGAGGCGCTGTAGGTGCGGCCGGGAGTGAGGTCGCGGATGCGCTGGTTGAGCGTCGTCGGCTCCGCGCCGAGCTCGGCGACGTGCTGACCGTTCTCGAGGGTGGCGATCGAGGCGTTGCCGGTCGGCTTCCAGGCTCGCAGGTCACCGGCGTTGAAGCCGGGGTCCTCGAGGTGGCTGCCCTGACCCCACTGCGGGTCGGTCAGACGCGGCGCCTGCGCCGGGTACAGGACGTAAGGCTGTCCGGCTACGGCGGTCAGCGTTACGGCGCCGTTGCGGACGGGCGCAGTACCGATCCGGACGCGGCCGGTGTCGGTCAGCTTGTAGACGGTGAAGCGGTCGGTGGTGAAGGCCGCCGGGACCTGCCAGGTGGTCGTGCCGCCGGCCGGGTTGTAGTGGTAGAGCTTCTTGTTGCCGTCCCACGGCAGCAGGTACTTGTCGCCGTCGAGCACCTTCGCGGTACCGACACTGATGCTGCGCTTGCCGTTGGCAACAGTGCCGCTGACCCCGCCGGTGAAGGTGATCTGGTTGGGGTTCCAGTCGACGATCTTCTGCTGCTGGAGGAACTTGGCCGGCAGGTTCTTCTGCCAGATGTTGGCGTAGAACTTGTTCCAGTCGGTCTCGCCGGTCCAGCCCTCGAACTCGACTATCGACGACTGGCCGAGGATCGGATCGGCGTTCCAGACGTCCTTCTCGTGGTTGCGGACGAACCGGATGATCTGGCTGTTCAGCCCCTTGTTGGTGGGGCCGCCGTAGTCGAGGTCGTTGGCCCAGTGCGACCACAGCGAGGTGCGCTCGTGCCGGTCGGCCCACTCGGTGGCGACCTGCCAGCCCTGGTCGGCGAGCTGCCGGGTCAGGCCGTCGGCGAGCCAGCCGGACTGGTAGTACACGTCGATGTACAGCTCCTGCAGGTTCTTGTCCGTCTCGTCGCGCAGTTGCTGGAACCGCTTGACGATGTTGCCGGAGGCAAGGTCAGGGCGCTGCTTGATGTAGTAGCTCTGGTTCAGCCAGTTCCAGCCCTTGCTGGTCTTGTCGACCAGGTCCTCGCTGAACGCGTTGGCCTCCGGGTAGGACTCGGTCGCGTTCACGTGGACGCCGAACGCGGCGTTGTAGTCCTTGCCCTGCTTCAGCAGCGTGTTGAGGTCGGTGAGTCCACCGGCCCGGATGTTGTAGTTGCCGCCGTAGTCGGGATGCGCCGAGTCATGGCCTTCCGAGCCGTAGCCCTTGAGCAGCGCCATCTGGCCGAGACCGTCGGTCGAGAGCGAGATCCGCTTGACGTCGTCCAGCGTGCGCAGGAACGGATGCGTCGCCTGGCTGGCGAAGTTGAACGGGATGTGCGTGATCACCCGGTCCTTGACCTGGTCGCCACCCTTGGGCTCGACCATGATCGAGCGGAACGCGATCGCGCCGTCCTGCCAGTCGACGGTCTTGTCGTTGTTCGCGTCGGGCGTCACGACGACCTTTGCCCACGGCAACGGCTCGGTATACGGCGAGGTGTCGGCGCGGTAGGTCCATTGACCACTCCACACGCCGACCCGGCTGGTCCCGTCGGCCGCCTTGCGGGCCCGGTGCCAGAACCGTGCGCCGTCGTCGACGGACTGCCCGGACGGCTTGTCGTAGGTCGAGTTCGACTCGATCCCGGCGGCGAGACCGCTCGTGTTCACGAACGCGTACGCCGCTCCGTTGGCGGCCGGCTCCGCTGCCGTCGCCGCGGTCACCGGGGTGATCTTGTCCGCGGTCCGGGTGGAGTCGGGGTCGAGCGTGGTGAAGGCGGTGGTTGCGCCGGGGTCAGTGCTCGCGACCGAGACCAGGTCCTGGTCCGGGATGTCGAGTGTGTTCACCCTGCTGGTCGCGGTGTCGCGGATCGCGTCGATGCTGAAGGTGGTCACCCGGCCGGTCAGCGCCAGGCTGGCGTCCAGCTCGACGCCGGGCAGGGCATCGAAGGCCAGCTTGTACTGCGCCTTGCCGGTGGTGACCGTCGGCGGTCCGGTCAGGTGGGCCGCTCGCGCGACTCCGTTGACGGTGACGGTCGAGATCGCGTCGGGCTGGCCACCCATGGACTTGCCGGAGGCGTGGTCGGCGTACCGGATGACGCGGGGGAAGTCGGCGGCGACGGTCACGGTGAGCTCAGGTGAGGTGAGCGTGAGGTCGGTCGCTGCTTCGGTGGTGGGGCCGGCGGTGGCGGCCGTTGGGGGTATTGCGACGAGCAGACCGGCGGCCAGCGCGGCTGCCGCTAAGGACGGAAGTACGGGTCGAGACACGGTGGGACTCCTGACGGGCGGGTCACTGTGTCACGGATTCTGCGTACATAACCGCTAACAAGTCAAGAGAAACGAACACTAATGAACAAGATTGGTGAACGTTTCAGCTCACTGTGCCTCTGTGATTTCCCCTGGAGATGCAACCTTCCGTCGTAGTCCGGTGTGTCTTCCGTAACCAAGCAACCGGAGGAGACCCATGGTGCGCAGGAAGCACTGGTTGATCACGGCCGCGTGCACGACGATGGCCGCAGGCCTCGTCGCCGCTCCGTCGCAGGCCGCGACACCGCCCACTAGTGGACCGTCGGCGAAACCGTCGTCGACGGTCACCCTGATCACAGGTGACAAGGTGACCGTCACCCCGCAAGGCAAGTCCTGGACCGTCAGCGTCGAGCAGGCCCGGCAGCCCGGCCGGCCGGAGGGATTCTTCCGCCAGGTCACGCCGGCCGGGGTCACCGTGATCCCGGCGAGTGCGCTGCCGCTGGTGCGCTCCGGCGTACTGGATCGTGCGCTGTTCGACGTCACGGGCCTGATCGACCAGAAACTGGACGACGCCCACACCAAGGAGCTGCCGCTGCTGGTGCAGGGCGGCAACACCCGCGCCGCGGCCACCTTCGGCAAGGTGACCAGGCAGTTGCCGGCCGCCAAGCTCGCGGCGGTGTCGGTCGCCAAGCCGTTCGAGCTGTCGAAGCTCACGGGGACGACGAAGATCTGGCTGAACGGACGGGCGAAGCCGACGCTCGACGTCAGCGTCCCGCAGGTCGGCGCTCCCGCCGCTTGGCAGGCCGGCTACACCGGCGCCGGGGTGCAGGTCGCCGTACTGGACACCGGGTACGACGCCGCGCATCCCGATCTCAAGGGGGTGGTGAAGGGCTCGAAGGACTTCCTTGGTGACGGCAGTGGGATGAAGGACGAGGTGGGCCACGGGACGCATGTCGCGTCGACGGTCGCGGGCCGCGGTACTGCGTCCGGCGGCAGGTACGTCGGTGTCGCCAAGGGTGCCGACCTGCTGATCGGCAAGGTCTGCGGAGTCGACGGCTGCCCGTACGACGCGATCATCGCGGGCATGCAGTGGGCCGCGGCGAGTGGCGCGAAGGTGGTGAATCTCAGTCTCGGCGGCGGGCCGACCGACGGTACCGATCCGTTGTCGGCCGAGGTGAACCGGCTCACCGCCGCCACCGGCACGTTGTTCGTGATCGCGGCCGGCAACGACGGGCCGACCGGGCGGGTCTCCAGTCCGGCGACAGCCGATGCCGCGCTGGCGGTTGCATCGGTCACCAAGCAGGACGAGTTGAGCGACTTCTCGTCGATCGGCCCGCGGGTCGGCGACTACGCGATGAAGCCTGACCTGGCGGCTCCCGGCTCGGACATCGTCGCGGCCCGCGCCGCCGGCACGCTGTCGGACGAGGCTGTTGACGAGTACTACGCCCGGATCTCCGGTACGTCGATGGCGACGCCGCACGTGGCCGGTGGTGCTGCGATCCTCGCGGGGCAGCACCCGGGATGGAAGGCGCCGCAGTTGAAGGCAGCGCTGATGGGCAGCGCGCATCCGATCTCGGCCGGCGTGTTCGCGCAGGGTGCAGGGCGGCTCGACCTTGCCCGGGGGACCAGTCAGCAGGTCCTGGCCGAGCCGGCGAGCTTGAGCTTCACGGCCGCGTCATGGCCGCACGACAAGCCACAGGATCAGAGCAAGCAGGTCGTCTATCGCAACGACGGCGAGGCTGCGATCACGTTGGAGCTGCGGCTCGACGTGCGGAACTCGGCTGGAGCTGAGGCGCCGGCCGGTCTCTTCAAGACGTCCGCGGACCAGGTCGTAGTACCGGCTGGTGGGCAGGCATCGGTGGGGGTTTCGGTTGCTCCTGGCAACGTCGCGCCGGAGACCTACGGTGGGCGGCTGGTCGCGTCGTCGGCCGATGGCAAGACGGTGGTTCAGACACCGCTCGGGGTCTATGTCGAGCCGGAGAGCTATGACCTCAGCCTGACGATGAAGGACCGTACGGGTGCGCCGATCGAGCCTTCGACCGGCAACGGCACCGCGGTCGTGCTCAGTCTCGACGACCGGCAACTGCAGTACTTCCCGGTGCTGCCCGGGGACAAGGTGCGGTTGCCGGCCGGACGGTACGCGGTTCTGGGCGCGATGAATACCCCGGTTCCCGGCCGGTTGGAGCCGTCGGTCACGTCGGCCGCGGAGCCGGAGATCGACCTGCGGAGCGACACCGTCGTACCGTTCGATGCCCGGCAGGGTCAGCAGATCAGCCTTGCGCTGGATGCCAAGGACGCGAAGGTGGTGGCGGGGACTGCCGGTACGGTCGTGCATACCGACAAGGTCGATGCGGGGTTCATCAGCACGCTGGTGCGCGACAGCTACGCGGTGCCGACTCGCGGGTCGGTGGAGCATTTCGGCTACTACACGCGGGCTCAGCTCGAGCGTCCGTTGGTTCGGCTGACGGCTGAGGGCAAGGACACCGGAGCTACTTGGGCTCCGAACACTGCGCAGCTCGTGGGGGCTGAGAACCTGACGGTCGTCGATGCCGGGCATGCGCGCCCGGAGGACGTGGCCGGCAAAGATCTGAAGGGCAAGCTTGCACTGTTCACGCTGTCGGGGGACGAGGGTTCGGCCTTCGACGAGCGGGTCGGACTGTTGCAGCAGGCTGGGGCGACCGCGGCGTTGTTCTACTTCAAGGACGAGGTGGGGGTGTCGACGGATGAGACCAGGCTTCCGACGTTGGTACTCGATGACGCGTCGGCCGGCCGGCTTGCCGGGCAGCAGGTCAGGCTGGCGGGGAATGCTGGGAGCCCCTACCGGTATGAGATCGCGCTGCCGTCATTCGGGAAGATCCCGGGGAGTCTGGCCTATCGGCTGCCGAACCGCAGTCTGGGTGCTGTGCAGGCGAAGTACCACGCCTTCGCTCCTGGTGGTGTCGGGTATCTCGACCACAGTTCCATCGCGGGCACCATCGACATGGGTGGTTACCTGTGGTCGGACGTCGTGAAGTTGCCTACGGCGCGGACCGAGTACTACTCGACCGGCGTTCATTGGCAGACCTCGCTGCGTGCTGCGGCCGGGCCTGAGGAGAGTGAGCAGGCCTACCTCGGACTCCCGCACGTCTACAAGCCAGGGGAGAAGGTCTCGATCGATTGGGCGAAACCGGTCTTCGGGCCTGGCTTCGGAGCATTGAGCAGGGGTGAGCGGGATCGGCCGTTGCAGGCATATCGGGATGGTGATTCGATCGATGTGTTGCTGCCGTTGTTCAGCGATTCGGCCAGCCACACGGGGATCCCGAGGCCGGAGGAGTACAGCTTCGCCGACAAGGGGACGACCAGCCTGTACGCCGATGGCAAGGTGGTCGGGCAGAGCGACATACCGGGCGATGGTGTGTTCAAGGTGCCGGCTGGGGAGGCCGCGTACAGGCTGGTGACTTCGGTGCGGCGGGACAGCCCGAGGTGGCCGTTGGCTACTCAGGTGTCGGCGGAGTGGGCGTTCCGGTCGTCGACGACTGATGGGCCGGAAGCGCTGCCGTTGCTGGCTGTGCGGCTCGATCCTCGGCTCGACCTGCTGGACAACGCGCCGGCTGGTCGTCGGTTCGCCATCCCGGTCAGCGTTCCGGGCGGTCGGTTGAAGGCTGTCGAAGCGTCGTACGACGATGGCGCGACTTGGCAGGCCGCCGTCCTGCGGAGGGTCGGGTCGGGGTGGACGGCAACGATCAGACACCCGGCGAGTGGGTTCGTGTCGCTGCGCTCCAGCGCGACGGATGCCAAGGGCAACAGCGTGGTCCAGACCACGATTCGCGCCTACCGACTGAAGTGAACAGTCCGCGGGCGGTCCTTCGGACCGCCCGCGGACGTTGGAGAGTGGGGCTGCGCGGCGTTGGGAGGCGGCGGCTGGGGAGCGACTAGCTGGCGGGGAGGATTCGGCCGGTGACGGAGCCGAGGGAGATCTTTGCGCCGGCCGAGGTGGCGGCGGTGGCGGTGATGGTGACCTCGTCGCCGTCCTGGAGGAAGGTGCGCTCCTCGCCCTTGACGGTGATCGGCTCGCGGCCGCCCCAGCTGAGCTCCAGGAACGAGCCGCGCTGGTTCTTGTCCGCGCCCGAGACGGTACCGGAGGCGAACAGATCGCCGGTACGGACGGAGGCGCCGTTGACCGACAGGTGGGCGAGCATCTGCGCCGGGGACCAGTACATCTCCCGGTACGGCGGGCTGCTCACCAGCTCGCCGTTCCAGTAGACCTCGAAGGTGATGTCGAGGTTGGTCAGCTTCTCGCTCGCCAGGTACGGAAGTACTGGCGGGTCTTGTTGGTGCAGCGCAACCTCAGCCGACTCGAGCGCCTCCAGCGGGACGACCCACGGTGAGATCGAGGTGGCGAACGACTTGCCGAGGAACGGGCCGAGCGGAACGTACTCCCAGGCCTGGATGTCGCGGGCGGACCAGTCGTTGAGCAGCACCACGCCGTACACGTGATCCTTGAACTCGTCGACGCCGACGCGGCTACCGAGGGTTGTCGGCTTGCCCACCACATAGCCGAGCTCCACCTCGATATCGAGCCGCTGTGATGGCCCGTACGTCGGGTTGTCGTCGGAGGGCGCCTTGCGCTGACCGCTCGGCCGGATGATGTCGGTGCCGCTGGCAACGACCGTACCGGCGCGGCCGTGGTACCCGACCGGCAGGCGCTTCCAGTTGGGGAGCAGCGGCTCGGCGTCGGGGCGGAACAGCCTGCCCACGTTGGACGCGTGGTGCTCCGAGGCGTAGAAGTCGACGTAGTCGGCGACCTCGAACGGCAGCTGCATCGTCACCTGGTCGAGCGGGATCAGGTGCGGCTCGACGGCGTCGCGGTTGTTCTCGTTGCGGACCAGATCGAGCAGCCACTCGCGAGTCGCGTGCCAGGCCGGCCGGCCTTGGGCGAGGAATGCGTTCAGGGTCGGCTGGGTGAAGACCTGCGCGCCGTCGAGCATCTGCGCCGACGCGACCGGGGCGAGATCGATCACCTGGTCACCGACCGCCGCGCCCACTCGCGGCTCCTCGTCGCCGGTGCGGAAGACGCCCAGCGGCAGGGTCTCGGGTCCGAACGCGGAGTTCGCGGGGATGTCGATCCAGGTCACGGGGTCTCCAGAAGCTTCAGTGCGGTCAGGTCGTGGCGGGGTTCGTCGATGCTGCAGGAGCCGAAGCTGGTGAACCAGCGCCTGGTCCCGGTCGCCTGCTCCTCGGACAGTTGGGCTGCCGTGGCTGCCAGGTCTTCGCCGTCGCGATTCTCAAGTACCGCCGCTACTTCGTCCTGGCCGGCGCCGTCGAGTGAGGCGCGGGTGGCGAGCAGGACGTTGAGGAAGCCGTGGTGCTCGAAGCCGGTGTCCTCGGCGGTGTGGCGGACGGCATTGTGCAGGCCGGCCGTGCACTTGAAGGCCACCTCGCGGTCGAGGCAGGCGGTGATGAAGGCGGCGATCTGGTCGGCGGTCGGGAAGAGCGAGGCGTCGAGGCCGCCGGTGCGCAGCTTGGCGTGGTACCCGGCGTCGGCGACGACGTCGAGCGCGCGCTCCCAGGCGCCGTCCAGGCCGATCTCGACGAAGGCGTTCTCCTCGTCCAGGCAGTCGTCGCAGGCGCGGACCACGCGGAGCGCGTTGCGGGACAGGTCGTCTTCGTCGCGCAGGCGGACCTCGATGGCCTTGACGACGACGTCGGCCGAGCGGTCGCCGTACCGGATGGCAGGCTCGATCCCGCCCGCGCCGCCGGTGATCACGACGGACACCTCGAGCGGACTGTTCGCCTTCGCGGCCTCGGCGGCGACCTTCATCAGGTTGTCGTCGGTACAGATGAATGGGCCGACGAGATCGGCGTACGACGCCTGCCGGTGGGCGCGGTGCGCGGTCACGGCCTCGACCAGGGGAAGGTCGCCGGGCGGGAACATCGCCGCGTCGTCGACCAGGTGCCGGAACAGGGCAGGGATGGTTGACATGGCTCCGAGCCTAACGGATGCTTTCGGTAAGCGGACACTTGTGTTCGATAATCGGAGAGGTTTTGGGTGAATGGCGTTTTATCGGCAGGCAGGGCAGATTCCGCCGAAGCGGCACACGCAGTTCCGCAAGCCGGACGGCGGGCTGTACTACGAGGAGCTGATGGGCGAGGAGGGGTTCTCGTCGGACTCGTCGCTGCTATACCACGCGGGCGTGCCGTCGGCGATCGTCGACTCTCAGGTCTGGGAGTTGCCGGACCTGGCGACTGTTGCGAACCACCCGCTCACGCCGCGGCATCTCAAGCTGCACGACCTCTTCGTGTCCGGCTCGGGCAACAACGTCGTCGAGCATCGCCGGCTGGTGCTCGGGAACGGTGATGTCCGGATCTCGTACGTCATCGCTTCGGAGGTTTCGCCGTACTACCGCAATGCGATCGGTGACGAGTGCGTGTACATCGAGCGCGGGTCGGCTGTGGTGGAGACGGTCTTCGGTGTTTTGGAGGCTGCCGAGGGCGACTACGTGATCATTCCGCGGGCCACCACGCATCGGTGGGTGCCGGGGGCGGACGGCGTACAGGCTTATTGCATCGAGGCGAACAGTCACATCGCGCCGCCCAAGCGGTATCTGAGCCGGTTCGGTCAGTTCCTCGAGCATGCTCCTTATTGTGAGCGGGATCTGCATGCGCCGGGATCTGTTTTTGTTGTCGAGGGCAATGATGTCGAGGTGCTGGTGAAGCATCGTGGGCAGGGGGCGAGCGGCATCGTCGGCAGCCGGATGACGTACGCGACGCATCCCTTCGATGTTGTCGGGTGGGATGGGTGCCTGTATCCGTACACCTTCAACGTGAGCGACTTCGAGCCGATCACTGGGCGGATCCACCAGCCGCCACCTGTGCATCAGGTCTTCGAGGCCAACAACTTCGTGATCTGCAACTTTGTGCCGCGGAAGGTCGACTATCACCCGCTGTCGGTGCCGGTGCCGTATTACCACTCGAACGTTGACTCCGATGAGGTCATGTTCTACTGCGGCGGCGATTACGAAGCCCGCAAGGGCTCCGGTATCGGCCTGGGCTCCATCTCGCTCCATCCGGGCGGGTACGCCCACGGGCCTCAGCCGTCCGCCATCGAGGCCTCCCTCGGCGCCGAATCCTTCGAGGAACTGGCCGTCATGGTCGACACCTTCCGGCCTTTGGAGCTAGGCGAGGGTGGCGCGGCCGTCGACGACGGCGTCTACGCCTGGACCTGGGCCGGCCGCCGCCTGTAGGTGTACTCCCCACGCTGGCCGCAACGTCCACTCCTACGTCGTTCCCTCTGCGGCTAGCTCCCGCCCACCCTGGTGCGCGGGCTACTTCGTCGCCCGCTTGGTGTGACCACTGAGCGGGCGGGCTTGTTGGGGTGGGGACTGTTCGTGCCCTCGCTGGCTGGCCTCATGCGCCGGGTACTCCCCACGCCAGCCGCCCGCTCGCTCCTACGTCGCTCACTCCGCGCCTGGCTCCCGCCCACCCTGGGCGCGGGCTCCTACGTCGCCCGCTTGATGGGACCACTGAGCGGGCCGGTCGGTGGTGGTGACGTCGGGTGAAGCCCGGCTCTGTCCTGGTGCGGTGGACGGCGCGGCTGAGGTCGTTGCAACCGGTCCGGCCGGTGAACCAGTCGGTGTTGAAGGTGACCCACGCCCGCTCGGCATGATGCGGTATGGCAGCGGCGGATGGATGACAGATCGTCCTCGGCTGAGGCTGAGGCTGAGGCTGTGCGTGGCTTCGCTGGGGTTGGCGAGTTAATCAGCCAGCGTACAAACGAGTTCGCCGCCGAACTGCCCGGACTGCTCAATGATCCGGAAGCCGTGGCGCTCCAGTTCGAGGCGCAGGGCCTCGGCCGTCAAGTGTCGGCGGTTCGGGATATACCAGGAGCTGCCGAATCGGACCGAATCGGTGACCTGGGTTGGCACGGGGGCCCAGACGATGCCGGTCCTCGGGTCATAGCGGTCATCGTCGTCGTAGACGCGGCCGGGTTCATACATCGCGGTGCTGATCAGATACCGGCCATCAGGTTGGAGCCGACGGTGCACGCCGGCCAGGACGTTGCCGCGGTCGACGTCTGTGACTATGGACTGGAGGCAGAAGATGTCGATCACATAGTCGAAGCGGTCGTCGGCATCCGGCCACTTGCAGATGTCCTGCACGGCGAATCGGACCTCCAGGCCGCGCGCCTCGGCGAACTGGCGGGCAACCGCGATGGCGTCCGGCACAAGGTCTACAGCGTCGACCTGGAAGCCGCGCTGAGCAAGGAAGCAGGCGGCCGCGCCTGTGCCGCAGCCGTACTCAAGCACCCGACGACCATGGGCCTGCTCGCCGGTCGGCAGCACGCGATCCAGGAAATCACGGGCCTGGAAGTCCTCGTATGCCACGCCTGTATCGCCTGTGTGCAGGTCGTTCCATAGGTTCAGGCCTTCGCGACGAAGGCGCTCGTACGCGGCCATATGTTCCGCTTCGTAGTATCGACCGGACAATCCGGGCAGTGTATGACCGGACGCCAGCCACCACGCCCTAAGCAGTCGACGCCGGGATACGGACTTCGCTGACGGGCTCATGACCAGAGCGTATGCAGCCGCCCGTCCCAGATCTGTTGTTCGAACGTAGGGATCTCCCGCGATCCGGCCGTTCTACGCTTCGTCAGCGAAACCGACTGCTCGCGACAGCGTCCGCCGAACAAGAGGGTGTTTCCACTCAGAACTCACGTGAGCTGCGGAGACAGGGACAAGTTCGGTAAAAGGGCTACTCCGCGAATGGTTGATTGTCGAGCGACTTGACCGTCCTCGACCGGGAACCGGAGCGGAACTGTGGGGCGAACGCCTGGCGCCATCAAATGCGCATCGGCGCCGCCATCTCGGCCGCAGTCTGCACAGCTGATCGAATGTTTGAGAGATTGTGTAGATGAGGTTCTTCCGCGGACGTAGCTCTGAGCAGCCGATCGCGTCTGTGCCGTCGAAGGCCAGTTGTCTGGTTGAGATGACTGGTACGACGACCTTCGGTGCTGAGGCGCTAGCGGACTTGTTCATTGCACATCAGGCGCCTGAAGGCGGCGTCCTCGAGCTCCCGGGGATGCTGATCGCAGAGCCAGAAAACCCGGCCGACGCCAGCGCCGTTGCTGTGCACGTTCAGGGCGCACGCATTGGCTATCTCCCTGGGTACCTGGCGCAGGAGGAACCTTTCGATGATGTCGGTAGCTGCCGCGTCCAGTTGTGGGCAGCCCAGACGGACAAGGGATTGCGGGTGCGAGGCTGGGCCGCGTGGGGTGGTGAGACGATCGCCTGGCCGTATACGACGTCGAACCCGCCGGCGGTGACCGTCGAGGATCGCCGGGTAGAGGCCGCAGCCGCGACCAGCACGATGGTCGACGAGGCGCTGCGGGGTGGCGGCGAGCGGGCGGCACAGTTCCAGCGTGGGTTGCTGGGCAGCTACCACTACCTGGAAACGGTTGAGCCGATCAAGGAGTTGAAGCGCCTCGGACGTCTAGATGAGGCTCTCACATTGTGCTACGGCGCAATCGAGGCTGCCTAGAAAGACCGTGAGGGTCGCGAGCCCGCGCCTTGGTACACAGAGCAGGCTGCCATCATCCACCGCAAGCTCGGTGAACGGATCGAAGAGGAAGCGGTGCAGAAGCGGCTCATCAAGCTCGCCGGGCACGATCAACTTCCTTATAGACATCCCGTACATCTGCCACGTCGACGACTGGTAGCTGGTTGGCGCGACCTGGGGCTAAGGCTGTCGTGCGGGGAATGTGGCCAGCGTTGACTGCAGGGACTCGAGGGTGTCCAGGACGATGTCGAAGAGTGGGCGATCGTCTGTTTGGTCTAGCCATTCGTTCAAGGAGACGTTCAGTAAGGTCACGCTGATCTCGGCCAGTAGGGTCGCGGTCAACGGGTCCTCGCCGCGCTTGACGAAACCGGCGCGGATCGCGTCGCGGAGGGCCGCGAGTTTGCGGAGGTTGCGTTCGCGGAGGCTTTCGTCGGTTTGGATGATCTGGCGCTTCTCGCGGAGTTCGTCGAGCCGGCCCTCGAAGCGGGTCTCCGCGATGGTTTTCAGGCCTTCGACGATCAGTGTCACCGGGTCGATCGCGGCGGGGGTGTCAGCCATCATCTGGGTGACTAGGCCCGGTACCTCCTCCTCGCCGGAGAAGAGGACCTCGCGCTTGTCGGCGAAGTGGCGGAAGAACGTGCGGGTGGTGAGCCCGGCCCGCGCGGTGATCTCCGGCACGGTCGTCGCGGCGAACCCCTGCTGAGCGAAAAGGTCCAGCGCGGCCCGCTCCAAGCGCTCACGCGCGTCCGGCTGCCATCTGCTCACGAGCCGAGTGTAGTTGATGACATGCGGTGTCATCAGTCTGTGTAGAGTGATGACATCACGTGTCATCACTCGGATGGCGCCAAGGGGTTGGAGCTGAGCGCGATGGGCAACGAGGTCTGGATTCTGGGCGGTACCGGCCGGAGCGGCGCCGCGATCGCGGCCGAGCTGGTGAACCGGGGCATCACGCCCGTACTGGTCGGCCGGGACGCCACTCGCCTGCAGGCGGCCGCAAAACGCTTCGGCGACGGCCGGACGGTCGTGGCTGCGACGGTTGAAGCGATGGCGACCGAGATCCGGCGGCAGCAACCGGCGGTGGTGATCAACACGGTCGGGCCGTTCGGTACGACGGCAGTACCGATTGCTCAGGCCTGTCTGCCCGGCAGCCACTACGTCGACCTCGCCAACGACGTGGCGGCAGTGTCCACGCTGCTCGGGATGACCGAGGCGGCCGCGGCGGCCGGACGGAGCTTCGTGACGGGAGCGGGATTCGGCGTGACGGCGACCGAGACCGTCGTCGTCAGACTGTGTAAAGGCCGGCCGGCCCCGGCACACGTCAGGGTGGACATGGTGCCGTCCCTGGCGATCGAGGCTGGCCCCCTCGGCGAGGCGCTCGCGGCCAGCATCCTCGACGGGATCCCCGGTGTCGAAGAGGGAGGGCGCTTTCAGGGGCGCCGGTATGAGGGTGGGCGGCTCGTACCCGCGCGACTCGGTACCGGCGTACAAGCTCTCACGCTGCCCGACGGCTCAACCGTCACCACCGCGAGCATGCCCCTCGGCGAACTCCTCGCAGCCCAACGCGCCAGCGGAGCCCCATCGGTCGACGCAGCCTCCAGCGAAGCCCCGAGCTCGCCCATCGCCCGCGCCCTGATGCCGCTAGCCACCTCATTGCTCGCGATAGGCCCGATACGCCGCTTCGCCATCCGCCGCCTGGCCCAACTGAAACTCAAAGCCCGCGAACGCCCCCGCGAACACTCCTGGGGCCACGCCCGAGTCGAGTGGGCCGACGGCACGGTCCGCGAGGGCTGGCTACAAGTCGGCGACGCTCAGACCTACACCGGCGCAGTCCCTGCCGAAGTAGCCCGCCGCCTCCTCGCAAACGAGGCCAAACCCGGCGCCTACACCCCAGCAGCCCTCTTCGGTACGTCCCTAGCCGAATCCTGCGGCGGCAAGTACCTGTAACTGACTGTCGGTGGGGGCAGTTAGCTTCGCGGGTATGGGCACTTTGTGGAGTACGGCGTTGGCTTCAGTTGCTGAGAAGTTGAACGGCGGGCGGATCGAGTGGATGTTGCTCGGTAGTGCGGCGACGGCGTTGCGGGGTGTGGCGATCGTTCCTGGTGACATCGACATTGCGATTCTGACGGCTGATGATGTCATTCGCGCCGCTGGTGTTCTGCCGACGCCGGACGTGCTTGGAGCAGTTGAGTCCGGCGGATTTGTGCCGGCTGACTGGATCAGTACGGTGGCCGAGCCGGTACTTCAGTTTGCTCCGGCCGGTGAGCGGTGGACCTTTGGGCGGTGGTACGTCCAGGGGGTCAAGGTTGAGCTGGCGCATATCGATGCGCCCGCGGTGGCCGGCCTGATGGTCGAGACGCGCGCGCCACTGGTCTTTCAGGAGCGCGAGACTCTCCGCTGCCACGGACAGTCCATCCCGACCGTACCGATCGAGGTGCAGCTCGCGACGATGGTCGCTCGGCAGCAGGATGCCCGGATCGACGCGACCATCGCCGGCATCGACTCGGCGCTGCTCGATCTGCCACTCCTGCGCCGCGCGATTCGGGACAAGCAATCGGAGGTCCCCGGTTTGGCGGTTCCAGAGTCGGTGCAGAGCCTCGGCTTGAACTAGATGCCGAGAGCGGCGTGGTGGCTCTGTCCCTCGTCAGGAGGTGATGAACTCCTTGGCGAAGAGGCGGATTGTTTCGGGGTTGAGGGCGTCTTGGAAGCCGATGATCAGTTCGTCGACGCCGGTGGACTCGTAGACGGCGAGGCGTTGGCGGATGGTGTCGATCGTGCCGATCAGGCCGTAGGCGCCGAGGTCGCCGGGGAAGACCATGGGGGCCCAGGGTGGGACGGCGGCGCGGGCCTCTTCGTCGGTGTCGGCGATGATGCAGTACGACGTCGACGTCTTGGTGATCGAGCCGAAGTCCCGGCCCACGGTCTCGCAGTGCTTCGCGAGTACGTCGTACTTGCGGGCCACCTCGTCCGGCGGCTCCTGGACGTTGCACAGGTCGCCGTACTTCGCGACCAGCTTGAGGGTGACCTTCTCGCCGCCGCCGGCGATCATCACCGGGACGTGCGGGGTCTGGACCCCCACCGGCTGGTTGACGACGCCTGAGGTCCGGAAGTACTCGCCGGTGAAGGTCGTCGCGGGATCGGTCCACATCGAGTGCGCGATCCGCAGCGACTCCTCGAGCCGCTTCAGCCGTTCCGGCGCGCTCGGGAAGTCGTAGCCGAAGGCAACGTATTCGTCCTCGTACCATCCCGCGCCGATGCCGAACGTGAACCGCCCACCCGCGATCACGTCCAGCGTCGAGGCCATCTTGGCCAGCAGGGCGGGATTGCGGTAGCCGTTGCCGGTGACGAGCTGGCCGAGGCGGATCCGGGTCGTCTCCCGGGCCAGCGCCGACAGCGTCGTCCAGGCCTCGAAGACGTACGCGCCGGGCGGCCCGAACGGCATGAAGTGGTCCGGTGCCCAGATCGTCTCGAAGCCGCTCTCGTCCGCGGCGACGGCCAGCTCCCTGATCTTGTCGAAGGCGGCCATCGGGTCGGTGTAGCCGTGGAACTCCTGGGTGGTGCCGGTCGGGATGTACAGGCTGAGTTTCACCTGAGGTCCTCTCGAGGGAGTACGGATCGCGATCCCCGGTGGGAAGTCGCTCAGTGAGATAGACCTCCCGGCCGGCCGGAATGCATCGGTTACCGGGCCGCCGGTTGCGTGCGGGGAAAGCCGAACCGGGGCACGAGCTCCGGCTCGGCGAAGACGGTGAGCGCGCGGATGTGCTGCCGGTCGACCGTCAGTACGGCGATCGCGAACGCCGCGAAGTCGTCGTCGGTCGTCGGGCGGTAGTAGGCGGCGGCCGCGGGCTGCCCGTTCGCGATCGTCGGCAGCATCCGGTACAGCCCTGGCTCGGTCATCACGCGCCCCCGCAGATGGCCGACGCAGGTGACCTTGCCCTGGAACCAGACCTCCGACGGCACGAACTCCAGCCTCGCGTCGGACCGGAGCAGTTCGTTCATCGCCTCGACATCGGCGCGCTCGAAGGCGTCCATGTACCGGTTCAGGATCGCTCGCGCCTCGGGGGAGTCCGGCTCGACCACCTCATCGGTCGCCGGGGCGATGTCGTCGATCCTCGCCCGCGCCCGTTGCAGCGCGCTGCGGACCGCCGGTACCGACATCTCGAGCATCTCGGCGACCTCGGACGCCGGATACCCCAGGCTCTCGCGCAGGATGAGGACCGCACGCTGCCGCGGCGCCAGGTGTTGCAGGCTGGCCACGAGCGCGAGCCGCAGGCTCGAACGGGCCGCGACGACATCGGCCGGATCCTCGCCGCGGGCCGGCACCAGTACCGACTCGGGCAGCGGATCCAGCCAGAGTCTGTCCTCACTTGTGGGAGCCATCGGTACGTCGGGATCCTGCCCAGGCCCGAGTAGCCCGGACGGCAGCACGCGGCGCTGGCGCGACCCGAGGACGGTCAGGCACTGGTTGGTCGCGATCCGGTAGAGCCAGGTGCGCATCGAGGATCGCCCTTCGAACGACTCCTGTTTGCGCCAGGCCCGCAGCAGCGTCTCCTGCACGATGTCCTCGGCCTCGTGCAGTGAGCCGACCATCTTGTAGCAATGCGCGATCAGCTCCCGGCGGTACTGGTCGGTGTCCTCGAGGAACTGATCGCGGTCGTCGCTGGAGATCATGCGGCAGTGTCCTGAACGGTGTCGGAGGAAGCGGGCCGGTATGTGAGGCTGACCAGACCGGGGTCGTGGCCCGGGCCGGCCTGGACGAGTTCCCAGCGCCGGCTCTCGCCTCCCTCGCGGAACAGCGGCGTCCCGCCGGGTACTGAGACCGGCACCAGCGTGAGCGTCAGCTCGTCGACCAGCCCCGCGTCGACGAGTGTTTGCCCGAACTGTCCGTGCCCGTAGAACAGCAGGTCGTTGCTCTGCTTCAGCGTACGCACCGCATCGACGACATCGCCGGAGACGACCGTCGTGTTGTTCCACTCCGCCTCCCGCAAGGTCGACGAGAACACGTACTTCTTCGCCCGGTTGAGGGCGTCGGCGTACGGGCCGGTCGCGGCGGGCCATTGCCGGGCGAAGATCTCATACGTCCGCCGTCCCATCAGGAAGCCGTCGCTGCGTTGCAGTGTGGCCAGTGAGCGGATCGCGCTCCCTTCGCCGAAGTAGGGACCGGCCCACGTCAGCGGCTCGCCGATGACGCCGTTGAGTGACACGAGGACCGACTGCACCAGCCGGTGACTGCTGTTTTCCGTCATGACAGGTAGACCTGGTCCGTCGCCGAAATGAATCGGTCTAGACCTGTACAGGACCTCGTCTTGAAATAGTCGACGGCGAGATGTCGAGAGCGGCGTGGTGGCTCCGTCCCAGGGGTGAAGGCGGCCAATGGGGTCGCGCATCGTTCGTACGGAGGAAGAGGCATGCGCAAGCTTGTAGTGCAGCAGTGGGTGACTGTGGACAACATCGCGGCGGAGGAGGATGGCGGGCTCAGCTTTGTGTCGGGGGAGCCGTTTTCGGAGAAGACCGACCCGGCTTTCAAGGCGAGCATGATGGGCTTCGGTGACTCGGTGGACACGATGATTCTCGGCGCGAACACCTATCACCAGGCCAAGGATTACTGGCCGTACGCCGAGGAGCAGGGCGAGTGGGGCGAGAAGCTCAACAACTTCACCAAGTACGTCGCCTCGTCGACACTGGATGACGCTCCCTGGGGCGACTTCTCCGCGGCGACCGTGACGCGCGACCCGGTCACCACCATCCGGGAGCTCAAGGAGCAGGACGGCAAGGATCTCTGGCTGTGGGGGAGCCTGAAACTGATGCACTCCCTGCTGGCCGCCGGCGCCGTCGACGAAGTACGGATGCTGGTCTGCCCGGCCTCGCGCGGCAAGGGGACCCGCGTCTTCGAGGACTCGCAAGACCTGAACCTGGTCGAGGCCACCTCGTTCAAGAACGGCCTGGCCCTGGTCCGCTACGAGATCAAGAAGTAGCCCGGGTCAGGCGAAGTCGCCTTTGGTGATGCCGTCGGGGTGATCGGCCGGCCATTGGACGAGTTCGATGCGGTACCCGTCCGGGTCGGTGATCCAGCAGGTCCGCGGGCCGGGGTTCTCGACCGGCCCGGCCTCGATCCCCTTGGCGGCAAGATCGGCGCGGGTCGCGTCCAGGGACTCCACCTGGATCACCAGATGGTTGATACCCACGCCGGGACCGGTCGGACCGGACGCCGGGTCATAGACCAGCTCGATGGTCACGAAGTCGTCACCGAGCAGCTGGAGCATCGTCAGAGTCCCGTACGCCGTGCCCTCGACGGTCCCGACGACCTCATAGCCGACGGCGGTGTAGAACGCCAGCGACCGCTCCAACTCACTGACCCGCAACCCAAAGTGCAAGGTACGCATGACAAACACCGTAGTACTCCACCAGCGCACGGCAGCGCGGCCGACCTCATCCAGTACGCCGTCAGCCAGCTCGCGTCGCAGGTGTTCTGTGCCCGGAGCCGGTACTCGGCGGTGAGCAGCGGGCGCGTCTCGAGCAGCTCGCCCACCTGGTAGGCGGCCGCCTGCGCAACGCAGAGCACCGGTCCGCCCGGCGACATGGCGGAGTATCCCGAGCCAGAGGACCGGCCGGACAAGCCCACGCTTTCCCAGAGACACATGGCGAGCCGCTCAGTGGTCATCTCAAGTGGGCGACGTAGGAGCCCGCGTTCGGGGTGGGTGGGAGCTAGCCGCAGAGGGAGCGACGTAGGAGCGGACGTTGCGGCAGGCGTGGGGAGTACCCGGTCCGTGGGGACCGGGCCGTGTCGATGGGCGGGGGAACCTCGGGGCTGAGATGGTTGGGGGATGAGCGAGCAGGTTCCGGTGCAGACGTTTGTGGTCGGCATCGATCGGGGTGCGGTGTTGCAGCGGCGGGCTGTGGTCAGCAAGGTGCAGCGGCGGGGTGCCTGGGTGACTCTGGTGATCGGTGCTTTGGGCATCGTGCTGGCGCTCTACGCCTTGATCGCCTTCCAGGGAGCCGGCATGTGGCCGTTCTCGTTGTTGTTGATCGCGGCAATGGTTCCGCTGGTCGTGAGTACCTTGCTAGCGCTCAAGCTCGACAAGGAGCGTCAACGCTGGTTCGCCGCCAACGAGTTGCCGCCAGTAGCGATGCGCATGTCACCCAAAGCACTCGAGCTCGCCTGCGAAGGCGCGGCGTACCCAGTGATCCTGCCGTGGACCGCGGTCCAGGGGTTCAAACAGGTCAAGATCTTCGGCCAGTTCGTCCTCGAGCTAAAACTGGCGCCCGGGATCGGTGCGACGACGGCCGGCGTACGAGGCCTCGACCAGCCGGCTGTCCGGACCGTCATCAAGCCCAGCCCGCTCCTCAAACCGACCGGCCTGTACCTCGTGAAGTCCCTCGACCAACCGGTCCACGTGATCGACCAGGCCCTCAAGCACTTCTCAGGCGGCAAGGCCTCGGTCACGAGCTAGCAAGGCAGCGACCGGAAGGTATACCCGCGAGCGCTCAACACAGTCAAAGCCCGATCCAGCGCCGCGACCGTCTGAGTACGGGTCCCACCCCCGTCGTGCATCAGGATGATCGCCCCCGGCCGCGCCCCGCGCAGGATCTCGTGCTGGATCGCCGCCGCGCCCGGCTTCTCCCAGTCGTTGGTGTCGACGTCCCAGAGGATCTGCCGCTGGTGGTTCGCCGCCGCGACCGCCGCCACCGCCGCGTTCGTGTCGCGGTACGGAGGCCGGAAGCACTTCGACTTCACCCCGCTGAAGATCTCCTCGCGCACCCGCTTAGGGGTCAGATGCGTGAGCATCGGGTGGTCCCAGGTGTGGTTGCCGATGTGATGCCCCTGGCTGCGGGCCAGTTCGACCAGCTCCGGATGCGCCGCCGCCTCACGGCCGAGGACGAAGAACGTCGCCTTCGCGTGGTGCCGCGCCAGCACCCGCAGAACCTGAGGCGTGTACGTCACCTGCGGCCCGTCGTCGAACGTCAGGTACAGCACCTTGCCGTCGTTCGTCAGCGTCCAGTCGTCCGCCACCGCGGGCGTCGTCGTCCGCTGATTTTTCCGCCCCGTACTGCGATGTTTCGCGACCACCTTCGACGCCGTCGAAATCTTCAGCGGCGCGGGCCCGGCCGGTCCGGAGGCGACCAGGTGGTGTGCAGCGGCCGGCGGTGTGGCGGGAGTGGCCGCCTGAGCGAGGGCGGCACCGAACAGAATGGCGGCAATCAGAAAGAGTTTGCCGGGCGGCAAGGTCATTGAGGCATCCTCTCGTGTCGCGAGGGCCATCCCTGCACCACCCCCCGGCGTTTCGCACGTATCGTGCGTGTCGGGGCAGGCCCGGCCGGGCCCACAGGTACCGGCGGGGTGGTCCAGCAACAAGTCAGGCAGCAACGCACAGGCAGAACCCGACGACGCGTGAGGCGACAGTGATGACGGACAGCGACCAGACGACGGCCGGTACTGGGGCCGGCGGCCCGGAGTACCAGGCAGACGGAGCAGTGGACCGGAACATGGGCAGGCGAACGGTGATCGGTGGCGCCGCCGCGGTGCTGGCCGCTGCCGGTTTCCAGGCGGCCCCGGCGTACGCCGGAAAGCCGAAGGACCCGGAGGTGGTCCGGCTCACGATCATGGGCACCACCGACCTGCACGGCAACGTGTTCAACTGGGACTACTTCAAGAACGCCGAGTACGACGACGCGGCGCACAACGACATCGGCCTGGCCAAGATCGCGACCCTGGTGAAGGCCGTCCGGGCCCGGGTCAAGGCCACTCGGCACGCGCCCGACCCGCTGATGATCGACGCCGGCGACACGATCCAGGGCACTCCGCTGGCCTACTACTTCGCCAAGATCCAGCCCATCACCGGCGGTCACCGGCACCCGATGGCCGCGGCGATGAACGAGATCGAGTACGACGCCGCTGCGCTCGGTAACCACGAGTTCAACTACGGCCTCGACATCCTGCGCAAGTTCCAGAGCCAGCTGCACTTCCCGCTGCTCGGCGCGAACGCCCAGGACTGGACCACCGGCCTGCCGGTCTTCCCGCCGTACGTGCTGAAGAAGGTCCAGGTGCACGGCCAGGGCACGGTCACGGTCGGCATCCTCGGCCTGACCAACCCCGGCATCGCGATCTGGGACAAGGCCAACGTCGAGAACAAGATCAAGTTCGGCGGCATCGTCGAGCTCGCCAAGGAGTGGGTCCCGAAGGTCCGCGCGGCCGGTGCCGACGTGGTGATCGTCTCCGCGCACTCCGGGATGGACCTTTCGTCCTCGTACGGCGATGCGCTGCCGGTCCCCGAGAACGCCTCCGTCCTGATGGCCGAGACCGTCCCCGGCATCGACGCCGTCCTGGTCGGGCACGCGCACCTGGAGATCCCGCAGCGACTCGTCACGAACAAGGTCAGCGGCGAGCAGGTCGTCCTGACCGAGCCGCTCAAGTGGGGCATGCGGCTCTCGCTGATCGACCTCGACCTGCAGAAGGTCCGCGGCAAATGGAAGGTCCTCGGCCGGGCCAGCCAGGTCCTGAACGCGAACACGGTCGCGGCCGACGCGAAGGTCGTCCGGATCCTGCAGGAGGACCACGACAAGGTCGTCACCTACGTCAACTCCAAGGTCGGCACCTGCACCGAGGCGATGTCCGCCGCGACCGCGCCCTGGGAAGACACCGCCGCCCTGGACTTCGTCAACTTCATCCAGGCCGACGCCGTCAGCAAGGCCCTTGTCGGTACGCCGCAAGCCGCGTTGCCGGTCCTTGCGATCGCCGCTCCGTTCAACCGCGAGGCGTCGATCCCCGCCGGCGATGTCTCGATCCGCGACGTCGCCGGCCTCTACATCTTCGACAACACGCTGCTCGCGGTCACTATGACCGGCGCCCAGGTGAAGGACTACCTGGAGTTCTCGGCGCAGTACTTCAAGCAGGTCAGCGGCCCGGGCCCGTTCCCGGCCGACCAGGTCACCAACGCCGTGACGCCGACCGCTCCGGGCGGTACGCCGGACTACAACTACGACATCATGGGCGGCCTGACCAAGCCGATGGCGTACAAGATCGACATCGCCAAGGCGCCCGGCGCACGGATCACGGACCTCACGTACGACGGTACGCCGGTGGCCGCCGACCAGCAGTTCGTCGTTGCCGTCAACAACTACCGCCAGTCCGGCGGCGGCAACTTCCCGCACGTCAAGACCGCGCCGGTCGTCTACAACCGGCAGGTCGAGATCCGCCAGCTGATGATCGACTACGTCATCGCCACCGGCGAGGTGAACCCCAACACCTTCCACACCACCGACTGGTCACTGACCTCCAACGGCGCACCGATCGTGGTCAACGGCTGATCATCGGTGCGCCGAGTGAACTGATCAGCGCGCCCAGGACGAGCAGGGCGTAGGCGAGTAGGACGCCCACCAGCAGTGCGGCGCCGACCACCCCGAGGGTGTCGTTGGTCGCGCTGCTGGTGGCGTGGGTTATAGCGAGGGTGGTGTTCATCAGGCTGCCTTTGCGGGGGTGCTGTGCCAGTCCGGGTGGCCTGGCATGGGTGGGGTGGTCTTGCCGTAGATCCAGGCACAGAAGTACTGCGTGAGGTCGCGTCCACTGACCTCGTTGGCCGTGTCGATGTAGTCCTGGGTGCCGGCGCTGCGGTCGCGGTACCGGTCGAAGAACGTCTGCTCGATCCGCCGGAAGGTCTGCTCGCCGACGATGCTGTTGAGCCCGGTGAGCATCAGCTGTCCCGGTACGTCGGTGTCGAACAGGACCGCGAGTTGGCTGTTCAAGCGGCCCATCGGACCGGAGTCGTGGCGGGACTGTTGGTCGGTCTCGTACAGGTCTTTGAGCTCTGCGTTGAGGTTAGTGAAGCCGCGGGACGCGTCGTATTTGCGTTCGTAGTACCGGGCATGGCCTTCGCTGATCCACATGTCGTCCCAGCTCCGGACGGAGACCGCGTCACCGAAGTACTGGTGGGTCAGCTCGTGGACCAGCGTGCCCGCTTCGTCCTTGGCGGGCAGGGAAAGTGGGAGGCCGAAGGTGGACAGGCCGGCCGTTTCGAGCGCGACGCCGTCGTACGGGCTCGTGAGGCCGAGGACGCCGTACTGCTCATACGGGAACGGCCGGCCGATCTGCTTCTCCAGCCAGGCGAGCTGTTGCGGCGTCTCGATGGCGTTGGCTTGCATCGCGTCGGTGTAGGACTTGCCTTGGAATTTAGCGAGACCTAAGTAGCTACGGATAGGCAGGCCGTGCGGTCCGGTCTGCTTGATCTCACGGAACTTGCCGACCGCGATCGCGACCACGTCGGTCTTGATCGGGTGTGCGGTTTTGTAGACCCAGGTGGTGGTCTGGCCGTGCTTGTACTTCGCTGTGCGGCGGCCGCTGGCGATCCCGGTGCGGTCGTTCGGGGTGGTGATGCGGATCGTGTACTGCGCCTTGTCGCTCGGATGATCGTTGGACGGGAACACCACGTGGGCACGGTTTGGCTGACCCATCACGCCGAATCCGTCCGGCGTCTCGTTCCAGACGGTGAACGGGTTGGGCACTCCCGGAGGAAGGTTGAGCCCCGGTGGTACCGGATTCTGCGAGCGGTCGGCGGTGTAGACGACGCGGACGGTGAACGGCAGGTGCTTGTACAGGGTGCTTCTTGGGGTGATCGAGAGCTTCTCGCCAACCAGCCTGTACTCCGCCGGCCGCCCGTTGACCGTCACGGCCTCGATCCGCTGCCCAGCCGAGTCGACACTGAACCGGGTCAACGACTGGGTGGCGACCGCCCGCATCGTCACCACACCCGGCATCTTGGTGGTACCGACCTCGTAGCCAAGACTCACGTCATAACTCTGCGCGTCATACCCACCGTTGCCGAGCCCTGGGAACAGCCGATCCCCGAGATCCCCCGCACCGGGTGCCGCCGCAGCCTGCGCGGAGACGACCCCAACCGGCACCAACAGAACAGTTGCTGCCAGCAAACTCCCGGCCCGCGTCATCATTTTCGTTGCCATAGGCCCAGACTGCCGCCCGGCCGACCCACTCCACATCCACCGAAAACAGCAACCTCCGTACTACTAAAGTGCTAGACGCCTGAGCCGGAAGTTCCCCCACGCGCTCTCCACGCCTGCTGCTGCGTCGCGCGGTGCGACCACGATCCCGGTCAGCGGCTCGGGTGGGGTGGAGGTGATGGGGTGTTCGGCGCGCTCGCCTACGCCGGGTCCAGGTCTCGCGATTGCGATGGCGCCCTTGGCCACACGGTGGGCGGGGCCGTTAGGTGGAAACTACTTGTCGCTGGGTGCAAGTTAGTTACCGCTCAGACGTCATGACCCCCGCAGGCGGCACCACCAACCACCTTCGCTCAAGTCGATGACCGGCCCGAACCGTGGTCGCAGTCGCGTGGGGGAATACCTGCTGGAGGCACGCGACCCTACCTGAGGTCTTGACCGGGGGAGAGAGCAAGTGATTTAGTCACTTTGTGACTAACTCAACGGTGGCGCCCAGCCTGTCGGACCGGTTGACCGAGGCGATCCTCGGCATCATCCGGGACGCCGACCTGGGGCCGGGCGATGCGATCCCGTCGGCCCGCGAGCTGGCGAAGCGGTTCGAGATCACCACCCCGACCATCCGCGAGGCACTCCGCAAACTGGAGGCCACCGGAGCCGTCGAGTTCCGCCACGGCTCCGGCACGTACGTCGGTCCGACCATCAACAACGTCGTCCTCGCCAACCCGCACCGCCCGCCGATCACCAAGGAATCAGTCCTTCAACTAATAGGCGCCCGCCTCCTGCTGGAGCCCGCAGTAGCCGCCCAAGCGGCCAACGTCCAGGCAACCGCCGCGCTCGCGCCTAGCGGCGCGAGCGCGGCGGGAGAACGTGCGGGAGCCGAAGGCGGTGTGGGCGCGCATCCAACCGCAGCCCCGGCTGCGGCGCCCGCTCCCTCCACCGGTTCCGGCGGAGCCGGGAGCGGCGGACGGTCTCTGGAGAAGCTGGAGGCGGCGGTCACCAATGCGTTGACGCCTCCGGGTGGGCCGGCGTTTGCGCTGAATTTTCATGTCGAGTTGGCCGCCGCGAGTGGTAATCCGGTGGTCGAAGAGCTGATCGGGAGCCTCCTCAAAGTGCGTCTCCGCGAGCAGCAGCAGATCAGGCAGCTGTACGACAACCGTAAGCGTGACTACGAGGAGCACCGGGCGATTTTCGAAGCCGTCCAGGCCGGCGACGCCGCCGCGGCCGAGCAGCTCACGCGCGAGCACCTTGACCACATCCGTACCGCCATTGAGGCCGCCACCTTCCCGGAGTTGCCGTGAGCAACAAGCTTGCGGAGATGACGACTGACCAGGCGCGCGACGCCGTCCGGCTGGCGCCGTTGGTGATCATTCCGGTGGGTGCCCAGGAGCAGCACGGCGGTGGGATGGCGATGTCGACCGACACCGTACGAGCGGAAGGCCTCGCCGATCTCGTGGCCGAACGCCTCGACGGTCGCGCGGTCATCGCGCCACCGCTCAACTACGGCGTATCCCCACACCACATGGCCTTCGCCGGTACCGTGACGTTGTCCCCGGCAACCTTCCAGTCCGTACTCCGTGACCTCATCGCCAGCCTCCAACAACACGGTTGGCGCCAGTTCCTGGTGATCACCGGCCACGGCGGCAACAACGCCGCGCTGTCGGTTCTGGCCCAGGAGTACCTCCTGCAACCCGACCTCACCTTCGCGTGGACACCCATCACGCCGCTGGTCTCCGACCTCATCGCGGGCATGGAGGTCAGCCAGGTGCACGGCCATGCGGGCGAGGCGGAGACCGCCCAGATGTTGTACCTCGCGCCCGAACTCGTCCAGCCAGAACTCCTGGAGCCCGGCGCGACCCAGCTCGACGAACTACCCCCGAAAGCCCGGCTGTCCCGGCAGGCCCAAGGTCCACGCCTGTCCGTCGGGTTCGATGTCTACCACAAGCGTGGCGTCCTGGGTGATCCCCGACGTGCCACTGCCGAGGACGGCCGGCTCCTGGTCGAGACCGCCGCAGACCGCATCGCCGCCTTCGCCGAAGAGCTGCTCTCGGCCTGACCAGCACCACCCCTTCATAGAACTGGACCGCCCGATGCGTTCCAGGCGCGAGCCTGCCCGCCCGCAGGCCGCCGGCCCGAGGAGGCACCCCGATGAACCTCGCACGCCCGAAAACCCTGGCCGCCCTGCTGCTGACGGCCGGCCTGGTGACCGCCGCCACCATGTTGCCTACAGCAACAGCATCAACCGACTCCCGAAGCGCCGGCTGCGGAAAAGCAGCGGCGACCGGTGACTACACGGTCGAGAGCGGCGGTCTCACCAGGACCTACCGCCTGCACGTCCCGGTCAACTATCAGCCATCCAAGCAGTACCCGCTCATCCTGGTCTTCCACGGCCGCGGCAAGACCGGCGCGCAGACCGAGGCGTTCTCCGACCTCTCGAAGCTCGACGCAGTCGTTGCCTACCCCAACGGTGTGATCGGCGACGAGAACAAGCAGGCCTGGCAGGGCGCGCCGTACGCGGCGAAGGGCGTCGACGACGTGAAGTTCACCGCTGACCTGTTGGATCAGCTCGAGGGCAAGTACTGCGTCGACACCCGGACGGTCTACGCGACCGGCAAGTCCAATGGCGCCGGCTTCACCGGCATCCTGGCCTGCCGGATGGCCGACCGGTTCGCCGCGATCGCCCCGGTCTCCGGCGCGTTCTACATCGAGGGCACCCACTGCGCTCCGAGTCGGCCGATCCCGGTGCTCGACATCCACGGCACCGGCGACACCACGATCCCGTACGGCGGCGACGGCCAGCGCGACCTGCCGGACGTGCAGACCTGGGTCCGCGACTGGTCGGTCCGTGACCATTGCGACCAGGACACCAAAGTGAGCCAGTTGGGCGACGACGTACTGATCACGAAGTACAAGGGCTGCAAGGCGGACGTAGTACACGTGGCCGTGACCGACGGCGGCCACTCGTGGCCGGGGTCGGATGCGTCGTCAGGCCCCGGCTATGTCACCCAGACCTTCGAGGCTCACCAGATGATCGGTGACTTCTTCAAAGCTCACAAGTTGAGGAGCTGAGATGACTACCACCGCAACCGAGCCGAAGAAGGACCTGCCCCGCCTGGTCCGCGGGATGGCCGTGATCGAGCGGGCCGGCAACGCGCTACCGCATCCGTTCTGGCTGTTCTGGATCCTGTCCGCGATCCTCGCCGTGGTGAGCGCGATCCTCGCCGCCCTGGACGTCTCGGTCCTGTCACCGAAGGACGGCAAGGTCGTCGCGGTACAGAACCTGCTGTCTGGAGACGGCCTGCAGATGGCCGTCTCGACCGCGATCTCGAACTTCGCCGAGTTCCCGCCGATGGCCACCATCGTGGTGGTGATCATGGGCGTGGCGCTGGCCGAGCGGACCGGGTTCCTGCAGTCGCTGATGAAGGTCAGCGTGTCCCGGGTGCCGACCTCGATGGTGGTCTTCGCGGTCGCCTTCGCCGGCACGATGGCGCACGTCGCCTCGGCGGCGGCGTACATCATCCTGGTACCGCTCGGCGGGCTCGCGTTCCGCGCGGTCGGCCGGTCGCCGATCCTGGGCATCGTGGTCGCGTACACGGCGATCGCCTCCGGGTACGACGCGAGCCCGATCCCGACCCCGAACGACGCGATCTTCGCCGGTATCACCGAAGCGGCGGCCAAGACGATCGACCCGAACGCGTCCATCTCCCCGCTGTCGAACTGGTTCTTCAACATCGTCTCGTCGGTGCTGCTCGCCCTCGTCATCACGCTCGTCACCCGGCTGGTGCTGAGCAAGCGCGACGACCTGGACGCGGATCCGGACGCCCCGGGCGACGACCCGGACGCGCTGGTCCTGTCCGATCGCGAGCGCACGGGGTTGCTGCGGGCAACGATCGTGTTCGGGATCGCCGCGGTCGCGATCATCGCCGTACTGGTCCCGCACGACTCGCCGTTGCGGGGCGAGAACGGCAGCATCGTCGAGTCGCCGTTCCTGGACGGGATCGCGATGGTCGTCGCGGTGCTGTTCGGGCTGGTCGGGATCACCTACGGCGTGACGGTCGGCGTGATCGAGAAGGCCGGCGACGTACCGAAGCTGATGGCCGAGGGGATCAAGCAGATGGCGCCCGTGCTGGTGCTGTTCTTCGCGATCGCGCAGTTCCTCGCGTACTTCAGCTGGAGCAAGATCGGCGACCTGTTGTCTGCCGAGTCGGCCCGCTGGCTGGGCGATCTGGGCGCCCCGAAGATCGTCATCTTCCTCGGCATCCTGGTCCTGCTGACGCTGATCAACATCCTCGTCACCAGCGGCTCCGCGATGTGGTCGCTGACCGCGCCGATCCTGGTCCCGATGATGCTGCTGCTCAACGTCCCCGCCGAGACCACCCAGGCGCTGTTCCGCATCGCAGACTCCGGCTCGACGGCGATCACCCCGATGAGCCCGTACTTCGTGATGGCGCTGGGCTTCTTGCAGCGCTACCGCAAAGACGCCGGCGTCGGCACCCTGGCGTCGTACACAGTCCCGCTAGCGGTGGCGATGACCCTCGCATGGACCCTGCTCTTCCTCGCCTGGTGGGCCCTCGGCATCCCACTCGGCCCCGGCGCGCCCGTCAGATAACCCATCCCATCGCCCACGCCACCTCGCGGACAGTCCCATCCGCGGCCGACACGACTGTCGCGCTGCGCTGCAGGCACCCGCCCGGACCGCCAGCACATCAATAGCCCCGCGAACGAGCCGGATACGCAGAGGCAAGCGTTTGCAAGCGGGTCATTGATGTCCTGGCGGTCCGGACAATTGCCAGCAGCAACCAATTCGGCCCGCCAGGCAGCACCACCCCCACCGGCCTTGCCGTCATCACCCCGTGGCCTACGTGGCCAACCCGTGTCGATTCCGAGTTAGGCGAGTGCCACGCCCGCAGTACGGAGGTCTACGAGGGTCTGTTCGGTGCTGGCCGGTGCCACCCCTGCGGTGAGGCCGGTCAGCACTGTGGTGCGGAAGCCTTCGCGGTTGGCGTCCAGGGCGGTCGCGCGGACGCAGTAGTCGGTGGCGATCCCGCAGACGTCGACCTGGGTGACGCCCTTCTCGCGGAGCCAGTCGGCCAGGGGCTTGCCGTTCTCGTGGCATTTGCCCTCGAAGCCGGAGTAGGCCGCGGCGTACTCGCCCTTGTCGAAGATCGCGTCGAAGGGTTGCGGATCCAGGTTGGGGTGGAAGCCGACGCCGTCCGTGCCTGCCACGCAGTGCACCGGCCAGGAGTTCACGAAGTCAGGCGTCTCGGAGAAGTGGTCGCCCGGATCGATGTGGTGGTCGCGGGTGGCGACGACGTACGCATAGTCGCGCTGGTCCGGTTCGGCGTCGTGCCAGTGGTGCAGCAGCTCGCCGATCCGGAACGCGACGTCCGCGCCACCGCTGACCGCCAGACTCCCACCTTCGCAGAAGTCGTTCTGCACATCGACCACGATCAGCGCCCGGGCCATCACAACACTCCTTCGAAGAAGGGTCTCTGACCCCACCGTACAAGCCCGCGACGTTGTCAGCGCTGAGGTTTGCCCGCTTTGAGGATGGTGTCCAGTGCCTCGGCGGGTGGCGGTGCGGCCGGCAAAGGCGGTCGGTCGGTGGCGCGCAGACCGTCCAGGATGAGCGCGAGATAGCGCCGCCACAGGTCCGGGGCAACGTCCCGGGTCATCTCGTACGCCGGTCCGAGCAGGGCGAAGATGGCCGCGATGTCCTGCGGGACAGCATCGGCCCGAACCACGCCGGCCGCCTGTGCCCGGGAGAGAAGCAACGTCACGTCCGCGACGATCCCGGGCCAGATCTGGTCCTGCCGTTCGGCATCACCGAGCCCGGTCAGCCGCTCGTACAGCCCTCGATCCTCCGCCTGCCGGGCGCCGTTGCGCTCGAAGAACGTGACCAGGGCCTCCCACGGGTCCTCGATCGCCAGCGCGTCCGCCGCGTCGGCGGCGATCTGCTCGGTCGCGTCCGCGAGCACGACAGCGGCCAGTGCCTGCTTGTTGGGGAAGTGCCGGTACGCCGTACCGACGCCGACCCCCGCGTGCCGGGCGATGTCGTCGAGCGTCGCGCCGAAGCCCCGCTCGGCGAACACCGCCCGAGCGCTGTCGATCAACCGCGCCCGGTTGCGGACGGAGTCTTTCCTGGGTCCCTTCACCTCACTGCTCACGGGTTCATCAGATCACTTTCCAGTCGAGCAGGCTGCGACCGCAGGCGACCACGGTCTCCGCGGCGGGACGGGCCTTCCAGCCGAGGACCCGCTCGGCCTTGGCGGTGCTGTGCTGGTTGCGGCGGCCCAGCGAGACGACGATCGAGCGCAGTGGTTTGTCGAAGAGTGCCGAGAGCCGCACCACGAAGTCGGGCAGTTGGCGGGTCTTCACCTGCGCGCCGTCCGCGCCCAGGCCGTTCTTGAGGTCGACCGCCATGTCCCGCATCCAGAGGAACTCACCGGTCGCGAGGAACCGTTGCCCGGCCGCCTCGGGCGACGTCATCGCGCGGATGTGGATGTCGGCCAGGTCGCGGACGTCGACGATCTCGAGCCCGATCCGCGGCGTACCGGGCATCTTGCCGCCGACCATCCGGGCGATGATCTGCACCGACCCGAGATTGCCTGTACTGAGGATCGGCCCGAAGACCGCGCCGGGCAGGATCGTGGTCAGTAGTTCGGGCCGGCCTTCGCTCTCGACGAAGGCCCAGGCCGCCTTCTCCGCAACGGTTTTCGAGCGTCGATAGGGAATCAGGGTCGGGTCCTCGGGGTCGGTCCAGAGAGTCTCATCGGTGATGCCCTCTTCCTTGTAACTCGACGGGCTCGCCGCGTTCGCCGCCGAGGTCATCACGACCCGCTTCACGTCAGCCTTGGCGGCGGCGCGCAGTACCCGGAGAGCACCGTCGCGCGCCGGAGTGATCAGGTCCTCCTGGCCACCCAGCGGCGAGGCGACGTGCAGTACGTAGTCGACGCCGGCGACGGCCTCGTCCCAGCCCTCGTCGCTGGTCAGATCCGCGACCGCGAAGCTCAACCGGTCACCCGGATCCACCACGGTCCCGACCGCGTCCCGGACCGTCTGTTCCTTCTTCAGGCTGCGCACGGTCGTCCGTACGTCGTACCCACGCTGCAGCAACGCCGTGATGCACCAGCCCGCCACATACCCTGTGCCGCCGGTGACCAGCACCAACTCGTTCATGTCGACCTTCCCAGTTAACGGAGATGGCATCTCCGTTTCTCCCCGAGCGTACACCCAGAGAGGAGATTCCATCTCCGTTTGACTGGAATGATCTACGCCACACGCACCGCGCCGCCGTTCACCCGGACGATCTCGCCCTGGGTGGCGGTGGTCCGGGCTGAGCAGAGGAAGACGATCGCGGCGGCGACATCCGCGGCCTCTGGCAGGTGTCGGGCGGTGAATCCCTGCGCGAACTGGCCGATCACCTCGTCCGGGATCACCCGGTGGCTGCCGTTCTCGAGTGTGACGCCCGGCATTACGAGGTTGACCAGAACGCCGTCCTCGCCGAGGTCGTGTTGCAGGCTGGCGACGAGTCCGTGCAGCCCGGCCTTCGCGGCGGTGTAGGCCCAGGCGCCGGCCATGCCGCGCTCGACGAGATCGGTTGAGAGAAGTACCAGCCGGCCTTGATTCGACTCGCGCAGGGCGGCCGCGGCGTGCTGGACGAGGCGGAAGTTCCCGGTCAGGTTGTCCCGCAGCACCGGGAGCCACTGGTCAGGCTGGGCGTCCTCGATCCGCTTCGGCCGCTCGTGCGGACTCGCATTGCCCCAATTGACCGCGTTGCCGACCAGCACGTCGAGCCCGCCGAACCGTTCGATCGTCTGGCTGACCGCGTCGGCGATCGACTCAGGTGCCCCCAGGTCCATCGGTACTGCGAAAGCCTCGGCGCCAAGCGCGTCGACGACGTCGTGGGCAGCCTCCTTGCGTGAGTTGTAGGTGATCGCGACCCGCGCACCCTCGCGAGCGAACGCCAGCGCCGCCTCCTTGCCGATCCCGGACGACCCGCCCGTCACCAGTACCCGCCTGCCCTGCAATCCCAGCTCCATCAAGCGTCTCCTCGCGGTAGAGTCGACTCATTAGCCGACTAAGAGAAAAACTTAGCCGACTAACAAAGACTGCGCAAGAGAGGCTGGACCCAAGCCGGCAAGCAGCCTGGATCCAGCCTGGAGGGTCAGTCCTGGAGGCGCTTCCTGACTTCCTCGAGGTCGCTGGTGACCGCGGCGAGGCGGGCGGTGTCGCCGGCCTTGTACGCCGCGAGCTCCGCGCCGGCCGCCGTTGCCTGCTCGCGCAGTCGGCCGATCCGCCGGACGGTGTCAGCCTGCTCGCCGGACCGCTTCTTCCGGGCCGCCCAGAAGCCGTAGCCGCCGATGCCGATCAGCACCAGCCCGACCGCGATCCAGAACGGGTGCACCAGGAACCCGAGCCCGATCACTACCAAGAGCCCGACGACGCCGAACCCGATCGGCCCGCGTAGGTCCTGAGCGGACAACGGCTGCACGGTCTGAGTGATCTCGAGCTCAGCCTTCGCGAGCGAGAGCCGATCCGCGCCGTCCGGCGTCAGAGTCACCTGCCGCCACTCGATCTCCTTGCTCACCTGCGTCGGGGTCGGCAGGCTCGCGGTCTTGGCCAGGTCCTCGGCGTCGGCCAGTACGACGGCAGCGACCACCCGCAAGGCCGTCGCCGCGAGGTGCGGCTCCTTCGTCTTGCCGAGGTCCGCCTCGAGCAGCTTGCCGAGCTCACCGGCCGAATCGCCGAGCGCGCCGTTGCTGGGCGCGCTTCCGTTGGTCACCTTGGCGCGGAGCTCGCCGACGCGAGCGAGCATCTCCCGCTCGGGCTCGCTGCCTTCCGAGATCAGCAGCCGCAGCAGGGCGGAGGTGCTGTCGGGGTCGGGGCTGTCGGAGTCCGGGTTGTCGGGGTCCGGCTTGCTGCCGGCGGCATACGCGAGCGCGCCGTCCGGCTCGAGGACGCTGGTGTCACCGGTGATCGCCTCGACCCCGGCACGCAGCCGGGCGAGGTCCGCCCCGGCTTTGAACTGGGTGGTGAACTCCTTGAAAGGCGGCGCCGCGCTGACGGGCAGACCGGTCGCACGTTCCTTCACCACCGCGGCCCAGCGCTCGCTTCCAGCGTTGCCGACCTTGAGCTGGGTGACGATCCAGTGCTGGCCCTCGGCCCCGAATCCACCGCGCGCCGCCGCCGTCCAGAGCGCGCGCTGCGTACGGGTGACAGTGCCGTCAGCGGCCAGCTGACCGAACGCGGTGCTCAGCCACTCCGCCCGGACCTCGTTGCGCCGACCGAGCGCGGCGAGCGCGAGGCAGAGGAACGTACTGGTCCTGACCTCGTCCCTTTTCATCGCCTCAGCCAGCTGAGCCTCGTCCAGAGCGCCCAGCTCGCGAATCGCTTCTACAGCAGGCGCGAGCCAGTACGCCGGTACGTCGCGACCCACCCGGGTCGGCGACTGGCCAGAAGCCAGAGCTGCCAGCACCTGACCCGCATGCCGGCGCACCTCGGCGGCGTCCGCGAACCCGATCAGGCTCTCGCGGATATCGGACAGCTCGACGAAGGCGTCGAAGGCGGTGGTGAGCCGCTGCAGCCGCGTCTCCATCGTTCCCTGCACCTGGGACAGCCGGGACCGCAAGTTCGACGCCTCGGACGAAGCCGCCGCCATCTGGTCCCGGAGGTCTTCGAGCTCGCGGTTCTGGCGGTTGTCGGTGTACCAGTTGTTGGACATGGGCGCTCCCGTTCGGTGGTTCCGGCGCGCAACAGCATCCCGTGCCGACGGGGTCAGCTGATCGGCAGGGCCGGAAGTGGTGATTTCGGGGGAGGATGGGACGGCACCGGGAGGGGACTTGGTGCGTCCGAGCCTAGGCTCGGGGTCATCCAGACGGAGGGGGAATCGGCATGCGGAGCGAACTGTTCGCCGCGACGAATCAGGAGCGGGAGTCGGCTCAGGCCGGCTTGCGGTTGCAGAACTCGAAGCTGCTCAAGGTCGAGTTGCGCGGTGAGGTCTTCGCCCGGCAGGGCGCCATGGTCGCGTACCAGGGGAACGTGCAGTTCGAGGCGCAGGGGGCGGGTGGGATCGGCAAGTTCCTGAAGCAGAAGCTCACCGGTGAGGGCATCCCGCTGATGAAGATGCGCGGGGAAGGGGATGTGTTCCTCGCCGACCGCGCGTCCGACATCTACCTGATAGATCTGGACGGACCGCACGACGGGCTGAGCATCAACGGCGCCAACGTGCTGGCCTTCGAGCCGACGCTGAGCTGGGACATCAAGATGGTCCAGGGCGCCGGGATGATGTCGAACTCCGGCCTGTTCAACTGCAACTTCGCCGGCCAGGGCCGGATCGCGATCACCTGCAAGGGCACCCCGGTCGTACTGAACGTGGACCAGCCCACGTTCGCCGACCCGCAGGCGGCCGTCTGCTGGTCGACCAGCCTGCAGACCGGGTACCAGCGTGCCGACTCGATCGGCCTCGGCACCCTGCTCGGCCGGACCACCGGCGAGGCGTTCACGATGGCCTTCACCGGCCAGGGCTTCGTCGTCGTCCAACCCTCCGAAGAACCGCCCGGCGGCCTGATCGGCGGCACCGGCGGCGGCCAGCAAGCCGGCCAGGAAGGCGGCGTGGCCGGCATGCTCGGCGGCCTCCTCGGCGGCCGCTGACCAAACCAACTGCCGGCCGCTGACCAAGACACCCGGCGCAGGCTGACCAACGCCTGCGCCGGGCCTGGTTCTAAGGCTTTCCGGGCTGAGGGCCGCGAAGGTCTGGCGTGACCATGTTGAGCACCGCCCAGTAGGCGCTCCCGAAGTCATGGTTCGGCTTGAGGGATCTACTGTCGACACTCGTTGATGTCTCGACGCCGACCCACCCCTGGAACTTGCGGTCGTCGTCGATGATCTGCAGCAACGACTGAACGTGGTTGTTGGCCTGGTAGCACGCCGCTCCCTGGGCCAGACACTCACACCAGTAGGTGTAGATGTTGTTCCGGGCCGGGGGTGCATCGGCCAGGTAGCGGATCCGATCCCTGGGGTTCGGGAACTTCTCGCAGAAGCAGCCGTCCTTCGTCTTCTCCCGGAAGCCCACACACTTCCCGCTCGGACAAGACCGCCACTGGTCGAAGGTGGTTGCCTGGTTGAAACCGGCTGCCCAGAGTCCGGCGCCCTCGCGGCCAACTGTGCCCTTGTTGGCCCTGACGAAGGTGCCCACGAACTCGTCCTGCCCATAGGTTGTCCGGATGTCCGTGATGCTCACTTTGTTCCCGGCCGACAGCGGCGCGTTGCTGCCATATCCGATCCCGAAGCTCGCGGAGTAGCTCGAGAAGGTGGACGGCACCACCACCGGGCCGGCGACCGTGCTGTGGTAGCCGTCGCTACTGATCCGGGCGACCTTGCCGCCGGGAATCGGATCGAGTAACCAGTGCTCGGTCAGTGCTGGCGTGAGCGCTTGACCCGCACCGTCCTTGGTCCACGTGACGTCGACCTTGCCGTCCGAGGTCTGGTAGGTGCCCTGGAAGACGCCGGTAGGCCCGGTCAGGAAGCTGCCCATCGTCTGGACCGGACATTTCGGCACGTCGCCACCGCAACTCGCAGTCATGCTGGTGACACGCTCGGGCTCGTCCAGCTCTTTCCACATCCAGTAGTTCGTTCTGACGGTCCCGTCGGCCGCGAAGATGTACCAGCCCAACCGGGTCCAGTTCGCGTAGTTGTTGTCCGCTGCATCATGCAGTCCACCGACCGAGACCACCCAGTTGGCTTTGCCGCCTGGTAGCTCCACCGGGAGCGGTACCGCCGGAGCGGTCACCCCCAGGGTCGCGACCAGCCCCAGCACGATCCATCCGATCAATCGTTTCATGGAGCAGAGCATCGCCCACCCGACTACCGACTGCAACCAATTGGTCACCGATGGATGTGTCCGAAACTGTCGCAAACGGTGACTTGAAATGTGCGGCAGACTATTACCCGGACTTTCTCCGGCCGCCACGAGTGTTTCATGGGGGCCGTGCGCAAGGAATCTGGGTAGAGATTACCCATTGACTGATTTCCCCCGTGTGGGCAGGCTTCCTGGGCGGTACGGAGCGGGCTCGCCTACTTCGGAGAATGCCCAAAAAAATACACTGAAATACCTTTATCGGGCGCATTGGAATAAATAGCCTGAAGTGCTCTAATGATCGCGTTGCGGCGCCGCAATGCGATTGACCCACCCACGACAGTTGGAGGAAGTCATGGAGCAGAAGGCTGAGGTCCGCGAACCGCGGAAACTCCTGGTTCGCAAGCTGGAGAACCTCGAGACGACCCTGATCATCACCGACCCGGGCGGCGGCGGCGGTGGCGGCGGCGGCTGCCGCGACGCCACATGCGGCTAGCCGGTCAGTAGGGCCGGGGCGCGGGAGACCGCGCTCCGGCTCCCCGGCAGCACACCGCCGGAGCACACGAGTCGGGGACACGAGCGGCACTCTGGGGACACGGGAGGTAGCGATGTTGCGGCCACGGATCAAGGGCATCCACAAACCCGTCCGGCTGACGCCGACGCTGATCAACATCGGCGGCCGTCAGCTCGGCATCGGCGCCGAGATCGACGACGAGGACGGCGACCGCTGGCAGCTGCTCGGCCTGATGGACGGCACCCGCACCCGCGACGAAATCGTCGAGCAGCTGCTCGTCGAGCGACCGGAGCTCTGCTCGGTCGAGATCAGGGACTCGATCCAGGGCCTGATCGACGCCGGGTACGTCGAGGACGCCGCCGGTCCGGCCCCCGCCAATCTCAGCCCGGCCGAGATCGAGCGCTACGACCGAGCCACCACGTACTACTCCTGGGTCGACCTGACCCCACGCCCCAGCCGGTACGACGTGCAGTCCCGCCTCAAGGCCAGCAGTGTCGTAGTACTGGGCCTCGGTGGTACCGGCTCGGCAGTGGCCTCGTCACTTGTGGCGGCCGGCGTCGGCACCGTGCACTGCGTCGACTTCGACACCGTCGAGGAGGGCAACCTCACCCGCCAGCTGCTCTACACCGAGGACGATCTCGGCAAGCCCAAGGTCCCGGTAGCAGTCGAGCGACTCAGCCGGATGAACCGGCATGCCACCGTCACCGGTGAGGAGAAGCAGGTCTTCAACACCGAGGACGTGGCCGCGCTGATGCACGACCGCGACCTGCTCGTCCTCTGCGCCGACCAGCCGCAGAAGCTCATCCGGCAGTGGACCAACGAGGCCGCCCTGCGCACGAGCACCCCCTGGATGCTCGCCCAGTACGCCGGGCCGATGGCGGTCATCGGACTCTTCATCCCCGGCACCACCTGTTGCCAGGAGTGCCTGATCAGCATGACCGACTTCATCCGGCAGCAGTACGGCCAAGAGCCCGAGGACCTGTTCCCCTTCGACGGGCACGCGGTGATCGCGCCGACCGCGAACCTCACCGGCCACATGGCGGCGATGGACGCCGTCTACCACCTGGGCGGGATCCCCACCAGCACGGCCGGCCGGATGTTCCACTTGAGCCTCACCGACCTGACCTACCACTACGTCGTCACGCCGCGGACGGGCGAGAAGTGCGACACCTGCGGCTGGGTCGGGCAATGACGGTGGCCGCCGTCGACGCGTCGAGCCGGCCGAGTGTCGGCCATCTGCTGGTGCGCAAGGAGGACGAGGACGAGTTCGTTCTCGGCAATCCGGAGACCGGCAGGTTCGTCGTCGTACCGGAGGCAGGCGCGCGCCTGATCGAGCTGCTGGTCGCCGGGCACACCGTCGCCGAGGTGGCCGAGCTACTGGAACAGGAGCTCGGCGAGCCTGTCGACGTACTGGACTTCGTCGAGATGCTCGTCGAGGCCGGCCTTCTCGACGAACGCGAGGCTGCGGGTGAGGTCGCGTCCACGCGGGTCGAGGAGGCCGTGCCGGGCAAGAAGGTGAAGTACTGGGTGGTCTCGAAGATCCCGCAGTGGGTGGTGAAACCCCTGTTCGGCAAGGCCGCCTGGACGTTCTACGTGGGCTGCCTGGTCGCGACCGGGGTGATGTTCGTCGCCGACCACTCGCTGCTGCCGAGCTACGAGGACGCCTTCGTGGTGACCGACATCCTGCTCAGCGTGATGATCACCAACGTGGTCGTGATGGGCCTGGCCGTCGTGCACGAGATCTGGCACGCCTTCGCCGGGGCGGCGGCCGGCGTCAAGTCGCAGCTGCGGTTCGAGCGGCGCGGCATCTTCACCGTGCTGGAGACCGATCTGACCGGCCTGTGGGCGCTGCCGCCGAACAAGCGCTACAGCCCTTTCCTCGCCGGGATGGCGTTCGACTCGTTCGTGCTGTTCGCCGCCGTCGCGCCGCGGTTCGCCTACTCGCGCGGCTGGATCGATCTGAACCCGCACCTGGTCCGCTTCTTCGCGATGCTGGTGCTCAGCCAGGTCGGCAAGCTCGCCTTCCAGACGATGGCGTACCTCCGTACCGACATGTACCTGGTGATGGCCACCGCGACCGGCTGCAAGAACCTGCACCAGGTCACCCGGCTCGGGCTCAAGAAGCTGATCCGCAAGCTCACCCCGCTGGAGCAGAAGCTGCTGCGTGAGGCCGACGCCAAGGACATCCGGGTCGCCCGGTGGTACCGGCTGCTCTATCTGGCCGGGATCGTCTGGATGGGCTGGTTCGCCTGGAACTTCATCCTGCCGGCCGCCAAGGTGACGCTCGGCTGGGCGTCCGGGGTGATGGTCGGCGCGCCGGTCTTCAGCTTCTACTGGACGGAGGGCATCGTCCTGATCGCGTTCGCCGCGGTCAACCTGACCGCGCCGCTGATCATTGTCCTGCGCAACCGGATCCGCGCCCGGCGTGCGCGCGCCGCGGTGGCCGCCGAAGCAGTGGCGGTGCCGGTATGACGACGACCGTGCGCAAGTGGGGCCTGCTGATCAGCGTGATCGTCGTCGGCCTCAGCGTGCTGACCATGTCGGGCCTCGCGTTCGGCGTCCTGCTCGGCTCGTTCACCGACAAACCCGCGCTGGCCTGCGACCAGGTCCCCGGCACACCCCAACCGTTCGAGGGCAAACGCCACATCGCGTACGACGGTGCGCCCCACGACCCGTATCGCTCGATGCCGCCGACGTCCGGCCCGCACTCGCCGCGCGTCGTCCCGCCCGGCATCTACCGCAAGCCGGTCGCGGAGGAGTTGCAGGTGCACGTACTGGAGCACGGACACGTATTGCTGCAGTACGCGCCCGACGTACCGGCCGACGTGGTGGACGACCTCGAGCGGATCGGGCGGCAGTACCCGCGCGACGTGGTCGTGGCGCCGTACCCGAAGCTCGGTCATGGCATCGCGCTGAGCGGCTGGCAGCGATCGGAACGTCTTGACTCGCTCGACGAAGCCGCTATCGTCGCCTTCGCCACGAAGGTGCCCGGCCGGTACAACCACCAATGGCGCGACGGTGCGACGGACTGTCTTCCACCGCATCCGCCGGATGGTGAGAACTGACAGCGGTGTTCGTGTTCACGGTGAGTCACGGGGGACGTAGATGGGCCGCGAGGAGTTGGAGTTTCCTGGCCGGCAAGGCGTTCTGGACGCCTCGCTGCGCCTGCAGGTGGTGCGTGCCGCGCGCTGCGACGAGTGGGCCGCGGGCCGGACGACGCACGCGGAGGTGCACCTGTTCGGCCGGGACGTACTGACGCTGCGCGACTGGTTGCGTGACGAGTGCGCGAGCGCGGCCGAGCTGATCGCGGTCACCTCGATCCGGGACCAGACGGTGGAGACGTTCGCGCCGAGCCACCGGGCGAACCGCGAGCTGGTCCGGCGCGGGGTCCGGATGACCAGCTTCTTCGACAACAGCGGCGGCTCGTCCGCGGTCACCGACTTCATCATCGCCGCCAGCCGGGACATGCCGTACCACGTCGCCTGCGGGCCGATCCAGATGAAGCTGTTCGACGGTGAGCGGGTGCTCGTCGAGGGACCGGTCACCGGCGAGGGGGAACGCAGCCTGATGGTGATGACGGGCGCGGAGGCGGTCAACGCGGCCCGGCAGTACCTGAAGGCCGTTCGGCAGACCAGCGTCCGGGCATGCGAACTCCGCGACCGTGCCGTCGAGCTGACGCCGCGCCAGCACTTGATCGCCGCCCAGCTGAGCGCGGGCTGCACCGACGACGAGATCGCCGAGCTGCTCACGATCAGCGTTCGCACGGTCAGGTACGAGGTGTCACGACTGCTCGACGAGCTGGACGTGAAGACCAGGTTCGCGGCGGGGGTGCGCTACGCGCGGATGAGAACGCACCCCGACTGACTCGCGAACAGCTGTTACCGGCGACCCTGCTTGGTCGGGGGGACGATCGTGCTGTCCGAGGCGTTCGACTTCGGCGTCTTGGGTTGCTTGGGTTTGCGGACTTCGCGTCCGCCCTTGTTCTTCGCCATGGGGTGCTCCTGGGTGAGGATGTCGCGTGGGCTGCCTGAGCTCTGCCGAGCCTGGTGCGCCGCGGAACTCCTGGTCCCCGGTGGTTACTTCAGACCGTACACCCAGAGTTCTCTAAGCTCTCAGGCATGAAGACGGGACCGCGGTGACCCGCGGGCAGCTGTGACTGGGCTGGAGCAGTTGGCGATCATCGGCGCCGGCCTCGGCGCGGGCCTGCTGACCTCGACGGTCGGCGTCGCGTCGCTGCTGAGCTTCCCGGTGCTGATCGCGCTCGGGATCCCGCCGGTGGTCGCCAACGTGTCGAACACGGTGGGCCTGATCCCTGCCGCACTCGGCGGTTCGCTCGGCTATCGACGGGAGATCCGCGAGCAACCGCGGGTGGGCAGGGTTGTCACGGTGGCGTGCGCGACCGGGGCCGTCGGCGGTGCCGTGCTGCTGCTGGCCCTGCCGCCGGGTGTCTTCGAGTCGATCGTGCCGTGGTTGATCCTCTTCACCTGCCTGCTCGTCGGCGCCCAGCCATGGATCTCCCGCTGGCTGCGTGCCCGCACCATCGCCGGGCAGGCGCCGCGGACCGCGATGTCGCCCGCGACCATCGTCTTCGCGACACTGACCGGCGTTTACGGCGGGTACTTCGGCGCCGCCGCCGGTGTGATGATGATGGCCGTCCTGAGCCTCGGACTCGACCTGGACCTGCGCGTCGTCAACGCCCTGAAAACGCTCGCCCTGCTGGCCGCGAACGTGGTCGCCGGCCTGATCTTCGTCTTCGTCGCCGACATCGACTACACCGTCGCGGGACTGCTGGCGATCGGCTCCGTCGTCGGCGGCTACACCGGCTCCCACATCGGCCGCCTGCTCCCGCCCACCCTCTTGAGAGTCCTCATAGTCCTAGCCGGTATCACCGCCGCCATCACGATGCTCTGAGGGAAGGAAGGAAGGAAAGAAGAAGAGGGGGCGGCGTCACAAGAGGGCTTGGCCGAGGCCGCTGAGCAGGATCAGGCCGAGGATGATGCCGTTGACCCACTTGTGGTCGAGGAGGACGGCGGCGAACTCGCGGATGGTGGCGCTCGGCCAGAAGTACGCGGCCGTGGGGGAGCCGAGGACCTGGCCATTGACCTTCGCCTTGCGGGCCGTGAACGCGGCGCGCAGCGCGTGGTAGTTGTTGGTGACGATCAGACACCGGTACTTCGGGTTGAGGCCGGCCATGATCGTCCGGCTGAAGGTCAGGTTCTCGAACGTCGACGTCGACTGGTCCTCGAGCAGGATCTGATCGGCCGGTACGCCGTGATCGACCAGGTACGTCGCCATCGCGTGCGACTCGGGGACGTCCTCACCGGGGCCCTGTCCGCCGGACGTGATGAGCAGCGGCGTACGGCCCTTGGCGCGAGCCCGTTCCCAGGTGAGTTGCGCGCGATCGAGCCGGCTCGCCAGCAACGGTGGCACGCGGCTGCCGCGCAGGCCCGAGCCGAGCACGACGATGAAGTCGACCTTGCGGGAGCCGCGGATCCGGGCGTACACGAACGAGTACGCGAGAAAGCAGACGAACAGGAACGAGATGTAGGTCAACGCGAGCAGCAGCGTCGACTGGAGCGCATCCACCTTCGGCGACGACCACTGCGTCACGATCAGGTTGAACACGACGAACCCGATGATGCCGAGCCCGGCCGCCAGCGAGAGCAGGTTGGCCGGCCGATGCCCCTCCCGCTTCCACATCGTCACCCCGTTGACGGTGAGGAAGATCGCGAGCACAAAAATGATGACCGGTATCGCCACCAGCACCGCAACCACCAGCAGCCGCGCCGCCGTATCCGACACCGCATCAAGCGCGAACACCGTCCCGATCCCGGCGAACATGATCGTCAGCACGAGATAGACACCGTTGCGCAACACCCGCCGATCCCGGATCCAGGTGATGAGGAAAAGCAGAAAGAAGAACCCGGCGATCCCGAAAGCGATCATCTGGCCACCTCGGCTCCGGACATGGGTTCGGCTTCGAGCCGGCGCCAACTGGCCCAGAAGATCAGCGCGGTGACAACCGATCCGGCCGACGCGAGCGAAGTACCGCCCAGATAAAGCGTCCACGCGTTGTCCCGAGCCGAAGTAGTCAGCCCTTCCCCAACCAGCGGCGCGATCCACAAGATGAGGCCGAGGGCGAGGAAGCCCACGGCGTACAGGCTCCACAGCGAGACGAAGACGACCCGCAACGGATAGCGCCGGCGCCCTTCCCGCTCGCGGAGAGAGCCGCGTCGCAGCAACCACCAGGAGGCGCAACAGGCGAGCGCGAGCGCGACGGCGTCAGCGGCCAGCGTGTCCGACAACCGGTGCCACTTCGCCGTCATCGTGTAGGCACCGATACCGACCGCCCATGGGAGTACGAAGAACATCGTGACCCCGCGCCATCGGTACGGCACGATGATCAGAGCCGCGAACAGCACCGTCATCGCGATCGTCGTATGACCGCTCGGCAGACTGTTGCCCTTGAAGTCGCCGGTCACATCAACCAACTCGGGCCGCACGAGGATGAACCGTTTGAGGCTCTGTGTCACCACCTGGCCGGCGACGATCAGGCCGACGGCCGCGATCATCAGGTCCAGCCGGCGGCGGTTCAGCCCAACGAGCACGATCAGGACACAGGCCGCGGCCAGGGAGTACACGGTGATCTGGGCAAGCGCATCGTCAGCCGTGACGGTCGCGTCGTGGTTGTACGACTCGTCGGCGCCTCGTAGTACCGCGTTCTCGAGGGTCTGGCCGGTCGCGGTCCGGACGGCGAGTAGGTAGACGGCGGCGGCAGCCAGGACTGCGGCTCCGGCGGTCAGCGTCCAGCGCCGGGGCGAGATCACTTCGGGTTGCTCCTTGGTCACCGAGAGGTCGGGCGGTGGTCATCAAACCACGCGCCCGACCGTCGATCGGGGATTTGGAGCTGTGTTGATTCCTTCCCCGCCCCACCGCCCCGGTCGTCAGGCGAGCTTGGTGAGCGAGCTGATCGTTGCCTTGTGCAAGTTCTTGATGACGTTCAGGGTCTTGGAGTCGCCGGCGTACAGGTGCGAGCCGGACTCGAACACCAGGTAGGCGCGGCCGCCGTACTCGGTGATGCCCTCGGACATGCTCGGCGCCCGGAAGCACTTCAGCTTGGCCTTGTCCAGGTCGGGCTGGCCGCGGCGGACGACGTACAGGTTGCTGCGGTTGGTCCGGCCGTACGAGGTGCTGAAGATGAAGTGGGTGCCGGTGACCAGCAGGCCCTGCGTCTTGGTCGGGATCTCCCACGCCTTGTTGATCGTGGTCAGCGAGCCGTTGCTGTTGATCTTGTACTGGTACATCTTGTCGCGGCCCTTGTCGTTGAACTTGCCGGACCAGATGTAGCCGCCGTAGCTGGTCAGGAACGAGGCGCCGTAGACCTTCCGCTCCGCGCCGACCGACTTGATGTACGGCGTACCGGCCGCCTTCATCGCGGTCTTCAGCGTGGACAGCTTGTACTTGCGGATGCCGTTGGTGCTGCCCTGCACGAAGGCCCAGCCGTTGCTGGTGGTGATCCCGCCGCCGTGGGTGGCGTCGATCGCGACGACGCCGACCGTCTTGTTGGTGGCCGGGTCGATGCCGACGATCCGCGAGCGGGCGCCCGCGCGGTACTCCGTGACGAGCAGGAGGTCCTTCGAGCCGTCCCAGTTCCACCAGGTGCCGATGCCCTGCGGCGTGTAGGTGCTCAGGTTCGGCACCGCGGCGCTGTTGGTGAACCGGTCGTTGTACATCTTCGACGCGGACGGGCCGTCGTAGAAGTCCTTGCCACCGAGCGCGGTGCTGCAGCTGATCGCCGCGGTGGTGCTGACGCTCTGGGTGGCAGCCTGCGAGCTGTCAGCTCCCTTGAGCGCGACCGCGACGGCGGTGCCGCCGGCGGCCAGTACTGCGGCCAGTCCGAGGGCGGTGAACTTGGTGAAACGCAAGATGATTCCTCTCGACATTACTTGTGGACAGCAGCCAGGAAGTGTTTCAGACCAGCCGGGTCAAGGTCCGGGGTGTAGGCGGCGTAGTGCGGCTGGTTCCATCCAGACGCGCCGAACGGGAGATAGGTTCCACCGGCCTGCTGGACGAGGAGCTGGCCGGCGCTGATGTCCCAGGCGTTGACCGAGAAGCCGACCGCAGCGTCGACCCAACCCGCCGCCACGTGGGCGAGGCTCAGCGCGGCGCTGCCTGGGCGACGCAAGGTCCCGTACGCCGAGACCAGTTCACCGAAAGCCGCCAGTCCCGCAGCCCCGTCCTCAGCCACGTCGCGCGCGCTGGGGTAGCTGGTGAGGATCGCTGCCTCGGCCTCCTCGCGAGCACCGGACGAACGGAGGATGTTGCCGTTCAGCCAGGCGCCGGACAGGTCGGTGGTGAAGAGCGTGCCCGCCATCGGGTCGAGGATCGCGCCGGCCACGATGCGGCCGTCGAGCACCGCGCCGATCGAGGTACAGAAGAAGGCGAGTCCGCGGGCGAAGTTCGCCGTACCGTCGATCGGGTCGACGTACCAGGTCACCTCGCCGGAACCCTCGTGCGCGCCGTCCTCCTCGCCGACGATGCTGCTGCCGGGGAAGCGCTCGGTGAGCAGACCCGAGATGGCCTCCTCGGCCCGGCGGTCGTGCACGGTCACCGGGTCGTGCTTGTCGCGCTTGAACTCGACGTCCATCCCACCGCGGAAAGCCGTGCGCAGGTCATCCGCGACGAGCCGGGCCGCCTCGGCGGCGGTGGCGGACAGCTCCTGGGACAGGGCGATGTGTTCGTCAGTGGGCATATGCCTCAACCTATCCGAGTCGATGTGGAAGGCTGCGGGCAGACGACCGAAGGGCAGTGGGGCGCATGACGACGAACTGGGCAGGGAACATCACCTTCTCGGCGGAGGTCCGGACACCGCGGACCGTGTCCGAGCTGCAGGAGCTGGTGCGGTTGTCGGACCACGTCCGGGTGCTGGGCAGTGGGCATTCCTTCAACCGGATCGCCGACACGACGGGCACGCTGATCTCCGTCACCGGGCTGCCTCGCCAGGCCGCCTACGACCCGTCCGACGAGACCGTCACGATCGCGGCCGGCCTCCGGTACGGCGAGGTGACGGCCTATCTGCAGGACGAGGGCCGGGCGCTGCACAACCTCGGCTCGCTCCCGCACATCTCCGTCGCGGGTGCCTGCGCGACCGGTACGCACGGCTCGGGCGACGCCAACCGCCCACTCGCCGCCGCCGTCACCAGGACCACCTTCATCGCCGCCGACGGCGAACTCGTCACGCTGACCCGCGACGACCCCGACTTCCTCGGCTCGATCATCTCGCTCGGAGCGCTCGGTGTGGCCGTCGAGCTGGAGCTCGAGACGCGACCGACGTACGAGATCAGCCAGGTCGTGTACGACGGCCTGCCGGTCGCACGCCTCGGCACCGACTTCGAGGAGATCTTCTCGAGCGCCTACAGCGTCAGCGCCTTCACCGACTGGGTCGACCCGGACGTGATGGTGTGGCGCAAGATGCTCGCCGGTACGCCGTACGAGCCGTCCTGGCTGGGCGCCCAGCTCGCCGACGGAGCCCGCCATCCGATCAAGGCGATGCCCGCCGACTTCGCCACCCAGCAATTCGGCGTCGCCGGCCCGTGGAACGAACGCCTCCCGCACTTCCGCCTGGAGTTCACCCCCAGCAACGGCGAAGAACTGCAGTCCGAGTACTTCGTACCGCGAGCAGCCGCCCCCCAAGCCTTCGAGGAGCTGAAGGCCCTCGGCGAGCGGATGGCCCCCGTCCTGCAGATCTCCGAGATCCGTACCATCGCCGCCGACGACCTCTGGCTCAGCCCGAGCCAGGGCCGCGACACCGTCGCCCTCCACTTCACCTGGATCCGGGACGAGACAGCAGTCCGCCCAGTCGTAGCCGCCCTGGAAGAAGCCCTACTCCCGCTAGGCGCCCGCCCCCACTGGGGCAAGGTCTTCACCGCCGACGCCGGCACCCTCCGCGAGTGCTACCCGAAGGTCCCCGACTTCATCGCCCTCGCCACGAAGTACGACCCCAACGGCAAGTTCCGCAACGACTACGTGAACACCTACCTCCCCGCCTGAACCATGAACTGTTGACGGCCCGGGGGTCCTGACCTACCTTTTGTCGAAACGCTTCGTCGAAGCGTTTCGACGGGGGGATGACCAGGAGTCAGATGGCGACGATGACGGATGTCGCGCGGCGTGCCGGGGTGTCGGTCAGCACGGTGTCCTATGTGCTCACCGGGACGCGGCCGATCTCCGAGGCGACCCGGGATCGGGTGCTCAAGGCGATGGCTGAGCTGGGGTATCAGCCGAATGCGATGGCGCGTGGGTTGGCCAGCCGGCGGAGCAACATCGTCGGGTTGCTGCTGCCGCTCACCGGGCGTGGGCTGGGAGCGACCGAGACGGCCTTCGTCACCGGGGCGACCGAGGCGGCGCGCGAGGCCGGGTACCACCTGATGCTGTGTCCGGTCGGCAGTGACGACGCGGACGAGTTGCAGACCCTCGCGACCCAGCGGCTGCTCGACGGCTTCCTGGTGATGGAGGTCCAGCTGGAGGACCGGCGGGTCGAGCTGCTGCGCAAGCTGGAGTCGCCGTTCGTGCTGATCGGCCGGACGACGGACACCAACGGGCTCGCCTGCGTGGACATCGACTTCGAGCAGACCGTCGACGACGCGGTCGCGCACCTGGTCGGGCTCGGCCACCGGACGATTGCCTATGTCAACCATTCGGAAGCCAGTCTGGCCGGCGGTTACGGGCCGGCGAAACGGACCGCCGCCGCGTTCGACGCCGCGCTGGTCCGGCACGGGATCACCGGCGTGATGGTGCCGAGTGAGGACACCGCCAGTGGTGGCAGGCGCGCGATCGGTACGGCCCGCGAGCAGTGTCCGCAGCTGACCGGCGTCCTGGTGATGAACGAGAACGCTGCCCTCGGGATCCTGGCCGAGCTGCGCGAGGCGGCGCTCGACGTGCCCTGGGACGTGTCGGTGGTGTCGATGGTGACGTCCGCGGCCGTCGCCGATCTGGCCAGCCCGGCCCTCACCGCGATGACGTCGCCGGGCGCGGCGGTCGGGGCAGCCGCGACCAGGGTCCTGCTCCGGCGCCTGGCCGACGGCGCCACCTCGACGTACGAAGAGTTGTTGCCCTGCGTGCTTGAGGTCCGGGGAACCAGCGCCGAATCGAGAAGAAACAAGAGGCAGTAGATGAAGTTCACAGACGGCTATTGGCAGCTTCGCCCCGGCCTGACCCGGCTGCGCCCGGCCGCGGTCGAGAGCGTCGAGACCACCGAGCGGTCACTGGTCGCCTATGCGCCCGCGAAGCCGATCATCGGCCGTGGGGACACGCTGAACCAGCCCCTCTTCACCGTCACCGTCAGCTCGCCCGCGGCCGGCGTGATCGGCGTCCGGATCGAGCATCACAGCGGGGGAGTACCGCCCCGGCCCGCGTTCGGGCTGAGCACCGACGACGGTCATCCGGTCAAGATCGAGGTGGACGACGAGGTGGCCCGGCTGACCAGCGGCGACCTCACCGCCGTACTCCGGCTCGACGGTCCCTGGGACCTGCGCTTCGAGCGAGACGGCAAGGTGCTGACCGGATCCTCGGCGCGCAGCATCGGACTGATCACCGACGCCGCCGGCCGGCACTTCCTGCACGAGCAGCTCGCCCTCGGGGTGGGCGAGACCGTCTACGGGCTGGGTGAGCGGTTCGGCCCGCTGGTGAAGAACGGCCAGGTGGTCGACATCTGGAACGCGGACGGCGGTACGTCGAGCGAGCAGGCGTACAAGAACGTCCCGTTCTACCTGACCAGCGCCGGGTACGGCGTACTGGTGGACACCCCGGCGAAGGTGTCCTTCGAGGTCGGTTCGGAGGTGGTGGCGCAAAACCAGTTCAGTGTCGAAGGGCAGGAGCTGAGCTACTACGTCATCAGCGGGCCGGAGCCCAAGGACGTACTGCGCCGCTACACGGCCCTCACCGGACGTCCCGCCCGGGTGCCCGCGTGGTCGATGGGGCTGTGGTTGTCGACCTCGTTCACCACCGACTACACCGAGGAGACGACGAGCGGCTTCGTCGCCGGGATGGCGTCGCGGGACCTGCCGCTCAGCGTCTTCCACTTCGACTGCTTCTGGATGCGCCAGTTCCACTGGTGCGACTTCGTCTGGGACCCGGTCGCGTTCCCGGATCCGGCCGGCATGCTGCGCCGGCTGAAGGAGCGCGGCCTGCGGATCAGCCTGTGGATCAACCCGTACATCGCGCAGCGGTCCGTCCTGTTCGAGGAGGGACGGCAGCTCGGCTACCTGCTCAAGCGCCCCGACGGCTCGGTCTGGCAGTGGGACCTGTGGCAGGCCGGGATGGCGATCGTCGACTTCACGAACCCCGCCGCGACCGCGTGGTTCCGGTCCAAGCTGCAGGTGCTGATCGACCTCGGCGTGGACTGTTTCAAGACGGACTTCGGCGAGCGGATCCCGACCGAGGACGTGGTCTGGTTCGACGGCTCCGATCCGGAGCGGATGCACAACTACTACCCGTACCTCTACAACGAGGCGGTCTTCGGGCTGCTGGAGGACAACCGCGGCGAAGGCGATGCCGTCCTGTTCGCCCGGTCCGCGACCGTCGGCGGACAGCAGTTCCCGGTGCACTGGGGCGGCGACTGCGAGTCGACCTTCGAGGCGATGGCGGAGTCGCTGCGCGGCGGATTGTCCTTGGCTGCTTCGGGTTTCGGCTACTGGAGTCACGACATCGGCGGCTTCGAAGGAACGCCGGATGCGGCGGTCTTCAAGCGCTGGGTGCCGTTCGGGCTGTTGTCGTCACACTCGAGACTGCACGGCTCGGGGTCGTACCGGGTGCCGTGGGCGTTCGACGAGGAGGCGGTCGACGTACTGCGCCGTTTCACCAAGCTGAAGATGTCGCTGATGCCCTACCTGGCGAGGGTCGCCGAGGAGGCCCATACCGACGGTACGCCGATGATGCGGCCGATGGTGCTGGAGTTCCCGGCCGATCCCGGCGTCGCCTACCTCGAGCGGCAGTACATGCTCGGGCCCGACCTGCTGGTCGCACCGGTGATGAGCAAGGACGGCGAGGTCCGCTTCTACCTGCCCGAAGGCACCTGGACCCACCTGCTGACCGGCGAGCAGTTGGCCGGGAGCCGCTGGGTCACCCAGACGCACGGCTTCGACAGCCTGCCGGTACTTGTCCGTGAAGGCGCCGTGATCGCGATCGGCGCCGTCGACGACCGCCCGGACTACGACTGGGCCGACGGTGTCGAGCTGCGCTGGTACGTCCCCACCGAAGGGCAAACGACTCGCGTCCGTCTCCCCGGGCCGAACGGGGAGACGGACGCGGTGATCGAGCTGACCCTGGCAGGTGGCGAGGCGACCGCCCGCGTCGTCGAGGGGACGTGCGAGCGGTTCACCGTCACCGTTCGAAAGTGAGGCTCTCGAGCGCGATGTCGGCGGTGGAGAACACCGCATAGAGAGTGTGCACCCCGCTCGCGGCAGCGAGTGGGGTGTCGCTGTCTATCCAGGTGTGACGATCGCCGGTCGTCGGAACCTGCACAGTGCCGAGGAGCAGACCGTGCAGCGGGTCGTCCAGCCGCAGGTCGATCGTGCCTTCCTCCAGTTCGGAGGAGACCTGGGCGATGCAGCGGGTGGCGCCGTCGCCCAGATCGACGTCCTCGAAGGCGAGCCAGGCACCGGCCTCCAGCGAACGGACGGCATCGCCGTACTCCGGTGTGGTGTCGGTCATCGTCATCGAGCAGTACTCGTCGAAGGCCGTCGCCGCGACGGGTGCCGTGAAGATCGCCCGCGGCGGGATCGACTCTCCAGCGACGTCGAAGGATCCAGTGAGGCGGGTGTCCGTGGCGGACCTCCCGATCAGCACACTGTGCCGGGCCGTCTCCACGCACCGCCGGTTCCGGGTGACGTCCCAGAAGCCGAGGTCGGTGGCCTGGAGCCGGAACTGCACCTCGATGCTCTCCCCGGCGTCCAGCGCGACCTGCTGGAAGTCACGCAACTGGCGCAGCGGCTGCTTGGCACGGGACCGTTGCTGATGGGTGTAGAGCTGGACGATCTCGCGACCGGCCCGCGCGCCGGAGTTCTTGACGGTGAGGCTCACCAGAAGCTCACCGTCGGCCGGTACGGAGGCCGAGCTCAACCGCAGCTCGGAGTACGTGAAGGTCGTGTAGCTCAGGCCGTGCCCGAACGGATAGAGCGGGCGGCCGCGGAAGTACAGGTACGTCGAGTCGGTGGCGACGATGTCGTAGTCGAGGAGATCCGGCAGGTCGGCAGCCGATCGGTACCACGTCTGCGGTAGCCGGCCGGCCGGGTCCGAGTCGCCGAACAGCACGTCCGCGAGCGCCCGGCCGTACTCCTGCCCGCCGTGGGACGACCAGAGCAGTGCGGGCAGGTGCTGATCGGCCCACTCGACGGCGAACGGGTAGCTGCTCGACATCACCAGCACCGTTCGCGGGTTGGCCGCGTGTACGGCGCGGACCAGCCGGTCCTGAGCGGCCGGCAGTTCCAGGTCGGCCCGGTCCTCGGTCTCCCGGCCGTTCACCAGCGGATGGTTGCCCACGACAACGATGGTGACGTCCGCGGCAGCCGCCAGCTCGGCCGCCCGGGCGGCGCCGTCGACGAGCGTGACGACCTCGAACACGGTCGCCGCGGCCAGGTCGTCGGCGGTCGCCATGGCCTCGCCGTCCGTCAGTTCGACAAAGCGGCCGCTGTTGCGATGCCGGAGTACGGAGGTGTTCTCGCCGGTGGGGAGGAGCTCGAACGTCTCCTTGACCTCCCAGGTGCTCGGGCCGGGGTGATCGGCAACGAGCGAGCCGGTGTCGGTCACCGTGACGTAGGAGCCGCTCTCGACCGAGCGCAGGGTCCAGGAGTCGCCGCCCCAGTCGAAGAGGTCGAATGCACCGGTATCGCCGATCCTGACCGACTTGTCCTGGCCGGCGCCCAGGCAGCCGCCACTCGTTCGCAGTTCGACTCGGTCGACGCCTTCGCAGTAGTCGACCGCGTCGGCGCCGAGCCGTTCGACCAGGCCGGCGCGAGCCGTGACCTGGTAGGGGAGTGTGCCCGAGTACCAGTCCTCGTACAGGGTGTCAGCAAGCGGTCCGACGACCGCGACCCGCTTTGTGGTCTCGGCATTCAGCGGCAGTACCTGACATTCGTGTTTGAGCAGCACGATGGACTGCCGCGCAGCATTCTGGGCCAGTTGGCGGTGCACCGGGCAGCCGACGACGTCCGCCGCGGGGGAGCCGTACGGATTCAGCTCGACCGGATCGAACTCGCCCAGCCGGAACCGGATCGCCAGTGCGTGCCGGGCCGCCAGGTCGATGTCCGCTTCGCTCAGCTTGCCTTGGGCCAGTGCGTCGGTCAGGAGCTGGATCGACGGACCCGCGTCGCTGTCGTCCTGCGTGATGCTGTCGACGCCTGCTCTGAGCATCGCGGCGTACGCCGATGGTTTGTCATCGAAGTACCGCTGCAATTCGACCAGGTTCGCCGGGGCGCCCGCGTCGCTGACGACCAGGAGGTCGTCCTCGGTCCAGGTCCGGACCAGCTCGTTGATCAGCGGGCTCAGATGGGCCGGACGGCCGTTCACCAGGTTGTACGACGGCATCATCGCGACCGCCGCGCCGGCCTCGATCGGCGCGCGGAAGGCCGGTAGTTCGTAGTCGTGCAGAACGCGCGGCGGCAGGTTGCTCGAGGTCGTGCAGCGGTCCGTCTCGTTGTTGTAGGCAAGGAAATGCTTGAGCGTCGGCGCGGTCTTGAGCGTCCCCTCGACGTCACCGGTCAGGCCCCGCCCGTAGGCGACGGCCAGTACGCCGGTGAGCCACGGATCCTCCGAGTAGCCCTCCTCGTTGCGCCCCCAGCGTGGGTCGCGCAGTGGGTTCACGACCGGAGCCCAGACGTTCAGGCCGACACCGGCCGGATTCTCGTGATGGAAGCTGCGGACCTCGTCGCCGACCGCTGAGCCGACGGCTCGGACCAGTTCGGGATTCCAGCTGGCGGCCAGACCGACGGCCTGCGGGAAGACCGTCGCCGGGCCGAGCCAGGCGACCCCGTGCAGGGCCTCCGTACCGGTCCGGAAGGACTCGAGCCCCAGCCGGGGTACGGCCGCCTGATGCTGGTGCAGCAGGCCGAGTTTCTCGGCCGGAGTCAGCCGGTCGAGCAGATCGCCGATCCGCTCCGGCAACTTCCTGGCCGGATCGCGGAACGGCGGAAGGGGTGAGCGTGGCGGCGGATTGCTCATCGGGATCGGGCTCCGGGATGCGTTCGGCCGTCTGCCGACGGGAGTGGTGTCGAAGCGCTTCGACTATGCGTCGGAAGACTGGTGCGGGCTCCGATGGGCATCGAAGCGCTTCGATGGATTGACACAGAGGGTCGCACCCTCCACGCGGACGGTCAAGATCTCAGCCGGAATGGACGACCGGCAGCCGCCCGGAGTCGAGCTGGTCGAGGGAGCGGGCGACGGCGCCGATCGACGTCGCCTCGTGGCCGAAGGCCGAGGCGACCACCCGGCAGCCACCCGCCTCAGGGGCCAGGGTGCCGTCGATCAGCTCCTTCTCGACGGCCGGTACCAGCCAGCGGCCGAGTGCGGCGTAGGAGCCGCCGAGGATGACGAGCTCCGGATTGAGGATGTTCGCCAGCCCGCAGACGCTCTGGCCGAGCAATGTCCCCACCTCGGCGAGCGCGTCGATCGTGGCCGTCTCGCCGGCTTCGGCCCGTCTGACCAGTTGCTCCGTCCGGGCCTGCGGGTCGGCATCGGGCAGGTCGCCCGGCTCGAGCCGGGCGAGGATCGCGGGGATGCCGGCGACGGCCTCGAGGCAACCGTGCCGGCCGCAGCCGCACAGCGGTCCGTCCGGCTTGAGCCGCAGGTGCCCGATCTCGCCGACGTAGCCGAGGTTGCCACGCAGTGGCCGCCCGTCGCAGATCACTCCGGCGCCCACCCCGGTCTCACCGGACAGCAGGATGAGGTTGGCGCTGCCCGCGTACGGCCCGTAGCGATGCTCGGCCAGGGCGCCGAGGTTGGCGTCGTTCTCGACCAGTACGGGGAAGGCCGGCCGGCCGAGCGCCGCCACCAGATCCTTGCGCAGTTCGAGATCACGCCAACCCAGGCCGGCGGCCAGGACGACGACACCGTCGCGGTTGACCAGGCCGGGTACTCCGACCGTGAGGCCGAGGACGTCGCGTCCGGACGCGTGCACGGCGGCGATCGCTCGCCGGGCCAAGGCGGCCAGCGCTGCGATGGCCTTGGCCGGACCCGCGCCGGCCCCCGGTCCGGTCCGGTGCCAGCGAAGCAACTGCCCGCCGGCCGAGTCGTACGCGATCGCCGTCAGGCCGCGGGCGCTGATCTCCATCCCGATCGCGGCGTAGGCCGAACCGTCGAGGACCAGCAGCGTGGCCGGCCGGCCGACGTGGTTCTGGGTCTGCTGCGTCTCCCGGGCCAGCCGCCGGTCGATCAGATCGCCGACGATGCTGGTCACGGTCGCCTTGTTCAGGCCGGTCCCGGCCGCGATGGCCGCGCGCGAACAGGGGGAGTTGGCGCGCAGGAATCCGAGCACCACGGCCAGGTTGGCGGCCCGGACATCGGTGTGGTCCGCGGTCTGATTCGTCAAGGTCTGTCCCGTTCGGCTCGGTTGGGGCGGCACCGCCCTGGCTCAGTTCTACACCTTGTGGCGGTATCCGTCGTGAGCTAATTTGTTTGGCTACCAGCCCAACTAACTCTACTCCGGGACGGCCTCCCGTTCCCAGTCGCAAGGAGAATTCATCGTGATCGGATCCGGGAGCGGCTCGACCAACCGCCGTACTTTCCTGTCCCTGCTCGGCGCCGGCACCGCGGTCGCGGCCGGTGGGGTGACGCTGACCGGCTGCTCGTCCGACAGCAAGGGGAGCTCGGTGAACGGCCGGGCCGAGACCGAGGACAAGCTCGGCGGGTTGCTGCCGAAGTACGTCGCCTACGACTCGGTCAAGCCCGACCTGCCCGGTGAGAACGGCGCCTCGCCCGGGTTCACGAAGTACCCCACCGAACTGGTGCGGGCGGTGCCCGACAAGGCGGTGAAGAGCGGCAAGGAGGTGTCGGCGATGACCCCGCTGTGGGCGCCGTTGCCGCCCGGGCTCGGCAGCAACTCGTACTTCGACGCGAACAACGAGCGGATCGGGGCGCCGGTCCGGTTCAACATCCTGAGCGGCAACGACTACGGCGACAAGCTCGGCCCGCTGCTGGCCTCCGGCAACGTCCCGGAGCTGCTCTGCGTGCCCGGCTGGAACATCTCCGGCCTGACCCGGTTCGCGCAGGCGGCGGACAAGTTGTTCGAGGATTTGACGCCGTACCTTGCTGGTGACAAGGCCGCGGCGTACCCGATGCTCGCGAACCTGCCGACCAGGGCCTGGGCGTACGGCGTCTGGAACTCCCAGCTGAAGGCGGTTCCGTTCCCGTCCGACGGCTTCCCGTGGGCGCTGTTCTACCGCAAGGACATCTTCGATCAGGTCGGTGCTGCCCCGCCGAAGACCGCTGACGATCTGCTGGCCCTGGGCAAGCAGCTGACCGACGCGAAGGCCAACCGGTGGGCGTTCGGCTCGATCACCGACGAGGTCCAGCGAGCCTTCGGGGTGCCAGGAGGCTGGCGCAAGGACTCGACCGGCAAGCTCGTGAACAAGGTGGAGACGCCGGAGTTCGAGGAAGCGGTCGCCTTCGTCCGCAAGGTGTTCCAGTCGGGCTATGTGCACCCGACCGTCGTCGGCAATGCGGCGGTCGACCAGAAGCCGCTGTTCGAGGGCGGTCAGCTGGTCGTCCGCCAGGACGGCATCGGTGCCTGGAGCGAGTCGCTGCAGCGGCAGTCGGCGCTCAACCCCAAGTTCGACATGCAGGCGGTCGCGCCGTTCGCCCATGACGGCGGGACACCGATCGTCTGGAGCGGCGACCCGGCCGCCATCTTCACGTTCGTGAAGAAGGGCCTGGGCAAGGACCGGATCGCGGAGTTGCTCGGCGTCCTGAACTACACGGCCGCGCCGTTCGGCACCGAGGAGAACCAGCTCTACAACTACGGGGTCGAGGGCAAGCACTACACCCGGCAGAGCTCCGGGGCGCCCAAGCTGACCGCGCTGGGCCAGAAGGAGGTGGCCAGCACGTACATCTTCCTCGGCGGCCGGCCGAGCGCGATCACCCAGAGCGAGTACCCCGGCTACGTCGAGGCGCTCAGCAAGTGGGAGAACGACGCGGCCAAGCACCGCGAGAAGAACCTGTTCGAGGGTATCCGGGTCGAGCAGCCGACCAAGATGGCAGCGCTGAACCAGCCGTTCGACGACAAGCTGCAGGACATCTACCGGGGCCGCCGCCCGGTCAGCGAACTCAAGGTCGCGGTCAAGGAGTGGCAGACCAACGGCGGCGACGCGGGGCGCGACTTCTACGCCAAGGTTCTCAGTGACAACGGTCGGTAGTCCGCCGCGCCGGCCGGCCGTCCGGAAGGCGAAGGTGAAGCCCGGCGGTGCGAGCTGGCGGCACCGGTTGCGGCGGGACTGGCCGCTGCTGGTGATGGTCGCGCCGGTGATCGTGCTGCTCGGCGTCTTCCACTATTTCCCGACGCTGGGCAACGTGATCGCCTTCCAGGACTACTCGCCGTACACGGGAATCCGGGGCAGCGAGTTCGTCGGGTTCGCCAACTTCAGCCGGATGTTCTCCGAGCCCGCGTTCTGGTCGGCGTTGCTGAACACGCTGTCGATCACGGCCTTCCAGCTGGTGTTCTACTTCCCGATCCCGATCTTCCTGGCCCTGCTGCTCAACAGCGTGCTGTCGGCCCGGCTGCGGACCATCGTCCAAGGCGTCGTCTACCTGCCGCACTTCTTCTCGTGGGTGCTGGTGGTCTCGCTGTTCCAGCAGATGATCGGTGGGGCCGGGCTGCTCGCGCAGACGCTGCGGACGCACGGCTACAACGCCGTCGACCTGATGACGAAGCCGGACAGTTTCATCGTCCTGGTGACCGCACAGTCCATCTGGAAGGACGCCGGCTGGGGAATGATCGTGTTCCTCGCCGCGCTGAGCACGATCAACCCGGCCCTGTACGAAGCGGCCGCCGCCGACGGCGCCAACCGCTGGCGCAGGCTCTGGCACATCACCTTGCCGGGGCTGCGGCCGGTGATCGTGCTGCTGCTCATCCTCCGGCTCGGTGACGCGCTGACCGTCGGCTTCGAGCAGTTCATCCTGCAACGCAGCGCGGTCGGCGGCGGCGCCGCCGAAGTACTCGACACCTACGTGTACTACCAGGGCCTGCTGGTCGGGGACTTCGGCTACGGCGCCGCCGCGGGCCTGTTCAAGGGACTGGTCGGACTCGTCCTGGTCCTGCTGGCCAACCGATTCGCCCACCTCATCGGCGAGCAGGGAGTGTATTCGCGATCATGACCACCCAACCTGTCGCCCTGCCGCGCCGCCGCGCGCGGTCCCGCCCGGAGGAGGAGACCGGCCGCCCGGTCTGGGAGGAAGAACCCACCTTCTTCGGACGGCTGAGCAAACCGGTCGTCCTGGCGATCGTCGTCCTGCTGGTCGCCTTTCCGCTGTACGTCGTCGTGGTGACGAGTCTGTCCACCACCGAAGCGGTCACACGGGCCGGTGGCCTGGTCGTGGTGCCGCGCGAGCTCACGATCGCCGCCTACGTGCAACTGCTGTCCGGGGGCGTGGTCACTCGCGCGCTGTTGATCAGTACCGCGATCACGGCCATCGGCACGTTCTTCAGCCTGGCGATCACCGTGCTCGCGGCGTACGGGCTGTCGCGGCCCGGATCGCTGCTGCACCGGCCGTTGCTGTTCATCGTCTTGCTGACCTTCCTGTTCGGGCCCGGCATCATTCCCAGCTACCTGCTGGTCAACTCGCTGGGACTGATCGACAGCTACGGCTCACTGATCCTGCCGACGGCCGTGTCGGCGTTCAACCTGATCGTCATGCGGTCCTTCTTCATGGGGATCCCGGGCGAGCTGATCGACAGCGCCAGGATCGACGGCGCCGGTGAGTTCGCCGTGCTGAGCCGGATCGTGCTGCCGCTGTCCCGTGCGGTGGTCGCGGTGGTCGGCCTGTTCTACGCGGTCGGCTACTGGAACGCCTTCTTCAACGCGATGCTCTACCTCAACGACAACAACAAGTGGCCGCTGCAGATGGTGCTGCGGACCTACATCGTGCAGGCACAGGTGCTGCCGACCGGAGCTGGTGGGGTCACCTCGCAGGCGGGCCTGGGCCTGGCTGCGGCGCCGAGCCTGGCGATCAAGATGGCGATCGTCGTGATCGCGGTCGCGCCGGTGCTGGTGATCTACCCGTTCATCCAGAAGCACTTCACCAAGGGCGTCATCATCGGCGCGGTCAAGGGCTGAAACCCCTTGTTTCCAAGACTTCTGACAGAAGGAGTGAGATGACGCTTCAGCGTAGGCACTTCCTGGGGCTGGGCGCCGGTGCGGCCGTCGCGGTCGCCGCGTTGCCACAGTCGGCTTCGGCGGTGCCGGGGTCGTCCGGACGGTACCGGTGGCGCAACGTCGAGATCGTCGGGGGTGGTTTCGTCACCGGCATCATCCATCACCCCGGCCGGCGCGGACTGGTCTACGCCCGGACCGACATCGGCGGCGCCGCCCGGCTGGACCAGCGGACCCAGCGGTGGGTCCAGTTGCTCGAGTGGGTCGGGATCGAGGACTGGAGTCTCACCGGCGTCGAGAGCCTGGCCCTCGACCCGCAGGACCCGTCGCGGCTCTACCTTGCCGTCGGCACCTATACCAACGAGTGGTCGCCGATCAACGGGGCCATCCTTCGCTCGACGGACCAGGGCCGCACGTTCCGGCGTACCGATCTGCCGTTCAAGCTGGGCGGCAACGAGCCCGGCCGTTCGATGGGTGAGCGGCTGGCGGTCGACCCACGCGACGGCCGCGTCCTGTACTTCGGTACGCGCAACCAGGGCCTGTGGCGGAGTACCGATCGCGGCGAGACCTGGTCACGGGTGGACTCTTTCCCGACGACCGGGATGGCGGGCATCGGACTCGGCTTCGTCCTCTTCGATCCACGGAGGTCCCGGCGGGGCCGTCCGACGCAGACCATCTACGTGGGCTCGACCGATCGGGCGAATCCCTTGTGGCGCAGTACGGACGGTGGTGCGAGCTGGTCGCCGGTACCGGGCCAGCCGACCGGCTTGTTGCCCCACCATGGCGAGCTGGCGTCCGACGGAACCCTCTATGTGACGTATGGCGATCTGCCCGGGCCGTACGAGATGTACAACGGTGCTGTCCACAAGGTCGACACCGCTACCGGTGTCTGGACCGACATCACGCCGCTGCGGCCCAACACCGGCGGTGAAGCGGGCTTCGGGTATGCGGGGCTGGCGATCGACGCGCGCAACCCCGGCACGGTGATGGTCTCCACGATGAGCCGCTGGGGTCCGGTCGACGACGTCTTCCGGACTGTCGACGGGGGAGCGACCTGGCACTCGATCGGCGCGAAGATCGTGCTCGACACGTCGGGAGCGCCGTACCTCAACTTCCACGGGACGAACCCCAAGCTGGGCTGGATGATCGGGGACATCTCGATCGACCCGTTCGACTCCGGCAAGGTCATGTACGTCACCGGCGCGACCATCTTCGGCACCGACGACGTGACGAACGCCGAGGCCGGCCGCAGCACCCACTGGTCGGTCCGGGCACAGGGGCTGGAAGAGACCGCCGTACTCGACCTGATCAGCCCGCCCTGGGGGCCGCCGTTGATCAGCGCCCTCGGCGACATCGGCGTCTACCGGCACGACCGGCTGGACGTGGTACCGCCCGATGGGCAGGCGGCCAACCCCGTCAGCGGTTCCTCGCCGAGTCTCGACTACGCGGCGAAGGCCGAGGGATTCGTCGTCAGGGTCGCGTACGGCGGCAGCCTGCAGCGCGGGGCCTACTCCACTGATGCCGGGATCAGTTGGCAGCCGTTCGCGGGGGAGCCCAGCGGCTCCACCCAGCCTGGCAAGATCGTCGTCGGTACGGACGCACGCACGATCGTCTGGGTGCCCGGTGACGTGCCGCCGCACTACTCGCGTGACCGTGGCGCGACCTGGACCGCGGTGACCGGATTGCCCAACCAGGTGGCGATGGTCGCCGACCGGGTGAGTCCGGGGTTGTTCTACGCCTTCGACGGCGCCACCGGTACGGCGTACCGGAGTCTCGACGGCGGTGTGACTTTCTTGCCGTCGGCAACAGGACTGCCGATCGGGGGTGGCAAGCTCGAGACCGTGCTGGACCGGAACGGGCACTGCTGGCTCGCGGCCGGCGCGAGCGGACTGTATCGCTCGGTGGACCAAGGGCTCAGCTATCAACGGCTGACCACGATCGAGGAGGCCGTGACGGTGGGGTTCGGCAAGGCGGCGCGGGGCCGGACGGAGATGGCCGTCTTCACCTCCGGCAAGGTCGACGGCGTCCGGGGAATCTTCCGGTCCGACGACAGCGGCCGCCGGTGGGTGCGGGTGAACGACGACCGGCATCAGTACGCGTCCACCAACGATGCGATCGCCGGGGACCCGAGAGTGTTCGGGCGGGTTTACCTGTCCACCAACGGCCTCGGAATCCCTTATGGAGAACCTGTATGACGGCGCTCTACTTCGGCGGGGACTACAACCCGGAGCAATGGTCACCGGAGGTCTGGAAGGAAGACGTCGCCCTGATGCGCCAGGCCGGCGTGAACCTGGTGACGGTCGGCGTCTTCGCCTGGTCCAGCCTCGAACCCGAGCCGGGGCGGTACGAGTTCGGGTGGCTCGACCAGGTGATGGACCTGCTGCACGACGGTGGGATCCAGGTCGACCTGGCCACTCCGACAGCCTCTCCGCCACCGTGGTTCAGCTTGCGCCATCCCGACGCCCTGCCGGTGAGGGCGGACGGCACTCGGCTGACTCACGGGAGCAGAGACACGTACTGCGCCTGTGCGCCGGCGTACCGGGAGGCGGCGGCCGGGATCGCTCGCGTGCTGGCGGAGCGGTACTCGGAGCATCCGGCGCTGGCGATGTGGCATGTACACAACGAATACGGGACCAGCTGCTACTGCGACCACGCCGCAGCCGCGTTCCGGGTGTGGTTGCAGGAGCGGTACGGCGACCTGGACCGGCTGAACGCCGCTTGGACCACCGCCTTCTGGAGTCAGGGGTACTCCGGATGGGACGAGATCCAGCCGCCACGCGCCACGCAGTACCTGGTCAATCCCACCCAGGCGCTGGACTTCCGGCGGTTCTGGTCGGACGAACTGCTCAGCGCTTTCCGGGAGCTGAAGGCGATCTTGCGGTCGCTGTCGCCGCAGACTCCGATCACCACCAACTTCGTCTTCGGCGGCTGGGTGCCGGTCAATCATGCGCGCTGGGCCGCAGAGGTGGATCTGGTCGCGATCGACCATTATCCCGGCAGTGCCGGTCTCGGCGCCGAGGAGCAGACCGCGTTCGGCGCGGACCTGGCCCGCTCGTGGGCGGGTGGACGCTCGTGGCTGTTGATGGAGCAGGCGGCCGGCACCGTGAACGACGGCCACCGGCTGCACACGAAAGAGCCCGGCCGGATGGCGCGGCACTCCCTGTCCCATCTGGCCCGCGGGTCGCGTGGCGCACTGTTCTTCCAGTGGCGCGCTTCGCGAGGCGGGGCGGAGATGTTCCACTCCGCGATGGTGCCGCACGCGGGCGGCGAATCACGGCGGTTCCGGGAGATCGCCGAGTTCGGCGCTTCGTTGCCGCGGCTCGCTGAGTTCGAGGGCAGCGCGGTGGAGGCCGAGGTCGCGATCCTGTGGGACGCCGAGGCGTGGTGGGTCATGCAGTCGACTCATCTGCCGTCGTCCGACCTGGACTACCTGGCGGCCGTGCAAGCGGCGCATCGGCAGTTCTGGGCCGCTGGGATCGGCGTCGACCTGGCCGCCCCGGACGCCGACCTTTCGGCGTACCGGCTGGTGGTCGTACCCAGTCTCTATCTCGTGTCGGATCAGGCCGCGGAGTCGATCGCCCGCTATGTCGAGGGCGGTGGGCGACTGCTTGTCACCTACTTCAGCGGCATCGTGAACGAGGACGCGCAGGTCCGGCTCGGTGGCTACCCCGGGGCGTTCAGCGAGGTTCTCGGGATCAGGGTCGAGGAGTTCTCCCCGGTCGACGAGGTCCGTCTTCGTTCCGGTGGCCAGGGCCGGGTGTGGAGTGAGCAGGTCGACCTGGCCGGCGCCGAGGCAGTCGACCGGTACTCCGGCGGGGTGCTCGACGGTTCGCCGGCGATCACCAGGAACGAGTACGGCGAAGGCGTGGCCTGGTATGTGTCGACCCAGCTCGAGGACGAGGCCTATGCATCCCTTGTGGAGCAGGTGATCCGGGACACAGGGATCGAACGACCAGAGCTGCCCGAGGGGGTGGAGCTGGTCCGCCGCCGGGCCGGCGAGAGCATCTGGACGATTCTGATCAACCACTCGGACGTGGCGGTCGAGCTGCCGATCGAGGGGTACGAATTGCTGTCCGGCACCCAGGTCGTGAGCCCGTTGACGCTCGCTGCCGGGGGTCAGGCAGTGGTACGGGCGTGAACGTCGGGGGCGGCGCTGGTGCTCGCGCGGGCGACGAGTTGCGCGGGCACCAGCGTCACCGCCTCGGTCTGGCTGCCTTCGAGCTTGGCGATCAGCATCTCGACCGCTCGCTGGCCGATGTCGTCGGCGGGCAGCGTGACAGAGGACAGGTTGGGCACGTGCCGCTCGGCCACGTCGTCGGCGCAGATCGCCATCAGCGACATGTCCTCGGGCACCCGGCGGCCGAGCAGCCGCAGTACGTCGAGCAGCGGTCCGATGATCGGCTCGTTCTGGACGACCAGACCGGTGATCCCCGGGTGCTCGTGGAGCAGGTCTTCGACAGTGTCGAGCACCGCGTCGAAGGCGGGCTCACAGGGTGTCTCGATGCCGACGACACCTCGCCGCTCGGTCGCGGCCTGGAAGCCGGCCAGGGTCCGCGCGGCGAAGCCCGTCTGCCGTTCGTAGACGGCCGAAGGCGTGCCCAGCAAGGCGATGCTGCGATGGCCGAGATCGGTCAGGTGGTCCACACACTGCTCGGCGGCGGCGAAGAAGTCCAGGTCGATACAGGTGAGGCCGTCGGTGTCGGCCGGGATCCCGATCAGCACGGACGGCATCGGCAGCTCCCGCAGCAGCGGGACGCGTTCGTCGTGCAACTCGACGTCCATCACCACCAGGGCATCGACGAGCGCACTCTGCGAGACCCGCTCGAGCCCCGAGCGGCCTTCGTCGGCGGTGAGCAGCAGGACATCGTGGTCGTACCGGCGGGCGGTGGTGACCACGGCGGTGGCGAACTGCATCAGCACCGGCACGTGCATGCCGGCCCTGAGCGGAATCACCAGGGCGAGTACGTTCGACCGGTTCGAGGCGAGCGCCCGGGCACTGGCGTTCGGCCGGTAGCCCAGCGCCCGGACGCTGTCCTGGACCCGGTCGCGGGTCTCACTGGAGATCGACCGCTTGCCGCTGAGGACATACGACACCGTGCTGGCCGCGACGCCTGCGTGCCGCGCGACGTCGGCGATCGTGACGATGGCTGCCTCCGGGGATCAGGGCTTCGGATCGAAGCGCTTCGATTTTCAGGTACAGAATCGAGTGAGCGGTCTTGTTTGTCAAGACCGAAATGGCCGTTGACCTGGACCGGATGCACTGAGATAGTTCTGGCATTCGCCGGGCAATTGGAATTCATTGCATTCGTCGAATTCGATTCGAATTCGACGCCCGGTATCCGGAATTCCGTTTCCCCTGCCTTTTGGAAAGGGATGAACATGATCAGAGGGATGAAGTCGGCGGCGGTGGCGCTGGTGACGCTGCTCGCGGTCACGGCGCTGTCGGTACTGCCGGCGAGCGCGGCCGCCTGGTCGTCGAGCGACAAGTTCGGCAGCTGGTCCAACGGTGGCTACACGGTGCGCAACGATGTCTGGGGCGGCGGGGCCGGGTCCCAGTCGATCTGGGCGAACTCGTACTCCAACTGGGGAGTCACGGCGAACCACCCGAACACCGGTGGGGTCAAGGCGTATCCGCACTCGGCCCGCAACGTCGGCAAGAAGATCAGCGCGCTCGGCAGCCTGACCAGCAGCTTCAACGTCAGCCGGCCGGGCAGCGGGGCCTACACCTCGGCGTACGACATCTGGGCCGGCGGCAACGCCTACGAGATCATGCTCTGGATGAACAAGCAGGGCTCGGTCGGCCCGATCGGCAGCCAGCAGACCTCGGCGTCGGTCGGTGGCCACAGCTGGAACATCTACAAAGGGACCAACGGCTCCAACCAGGTCTTCTCGTTCGTCCGGACCGGCAATACGAATTCCGGCACGGTCGACATCAAAGCGGTGATGAACTGGATCAAGAACAAGGGCTGGATCGGTGACGCGACGATGAACGAGGTGCAATTCGGCTTCGAGATCACGTCGTCCAGCGGCGGCCTGAATTTCACCACCAACAGTTACTCGGTCAGCTTTTCCTGACCGGTAGGTCGACCAGCGCGAGTGGCAGGTCGCCGATCGGGTAGGAGGTGCTGTCCGGACTGCGCAGGAGAGTGCCGCTGACGTGGCGGGCGCTGTTGGAGAGGACGACCCGGCCCTGGGCGTTGACGATCGCCATCGTGTGATTGCTCGCCCGGAGCCGGGGCAGGACTGCCTTCTCGAACGCGAAGACCTTGAGGTCTGCTCCCGCCACCCCGGTGAACCGGCCGCCGACGAGTACCGGCACGGTGAAGGTCAGCGTGTAGTCGTCGGTGCAGAGGTAGTCGACGTACGGGCCGGTGATGTGCCGGCGGCTGGTGTTCCGCGGTACGTCGTACCAGGGCAGGGACTCGTAGTCGTAGAAGTTCTCGCCGCGTGGATCGGTGTCGACGATGAGCCGTTCAGGTGAGCCGTTGCGCAGCATGAACCACTCGAGCCACCAGCGGGAATCGGCCAGCGCATCCACGGCCGCGACATACCCCGCGCCCTGGATCCGTCCTTCTGGATCGGCCAGGGCCGGGAGCACCATCGCGCCGACGCCCGCGAGATCGGTACGCCGTACCGCCTCCCGCTCGTTGAAGACCTCCGTCACCTCGTCGGCGATCCGGGTGGCCAGGCCGAACGCCTCGCCGGCCACTGTGCCGACCAGTTGCTGGATGGCCGCGATGCCGGGCGCGACGGGTTCCGTCACCTGTTCGCTCACGGTCCGTCCTCCACGCTTCACGGTCAGTCTTCCAAGGTCAGTCTGAGGTCGATCAGTCGTGTCGTCGAGTCCGCCACCCGTTCCTCGGCCGCGGCTCGGGCGGCCGCGCTGTCACCACGGTCGATCGCGGCAACCACTTCGCGGCAGCTCTGCACGGTCAGCCGGTGACTGTCGTCGTCGCCGAAAGCCAGCCAGAGCAGGGTTCCGACCTCTGCCTGCAGGCTGACCTCGGCCCGGTAGAGCCGGGTTGATTGCGCCGTCGCGGCAACTTCGATGTGGAACTGCGCGTCGGCCCGACGCCGGGCGCCGGCGCCCTCGGCATGCTCCAGCGCGTCGCAGACCCCGGTCAGCCGGTCGACGTCCTCGGGGGTCGCGCGCTCAGCGGCGAGGCGGGCGGCGGTACCGGCGATGGCGGAGTAGTGGTCGCCGAGGTCGCGGAGGTCGGCGAGGCTCAGCTCGTCCAGGCGGTCGCGGACGATCTCGGTGGAGATCGTCTGCTGGGCACGAACGAAGCTACCGCCGCCACGGCCGCGGCGGGTGTCGATCAGGCCGCGCAACCGCAGTGAGGACAGGGCTTCACGGATGGTGGTGGTGGAGACGCCGAAGATGCCGGCCAGGTCGGCCTCGCCGGGAAGCTGTTCGGCATCGGGCAGCAGGCCGAGGGCGATCGCGTCGGTCAGCCGCCGGGCGACCAGCTCGGACCGGCTCAGCGACTCCAGCGGCGCGAACACCGCCGCCGCCCCACTCCCGTAGAACCGCAGCGCCACATCCGCCCCCTTCCAGCAACAGCTCCGACACGTTTCCGGAGTATTCAAGCCGATCGCTTGAACTTTAACATCTGATTTCATATGTTTAGCGCCCCGAGTCGGAGGAGCGTTCATGCGAATCGTTCGGAATCTGATCAATGGGACACCCCAGGACGCGCTCTCAGGCGCCACCAGTGAGCTGGTCGATCCAGCCACGGGCAAGGCATTCGGGACGGCGCCGCTGTCCGGGGCCGAGGACGTCGACCTGGCCTATCGCGCCGCTGCCGAGGCCGCGCCCGGTTGGGCCGCCGCCACGCCATCGGAGCGCCAGCGCGGTCTGCTGAAGCTGGCCGACCTGATCGAGGCTCGTGGCAACGAGCTCGTCGTCGCCGAGTCGCAGAACACCGGCAAGCCACTCGAGCTGACCCGCACGGAGGAGCTCGCAGTACTGATCGATCAGCTGAGGTTCTTCGCCGGGGCCGCGCGGATGCTGGAGGGGAAGTCGGCCGGTGAGTACCTGGCCGGGCATACCTCCTATGTACGCCGGGAGCCGATCGGCGTCGTCGGGCAGATCACGCCGTGGAACTACCCGATGATGATGGCGATCTGGAAGTTCGCGCCGGCCCTTGCCGCCGGCAACACCGTCGTCCTCAAGCCGGCCGAGACGACACCGGTGACGACGGTGATGCTTGCTGAGCTCGCGGCCGAGGTACTACCGGCCGGGGTGCTCAACGTCGTCTGCGGTGATCGCGACACCGGCCAAGCGTTGGTGGAGCATCCGACACCGCAGCTCGTCAGCATCACCGGGTCGACTCGTGCGGGCACGCAGGTCGCGAGCACCGCGGCGCTCGACCTCAAACGCACGCATCTGGAGCTGGGTGGCAAGGCGCCGGCGGTCGTCTTCGAGGATGCGGACCTCGCGGCGGCGGCCGAGGCGATCGGAGTCGGCGGCTACTTCAACGCCGGTCAGGACTGTACGGCGGCCTGCCGGGTGCTCGTCCATGAGAGTCAGCACGATGCCTTCGTCGAAGCGTTGGCAGGCTGGGCCTGCGACAATGCGCGGCCGGGATTGGCCGATGACGAGGATGCGCTGTTCGGTCCGCTGAACAACGCGATGCAGCTCGAACGGGTGCGCGGATTCCTGGCGCGGATGCCCGCGCGTGCGTCCGTAGTACTGGGTGGGGAGCGGTCTGGTGGCGCGTTGGCCGATGGGTTCTTCCACGACGCCACGATCGTGACCGGGTTGCGGCAGGACGACGAGATGATCCAGGACGAGGTGTTCGGGCCGGTGATCACCGTGCAGACCTTCGCCGACGAGGCCGAGGCGCTGCGGATGGCGAACGGCGTGCAGTACGGGTTGGCGTCGAGCGTCTTCACGACCGATCACAGTCGCGCGCTGCGGATGTCGGCGGCGCTCGACTTCGGCTGCGTCTGGATCAACACGCACATCCCGTTGGTGGCCGAGATGCCGCACGGTGGCTTCAAGCATTCGGGCCATGGCAAGGACCTGTCCATGTACGGCCTGGAGGACTACACCCGGGTCAAGCACGTGATGTCGGCGATCTGAGATGACTCTGACCGATCTCAAGACCGCGATCAGCCTGCGCGGCCTGACCAAGACGTTCGGCGACGTCACCGCAGTGGACGGGATCGACTTGGATCTCGCCGAGGGGGAGTTCTTCTCCATGCTCGGGCCGTCCGGCTCCGGCAAGACGACGGTACTGCGGATGGTGGCCGGCTTCGAGACGCCGACGGCCGGCCAGGTGCTGCTCGGTGGAGTCGACGTCACCGAGCTACCGCCGTACGCGCGGGATGTGAACACGGTCTTCCAGGACTATGCGCTTTTCCCGCACATGAGCGTGCTGCAGAACGTCGAGTACGGGCTGCGGGTGAAGCGGGTCGAGCGGCGCGAACGACGGCAGCGAGCCGTCGAGGCGCTGGAGACCGTACGGCTGCAGGGGTTCGGGGAAAGGCGCCCTCATCAACTATCCGGTGGCCAGCGGCAACGAGTCGCCCTCGCTCGTGCGCTGGTCAACCGGCCGAAGGTGCTGCTGCTCGACGAGCCGCTCGGCGCGCTCGACCTGAAGCTGCGCCGGGAGATGCAGATCGAGCTGAAGGCGATGCAGCGCGACATCGGCATCACCTTCGTCTTCGTCACCCACGACCAGGAGGAGGCGCTGACGATGAGCGACCGGATCGCCGTCTTCAACAGTGGCCGGATCGAACAGCTCGCCACGCCGGCCGAGCTCTACGAACATCCGGCGACGGCCTTCGTCGCCGGGTTCGTCGGTACGTCCAATCTGCTGGCTGGTGAGGTGGCGGCCGAGGTGATCGGTGCCGAGGGCACCTATACCGTCCGGCCCGAGAAGATCAGGATGTCGACCCGGGATTCCGTCACGGAGCCCGGGAACTGCACGGCGACCGGGGTGGTTCGTGAGGTCGTCTATCTGGGGTCGGCGACGCAGTCGGTCGTCGACCTCGACGCCGGCGGAACGCTGCTGGTTCTGGAGCAGAACACGCAGGACTCCGCCGAGGCCAGCCTGGGCCGCCGGGGGGAAGCAGTCCGGCTCAGCTGGCGCCGTGAACACACCGTCACCATCCCCACCACCCCTCCATCTCTGGAGCCATGATGAAGAAACTCACTCTGCTGGTGGGCCTCAGCGCCCTCACCTTGCTGGCAGCCTCCTGCGGTACTTCGGGCGACAGCTCCGGCGGCGGCGGTCAGAGCAACGCCGGATTCACCGCGCCGGACCTGCCGAAGCTCGACAAGCTCGGCACCGGCGAGGGCAAACTGAGCGTGCTCGCCTGGCCCGGCTACGCGGAGGACGGCTCGAACGATCCCAAGGTCGACTGGGTCAGCTCGTTCGAGAAGAAGACCGGCTGCCAGGTGACCGTCAAGACGTTCGGCACCTCCGACGAGGCCGTCAGCCTGATGAAGACCGGCCAGTACGACGTGGTGTCGGCGTCCGGCGATGCGTCCCTGCGGCTGATCGCGGGCGGCCAGGTCGAGCCGATCAACACCGATCTGATCCCGAACTACAAGGACGTCTACCCGTTCCTGAAGGACCGGCCGTGGAACTCGGTCAAGGGGCAGATGTACGGGATCCCGCACGGATACGGCGCGAACCTGTTGATGTGGCGGACCGACAAGGTGACGACGCCGCCGACCAGTTGGAGTGCGGTGTTCGAGGCGGATTCGCCGTACAAGGGCAAGGTGACGGCGTACGACTCGCCGATCTACATCGCCGACGCCGCGATGTACCTGATGGCCAAGAAGCCCGATCTGGGGATCAAGAATCCGTATGCGCTGGACGACACGCAGTTGGCGGCGGTTGTCGAGCTGCTCAAGCAGCAGAAGACGATGGTGTCGGAGTACTGGTCGGACTACCTGAAGGAAGTGCAGGCGTTCACCAGCGGCAACTCGGTGATCGGCACCACCTGGCAGGTGATTGCGAACGTGGCCAGCGGCGAGAAGGTACCGGTTCAGGTGACCGTGCCTTCGGAAGGTGTCACTGGCTGGTCGGACACCTGGATGCTGAGCGCGACCTCGAAGAACAAGAACTGCGGGTACTTGTGGATGGACCACATCATCAGCCCATCGGCGAACGCGGCTGTTGCCGAGTACTTCGGAGAGTCGCCGTCGAACGGTAAGGCGTGTGACCTGACGGCGGACAAGAAGCACTGCGCGACGTTCCACGCCGGCGACGCGGCGTACTCGGAGAAGATCTGGTACTGGACCACGCCGATCGAGCAGTGCCTGGACGGCCGTACCGATGTGAAGTGCACCGACTACGGCAAGTGGACGCAGGCGTGGACTCAGATCAAGGGCTGAGCGGGACGGCGGTACGGCGCGGCAATGTGCTGTACCGCCACCCGCGGCTCCGGTTGGGGTTGTTGCTCGGGCCGCCGATGTTGTGGCTCGGGGTCGCGTACCTGGGCGCGCTGGCGGCGTTGTTCGTCACCGCGTTGTGGTCGCAGAACAGCTTCACGGGGCTGGTGGAGCGGAACTGGTCGCTGGACAGCTTCCGGACGCTCTTCACCGTCGACGTGTACCGGACGATCGCGCTCCGGACGATCGGGGTCGCCGTGCTGGTGACCGTGATCGACGCGGTGGTGGCGTTCCCGATCGCGCTCTACATGTCGAAGGTGGCGCGGCCGGGACTGCGGCGGGTGCTGCTCGTCGCGGTGCTGATGCCGTTGTGGGCCAGCTATCTGGTCAAGGCTTATGCGTGGCGCGGGATGTTCTCCGAAGGTGGGCTGGTGTCGTCGCTGGCTGGTCTGGTGGGCTTGGACTCGCCCGGGTATGGGCTGACGGCAACGATCGTGACGCTGGCCTATCTCTGGTTGCCGTACATGATCCTGCCGATCTACGCCGGGCTGGAACGGCTGCCGAACTCGTTGCTGGAGGCATCGGCTGATCTCGGCGGGAAGACGGGGACGACGTTGCGGCGGATCGTGTTGCCGGTGATCGTTCCGGCCGTGGTGGCCGGGTCGATCTTCACGTTCTCGTTGTCGCTGGGGGACTACATCGCGGTGCGGATCGTCGGCGGTACCAATCAGCTGCTGGGCAACGTGGTTTACGACAATGTGGGTGCCGCTAACAACTTGCCGTTCGCAGCGGCGGTGGCGACGGTGCCGGTGGTGGTCATGTTGGTGTATTTGGCGGCTGTACGGCGTACCGGCGCGATGGAGTCGCTATGACCTTCTCCCGGCCGACGAAGATCCTGTTGCGGGTGTTGACCGCATTGATCCTGGGTGTCATCTACGTCCCGCTCGCGTTGGTGGTGATCAACTCGTTCAACGTGAACAAGACGTTCGCCTGGCCGCCGCGCGATCTGACGCTGGAGTGGTGGAAGCGAGCGGCGGAGAGCCAGGGCGCGCTGGATGCGCTCTGGGTGAGTGGGCGGGTGGGCCTGGCCGCGACGCTGATCGCGTTAGTGCTCGGGACGATGATCGCGTTCGCCTTGCAGCGGTTCAGCTTCTACGGGCGGGACGCGGTGTCGTTGCTGGTGATCCTGCCGATCGCGCTGCCCGGCATCGTCACGGGAATCGCGTTGAACAATGCGTTCCGGACGATCTTCGGGTGGCAGCTCGGGTTCGCGACGATCGTGGTGGCGCATGCGACGTTCTGCATCGTGACCGTGTTCAACAACGTGATCGCGCGGCTCCGGCGTACCGGGATCCAACTGGAACAGGCCTCGGCCGACCTGGGCGCCTCAGCCTTCACCACCTTCCGCCTGGTCACCTTCCCGCTGCTGCGGTCGGCGTTGCTGGCGGGGGCGTTGCTCGCCTTCGCGTTGTCCTTCGACGAGATCATCGTGACCACGTTCACCGCGGGCGCGCAGCAGCAGACGCTGCCGATCTGGATCTTCAACAACCTGTTCCGGCCGAACCAGGCGCCGATCGTGAACGTGATCGCCGCCGCGATGATCGTCATCTCGATCATCCCGGTCTGGCTGGCGCAGAAGCTCTCGGGCGACGCCGAATCTCTAGGAGCCGGTCGCTAGCTGCCGGGGAGGTCCTCGATGTTGCCGGTGATGGTCCAGAGGAGGTTGCGGAGCAGGCGGCGGTCTTCGGGGGTGATGCCCTGGAGGGCTCGGTCGCCTGCTTGGGCGTGGAGCTGGGCGACCGTGCGGGCTACCTCGGTGCCGTGCTCGGTGAGCTCGATGCTGACCTTGCGGGCGTCGGCGTCGTTCTTGAGGCGGCGGACCAGGCCGGCCGCTTCCATCCGTTGGGTGGTGCGGGTGGCCGTGGGGACCTCGACATCGAGGACCTTGGCGAGTTGGGCCACCGGTAGCGAGCCGTGGTGGAGCAACTTGGCCAGGACGATCTCCTGGCCGGTATGGACGCCGGTGCCGGCCAGTTCGTCGCCGATCGCCTTGCGGGCGGCCCGGTCCGCGAAGCGCAGGGCGATCAGGATGTCGCCGCCACTGGCCGGCGCATCCGGGTCCCAGCGCGGGGCGGGCGTAGTACCGGGTTGCGTGGTACCGGACTCCGTGGTCATACCGCGCTCCGTGGAGCGAACGGGTTGCGGGCCTGGATGTCGCCGATGTACTCGGTCGGGATGGCGGGCTCGCCGCGGCTGAGCTGGCTGGCGCTGCGGGGGAGCTCGTCGCGGACCTTGAGGTGGTGCGCCTGCGACTCGGCGGGGGTGGTGCGGCCGACGATCTTGCCGGCCTCGACCAGCGACTTGAGCAGTTCGCGGTCGTCGCCGTCGTCCACCGGCGGCTCGCCGACGCCGATCAGCTCGACCTCGGCCACCCCGGCAGCTGACCGACGCCGCAGCGCGTACTTCCGGCCGCCGATCGAGATCTTGTCCGGGCTCTTCTTCGCCACCGGCAACATGTCGCCGTCCGCGTCCTCGCGGGCGACCAGCTTGTAGACGAAACCGCAGGTCGGGTAGCCGCTGCCGGTCACCAGCGACGTGCCCACGCCGTACCCATCGACGGCGGCCGGGGCGAGGGCGGCGATCTGGTACTCGTCCAGGTCGCTCGTCACGATCACCCGGGTCTTAGTGGCGCCGAGCGCGTCGAGCTGGTCACGCACCTGCCCGGCCAGCGACGGCAGGTCGCCGGAGTCGAGCCGTACCGCGCCCAGCTCGGTGCCGGTCACCTCGATCGCGGTCCTGACCGCCTCGGTCAGGTCGTAGGTGTCGATCAGCAGCGTCGTTCCCTTGCCGAGGGCATCCACCTGGGAGACGAACGCGTCCCGCTCGGTGTCGTGCAGCAGGGTGAACGAGTGGGCCGCGGTCCCGGCGCTCGGGATGCCGAAGCGGCGGGCTGCCTCCAGATTCGAGGTGGTCGCGAAGCCCGCGATGTACGCCGCCAGCGCGGACGCCACCGCCGCCTCCTCGTGGGTCCGCCGCGAGCCCATCTCGATACAGGGCCGGCCGCCGGCCCACCAGGTCATCCTCGACGCCGCCGAGGCGACCGCGGAGTCGTGGTTCAGGATCGACAGGAAGACGGTTTCCAGCAGCACCGCCTCGGCGAAACTCGACTCCACCACCAGGACCGGCGAGCCCGGGAAGAAGATTTCGCCGTCGGCGTACCCGGCGATGTCGCCGCTGAACCGGTACCCGGCCAGCCAGTCCCGGGTAGCCTGGTCGACGATGCCGCGGTCGGCCAGGAAGGCGATCGTCTGCTCCTCGAACCGGAACCGCTCCAGCGCGTCCAGGAGCCGGTTCACGCCCGCGACCACGCCGTACCGGCGTCCGTCGGGCAGGCGGCGGGCGAACAGTTCGAAAACCGAGCGGCGGTGCGCCGTGCCGTCGGCCAGACTGGCCTGCAGCATGGTCAGCTCGTAGTGGTCCGTCAGCAGCGCTGTCGTAGCGTTCACAAGAGCAGCCTATTGCGCGGCGAGAACCGATGATGGAGAGAATGGCCTAGTGACCACCGCACCGAGTGAACTCGCGAGCCCCGAGATCGACGAGGCGATCGAGTTGAGTCCACCGTGGGTGACCATCGTCTGGAACGATCCGGTCAACCTGATGGACTACGTCACGTTCGTCTTCCAGACCCATTTCGGCTACTCCAAGGCCAAGGCGGAGAAGTTGATGATGCAGGTCCACGAAGAGGGCAAGTCGGCCGTCTCGAACGGCAACCGCGAGGCGATGGAACGCGACGTCGAAGCCATGCACCAGTACGGCCTGTGGGCCACCTGTGAGAAGTCGTGACGAGGTTCCGCAAGCGCAAGAAGACCGTGATCGTCAGCTTCGCCGACCACGAGGCGGACATCCTGGCGAACCTGCTCCGCAACCTGGTCGAGCTCCTGTACGACGGGATGCCACCGCGCGCCGCCGAGTCGAGCGACCCGCTGGCCGCGCTGCTCGACAACGACGGGCCGACCTCGCCGCCGGAGGACGTAGTACTGCAACGGCTGCTGCCGGACGCGTACAAGTCCGACGACCAGGCGTCGTCCGAGTTCCGCCGCTTCACCGAACGTGGCCTCCGCGACAGCAAGGCCTCGGACGCCAAACTCGTCCTCACCGCGCTGGAGAACTCCCCCGAGGACGGCATCACCCTCGAAGGCGACGCCCAACTCGCCTGGCTCCGCGCCCTGAACGACCTCCGCCTCGCCATCGGCACCCGCCTGGACATCAAGGAAGAGGACGACTACGGCGTCTGGGAAAAACTCCCCGACGACGACCCCCGCCGCCTCACCTACGACCTCTACGACTGGCTCGGCTACCTCCAGTCCGCCTTGCTCCACAACATCCGCTGACGCTTATCCACAGCACCGGGTAATCGCCGAGCGCCGGCCGCGTCGGGCCGCATACCATCGGCCAATGAGCTACCCCAAGGCCGGTAAGACCCGACTGACCGCTAGTCCGGAGTTCCCGCAGATCGAGCGTGAGGTGCTCGAGTACTGGGAGTCGGACGGGACGTTCATTGCGTCGGTCGAGCAACGGGCGGCGGGGGTTGACGGGGAGAACGAGTTCGTCTTCTATGACGGGCCGCCGTTCGCCAACGGGTTGCCGCATTACGGGCATCTGCTGACGGGGTACGTGAAGGACCTGGTGCCGCGGTACCAGACGATGCGCGGGCATCGGGTCGAGCGGCGGTTCGGGTGGGACACGCATGGGCTGCCGGCTGAGTTGGAGGCTCAGCGGGTGCTGGGGCTGAAGACGAAGGCCGAGATCCTCGAGTTGGGGATCGAGAAGTTCAACGAGACGTGCCGGGCGTCGGTGCTGAAGTACACCGACGAGTGGCAGGCCTATGTCACCCGGCAGGCGCGGTGGGTCGACTTCGGGAACGACTACAAGACGCTCAATCGCGACTACATGGAGTCGGTGATCTGGGCCTTCAAGACCTTGTACGACAAGGGCCTGGTGTACGAGGGGCTGCGTGTCCTGCCGTATTGCTGGAACGACGAGACGCCGCTGTCGAATCATGAGCTGCGGATGGATGACGACGTCTATCAGCCGCGGCAGGATCCGTCGGTGACGGTTGCGGTGGTGCTGGAGACGGGCGAGCGGTTGCTGGCCTGGACGACGACGCCGTGGACGCTGCCGAGCAACCTGGCGATGGCTGTTGCCCCGGACATCGACTATGTGGTGGTCTCCGACGCTTTGGGGCGGCCGACGATCTTGGCTGAGGCGCGGCTTTCGGCGTACACGGAGGAGCATGGCGGGGTTGCTGGGCTGTCGAGTGAGGTCTTGCGGCGGTTGAAGGGGTCGGAGCTGATCGGGCTGCGGTACACGCCGTTGTTCGACTTCTTCGCGGATGCTTCCAAGTGGGGGACTGCCAACGCCTTTCAGGTGATCGCGGCCGACCATGTGACGACGGAGAACGGCACCGGCGTGGTGCACATGGCGCCGGCGTACGGCGAGGAGGACCAGCTCGCCTGCGACGCTGTCGGGATCCCGACGCTGCTGACGGTGGATGACGGGGCTCGCTTCACGACCGTGGTTCCGCCGTACGTGGGTCAGCATGTCTTCGAGGCGAACCGGCCGATCATCCGTGATCTCCAGGCGGCCGGGGCGCTCGTTCGCGAGGACAGCTATGTGCACAGCTACCCACATTGCTGGCGATGCCGGAATCCGCTGATCTACAAGGCGGTCTCGAGCTGGTTCGTCGAGGTGACCCGGATCCGGGACCGGATGGTCGAGCTGAACGAGCAGATCACCTGGGTGCCTGAGCACGTCAAGCACGGGCAGTTCGGCAAGTGGCTGGAGAACGCGCGGGACTGGTCGATCAGCCGCAATCGCTTCTGGGGTTCGCCGATCCCGGTGTGGCGCTCGGACGATCCGGCCTATCCGCGGATCGACGTCTACGGGTCGGTCGAGGAGCTGGAGCGCGACTTCGGCGTCGCCGTACCGGATCTGCACCGCCCGTACGTCGATGAGCTCACGCGGCCGAATCCGGACGACCCCACCGGCCGCTCGACGATGCGGCGGGTGGCCGACGTACTGGATGTGTGGTTCGACTCGGGGTCGATGAGTTTCGCGCAGGTGCACTATCCGTTCGAGAACACGGACTGGTTCGAGCACCACTTCCCGGGCGACTTCATCGTCGAGTACATCGGGCAGACGCGTGGCTGGTTCTACACGATGCACATCCTGGCGACGGCACTCTTCGATCGGCCGGCGTTCTCGTCGTGCCTGGCGCACGGGATCGTGCTGGGCAGCGACGGGCAGAAGATGAGCAAGTCACTGCGGAACTATCCCGACGTGCGGGAGGTGTTCGATCGCGACGGCGCGGACGCGATGCGCTGGTTCCTGATGTCGTCGCCGATCCTGCGCGGTGGCAACCTGGTGGTCACCGAGGCCGGGATCCGCGACGGCGTCCGGCAGGTGATGATCCCGCTCTGGAACGCCTGGTACTTCTTCGGCCTCTACGCGAACGCCGCGTCGGCCACGGCGTCGTGGTCGGTGTCGTCCTCCGTGGAACTCGACCGCTACCTGCTGGCGCGGCTGCGGGTCTTCGTGGACGAGATGACGGAGCGCCTCGACCGGTACGACATCGCGTCAGCCTGCGAGTCGGTCGTCAGCTACCTGGAAGTCCTCACCAACTGGTACATCCGCCGCTCCCGCGAACGCTTCTGGGACGAGCAGGGCGCAACCTTCCAAGACGCCCTCAACACCCTCTACACAGCCCTCGAAGTAGTCACCCGGGTGGTCGCACCCTTGCTGCCCCTGACCGCCGAGGAAATCTGGCGAGGCCTCACGGGCGAACGCTCAGTCCACCTCACCGACTGGCCCTCCACCTCCGACCTCCCCGCCGATGCCGACCTGGTCGCGCGAATGGACCGAGTCCGCGAGATCTGCTCAGTAGCCTCAGCCATCCGCAAATCCGAAGGCATCCGCGGTCGCCAGCCGCTGCGCACGCTGACCGTCGCCACCGCTGACGCGAAGGCGCTCGAACAGTTGGTCCCGGTCCTCCAAGCCGAGGTCAACGTCCGATCCGTCGTCCTGACCGCGGTGGACGACACCGACGCCCCGGTCTCCCAGAAACTGACGGTCAACGCCCGAGCCGCCGGCCCCCGCCTGGGCCGCGACGTCCAGACCGCCATCAAAGGCTCGAAGTCCGGCGACTGGTCCGTCTCTCCCGAGGGCGACGTCGTAGCCGGCGGCGTCCCCCTCCAGCCCGGCGAGTACACCCTGGAAACCACCCTCGCCGAATCCACCGACTCCGGCCACCAGGCCCCCGGCCTCCTCACCAACGGCGGCTTCGTCATGCTCGACCTACTCATCACCCCCGACCTCGAACGCGAAGGCATCGCCCGCGACGTAATCCGCCAAATCCAACAATCCCGCCGCGACGCCAACCTGAACATCACCGACCGCATCACCCTGCACCTGACGGCCGACGCCCCCACCCTCGAAGCAATCGATGAACACCGCGAGGTTCTGATGGCAGAAACCCTCGCCACCACCCTCAACATCACCCAAGGCAACGACCTCACCGTCGCGCTGGCGAAGGCCTGACCCGGCTTCCGCCGGGCGACGAGCTCGCGCTTGCTGTGGAGGTCGCCGAAGGCGACGACTTCTCTGACACCGCAGCGGGCTCCTGAAGACACATCGCTTTCCCTCAACCCGCGCCTGCAGCGGCGCCTGTCACCATCGCCTGCTCCGCTGGGCGCAGCCCGGCGCCCGCCACCTGCGCGGAGCCCCGCGCCCGCTCCACTCCGCTCACGTCCGGGCGACGCCCGCCATCTGCTGCTCCACCGGGCGCAGCCCGCCGGAGCATAGGGTGGGTTGTATGGAGAAGCGGACGCTCGGGCGTACTGGTCGTGAGGTTGGCGTGGTTGGGCTGGGGGCCTGGCAGCTGGGGGCTGACTGGGGTGAGGTGGATGAGGGGGATGCGCTCGCCGTGCTCAACTCGGCTGTTGAGGGTGGCGTCACCTTCATCGATACGGCTGATGTGTATGGGGACGGGCGGAGTGAGCGGCTGGTTGGGCAGGTGCTGAAGGAGCACCCGGAGCTGACCGTCGCGAGCAAGATGGGCCGCCGGGTTGAGCAGAAGCCGGAGAACTACAACTTCGACAACTTCCGTGCCTGGAACGATCGGTCGCGGGAGAACCTCGGGGTCGAGACGATCGACCTGGTGCAGCTGCACTGTCCGCCGACCGCCGTCTACTCGACCGACGAAGTGTTCGACGCGCTCGACACGTTGGTGCAGGAAGGTCGCATCTCGGCGTACGGGGTGAGTGTGGAGACGTGTGAAGAAGCGCTGACCGCGATCGCCCGGCCGAATGTCGCGTCCGTGCAGATCATCCTCAACGCCTTCCGCCTCAAGCCCCTCGACGAGGTCCTTCCGGCCGCCGAGCGGGCAGGCGTCGGGATCATCGCCCGGGTCCCGCTCGCCAGCGGGCTGCTCTCCGGGAAGTACGACGAGAACACCACCTTCGGCGCGGACGACCACCGCAACTACAACCGCAAGGGCGAGGCGTTCGATGTCGGCGAGACCTTCTCCGGCGTCGACTTCGCCACCGGCCTGGAGGCCGTCAAGCGCCTGATTCCGCTAGTCCCTGACACCGCCACCATGGCCCAGTTCGCCCTCCGCTGGATCCTCGACCAGCCCGGCGTCTCCGTCGTCATCCCCGGCGCCCGCAACCCCCAACAGGTGGCAGGCAACATCGGCGCCGCCGCCCTCGCCCCGCTCACGACAGGCGAGCTCAAGGTCGTCCAAACCGTGTACGACGAGCTGATCCGCCCCCAGGTCCACGACCGCTGGTAGCTCCCGCCGTGGTGCCGCAGATCGCCGGCTGAGCCCTCCGCCTCAGCCGGCCGGAGTTGGGTAGGAAATTAGCCCTGATCGGGACCAAATTCCTACCCGAGTTCGGCGAAGATCCTCCCCGCTGACGGCAGGCGGGGTCAGGCGGCTGCGACGGAGAGGATCGTGCTGACGATTCCGGAGATGATGCCGACGATGGTGGTGATGGTGGCGAGCGCTTTGGTGCCGTTCACCCAGAGGCCCTTGTTGAGTTCACGCCACCGCTTCGGCACCACGGCGAGCTTGAGCTTCTGCCACTTGTGCTGACAGTACTTCCGCAGTCCCCTCATGCTCACTCATTATGCTCAGCCGATTACTCTCCGAAACCGTCCATCATGTGGACGGAGTGTTCTGCTGGCGGGGTCGGGTTTGCCGGGCCATTACCGTGGAGGCGTGCTCACCATCGACCAGGCCACGTACGACGCGATCGTGGCGCACGCTCGTCGCGACCATCCGGACGAGGCCTGTGGGGTGGTCGCCGGACCGGCCGGATCCGACCAGCCGGCCCGGTTCATCCCGATGCTGAACGCGGCGATGTCGCCGACGTTCTACGAGTTCGACTCCGGCGATCTGTTCCGGTTGTACAAGGAGATTGACGAGCGCGACGAGGAACCGGTCGTGATCTACCACTCGCACACGGCCACCGAGGCCTACCCGTCCCGGACGGACATCAACCTGGCCCAGGAGCCGGGCGCGCACTACGTGCTCGTCTCCACCCGCGACGGCGCGGACGAGGCCTCGTACGACGGGCCGGTGGAGTTCCGGTCGTACCGGATCATCGACGGCGAGGTCGCCGAAGAAGAAGTGAAGATCGTGGCGGACTACGGCAACCAAGGAGACAACTGATATGGCGATCGAGCTTCGCGTCCCGACCATCCTGCGCACCTACACCGGGGGCGAGAAGGCGGTGAACGGGGACGGCGCGACGCTGGCCGAGTTCATCGACAACGTGAACGGCACCCACCCGGGCCTGAAGGAGCGGATCGTGGAAGGTGAGCCGGAGGAGCTGCGCCGGTTCGTCAACGTCTACGTCAACGACGAGGACGTCCGCTTCACCGGCGGCCTGTCCACCGGCGTCAAGGACGGCGACGTCGTCGTCGTACTGCCCGCGGTCGCCGGCGGCTGATCGTGCGTTTCGACAGCCTGCTCGACTCGGTCGGCGGTACGCCGCTGGTCGGCCTGCCGAAGCTCTCTCCGTCCGGTGATGTCCGGCTGTGGGCCAAGCTGGAGGACCACAACCCGACCGGTTCGATCAAGGACCGGGCGGCGCTGCGGATGCTGCTCGACGCGGAGAAGGACGGCCGGCTCCGGCCGGGCAACACGATCCTCGAGCCGACGTCGGGCAACACCGGTATCTCGCTGGCGATGGCGGCCAAGCTGCGCGGGTACCGGATGGTCTGCGTGATGCCGGAGAACACCTCCGAGGAGCGCCGGCAAATCCTGCGGATGTGGGGCGTCGAGATCATCTCCTCGCCGGCCGCGGGCGGGTCGAACGAGGCTGTCCGGGTCGCCAAGCAGGTGGCCGAGGAGCACCCCGACTGGGTGATGCTCTACCAGTACGGCAACCCCTCGAACGCGGCCGCGCATTACGACGGCACCGCGCGCGAGATCTTCGCCGACCTGCCGTCGGTGACGCATTTCGTCGCCGGACTCGGTACCACCGGCACGCTGATGGGTGCCGGGCGGTTCTTCCGTGAGTACAAGCCCGAAGTACGGATCGTCGCCGCCGAACCCCGGTACGGCGAACTGGTCTACGGCCTGCGCAACCTCGACGAGGGCTTCGTCCCCGAGCTGTACGACGCGTCGCTGATCGATGCCCGCTTCTCGGTCGGCCCTCGTGATGCGGTCCGCCGGGTGCGCGAACTGCTCGACAACGAAGGCATCTTCGCCGGGATCTCCACCGGCGCGATCCTGCATGCCGCGCTCGGCCAGGCCGCCAAGTGCGTCCAGGCGGGCGAGAAGGCCGACATCGCCTTCGTGGTCGCGGACGGCGGCTGGAAGTACCTGTCCACGGGCGCCTACGAAGGCACGATCGACGAAGCGGAAGACCGCCTCGAGGGCCAGCTCTGGGCCTAGCGGTCCAGCGGGCCTAGATCTCCTGCGCGAACTTGAAGTACCACTTGCCGTTCTTGAGGAAGCAGGGCTGGGTCACGCCGGAGCCCTCCAGGTCCATCTTGTAGTTGTTGCAGGCGTCCAGGCTGTTGAACGGCCCGAGCGTGTTGAACGGGCCGTGCCCGGCGCTCGCCGGAGCGACCTGCAGGGCGACGGCCAGCGCGGCCGTGGTGAAGGCCACGGCGGCGGCCCGGCGGATGAAGTGGGACGGCACGGTCATCGTGAATCTCCTCGTCGGTGGGCGAAAGTCAGCCGACCGTAGGCGGCCGCGCGGGGCGCGGCAAGGCATCACCCGAAATCTCGCCGAAGGACAAGGGTTTGCCTTTGCCCCAAGGGGAAACGGTCAGGCGACCGCCCGGCGCAAGTGCTCGGCGGTCAGCGATTTCCGGTCCTCCAGCAGCGCCGCCGGAGTCCCCTCGAAGAGGATCTGGCCGCCATCGTGGCCCGGGCCGGGGCCCAGGTCGATGAGCCAGTCGGCGGCTCCGATGATGTCCAGGTTGTGCTCGATCGCGATCACCGTGCTGCCGCTGTCGACGAGGCGATGGATGATGCCGAGCAGTTGGTCGACGTCGGCCATGTGCAGTCCGGTCGTCGGCTCGTCCATCAGGTAGACCTTCGCGGGGGTCTGCAGCTCGGTCGCGAGTTTCACCCGTTGGCACTCGCCGCCGGACAACGTGGTCAGCGGTTGGCCGAGCTTCAGGTAGCCGAGACCGACGTCGTCCAGGGCGGCGATGGTCGCCTCCACCGCTCGACTGCCGAACACCCCGGCCGCCTCGCTGATCGTCAGCTCCAGCGCGTCCGCGATCGACCGTCCGGCCAGGCGGTAGCCGAGTACCTCGTCGGTGTACCGGCGTCCGGCGCAGACCTCGCAGAGCGATTTCAGGTCGTCCATGAAGGCCAGCTCGGTGTAGACGAAGCCGAGACCCTTGCAGTTCGGGCAGGCGCCTTCGGAGTTCGAGCTGAACAGCGCCGGGCTGACGTCGTTCGCCCGGGCGAACAGGTCGCGGATCTCGTCCATGATTCCCGTGTACGTCGCCGGGCTGGACCGGCGGTTGCCCGAGAGTTGACCTTGGTCGATCGCGACGGCCTCGGGATGCTGGGCCCGCAACTCGTCGTTGATCAGACTGCTCTTGCCCGAGCCCGCCACCCCCGTCACCACGGTGAGCACACCGGTCGGGATCTCCACGGTGACGTCGCGCAGGTTGTGCGCCGACGCGTTCGCGATGGTCAGCTTGCCGGTGGGTTCGCGGGGCGAGCGGTTGAGTGGCGCCGCCCGGTCCATGAATCGCCCGGTCTCGGTCTTCGCCGACCGCAACCCGGCGACGTCGCCTTCGTAGACGATCCGCCCACCGTCCGGTCCCGCGCCCGGGCCGACGTCGACGACGTGATCGGCGAGCTCGATGACGTCGCGGTCGTGCTCGACGACGAGCACGGTGTTGCCCTTCTCCTGGAGCTTGCGCAGCAGCCGGCCGAACCGCTCGACGTCCTCCGGATGCAGCCCGGCCGTCGGTTCGTCGAAGATGTAGAGCATGTCGCCGAGGCTGCTGCCGAGGTGCCGAACCATCTTGATCCGTTGCGATTCACCACCGGACAGCGTGCTCGTCTGCCGGTCGAGGCTCAGATAGCCGAGCCCGATGGTGACCAGATTGCCGAGCCGGTCGCGCAGGTTCTCGACCACCGTCGCCGCCTCAGGCTCGTCGACTGAGTCCAGTACTTCGAGCAGCTCATCAGCCTGCAACGCCGCGAACTCCGCGATGTTGCGCCCACCGATCGTGCACCCGAGCGCCTCCGCGTTGAGCCGCCCACCCGCACACTCCGGGCACACTCCCGACGACACCAGCCGCTCGAACACCTTCCGGTTCGCCGCCGACATCTTGCTGACGTCCTTGCGCAGGAACAGCCGGTGGAACCGATCGATCACGCCCTCGAAGTCGTCCGGCGTCGCCGGCAACGGGTGAGCCGCTCGCGCTCCGCGGCGCAAGGTCTGCCAGGCGCTCTCGGAGTACCGGCTGAGGGGTTTGTCCAGATCGAACAGCCCCGACTCGGCGTAGTACTTCCAGTACCACCGCCCGACCGCGAAGCTCGGATGCCGCAACGGCCCGTCCGAGAGCGCCAGCGACCGGTCGACGAACGCTTCCTCGTCGAGCGTCGCGCTGATCCCCGTGCCCTGGCAGGCCGGGCACATGCCCTCGGGATCGTTGAACGAGAACCGGTTCGAGTAGCCGACGAACGGCGTGCCGGCGCGCGAGAAGAGCAACCGCAGCAGCGGATGGATGTCGGTCACAGTGCCGACGGTGGAGCGCGTGCTGCCGCCGATCCGGCGCTGGGCGACGACGATCGCGGGGGACAGGTTCTCGATCGCGTCCGCGTCGGGTTGCCCGTACTTCGGCAGCCGGTTGCGGATGAACGTCGTGAACGTCTCGTTCAGCTGGCGTTGCGCCTCGGCCGCGATGGTGTCGAAGACGAGCGACGACTTGCCCGAGCCGGACACGCCCGTGACGACGATCAGCCGGTGCTTCGGCAGCTCGACGGACACGTCGCGCAGGTTGTTCTCCCGGGCGCGCAGGATGCGAATCGTGCTCATCCCCACAACGTACCCAGGGCCGCCGACAGAAATCGGCGCGCACCGTCCGGCCGCGGGCGGGCGGCAGGCGGTGGGTCGGGCGAACTACGTCGAGGTCTTGAAGAGGACCTTGCGGCCTAGCCGGGGATGGACGCCGCGGCCCTTGCAGCTGCTGCAGGGGCGTTGTGCGTAGCTGAAGAAGTAGCCCTTGTGCCGGCCGGCGCCCTTGCAGCGATTGCATTTGGCGTTCGGGTGCAGGGACAACGAGACGAGGTACAGGGCGAAGGCGGCGAGCGCGATCAGCAGCAGCAGGCCCGTCGGGCCGATCGCCGACGCGACATCCGCGCCGGCGCTGGTGCTGGACGTGCTCGTCTCCACAGCCGGACCGGTGGCAGAGCCTGCCACCGCGGCGTTGCTGGGGTGCGGATTCGGTGCACCGGTGGTGGTGTAAGCCACCGCGATCTGGACCACCAGGTTCATGGCATCGCTGGGGGCGGTTGGAAACACATCCGCTAAGAGTGGCCTGCGTCACGTCACTTTGCAATTCCTGAGAGTAAAGATGTGGATAACTCCGGCGTGTCGCTCGACGGGCTCAGGTAAGGCTTACTTCAGTTCTGCCCGGTAACGGCATTCCCGCCTTCGAGAGTTAGGCTTCGGAGCGTGGCAGACGCACCGATCGGCATCTTCGACTCAGGGTTCGGCGGGCTCACGGTGACGAGGTCGGTGCTCGACCAGTTGCCGCACGAACCGGTCCTGTACCTGGGTGACACCGCGCGCCAGCCGTACGGTCCGAAGCCGATCGCCGAGGTCCGCGAGTATGCGCTGGAATGCCTTGACCATCTGGTCGAGGCCGGCGTGAAGATGCTCGTGATCGCCTGCAACTCGGCCAGCGCCGCGATGCTCAGGGATGCACGCGAACGGTACGACGTACCGGTCGTCGAGGTGATTCTCCCCGCGGCCCGGCGTGCCGTGGCGGCGACGAGGAGTCAGCGGGTAGGCGTGATCTGCACGCAGGCAACGGCAACCTCCCTTGCCTACGAGGATGCGTTCGCGGCTGCTCCTCAAGTACAGCTGACAACGCGGGCATGCCCGAGGTTCGTGGAGTTCGTCGAGGCAGGGGTCACCTCCGGACCGGAGTTGCTTGCCGCGGCTCACGAATACCTCGATCCGCTGGTCGAGGCAGACGTCGACACGCTCATCCTCGGCTGCACCCACTACCCGCTGCTGACCGGCGTGATCTCGTACGTGATGGGTGACAACGTCTCCCTCGTCAGCAGTGCGGAGGAGTGCGCCAAGGACGTCTACGGCGTGCTCACCAAGGAGGGTCTGCTGCGCGCCGACGACCTGCCGGCGCCGCGGCACCGGTTCGTGACCACCGGCAGCCCGGACGAGTTCGCCGCGATCGGCTCGCGGTTCCTCGGCCCGGTGATCTCGGGCGTCGACCAGTTCGCCTGGGTCCGCTGACGATGTCCGGCCGATTTGGTTGCCCTCGGCGACGCTCTGGTCGCTCTGCGAAGTCGGCAACCCGCCGGTAATGTTCAAGATATGAAGCTCATTGTGCTCGGCTGCTCCGGGTCCGTCCCCGGACCGGACTCGCCTGCTTCGAGCTATCTGGTCACCGCCGACGGATTCAACCTCATTCTCGATCTCGGCAGCGGCGCGCTCGGCGCGCTGCAACGCCACCTGTCCGTGCCGGAGATCGGCGCGATCGCCTTGTCCCACCTCCATCCCGACCACTGCATGGATCTGTGCGGCCTGTATGTCGCGGCGAAGTACTCGCCGTCCTCGCCGCTGCCCAGGATCCCCGTCTACGGCCCGCCCGGCGCCTCCGCGCGGATGGCGCTTGCCTACGACCTGCCGCCCGACCCGGGGATGGAAGAGGAGCTGGAGTTCCATACCTGGCAGGAGATCCAGCAGATCGGGCCGTTCACCGTCCGCACCACGGCGATGGTGCACCCGGTACCGGCGTACGCGATCCGCGTTGAGTACGGCAACAAGTCCCTGGTCTACACCGGCGACACCGGCCCCAATGACGGGCTGATCGAGCTGGCCCGTGGCGCCGACCTCCTGTTGTGCGAAGCCGCCCTGCGCGACGACGACCCGAACAACCCGCCCGACCTCCACCTGACGCCTGCCGACGCGGGCGAACACGCCAAGAAAGCCGGGGTCAAACGCCTCGTCATCACCCATGTCCCGCCCTGGTTCGACCGCGAAACGCAGGGGATAGGGGCCCGCCGCACCTACCCGGGAGAAGTCTTGGTCGCCACCCCGAATGCAACCTTCCAGGTCTGATGGAGCTCGTCACCCTGTCTGACGAGATCCGTCTGCGCACCTGGACCTCCGGTACTCCGACGGCCGCGCCGCCGGTGGTACTGCTGCACGGCGGCCCGGGGTTGTGGGACTACCTCGAGCCCGTCGCCGCGATGCTCGACGACCTGACCGTCGTGCACCGCTTCGACCAGCGCGGGTGTGGTGGCTCGGATCCGTCCGAACACCAAACCATGCAACGGCTTCAGGACGATATCGACGAGTTGCGCGAGCACTGGGGACACGAGCAGATCGTTGTCCTCGGCCACTCGTTCGGCGCGAAGCTCGCGCTGACCTACGCGGCCGCCTACCCGCAGCACGTGGCCAAGGTCGGCCATTTCAGCGGCGTCGGCATCGGCGACTGGCATACCCCGTACTACGAAGCGCGCGACCAGCGCATGACGCCGGAGCAACTGGAGCGCCTGGAGTCCTTCCGGCCAGGCCGGACAGCGGCGGAGGAGACGGAGTTCCGGGCGCTGTCCTGGTTCACCGATCACGCCGATCGCGAGCATGCCTGGCAGTGGGCGCTAGAGGATGCCGCCTATCCGTATCCGATCAACTTCGCCGCCAATCGGGCGCTCAGCAACGCCGTGCCGGACGACGAGCTGGTCGCGGCTCTGGCCGGGCTGACGATGCCTGTCTGGCTGGTACATGGCGACGGTGATCCGCGGCCGGCGAGCGCAGTACAGGAGCTTGCGAAGCATCTCCCCAACCATGAGTTCCGCTTGATCGAAGGGGCCGGCCACTCGCTGTGGCGCGAGCGGCCGGACGAGCTTCGTCAAGTACTGCAGGAGTTCCTGACCAGCTAGCGGGTCTGGCCGCGCTCGAAGTAGTCGATGAGGGACTGGTCCAGCGGCGGTACGTCGATCGGGGTGCCGTTGCTGCGCAGGGATGTGGTGGCCGCGTACCCGGCTGCGACCGCCGCTCGGGCTGCGACAGGCGAGGTCAGGGTCGCGCCGCCTTCGCGGACGAAGTTGACGAACTCCGCCACCAGACGCGGATCGGCGCCTGCGTGGCCGCCTTCGGCATCCGGGATCTCGACCACGATGTCGGCGTCCGCGCGATACCCGGAGCGCCTGCTGTTCCACACCTTGACGAGGTCACCAGGGCCGTCGCCGAAGTTCTCCAGCCGGCCCGCCGTACCGATCACGGTGTAGTTGCGCCAGTAGTCCGGCGTGTAGTGGCACTGCTCGTAGGACATCAGAACGCCGTTGTCCAGTTGGAGATTCGCCATCGAGAGGTCCTCGACGTCCATCACCGGCGCCATCCCGGTCTGCGACAGCGGCGGCCAGTTGTCCTCGGACACGAACTCCGAGAACCGTTGCCCGGAACGGTCCTGGCGATCCGCGATCCCGCCGTACAGGGTGAGACCGCCGAGCGCGTTCGCCCGGGTGGTGTAGCCGCCGGCCAGCCAGTGCATCACGTCGATGTCGTGGGCACCCTTCTGCAGCAACAGGCTGGTACTACGCCTGCGGTCGGCGTGCCAGTCCTTGAAGTAGAAGTCGCCGCCGTGGCCGACGAAGTGCCGGCACCAGATCGCCTTGACCTCGCCGATCGCGCCCTGCTGGATCAGGTCGCGCATGGTCAGCACGACCGGCATGTGGCGCATGTTGTGCCCGACGTACAGGCGGGTGCCGGTGTCGTACGCCGCTTGCAGCACCCGGTCGCAGCCGGAGGTGGTGATGGCCAGCGGCTTCTCGACGAAGACGGCGACGCCGGCCCGGAGGAAGTCGATCGCCGGATCCTCGTGCAGATCGTCGGGCGTGGTCAGGAACACGCCGTCCAGCTTCAGGTCGAGCAGATCGGTGTGGTCGGCGTACGCCTGGGCGTCCGGGTACTCCGCGAGCGCGGCCTGCTGCTGCGCCTCGACGGGGTCGCAGACGGCGACGATCCGGGATCCTTCACCGGGCTGGTGGGCATGCTTGGCCAGTCGGCTCCGGGCGCCGAGCCCGACCACACCGAACCGGAGGTCTTCTGTACTCATGCGAGCGACTCCTGCACATAGATGATTGCTAAACCCTATGTCTGAACAGTTCCGCTCTTCAACACCCCTCTGATTCCGAGGTGTCAACCAAGCGGTCATCTCAGGTCTGCGCAGACATCGGACAGCCCCGTCACCATGACGGAATGTGACCCTCCACTATGTGGCACTCGGCGACTCGACCACCGTTGGTGTCGGGGACCCGATGAACGGCAGTACGACCGACCTGGCCGGTGCCGGAGCACGCCCCGGGGAGGGGTGGCGGGGCTGGGCCTCGCTGCTCGCCGACTCCCTGGGCAGCTCCCACCGTGTGACGTTCTCCAACTTCGCGACCAGCGGCGCCACCGCACCGATGGTGGCGACCAACCAACTCCCGTCGACGGGCTCGGGCCCGATCGACCTCGCCTCCTTGATCGTCGGCGTGAACGACACGCTGCGCTCGACCTTCGACGCCGGCCAGATCCGGGACTGCCTCCAGTACTGCGCGGAGCAGCTGACCGGGCGCGGCGCGACGCTGCTGACCGTACGGTTCCATGACCATGGCCAGGTGTTCGGCCTGCCGGCGTGGTTGCGCCGGCCACTGTGGCAGCGGATCGAGCAGGTCAACTCCGTGTACGACGAGCTGTACCTGCGTTTCGGGGGGATCCGGATCGACATGGCCGACTACCCCGAGGTCTACCGGCGCGACTTCTGGAGCGTCGATCGTCTCCATCCCGGCGAACGCGGCCACCGCCGGCTGGCCCGGGCCTTCGCCGACGAACTCCACCGCCAGGGCCTGCCGATCGCGGAACCCCCGGCTCTGGACTGCATCGGCGACACCCCTTCCAAGTGGGCAGACGCCCTCTGGATGCTCCGCGAAGGCGTCCCCTGGCTGGGCCGCCGAGCGGGCGACCTCACCCCCTGGGCCGCCCGGATGGCCCTCACCCAATTCCGTCCCGCTGGGTTATCCACAGCTCGCCCGACCGCCGATGCGGAGGTGCAGCAGGTTCAGGCATAGGGTTTCCGGCATGGCTCGTATCGATGGACGTACCCCTGATCAGCTCCGGCCGGTGACCCTGACGCGGAAGTGGCTCGACCACGCCGAGGGGTCGGTGCTGGTGGAGTTCGGCAAGACGCGGGTGCTCTGCGCGGCCAGCGTGACCGAAGGCGTGCCGCGCTGGCGCAAGGGGTCCGGCCTCGGTTGGGTCAGCGCGGAGTACGCGATGCTCCCGCGCTCGACGAACACCCGCTCGGACCGCGAGTCGGTGAAGGGCCGGATCGGTGGCCGTACGCACGAGATCTCCCGGCTGATCGGCCGTTCACTGCGGGCCGTGATCGACTACAAGGCCCTCGGTGAGAACACCATCCTGCTCGACTGCGACGTCCTGCAGGCCGACGGAGGCACCCGTACCGCCGCGATCACCGGCGCGTACGTGGCCCTGGCCGACGCGGTCTCCTTCCTCCGCGACCGCAAGGCACTGAAGGGCGAGCCGCTGACCGGCTCGGTCTCCGCGGTGTCGGTCGGCATCATCGACGGCGCCCCGATGCTCGACCTCTGCTACGAGGAGGACGTCCGGGCCGAGACCGACATGAACCTGGTACTGACCGGCGACGGCAAGTTCATCGAGGTGCAGGGCACGGCCGAGGGCGCGCCGTTCGACCGCGACGAGCTGAACAGCCTGCTCGACCTCGGAACGACGGGCTGCGCCGAGCTGACCAAGCTGCAGTTGGAGGCGCTGGCGTGACCAAGGTGCTACTCGCCTCGAACAACAAGAAGAAGCTCGAGGAGCTCCGCCGCATTCTCGCGCCGATCGTGCCCGGCATCGAGGTGCTCGGGCTGGGCGACGTACCGGCGTACGAGGAGCCGGCCGAGACCGAGCCGACCTTCGAGGGCAACGCGTTGCTGAAGGCCCATGCCGCGCTGGCCGCGACCGGGTTGCCGTCGATCGCGGACGACAGCGGCATCTGCGTCGACGCGCTGAACGGCATGCCCGGCGTACTGTCCGCGCGCTGGTCGGGACCGGCCAAGGACAACCACGCCAACAACGTGCTGCTGCTCGGCCAGCTCGAGGACGTACCGGATGAGCGCCGGACCGCCTCCTTCGTGGCCGCTGTCGCCCTCGTGCGTGAGGGCTTTGAGGATGTGGTCGTGCGCGGCGAGATGCCCGGACACGTGATCCGTGAGCTGCGGGGGAGCGGCGGCTTCGGGTACGACGTGCTGTTCGCCGCCGAGGGGTACGACCGGACGACGGCCGAGCTGTCGATCGAGGAGAAGGACGCGATCAGCCATCGCGGCAAGGCGCTGCGTGAGCTGGCGCCGATCGTGGCAAAGGCACTGGAGGCCTGACATGTTGTTCGCTGGACCAGACAAAGACGGCGTCGAGTCGGGCAAGATCACCGCGGCGTACCGGCGCTGGGCCGAGCCCCGCGTGGTCGAGGGCCGGGTCTACCGGACCAACGCCGGCCGGATCGAGATCGACAGCGTCCGGCAGGTCAACCCGGAGCTGATCTCCGACTACGACGACGACATCTTCGCCGCCGACCGCCAGAACGCCCGGGACGTCCGCCGCCGCCTCCGCGGCAACGAGGACTGGCCCACCTTCCTGATCAAGTTCCACCTGGTCGAAGGCCCAGACCCCCGCGAGGAACTGGCCGCCACCGCGGACCTGACCCCCGAAGACCTCGAAGACCTCCGCACCCGCCTGGCCAAACTCGACTCCCTCAGCCGCCACGGCGCCTGGACCACCGCAGTACTCCAAAAAATCCAGGAAAAGCCAACCGTCCGAGCCGGCGACCTGGCCGCAGACCTAGGCCGCGACACCCCCACCTTCAAACTCGACGTCCGCAAACTAAAAAACCTAGGCCTCACCTACAGCCTAGAAACCGGCTACGAACTCTCCCCCCGAGGCAAGGCCTACCTAGCCTCGATCTGACCGACGGTCACGGTTTCGAACGATCAACGCCAGGCCCTAGGCAGATTCAGCACGGAGCGTTACGGTGACACTCATCCCGAGGGGGCTCGGGGATGAGGGGGAGAACCATGTCACAGCAGTATCCGGAGTGGCAGCACCCGGATCAGCAGCCGTACGTGCAGCCACAGGATGTCCAGCTACCGCCGATGCAACCACAGCCGTACGGCATCGGCTATCCGCAGCAGGTGGCGCCCAAGAATCCGGGACTGGCGCTCGTCGCGTCGTTCTTCATCCCCGGTCTGGGCACCCTGATCAACGGCAACGTCGGCCTCGGCATCGCGATCTTCGCCGCCTACTGCGTGGCCTGGGTCCTCTGCCTGGTCATCATCGGCTTCGTCCTACTCCCCGCCGTCTGGGTCTGGGGAATGATCGACGCCTACCAAGGCGCCAAGAAGTGGAACACGGCTCACGGCATAGTCAGCTAACAACCGGCCGTAGTACGAAGGGTTGTGCCAGAGGCGGGACTTGAACCCGCACGCCCGGGGGCACCGGCACCTAAAGCCGGCGTGTCTGCCATTCCACCACTCTGGCTGGAGGATCGGCGTCCCCCTGGAGACATCTTAGGGGGACGCCGATCGTTCAGCGGCTCTGCAGGGCGTTGATGAAGACGGTCTGCAGGTCCTGCGGGTTCTTCGCGACGTACGCCTGGCCGCCGGTGGCGGTGGCCAGGGCCTGGAGCTCGGTCAGGTCGACGTCCGGGCCCATGCCCAAGGCGATGATCCGGACCGGGCGCCCCGAGTCCTTCGTAGCTTTCAGGATCGCGACGGTCTGGGCCAGCGAGAGGCTGCCCGGATCGTCGTTCTTGCCGTCCGTGAAGAGCAGGACGGCGTTCACGGCGCTCGGGTCGTAACTGCTGCGGACTGCTTGGACAGCCGCGATCGCGGTGTCGTACAGACCGGTGCTGCCACCCTTGATCGCCTGCTGGGGCGCCAGCGCGGTGGTGATCTTCTGCCGCTGGGCGTCCGACAGTTTGCCGATCGGGACGAGTTCCCTGAAGTCGGCGTTATCCTTCCCGATCTTCGTCGAGAACGTCCAGAGGCCGAGAGCCGCGTTGTTCGGGAACAGCTTCAGGCCGCCGACCGCCGCCTCTTTCGTGAGCTGCATCCGGGTCTTGTTGCCGACCTTCTCGGCCATCGAGCCGGAGATGTCGATCACCGCGAGCGAGTGGGCCGACAGCGAGAGCCGGTTCCAGTCGCCCAGTACCTTGTTGATCGCCGCCGTGGACGGTGCGGTGAGCCGGCTGATCGCACCGACGCCACGTCCGCCACCCAGGTCGCTCACCAGCGCGTCCCGGAAGCCCGCGTCGTCACGGGCCTGGGCGATCGAGTTGTTGATCAACTCCTCGCCGAGGGCCTTGCCCGCGTCGGAGTACACCTCGTTGTTCGACGACGCCGTCACCACGATCGGGTAGTCGAGCAGCAGCGTGCCGGTCCGCGGCACGACCGCCTTCAACTCCGAGTCGGGGTGTTCGTCCTGGTACTTGACGAAGCTCTGCTCCGAGGCCGGTACGACGATTTCGCTGTCGGCCTGTCCGGCTCGCCCGAGCAAGCCGTTCACATCCGTGTACGGCTTGGCCATCGACCCGAGCTTCTGGGCCAGCGGCACGATGATCTGGCCCACCTGGGTCTCGGAGGCGGTCGTCTTCGCCCGCTCCGCCTGGACGGCGAGCAGAGCCAGCGCGCCCGGTGACTGGGTCAACGGGTCGAGCAGAGCCGGCTTGGTCTTGGAGAACGTGCCGAGCCAGGACGAGGTGTCGGCGAAGTTGTCCGACCGCCCGACCAGTACCAGCGGTGAGGTCGCGACCGACGGGACGGCGATCGTCGGCACGGACTGGCCGTCATCGGCCTGGGACACCCACAGCGAGGAGTCCGGCACCCAGAGATCGGGCCGGCCCTCCGCGTTGTTCGAGATGTCCCGGGCCACCTTGGCCGAGGGGGCCGCGGTGATCGTGAACTGCAGGCAGGCGGTGCTGCTGTCGTCCTTCCGGTTCGCCACCGCCTTGGCCGCCGTTTCCAGCAGGGGCTGGATCTCGGGCGTGGTGCTCAGCCGGATCTGGGTCTTCTCCTTACAAGAACCACCACCCAGGAATCCGTCCGCACCCGATTCCGACCCGAAGGAGCGGACCACAAACACGGCGCCCAACGACAGCACCAGTAGCCCGGCGGCCGTCAGGTACAGCGGACGCCGGTTGTTGTTGTTGTTACTTTTCGTCACCGCAGAGGAGTGTTTTCCCATCGCGGCAGGTCCCTCCCTCCCAGAGGCAGACTGCGCGCGCAGATTACCCGGTTTGCACTGGTCAGGGCGAAGAGCGCGGCCGATGTCCATCCAGTAGATGGGGGGTCGCAACTGGACGCAGACCGCGCTCGCAGTACTGCTCGTCCCTCAGAGGTCGGGAATTATGACGGAACGTAGTGTTTCCGCTTCGAACAGGTCACAACCTGATGTGATCCAAATCACACCGACCCGCTTGCTCAAACGACCGTTCCATGGACCAGCGTTATGAAACGGTTGCGGGTTTACCTTCGCGAATTGTCCTGACAATCAGTCGAGGCCGAGATCGCGGCGCAACTTCGCAACGTGCCCGGTGGCCTTCACGTTGTACTGCGCGACCGCGATCTTGCCGTCCGCGTCGACGACGAACGTCGACCGGATCACCCCGGTCACCTTCTTGCCGTACATCGTCTTCTCACCGAACGCGCCGTACGCCTGCAGCACCTCTTTGTCCGGGTCGCTGAGCAGCGGGAAGGTCACGCCGTCGCGCTCGCGGAACTTCGCCAGCTTGGCCGGCTTGTCCGGCGAGATGCCGAGCACGGCGTACCCGTGGGCCTGCAGCGAGTCGAGCGAGTCGCGGAAGTCGCAGGCCTGCTTGGTGCAGCCCGGCGTCATCGCGGCCGGGTAGAAGTACACGATCACGCTCTTGCCGCGCAGCGAGGCCAGCGAGACGTCGTTGCCGTCCGCGTCGGGAAGGGTGAAGTCGGGTGCCGCGTCGCCGACGGACAGACGTTCGGACATCAGTGCCCTCCCAAAAACGGATCCGGTGATTGTCCGACATTCTGCCGTACGCCGCCGACAGGTGCTCAAGCGGCTCCCGGCAAGAGCAAGCGCTTGTGTTACACGGATGCGGTTCGCTTGTTACGTGCGGGAAAACTGACGCCGGATCCGGGTGCGAGGTGGACGTCCGTGGGTGAAGATTCGGAGATGAGCCGCGCATCGATCCGCCCCGCTGGCCCACAGTTGTTCGACGGCTACCTCGATCCGGGGCGGCCGCATGCCGACGCGTACGACGAGATGTTCGACCTCGCCGAGGAGGTGCGGCCCGCGTACCGGCGGTTGCACGAGTCGCTGACGCCGCTGCAGCCCGCCGACCTGACGGCCAGGTCCGAGGCGCTCGACCGGGCGCTGGTCGACCAGGGCATCACGTTCTCGCTGTCGGGCGAGGAGCGGCCGTTCCCGCTCGACCTGGTCCCGCGCGTCATCACCGCCTCCGAGTGGGCCCGGCTGGAGCGCGGCATCGTCCAGCGGGTCCGGGCGCTGGAGGCCTTCCTGGCGGACATCTACGGCGACCAGCAGATCGTGGCGGACGGCGTACTGCCCCGCAGGCTGATCACCTCCTGCGAGCACTTCCACCGCCAGGCGGCCGGTATCGCCCCGCCGAACGGTGTCCGGATCCATGTGGCCGGCATCGACGTAGTACGGGACGAGCAGGGCGACTTCCGGGTGCTGGAGGACAACCTGCGCAGCCCGTCCGGGGTGTCCTACGTGATGGAGAACCGCCGGACCATGGCCCGGGTGTTCCCCGACCTCTTCGCCAAGCACCGGGTGCGCGCAGTCGGCGACTACGCCGTCCACCTCCTCCGTTCCCTGCGTGCAGCGGCACCATCCGGTACTACGGACCCGAACGTGGTCGTCTTGACCCCTGGTGTCTACAACTCGGCGTACTTCGAGCACTCGCTGCTGGCCCGGCAGATGGGTGTCGAGCTGGTCGAGGGGCGGGACCTGTTCGCCCGCAACAACGTCATCTACCTGCGGACCACCGAGGGCGAGCAGCGGGTGGACGTGATCTACCGGCGCATCGACGACGAGTTCCTGGACCCAGTGCATTTCGTACCGGACTCAGTGCTCGGCGTCGCGGGCCTGGTGAACGCAGCGCGGGCCGGCAACGTAGTGGTCGCCAATGCCATCGGGAACGGGGTCGGCGACGACAAGCTGGTCTACACCTATCTGCCGGAGATCCTGAAGTACTACCTGGGCGAGACCCCGCTGCTGCCGAACGTGGACACCTTCCGCTGCTGGCTGCCCGCTGAGCACGACGAGGTGCTCGACCGGCTGGACGAGCTGGTCACCAAGCCGGTGGAGGGCTCGGGCGGCTACGGCATCGTGTTCGGCCCGGATGCGTCGGCCAAGGAGCTTGCCGCCCAGCGCCGCCGGATCCGGAGCAACCCACGCGGGTGGATCGCGCAACCCGTAGTACAGCTGTCGACTGTGCCGACCAAGGTCGGGGAGCGGCTGCAGCCGAGACATGTGGACCTGCGGCCGTTCGCTGTGAACGACGGCGAGTCCGTGTTCGTCCTGCCCGGCGGCCTGACCCGGGTGGCGATCCCGGAGGGCAGCCTGATCGTGAACTCGTCCCAGGGCGGCGGCTCCAAGGACACCTGGGTGCTGGCGGCCAGGGCGTCCGACGAGAACGCGGAGCTGCGCGGCCGGGGCCTGGCCGCGGCCGGTCTGCGCTCGGAGGAGGCCAGTACTCCGGAGCAGGGCCCGGAGCTCAACGTCGCCCAACAGCAGCAACAGTGATGGGGAGGTGCTGACGATGCTCGCACGTAATGCCGAGTCGCTGTACTGGATCGGCCGGTACGTCGAACGCGCGGACGACACCGCACGGATCCTCGACGTGTCGGTGCACCAACTGCTCGAGGACGCGACCGTGGACGCCGACACGGCCAGTCGCCGGCTGCTGGCCGTACTGGGTATCGAACCGCCCAAGGGAACCACGCTGGACGTGTGGACGCTGACTGAGCTCGTGGCGATGTCCCCGGACCGCTCGGGCTCGATCGTGTCGTCCATCTCCAGCGCCCGCGAGAACACCCGGGTAGCGCGAGAGGTGGTGTCCAGCGAGCTGTGGCACTGCATCAACTCGATGTGGAACGCAGTACCCGAGCGGCAGCGCGCTGCTCGCCGGGTAGGCCCACACGAGTTCTTCACCTTCGTAGAGGACCGCGCTGCGATGTTCGCCGGGCTAGCGGACTCCACGATGAGCCGGGACGACGGTTGGCGCTTCCTGGTGCTCGGCCGGTCGGTTGAGCGCGTAGACATGATCGTGCGACTGCTGATGTCCCGAGTGGGCGACAAGCCCACGTCGCCGGGGTGGGTGACAGTACTGCGGTCAGCGGGCGCCCATGACACGTACCTGCGGACGTACCGGGGTGCGCTGGATGCGTCCCGGGTAGTCCAGTTCCTGCTGATGGACCGGCTGTTCCCGCGGTCGGTGTTCCACGCGCTGACCAAGGCCGAGGCCTGCCTGGAGGAGCTCGACCGCGGCCCGTCCGCTCGCATCGGAGCGAGTGCGGAGGCCAGCAGGCTGCTCGGGAAGGCCAGGAGCGACCTGGAGTTCCTGCGCCCGGCCGAGCTGCTCGACGACCTCACCGGACGGCTGCAGGCTCTGCAGGTGACCGTGCGCGAGGTGGGCGAGGCCGTGTCGCAGCAGTACTTCCATGCAGTGCCGTGGGTGGAGTGGAACAACGCGGAGGTGAACCTGTGAAGTGGCGTCTCCGGGTCGTCCACACGACCGGCTACAGATATGCGACAGCCGTCACACAGTCCTACAACGAAGCACGGCTCACTCCGCGCAGCGACGACCGGCAGAACCTCATGGTGGCCCGGCTGGAGACGATCCCGGCCACCCGGTCCTACCGCTACACCGACTACTGGGGCACCGAGGTCAACTCCTTCGACCTGCACGCTCCACACACCGAACTGAAGGTCATCGCGGCCTCGGTCGTCGAGACCGCCACCCAGCCCACCCCGGACGAGGAGGCGACCTGGGCAGACGTCCGCTCGCCCCAGAGCCTCGACCGGTACGGCGAGTACCTGGAGTTCGCGGAGTACGTCCCCAAGAACAAGGAGCTTGCTGCGATCGCCAGAGGCCTCCGCAGGGGGCTCAGCCCGGCAGAGACCGTCCTGGCTGTCTCTAGGTGGGTGCACGAGACCTTGACCTACCAGCGCGGCACCACTGGCGTGCACTCGTCGGCAGTGGACGCGTGGCAGGCCGGTGAAGGCGTCTGCCAGGACTACGCGCACCTGTCGCTGGCGATGCTCCGCGCTGTCGGCGTACCGGCTCGGTATGTCTCCGGTTACCTCCATACCAAGGCTGATGCGGCGGTGGGGGAGACGGTGGTCGGGGAGAGCCATGCGTGGATCGAGGCATGGACGGGTGGCTGGTGGGGGTACGACCCGACTAACGACATCCCGATCGCTCACCGGCACGTGTGGGTCGCCACTGGTCGTGACTACGGGGACGTGTCGCCGCTGAAAGGCATCTACTCGGGAGGAGCCGCCACGGCCATCGATGTCACCGTCGACATCACCCGCCTCGCCTGACGGCTTCAACCGGTCTGAATGACGGCTTCAACCGGTCCGAATGGGGCAGAGTGGTCTCATGCGGGCGATGACGGTGGTGCCGGGCAAGGCTGACTCTGCGTCGGTCGGCGAGGTACCGGAGCCGCCGGAGTCCGACGGCTCGGTCCTGGTCGAGGGACTGCTCGCAGGGATCTGCGGCACGGATATCGAGCTGTGCAGTGGCCTCTTCGGTACTGGCCGTCCAGGCGCCGACAGGCTGGTGATCGGGCATGAGTCGCTAGGTCGGGTCCTAGAGGCGCCGGCGGGCTCTGGCTTCGCTACTGGCGACTTGGTGGCAGGCATAGTCCGCCGCCCCGACCCTGAGCCCTGCCCGGCCTGCGCACGCGGCGAGTGGGACTTCTGCCGCAACGGCCGCTACACCGAACGGGGCATCAAGGAGATGGACGGCTACGGTGCCGAGCGCTGGCGAGTAGACCCGTACTACGCCGTCCCGGTTCCACAGCAACTCGGGCACCTCGGCGTACTGGTCGAGCCGGCCAGCATCCTCACCAAGGCGTGGGACCAGATCGCCAGGGTCGGCGCCCGATCCTGGTACGGCCCGGAGCACGTGCTGGTCACCGGGGCCGGACCCATCGGGCTACTGGCCGCACTGATCGCCAGCCAGCGCGGGTACACCGTGCATGTGCTCGACCTAGCCACCGACGGCCCCAAGCCGCAACTGGTGCGGGACCTCGGCGCGGAGTACCTCAATGACCTCTCCGACCTGACAGTGGCGCCCGACGTGGTGGTCGAGGCGACCGGGGCCGGGCAGCTCGTGTTCGACTGCGCCAAGCTGCTGCCACCGGCCGGTGTGATGTGCCTGACCGGGATCTCGCCCGGCCCGGCCTCCATCGACGTACAGCTGGACGCGCTGACGCGGCAGCTCGTAGTACGGAACGCTGCGCTGGTCGGGACGGTGAATGCGGCCAAGCGACACTACGCGGATGCCGTGGACGTCCTGCTGGCCGCAGACCGGGCCTGGCTGGAGCGGCTCATCACGCGGTCGGTGCCGCTCTCCAAGTGGCCGTCGGCGCTGACGAAGGAGCCGGGCGACATCAAGGTGGTCGTGGACCTCCAGAGTTGACCTGCAAGGATGTGATCAAACACCGTGAAGGGAGCCCCAGGTGTCGGAGACGACGAAGGCTCGGACCACCGAGCAGATCGAGGCGGACATCGCCGCCACCCGCGCCCGACTGGCCTCGACCGTCGATGAGCTGGTCGACCGGACGCACCCGAAGAACGTCGCCAAGCGGCAGGTCGAGCAGGCCAAGGCCCAGGTGTTCGACGAGCGCGGCCAGTTGCGCACCCAGAAGTTGGTCGCCGTCGGGGCCGCGGCGGTAGGTGTTCTCGGCATGCTGATCATGATCCGCAAGCTGGTGGGCCGCCGGTGACGGCTCGCAAGCGGCTGGCCGACGACAAGCTGCCGATCCGGATGCTGCACGACCGGGTGCTGGTCTCGATCGAGACCGAGGGCGAGCGCAAGTCCTCGGCCGGCATCCTGATCCCGGCGACCGCGCAGATGGGCCGCCGGCTCGCCTGGGCGAAGGTGGTGGCGGTCGGCTCCAACGTCCGGACCGTCGAGGTCGGCGACCGGGTGCTGTTCGACCCCGAGGACCGCGCCGAGGTCGAGGTCCGCGGCGACGACTACGTCCTGCTCCGCGAACGCGACCTGCACGCGGTCGCCGCCGGCCGCCTCGAAGACGGCCAGACCGGCCTCTACCTCTAGTTCCCGGTACTACGTACGCGGCCGCCGCAGCACTGATCCCAGTGCCGCGGCGGCCGCATTTCTGCTCAGAAGCTGTTCGGGCCGAAGCGGAAGATCGCGACCACCAGGGCCAGTACCAGGATCACCGCGTTGATGATGATCGGCTGCGGCTCCTTGCGCCGGGCGTGGGTGATGATCGCGCCGATCATGATGATCGCCAGGCCGGATGCGGCCAGCGGGACGAGCACCGGAGCGATGTCGAAGGCGCCCGGCAGGATCAGGCCGAGAGCGCCGAGCGCCTCGGCGGCGCCGATCAGCTTGAGCGTGCCCGCGGAGAAGTCCTTGGTCCAGGCCATCTGCGGGTTCTCGTTGAGCTTGGCCTTCGATTGGCTCAGCTTGGTGAGACCCGCGGCGAGGAAGAACGCGGCCAGGACGCCCGCGACGATCCAGAGAAACACATTCATCAGTGACGATCCGCTCTCGTGGTGTTAGTTGATGCGTCAACCCTAGCCATGATGACTTGAAGCGTCAACTAAGTCGCTAGACTGTCGGTATGACCGGGGAGGATGAGGTGCGCTGGCTCGCGCCGGACGAGCTCGCGGCCTGGATGTCGCTTGCGGCACTGATGTTCAAGCTGCCCGGCGCGCTCGACTATCAGCTGCAGCGCGACTCGGGGCTGACTCATTTCGAGTACCTGGTGATGGCCGGGCTGTCCGAGTCGCCGAACCGCTCGCGCCGGATGAGCGAGTTGGCCGGCTTCGCAAACGGGTCGCTCTCCAGGCTGTCGCATGTGGTGAAGCGACTCGAGAAGCGTGGCTTCGTCGTACGCAGGCCAGACGTCGAGGATGGCCGGATCACGGTCGCCGAGCTCACCGAGGCTGGGTGGGAGCAGGTCGTCGCGGCGGCACCGGGGCATGTGGCGGCCGTACGGGAGTACGTGATCGATGCGCTGACTCCTGAGCAGTTGGCGCAGCTCAAGGAGATCGGCGACGCGATCCACCGGAAGGTCGATCCGGGCAGGTCCTGCTAAATAGCTTGCTCTGATCCGAACGACCGTGCTTTTATTGATCTCGTGAGCAAGGGTGAAGAGACGCGCGCCGCGGTATTGGACGAGGCGGCCCGCCAGGTCAGCCTGGTCGGGCTCGGCGGTCTCACCATCGGGCTGCTCGCGGAGCGGACCGGTCTTTCGAAGAGCGGGCTGTTCGGGCATTTCCGGTCCAAGGAGCAGTTGCAGGTCGCGGTGATCGACTGGGCCGGCGAGCTGTTCGCCGAGCGGGTGTTGCGGCCGGCGCTCAAGGAGCCGCGCGGCGAGCCCCGGTTGCGGGAGTTGTTCGACCGCAAACTGCGCTGGGACAACGGCGATCTCGCCTTGCCTGGCGGGTGTTTCTTCACCAGCGTGTCGGCCGAGCTGGACGACGCGCCGCCCGGACCCGTGCGCGATCGGGTGGTGCAGATCGAGCGCGACTACGTCGACACGATCACCACCGTCTTCCGGACCGGGATCAGCGAGGGGCAGTTCCGTCCCGACGCGGACCCGGAGCAGTACGCCTTCGACATCCGCGGTGTGCTGATGTCGTACCACCTGGCCAGTCGGTTGCTGGCCGACCCCCAGGCCGAGGATCGGGCCCGCGCCGCTTTCGAGGCGCTGCTCCGGGCGGCCAGGATCTGAATCCTTCCCCTGAGGAGTAGTCATGGCGGCGAAGAAAAGCACGAACGGTCGGTCGATAAATAGACAGCGCAGGATCTTCCAGGTGCTCGAGTGGGTCGCGCCGGCGGTGGGCGCGAAGATGCTGGACACCATCTGGTTCCGCCTGCCCGAGGTCTCCGAGAAGGCCAAGCGGCTGCGGGTGGAGTTGCCGGAACCGGTGCTGCTGGAGTTGCCGTTCGAGAACGGTCTGGTGCGTGGGCGTAGTTGGGGTGATGGGCCGACGATCTATCTCGTTCATGGGTGGGGCGGGTGGGGGCTTCAGCTGGCCGCGTTCATTCCGCCGTTGCTCGAGGCGGGCTTCCGTGTGGTCGCCTTCGATGCGCCGAGTCATGGAGAGTCCGAACCTGGTCGCGACGGGGCACAGCGGTCGACGTTGCCGGAGTTGGCTGATGCGTTCGAAGCGGTGGTCGCGGCGTACGGACCGGCGTACGGGGTGATCGCGCATTCGCTGGGGGCGGCTGCGGTGACCTTGGCGTTGCGGGACGGGTTCGGCACGCGGCGGATCGTGTTTCTCGCGACGGCGACCGACTTCCGTGAGGGGCTGGTGCAGTACGAGGCCCACCTCGGCTTCGGCCCCCGCATCAGGAACGGCTTCCTGCGTCGGTTCAATCGCAGGTTCGGCCCGATGGAGAGCTACACCGTCCCGGTGATCGTCGACGCCCTGGCCGAGGAGCGCGAGCTGCCCGCCCTGCTGGTGATCCACGACCGCTCGGACCGCGAAACCTCGCCCGACGGCAGCATCGCCGTCGTCAACGTCTGGCCGGACGCCAAACTCCACCTGACCGATGGCCTGGGCCACAACCGGGTCCTCCGCGACCCCACTGTCGTCGAGGCGGCCACCACCTTCCTCACCGAAGGTTCCACAGAGCGGGCGGTCGCTGACCACCCGGAAGCCGCACAGGAGACAATGCAGGGGTGACCTTCGCACCCACCTCCAGTCGTCTGCCCGACTTTCCCTGGGACAAGCTCGCCCCCTTCAAGCAGAAGGCGGCGGCTCACCCCGACGGGATCGTGGACCTCTCGATCGGTAGCCCGGTCGACCCGGTGCCTGAGCTGGTGAAGAAGGCTCTGGCGGACGCTGCCGACGCACCGGCGTACCCGACGACCATCGGGACCGGTACTGCGCGCCAGGCGGCCGTCGACTGGCTTGCCCGGCGGCTGGACGTGCCGAACGTCGACCCGCAGCACGGCATCCTCCCGGTGATCGGCACCAAGGAGCTGATCATGCTGCTGCCGACACTGCTCGGCATCGGCGCCGGTGACACCGTACTGATCCCTGACCTCGCCTACCCGACGTACGAGGCCGGTGCAGCGCTCGCCCGGGCGACCAGCGTCCCGGTTGCCGACCCCACGCAGTACGACGGCCCGGTACGGGTCGCCTACCTCAACTCCCCGCGCAACCCGTCCGGCCAGATCACCTCTGCCGACGAGCTGCGCGCAGCTGTCGAGTGGGCCCGGGCCAATGAGGTGCTGCTGGTCAGCGACGAGTGCTACATGGAGTTCGGCTGGGACGCCAAGCCGGTGTCGGTGCTGCACCCGGACGTCTGCGGCGGTAGCTTCGACAACCTGCTCGCAGTGCACTCGCTGTCCAAGCGTTCCAACCTCGCTGGCTACCGTGCGGGCTTCGTAGCGGGCGACGAGGCAGTGGTCGCCGAACTGCTCGCAGTACGCAAGCACGCCGGCCTCATGGTCCCGTCGCCGATCCAGGCCGCCATGGCTGCCGCCTTCGCCGACGACACGCATGTAGACGAGCAGCGCGGCCGGTACCTCCGCCGCCGGACGGTACTGCGGGATGCGCTGACCGCTGCCGGCTGGGAGATCACCTTGTCGCAGGGTGGCCTCTACCTGTGGGCCAGCAACCCGGCGTACGACGCCTATGGCTCTGTCGAGGCACTGTCCGAGCGCGGCATCCTCGTCGCGCCGGGTGTCTTCTACGGCACGGCAGGCGAGCGGCACGTGCGGGTCGCGCTGACCGGTACCGACGAGCGGATCGACGCCGCCGTGAAGAGATTGCACGAATAGTCGAACCTTTTGGGCAGAGTGTGACGTCTTCCTGGGTAGAAGCCTCTTAGTAGGTGAGAGGAGAGCTGGGGTGGCTCTCCCGATATGGGGAGGACTGGCCCATGAAGGCTCGTGCCTTGGGTTCGGCCGCTTTCATGGCGGCGCTGTGCCTCGGACTGGTTCCAGCGATCGCAACAGCCGCGGAGAACCCGACACCACCTGCGACCCCACCGGCCGCGGTTGAGGTGACCACACCGACGCCGGCACCGGTCGAGTCACCAACGACACCACCACCGACCCCGACGCCACCAGCGACCCCACCGCCGACCCCGGCAGTGGCGACGCCGATCACGCTGAACCAGCCGGCCAACACCTGGGAGGACCGGCCGATTACGCTCACCGGCCGGATGGAGAGCGGCCTGGCGAACTGGTACCTGACCCTGTGGCAGAAGCAGGGCACCACCTGGGTACTGCGCGGCTCGACTCGCACGATCGCCGACGGCGCCTACAAGTTCCTCTACACCTGGCCGGCTCCCGGTGCGGCCGTCTTCCGGGTGGTGATCGGCAACAAGAACCCGGGCACTCTCGGCTCCTCACCGGACCGCACGGCCACAGTGCTCGACCGCACGCTGGTGATGAACAAGCCGGCCGCGTCGTACACCGTGCTGACCGGTGTGACGCTGACGGGCAAGCTCACCCCGCCCGAGCCCGGCAAGAAGCTCGTCGGCCTGCAGGACCGGTACGGCGGCAAGTGGCGGACCCTGACGAGTGCCTGGATCGCGGCCAACGGGACGTTCGCAGTACCGGTGCCGGACAACCTGCCCTCGACCAAGACCGTCCGGGTCATCACGCTTGGCGTCCCGGCAGCCGCTGTCGAAGCCTCCGGGTATGCCGTGATCACGATCAAGGCCCTGCTCAATGCGAAGGTCGCCCTCGTCGGGGCGGGGTACGTCAACAAGACCTACCGGTCCGGCTGCCCGGTGAGGCCGTCGCAGCTGCGCCTGCTGACCTTGAACTACTGGGGTTTCGACGGTCTCGTCCACCGGGGTGAGCTGATCGTCCGGGACGCGGCCGTGGCGAAGATGATCACCGTCTGGACCGCGAGCTTCAACGCGAAGTTCCCGATCCGGCGGATGCAGCGCGTCGACCTGTTCGGCGGCAGCGACGTCAAGGCGATGCTCGCCGACGACACCTCGGTCTTCAACTGCCGCCAGGTGACCGGCAACCCGTATGCGCTCTCGCCGCACTCCTACGGCTACGCGATCGACATCAACACCGTTGAGAACCCGTACCTCGCAGCGAACAACGTCTGGTACCCGTCGAACGGCCTGGCCTACCGCAACCGGTCGACCGTCCGCCCCGGCATGCTGTTCAGCACCAGCGCGCCGACCAAGGCACTGCGCAGCGCAGGCTTCTTCTGGGGAGCCGGCTGGCGTCAGCCCGACTACCAGCACTTCGAGCCCCAGTGAAAGCCGTACTGGTCGCCGTAGCTGCAGCTGCTCTCTTGTGCGGCTGCAGCTCAGAGCCGGGCGCCACCCCCGCTACTACCCCGACACCGCCTGCGGCTGGCGGCACGGTGCCGGTGCCGACCAACACGCTGAACACAACCCCGCCCACCAACGCAGCAGAGCCGCCTGCCCTCCCGGAGCAGGCAACTGCGCCTCCACCCGCAGCGGCCGGTCCTGTCTCGTCCAGGAACCTCCCGGCCCCCGCCAAGCTTGGTAAGGGCTGGAAGACCTACACCGATCCCGGTGGCTCCGAGGCGGGCTTCGTGGGCAACGAGACCTGGACCCGCAGCCGTGCACCCCAGCAGGCCGCCTACGAGGCACTGCCCGTCGGCTGCGGCCACCCGCTCCCCACCAGCTCCCTGCCGGTCCCGAAGCACGCACTACAGGGCTCCTACCGCACTGCGGCCGGCAAGTCCGCCACAGTCCTCGTACTACGCTTCGCCGACGCCGCCCGCGCTTCGGGGTACTACACCGGCTACCAGGCCCGCATGACAGCCTGCGGCGACAAGGGCAACCTCCAGGTCAAGCAGCTCTGGTCAGCCCCGGATGCGGTCGCGTCGGTGCGTTCCTACGAAGAAGCCGAGGCGTTTGTCGAGGTTTCCACCCTCAAGGGCTCTACCGTGGCCTTACTGGCTCAATCCACGGCAACACCCGGCAACCAGGCCGCCTGGGCGCGGTCCGTCGTACCGGCGCTGCAGGCTGTGATCGATTTGCCCTAAAGATGTACTACCTTTCAGTATTTTTTGGATCTAAACTCCTGACATGGCTGACTTCGACAGATATACGCGGCTGACGGCTGAGCTGGAGCCGCCGTTCGCGGTGGTCGACCTGGCCGCGTTCCGCCGCAACGCGGACGACCTGGTCCGCCGCGCGGCCGGTACGCCGATCCGCGTGGCGTCCAAATCCGTGCGCTCCCGGGCGCTCATCAAGGCTGCGCTCGACCGGCCCGGGTTCCACGGCGTGATGAGCTACTCGCTGCCGGAGGCGATCTGGCTGGCGCAGGACGGCGTCGACGACATCCTGATGGGCTATCCGACCGTGCACCGGGCCGCGCTGCGGGAGCTGGCCGGCGATGCCGAGCTGGCGTCGCGGATCACGTTGATGGTCGACGACTTCGAGCAGCTCGCCTACATCAAGTCGGTCACCGGTGGCGGCGAACGGATCCAGGTCTGCCTCGACGTCGACGCCTCGCTGCGGATCTTCGGCCAGCACCTCGGCGTACGCCGGTCCCCGCTGCGTACGCCGGAGCAGGTGATGGACCTGGCTCGCCGGGTGGTCGCCGACGAGTCCTTCGAGCTGGTCGGCGTGATGTTCTACGAGGCCCAGATCGCCGGGCTGCCCGACACCTCACCCGCCGTACGCCTGGTCAAGAAGCTGTCAGCGAATGAGCTCTCGGACCGCCGCGGCCTGGTGGTCGACGCCGTGAAGCAGGTCGCGCCACTGCGGATGGTGAACTCCGGTGGTACCGGCAGCATCGAGGTCAGCAGTGCCGACCCGTCCGTCACCGAGGTCACCGCGGGCTCCGGCCTCTACGGACCCACGCTCTTCGACAAGTACGACGTGTTCCAGCCGGAGCATGCCGTCGCCTACGCGCTCGGGGTGGTCCGTCGCCCGACGCCGCGGATCGCGACCCTGTTCGGCGGCGGCTACATCGCGTCCGGCCCGACCAAGAAATCGCGTCAGCCCTCGCCGAGCTGGCCGCTCGGACTGAGCCTGCTCGGGACCGAAGGCGCGGGGGAGGTCCAGACGCCGGTCGTGGGTGAGAACGCGCGCGGGCTGCGGATCGGTGACCGGGTCTGGATGCGCTACGCCAAGGCAGGCGAGATGCTGGAACGATTCGACGTACTGCATGCGATCGACGGCAACGAGCTGACCGAGCTCGTGTCGTACCGGGGTGAGGGGAAGAACTTCGGATGAGCACCTGGCGGAACTGGTCGGGCACCGAGTCGGCGACCGGCGTGGAGATCCTCCGGCCGTCGTCGGTCGACGAGGTCGCGGCGATGGTCAAGACGGCGGCCGAGCAGGGCAAGCAGCTCAAGGCGGTCGGCTCCGGCCACTCGTTCACGGGCTGCTCGGTACCTGAGCAGGTGATGGTCCGGCTCGACGGTCTGTCCTCGATCACCAGCGCCGACCAGGCCTCCGGCCGCGTGACGCTAGGAGCGGGGACCGGGCTGGCGAAGCTGAACGCCGGCCTTGCGTCGTTCGACCTGGCGATGGCGAACCTCGGCGACATCGACAAGCAGACCATCTCCGGCGCGATCTCCACCGGCACCCACGGCACCGGCGCGAAGCTCGGTGGCATCGCGACGCAGGTCGTCGGGCTCGAACTCGTCACGGCCGATGGGTCGGTGCTGCACTGCTCGGCTGAAGAGAATCCGGACGTCTTCAACGCCGCGCGGGTCTCGGTCGGCGCGCTCGGCGTGATCACTGCGCTGACTCTCCAGACGGTGCCGGCCTTCCTGCTCCGCGCGCAGGAGATGCCGCTGCCGCTCGGCGAAGTACTGGGTGGCTTCGATGAGCTTGCCGATGGCAACGATCACTTCGAGTTCTACTGGTTCCCGCACACCGACGTCGCGCTGACCAAACGCAACAACCGGGTCGGTCCCGGCGTCGGGGCGTCCCCGGTCGGCAAGGTGCGTGGCTGGGTCGACGACGAGTTGCTGTCCAACCGCGTCTTCGAATGGACCAATCGGCTCTCGGTACGGCGGCCTGGGCTGGTGCCGCGGATCAACCAGCTCGCGTCGCGGGCGCTGTCGGCCCGGGAGTACGTCGACTCGTCGTACAAGGTGTTCTGTTCGGAGCGGAACGTGGTGTTCCGCGAGTCGGAGTACGCCGTACCGCGCGAGCACCTGGTCGAGGTCGTGCAGCAGTTGCGGGCGTGGATCGAGCGGTCGGGGGAGCGGCTGCCGTTCCCGATCGAGGTCCGGGTCGCGGCCGCCGACGACATCTGGCTGTCGACGGCGTACGGGCGCGACACCGGGTACATCGCGATCCATCAGTACCACCGGCTCGCGCACGACAAGTACTTCGACGCCTTCGAGCAGATCGTCGGAGCGTTCGGCGGCCGGCCGCACTGGGGCAAGCTGCACACGCTCGAGGCCGCCGACTTCCGCGCGCGGTACCCGCGGTTCGACGACTTCCTCGCCGTCCGCGACCGGCTGGATCCGCAGCGTACGTTCGCGAACCCTTACACCCGCCAGGTGTTCGGATCCTGAGGTTTTCCGTAGCCTTCTCCCATGACTGCGCCGGAACCGCTGGAAGCATTGCCCGAGGACTGGACCAAGGCCCTCGCGGTCGTCGCCCACCCCGACGATCTCGAGTTCGGCGCCGCCGCCGCGATCGCGCGCTGGACCGGGCAGGGCAAGGAGATCGTCTACGTCCTGCTCACCTCGGGTGAGGCGGGCATCGACGGCATCGCGCCGGCTGAGAGCGGCCCGCTGCGGGAGGCCGAGCAGATCGAGTCGGCGCGGATCGTCGGCGTCTCGGTGGTCGAGTTCCTCGGCCAGCCCGACGGCACGATCGAGTACAGCGTCGCGCTGCGCCGGCTGATCGCGGGGGTGATCCGGAAGTACCAGCCGGAGATCGTGATCACGAACAACTTCTGGGACACCTGGGACGGCGACGCGATGCTGAACCAGGCCGACCACATCAACACCGGCAAGGCCACGCTCGACGCGGTCCGTGATGCCGCGAACCGGTGGATCTTCCCCGACGAGGGTGAGCGCTGGGGCGGCGTACGGCAGGTGTGGGCTGGTGGCTCACCCAAGAGCAAGCACGCCGTCGACACCACCGACACCTTCGACGTCGGCGTCGACTCGCTGAAGGCACACAAGGCCTACATCGACGGGCTCAACTGGCCACACTTCGACCCCGCCGAGTTCCTCGAAGGGATCAGCCGCGCCCACGGCACACGACTCGGTACTACGTACGCGGCAGCCTTCGAGGTGTTCACGCCCTGACGGCCGGCACGTCCTGCGTCAGTCGTTGGGGAGATCGAGTGAGGCTTTCAAGTGCGGCGGTGTGGGCAATGGTTTGCGGGGTTCACGGTCGCCACTGAGGTCGGGACCGGGCGGGTTGCCGGGGCCGACCCAGGAGCGGACGAGCGTACGGCCCTTGCGGGACAGGCGGAGCAGATCGACCTGCTGGACCTGGCTGGCCGGGATGCCGAGCTGGGCGAGCGTCCGGTTCGCCATCAGCGCGGCCTCGTCCTGCTTCCGCGGGCTGAAGTTGTGCTGCAGGACGAGCGCGACCTTGCCGTCGGGAAGGTCCTCGATCCGGCGCAGGTGCATGCCTTTGTCGAGGCGGCCGGACAGCATGGCCAGGGTGAAGTAGGCGGACGTGGGCTGGCTTCGGTCGATGGTGGCGCGGGCGATCACTTCGTAGCGGGCCATATTCCGATCATGCGTCGGCAACGGGCCGTTTTCCAGCAATCCCTGCAGGTGGTGCCAGACTCGAACCGTCGGGCCCAGTCGACAGAGGGGGCGATGGGCGTGACAGCGGAAGATTCTGCCCAGAACCCGGCCGACCCGTCGTCCATGGCCGACTCGTCGTCCTTGGCCGACTCGTCGTCCATGGCGGACTCGTCTTACACGGCGGACACGTCTTACACGGCGGACCTCTGGCAGCCGCCTTGGTGGCTGCTGGCCTTCGCGCCGTTCTGCTGGCTGTTGATCTGCGCCTTGGTCCTCAACGCTCGCGGCTGGCAGGTCGCCTTGGCGGCAGGTCTGCTCCTCGCACCGATCGGCATGCCGATTCCTCTGGCGCTGCGCTGGATCAAGAACCACCCACGGCTGGCCGGCTTCTACGTAGGCCCGCTCACCTTCACCGCCACCGTCCTCATCGCCAGCCTGCCGCTCTGGCTCTGCGCGGCGGTGACTCTTTCCGCCACGCTGCTGGCCCTCACGATCACCACCATCCGCGCCTCCTCCCTAAGCTGACCCGCCACCCACGGCCCGCGGCGGTGTCCCGCTCGACAGGTAGTGCACCCCGAGACGCCGTACACGAACCCCACGGCACGCTCAACCGCACTACTTGCCGCCAACTACTACCTGTCCTCCGGCACACAGATCTGGTGCTGGTGCAGAAGTGGCGACCTCGCTCATGAAGCGGTGACCTCGAACAGGGAATGGTGACCTTGAACAGGAAATAACGTGTTCAAGGTCACCGGATGGTGTTCGAGCCCACCATCGGTGTTCGACCTGAGCGGGTCAGAGAGCCAGTGCGCGGTGGGCGTCGGCCAGTACTGCGGGAGAGGCGAGGGACTGCCAGCGCGGGATCTGTTCGGTGAGGAACGCGTGGAGCTTGGGCTTGAGGTCCGGCGCGTGGTCGAGAACGTCCAGCTCGTTGACGATGGTGAGGTCGATGAAGTCGCGCAGCTCGGCCGACGTCAGCTCCTCCGACGTACCGGTGAAGCGATCCGTCACCGTGCTGTGCTCGGCGAGATCGCGCCAGGTCGTCTCGCGCTCGCAGGAGCCGTACCGGTAAACGAGTTGCTCCGCCTCCGGCCCGATCACCGCCTCGAGCACCGGCCGTTCTTCGTGCCAGTCGAACAAGTGCGTCGGGAACCCGTCCGTCCCGTACGCCGCATGCGCCAGCCCGGCCAGCACCAGCGTCTCGGAACTCCCGAGCGAGCCGAGCCGCTTGGCGACCCGATGCAGATGCACGTACAACGTGCCACCCGCGTGCTCCAGCTCATCGGCACCACGCACGAGCAGCAACGATCCCAGGTCTTGGAATGTGCTCATCTGACCCCTTCTGTTCGGAGCGGTCAGGGCCCAACAGGACCGGCCCAGGCAAACAAGGTACGACGCCCACCCCGCCTTCGCTCCCCAGGGCGGCGTGCCGGATCGGCCACACTGCGTTCCACCACAGTCAACCGACCCGGCACCACCTCAACACCTTCCCCAGCAACCCGCATCGGACGCCTCTGATGCAGTCCCTGGAGAAACCACCCGACGATCAGCACAGGGAAGGTACCAACCACCAGGCGAGTCAATTCCCCCACCACAACACCCCACCAACCACCTACTACGGCCCACCTCTCGACCGCTGAAGCAACCCCACGACCTTCACCAGCCGCCAGCACCCCGCGGCCTTCATCAGCCGCGAGCACCCCACGCACTTCATCAGCCGCGAGCACTCCAGGCACTCACCAACGCGACACCCCACGCCCTCAACCCCCGGTCGGGAACTCCGTCGCCTGATGCGAGCCCACTCCAGACCGGCCTCGTACTGCCGGTCAGCCGCCTTGGCCTCCAGCCCGAACGGTCAACCGACTCGGCCGGCTCACGGCAAGCCATCCACTTCCCCCGGAACTCGACGGCAGCGGCCTCCTGCGCCAGACATCACCCGCGCCAGCCATCCGTCGTTGCCATGGGAACGAGCATCCGCGACAACCAGCTTGTACTCGACAAGCAGGCGACGAAGGAGGCTGCGCCCGGGGCGGGTGGGAGCTAAGCGCCGTGTGAGCGACGAAGGAGCGAGCGTAGCGCCGGCGCGGAATTACCTACGCAAGACGTCAGCCGTCCCCGCCGTTCGCGGTCCGCCCGTCGGGCCGGCGTGGGGGAGTACCCCGTGCCGGAAAGTTGCTGAGTTGTACCCGTCACCCCCACCCGGGGCGAGCCGGTAGGGGTGACGGGTAGCGCCTGCTGGTGATGAGCCGGCAGGAAATCAACTGGTGCTAGTCGTCCAGCTCGGCGAGGGCCTTGCGGGCTGCTTCGAGCTCGGCCTCGAGGGCTGCGACCTTGGCGGCTTGCTGCTCGCGGGCGGCGTCGATGACCTCGTCGATGGGGCCCGAGAGGTCTTCGTGGAGCTCTTTGGCTGCGCGCGAGACGGCGGCGGCCGCGACCAGGAGGTTCTTGGCGATGTAGCTGTTGCCCTGCTTGAGCTCGGCCTTCCACTCGCCGTCGGCGGTGCCGGTGACGGTCAGGGTGAGCTCGAGGGTCTTGGTCTTCTTCGGCGCCGCCTTCTTGGCGGGAGCCTTCTTCGGCTTCTCGGCGACCGGCGCCGAGGAGGAGGCGTCGGCGCCGTCGGAGGTGGCCGGGCTCTCGACAGAAGCATCCGCAGCCGGAGCCTCGGTGGTCGAATCAAGAGCAGTTGAAGAGTCCAGCGCCGAGTCGGGAGTGTCGACGGCGTCGGTCTGTGCTTCTGCTGCGAAGGTGTCTACAGTCATCGTTGCGGCGATCTCCCTGGGTGACATGTCCCCGCCGAAGCGGGCTGGCGCTGAGAGCTTATTAGAACATACGTTCGACCCCCAGCGCCAATCGCCACGCCGCATAACAGCCACGCCGCACAGCCTGGCTCAACCCAAGGGCCGAGCCAGGCGTAAAGCCATCAGGCCGAGTGCTCCTTGCGGTCACCCGACCAGTCGAGGTGGAAAGCACCCTCCCGGTCGACCCGGTGATACGTGTGCGCCCCGAACAGATCCCGCAACCCCTGGATCAACGAAGCAGGCAGCCGCTCCGCCCGCAGCCCGTCGTAGTACGACAGCGCAGCAGAGAACCCAGGAGCCGGCACCCCAGCGGTGGCCGCAGTAGCGACCACCCGGCGCCAAGCGTCCTGCCCGCTCACAACGGCTTCCTTGAAGTAGTCGTCGACCAGCAGCGACGGCAGCGCCGCGTCCCGGTCGTACGCCTCCTTGATCCGGTCCAGGAAGCGTGCCCGGATGATGCACCCACCCCGCCAGATCGTCGCCATCGCGCCAAGGTCGATGTTCCACTCGTACTGATCCGAAGCGGCCCGGATCGCGTCGAACCCCTGCGCATAAGCAACCAGCTTCGACGAGTACAGCGCGTGCCGCACATCATCGATAAACGCGTCCCGGTCAACAGAAACCGAACCGTCCGCAGGCCCAGCCAGCACTCCGGCCGCCGCCTCCCGGCGCACAACATCGCCGGACAACGACCGAGCAAACACCGCCTCGGCCATCCCGCTCACCGGAATCCCCAGATCCAAAGCGACCTGTACGGTCCAGCGCCCCGTGCCCTTCTGCTCAGCCTGGTCGAGCACGATGTCGACGAACGGCCCACCGGTCGACTCGTCGACCTGGCTCAGTACCTCCGCCGTGATCTCGATCAGGAACGACTCCAGGTCGCCGGTGTTCCACTCGCGGAACACGTCAGCGATCTCCGGCGCGCTCAGTCCGAGCACGCTACGCAGCAGGTCGTACGCCTCCGCGATCAGCTGCATGTCGGCGTACTCGATGCCGTTGTGCAGCATCTTGACGAAGTGACCGGCGCCGTCCGGCCCGACGTGCACGCAGCACGGCTCGCCGTTCACGTGCGCCGAGATCTTGGTCAGGATCGGTCCGAGCGACTCGTACGACTCGACCGAACCGCCCGGCATGATGCTCGGGCCGTTCAGTGCGCCCTCCTCGCCACCGGAGACGCCGGCGCCGACGAAGTGCAGCCCCTTGGCCTTCAGGGCGTCCTCGCGCCGGCGGGTGTCGGCGAAGTGCGCATTGCCGGCGTCGATCACGATGTCGCCCTCGTCGAGCAGCGGGACGAGCTCGTCGATCACCGCGTCGGTGGGCTCGCCCGCCTTGACCATGATGATGATCTTGCGCGGCTGCTCCAGCGACGCGACCAGCTCGGACAGGTCGGCGGCCGGGGTGAACTCACCCTCGTGGCCGAACTCCTTGATCAGCGCGTCGGTACGGCCCTGGGACCGGTTGTGGACGGCGACGCGGAAGCCGTTGCGGGCCAGGTTCCGGGCCAGGTTGCGGCCCATCACCGCGAGCCCGGTGACGGCGATCTGGGCTGGAGCAGTACTCATTGGGTCTCTCCTGCGGGTGAGTGCTGGAAGTCTGAGTGCGAGACCAGTCTGCTGCCACGAGCAACCAGGTCGTCCATCGGGTGGCCAACTGCTGGAACGCGGTTCCCATTCCCCATGAGCCCTTCTCAACCGCTCCGGTTCGGTGGTAGACCTCTGAGAAATCGATTTCCCAGATCGTGAGGTCCGCCCATGACCAGCTCACTCGGACGCGCCCTGGCCGCCCTTCTCGGCGTGGTTCTCGTCCTGCCGGCCACCATCCAAACAGCCGCCGGTACTACGTACGCCCCCGCGCCAAGCAACAGCAGCGGCACCGGCAAAGGCACCGGCAGCGGCACCGGCACCAGCAGCGACAACGGCCCCGTCGGCTGGGACGTCTACCGCCACCTCGACCGCCTCCCCGAGCTGCAGACCGGCGTCCGTACCAAGCAGTTCTCCAGCTTCGGCCGCGACGGCACCAACAACGACGGCTTCGACGGCACCTACTCCTGCCTCAAGACGACTGCCGAGGGCTGCGTGATCGCCGAGGACGACGGCCCCGGCGAGATCGCCTCGATCTGGTTCACCCGCGACGAGGGCGACGTCCGCAAGACCGGCACCATCACCGTCGAGGCGGACGGCAAGAAGGTGCTCGACGCGAGCCTGCAGGACGTCGTCGACGGCAAACTGGGCTCGCCGTTCGTCTACCCGCTTGTCGCCAATGCGCTCGAGACCAGCGGCGGCGTCTACATCCGAGTCCCCATGCCCTACAAGAAGTCGATGCGGGTGACCGTCCAGAACAACCCGCTCTTCTACCACGTCGACTACCGCGAGTTCCCCGACGCGACCGGCGTACAGACCTTCGACCCGACCGATAAAGCGGAGGACGTCGTCGCGCTGCTCAAGGCGTCCGGCACCAAGGACCCCAAGCCGGCCCAGCCGCAGGCCAGGACCACGAAGACCGCGATCAACCTTGCCCCCGGCAAGCAAATCACGCTCGCCGACACCCACGGTCCCGGCGAGATCAGCGCACTGAGACTGAAGCTGCCGCAGATTGTCGGACTCGATCTGAAGACCTTCGCCGACGACGGCCGTGCCTTCCTCGGCGGCAGCAAGTTCACGCTGAAGATCGACCCGGCCAACACCGGCGTCAAACTGACCCGCCGGATGGACCTGCGAATCGGCAACCAGCGAGCCAAGGTATTCGTCGACGGCGTCCAGTCTGGTGAGTGGACCCCGTTGCCGGCCAAGGGCGCCCAATGGGCCGATCAAACAGTGGAGCTTCCGGCGAGCGTCACCGCAGGCAAGACCCAGATCGAGATCCGCAACGAGTTCATCTCGTCCGACCTCGACTTCAACGAGTTCACCTACTGGGCAGACTCGACGGTCGGCACCACGACCAAGCGCACCGACACCCTCGACGTCGGCCCGCAACATATCGTCGACGAGCAGGCCCACGGTTACCAGATCACCCAGCAGAACTGGGAAGGCTCCCATTCGATGCCGTACGCCGCCACGCCCGCCGACGGCGAACGCGTCAAACCCTCGGACGCCCTCCTGTCCGCCGTACGGGTGCAGGTCACCGTAGACGGCAAGAAGCGCGTCGACGGCCCGCTCGGCGAATTCTTCGGCTCCGGCCTGGGCGAGAACGACGTCCGCTCCCTCTTCTTCGCCATGGACCCCAACGGCTGGTACCAGTCCTGGTGGCCGATGCCGTACCTCGCCCGAGCCACCGTCACCCTCGTCAACACCTCTCAGTACAAGCTCTCCGCAGGTCAAGCGGAAGTCACCTCAGCACGCAACGCCGAGAAAGCAGTCGATCTCCTCACCGGCAAGACCGGCTACTTCACCGCAATCTCCAAGAAAGCGCAGCCGGCCATGGGCAGCGACTGGCTGATCGCGGACACCACCGGTCGCGGCAAGTTCGTCGGAGTCTCGCACACGATGGAAGGCCTGCAATCGGACGGCAACACTCGCGGCTACCTCGAAGGCGACGAGCGCGTCTACGTCGACGGCGAGCGCACACCGGCCATCCATGGCACCGGCACCGAGGACTACTACGAGTCCGGCTGGTACTTCAACCAAGGCACCTACTCCACGCCCTTCCACGGCAACTCGGGCCACGAGGTCCAGGCAGGTGAGTGCAAGAACGAGTGCGACAGCGCATTCCGCTTGCACATCACCGACTCGATCGGCTTCCAGAACCAGCTGACCTTCGGCATCGAACACGGCCAGCAGGACGACGTCCCAGCGATCTACGGCTCAACAGCCTTCCTGTACTCCGCAGCGCGATTCGGTGCCCGGGAAACGGACCGACTGGACGTCGGCGACTCGCAGAGCCGCCAGCAGCACCAATACGCCGACAGCGCCGCGACCCAAGTCGACCTCACCAGCGTCTACGAAGGCGACCACGACGACCTCGTCATCACCGACCAGGTCCGCACCAGCACAACCCCGATCCGCTTCAACGCCAAGATCGACCCGATCAACCGCGGCGTAACGCTACGCCGCACCAGCGACCAGAACACACCCGGCCAATCGGCCAAGGTCTTTGTCGACGGCAAGGAAATCGGCACCTGGTCCCAAGCCCTCGGCAATCCCAAACAACGCTGGCTGGACGACAACTACCAGTTGCCCGCAGCAATCACCTCCGGGCGCACCAAGCTGACGATCGTACTAAGGCCGACAACGAACTGGACAGCAGCAACCTACGTAGTCCAGTCCGAGGTCATCCCGTACGCCGACCGCCGCGCCCCCAGCCAGGTGCAGAACCTCGCCGCCACGAGCCGCGCCGACAACGCGATCGCACTCAGCTGGACCGAGCCGGCCGACGACAGCGGCATCGCGAAGTACAACATCTATGCCGCGAAGAAGGGAGCAGTCGAGAAGCTGGTCGGCACGAGTCGGGTGCCCGGCTTCCTGGACAAGGGGATCGGCCTTGAGGAGACGTGGACGTATCGCGTCGAGGCGGTCGACCTGGCCGGCAACAAGGGTCCGAAGTCCGCGAAAGTACAGGCAACCTCGGGCAGCACGATCCGGATCGAAGGCGAGTTCATGCTCCCGGCCGACGAGGCCACGGTGCCGGTCGATCCCCAGGGCAACTGCTGTGGGGTCAGCTGGTCTGGAGGTGCGCAACTCTGGATCCACGGCGCGAAGGCGGGTGACCGGGCGGTCCTGCCCTTCACCGTCCCGACGGCCGGCAACTACACCCTGTCGACCGTGCTGACCAAGGCCGCCGACTACGGAATCGTCGACCTCAGCGTCGACGGAGCCAAAGTAGCCACCTTCGACGGGTACGCCGCAACCGGTGTCAGCACGGCAAAGGTCGATCTCGGCACCAAACAACTTGCGGAGGGCAAGCATCAGCTAGGACTCACACTGACCGGCAAGAACCCAGCCGCGACTGGTTACCTCGCGGGCCTCGACCTCCTCGACCTGGAGCTCTCCGTGATCAAGACCGAGCCCTTCAGCAAGACAGAGAAAGTAGTGGCTGCGGGCAAGTTCGTGAAGGTCTACGACCCGAGTGTCGGGGAGTCCAGCCCGTGGTACTACAACGACCACACGATGGTCCAGGATCGCAAGACCGGCACCTGGCACGTCTACGCGATCACCCACGCGGAGCCCGCCGACCCACTCGACGAGAAGAGCTTCGGCCATGCGACCGCGCCGTCGCCGACCGGTCCGTGGACCAAACAGCCGCCGGCGTTGTTCGCTGACCCAACACTAGGTGAGAGCCATATCTGGGCGCCGTATGTGATGTACGACCAAGGCACCTACTACATGTTCTACTCCGGTGGGACGGCCGACCATACGGCGTACCGGCTGTCGTTGGCGACATCGACCGATCTCGTGCACTGGGCGAAGAACCCGGCGAACCCGCTGTTCACCGACGGCTTCGACGGGCGTGACCCGATGGTGCAGAAGGTCGGCAACCAGTGGGTGATGTACTACACGGCCAACTCGACGCCGAGCGGCGGCAATCACATCGTTGCCTACCGCACCAGTACCGACCTGAAGCACTGGGGCGCCAGGCAGATCGCATTCCAGCACCCGCAGGCCGGAACGTTCGGTGGGCCGACCGAGTCGCCGTTTGTCGTGCAGCGCGGCAAGGACTGGTACCTCTTCGCCTGCTGCGATGGCGGCTACGAGTCGACAAAGGTCTACAAGAGCAAGGATCCGCTGCACTTCACGATCGATCAGCTCGTCGGGACGATCCAGTCGCATGCGGCGGAGATCGTGCAGGACGGATCCACCTGGTACGTGACTGGTGCCGGCTGGGGCAAGGGTGGGCTGTTCGTCGCGCCGCTCGACTTCAGCAAGACGCAGGTCACCAAGGGGATGGTGGTCAGTACGAAGTACTACCGAGCCACCGTGCAGACGAGTCCGCGGGCGGTACTGAGCGCGCTGGAGGTCGACCCGGCGGGACAGGCGGAGTACAAGCCCGCTCTGGATTCGTCGTCGCGGGCGACCGCGCCCTATCTCGGGGTCGGCAACTTCGGAGCGACCGATCTCACCGGTGCGGCGGCGCAGGTGGAGCAACACGACGGCACGCTCAACCTCAAAGGCATCCCTCTCGGCGATGAGCAGATCACCGTCGACTGGGCCTTCGACTTCAAAGCCAAAACCTTCGACACGAGCCTGCGATGGTTGGTCACCCAGCCGACAGCGCCGCTCTGGGAGGTGTCCTTCAACGTCGACTCCGCGCTCGCCGATCAAGGCGATCCGGCCGGCTTCGCCCGCAATGGCGACTACCCCGGCCTCCCGAAGTGGTCGATGGCGACGAGTCCGGGGCTGAGCGTCGTATCGGCGTACAAGGCAGGCTCGGCCTGGTCAGCCGACAATCATTGGTACGACCCAGCCAACGCAGCCATCGCCTGGCAACCCCTCTGGCAGCCCGGCGGTCGCGCGTGGGCTCCCGGAGGGTACGACGGCGGCACCTGGCGCTTCGGCTTCTCCGCCACCGAGAAGGACACCGCCTTCGCCGACAGCCTGGCCGCCTCGATGTCATAAAGTCCGAAGCTGTGAGCACACTTGAACTGGAACCCCGTACGACGGCGTTGGTCCTGATCGACCTGATGCCACGGATCATCGCGCTCGACACGGCGCCGTTGACCGGGCCGGAGGTCCTCGAGCGCTGCGAAGCGCTCGCCAAGGCAACGAGGTCGGTCGGCGGATTGGTTGTCAACGTCCGGGTCGACCGCCCCGGCGTTGACGTCCAGCCAGAAGGCAGCGGTTTCGCACTCACCTCCGAGCCAGGCGACGTGGAGATCGTCAAGCGCACAGTCGGCGCCTTCCACCAGACCGGCCTCGACGACGTACTCCGCGAACGCGGCATCAAGACCGTTGCCCTGGCCGGCATCGCCACCAACTTCGGCGTCGAATCCACCGGCCGAGCCGCCGACGAACACGGCTACGACACCGTCTACCTCACCGACGCGATGACCGGCCTCGACGCCACCGCCCACGACTTCGCCATCTCCTACATCTTCCCCAAATTTGGCACAGCCTGCACCGGTTCGGAGTACGTAGCAGCCCTAGGCGTGTGAGGGTCGAGGCCCAGCGTTCTCACCAAAAGTAGCGACTGGTTACGTTGAGTGAACTTCAGGCGGGCGAACGGGAAACTCGAGCTGAATGTTTGCGTGCGCAGCGAAAGTAAGAGCACGCTAGGGGTATGACGAAGCCGGCCACGCTTGGTGCCGAGAGCTCCGCCCCTTCCGCTGCGCACTACCCGCACTCCAGAGACGACTGCGCCGAATGCCACGGTCACGACGCCGACGTGATCGCGCGCTGGCCCAACCACGAGGCGCGCTGGTGCCATCGCTGTACCGGCGTCGCGCTCGCCCTGGTGGTCAACCTCGGCTACGAGGTCACCGTCCGCTCTCTCGACCGCGTCGGGGCCTAACCGAACAGCTCGGCGTTCTCCCGCGACCACTCCTGAAGGGTTCGCGGGGCATGTCCGCGCACCCGCTCGACGGTGTCCGTCACGGTCGTCTCGTCGATGATCCCGTCGCGATAGAACGACTCGATCGCTTCCGCGTACTGCGCCGGCATCGACGCATACAACTCGTCATGCGTCTCGTCCGCACTCAACTCGTACGCCTGCAAGGGCCGCCCGATCGCCTCGGCCACGATCGCCAGCTGCTCGGCCGGCCTCAGCGCCACCGGACCACTCAGCCGGTACGCCGCTCCCGCATGCCCATCCGTCGTCAGCGCGGCGACCGCCACGTCGGCGATGTCGTCCGGGTGGATCGTCGAGATCGGTACGTCGGGGAACTGCAACCGGACCACGTCGCCCGCTTTGAGTTGAGGGAGCCAGCGGAGTGTGTTCGACATGAACGCGTTCGGCCGCAGGAACGTCCACTCCAGCCCCGACTGCTCGACGGCCGCCTCTGCATCGGCGTGGTACTGCGCGATCGCGTTGTCCGTCCGCGTTCCGACGATCGAGCTGCTCGACAGCAGGGCGGCACGGCGTACACCGGCCTGTACTGCGTTCGCCAGCAACTCGTTCATCCGCTCGTACCCACTGAGCAGGAACAGTCCGCTGACCCCGTCGAGCGCGTCGACGAAGGTGTCCGGCTGGTTGAGATCGCCGACCACTGCCTCGACACCGGCGGGCAATTCCACCTGCTTGCGCACGAGCGCCTTCGCCGGGATGCCCTTCGCGGACAGTGCCCGCACGACCGCTCCGCCCGCATTGCCCGTCGCGCCGGTTACCAGGATCGTCATCGGATTCCCCTCAGGTAGGTGATCAGTTCTCCGTTGTTAGTGACGTGCTGTCCGGCGGGGCCGGTGAGCATGTCCTCGAAGCCGGCGCGCAGTCCGTAGCCCTTGGAGCGCGCCCACTCCAGTACCGGCCAAGCCCACTCGCCTTCGCCATGGACGACCAGCTCGACCCCGGCCGGCAGGACGTCGAGCACGGCTTGGGCGGCCGCGATTCCGTCCGTACCGGGCGAGATCCCAGGTATTGCCTCGACAAGCACGCGGACGACCGGACCGCGCCAGCTCAGGAACTTCCGGGCCGCGTCCGGCGTGAAGAGTCCCGCCTCGACGCCGATCCCTCGCTCGAGCAGCAGTCTCGCGATCTGCTCGGCACCGTCCTCGTGCCAGTTGACGCTCGCGAAATCCGGCCCGGCATCCCATTCACTGAGCAAAGCCAAGCGAGTGTCGAGGTCCGGCTCGATCTCCTCCCGAGTCGACACCCCGAGCGGCAGCTCAGGACACCACTCCCGTACTGCGGCAACGGCCGGCTCAACATCGGACCACCGCAGGCTCTCCCGCCCCTCCGCATCACGCGGGTGGAAGTGCACCGCGTCGGCGCCGGCCTTCGCAGCGTCGTACGCGGCCTGAGCGAGCTCGGCAGGAGTCAGCGGCACAGCGGGGTGATCGGCGCGCGAACGGTCGCCGTTCAAGCAGCACTTCAGGATCGCATCCATCGCCGACCACAGTGCCAGACAGAAGGGTGATCCCGAACCCGATTTCCGGCGTACTGGGGTGCTGATGGAAAGGAAATCAGCATGACTGTCCAGATCGATCCGGCGAACGCCGATCAACTGCAGGCCTGGGACACCGCCGAGGGCGTGTTCTGGGCCGAAGAAGCCCACCTCTTCGAGCACGCACTGCATCGCTATGACGACGCGCTGTTGGCTTTGGCTGCCATTCGCGATGGCGACCAGGTGCTCGACCTCGGCTGCGGAACCGGCAGCGTCACCGAGGCCGCCGGACGGTTGGCGGGCTCCGGTACTGCGCTCGGCGTCGACCTCTCGTCGCCGATGCTCGCGATTGCCGAGCAATCAGCCGCCGGGCTGACGAACGTCGCGTACCTCCAGGCCGATGCACAGGTCTACCCGTTCCCGGACGGCGAGTTCGATGTCGTCCTCAGCCGGACCGGGAGCATGTTCTTCGCCGACCAGGTGGCCGCCTTCACCAACCTCGGTCGCGCGATGCGTCCGGGTGGGCGACTCGCCTTGCTCAGTTGGCGATCCGCGGCTGAGAACGAGTGGTTCACGGCGCTCACCACGGCCCTTGCCGCCGGCCGAGAGCTGCCGTCACCTGGTGCACCAGGACCGTTCGCGCAGGCCGATCCGTTGATGGTCACCCGTGACCTGAAGGCGGCCGGGTTCGCCGAGCCATCCTTCGAGGCGATCGACGAGCCCATGTACTTCGGCCCCGATGTCCCCACCGCCGAGGGCGTCGCCTACGCGTCCTCGGCCTGGCTGATCGGAAGTCGCAAGAAATGAATCCCGAATCCGGACGACGACTGCCGCGTATCGCCGGCGCCGTCCTGTTGTCCGCAGTACTGGTCACCGGCCTGGCATCGACCGCCGACGCCCACACGAAGCCGGGCAAGGTGGTGAAGATCGAGCAGCTACCCGACGACCTGAAGCTGCCCGGCTCGGCGAAAGCCCAACGACTCCACTACACCTCGACCGGCTTCGACGGCCGGCCGACTGTCGTATCGGGTGCGCTGTTCGTGCCACCAGGCAAGGCGCCCAAGGGCGGCTGGCCGGCACTGAGCTGGGCGCACGGCACAGTCGGTATCGCCGACAACTGCGCGAACTCAGTCAGCGGCCGATCGCAACGCGACATCGACTACCTGACCAGCTGGCTCGCCGCCGGCTACGCGATCGTCGCCTCCGACTACGAAGGCTTCGGTACGCCCGGCACCCACCCGTACCTGAACGGCAAGTCCGAGGCGTACGGCCCGATCGACGTCGTCCGAGCTGGTCGCCAGGCGGACAAGTCGCTAAGCCGCAAGTGGATCGCATCGGGCCAGTCGCAAGGCGCGCAGGCCGTGTTGTTCGCCGGCACTCTGGAGGACAAGTACGCCCCGGAGCTCGACTACCGCGGCACGATCTCCACGGCGCCGATCTCCCAATGGCAGCTGACCTTCGACGCAGTCCGCCCGTTCACTCCGGACACCCCGGCGAACCCCTTCGTCATCCTCATCCTGGCGGGCACGAAGGCCTCCCACCCGCACACCTTCAACCCCGACCGCTACCTGACGTCTTTCGGGAAGTCCCTCTATCAGAGGGCGCTTGAGACCGACTGCTACACGTCTATCGCCCAACTAGCAGCCGGCAAGAAGAGCCAGGACCTGTACGCCGTCGACACCGCCGAGGCCGACCAGCTCGTAGACCTCCTCATCGCCGACGCCGAGATCCCGATCAAACACCATGATCGCCCGATCTTCCTCGCCCAGGGCACCGCCGACACCGTTGTCTACGCCCCCGCCACCACGCTCACCGCCGACCAACTACGGGCCAAGGGCAACGACCTCACGTACAGGATCTATCCAGGCATCGACCACAACGGGTTGCTGGGCGCCGCCAAGCCCGAGATTCTCGCCTGGGCCGCCCAACGCTTCCAACACTGACGGATAAGTTCGAACCACCGACCGGGAACGGCTGGGCGCCCGGAGCCTGCCGCCTATGGGCGAGGCGCCACCCCCAGTCGTTCTCGGCCGAGCCCGTCGCTCCAGTGCACCCGCGCACGCCCGCCGAACCCGCAGGACCTGGTTTCAGTTCAACACGATGGTGCTGATCTTGTTCCTCATTGCGTTCGCGACGGAGTCTTTCGCGGGGTATCGACTTCCGGCCGAGAGGTAGAGGACAGAGAACTCAAAAACCTCGGGCCACTTGTGCCGGTCGAGGTCCGTGTCGACGGCCGTGATGATCGAGGAGATCTGCTGAGCGCCTCCGTCGACGTCGTCCGGTTCGGCGGCGGAGTACGGGTCCGTCATATCCCATAGAAACGCTGCGACGTGGTTCTCGAAGCGATCGCCCTCCGGCCAGGGACCCGACTCCGCGCACGATGCCTGTTCAAGCGACCCGAATGAGCTGTCGTGGCTGTAGAGATCTGGATTGTCTGCGTATGCCGCATCGCCAAGCCAGTCAGCGAAGCCTTCCAGCCAGGCATGCATCTTTCGGGCAGTCGCGATATCTGTGAAGCCGGGACCGTTCCCGAATCCTCCAAATGAGTGCAGTGCTTTCGGTGTACAGCCTGTATGCGTACTCGCGATCCAGGCCAGGGAGCCGATCTGGGCTTGGACATAGTGCCCGTACTCATGCCGAATGGCGCGGTCGCGCCATCGTGTGCGGGGAACGAAATCCACTGTGTACGCGACCGGGTCGAACCATGTCTTCTTGTCGATGCCGATCCGCGCTCGACCGATCTTGTCGTCGCTCACGTCCTGTTCGTGGCGTCGTACAAACGTGGCCATGTTGCGGACGACGTCGAGAATGTTGAACGCTGATGCGGTGTCGCCCGTGAACGTGTGCGCGAATTCGACCTGCCCAGCACTGGCCTTCTTCTCGGTCGCGATGCCGTCCGCCTGATCCATCCCGAGGGTAATGACGGTGAGATCGGGGTATCTCATCCCTGGAACCACCCAGCCGGAGCAGCATTCGGCGCTGTCGTTGACCAGCTTCACGCGGACCGAATACCGCAGGTCTGGTTCTTGGGCCGGGAGCGTCGCTGAGAACCCACCAGAGGCGTCTGTCGTCCCTGTGGTCACTTCTTTCTCGCCGGCCAGCACTCCGGGTCCATGTGCCATGACCTGCAGAACGACACCGATGACCGGCCGAGTCAACCCGTCCTCCTGGTCTGCATACTCCAGACCGACGTGGATCAGGACATCGCTTCTGGCCGGCGAGCTCGGGCAGCCCGTGAGCGACACAGCGACCGGACACAAGGCAACCGCCGCAAGCCATCTCGTCAAACGTCCAGGACCACGGTGCGTAGGTGGTTGCTTCATCTGGCTCCCCGCTTCTTCTCGATAAGCAAGGCGGGAACCTCCGGTTTGCTTGGCCCGCCCCCAAGGGATGGTTGTTTGCCTGCCACATTCGCGCTGACTACATGTTTCGGTGCTTTGCGGTGTATGACGCAACGAACATCAACACGACCGTCATGGCCGAGGCGACCTCGGCAGGGATCTCGACGCGCATCGTTGTGGCGATGATCCACAAGACGATGGTGTTCACGGCTCCGGCGGCTGCTCCATAGCCGACCTTGCGCGTTGGTGCGGGCGTGGGGTGATTGATCAGCCGTCCCGATGCCTGCACTGATGAGGAATCTCGTGTCGAAGTCACAGTGTCCACCTCCTTGCGCCTTGACGGCGCATCTGACGATCCTGACTAGTTGTGCCGGTGTGGCACCAACTCGGTTCACGCATCGGACGGGTCAGACTGGGAATGAACCGATCGGACTCTTCGAAGGCACAAGAGGATGTGACTGTCAGGCCGGACGATCTGGACCCGCGCAGCGACAGCGAGCTGATCGCCGCTGTCGCCGAGGGGGATCGTGGCGCCATGCGCGAGCTGTTCGACCGGCATCAGCCATGGCTTTCAGCGCGGCTGAGGCATCGGTGTGGTGACCCCGACCTGGTCGCCGAGGCGGTGCTGGACGCCTTCGTTGTCGTGTGGCGGCAGCCCGGAAGATACAAGGGCGATGGTGAGGTCGCAGCCTGGCTCTGGGGTATCGCGATCCGCACGCTGCTGCACGCCGTACGGCCACGCAAGTCGGTTCTGGATCGACTCGTTCAACTGCGGCCACCTCAGGTGGCCTCCGCGGAGGAAGTTGTCTTGCAGTCGGTCGAACACAGCGATGTCGGCCTCGCCCTGTCCCGGTTGTCACCGGAGCTGCGTGCCGTGGTCCAAACGACAGTGCTCGATGGCTTGTCCACTCGTGAGGCAGCTGCCCTGCTTGGCATCCCACGCGGCACAGTCAAGAGCCGGATGAGCCGAGCTCGGCTTGAATTGAGGGAGGCGCTGCTATGACGGAGCATCAGGTCGAGTGGCATGTCGGTGAGGCGGACCTCGCGACCTATCTCGCAGGCACCAGCTCGCAAGTGGTCGGTGCATCCATTGAGGCCCACCTGGTGCGTTGCCATACCTGTCGAGCCAGGCTTGCTGATCGGGCGGGTCAGGAAGATCGACAGCGGGCTTGGAACCGGTTGGCGGAGGCGATCGACCGGCCCACGCCGACAGTGCTGGAGCGGATCACGGGTGGCCGCGCAGTGACTCGGTCCGCGGTCGCGACCCCACCGATGGTTCGAGCCGCGGTTGTCGCTGTCGGGCTGATGGGGCTGGTTCCTCTCCTGGCTGTGTTCTTGGCCGGTGAGTCAGCCCTCATCACATTGCTGATCTTCGCCCCGCTCGCGCCGACGGCCGCGGTGGCTGTCGCCTACCGCTCGGGATCGGATCCTGCCGGCGATCTCGCGCTCGCGACACCGGCTGCTGGTCTGCGACTGATTGCGGTGCGTGCGCTCGTGGTCTCGTCCGTAGCGTTGCCACTTGGGGTCAGCGCGGCGCTGATCGTCAACGTGCCGTTGGAGCTGGCAGTCGCATGGTGCCTTCCCGGGCTCGCGCTGGCCGCCGTCGTGCTCCTCGCCGGAACTACCCGCCTGGACCCTCTGTATGTCGCAATCGCGCTCGGTCTGCTGTGGGCCGTCGGCGTCAGCACACCGGCCACGGCTCGCCGTGGAATGCAGGCAGACGCCATCTTCTCCGTGATCGCGAGCCCTGCCCTGCAGGCCGGCGCGCTGGTGATCGGCGCCCTAGCTGTGCTGTTCACGGTCGTTCGGCGAGATGCTGTGGCATATCGGAAGGCCTCAAGGCAATGAGCGCAGCCATTACGACGAGCAGGCTCGTGAAGAAGTACCGCACGACGCGGGCTGTCGACGGGGTCACCCTGTCGGCGGCGCCGGGGGTCGTCGGTCTGCTCGGCCCCAACGGCGCAGGCAAAACGACGCTCATGCGGATGATCGCCACGGTGGTGGCGCCCGACGCGGGCAGCATGCGACTGCTCGAACTCGATCCGGCCGATCCCCGCGAGCGTGTTGAGATCCGCCGCCGGATCGGCTATCTGCCGCAGGCGCCCGCCCTGTACGCGGGGTTTACACCTTTCGATCTGGTGGACTACGTCGCGGTACTCAAGGAGCACACCGACCGCTCATGGCGCCGGCGAGAGACCCGGCGAGTGCTCGAACTAGTTGGCCTCCAAGACCAGATGCACATGAAGATCCGCATTCTGTCCGATGGCATGAAGCAGCGCGTTGCACTGGCGACCGCGCTGATCGGCACCCCCGAACTCCTCGTGCTCGACGAGCCGGCCACCGGCCTCGACCTGCAGCAGCGTCTTCATCTCGGCTCACTACTCGCACAGTCGCCGACCGTGATTTTCGCGACTCACAACATCGCCGAGATGGCCGCGCTCTGCCAGCACGTCTACGTGATGGTCGCAGGCCGCATCCGCTTCTCGGGAAGGCCGGCCGAACTCACCGAGCTGGCCGTTGGGCAGGTTTGGGAGGACGATCGGCAAGACTCGAACACGATCCGCAGCTGGCCGACCTCTGCCGGAACCTACCGCCACCTTGGTCGGCCACCAGCCAACGCGCAGATGGTCGAGCCGAGCCTCGATGACGGATATCTGCTGCTCGTCAGTCAGGCGCAACAGCAATGATCGACTGGCTGACCCCTCCTGCGTGCGCTACTGCTACCGCGATACTTGTCGCGAGGAACTGATGACGACCAAGTTCGGCGCGCAGCCGAGAGTACCCGCCGCGCCGCTGGCTGCGGTGGGCGCGCTCTCGTTGCTCGAGGCGCGCCGGATGATCCAGCATCCTGCGCCATGGGTGGGGATCGGCCTGTCAATCTGGTTCGCAGTTCAGAGCCTCGGTGCACCATGGAGCGGTGCCGCATACGTGGGGCTCGTCTCTTCGACCACGCCCATGCTGCTTGGAGTGTCGATCGCCGGCATGTCTTCGTTCGGGCACGAACTCACCCCGCTCTCGCTCGACGCGCCGATGAGCGCATCCCGACAGGGATACGCCCGTCTGCTCGCCGGTCTGTCCATGGTTGGCCTCGTCGCCACCGTTGTGGGCGCCGCGACTCTCGCATTGTGGCTCAGCGGCGGCATCGGTCTCGGCGATGAGCCGGGCCGCACCCTGCACGCGCACTACACGACCCCAGAACTGCTTCAACCGGTCACACTCACCGCTCTCGGCGTGGCCCTCGGCGCCGCACTCGTGCACGTGATCCGCCACCGCCTGGCGGCCGGCATCGTGCTGTTCATGATCTGGCTTCCGGCCGGCGAAGCCTTCTGGCTGTTCCAAGGCAACACGCTGCGCATGCTGACCCTCATGCAGGTGCAGCCGCTCTTCGTCAACATCGGACCACCAGATGCAGACCCTGCCGGCTTCCCCGCGATTTGGCTGCTCAACGCACCGGGAGATTTCCAAGGCCATTGGGCGCGACTCGCAATTTCTCCCGCATTGGCCGCGTGGCACAACATCTACCTAATAGGGCTGACAATGCTGGCGATCTGTGTCGCCGTACCTGGCCGGTGGCGCCCTAGGCTCCTTGCCGCGGGCGCGGCGGTATCGGGTATGGCCGTGGCTATGCAGTGGTCGGTGTCGCCGTGACTGCCCCGGCCAGCAGCGTTGGAACAGCTCTACAGCACCCCGCCATCGTCAGTATCCCGCCGCGTGGATGGCTGCGCGCACCTCGTTCGTCGGATCGTCTTCGTGGTAGATGCGTTCGTCGGGCTCGATGTTGTCGAGGAAGCGCTGATAGGTGGCAGCGCCGAGTAGGTGGATGAGGATGGCCATCGGCTTGAGGGCGCGCAGCGGATCGCTAGACGGTAGGGCGGTTTGCCAGGCATCGGCCCAGGTCTGGATTGCGAGGGGCCGCTTCGACGGGGGCAGCCAGTTGACCAGGCGTTGGAGGTCGGTAGCCGGGTGGCCGAGGTTGCTGTCGGCCCAGTCGACGATTACTCGGTTCGTGCCGTCGGAGCGCCAGTTGCCGGGGTGGAAGTCGCCGTGGACAAGGGTGTTCGGGAGCCCGGCCGCCTCCAGTTCGGCGACGATGGTGGGGAGCCGCTCGCGGAGTACGCCCACCTGACTGAGCTCAGCAGGGGACAAGCGTTCGCCGACCTCACCCGCGAGCAAGCGATCGAGCTCCGCCGGCAGGTCAGCGGGAAGCAGCCTAGGGACACGCAACTCGTCGCCGGCGATCGCAGCCTGTACTGCGACCCAGCGGCTGATGATGTCTTGGACAGTCTCTGGATCGGGTTCCCAGCAGTCGGTACCAGGGGCGTGGGTGAGCAGAGACCAGCGGTTCTCGAGATCGACCCCGAGAACCGCCGGCGCGAGCGCTTCGTCGTACTGGTGGACGTGGTTGATCACGTCCGCGTCGACGCTGCAGAAACGGCTGGTCGCCTTGGCCCAGGCGCCGGCACCCGGCAGTTGGATCAAGCAGGACAGATTCCAGGTCTTGTACTGGACCGGCTTGCCCGTCGAGCCGACGATCCCGGTCGCCCAGTCCACCAGCCGTTGCGGGCCGTCGACCTCGGCCCAGGTCGCCCGCAACGGCTGCGGCGCGATGATGTCCGGCCAATCCGGACGCGGCGTCGGATCGAGTACGCCGGCCCGCGGCTCCCCGGTCGCCTGGACATGGAAGACGACCCGCCCGCCATGCCCAAGCTCCGCGTTGTCGGCATGCACGAGCCGCAGCACGAAGGTCGGTACGCCAAGCAGTTCGTCGAGATAGCGAGTCGTCGCCGCGACCTCCGACCACCACGGCCGATCCGCCTCGAAAGCCGGTACCTGTCCCAAGTACCGGCTGCCGAGGCTGACCAGCGCCTCGACGGTCTTCGTGTCAGAGGTCGGCGACGATGCGGTGGAAGGTCCGGGAACCGGAGCGGAGGGTGACGGGCCCGGAAAGGGGGACGTGTCGGTCATGGCTGAGCACCTTCTGGTCGTCGATCGAGACTGCTCCCTGGCGGATCAGCCGGCGGAGTTCGGAGTTGCTCAGCTCAGGACGCGCCGCCTGCAGCAACTCCAGAATGGTCGGCCGGGAGGTCTTCACTACCACCTCCGGAAGATCGGCCGGGATACTGCGCTGACTGAACTGCTCGGTGAACGCGGCCCGCTCGGCCTTCGCGACGTTCGCACCGTGGTACCGGGTCACGATCGCGGCGGCCAGCTTGAGCTTGGCATCGCGGGCCGCCGGACCACCATGCGCCGCGGCCTCGCCAAGCGCCGCGACGACCTCCAGCGGAAGCTCGCTGTAGACGTGCGCGTACGTCTGGACCAGCGTGTCCGGCAGGCTCATCACCTTGCCAAACTTCTCCCGCGGCGGATCGGTCAGCCCGATGTAGTTGTTCAGCGACTTCGACTGCTTCGGCCCGCCGTCGATCCCCGGCGTGATCGTGGTGATCACGACGGCCTGCGGAGCCGCCCCGAGCCGCTGCTGGAAATGCCGCCCGAGTTGCTCGTTGAAGAGCTGATCGGACCCCACGATGGTGAGATCGCTGGCCATCGCGAAGCTGTCGTACCCCTGCAGCACCGGGTAAATCAGTTCATGCAGCGCAATCTCCCGCCCAGCCGCCACCCGATCGCGGAACATGTCCCGCGCCATCAACTGCGCCTGCGTCACCTGACTGAATAACCCGAGCAGCGTGGCAACCTCCATCGACCCGTACCACTCGGAGTTCCGCCGTACTTCGAGCAGCTCCGGCTCCGTCCGAAGCACCAGCGACACCTGCTCAAGAAACGACGCCGCATTCACCTCGATCTGCTCCGGCGTCAGCATCGGCCGCGTCTCGGACCGCCCGGTTGGGTCGCCGATCCGGGTGGTCAGATCGCCGAGCAGGAAGACGACCTGATGGCCGAGATCCTGCAGCTGGCGCATCATCCACAGGTTGACGGCATGGCCGAGATGCAGGTCGGGCGCGGTGCAGTCGACGCCATATTTGATCCGCAGTCTGCGGCCGGACACCAATCGGTCGATCAGGTCCTGCTCGCCGATGATCGTGTCCGTGGTGCGCCGCAGCCGCTCGAGTACGGCCGGTACGTGGGTCATTTCTGGATCCTCTCGGGAACAGAGACACCCCAATCAGTGCCTCCGGCAACGGAAAGAGGCAGGAACCATGACGGTTCCTGCCTCGGAGGCTCTGGGGTGGAGCGAACTACAGCAGCAGGCCGGCTCGTCCCAGAGCCGGTCGATACTGCGCGGGTCGCTTGATCACCTGCTCAGGCTAACAGCGCCGAGCTCCACCAGGTACCGAGTTAATTCCAGTCGCCGGCGCACCAAGGCCGCCAGCTCGTCCGTCACAGGTTCGTGCAGGCGGTCGAGGGGTAGGGACATGAAGGCATTGCGCAGGATCAGCGCACCGTCCAGACCAGTCCGTACCTCGTCCAGGCTGATGTCGATGCGCCCTTCTGCGGCGAGGCCGTCGTGGTAGCGCGTGATGACCAGCTCACGCAATTCGGCGAGCTCGTCGACGGTCAGCTCGCCGGAGTGCGCGCGACCGATCAGCAGCTGGCCGAGATCGTCGCCGGCGGCAACCAATCCGGTCATCGACCAGTCGATCCCGACGAACGTATCGGGCGCGTTGGCCGGTACGAGCAGGTTCTGCGGGCAGGCGTCGCCGTGGCTCATCAATTGCGAGCGTTGCGCCAGTTCGTGCAGCAATTGCGGGATGCGCACGGCCAACTCCGCCAAGTCGCCTTGCAGGGCTGAGCCGGCCAGCAACGGGTGCTGCCAGGTCGAGGGATCGAGCAACGGGGGTAGGGCGAACTGCTTGACGAATCCGTCGACCATCAACCTGGTGGTGCGGCCGGGCGACCGGTCAGCGGCTGCGGGCAATGCGTCGGTTCTGGTCAGCCTGACGTTCAGGCGGCCGAGCAGCTCGGCGGCGCGTCCGTAGCGTTCGGGGGTCCAGGGCGACTCCGTAGTACGGACGTCTTCGACCACCATCACCAGGTGGTCGTCGTCCAGGTGGTCGATGGCGTAGACCGTGGGCAGCCGCATTCCGGTCGGCAGGGAGTCGGCGAGTCCGCCCAGGTAGACGTCGGCCTCGTACCGCCACAGGTCGCCCGCCAACGCCATCGTCCGGAACTCACCGGGCAGCAGGTCGAGCGCCGGCCAGAGCCGGTACGAGCGGAGGACCTTGACGAATCTCGACTCCCCGTTGCCGAGCCGCAGCCTGAAGAGCCCGGCCGTCGTCGGGGAGTTTGCGGCGTACTTCACTGGCTCGATCGCCGACGGTGCTTCCCCGAGCACGGCGGGCAGCCGTAGTACCAAGCGCTGTTCCAACTCTGTATCCCTCGTCACCTTTCCTTTGTAGGCGGGCGACACGGCGCCGAGCATCGGTAGTCATTGCCCATCTCGGAACCGTTAGGCTCAGTGGGTGCAGACGGAAAGGGTGGTACTGGTCGACGATTCCGGTCGGGCGATCGGGACCGAGGCCAAGGCGACGGTGCATCACGCCGCGACGCCGCTGCATCTCGCGTTCTCCAGCTACGTCTTCGACGAGCGCGGGCGGGTGTTGCTGACTCAGCGCGCGTTCGGCAAGCGGACCTGGCCGGGTGTCTGGACCAACAGTTGCTGCGGGCATCCCTTGCCGGGCGAGTCGATGGAATCCGCAGTACGCCGCCGGCTGGCCGATGAGCTCGGGTTGGTAGCTGCTTCGGTGGAGTTGGTACTGCCTGAGTTCCGGTATCGCGCAGTCATGCCGGACGGGGTGGTCGAGAACGAGTTGTGCCCGGTGTTTCGGGTCACCTGCGCTGGCGAGCCGGTGGCCGATGAGGCCGAGGTCGCGGCGTACGAGTGGGTTGAGTGGGGCGATCTCGGCGTACGGACCGATCTGTCGCCTTGGTGCGTACTGCAGTTGAGCGAGCTGGCCGGGCTCGGGGAGTCGCCGCTGGAGTGGCCGGTTGCCGATGCCGCCCGGCTGCCGCTGGCCGCTCAATTGGGCAGCTCTGGGCAGGTTGATAGGTAGGGCTTACCGATGCCGCGGTAGATGCCGCACCCGAACTCTGGAGGGGAGACCAGAGGAGGGGTGAGGGATGACACCGGGGGACGAAGAGTCTTTGGGGGCGCGGTTCCAGCGCGGCGAGGATGCGGCGCTGCATGAGATGTACGAGCAGTACGCCGGGCCGATGTTCGTGACGGCGATCAGCTTGCTGGGAAATCGCGAGCAGGCGGCCGATGCCGTGCAGCGCGCGTTTGTGCAGGCGTGGAAGGCCGCTGACGGGTTCGATCCGGAGCGTGAGTTGAAGCCTTGGTTGTACGCGATCACGCGGCGGGCGGCGGTTGATGTGTATCGGCGTGAGCGGCGTACTGCGAATCATGTGTCGCTGCAGGTTGTGCGTGAACTGTCGGACGAGGGGCCTTCGATGGAGCGAATCTGGCGGTCGTGGGAGGTGCGGTCCGCCGTCTCTCAGTTGCGGGCTGAGGAGCGTGAAGTTCTGGAGCTCGCCTACTACCACGGTTATACGCAGACGGAGATCGCGACTGAGCTGGGTTTGGCGCTCGGCACCGTCAAGAGCCGCACTGCCCGCGCCCAGCGAAGGTTGGCCGACCTCTTGTCCCACCTCCGCGAACCCACCGCGGTAGCTAGCTGAGGCCTCAGGAGGTGATGAGCTTCAGCAGGGTGGGGCCGGGGATCGCGGGGGAGGTGCCTGACTCAGCTTTGCGGATCAGCTCGATCAGCTTGGCGTTGATGGGGGCTGAGCGGCCGAGGGATTCGGCGAGGCGGACCACCTCGCCGTTCAGGTAGTCGATCTCGGTGCGGCGGCCGGCCTGGAGGTCTTCCCACATCGAGGTGCGGGCGAGCGGATCGATGGCGAGCATCTTGCCCGCCAGGCGTTTGAAGATGAAGTCGGGCAGGCTCAGCAACCCCGGCAGGCGTTGCGGCGGTACGCCGGTGACCTGCGCCGGCTTGATCCCGGCGGCCTTCAGCAGCGTGAGGGTTTCCGTCTGGGCCGCTGCGAGACAGCGGCGGTAGGCACGCTGAGCCAGTTCGTCGCGCAGTGGCAGGTCGGAAAGCGCGTTGACCGGGTTGTTCAGGTTGAGCAGTAGCTTCGCCCACTGCACCGGCAGGATCTCGTCGTGCTGCGTCAGCGGAAGGCCCGCCCGGGTAAACGCTTCTGCATAAGGCTCCAACGCAGCATGCTTCTGTACGTCGAGCTTGCCCTGCGTCCCTTGATGGAACGCGCCGCCGCCACGGTTGAGCACGTTGAACGGCACCATCCCGGTCAGCACGGTCTGCTCCGGCAACCGCTCATGCAGCACCTCGCCGTTGCGGATGCCGTTCTGGAAGCTCACCACCGTCGCACCGGGCTTGAGCACCGTCGCGAGTTCGTCGGCGGCTGTCGCAGTACCGGCGGACTTCACCGTGACCAGCACAAGGTCAGCCTCGCCAGCCGCGGCCGGCGTCGTCTCGAAACGCACAGCCGGTACTACGAGATCGGCGCCGAGGTAATCGGTCAGGTGCAGCCCATGCTCGGCCACCTCATCAGCCAGCCGCTGCCGCCCGATGAAGACGACCTCCGACCCACCGGCCGCCAACCGCCCTCCGATATAACAGCCGATCCCACCCGCGCCATAAACCGCGATCGTCACCGAATCCTCCTCGCGTTGCTCAAGCCATTGGACCAGCCAGCCCCCTACGCCAGCTTTCGTACCTCTGCGGATCATCCCAGCGGGCCGTCTGTTGCTAGGAGGAGGGCTTGGACTTCAGCACGGAGTTCGGGGAGGTCGGGATAGAGAGAGTCGCCGGGGCAGGCGGTTGGGGACCAGTTGCGGTGGGTGGCGATGGCGGGGACTGTACGGGTGGCGCCGCTGATTGGGTTGACGTAGTTGACCTGGCCTAGTGGGTCTACGCCGGTGGAGCTGGCTAGCGCGGCTAGGACGCGGACCAGGGTGGTGCGGGCGGCTGGGGTTGGTACAGCGGAGGTGAAGTCGCCTAGGAGCGCGATGCCGAGGTTGCCGGCGTTGAAGCCGCCTGCGTGGGTGGCGTTGCACAGCTGGGGCTCGTCGCCGAGGTGGCCGTTGAAGACCGGGGTCGGGTCGGGGCCGGAGTAGCGGCCTTCGTAGACGGTGCCGTTCTGGTCGATCAGCAGGTGGTACCCGATATCGCCGAAGTCCTCGCTGACCGTGTGGAAGAAGTAGATCGCGCGGACCGTCGACGCCGGGTTCGGATCGAGGTTCGCCGTCACCGTGTGATGGACGGTCAGCGTCTGCACGCCGAAGTACGCCTGCGGGAAGATCTCGCTGCCGTCCGCCCCGAACCGCAAGCTCTCGTCGGCTCCCCACCCAGCGCGGCTGACGAACCGGAAGCCGCGGAGCTGCCGGCTCGCCGCCGGCGCGGTGACGATCGGCCCGTCGGTGGTGTTGATCGCGACCGTCTCGACATCGACAGCCCCAGGCGGCGGAGTCAGCTGGTACGCGACGGCATGGCCGGCCGGCACGAGCGCAGTACGGCGTCCGCTGGTCGACGGGTCGCCGGGGCTCAACGGCAACCACGGCCCCCAGCCGGTACGAGCCCGCCTGAACCGGTACGACCCGCCGAGCCGCGGCCCGCTCCAGCTCACCCCGAGGTGTCCGATCGGGAAGTCAGGCGTGTGCAGCCGCACGTCGGGCCCGGAGAACGCGGCCAGCGTCTCCGGGATCCCCGCCTCAGCCGCGAGGCCGAGGACTCTGATCATCAGGCGTCCTTTGCATTCAGTAGGTGCCGTAACTGTCCGCGACCACGTGCCTCCGAGACATCGGTAACCACTGCCTAAATCCGCACCCCCTCTGCCCACGGATCGCTTAGGCTGACCGTTATGGCGGAGGGAAATCTCCCCGTCCGGTTGTCGAGTTTCGTGGGGCGGGAGAGCGAGCTGGCCGAGCTCGCCGATCTGGCCCGCCGGCACCGGCTGGTGACGCTGACCGGACCGGGCGGCGGCGGAAAGACCAGGCTGGCGCTGACGCTGGCCGATCGCCTGCGCCCGGCCTTCGGCAATCGCGTCCACTGGGCCGGCCTGGCTGATCTGACTCAAACAGATGCCGTACTGTCCGCCGTCGCCGAGGCATTGGCGTTGCCTGAGGCAACCGAGAAGGCGGTGATCGCAAAGCTCACCGAGCAACCGATCCTGCTGGTCGTCGACAACTGTGAACACCTACTCGATCCCGTCGCGCGGCTGATCCGGCGACTGCTGCGCGCCTGCCCGGAACTGACCGTCCTAGCGACTAGCCAGGTGCCACTCGGCAATCCCGGCGAGCTCGTCTTCGCGGTACCGCCCCTAGGCGCGGAGGCCGAGACCCTCTTCGTCGAACGCGCCCGCGCCGCGTCGTACGGCTTCGAGCAGACCGAGGCAAACGCCAGCGACATCGCACTGATCTGCCAACGCCTCGACGGCGTACCGCTAGCGATCGAGCTGGCCGCCGCCTGGGTCCCAGCGTTGTCGCCGGCCCAGATCGCAAACCGCCTGGACGACAGCCTCCGCGTCCTCACCGGCGGCGACCGCGAGGCGATGCCCCGGCACCGAACCCTCCGCGGCGCACTCGAGTGGAGCTGGAACCTGCTGGCCGAGCCGGAGCGCAGGTTGCTCGCTCAGCTGAGCGTCTTCCCCAGCGCGTTCACCATCGATGCCGCCGAGGCAGTGGCCGATCAGGACGTGCTGCATTCGCTGTCCCAGTTGGTGAATCGGTCGCTCGTGATGGTCCAGCAGGGCGACGAGGTGCGGTACCGGTTGCTGCAGATCGTTCGCCAGTACGCCGCCGAGCAACTGGCCGGCGACACCGGTCCGGCCCAGCGCCAAGCGCAGTACACGCTAAAGCTCGCCGAGGAGGCCAAAGGCAAGCTGGAGGGCGAGGAGCAGCAGGAGTGGCTCGACCGACTCGGCTTCGAGCAGCAGAACCTCCGTACGGCGTACCGATGGTTCCTCGAGAACTCCGAGTTCGAGGATGCCGCGAGACTCGTGGCCGGGACCTGGTGGGCCGGCTACCTGCTCGGCCGGTACGGCGAAGTGCGCGAGTGGCTGGAGGAGATCATCAGGCTCCCCGCCGAGTTGCCGCTGCCGTTGCGGGCTGAGTTGCTCGTCGCGGCCGCGTCGATGGCCCACCTGCAAGGCGATGCGGCCCACGCCGAGCAGCGGATGCGTGCGGGCCTCGCGGCGTACCGGGAAGCTGGTGAGCCTTCCGTCGAGGCGATGGAGCTGCACTGGCTCGGTGGGGTCGCGATGCGGCGCGGCCAGTACGACGAGGCGCGGCGGCTCGGTCAACGCTGCCTGGAGCTGTGGCGCAGCCTCGGCAATGAGGCGAGGTACTCAAGAGCGCTTGATTACATGGGGATGCGCGAGCTGCTCGCCGGTGAACTCGACCACGCCGAAGAAGTCGTGCGGGAGGCGCGGGCGCGGTACCAGACCGATGGGGACACCGAAGGATTCGGCTGGGCGACGATGCTGCTCGGCGGGGTTGCCCACTATCGCGGTGAGCGGCAGGTCGCGCTGGCACTGCTGACCGAGGCGAGGGAGCGGAGTCAGGCGAATCACCAGCTGACGACGCTCGCCTGGTCGCTGCAGTTGCTCGGGCAGGAGGCGCTGCGCGACGGTGATCTCGACGAGGCGGATCGGTTGCTCGACCAGAGTTTGCGCCTGCACAACGACGCCGGGAATCGTTGGCGGGTCGCGACTCAGCTGGAGGGGCTCGCGGCTGTCGCCATCGCCAGGGCGGAGGTTCCGCGAGCTGTCCGGTTGGTGGCGCATGCGACGTTGATCCGGGAGCAACTCGGTGGACCGGTTCCGGCGGTCGAGCGGGCCGACGTGTCGGCGGTTGTCGAGGCCGCGCGTGCGGCGGTGACGCCGGCGGAGTACCGGGGGTTCTGGGCGGAGGGGGAGACGCTCAGCCTGGAGAAGCTGCTGGGGGAGGAGCCGACGGCGCGGCCGGCGGTGTCGCCGCTGACGATCGTCGAGTCGCGGGTGGAGCCGTTGCAGATTGTCGCGCTGGGCGGTTCCGAAGTACGGCGGAACGAGGCTGTGCTGGATGCCGCGGACTGGGGGTACGCCAAGCCGCGTGAGCTGTTCTTCTACCTATTGGGATCGGGGCCGGTGCGGAAGGACCAGATCGGCGCGGAGCTCTGGCCGGATGCGTCGCCGACCGCGCTGCGCAACAGCTTCCACAGTTGCCTGCACCAACTCAGGCGGACGCTCGGGCGGTCGGACTGGGTGACGTTCCGGCGGGGGCGGTACGAGTTCAACCAGTCGCTCGACCACAGCTACGACGTGGCGACCTTCGAGTCCACCATCGATCTCCAGCAGGCTGTTGATCTGTACCGGGGTGACTACCTGGCCGATCTGGGCGGCTCGGTCTGGATCGACAGCCGGCGCCAGGCGCTCCGCCAACGCTTCGAACGCGTCCTCCTCGAGCTGGCCCGAACCCACAGCGCCGCCGGCCGCACCGACGACGCGATCAGCCTCTACGAGCTGGCGATCACGCACGACCCGCTCCTGGAGACCGCCCACCAGGCCTTGATCAAGATCCACCTGGCCCAGGGCAACCGCGCCCAAGCTGTTCGTCAGTACAACCTCCTGGCCGCCTGTCTGGCCGACGAACTCGACACCATCCCATCGTCCCAGACCACCGCCCTCATCCACCCCTAGCGGTTCCCACAGCACCTTGTCTCAGGGTTGAGGAGGTTTGTTTCGCTGGTGGGAGGTCTGATCGTGGGGATTGTTCGGGGGCAGCTGTGGGAGCGGGATCCGGCGGTGGGGGAGCTGCTGGACGCTGTCGACGAGATGCGGGCCGGTGCGGGCTCGCTGGTCCTGGTGACCGGCGAGGCCGGGGTCGGGAAGACGAGTGTGGTGCGGGAGGTGCTCGGGCGGCTGGAGGGAGACGTCCGCGTACTACGGGGTGCGTGCGACGACATGTTGGCACCGCCCCCGCTGCAGCCGCTACGGGATGCCGTTCGGGGGTCGGGCGGGCCGCTGGAGCAGGCGCTGGCTAACGATGACGGCTCGCTGTTCGAGGCGATCGTCGCGGAGTTCACGGTGCCGGCCGTGCTCGTGATCGAGGACGTGCATTGGGCCGACGACTCAACGCTCGACCTGCTCCGGTACCTCGCTCGCCGGCTGCAACGCGTCCAGGCTGTCGTCGTACTGACGTATCGCGCCGACGAGATCGATCCACGGCACCCGTTGCGGGCACTGCTGGGTGCGCTGACCGATGTCCCGGTACGCCGAATCGCCCTCGAACCGCTCTCCGTGGACGCGGTCAAGGCGATCGCGGCCGACTCCGGCCGGGACGCCGGTGAGCTGTTCCGGCTGACTGGTGGCAACCCGTTCTACCTGACCGAGGCGCTCGCGGGGCCGACTGACGTCGTACCGATGACCGTCGTCGACGCGACGCTCGCGCGGTTGCACACACTCGATCCGGAGAGCGTGACCGTGGTCGAGCAACTGTCGGTGATTCCGACCCCGGTCGCGCTCCATCACATCGACCGTCTGGTCGACGGCCGGCTGGACGCGATCACCCGGGCCGAGCAGCGCGGAGTACTGGAGAGCGACGAGAACGGTGTCCGCTTCCGGCACGAGCTGGCGCGGCAAGCGGTCGAACAGGCGTTGCCCGCGATCCGGCGACGCGCGCTGAACTCGTCGATCGTCCGGCTGATCCTCGGCTGCGACGCCCGCGGCGAGCTGTATGCGTTGGTGCATCACGCGGTCAAGGCCGGCGACACCGAGACGATCGTCCGGTACGCGCCCGAGGCCGCCGCCAAGGCGACCAAGGCCGGCTCCCATCGCCAGGCGCTCGCCCACTACGAAGCACTCATCCCGTACGCCGACCAGCTACCGCCCCTCAACCGCGCGCAAGTACTGGCCGGCTACGCCTGGGAATTGCACATCGCCCATCGATTCCCCGAAGCGATGGAACGCTGCCGCGAAGCCGTCGCACTGTTCGAGGAACTGGCCGACCAGGATGGCGCTACCGGTCAGCAGGATCGGGTACTTCTGACCGAGGCGCTGATCCAGCTGTCGCGACACAGCTACCTGGCCGGCGAGACCGACGCCGCGCTGGCTGCCGTCGATCGTGCGCTCTCCGTTGCTCAAGGCAATGAAGAGTTGTTGCCCGCGGCAATCGGCTGTCACGCGATGATGCTGGTGCTGACCGGCTCGCCGGCCGAGGCGATACCGGGTCTGGAGCAGGCGCAAGCCCTGGCACTCCTGGCGGGGCGGACGGATCTCGCGGCGCTCTGCCTCAACTACCTCGGCCTCGCGTGGTGCGATCTGGATCAGCCGGGCGGACTGGAGAACCTCAGGATCAGCATCGACGCCGCCCTCGCAACCGGCGACTACGAGGCGGTCGCTCGGGGGTACACGAACTTGGTCGAGATGCTCTACCGGGCAGGGCGCTGGGACGAGTTGGAGGCGACGGTCGCGGCCGGGTTGGAGTTCACCCGGGAGCGTGGTTTCGGGTCGCACATCTACAACCTGGAGACGCATCGGGCGTTGCTGACGATGCGGCGCGGGGATCTCGGGGCGGCGGAGGCTCACCTGCGCTGGCTTATCGACACGGTTGAGGAGCCGGGCATGCTCTCCGTGCTCAGCGCCGCCAGCCTCGGCCGGGTGCTCGCGCGTCGGGGCGACTCCGACGCTGAGCAGTTGCTTGCCGATGCCTGGGTGGAGGCTCGGCAACAGCGGTCGGTACTTGGGTTGGCCTACGCAGCCACCGGGTACGCCGAGTGGGCCTGGCTCAATGATCGACCGGACATCGCCGAGGCGGTTCGGACGGAGTTCAGTGCCGAGTCGCTAGCGACTCCGGCGTACCGGGAACTCGCCCGCTATCTGGCGCTCGCCGAGTCGACTGACGCCGGCGATGGCTGGGAGGACACCCCGTACGAGCAGGCCATCGCGCAAGCGGAGACCGGCGAACGCGACAAGCTCCTCGAAGCCCTCCAGACTCTCTTGCACTTGGGCGCGACTCCCGCAGCCGCGCTGGTCCGCGCCCGCCTCAAGAAGCTAGGCGTAGTCCGGATCCCGCGCGGCCTCCAGGCCAGCTCCCGTAGCAACCCCGCCGGCCTGACCGACCGCCAGCTGGACGTCCTGGTCCACCTGACCGAAGGCCTGACGAACGCCGAGATCGCCGAGAAACTGGTCGTCTCCGTCCGCACGGTCGACCACCACGTCTCAGCCATCCTCTCCCGCCTCAACACCCCCACCCGCCGAGAAGCAGCCCGCCACGCCAAAACTCTCAACCTCACCCAACACTCCCACCGCCAACCAGCCTGAAAGAAAGCCGAACCCGACCACCAGCCGGCCTTGGCCGGCTGGTGGTCGGGTTCGGAGAATGTGGTCAGTCGATCGGATGGTTACCGCGGATGATCGCCTGCGGATCAACCCGCCGCTTCACCGCCCGCAACCGCTCACGAACCTCGGGAGTGAAGACCTCCGCGAGCGGCTCCCCAGAGGAGAAGTTCAGCAACGTCCGCCCAGAGATCCACGGCGCCAACTTCGCCTGCACCCCTTCGATCGCAACCGCGATCGGCCCGGCCAACTCCGGCACCGCGAGGATCCCGCCGAAGAGCAGCAGATACGGCTCATCGATGGACCCAGCAGCCCCCAGCGACGCATCCGAGCGAGCGAAGGCACCACCAAGATGACGGATCTCGTAGAGGAACAACGGCGACGGCTGCCCTGGCGCCGCAACGTCGAGCAGCGCCTCCAACACGTCCTCGTCAAAGGACTTCAACAGCACAGCCTTGAGCAGCCCGGCCGTCGGCTCCTCCGGCTCCTGCGCGATCGTCGTCACCGCGTTCAGCGGTACCACCGCCAGCCCATCGTCAAGCGGCTGACCCACCGCCCGCAGCGGCGCGAGCAACTCCTCCGCCTCGTCCTCAGCGCCGAGATAGACCGCGTCGATCGCCGTCACCCACCGCCCCCGCAGCGGCTCCGGGATGAACGGCAGATCAGGCAGGTTCATCAGCCAAGCCCATAGCGTCAGCTCATCAGGAGCCGACGCGGTGATCTCCGCAAACGTCCGCAACACCTCGCGAACCTGCTCGACCGGCCACACCATCCGCCCGCCGTAGATCTGCGGCGCCGGCACCAGCTCCATCTCGACCGACACCACGATGCCGAACTCGCCACCTCCACCACGCAGCGCCCAGAACAGCTCCGGATCCGACTCCCGCGTGACCCGCTGCTCGTCGCCGTACGCGTTCACCAGCTGGAACGCCCGCACGGTGTTGGCCGCTTGCCCGTACTTCCGCCCGAACCAGCTCAACCCACCACCGAGCGCGTACCCGACAACGGTCGTATCCCCGTTGCTCCCCGGCAGGCTGCTCATGCCGGTACCAACCAGCGCCGCGTTGAGATCCCGCCAGCGAACCCCAGCCCCGACCCGCACGACGCCCGCAGCCAGATCGACCTCGATCGAGGTGAGCGCGCCGGTCCGCAGCAGGACGGTCCCATTGATCGCAGCCGTAGCACCATGCCCACTGGGCTGCGCTGACACCACGAACCCATGCCGGCGTGCGAACCGCATCGCAGCGACGATGTCGTCCGCGCCAGTCACATGCACGACCACGGCCGGCCGCTGGTCGAGCTGCAGGTGCCACGCACCGCGCTCGTCATCCCAGTCCGGGTCTTCCGGCCCGATCACCCGGCCGTCGACGAGTTTGCGCAGTTCCTCCACCTGCTCCGCTGAGAGCGTCATTCATTTCCCCCTGAAAAGAGTCGATCCGGGCCCCAGACGGAACCCGGCGACTCTTTTCTACGGCGAACCCTCAGCTCAGCTCATCGGTGAAACCTGCCCATATCTCGCCTCCACTCACCCACATCAGGGGGCGCCGCGACCGCCGCCCTGTTGCTCGATCGTCTACCCACCCTCCGACCCGGGACGCTGGCTGCTCTCCGCCCACTGCTTGAGCTTCCCGGCGAGGATTTCGCGCACGCCGAACCCACCGGGGCCAACGTGCTCTTCGTCCAGGCGCTCCGCGGATCGGTCGCCTTCGGCAACGGCTTCAAACGCGTGACCGGACAGTCCCCAGCCAAAGACCGCGCCCATCAGTGCAACCTCACCCGCGGGTCGAGGACGGCGTACGCGATGTCGACCAGGATGTTCGAGATCACCACGGCCGCCGAGGCGAACAGGACGATCCCGATGATCACCGGCAGGTCCTGCTGGTTGATCGCGGTGATGGCCGTCTGACCGAGGCCCGGCAGGCTGAACACCGTCTCGATCACGACCACCCCACCGATCAGCTGACCGAGGTCGATGCCGAACTGGGTCACGACCGGCGTCAGCGCACTGCGCAGTCCGTGCCGGACGATCACCCGGCGCTCGCGGATGCCTTTCGATCGCGCAGTACGGATGTAGTCCTCACCCAGTACGTCGAGCATGGCCCCGCGAGTCAGCCGCGTGTACGTCGCCGCGAGCAGCAATGCGAGCGCGACCCACGGCAGCAGCATGTGCTGGAACCAGGGCCCGATGCCTTGGGTGATGCTGGTGTACCCGCCGGCCGGGAACCACTTGTACCCAGCCAGGGTCAACTGGAAGTACAGAAAGTACAGGAGCAGGAGGCCGAGCAGGAACGACGGGAAGGAGTAGAAGAACAACGAGAACAGGGTCAGGCCGCGATCGGCGATTGAGCGGGGATGGACGGCGGAGATCACTCCGTTGAAGACCCCGAGCAGCAGCCACAGGACGGCCGCGCCGAGCGCGAGTGACACCGTGATCGGCAGCGCCTGCCCGATGATCGACGTCACCGCGACCTGGTGGTAGTAGTCGTAGCCCAGGTTGCCCTGCACCGCGTTCTCGACGAAGTGCAGGTACTGCTTCCAGACCGGCAGGTCGAGCCCGAGCCGGTGCTTGATCAACTCGATCGTCTCCGGCGTCGCCTGCCGGCCGGCCAGCGTCTGCGCGACGTTGCTGGGGGCAACGAAGAACAGGCCGAAGACGGCCAGTGAGATCAGCCAGAGCACCAGGATGCCGTGACCGATCCGGCGGATCAGGAACAGCGCCATCGCAGTCTCCCTTCAGCGCAACCGGTCGGCCCGTGGATCGAACGCGTCCCGCACACCGTCGCCGAACAGGTTGAAGGCGAGCGTCGTGACGAGCAGCGCGATCCCGGGGAAGAAGATGAACCACCAGGCGGTCGTGTAGTAGTTCTGCGAGGCGCTGATCATCCCGCCCCAGTCGGCCGTTGGCGGCGGCAGACCGAGCCCGAGGAACGACAACGTCGCCTGGGTGACGATGACCACCGGGATCAGCAGGGTGGTGTAGACGATCACCGGCGCGAGCACGTTCGGCAGTACGTCGACGAACATGATCCGGGTATCACCGGCACCGAGCGAGCGGGCCGCCTCGACGAACTCGCGTTCGCGCAGCGACAACACCTGCCCACGGACGATCCTCGCCACCGATGCCCAGCTGAAGAACCCGATCACGCAGACCGTCACCGTCAGACTCGGCCCCGTCACCGACACCAGCGCGATCGCCACCAGCAGGAACGGCACCGACAGCACCACGTCGATCAGCCGGGCCAGGATGGTGTCGACGATCCCGCCGAGGAACCCGGCGGCCAGGCCGAGCACGACGCCGATCGCGACGGTGATCGCCGTCGCCAGTACGCCGACCAGCAGCGAAACCCTTGCGCCATAAGCGATCCGGACCAGAATGTCTCGACCCAGATCGTCGGTGCCGAGCCAGAAGGTCCCGTTCGGGCCCTTGGGCAGGCCGTCCGGCGTCAGCCCGAGGTCGCGGTACTGCTCGTTCGGCGGATGCCCGGTGATCGCGGCGAAGACCGGCGCGAAGATCGCCATCAGCACGATCAGCACGATCACCGCCAGCGAGATCATCGCCACCCTGTCCTTGCGCAACCGCGCGACCGCGAGCACCAGCGGACTACGCCCCTCGATCGCAGCCGCCGGTGCCTCGATCACCTCCAATGCCGCGGTCATGATGCCTTCAGCTCCGGTACTGCGGCCGACAAGTCCTCGCCGACCGTCATCGGGTAGAAGCACGCGGTCCGATGCGCCGGATCATCAGCGAACGCGGGCTCAAGCCCTGGCTCGGCCTCTGCACATTGCGCCCGGGCCTTCGGGCATCGGGTATGGAACCGGCACCCCGCCGGTGGATTCGTCGCGGACGGGATGTCGCCCATCAGGATGATCTGTTCCCGGCTGTCGGCCGTGTCCGGATCCGCGACCGGCAACGCGGACAGCAGTGCCCTGGTGTACGGATGCCTGGTCTGCGTGAACAACTCGCTGGTCGGTGCGACCTCGACGATCTTGCCCAGGTACATCACCGCGATCCGGTCGCTGACATGCCGGACCACCGACAGGTCGTGCGAGATGAACACGTACGTGAGGTCGAACTCGTGCTGCAGATCGGCCAGCAGGTTGATGATCTGCGCCTGGATCGACACGTCCAGCGCCGACACCGGCTCATCGCAGATCACCAGCTTCGGCCGCAGCGCGAGCGCCCTGGCAACCCCGATCCGTTGCCGTTGGCCACCGGAGAAGTCGGCCGGGAACCTGTTGTAGTGCTCGGGATTCAGCCCGACCAGTGCCATCAGGTCCTGCACCTTGCGCTTGCGCTCGGCCCCCGACGAGATGCCGTGGATGGCGAACGGGTCGCCGATGATCGAGCCCACCCGGCGGCGCGGGTTCAGCGAACCGTACGGGTCCTGGAAGATCATCTGGACCTCCCGCCGCAACGGCCGCATCTGGCGACGCGTCAGGCCGGTGAGATCCTTGCCGTCGAACCAGACCGAGCCCGACGTCACGTCGTACAGGTGAGCGATGCAGCGGGCCAAGGTCGACTTGCCGCAGCCGGTCTCACCGACCAGCCCGAGCGTCTCGCCCTTGCGAACCTCCAGCGAGACGCCGTCGACGGCCTTGACCACCTCCTTGCTCTGGGTCGGGAACTCCTTGCGGACGTCCTGCACCTTGAGCAGCGTCTCCGCGTGCTGGATCAGGGTTTCGGTCATCAGGCCACCGCCTCGGTGATGTCATGGTCGAGCCAGCAGGCCGACTGATGCCGCGGATCACCCTGTACGTCGGTCAGCGGCGGCGTCTCGACCCGGCAGCGGTCGAAGACGTGCGTACACCGATTCGCGAACGGGCAGCCCGCCGGCAGGTTGATCAGGCTCGGCGGAGTGCCCTGGATCGGGGTCAGCCGCTTCCCGCTCTGGGCCGGCAAGGACGCCAAGAGTCCTTGCGTATAAGGGTGATGGTTGCGGTAGAAGATGTCCCGGCGAGGTGCGCGTTCCATCACCGCGCCGGCGTACATCACGATCACCTCGTCGGACATCTCCGCGACCACGCCCAGGTCGTGCGTGATGAGGATGATCGCGGTACCGAACTCGTCCTGGAGCTTGCGCATCACGCTCAGTACCTGAGCCTGGACGGTCACATCGAGCGCCGTCGTCGGCTCGTCCGCGATCAGCAGCGCCGGGTCGAGCGCCATCGCCATCGCGATCATCACCCGCTGCCGCATTCCGCCGGAGAACTGGTGCGGATAGTCGTCGATCCGTTCCGCGGCCCGCGGGATGCCGACCAGGGTGAGCAGCTCGGCGGCCCGGCGACGGGCCGCCTGCTTGGAGATGTGCCGGTCGTGCGCCTGGATCATCTCCACGATCTGCCAGCCGATCCGGTACTGCGGATGAAGGCTCGACAGTGGGTCCTGGAAGATCATCCCGATCTTGGCTCCCCGCAATCGGCGGAGGGTGCCGGCGTCGGCGGTGATCAGGTCGGTGCCGTCGAAGTACGCAGTACCGGAGACCTGGGCGCCACGGGTCAGGCCGGTGATGGTCTGGGTCGAGACGCTCTTACCCGAGCCGGACTCGCCGACGACGGCGAGAGTCCGGCCGCGCTCGACATCGAAGGACAGACCCCGGACGGCGCGGACGGTGCCGTCCGGGGTGTCGAACGAGACCCGGAGATCTCGTACCTGCAGTAAGGCTTCAGTGTTGGGCACTGGTCAGCCCTGCTTGTCCTTGGCGAGCCACACGTTCGTCGGGTCGTAGTTCTGCAGCGACGGGACGTAGACGGCGTTGTGCACCTGCTCGGCGTGGTAGTTCGCCTGCTTGTTGTTGGTCAGCGGGTAGAAGGCCGCTTGCTCCATCACCCGAGCGTCCGCCTTGGCCCAGAGGTCGGCTGCTGCGTCCTCGGTCGGCGCGGCGATGGCCTGGTCGATCAGGGTGTTCGTGGTCGCATCGTCGTACAGGCCGAAGTTGCTGCCGACCGGCGGGAAGGACGGCTTGCCCGAGAACAGCGGGTTGAAGAAGGACAGGGCGGCGTTGCCGTACCAGTCAGCACCCCAGCCGGCCAGCGACAGGTCCCAGACGCCGCGCTGGGCGACGGTCGGTACCTGCAGGTACTTCACGTAGAAGTCCGCGTTCGGCGACGGTACGCCGGTGACGGTGATGCCGGCCTTGGACAGGTCCTGCTGGATGGTCTGGAACGTCTTGCTGCTGCCCTCGGTCGCGTTGCGGTAGAGGAACTTCAGCGTCAGGTGCGGGAAGCCGGCCTCGGCGAGAAGCTGCTTGGCCTTGTCCGGGTTGTACGGGTACGGGTCGATCTGCTTGGAGCCTGCGATGACGTCCGGCAGCACGTGGGTCAGCGGCGGGTTGAGCGTCTTGCCGCCGAGTACCTGCAGGATGTGGTCGCGGTTGATCGCGTAGCTGAGCGCCTGCCGGACCTTGGGGTTGGCCAGCGCCTTGTTGTTGTTCGGCGAGACGGTGTTGTAGATGACGTACGGGTTGCTGCCCGCGGTGTCGCCGATGGTCAGGTTCGGGTCCTTCTTGGCCTGCAGCGCGGGAATCTGCGACGGCGGCGGCGCGACGTCGAACTCGAGGTCGGCGCTCGGTGTGCCGGTCTGCAGCTGCTGCTGGACCGAGTCCTGGCTGACGGTCTCGTTGACGACGATCTTGTCCACGTACGCCTTGCGGACCGGGTCGCTGGCCGGGTCCCAAGCAGGGTTCCGGGAGTAGTTGATCGACTTGGTCGGCACCCACGAGTCGACCTTGTACGGGCCGTCGGAGGGGAAGTTGTTGCCGAGCTCGGTACTGGCCGGCAGGTACTTGAGCGACTCGACCGGGGCGGGGGAGAAGGCGGACAAGGTGAGCATGCCGACGAAGTACGAGGCGGGGCGGGTCAGCTTGAACACGACCGTGGTGTCGTCCTTGGCGACCACTCCGGGCAGCGGCGTCTTGTCGATGTACGCCTGGATCGCGGCCGGCGTCTTGGCGACCTTGGCGAACCCGTCCGCGAACTTCGAGTAGCCGTCGATCAGGCCGTAGAAGTCCGGAATGCCGCCGAACGGCTGAACCGGGTTCGCGGTCCGCTTGACGCCGCGGACCATGTCGGCCGCCGTCACCTGCCGGGCCGGGCTGGTGTTCCACTTGGCGCCGGACCGGATCTTGATCGTGTACGTCTTGCCGTCCGCGCTGATCCCGCCGTTCGCGACGGTCGGGAGGTCGGTGGCCAGGTCGGCGACCGGCGTGGTGTTCTTGCCGCCGGGGTCGGCCGGGTAGGTGAAGAGCTGGCGGCTCCACATCCGCAGGTTCGTGTAGCCGACCGAGTAGTAGCTGACGTTCGGGTCCATGTAGTCGACATCGCCCTTGCCCAGCATGTTCAGGGTGCCGCCGGTCACCGGCGTACCGCCTGAGTTGGTGCCACCGCCCGCGGTTGTGGTTCCCTGGTCGGCGTTGCACGCTGCCAGCGTGAGACTCGTGACGGCGACGATCGCCACCGCCGCGAGCCGTCTTGCAGAACTGGCCATTACTTCCTCCTCATGTCGCCCCTATGAGGCCGAAGCTAGAACTGCGGGCTCGGCTCGGCGGCCAGGTCACTGAACCGTCAACGTCTTGTCATCTGGCGTGAGGCTGCTTGATGAAGAACTCATGACAGACGACATCTGCAGTTAGGTGCAGGGGATTGGGTGTCGGCCTGTTTGCGAGCGACACTGGTCACGTGGCGCACAGCTTGTTACTGGTTGACGACGAACCGCGGATCCGGCGGGTACTGCGGCTCGCCCTCGAAGACGAGGGTTATGAGGTGTCCGAAGCGGCCAACGGGCTGGACGCGTTGACCGCGCTACGCCACGAGCCGCCTGACGTGGTGCTGCTCGACCTGATGCTGCCGGACCGGGACGGATTCACGGTCTGCCGGGAGATCCGGCGTACCAGCGACGTACCGGTGATCATGGTGACCGCACGGACCGACAGCCACGACATCGTTGCCGGGCTCGAGGCGGGCGCGGACGACTACGTAACGAAGCCGCTTGTAGCCAAAGAGTTGTCGGCCCGGATCAGGGCGCTGCTCCGCCGGGTCGAGCCGAACGGCACGCCGGTACTGGAGCAGTTCGTCATCGGCGACCTGGAGATCGACGTACCGGCGGCCGAGGTCATGCGGGACGGCTGCGTGCTGCCGCTGACCCGGACCGAGTTCAAGCTGCTGGTCGAGCTGGCCAGCCTGCAGGGCAAGGTGTGCAGCCGCGAGCATCTGCTGTCGAAGGTCTGGGGCTACGGGTACTTCGGGGACAGCCGGATCGTCGACGTGCACATCCGCCGGCTCCGGCTGAAGATCGAACGCGACCCGGCCACCCCCAAGCACCTCGTCACCGCCCGGGGTCTCGGCTATCGACTGGTGAGCTGACCTTGCGGCGGCGGTTCGGCCTGCGCGACCGGGTGATGCTGGCCTACGGGTTGCTGGCGCTCGGGCTCTCCGGCGTACTGGCGCTGGTCACCTGGAGCGTGGTCTCCAACTACCTGACCAACCAGCGGATCTCGTCGGCGATCGTGGAGACGTCGGACAACAAGACGACGCTGCACTACGGGCTCTACGGCCTGACCTCGTCCTGCGGCCCGGTCCGCCGGCTGAACGAGGAGCCAGACTGCGGTACGACGGTCGCGTTGTCGCCGGCCAGGGTGATGGACCTGGTCGAAGCGCTGCCGTCGACGGACGCGGCCGCGATGCTGATGCGGTACGACGGCGCCTGGTACACGGTGTCGGCGAGTTCGAGCGACATACCGGCCGACATGGTGGAAGCCGCGGCGAGCGGCGTCCAGGTGGATCGGCGGATCGAGGTCGACGGCGATGAGGTACTCGCTGTCGGGGTGGCGCTCGGGCGGCCGGGGGAGGCCTTCTTCGAGCTCCATCCGCTGAACCGGCTCGACAAGACCCTGCAGACGCTGAAACTCACCCTGATCCTGGCAGCGATCATCACCTCGCTGCTGGGGCTGGCGGTCGGGCGGCTTGCCAGCACGCTGGCGCTGCGGCCGCTGGCCAAGCTGACCGCTGCCGCGGCGGCGGTTGCGCGTGGGCGGCTCGACGCCCGGCTCGAGGCGGAGAACGATCCGGACCTGGGCGGGCTGGCGCAGTCCTTCAACCAGACCGCTGCTGCACTTGAGAAACGGGTGGCCGCCGACGCGCGCTTCGCGGGGGATGTCAGCCATGAGCTGCGCACCCCGCTGATGACGATGATGAACTCGATGCAGCTGATCCAGAACCATCACGCCGAGCTGCCCGGCTCGGTCCGCGAACCCCTCGAACTGCTCGGCGACGACCTCGACCGGTTCCGTCAACTAGTGGTCGACCTCCTGGAGATCTCCCGCGACGACGGCGGCGACCAAGGCAGCCGCGAACTAGTCCGGATCGGCGACCTGGTCCGCGCCGCCGCCGACGCCGCCGCCGGCCGCGAAATCACCGAGGTCGCCCCCGACGCCGCCGACCTGACCATGGAAGCCGACAAACGCCGCCTGGAACGTGTCATCGCCAACCTCGTCGACAACGCCGAACAACACGCCGGCGGCTGCAAAGGCGTCCTGGTCCAAGCCGGCGGCAAAGGCGTAGTCATCTACGTGGACGACGCCGGCCCCGGCGTCCCCGAAGCCGACCGAGACCGAATCTTCGAACGCTTCGGCCGCGGCAGCACCACCCCCGACACACCCCCCAACCCCCACCGCACCGGCACCGGCCTGGGCCTGGCCATCGTCGCCCGCCACGTCGAATGGCACCACGGCACAATCCAAGCCCAATCCCGCCCCGAAGGCGGCGCCCGCTTCACCATCGACCTCCCCGCCAAAAACCCTTAAAACCAAGAGCAACGAGAAGAGCAACGGCAAGAGCAACGGCAAGAGCAACGGCAAGAGCAACGGCAAGAGCAACAGACGGTCCCAGCTGCTGCAGTGGTTGACGCGGTGCCGGGGCGACGGATGGCGCTGGGGTCGGGGTGCTGCGGGTGACGATGCCGTGCTGACGGCAAGGCAAGGGCAACAGCCAAGGGCGACAGTCAAGGGCGACAGTCAAGGGCAACAGACGGTCCCCCGCTGCTGCTGTGGTTGACGCGGTGCCGGGCGACAGGTGGTGCTGGGTCGGGCTGCTGCGGGTGACGACGCCGTGCTGACTGCAAGGCAAGGGCTAAGAGCAGGGGCTAAGAGCAACTGACAGTCCCCGCTGCCGCTGTGGTTCAGGCGGTGCCGGGGTGCCAGGTGGCGCTGGGCTAGCTGCGCGCCAGTTCGTCAACGATAGTTGACTGTAGCTGTCCGGCTCGCCATGCGGGCGAGAGCCTCGGGACATCCGACCACCGCCGAGGCTGGGACAGTGTCCGGGGTGGCAGGCGGTGTTGGGTCATTGGGTACGGATCCGTCATCGTCGGCTAGGCGACCTGGCTGCTGGGGATGCGGGTAAGCCGCGCAAGTACGGGCTGAGCGCTGCGTGTCTGAGCGGACGGCTTGTACTGCGTGTCCCCGCGGCTGGTTGCCCAAGCGAGCAACCAAATCCGGCGCCTGCCCCGAACGACCGTGCATCGATCCATTCAACCTACAGGTGTTCGGCTGGTTTGAAGTGGTGAGGAATTCACGTTGTGGATAAGGGGATTCCGGCCCGAAACTGTCGGCGGCGCGGTCTAGCCTTTGGGGTATGGACGATCGTGACGTGGAGACGATGAGCGACAGCGAAGCGCTGTCCGATCTCGATGTCACGCGCGCGAAAATAGCTGTTTTGGAGTCGCGCGAGATCAAGATCTTGGACCGGTTGGAACAGAACCGGTACGCCAAGACCCTCGGTGCTCACGACCTTCCCCGGCTACTCGCCCACCGCTACCGCCTCGACCTGGCCGACACGACCCGGCGCGTGAAGCTGGCCGTCGACCTGCGCAAGTACCCGGCCGTGGCCGCCGCCCTCCCCACCCCCGGCAACGTGATCCCCGACGCTGGCGTGGTCCTGAACCTGCCCCAGGCACGCGCCATCATGTCCGCCCTGGAGCAGATCCCGAAGTCAGCGAACGTCCCCGTCGAAGAACTCGACGCGGCCGCAGAACAAATGGTCGAGGCGGCCCGGCACATGAAGCCGAACGAGCTGCAGTCGATGGGAGTGCAGGTCCGCAACATCCTCGACACCGACGGCCCCGAACCCCGCGAAGACGCCGCCCGCCAGCGCGAAGAGGTCTGGGTGACAAAGGTCGAAGACGGGGTGAAGTTCGGCGGCTACCTCGCCGGTGAGAACGCCGAGAAACTGCAGACAGTCCTGCAGACCGGCGCCAAACCCCACAAAACCGAGGACGGCGAGATGGATCCCCGGTCGCGCGGCAAACGCCAGGCCGACGCCCTGATCGATGCCCTCGACATCTCCCTAGCCTCCGGTGACCTGCCCACCCGCGGTGGGATCAAGCCGCACATCACCGTCACGATCAACCTCGACGACCTCCTCGACGCCGGGCGGCAGGCGACCGGTGACCTGACCTACGGCGACGGCCTGTCCGCCTCCGCGATCCGCCGCCTCGCCTGCGACGGCGGGATCATCCCGGTGGTGCTCGGCTCGGACAGTCAGCCGTTGGATGTCGGCCGAGAGAAGCGGTACGTCACCGACGGCCTGCGCAACGCCCTGAACCAGCGCGACCGAGGTTGCGTGGTCTGTCATGCGCCGCCGATCTACTGCGACGCACACCATCTGGTCAGCTGGGCCGACGGCGGTGTCACCAGCCTCACCAACCTCGTGTTGTTGTGCCGGGTCGACCACACGTCCCTGCACGACGGGCACTGGACCATCACCATTGTCAACAACCAGGTCCAGGTCACCCGCCCCACCTGGGCCGACCCACCCCGACCAGACACCGAGCGAAGACTCAACCAGCCCAGTACTACCTCCGCCACCGCACCCGCGACGACGGCCACTGGCCCCTGCTCGTCACCCGCGACGACGGTCCCCGACTCCTGGCCTGCACCGACTGCCACGGGTGGGCCACCTGCTGCATCCAAGCGCACGTCGCCGGGTGCTGACCCTTGGCCTTCAGAGGCCACCGTCGAGGGACCCACGTCGGCGGACGCTGACCCCTGCTCGCCACCCGCGACGACGGCCGCTGAGCCCTGGTCTGCGCCGACCGCCACGGGTGGACCACCTGCGGCACCCAAGCACGCCTCGCCGGGTGCTGACCCCTGGCCTTCAGAGGCCACCGTCGAGGGTCCCGCGTCGGCGGACGCTGCCCCCTGCTCGCCACCCGCGACGACGGCCGCTGACCCCTGGTCTGCGCCGGCCGCCGCAGACACAGATCACGCGGTGGCGGATGGGAGCTCTGGTACCAAGTCAGCAACCACATCCGGTCCGCCTGCAGGTCCTGCACCGGCTTCGGGGCCTGCTCAGGCACCGAGACTGAACTGGCCATACAGCGACGATGCTGCCTGGATCACCGCTGAAGAGGCGAACGCGCTCGATCCCTGGGGCGACAACTCCGCGGGTGCGGATGTACCGGCGATGCCCGAGCCAGTGAGTGAATCCACCGGGAGTCAGCCCTGTGCGGGTGATGCGCCTTGGGTTACTTCGGAAGAGGCTGCGGCTCTCGACCCCTGGGGTGAGAATCCTGCGGGTGCGGCGATAGCTCGTGCTGGGCTCGGGGCAAAGCCCGCGCCGACGTCTGGCCGGGTTCGGACTGAGGACGATTCTTGGGCGACGCCGGACAGGACAGCAGGCTTCGATCCTTGGGCGGACAGCGCGTGATGCCAGCAGGTAGCTGAACTGCCTCGACCCAGCAGCCTTCCTCGCGTGCGCCACTCTGCTTGAGGGCCTCAGACAGGTCGCGGCAATTGGCGGTGCTGCCCTGCATAACCAGTTGCCGGAACGCTTCCACCTGTTGCTTCCACCCGGCGCCCGCCCCTTGCGGCTTCCGGTCAGCTGTACCCCAGACGGGTCCACATTTCCCACGCCGCGGGTGATGGGCCGGACGTCAGTCGGTGGCCTGCGCGATGGATGCGATCTTGTGCGAGTGGCTGTAGACCGTTGTGTTCCTCCTGACTGCGTCGGCGGGTGCCGCGAGGTCCGCGGGTGGTGTGCGGTCTGGCGGCAGTCGGTGGGCTTCGTGATGGATGCGGTCTCGGGCGAGTGGCTGTGGACGGTTGCGCTTCTCCTGACTGCGTCGGCGGGTGCCGCGAGGACTGCGGGTGGTGTGCGGTCTGCCGGCAGTCGGTGGTCATTGGGGCGGGTGCGGCGGTGGACGGGTGACCGTAGACGGCTGCGTTCGCATCGGCTGGGTCTACGAGTGCGCCGAGGTCTTGGATGCTGCGGGTGACGGAGTATGGGCTGGTGTTGGTGGTGTCGCGGCGGCCTTGGTGGTCGTGCGAGATGACGGTGAAGTGCGGGGCGAGGGCTTCGGTCAGGGGTGGGTTGCTCGGCGGTCGGAGAGGGCTCCGCTGAGCAGGATGACCGGTATGGCGCCTGGCTGGCTGGCTGTCGTGTCGGCCGGGCTGGGGCCGTCGAGGGCTGATGGGTTCGGGGGGCTGCTGTGTGTGGGGTGGCGGTGCTCATGTCCGCTTGGGGTGGTCGCGGCTGTGCCGCTGCGCTGCCATAAGCATCGGCAGAGTCGGCGGTCGGAAGTCGGGTGGCAGTCGGCGGTTGGCGGTTGGCGGTCGCGAGTGGTTGTTGGGTGAGCGGGTGAGGGAGGGATGCCAGGTGGCTGTGTGTGAGCGGCGGGACGCATGGTCGGGTGGCGTGGTCGTGGGGGTGTCAGCGGCGGCGTCAGCGGCGGGGGCGCCGTTGTCTGGTGCGTGGTGCGTGGTGCGTGGTGCGTGGTGGACGGTGGCGACGGGTCGTAGCTGGAGAAAATCGGCTGACGTTTTCTTCGTGGCGACCTACTCTGGGGGCATGGCTACTTGCCTCTGTGTCTAGCTGCGGACCCGCTTCCACGCCAGAAGTGTGTCCAGTTGCAAGTACAGAAAGTAGTCATCATGATCACCGTTCGCGGTGTGGATATTCGTGTCGGCGCTCAGCTTCTGCTGTCCGACCTTTCGTTTCACGTCAGCCCTGGGGACCGGATCGGTCTGGTTGGGCGTAACGGCGCCGGGAAGACGACGCTGCTGAAGGCGCTCGCGGGTGAGGAGCGGCCGGCGGCTGGGGCGATCGCGGCTACCGGGTCTGTTGGGTATTTGCCGCAGGATCCTCGGGCGGCTGATCCGGCGGTCACCGTCACCGCGCGCATTCTGTCTGCTCGCGGGCTTGACCGAGTGGTGGAGCGGCTGCGTAAGGCTGAGACGGCCATGAGCACGGCGACAGGCGAGGCGCAGGAGCGGGCGATGGCTGCCTACGCACGCGCCGAGGCTCAGTTTCAGGCGGCTGGTGGGTATGCGGCTGAGGCTGAAGCCGGGCGGCTTGCGGGTGGTGTGGGGTTGCCTACGCGGGCGCTCGAGCAGCCGGTTGGTGAGTTGTCGGGTGGTCAGCGTCGGCGGGTTGAGTTGGCGCGGATCTTGTTCGCGGAGCACGACACTTTGCTGCTCGACGAGCCGACCAACCACTTGGATGCGGACTCGGTCGGCTGGCTGCGGTCGTTCCTGCTCGGCTACTCGGGTGGGCTCGTCGTGATCAGCCACGACCGTGACCTGCTCGCCGCGACGGTCAACCGGGTGTTCCACCTGGACCCGCAGCGGACGACGATCGATGTCCACAACACCGGCTGGAAGAAGTACCTCACCCAGCTGGAGCTCGACGAACGCCGTCGTACCCGGGAACGCCACACCGCCGAGCGCAAAGCCGCCGTCCTCAACGCCCAAGCCGACAAGATGCGGGCAGGAGCCTCGACCGCGATGGCCGCCAAGAACATGGCCAGGCGGGCCGAGAAGCTCCTCACCGACCTCGAGCCGGTACGCCGAACCGCCCGCGTGGCCAAGATCCGTCTACCCGACCCGGCACCCTCCGGCCGCACCCCACTCACGGCCAGCGGACTGACCAAGTCGTACGGCGGATTGCAAGTACTCAAGGGCGTCGACCTAGCCGTAGATCGCGGCAGCAGGTTGGTCATCCTCGGGCTCAACGGCGCGGGCAAGACGACCCTGCTTCGCATCCTGGCCGGCCGGGAACATCCCAACAGCGGTCAGGTGGCGCACGGTCATGGGCTGCGACTCGGGTACTTCGCGCAGGAACACGACACGCTCGACCTGGCCAGCACCGTCCGGCAGAACCTGGCCGATGTCGCGCCGGGCCTGACGGATGGAGAGGTGCGCAATGTGCTCGGCTCGTTCCTCTTCACCGGGGACGATGCGGACAAGCCTGCCAGCGTACTGTCCGGCGGCGAGAAGACCCGGCTGGCCTTGGCCGGCCTGGTCCACTCGGGCGCCAACGTGCTGCTCCTCGACGAACCGACCAACAACCTGGACCCGGCATCGCGCAAAGAAGTACTCGGTGCCGTAGGCAACTATCTCGGCGCGATCATCATGGTCACCCACGACGAGGGCGCCATCGAGGCCCTCCGGCCGGACCGGGTGCTGATCCTGCCGGACGCCACCGAGGACCTCTGGACCGACGACTACCTCGAGCTGGTGTCGCTCGCCTAAAACAAGAGGGCCCGCGCCACCAAAGGCGCGGGCCCTCAGAAAACCTCAGAAAACCTCAAACAAACCTCAGCGACCCTGAAGCGACTTCACGTTGTCGCCGAAGGTCCAGTTCTTCGAGCCGTCCCAGTTGATCGACCAGGTCATCAGGCCCTTGAGTTGCCCGTTGAAGCTGTTCCACGCCTGCGACACCAGCGACGGCGCCATGTACCCACCACCGGCACCGTTCTGCGCGGGCAGACCGGGTACCTGCTTGTCATACGGAACGCGGATCGTGACGCCCTGGACGACGAGCCCGTTGTTGAGGCAGGTCGTCTGCGCGACGAAGCCCTGCACGGTTCCCGCGGAGTACGAGTCGCCCGAGCACCCGTACATGCTGCCGTTGTAGTACTGCATGTTCAGCCACCACAGCCGGCCGTTGTCGGCGTACTTCTTGATGATCGGCAGGTACGAGCCCCAGATCGAGCCGTAGGTGACGCTGCCACCGGTGACGTACGCCGTCTCCGGCGCCATCGTCAGACCGAAGTTCGACGGCATCTGGGCCAGTACCCCGTCGATGATCCGGATCAGGTTGGCCTGCGAGGCGGAGAGCTGGTTGATGTTGCCGCTACCGGAGAGGCCGGTCTCGATGTCGATGTCGATGCCGTCGAAGTTGTACTGCTTCAGCAGCGGCACGACCGTCGCGACGAACCGGTCGGCGACCGTGGACGAGCTGAGGTCGATCCCCGCGGCAGCGCCACCGATCGACATCAAGATCGTCTGCCCGGCCGCCTTAGCCGCGCACATCTCAGCCGGAGTGGCGACCTTCACGCCCGCGTCCATGCCGTCTTCCCACTTCACCGTGCCGTCGGACAGGATCACCGGGAACGCCGCGTTGATGACGTTGTACCCGTGCTGCGCGATCCGCGAGTCCGTGATCGGCGTCCAGCCGAACGGCGGGTGCACACCGTTGGACGAACCGTCCCAGTTCTCCCAGTAGCCGTGCAGCACCTTCCCAGCCGGCCGCGACTTCACCGGACAGGTGGTCGACCCAGGCGGCGGCGTAGTCGGCGGGGTCGTCGGCGGAGTGGTTGGAGGTGTTGTGGGCGGCGTAGTCGGCGGGGTCGTAGGTGGCGTGGTCGGGGGAGTGGTGGGCGGTGTGGTCGGAGGTGTGGTCGGCGGGGCACCGTCGCAGGCGCCGAGGTCGAGCCAGAGGGAGGCGGCCGCGACCGGGTTCCAGCCAGAGCCCGGCGGCGCGGTGTGCGCCTGCCGGGCCTGGTAGGTCCTGTTCTGGTACGTCACCTTGGCGCCGACGGCATAGGCCACCCCTTCAGCCCACGCGGGTGCGGTACAAGCAGCCTGTACCGCCGCCTGAGCGGACTGACCTGCCTGGACGGCCACCACCCCAGCCCCTGCGAGGAGCAACCCCGTGGTGATGGCACCCGCGAGCAAACTGCCGAGCCGTCGGTTCATGGCCACTCCGATCTAATACGCAAGGACCTTTCTTTTATTCACGGTAGGGGTTGGGTCGATCGGCTGCCACGACATGTCGGAAACCCGCCATCAGCGCAGGCCCAGCTCCGAGCTGACCCAGGCGAGCCGGTCGTCCTTGGCGTCCTGGGTGAGGAAGTGGTCGGACTTCTCGTAGAGGCTGACCTTCGCGCCCGGCTTGGCCGTACTGAAGGCGGCCCGTACCTCCGGCGTGACGAAGATGTCGCGACCGGCCCACTGGAAGTAGACGTCATGGGCGCGCGCGACATTGTCGACCGGATCGAGGCCGGCGAAAACCTTGCGATAGGCAACTGCCTGGTCGGGCTCAAGCCCCAGCCAGAACGTGTCGAACCAGTTTGCCCAGGTCGCATCACCCGCCATGAAAACCATCGCATGAGCCCGCTTGCCGATCAGAGATGCGTACATCGCGCCGTAGTCGTGCCCGATGACGGCAGTACGCCGTGAGTCCACACCGTCTTGCGCGAGCAACGCCTGGTACGCCGCTTCGACCGCCGCGAGCTGATCCGTCACCTTCGTCCGATCGGTCTTGTCGCCAATCGGATCGCCGGCCCAGGGAAAGCTGAGCTGCGGCAGGATCGCGACCGCGCCCTTGCTCGCCAATGCGATCGCCTCGGACAGGAACTCGGTCCGGTTCTGCGTCGAGCTCGGCGGCTCGAACCAATGCAGGTAGAGCGCTCCGGCCAGCTTCTGATGCTTCTTAGCCACCGGCCTGACCAGGTACGCCGTGACCGGCGCCTGCCCATGTACCGGGATCTGGATGTCCGTCACCACCACCGGCTGCGGCTTGCTCGAATCCGTCACCGCCGACGACGCCCCGGCCGCTGCAACGCCCAGCAGCAAGGCCCCGACCATCGTCGCCACCGCGAGTCTTCTCATCGCCCACCCCTCACAATCCATCAGTTGATAAACTCTTTTAATAACTGACGACCGTAGAGCGGCTGGGCCGGACGGTCAAGACGGTGGAGGATGTGCGGAATGAGCAGCGTGCCGGCGACCGACCCCTGGTTGGGGTTCGTGCTGGACCTCTGCAACACGTACGACCTGCTCGAGGACCCGCCCGACCAGCTGACCATCCCGCTCGCCACCCGCCTGGCCGCTCACCATGAGCTCGCCGACCCCGGCCTGACCGCCACCGACCTCGAGCCGGTACGCGCGGTGCGCAACCGCCTCTACGGAGTCTTCGCCGAGGCCGCCGAGGACGCGCAGTACGGCGTACTGAACGACATCTTCACCTCGTACGCCGCCCAGCCGCGCCTGATCGCCGGTCCACGGCTGGCAGCAACTGGTGGCGCAGACCCAGTCGCACGCCTGGCGATCTCAGCAGCAGACGCCCTGGCGCGAGCGGTCGCGGACGGTGCCGCCGACCGACTCCGTACCTGCGCCGGCGACCCCTGCCGCTGCGTCTACGTCGACCGCACCAAGGCCAACCGCCGCCGCTACTGCTGCGAACTCTGCAATGACCGGATGGCCTCCGCCGCCTACCGCAGCCGCAAAAGCTAAGGCCTTGCGCCGGGTCTCAACCCACGGGTGGAGACCGCAGATCCATCCGGGTCACACCTGGAGGCCGACGTTCCGGCGACGCAATCCGACGACTCTGGAGACATCCAGAAAGTGCGCCGGATCCGCCGGCCAAAACGTCGGAAGGACAGTGCAATGTCGGTCAACCTCCTGCTGGGCATCCTGATCGGGGCCTTGGTCGTGGTTCGCGTGATGGCCCGTCAACTGCGCGGCTCGATGGTGACCCAGCGATCGCTGGTGGTGATGCCGCTGATCCTCGTGATCGTCGGCCTGCTCTCCGCCCGCGACGCCTTCAGCACCGCGTCGCCCGGCGAGCTCGCCTTCTTCGTCTTCGACGTCGCCGTACTGATCCTGATCGGCTTCGCCCGCGGCTCGAGCACCCAGCTCACGGTCCGCGACGGCGGACTGCACCAGAAGGGCACCGGAGTCACCCTCGCCCTCTGGCTGCTGACCATCGGCATCCGCGTCGGTGCAGGTTTCGCCGGTGCGGCCATCGGCCTCAACGGATCCCTCACCACAGCCGCCCTGCTGCTGACCTTCGGACTGAGCATCGCGGCCCAGAACGTCGCCGTCTACCTCCGCGCCCAGCGCCTGCACATGCCGCTGGCGGCCGAGCGGGCATGATGTTGCCCATGACCAATCCGGACCAGCCGACCCCCGAACGCCTTACCGGCGGGCGGGGGTTGCTTGCTGCCGGGTGGCGGCGGGTCGTCGAGTTCTGGGCTTCGCCCGGTCTTGCCACGTTGCTGCGGTTGGTGCCGGCGGTGCTGGTGATCGCGACACTGGTCGTAGCGTCGCGGTCGCCGGAGGCGCACAAGTTGCCGTGGACCCTCATCCTGGTGCTGGCGGCAATTGTTGTCATTGGCAACTTCGTGGTCATCCGGTACGCCGAGGTGTCGAGCGAGCGCACCATCGGGCTGCTCGTCTTCGTGCTGGTCGGATCCCTGCTCTGGTACGCCCTGCCGAACAGCCCGCTGATCGTCCTGCCGTTCTGGGCGGTCCGAGCTGCCGTGAGGTATCACCGCCCCGGCCGTGGCGAGACGCTGGTCATCTTGCTGGGCATCCTGGGCGCCAGTCTCCCGGCCTTCGCGGCGACAGGTTCGGCCAGCGGCGCGGTCGGTATCGCGATCGGCGTGGTCGCCCTGCTGCTCGCCTCCACCAACCGTCGTGCGCGCGAAGAGCAACTGGATGAGCTGCAGGTATCGCTCGCCCGCAAGCAGGCTGCGATCGAGGAGCACAGTCGCGCCGCCGCACTCGCCGAGCGCGCGCGGATCGCTCGTGACGTGCACGACGTACTGGCTCATTCGCTCGCCGGCCTGTCGCTCAACCTGCAAGGAGCGCGCCTGATGCTGGTACGAGACGGTGCTTCAGCAGAGGCGATCGAGCAAGTGACCCGCGCGCAAGGGCTGGCCGCCGAGGGTCTGGCCGAGGCCCGTCGAGCGGTGGCGACGTTGCGCGAGGATTCGGTGCCCGACGCTCGGGCGATGGCCGACCTCGTCACGGCGTACCGGCTGGAGACGGGGAGTGCGGCGACCTTCGACATCGAGGGGCAGTCGCGCGAACTGGCGCCCGAGGCGATGGCGGCGTTGTATCGCGCGTTGCAGGAGGCCCTCACGAACACCCGCAAGCATGCGCCGGCGGCACCGATCAACGTCGTACTCCGGTACGAAGCCGCCCGTACCGTCCTCACGGTCGACGACCATCCCGGCAAGCCGCCGGCCCGGGTCGTGAGTGGGGGCTACGGTTTGCTGGGGATGCGGGAGCGGGCCGAGTTGATCGGTGGCAGCCTCGAGGTCGGGCCGACAGATGACGGATGGCGGGTTCAGCTGGTGATACCGGGATGAGCGATCTGCGCGTGGTGGTCGCCGACGATCAGACGGTTGTGCGCGACGGGCTGGTGACGCTGCTGCGGTTGCTGCCCGGGATCGATGTGGTCGCGGCCGGGTCGGACGGGATGGAGGCGGTCGAGCTCGTTGCGGAGTACAAGCCGGATGTTCTGCTGGTGGATCTGCGGATGCCGCGGTGCGACGGTGTCGAGGCGACGCGGCGGGTGCGTGCGGAGTACCCCGGGACCGAGGTGGTCGTGCTGACGACGTACAGCGACGACGATTCGGTGCTCGGCGCGCTCAAGGCCGGTGCTCGGGGCTTCCTCACGAAGGATGCCGACGCGGAGTCGATCGGTCGGGCGTTGCACGCGGCCGCAGCGGGGCAGTCGATCATCGACGGTGAGGTGCAACGACGGTTGATCGAGGCAACGACCGCCGTACCGATACCGCAGGAGTCGGACGGGCTGACCCCGCGCGAGCTGGAGGTATTGCGGCTGATCGCGGCCGGCCTGTCGAACACCGAGATTGCCCGCCGCCTGGTGGTCAGCGAGGCAACAGTGAAGACCCACATCAACCACCTGTTTGCCAAAGCGGGCTTGCGTGACCGGGCCCAAGCAGTTGCCTACGCCTACCGCCTCGGGCTTGGTTAGATGGTAGGCGTGACGATTCGGCATGGTGAGCTCAGCGATGTCCCCGCGGTTCTCGGTCTGCTAGACAAGGCGACGGAGTGGTTGGTCGCGCAGGGGCGGACCGATCAGTGGGGGACCGAGGCGCACTCGACCAATCCGCGGCGGGTCGCGCAGATCGAGGAGTTCGCCTACGGCCAAGGGCTTTGGGTCGCTGAGCTCGATGGACGGGTGGTGGGTGCGCTCGCCGTGGGGGACGCGATGTCGTACGTCCCGCCGGCGACAGAGCCGGAGCTGTACATCCGCTTGCTCGTGACCGATCGCGCGCTTCAGGGCACGGGCATCGGCACCGACCTGCTGGATCACGCGCGATTGCTCGCGCGCGGTCTCGGCGTCGGCCTACTTCGGGTGGATTGCTTCGGCGGTGGCGATGGCGCTCTCATCCGGTACTACGAGAAGCAGGGATTCACTCGCGCGGAGCATTTCGGCGTACCGGTCAGTGATTCGGAATGGCCGGGTCAGGTCCTTTTCCAGCGGCTGTGATCCCGATCGGGCGATGCACAATGCCGTGCGCGTCGCTGCAATGAGCATCCTGTACGCCGCCTGACGCGTGGTCGACCTGGAGCGTCGAGTGGGTCAGGTGGTGTCGGTCGGCCAGCAGTGTCTCGATCTGGCTGCGGATCAGGTGGCAGTCGAGCCCCTCGCTGACCAGGATGTGCGCCGACGCCGCCGGCTCGCCTGACGTGATCTCCCAGACGTGAAGATCGTGTACCTCGACCACACCCGGTACTGCGCACAGCTCGGCGCCGACCACAGCCGGGTCGATGCCGGCGGGCGCTGCCTCGAGGAAGATGCGCCCGGAATCGCGAACCAGGCCGATGCCCGCCTTGAGCATCAGCGCGGCGACGATCAGCGCGGCGATCGCATCGGCCCGGGCGAACCCGGTGAGCAGGACGATGAGACCGGCGATCGCGGTCGCGACGAAGGCGAAGAGGTCGTTGAGGATGTGCTGGAACGCGCCCTCGACGTTCAGGCTGGAGCGGTTCGCCTTGCTGATCAGCCAGGTGGCGATCAGGTTGACCACGATGCCGACGACACCGGTGATCAGGACCAGCGCGCCCTGGACCTCGGGCGGGTGGATCATCCGGTTGACCGATTCGTACACGAAGAACGCGGCGAGCAGGAGCAGCGTGATGCCGTTGGCCTGCGCCGACAGGATCTCGACCCGCTTGAGCCCGTACGTGTAGCCGCCGGCCGGTGGTCGGGCTGACAGCCGGATGGCGATCAGCGCGAGCGCGATGGCGGCCGCGTCGGTGAGCATGTGCGCCGCGTCGGTGATCAAGGCCAGCGAACCGGCCGCGAACCCGACGACCACCTCGGCCGCCATGAACGCCAGAATCAGCGCCAGCGCCCCACCCAGCAGCTTCCGATCCGCATCCGCACTAACCCCATGCCCATGACCGTGCCCGTGTCCCGCAGCCTTGCCCGGTGCTGTGCCGTGTCCGGCCACCATGCCGAGCGCGTCCGTCGTGTGGTGGTCGGTCACGTGCCCGTCGGTCGTGTCGTGGTCGGCGGTCATTGGGTGCGCTCCGGGTGGATGGCGTCGGTGTGTTCGGTGTGGGCGACGGCGAGGTCGACCAGCATCCGGACGTGGGCGTCGTCGAGGCGGTAGTACGCCATCCGGCCGTCGCGGCGTACCGAGACCACTCGATGGGCCCGCAGCAGCCGCAGCGCGTGCGACGTCGCCGACTCGCTCATCCCCGTCACCGCGGCGAGATCGCAGACGCACAGCTCACCGTCGAGCAGCGCGACGAGCAGCTTCAGCCGCCGAGGATCGCCGAGCAGCCCGAACACATCGGCCGTATCGACGACATCCTGCTCAGAAGGCATCCTGGCGTTGACGGCCGCCACCCGCTCCGGATCGACCAGCTTGACGTTGCAGCTGTCGATCGCCGCGGGAGCTTGCACATCTGCAGAACTCTTCATACGTCCACTGTAGGCTACCGCTCGCCTCCTGACCATCACCGAGAGGAGCATCACGTGGCCCGGATCCTGACGCCCGATGCCGTCACCCCCGTCCCCTGGCGCAACGGAGCAGGCTCCACCCGGCAACTCCTCGACGACCCGGCCGGCTGGCGCCTCAGCGTCGCCGACCTCGACCAGGACGCCGAGTTCTCCGACTTCCCGGGCCTCGACCGGACCTTCCTCCCGCTCGTCGACGTCGTCCTCCACATCGATGGCGAGCGCCGGCCGGTGGCTCGCGGTACTGCCACCACCTTCCCCGGAGAGGCGAGCGTCGCGGTGGAGCTCGTCGCCGGACCCGGCCGGGCCGTGAACCTGATGACGGCTCGCGGCCGGTGCAGCGGAGGCCTGACCGCGATCGCGCGACGGGAGTGGGAGCAGCGAGACCGCGAGCAGCCGGAGCTGTTCGTCGATCTGGGCGACGTGCTGGTCGAGGTGCGGGTGCGAGCCCGTGGCGGCTCGCCGGCGAGTTAGCCGACTAGCTAGTTGAGCTTCAGTTCGTACTCGATCTGGGCGATCGGCTCGCCGTCGCCGAAGTCGCGGGTGGTGGTGGCGCCCGTCTCCGTGAAGCCCGACTTCGTGTAGAAGCGCCGGGACTGCGGGGTGTCGCGCAGAGTCCACAGATGGACGCCGGCGAATCCATCAGCCCGCAACCGGCGCAACGTCTCGCTCATCAAGGCTGCCGCCACCCCGGTTCCCCAGCCGTCCGGATGCCCGTAGAAGCTGTGGATCTCGGCAAACTCCGGCCGGGCCGACGAGGGCCCCGACCAGGAGAAGGCCAGGACACGTCCGTCGACGGCGGCCACCACGACCAGACCTTCCGGCGAAGCGACCCGGTCATGCCAACGGGTCAGCCTCGACTTGATCTGCTCCGCGGCGAACGACTCGTCGAAGAACTGCGCATACGCCGCCTCCCAGGAGGCCGCATGCACGACCCCGACCCCCTCACCGTCCGCCACCGTCGCCTGGCGTACCTCGATCATCCACCCAACCCCTTCTGGTTAGCCCGCAAGTGCCTTGAGTGCCAGCGAGAGCCGTTCGGTCATCCAGTCGAGCTCGCCGGTGGTGATGACGAGCGGCGGCGACAACCGGATGGTCGAGCCATGCGTGTCCTTCGCCAGTACGCCGTACTCCGCAAGCTTCTCGCAGAGCGCCCGCCCGGTCCCAAGCGCCGGATCCAGATCCAACCCAGCCCACAACCCATGCACCCGCAGCCCAGCAAGCCCCTGCGCCCGCAACGGCTCCAGCCGGTCGCGCAACTCCTGCTCCATCGCCAGCGCGTACGCCTGCAACTCACCCGGCTCGAGCAACTTGATCACCGCCCGCCCGATCGCCACCGCGAGCGGGTTCCCACCGAACGTACTGCCGTGCGTCCCAGGCGTGATCACATCCATCACCGCCCGATCGGTCACCACGGCCGACAACGGCATGATCCCGCCCCCGAGCGCCTTCCCAAGGATGTAGACATCCGGTACGACGCCCGCCCGCGAACTCGCAAACGTCGCACCGGCCCGCCCAAGCCCCGACTGAATCTCGTCGGCCATCATCAACACCTGGTTCCGGTCGCACACCGAGCGAACCGCCGCCAAATACCCCGGAGGCGGTACGACGACCCCCGCCTCGCCCTGCACCGGCTCGATCAGGACGGCGACCGTCGTCTCGTCGATGGCGGCCTCAAGCGCCGCCGCATCGCCGTACGGAACAGACCGGAAGCCCGGCGTATACGGCCCGAAACTGTCATGCGCCTCGGCATCGCCGGAGAAGCTGATGATGCTGATCGTCCGCCCATGGAAGTTGCCATCAGCAACGATGATCGTGGCCTTGCCATCAGGCACGCCCTTGACCAGGTACCCCCATCGGCGGGCCAGCTTTAGCGCGGTCTCGACCGCCTCGGCGCCCGAGTTCATCGGAAGTACCGCATCCTTGCCGGACAGCGCAGCCAACTCAGCGCAGAATGGCCCAAGCTGATCATGGTGAAAGGCCCGGCTGGTCAACGTGACCCGCCCGAGCTGCTCCGTAGCCGCAGCGACCAGCGCCGGATGCCGATGCCCGAAGTTGAGCGCCGAGTACCCAGCCAAACAGTCCAGATACCGCTCGCCGGATGTGTCGGTGACCCACACCCCCTCCGCTGTCGCGACGGTAACGGGCAACGGGTGGTAGTTGTGCGCGCCGTAGCTGTTCTCCAGCGCCATCGGATCAGTCACGGATCAGCCTCTCGGTCGCAAAGCCCAGACGCCCAGAGCCTAGGGCCCAAGGCGGCTCAGGCCGAGAGCGCCCATCAAATTGTCCGACATTCGGGCAATCTGGCCGCCATGACAAGGCCATCACAACAGCTCCAGCACCAGACGCGGCCGAGCCCACGTCACCCGGCCGCGCGGCTCCAGCAATCCCACCCGCGTCGCGCCCATCGCGAGATAGAACCCTTCCGCCGGCGGGTGCGACACGATGTGGATCCGCCGCAGCCCGAGCGCCGCGGCCTCGACCCGCAGGTCGTCCATCAAAGCCCGCCCGACTCCTGCCCCCTGCCGATCGTCCGCGACGAACAGATAGTCCAACTCACCTTCGCCGGGCTCACCGCGGCCCGGGATCTCCAGCGTGTAGAAGCCGGCGACTCCACGCTCGTCCTCAGCCACCCGGGCCGGGTTCTTCGCCAGGTAGGCGGCATCGATCGTCTGCTCCACGATCACCGCCCGGTACTCGCCGTCATACGCAGCGGAGGTTCTCGCCAGCTGGGTGAGTACCGGTCCGTCCGCCGCGACGGCCGCCCTCAAGGTCAGTGTCACGGTGTGCATGTTATGCGACTCAGTCGCAAAGAGGGAAGACTGGGACCAGCCTTCCGACAAAGGCTGGTCCCAGTCGGTTCAGGAGGGCGAGAGGGTGTCCCGTACTTCGCGCGCCGCGCCGACGAGGTTCTGCAAGGAGTCGCGAACCTCCGCCCAGCCGCGCGTCTTCAACCCGCAATCGGGGTTGACCCAGAGCCGCTCAGGCGGGATCGCGGCCAGCCCCTTCTGCAGCAGCGAGACGATCTCCGGCGTACCGGGCACCCGCGGCGAGTGGATGTCGTAGACCCCAGGCCCGACCTCACGCGGATAGCCGGCCGACCCCAGTTCGTGAGCGACCTGCATATGCGACCGGGCCGCCTCCAGGCTCGCCACATCGGCGTCCATCTCGTCCAGCGCGTTGAGGATGTCGCCGAACTCGACGTAACACATGTGAGTGTGGATCTGCGTGTCCGCGCGCACCCCACTCGTCGTCAGCCGGAACACCTCAGTACCCCAGGCCAGGTACTCCGCCCGGTCCGCCTGCCGCAGCGGCAACGTCTCGCGCAACGCCGGCTCGTCCACCTGGATCACCGCGGCACCGGCCGCTTCGAGATCGTTCACCTCGTTCCGCAGCGCCAGCGCGACCTGCCGAGCCGTGTCGCCAAGCGGCTGGTCGTCGCGGACGAATGACCAGGCGAGCATCGTCACGGGACCGGTGAGCATGCCCTTCACCGGACGGTCGGTCTGCGACTGCGCGTACTTCCACCACCGAACGGTCATCGGCTCCGGCCGCGAAATATCACCCGCGAGCACCGGCGGCCGCACATACCGAGTGCCATACGACTGCACCCAGCCGTGCTGCAGCGCGAGGTACCCATCCAGCTGCTCGGCGAAGTACTGGACCATGTCATTGCGCTCGGGCTCCCCGTGCACAAGCACATCCAGCCCGGCCTTCTCCTGGAACGCGAGCACCTCCCGGATCTCCGCCGCGATCCGCTCGTCGTACTCCGGTACGCCGATCCGCCCGGCGCGCAGCTCAGCCCTTGCCGTGCGCAACTCATCGGTCTGCGGGAACGACCCGACAGTAGTTGTCGGCAGCAACGGCAACCCAAGCCGCGCGCGCTGTACAGCGGTCCGCTCGGTGTAGGGCGCAGAGCGCAGGCTGTCGGCCGCCGTCACCGCGGCGACCCGGTCGCGGACCTCCGCGCGGTTCGTCAGTGGCGAGGAGGCCCGCGAGGCCAGCGCCGCACGGTTGGCGGCCAGCTCGTCCGCGATTGCCTCCGTCCCCTCGGTGATACCGCGCTTGAGGACCGCGATCTCAACCGTCTTCTGACGCGCGAACGCCAACCAGGGAACGACTTCCGGGTCGAGGTCGGTCTCCGCACTGACATCCAACGGAACATGCAGCAGAGAGCTCGACGAGCTGACATCGACCCGGCCGGCGAGGCCCATCAGCGTCGCGAGAGTGGCCAGCGACTTGGTGAGGTCGTTGATCCAGATGTTGCGGCCGTTCACGACCCCGGCGACGAGGCGCTTGTCGCGGATACCGGCCACTGATGCGAGCGCGTCGAGGTTGGCGGCGGCCGGCCCGGTGAAGTCGATGGCCAGGCCTTCTACGGGTGCCTTCGCGAGTACCGGGAGGGCTTCGCCGAGGCGGTCGAAGTACGAGGCGACGAGCAGCTTCGGGCGGTCCGCGAGTCGGCCGAGCGTCGCGTAGGCGCGGGCCGTGGCGTCCAGCTCGTCGGCTGTACGGTCCTGGACGAGCGCCGGTTCGTCCAGTTGCACCCATTCGGCTCCGGCGGCACGGAGGTCGGCGAGCACCTCGGCGTACACGGGGAGGAGTTTGTCGAGCAGGGACAGCGGTTCGAAGGCGACGCCGGGTGTGGGCTTGGCCAGCAGGAGGTAGGTGATCGGGCCGACGAGGACCGGGCGGGCCTTGAGGCCGAGCGCGACGGCTTCTTGGAGTTCGCTGACCTGCTTGGCGGAGTTGGCCGTGAAGACGGTATCGGGGCCGAGCTCGGGGACCAGGTAGTGGTAGTTGGTGTCGAACCACTTGGTCATTTCGAGCGGCGCGACCTCTTGGGTGCCGCGCGCCATCGCGAAGTACCCGTCCAGCGGGTCGGCCTCGACGGCCGCGCGGTGACGCTCGGGGATCGCGCCGACCAGGACGGTCGTGTCGAGGACGTGGTCGTAGTACGAGAAGTCACCGGTGGGGATCTCGTCGATGCCGTCGGCGGCGAGTTGCCGCCAATTGGCCGAGCGGAGTTCCCGAGCGGTCTGCCGGAGGGTGTCAGCGCTGACGCTGCCCTTCCAGTAGCCCTCGATGGCCTTCTTCAGTTCACGGTTCGGGCCCTGCCGGGGATAGCCGTACACGGTGGCCACGGACTGCGTAGTCAAGAGTCTCTCCTTCGTGAGCTCGTCTTGAAGAGATCAAGGGCCACGAAGGGGACAGCACACGGGTGACTCGGACCAGCCACGCGCACGCCGACCTGCCCACGAGGTCACCGAGATCACCACGGGCGCACGGGGCGCCAATGGGCAGTGGCAGGTCTTCGGACTCGTGGGCTCGCCTGTTGCCAGACACCTACTGGCCGTCGCTTCCCAAGCCCTCTCGGGCCCAGTGCGTATGACGGCGGTCGTTCCCACTCACCGCTGCGGGGCAGTCCCGGATTCACACCGGGTTCCCTCTTACGACGTCCTACCTGGCGGGCAGGACGAACCAACTGCAGCCACCACCCTACGTGCTGCGCTGGCCGCCCGCTCGGCGAGTTCCGCGATCTGAGCGTCGGTGATCACCAGCGGCGGTCCGAACAGGATCAGGTCTCCGTTCACCCCATCGGCACATCCGGTGGAGTGGTAGAGCAGGACGCCATCCTCCTTGCCCGCGGCGACGATCCGTTCGGCAAGACGGTCAGCTCGCGGGTACGGCGCGCGAGTCGACCGGTCGGCGACGAACTCAACGGCGCACAGCAGACCCAGACCACGGATGTCCCCAACGGCAGGGTGATCGCCGAGCGCTTTCTCCAGGGTTGCCTTCAGCAGGGCGCCCTGGTGCTCAGAGGCTGCGATCAGGTCGCGATCCTTGAGGACCTTGAGTACTGCGTGCCCAGCCGCCGCGCCGACGACGTGGTGCGAGTAGGTGAAGCCGTGCGTGAACCCGGCGATCTTCTCGTGGACTTCACCACTGCAAGCAGCGAACCCAAGCGGCCAATAGCCGGACGCTGCACCCTTCGCGGCAACCAGGATGTCCGGCCGCACACCCCAATGCTCACAGGCGAACCACTTGCCGGTCCGCCCGAACCCGGTCATCACCTCGTCAGCAATCACCAGTACGCCGTACTTCCGGCAGACCGCCGTAATCGCGGGCCAGTAGTCGTCCGGCGGGACACATGCGCCAAGTGCCGCACCGGAGATCGGCTCGGCGATGAATGCCGCAACTCGCTCGGGGCCCTGAGCAACTATCAGCCGCTCCAAATGATCCGCGTGTTGTTGCCCACTGAGCGAGGATCGGTATTCATAGGGCGTCGTGGTGTGCACGGCCGATCCCAACCAGGGAAGGTAAGGCGCCTTCAGTCCAGCCCGGCCCGAGACGTCCAGCGCGCCACGAGTATTGCCGTGGTACGCGCCCTCGCGACCGATCACCACCGACCGGTCCTCACCACGCGCTAGGTGATAGGCACGAGCCATCTTGAGTGCGGTCTCGACCGCCTCGCTGCCACCCGACACCGGATAGACGAACGGATCGTCCATCGGCAGCAGCGGCGAGAGCTCCGCGATGTAGTCCTCCAACGCGGCGGACGTGAAAGCAGTGCCGTGCGCATAGGCCACCAGCTTGGACTGCTTGGCGATGGCGTCCCCGACCTCTTCGACACCGTGCCCGATGCCGACCACGATCGCACCGCCCGAGCCGTCGAGGTACCGGCGGCCGTCGGTGTCGAAGAGCAGTGCGCCGGTGCCCCGGGCAACAACCGGAAGGTCGTTGCCCGAGGCCCGAGAGAAGACGGCCATCGTTATCCGGCCAGTGCGGCGCCGAACAGCTCCAGCGCGGTCTGGGCCTGAGCGGCCGTCACCACCAGCGGCGGCGACATCCGGATCGAGGTCTCGCCACACTCGAGCACGAGCAGCCCGCGCTCGAACGCACGCTGCTGAACGGCATTGGCCTGCTCGGCGGTCCGGAACTCGACGCCGATCATCAGGCCGAGCCCGCGGACGTCGACGATCTGCTCGGGGAACTTCTGCTGCAGCTCGCGCAGTCCGGTCATCAACTGCCGGCCGATGGTGTCGGCGTTGGCGAGCAGCCCCTCCTCGTGGATCACCTCGAGCGTGGCCAGCCCGGCGGCGCACGGGATCGGGCTACCGCCGTACGTCGAGCCGTGGGCGCCGGCCGGCCAGCTCTCCATCAGCTCGGCGCGGGCCATGAACGCACCCAACGGCAGGCCGGAGGCGAGACCCTTGGCGCTGATCAGGACATCCGGCTCGACGTCCTGGTGCTCGATCGCCCACATCTTGCCGGTACGTCCCGCGCCGGACTGCACCTCGTCGGCGACCAGCAGGATGCCGTACCGATCGCAGAGCTCGCGCAGCCGTGCCATCCACGCCGCCGGCGGGACGATGTAGCCGCCCTCACCCTGGATCGGCTCGACGAAGATCGCCGCCACCTCGCTCGGCGAAACCTGGTAACGGAAAAGCGTGTTCTCCAGGTAGTCGAACGTCGCCTCCTCGTCGTGGACGGGAGCCCCCGTGATCGGGTCCCGCCCGTTGAACGCGTACGGCGCGTGCAGCACGCCGGGCAGCAACGGGCCGAATCCCTTGTGGTACTTGGCCTTCGACGCGGTCAGGGTGACCGCGCCCATGCTGCGGCCGTGGAAGGCGCCGAAGAAGCTGATCACGTACGGGCGTCCGGTCGAGTACCGGGCGAGCTTGAGCGCCCCTTCGACCGCCTCGGCGCCGGAGTTGCTCAGGAACACCCGGACCGGATCGCTCATCGGCGCCGTCGCGGCCAGCGCCGAGCACATCTCCGAGTAGATCGGCAGGTAGAAGTCGCTCGCCGAGTAGTGCAGCAGGGTCTCGGTCTGCTGCTTGACCGCCTCGACGACGCGCGGGTGGCAGTGGCCGGTCGAGTTGACCGCGATACCGGCGTTGAAGTCGAGGAACAGGTTGCCGTCGGCGTCCTCGATCGCGAGTCCGTGGCCGCGCTGCGGGACCAGCGGGTAGGCACGCGGCAGCGAGCGGCTGGTGATGGCGAGATCGCGCTCGACGATGGCCGCGGAGAGCGGGCCGGGCAGTGCGGTCCGTACGTCCGGGACCGAGCGGCCGGCCAGCCAGTCGGGCGTGGCGGATGCCTGGGCTGACTGGTCTGCGGGGAGGGTCGCGGTCATCGGGTTACCACCGTTCGGGATTGTTCGCGCAGGAACTGCTGGACGTAGTACAGGCCGCCGCCGGCCTTGCCGGAGGTACCGGAGCCCTTCCAGCCGCCGAAGGGCTGGACACCGGGCCAGGCGCCGGTGGTCGCGCCGGCGGCACGGTTGACGTAGACGACGCCGGCCTCGATCCGGTCGAGGAACTCGTCGACCTCGGCGTCATCGGCCGAGAAGAAGCCGGCGGTGAGGCCGAGCTCGGTGTCGTTGGCGAGGGTGAACGCCTCGTCGAGCGAGTCCACCGGGACGACGGCGACGAACGGGACGAAGAGCTCGTCGCGCAGCAGCCGGTCGTCCGCCGGCAGACCGGTGACGACGGTCGGCTGGACGTAGTTGCCGTCGATGACGTTGCCGCCGGCCACCACCTTGCCGTGCTCGCGAGCGTGCGCGACGGCGGCCAGGTACCGCTGGACTGCCTTGGGGTCGATGACCGGGCCGACGAAGGTGTCGCGGGCGGTCGGGTCGCCGACGATCGCCGTCTTCGCCTTCTCGGCAAGGGCTGCGACGAAGGGCTCGAAGACCTCACGCTGCACGTAGACGCGCGAACACGCGGAGCACTTCTGACCGGAGAACCCGAACGCGGACCGGGCGATGCCGGCAGCGGCGAGGTCGATGTCCGCCTGCGCCGACACGACGGCAGGGTTCTTGCCGCCCATCTCACAGACCACCGGCTTCGGGTACGACGTGGCGAAGCTGCGGTAGATCGACATGCCGACCTGGTACGACCCGGTGAAGGTCAGTCCGGCGACCTTCGGGTGAGCGACCAGCAGCCCGCCGACCTCGTCCCCACCAGGGATGAGGTTGAACACGCCTGCGGGCAGCCCGGCGTCACCGAAGCACTCGGCGAGCTTGGCGGCGGTGAACGAGCCTTGCGGACTCGGCTTGAGCACGACCGTGTTCCCGGCGACGAGCGCTCCACCGGCCGGGCCGGCGGCCAGTGCCATCGGGAAGTTGAACGGGCTGATCACGCCCCAGACACCGAACGGGCGCAGGACGCTGGTGGTCAGCTCCTTGTCGGAGAGCTGCTCCATCGGGCGGACGAAGCCGTCGTTGTCCTCGACCATCCGGCAGTAGTACCGGATCAGGTCGGCCGACTCCTCGACGTCGCCGAGCGCTTCGAGGCGGTTCTTGCCGACCTCTAGGCTCATCAACGCGGCGAGTTCGTTGGATCGCTCGCTGATCAGGTCCGCTGCGCGGCGCAGTACCTCGATCCGCTGTTTCCAAGGGGTTGCGGCCCACCCGGGGGCGGCGGCCGCGGCGGCCTTCACCGCGTCGTCGACGTCGGCGGCGACCGCGCTCTTGACCGTGCACAGGACCAGCGACGGATCGCCGGGGCTGGTCACGTCGAAGGCTTCACCGCCCGGGCGGGCGACGCCGTCGACGGTCGGCGTGATGGTCGCGCCGAGCCAGCCGCGGGCCTCCTCCAGCCCCTTCTCGTAGGCGGCCTGCAGGTCCTCGTTGTCAGCGGAGAGTGTTGCGTAGGTGACGCGGAATTTCTCGGTCATGGATGCTCCTTGGCGGAGTGGCCGGATGGTGGGGACGCGCAGAGGCCCACCGATCGCAGAGCGATCGATGGGCTCGTGATGGGGTCCTAGCCGGGGGGAAGCAGAGTGAGCGGCTTGAGGGAACCAGCGAGTCGCATTGGACGGTCCCCTTCCTGATTCGCCTGCTCAGCTGTCCCGGCCTTTATAGCACCTGCCGGCCGTCCGGCGTGGTGATCCGCTTCACGCAGACCGGCTCGACCTCTTGTCGGACGCTGCGGAGTGTGCGCCAATGTGACTAAACGTAACGATGGTATGGCTGTGGGGGCGAATGGGCAATGGTCGTGGTGGTGGGGGAACCGGTAGCGCAGGAAGTGGTGGAGGAGGCGCCTGAACCTGCCGATTTCCGCTGGATCGGCGCGACTCTGGCCGGGCTGGCGGCGGTTTGGCTGGCGATGAACGAGATCAGCCTGCTGGCGGCGGGATTCCTCGCCGAGGGTGGCTCATCGTGGTCGTTCAACGGGATGAGCGGACCGCTGGCCGCGAAGCAGTACGGCGGCTGGCACGCCAAGCTCACCGGCGAGCAGCTGAACGACTGGTTGCCCTTGCTGGCGATCTACCTGGTGCTCGACCTCGTCTTCATCGCCATCTACGTGTCGGCGCTGAGACGTTTCATCGCGACCGGGCCGGTTCTCGTACTGGCCGGGCTCGACGTGGCCGAGGACCTGATGACGTACTGGCTCGGCAGCCAGCGATGCGACCAGGGCGACTGCGTGCCGGCCGCGTCCGCGGTCATCCTGACGGTGATCACGACGCTGAAATGGCTGGCCTTCCTGGCCGTGCTCTTCCTCCTGGTCCGCGGTCACTGGTCGACGATCAAGGCAGCGGTACCGCGGATCCGCCGGGCGCTGTGGATCCAGCGCTTCAGCCTGCTCGCCTTCCTGCCGCTCGCGCTGCTGGCGATCGTGCCCGGTACGGACGTCCTCGACCAGCTCCCGGACATCCAGCGCCGATGGCTCGACAACGGCACCGGCGTCGGTCAGGCACTCATCGCCGCGTTCCTGTACTACGCCGTGCTGCTGCCCACCCTCTTCCTGCTCGGGCGGCTTCGCGCCGACTGGGCCGTCCGCCGGGTCCGCGGCGAGAGCCACGAATGGCCCTTCTACAACAAGGATTGGGAGAAGCGGCGGCAGAACCTGATGCTCTGGGTCGTCGGGCCGATCCTGTTGCCGGTGGTCGCGGTCGTGATCGCGGTGTCCGGTCAGGGTGAGGTGTTCAAGCGGCGGCTGGTCGTGTTCTGCCTGATTCCGCTGCTGGTGCTCGGGTTGTCGCATCTTCTGCGCGACAAGCCTGGCGTGCACCCGAAGGCGTTGCGCCCGGTCGGCAGCTGGTTCCCGCGGGACGTGATGATCGCCGGCGACATGCTGGCGGTGATCGCTGTGTCGCTGGGTGGTCTGGGGATGGTCCGTGCTTTCGCCGCCCTTGCCGCGGGCGATGCGGTCGGGCTTTTCGATTCGTCGTACGCCGTGCATCCGGCGGTGGCGCTCCTGATCGGGGCGGTACTGGCCGTGGGCACCTGGCTCGTTTCGTGGCCGGTGCTCAAGGCGATCAAGAAATGGGGCTGGCCGGAGACGAAGGGGGTGCTCGGGTGGTACGGGCGCATCGCTACTCCTGGGGTCAATCCGAACGGTCAGACCGCTGTCGATGCGGTCCCGCGGAGCAAGGTGCGGGCCGGGTTCGTGCTGGGGGCGAGCTTCGCGATGCTGTTGCTGGGGTCGTTCCCGCGACGGTTCGCTGACGTTCTCGGCGTACTGGCGTCGACGCTGCTGGCGATGGCGACGCTCGGTGTCCTGGTCGGGGTGATGGTGGCGTATGCGCAGGAGCGGCAGCCGCCGGAGATCTTCCAGACCAAGTGGTTGCGGATGCGCGCGACGCCGATCATCAGCCTGCTGGTCCTCGCGATGGTGGCGACCGCGCTGATCGGCGGCAAGACCGAGGTGCATCCGTTGACCGCCACTGGCAATCTGCCTGATCGGCCGAGCATGCGGGAGGCGTTCGACGCGTGGGTGGCTCAGGCGGGGTGCTCTGTGCCGCTGGATGGTGGGCTGAGGCTGCGGCCGATGATGATGGTGGCCGCGGAGGGTGGTGGCATCAGAGCGACGTACTGGACTGCTTCCGCGCTCGAGCGGCTCAGCACGACTGGCACCGGGTGCGCCAAGAAGTCGGTGCTGTTCTCCGGTGGTGCGAGTGGCGGCGCGTTCGGGCTGACCGTTGCGCGGTACACGGACAAGCCGTTGACGGCGGTCAAGGCGATGGCGGGGCATGAGGCGCTCGGCGCTGCGACGATCTCGTTGATGTCGAGTGATCTGCTGGCCAGTGTGGCCGGGTTGCGGTTCGATGCGGCCGCGGAGTACCGGACGCCGTCGCGGCAACCGCTGGACCGGGCCGGGTTGATGGAGACGGCTTGGGAGCGCAAGGTTCCCTCGATGCGACGGCACTTCCTGCCGGATGACGGCAAGGCCGACGGGGCGATGACCGGGCAGCTGATTCTGACTACGTCCGCTGTTCGCAACGGGTGTCGTGCGCTGGTGAGTCAGGTCGACCTCAGCGACGGAGCTAGTACCGCGGGTGGCGCACCGGTCTGTGGAGCTGGCGTGGCCGGGGCGCACGACTACGACCTCTTCGCCGAGTACGGCCGTACTGCGGAACGCTCCGACAAAGGCTGCCTCGGCAACCCACAGGCGTTGACCGCTGGGTTGCTGGCGTCTCGCTTCCCGTATGTGACGCCGTCCGGGGTGGTCGGCAGCTGTGGTGATCTCAAGCCGGCGCAGCTGGTGGATGGCGGGTACACGGACAACACGGGGATCGGTACCATCGTCGATCTCGCGCCTTCGTGGGGTGCCCTGGTCCGCGCGCACAACGACAAGGTGCTTGCCGATGGCGCTGGCGAGGTCATCGTGCCGTTGGTGGTCTACATCGAGAACGGCACCGGCAAGGACTACAGCGTCGGCGGCGACGACCCGGTCGACGGGATCGGCAACACCTTCAAGCCCGGTACGACGCTGCCGGCTGTCCCCGAACTGCTGGTGCCCCCGGCAACCAAATTCATCTCGGCCAAGGAGGACGGTACGGAAGACCGGGCGTTGCTCCGGGAAGCCCGGGCCGCCGCGGCCGCCCAGCTCTGCACCGAATCATCCGCCTGCGCGACGCTTCACTCGGACCTGCCCAACCTCGTCTACGTCATCAGCCAAAGCACGCAACCGTCCTTATCCGCACCACTCGGCTGGACCCTCTCTCAATCCAGCCAGAACGACCTGGACACGGACCTAGACCTACAAGCCCAAAAACAATGCGGCCCAACCTGCCCCGGCTACGGCACCTTGAACGACCTCGTCGCCACCCTGGGCCAAGACCCCAACGCATAATCCGCGGGCACATCGCCAACCGTCTTCCCCAACCCAAGGGACTGTGGATCGCGTTGCCGGGCACCCGCCATCCGCCTTACCCCGCGCAAGGGGCTGTGGATCGCGTCACCGGGCTGCTTGAGTGTCCTAGTCGTGGTGGCGCGTATCAAGGGCGCCTTCGGCGTCCCTTCGGGATCGAACGAGTTCGACCCTTGACACACACCACCATGACCAGGGAAAGACGCAGCTATCCCGGAGCCGCTGACAAGACCGGCAACAAATGAACGACGGGCTGGCCGCCAAGGCCCGGTGGACCCGTCTTGCGGCCCGGGACTAGCACGGCGGGTCCCGTGGAGTAGGCCCCGTCGCGCCGGCGCCCTGTTGGGGTGGACACTGGCACCCGCCAGCCGACCCCGGAAACACCGCACTGAACCGGTTCGGGGAGGATCCTCGCCGGAGCCGGGGCGGATCGTAGCCCGATTCAGGGGTATTTTCCTCCCAGCCCTCTTATTCCCAAGGGATTTCCCTCCCAGCGATCCCATCGCGGACCGCCATGCACGCACAACTCGCGGGAACCACTCCGACCCGCCGGGGCAATCGGTTGCCCGGGGAGTTGCGTATGCGCCGACGTCCGCTCGTTGCCCTCAGCAATCACCTGGGCAGCTCCATCTCAGGAGTTGACCCCTGAGATGGTGGGTTGCCCCATCAGAATCTGACGAGGCAACCCCCACTTGCAGGGTCAACCCCGCACAAACCGACCAGCCCGGCCTACCTCACCCCGCAACCCGACCGCCCTTGCCATCATCACCCCGGGACACGGCCCGCCTTGGCGAACGTCAACCCCGCAATACGACCGACCTTGGCAAGGGACCCTTGGGCTCAGACTCCTCCGCGGGATCCCGATAGCTGCGTCTTTCCCTGGTCGTGGCAGTGCGGGTCAAGGGTCGAACTTGTTCGATCCCGAAGGGACGCGAAGCGCTCTTGACGCGCACTGACTCGGCTAGGACACTCCCGCAGCGGGAGCCCGCACACCACGGCCCCTCACGGCGTGAGTACCCCGCACCCACGCCGGCTGCACTCGGCCGATGGGATTGACCAGTGGCGGCTAGCTGAAGATGGGGGCGAGGGTGGGCCAGCGGTCTGCCTTGCAGTAGACGGGGAGGACCTCCAGGGGGACGTCTCGGGTGACCAAGCCGGGTTGGACGGGTTCGCCTGTCCAGGCGTCGATCCAGTCGCCTTCCGGGAGGTACGTGGTCCAGGTGGTGGCTGATGGTTCGAGGACCGGGTTGATGAGGAGGTCGTTGCCGAGGAGGTACTGGTGGGGGTGGTTCCAGATCTCGTCGTCGGTGGGGTGGTCGAAGAAGAGGGGCCTCATCAGGGGGCGGTCGGTGGAGATGGTGAGGGCGGCTTGTTCGGTCAGGTACGGGATCAGGCGGTCGCGGAGTTCGGCGTACCGGCGGAAGAGCGGGACGATGCGGTCGTCGCCGGTGGTCTCGGCGACGTGCCACGGGGTGCGGTCGCGGAGGGGGAGTTGGTGGTGGTTGAACTCCGAGTGGTACTGCATGATCGGCATGAACACCGAGGCTGCCGCAGCGCGTAGGTAGAGCTCGGCATCCGGGACCGGGCCGGAGAAGCCGGCTAGATCCCAACCCCAGTAGACGATTCCGCAGGATGCGGCGGAGAGACCGGCGGTGACCGAGGAGCGGAATGCCTCCCAGGTGGAGTCCTCGTCGCCGGCCCAGAAGATGCCGTGCGCTTGCGAACCGGTGAAGCCGGAGCGGGAGAACGTCACCGGCGCTTTGCCGACTGAACGGAGCAGGTCGCCGAACGCGCGGGCGTAGTGCACCGGGAACAGGTTGTTGCCTTCGTCGCCTCGTTTGCCGTCGGCGTACTGGAGGTCGTGCCCCCACGCGTGCTCGCCGCCGTCGGTCTTGAAGCCATCCACATCGAGGTCGTCGACGAGGTAGCGACGCTTGGCGGTCCACCAGTCGCGGGTGCGCTGGGTGGAGAGGTCGGGCATCAGCGCCTGCGGGAACCACCAGCCGCGGTTGTGGTACGCCGTACCGTCCGCCTCCAGTACTGCGTGCCCGTCACGCACCATCGCTGCCGCGTCGGCCGCGACCTGCCCGGTGCTGAACTCCGTCTTCTGCAACGGAATCTGCCAGAGGATCACCTTGATCCCGCGCGCGTGCAGCTCGTCGATCATCGCCTTGGGATCAGGCCAAGCCCCATCCGCCCGATACTCGAAATCTCCCGCGCTGTGCGCACTCCCATCCTCGGTCACCTCATACCGAGCATCCCGCCAAATGGTGATGCCCTCCTCATCACTCCAGGCCTCGATCACCACCGCCCCCACCGGGATGCTCAGATCCCGATGCGCATCCATCCGCGCCATCACCAGCTCCTGGGTGTTCCACTCGTTCCCCGAAGCCCACAACCGGAACACCCACTCCGGCAGCTCCTCAGCCCGCCCCACCTCATCCAAAAACTGCTTCAGTACTACGTCAGCCGACCCTTCATAGATGCCGAGGTCAACCACCGCCTCATCACCCAAAGCCACCTCGACCACGAGCTTGTCGCCCTCCGTCGAGTACCAGGTCCGCCGCGAGGTCCGCACATGAAATCCCCACCCGTCCCCACCCACCACATGCGCAAACGGCATCGGCAGATACGTCCGCCCATGCACCCCTTGCGACTTGTACTGCTCAAACACCACCGCATCCAGTTGCTTCCCCCGCTGATCCAGAGAGTCGTATCGCTCCCCAAACCCCACCAGATGCTCCCCCTCAGCAAGCGGCAAGCTGAACCGAGCCCGATGCACCCCCTGCGACGAGGTCAGCCACTCAACCCCACCCACCCGATCCCCACCACCCACCAACACTCCACCGTCCGAACCCCAGGTCGCGGGCGAGACCTCAAACCACTCCGTGCTCTCCACCGGGCTGGCGTGGTTGGGGGAGGCGGAGGCCCCGCCCCCGATGCCAGGGCCTGCCGGCCCGGCGGAGCCGGCCGCGGCTTCGCCGTAGGCGTGGAAGCGGTACTTGATCGGGTCCGTCAGCGGTGGCGTGACTACCGACCAGCCGCCGTCGCCGCCGAGTGCTGTTGCTTGGGCCTCTGCGAGGTGGCCCTCGCCGCCTGCCAGCGCCGCCGCGTCAGCGGCGTTTGCTTCGGCCGGGGTGAGCGTCAGCTCGACATCGCCCCACTCGCACACCACTCGGGTGACGTCGGGGGACACCACGACGCCGAGGTGGACCTGCTGGCCAGCCAGCGGTTGGACGGGGATGCGTTGGTCGGGGGAGGTGGCGTAGGGGTGTTCGATGCCGTGGGGGCGGTGGGTGAGCATCAGGCGTCCTTGCTTTCGAGGTAGTCAGCGATGGTGAAGCCGAGCTCGTCGGCGAGGATCAGGTACATGCCGTGGGACCAGAGGAGCGGGCTGGCGACGCCTCCCCAGCGGGCTATCCACTCGTTGCGGGAGCCGGGGTGGAGGAGGTGGTGGGGGACTTGCTCGGGGAGATCGCCGTGTTCGTCCACCTGGTCGGCTATCCAGCGGAGATGCTTCAGAGCCCCAGCGGTATCGCCAGCAGCGGCTAGGTTCCAGCCGAGGAGAGCGGACAGCAAGATCCACTGGCCGCCGCCGTAGAAGACGTCAGCGGTGAAGCGATGAACCCCACCGTCGAAGTCCAGGTCCTTGGCAACAGCCGCCCGCGTCATCGCCGCCAGCGAGTCGTCGGCAGAGACCAGCCCGAACGGCACGATGCAGGCCGGCAACGACCCATCGACCGCCGAACTCCCGAGCCACTTCACCAGATGCCCGTCGACGATCCCTTCCGTCGTCACCAACGAACGGATGTCGGCGGCAACCTTCAACGCCGCCGCCGACCAAGGTGCCGACCGCAACGACGAGCAGGTGCCAACAGCAACCAACCCACCATGGATCGCTCCGAGCGTCGACACATGCCGGTGCTCGACGTGCTCCTCCCACCAGTCGTAACAAGGCCGATCCCAGAACGCCACCAGATAGTCGACCGCGACATCGATCCCCTCCCGCCAGCGCGACAGATCCAGCCCGTGCCGCGCCGCGTGAGTGACCACCGACCACAGCCACATCCCGTAGCCGTCGGTCTGGAAGTCCCACCAAGGATCCGACCCGTCCTCGCCGTCGAAGGTGAACCGCGTCGGCAGCATCGCCTCGTTCGACGGCACCTCACCCCGGGCGAGCGCCGCGCGCAGGTCGTCCACCTGCCCGCGGCGACGCCGCAGTACGCCATCGACCCAGTCGTGGAACCGGCCGGCCGACGCCACATCGCCGTACCGGGAGATGCCTTCGGCGGTGAACGATCCGTCGCGCAACCACGCATACCCCTTGTACGCCGAGAAGGTCGGCGAAGCGGGATAAGCGCCACCGGCATCCTGGTACTGGGTGATGACGGCGTGACTGTGCTCGGCCAGCGCACGCAGCCGGGTGAGCTCTTGCAGATCTGGGGCGGCGGTCATGGGTTCCTTCACTTCTTCAGCAGGCCGTTGACCTTGGTCTGAGCATCCGCGAGCGCCTTGTCGACCGGCTTGCGACCGGCAGCGGCAGAGGTCAGCTCAGCGGTGACCAGGTCCTGCATCTCCTGCTGACGCTCGATCACCGGCGGCAGCACGGTCGCCTCGAGCGCGGAGAAGACAGCCTTGCGGTTGGCGGGCTTCTTCTGGTCGAGGTACGGCGCGAGCTTCGCCTCGTCAGCCACCGGCGGCAGCTCCCACGAGGTCGCGAGCCGGGTCTTGGTGGTGTCGTCCGAGGAGGCCAGGAAGGTGACCCACTTCTGCGCGGCGTCGGCGTTCTTGGAGGCGGCCGACACGACCAGTCCGTTCACGAACATCGCGGACGCCTTCTTGGTGTTGCCCGGCTCGACCGCGACGTCCCAATCGAACGGGGCCTCCGCCATCGCGCTGAACATCCAGATCCCGGTGTGCCACATCGCCAGCTTGCCCGACTTGAACAGCTTCGAGTCGAAGTCCGGCGTACCGGCGCCGTCGGCCTCGGTCGGCATCGTCTTGCCTACCTTGTCGATCAGGAACTTCGCCGCCTCGACCCCCTGCGGTGAGTTGAAGGTCGCCTCGGTCCGGTCGGCGTTCAGGAACTCGCCGCCGTTCTGCGCTAGCACCTTGTAGAACTCGTTGTACGAGACCGGCTGGTAGTCACCCCAGACCTTCGCGCCCTTGTCGGTCAGCTTCGCCGCGGCCGCCTGCTCGTCCTTCCACGTCCACGCGTCCGTCGGCTCAGCCACGCCGGCCTTCTTGAACAGCGCCTTGTTGTAGAACAGCACGACGTTCGAGAACGATTCCGGTACGCCGTGCTGCTTGCCGCCATCGTTGAACGCGTCCACCAGCGACTTCTTGTAGGCCGCCGTGTCGACGTTCTTGAGCTCGGCCAGCGAGCCGTTCTTCGCGTACGTGACGAAGTTCTCGTAGTTCAGCTCGAAAGCGTCGGCCGCGGTGCCACCAGCCACCGAGGTCTGCAGCTTCGTGAAGTAGTCGGCGTAGGGAACGGTCTCGACCTGGACGGTGATGTTCGGGTTGGCCGTCTGGAAGGCGTTGACGATCGCCGTCAGGTCCTTCTCGTGGCCGTCGTTGGAGGAGAAGTTCATGTACCGGACGACGCTCTTGCCCTCAGGTGCTGCGGCTTCCTTGGTCGCGGAGCCCTGCCCGCAGGCGGTCAGCGTGAGTGCGAGCGCGGCGGTCAGTCCGAGGCCCACTGTTGTGAGATGACGCATGGCGGTTTCCTTCGCTTTCGGGAGCTACTTGATGCCGGTGTGGGCGACACCGGCGATGATGTGGCGCTGCGCGAGCAGGTACACGATCGCGATCGGGACGATCGAGACGACGGAGCCCGCCATCACGACATCCCACTGAGTGGTGAACTGGCCCTGCAGGGTGGACAGGCCGAGCGGGAGCGTCATGAACTCCGGCGACCTGATCACCACCAGCGGCCAGAGGAAGCTGTTCCAGCTGCCCATGAACGCGAACACGGCGACGGTCGCGAGCGCGGGCCGGATCAGCGGCAGCACGATGGTGGTGAAGATCCGCAGGTGGCCGGCGCCGTCGATGGTGGCCGCCTCGTCCAGCTCCATCGGTACCGCGGTGACGGCCTGGCGGAGCAGGAACACCCCGAACGCCGACGCGATCGTGGGGGCCAGCAGGGCGAAGTACGTGTCCTGCAGGTTGAGCGTCTTCATCTCGATGAACAGCGGTACGACGAGCACCTGCAGCGGCACCATCAGCGTCGCCAGGTAGAAGCCGAAGACGACGTTCTTGAGCGGGAAGTGCAACCGCGCGAACCCGTACGCAGCCATCGAACCGGTGATCAGCTGGAGCACCGTCGACGCGATCGCGATACCGAGCGAGTTGACGATGATCCGCCAGATCGGGATCGCGTCGACCAGTGTCCGGTACGCGTTGAGCGTCGGGTTGTCGACAACCAGCTTGGGGCCGTCGGCAAGGGATCCCTCCGGGGTGATCGAGGTGATCACGGTCCAGAGGAACGGGAACAGCATGATCGCGGCGCCGACCAGCACAGCGGCGTACAGGGCGATCTTCGCGGGCAACGACCTGGTGTCACGCATAGTGCACCCACCGGCGCTGGCCGCGGATCTGGAAGACGGTGATCAGCAGGATGACGGCGAACAAGATCCAGGACAGTGCTGAGGCTTCACCAGCGCGTCCGTACCGGAAGGTCAGGTCGTAGATCTGCCCGACCACCACCTGGCTGGAGCCTTGCGGGCCGCCGCCGGTCATCACGTAGACCTGGTCGAAGACCTGGAAACCGTTGATCAGGGAGATCACCACCACGAAGAAGGTCGATGGGGAGAGCAGTGGGAGGGTGACCCGCCAGAAGCGCTGCCAGGCGCTCGAGCCGTCCACCTTCGCGGCCTCGTAGATGTCCGACGGGATCGACTGCAGGCCGGCGAGCAGGATGACCATCACGAAACCGAGGTCCTTCCAGGCCGAGCTCAGGATGACGGCCGGCAGGGCCCAGTGCGGGTCGGTCCACCAGCCGGGTTGGGGGAGACCGATCCCGCCGAGTACCTGGTTGACCAGGCCGTTGGTCGGATTGAGCAGCCATTTCCAGACCAGCGCGACGACGACCCAGCTGGTGACGACGGGGAGGAAGTACGTGGCCCTCAGGAACGAACGGCCCTTGAGTTTCTGGTTGAGCGCGAGTGCGAGGCCGAGCCCGCCGGCGTACACGATCGGCAGGTAGCCGGCGACGTAGATGAGCGTGTGCAGGAAGACCCGGCGGGTGTTCTCGTCGGTCAGCAGGTTCGTGTAGTTGCCGAGACCGACCCACTCCATCGGCGAGATCAGGTTCCACTTGTGCAGGCTCACCCACAGGGACGAGACCATCGGCACCAGCGTGAAGACGAAGAGCGGGATCGCGCTCGGGAGCAGGAAGAACAGGACCCAGCCGAGGTTCTTCCGCTTCATCGCGTTTCCAGCCGGGCGCGAACGAGGCGGCTTTGCTCGCCGCCGTTGCCGGCTGAGTCGAACGGGGAGCTCAGGACCAGCGACGCCGCGCCGCGGGCCCACTGGTCCTCCGTCCACGGCTCCACCGCGATCGGTACCGCGCGCCGGGCCGGTAGCAACGATCGCCGGAACGACGGCTCGAACCCGGTCTGCCAGAACTCCCATCCGTCCACTCCCTCACCCATCAGCACGACGACCTCGGGGTCGACCGTGTGGATCACGCCGGCGAGCGCTCGACCGAGCATGCCGCCGGCTTCCTCGAAGATCTGTTGTGCCGCGGTGTCACCAGTACTTGCCGCCCGCAACAAAGTGGCGAGCGAGCCACGCGGGCCGATCACCTTGCGCGCGCGGGCTGTGCGAGCGATCCCGGCCGCGCCGATGTACGCCTCGAGGCAGCCGGTCGAACCGCAGGTGCAGGGCGGCTGCTCGGTGCCGGGCGACCAGACCGGGATGTGCCCGATCTCGCCGGCGCCACCGTTGGCCCCGCGGTAGATGCCGCCGTCGACGACGATGCCGCAGCCGATGCCACGCCCGATGGTGACGACGAGGTACGACGAATGCGCGCGCCCGATTCCGTACAGTCGCTCGGCCGCTGCGAGGGTGTTGACGTCGTTGTCGACGAGGACGGGGGTGCCGATGGCCGAGCGTAGTACCGGGCCGACGGGAGCGGACTGCCAGCCGAGGGTCGGGGCGTCGACGATGCCGGAGGCCTGCGAATCGACAGCCCCCGGCACGCCGACGCCGACGCCGAGCAGCCGGTCGTCGAGTTCAGCGACCTGCTTGGCGAGGATCTGGCCGAGGCGCTCGATCGCGTCGGCGGCCGTGGGGTCGTACTCGAGCTCGGTCGACGAGCGGACGGTTCCGTCCAGCTCGACGGTCACCACTGCGACGTGGTCAGCCGTTACCTTGGCGCCGAGAGCGACCCCTGCGTCGGTGACCAGCCCGAGGAGTCGCGCCGGACGGCCGCCCTTGGACGGTACCGACTCCAGCTCCTCGATCAGCCCGCGGGCGATCAGGTCCTTGGTCACCTGGGTGACCGTCGCCGGGCTCAACCCGAGCCCCTTGGCGATCTCGGTCCGCGACGTCGGCCCCTGGGTCCCCAGCAACCCGACGATCCCCGACGGCACCAGATCGCCCCGAGGGATCGGACCCTGTCCACTCGCCACAGCTTCTCCCGACTTACTTCGCCACTAAATTTAGTCAAAAACTAAGGCGACGGTGAGGGGCTGTCAAGAGGTGGCGTCCCGCTCGACAGGAGGTACTCGACTGTTCGCCGTGGGTAGTCGGCCGGCTGAGCGTGGCGACCGCCGCCGACGGCGGGTACCTCCTGTCGAGCGGGACGAGCCGTTGACAGCGGTCGGCGACCGGCCTAGCTTTTGGGGACTTCCTTCGGTGACCTTAGTAAGGTGGTGGGGCGGGTGCAGCCGGTTCGGGTGGGGAGCAAGGAGCTGATCCGGGAGATCAACTCGTCGCTGGTGCTGGGGGAGCTGCGCGGCGGGCTGGTGTCGCGGACGGAGCTGGCCAAGCGGACCGGGTTGAGCCTGCCGACCGTCTCCGAGATCGTGGCGGAGCTGATCGGCTCCGGGGTGATCGAGGAGCGCGAGACGGCGTCGTCCGGGGGTGGGCGGCGGCCCGTGCTGCTCGGGCTGAAGCCTGACGCTGGGTATGTGATCGGCATCAAGGTCACCGAGACCCGCGTGATCGCCGTACTCACCGACCTCAACGCCGGGATCGTGGAGCGGGCGACCGCGAGCCTGGGTGACGACGACGTCGCGACTGTCGTGCGGGCGATCGCGGGGGTGGTCAAGAAGCTCCGCGCGGCGGCGTCTCGCCATTCGGGTGGTGGGGCGCGGCCGAGCCCCGTGTACGGCGTTGGTGTCGGGCTCGCTGGTGTGATTGACCGGGCCAGCGGGGTGGTTCGGCATGCGACGTACGCCGATTGGCGCGATGTCGACCTGGCTGGGTTGCTGACCAAGCGCACCGGGTTGCCCGTGGTGGTGGACAACGATGTGAACACGTTGGTCGCCAATGAGCAGTGGTTCGGGGCCGGGCGGGGTGTCTCCGACGTGGCTGTGGTCAGCATCGGGCGTGGTGTCGGGCTCGGTATGGTGCTCGACGGCCGGCTGTACCGCGGTGCCGGGGGCGGCGCGGGCGAGTTCGGACATACGAAGGTCGTTGCCGACGGCCCGCTTTGTGACTGTGGCGGCCGCGGCTGCCTGGAAGCTCTGATCGGTGAGCCCGCCATCCTCACCGCGACCGGCAGCACCACCATTGAGCAGGCTGTCGCCGCCGCCCGAGGTGGCGATCAAACCGCTGTCGATGTCTTCGATCAAGTCGGCCGCACCCTGGGAACGGCCGTCGGCAATCTCGTCAACCTGCTGAATCCCAAGCTGATCGTGCTCGCCGGCGAGGGTACGCGGGCGAGCAATCTGTTCCTTCCCGGCTTCGAGGAAGCCTTGCAACTAGCTGTGTTCGACGGACTCCAGCGCGAGCTGGACGTGGTCGTCGACGACTGGGACGACGAAGCCTGGGCGCAAGGCGCCGCGGGCCTTTTCCTGGGCGAACTCTTCCAGCCCAACCTCCGCCCCGACGAGGCCGACCGCCCGTCCCTCACCAAACGTTCCGCCTGAAATCTTCTCTCTGAAGTGAGGCCTGTCCATGACCCATGCCCTGACGAAGCCGCGAAGGCGGTGGGTCGCTGCGCTCCTGGTGCTCGCAGCGGTCATCTTCCAGCTGTCCCCGACGCCCGCCTTCGCCGGCACGCTGACCGGCGTCTTCCACGCCCCGTACGGCGCCGACGAGCTCTACAACACCGCCCTGACCGAGCGCGCCCCGCGCGACCCGATGGCCGGCGAGGCTGTCCAGATCAAGGCAACCACCTGGCCGATCTCCTCGGGTCAGACCGTCTGGATCACCTGGACCAAGAACGGCGTCAACCAGACGCCCATCGGCGGCGCTTTCGACTACAACAGCGGCAACAACACGTACTGGAAGGTCGCGCTCGGCACCTTCGCGCGCGGTGACCAGATCACCTACACAGTCAATGCCGACGTCGACGGCGCGAACCAGAAGACCACCGGCCCGTTCTCCTTCGCCGTGACCTCGTACTCCGGTACGGGCAACGTCTCCGGCTTCGTCAACAACGGCACCAGCGTCGACGTCACGACCGGCGACACCGCTGGCAGCTTCACCCCGAAGGTCCGCTTCGCCTTCCCCGCGATCGATCGCTTCCACGTCCAGGTCGCCCCGACGGGCAGCGGACTCAACATCACCGGCTCCTCGGCGTACACGGTGACCGACAGCGCGGGCACTCTCCAGATCGCCACCACCAAGGTCGTCCTCAAGATCCAGAAGTCGCCGTACCGGGTGGCCGTCTACAAGGGCGACGGCACGACGCTCATCGCGAGGCAGTACGACCCGGCGACCTTCCGCAACACGGGCTGGGCAAGCGACGGCAGTACGACGGTGACGAAGGTCGAGGACCACTGGCTCTCACCGGCCGGCGAACGCTTCGAAGGACTCGGGGAGCGGTACGACGCACTCGACCAGCGCGGCAAGGACGTCCACAACTACGTCTACAACCAGTACCAGGACCAGGGCCCGACCGCCCGTACGTACCTCAGCGTCCCGTTCGTCACGAACACCGCCGGCTACGGCATCTACGTGCCCAGCACCCGGTACTCCGTGTTCAACCTCGGCACCCACCTCAGCGACATGGCCGGGTTCACCGTCGACACCGGCGGCGCCCTCAACTCGACGGTCGACTACTACTTCTTCACCGGTACGCGGGCAGAGATGCTCGACCAGTACACGGCGACCACCGCACGACCCAAGCTGCCGCCGAAATGGTCGTTCGGGCTCTGGGGCTCCGCGAACGAGTGGAACACCCAGGCCGAGGTCAACGCCGAGCTCGCCAACATGACGTCGAACCAGATCCCGCACAGCGCGATGGTGCTCGAGCAGTGGAGCGACGAGGCGACCTTCTACCTGTGGCACGGCGCGACGTACACGCCGAAGCCGGGCAACCAGGCGCTCACCTATGCCGACCTGACCTTCCCGGCCGGCGGTGAGTGGACCGATCCGAAGGCGATGGTGACGGCCGCCCACAACCAGGGCGTCAAGATGGTGCTCTGGCAGATCCCGGTGCTGAAGCAGGACTTCGACACCAATCCTCCGACGGCTCCGCAGCAACACGTCAACGACCGTGACTATGCCGTTGCCCAGGGCTACGTTCTCGGCGATGGTGCCGGCGGCCCCTACCGGATCCCGGCCGGGCAGTGGTTCGGCAACAGCACGGTGCCCGACTTCACCAAGACGGCCGCGACCAACTGGTGGATGAGCAAGCGCTCCTACCTGTTCGACGACGTCGGCATCGACGGCCTCAAGACCGATGGCAGCGAGGCGGTCTTCGGTCGCAACGTGACGAGTGGTTCCGGTCGCAAGGGCGACGAGCTGCACAACGCCTATCCGAACGAGTACACCCGGGCGTACAACGACTTCGTCACCACTAAGAAAGGTGCCCAGGGCACCTTGTTCAGCCGCGGCGGTACTTCGGGAGCCCAGGCGAACTCGATCTTCTGGGCCGGTGACCAGGCGTCCACCTTCGATGCGTTCCAGCAGGCAGTACGGGCCGGCCAGAGCGCGGGCGCGTCGGGCATCCCGTTCTGGTCGTGGGACATGGCCGGATTCACCGGGACATTCCCGAGCAGCGAGCTCTATCTCCGGGCCGCGGCGCAGTCGACCTTCTCGCCGATCATGCAGTACCACTCGGAGAAGTCGAACCCGGGCGTCTCCGAGGCCCGTACGCCGTGGAACGTCCAGGCACGGTCCGGCGACACGACCGTCATCCCGAAGTTCCGCAAGTTCGCCAACACCCGGATGAACCTGATCCCGTACCTCTACACCGAGGCCAAGAACGCCTCCACCACAGGCCTGCCGATGATGCAGTCGATGAGCATGGCCTTCCCTGGCGACACGACGGCGGCGGCGCAGGACCAGCAGTACATGTTCGGCCGGCAGTTGCTGGTGGCACCGATCACGACCCAGGGCGCAACCAGCAAGAACGTCTACCTGCCTGCCGGTGAGTGGTACGACTTCTGGAACGGCGGTCGTGCGCAAGGCGCCGGTACGAAGGTCTACAACGCCGACACCGGCACGATCCCCGTCTACGCCAAGGCCGGCGCGATCGTCCCGCTCAACCTGAACGCGAACTACGAGCTCGGCGGCAACATCGGCAACAGCGTCGACACCTACACGAACCTTGCCTTCCGCATCTATCCGTCGGGCACGACGAGCTACGGGTACTTCGAGGACTCGGCGAACCAGACCCGAACGGTCACCTCGACGGAGAACTTCGCCGGTCATCAGGTGACGGTGAGCGTTCCGCCGCTCGCCACCAAGAGCACGCTGCAGGTGGCGTCGAGCAAGCCGTCGTCGGTGACGAAGGATGGCGTGGCGATGACTGCGCACGCGACGCTCGCCGCGTTGCAAGGCGCGACGGAGGGTTGGTACTGGGATCCGGTCCAGCAGCTCACGCTGGTGAAGACGGCGTCGAGTGCGGCGGCGCGGAGCGTAGTACTGAACGGTGTCGACAAGGCTGCTTATGAAGCTGAGTTCGGCAGCAACACCGGTACTACGGTGAACACCGATCACGCCGGATTCACCGGCACCGGATTCGTCGACGGGTTCGAAACCGCGGGCGATGCCGTACAGGTCGACACCAATGCGGCGGTCACCGGCAGCCACGTGATCAAGCTGCGCTACTCCAACGGCGCGGCGACCACGGCGACCCGCACGATCCAGGTGGATGGCGTGAGTGTCGGCTCGATCAACCTGCCGAGCACCGGCAACTGGGACACCTGGGGGACAGCCACGCTGACCACCAGCCTCACCGCAGGCAAACGCGTGGTGAAGGTGGTCTACGGCTCTGGTGGAGTCAACCTCGACAACATTTCGGTGGCGCGGCCATGAGGGGCCGGACGAGCATGCTCGCGCGGCTGCTGGGCTTGGTGCTGCTGGTGCCGATGCTGGTTGTCCTGCCGGTGCAGGCGGCTCAGGCCGCGGTGCAGCGGGTTCAGTTCACTGCCGGGGGCAACTACTTGGTGGTGGAGTTTCTCGATGACGATCTGGTGCACTTCGAGATGGGAGCGGGGGCCGGACCTGGTACCGGGTCGCCGATCTTCACCACCGATCAGATCGCCAAGACCAACTATCCCGGGCCGACCAGCCTCAACCAGGTCGGCGGAGTACTGACGACACCGGGCATCAAGGTCGACGTCAACACGACGACCCTGTGCGCGACCGTCTACGACACCGCCCGTACGCCGCAACTCCTGCTCAACACGACCTGCCCGCGCAATCTCAGTCAGGCGTGGAAGGGGTTGAGCTTCACCAAGTCGTCGATGCAGAACGCGTACGGGCTCGGCGAGCAGTTCTTCATGGGTGGCAGCGCCGACGGCGACTGGGTCGGGCGGCAACGTACGAGCGGTACCTACGGCAACGCGATGCTCTACGACACGGACAACGGGCCGGTCGCCAACGCGCAGATCCCGGTGCTGTTCGCGGTCGGCGCCAACACCACCAACTACGGGATGTTCGTCGACCAGGTCTACAAGCAGGACTGGAACCTGACCGGCGACCCGTGGACGATGGACACCTTCGGCGATCAGCTCCGGTGGTACGTGATGAGCGGACCCGATCTGCCCGACCTCCGCAAGGACTATCTCGAACTGACCGGCCGTCCGCCGGTACCGCCGAAGAAGGCGTTCGGCCTCTGGATGTCGGAGTACGGCTACGACAACTGGAACGAGATCGACACCACGCTGTCCGGATTGCGCGCGAACAAGTTCCCGACCGACGGCGTGATGCTCGACGTCAACTGGTTCGGCGGCGTGACGGCCGGCTCGGACAGCACCCGGATGGGCACGCTCGAGTGGGACCCGGTCAACTTCCCCAATGCGGCGACCAAGCTGGCGGCGTACAAGAACACCAACGGCGTCGGCGTGATGACGATCGAGGAGTCGTACGTCGGCAAGAACTTGCCCGAGCACACGTCGATGGCGTCGTCGGGCTACCTGATCCGGGCGGGCTGCTCGAGTTGCAGCCCGGCGTACCTGACCGGGAACGACTGGTGGGGGCGCGGCGGCATGATCGACTGGACCCAGCCGGCCGCGAGCGCGCAGTGGCACAACACCCAGCGGCAGCCGCTGATCAACGACGGCGTGATGGGTCATTGGCTCGATCTGGGTGAGCCCGAGATGTACGACGCCGGCGACTGGACGTCCGGGTTGCTCGCGGGCAAGCATGCGCACTCCGACTACCACAACCTCTACAACCTCGAATGGGCGAAGGGGATCGCGAAGGGCTACACAGACAACGCCGTACAGCAGAGGCCGTTCATGCTGGCCCGATCCGCGGCCGGCGGTATCCAGCGGACCGGTACGGCGATGTGGTCCGGCGACATCGGCTCCAAGCTCACGGCGCTCGCGTCGCAGCAGAACGTGCAGATGCAGATGTCCATGTCGGGCATCGACTACTTCGGCTCCGACATCGGCGGCTTCCGGCGCGAGATGCTGGACAGCGATCTGAACGAGCTCTACACCCAGTGGTTCGCGAACTCGTCCTGGTTCGACGTCCCGATCCGGCCGCACACCGAGAACCTCTGCAACTGCGCCGAGACCTCGCCCGACTCGATCGGCGACGTACCGAGCAACCTGGCCAACCTGCGTCAGCGGTACGAGCTCACGCCGTACTACTACTCGCTCGCGCATCGCGCCAACACGACCGGCGAACCGCTCATTCCGCCGCTGGTCTACCAGTACCAGAACGACCCGAACGTGCGGGAGGTCGGCCACGAGAAGCTGATCGGCAAGGACCTGCTCGTCGGCGTCGCGGCCGGGGCGAACCAGCGCAAGCGGGACGTCTACCTGCCGGCCGGTACCTGGTTCGACTACTACACCAACACCAAGACGGTCAGTACCGGGCAGAACCTGACCGACGTACCGCTGTGGCGCAACGGCAAGTTCCAACTGCCCGCGTACGCCCGGGCCGGCGCGATCATCCCGAAGATGTACGTCGACGACCAGACGATGAACGTGGTCGGCAAGCGGGCCGACGGGACGACTCGCAACGAGCTGGTCGCCCGGGTCTACTCGGACTCGACCGCCTCGTCGTTCACGCTGGCCGAGGACGACGGCTCGACGATCGGGTACCAGACCGGGGCGAAGCGGACGACCGATCTGACCCAGTCGCGGGCCGGCAACACGGCGACGGTGGGCGTCGCGGCGTCCTCCGGTACGTACACCGGGGCGCCGTCGTCTCGTCAGAACGTGGTCGAGTTGGTGGCTGACACGCAGGCCTCGGGAGTCACGCTCAACGGGAGCGCGCTGACGCAATACGCGAACAAAGCGGCGTTCGATGCGGCTGGTAGCGGCTGGTACAACGCCGGCGGCAACCTGGTCGTCGCCAAGTCGGCGTCGCTGGCGGTCAGTACGGCGAAGTCGTTCGTCTTCACGCTCGGTCAAACGGTCGTTTCGAAGACCTTCAGCTGCTCCAACGGGACGACGACGGCCGGGCAGTCGGTCTATGTCGTCGGCAGTGCGCCGCAGCTCGGGGCCTGGTCGGTGGCGAGCGCGGTGAAGCTGGCGCCGTCCGCCTACCCGACCTGGACGGGGACCATCAGTAACCTGCCGCCCAGCACGACCGTTGAATGGAAGTGCATCAAACGCCAGGAAGCGAACTATCCGGCGACGGCCGACCAGTGGGGCCCGGACCCGAACCTCTCGTTCACGACCCCCGCGACGGGCAGCGGCGGGACCGCCTCGGGCGGGTTCTGAACCCCTCCCGGCAACGCGCTCTCCGGTATCCGGAGAGCGCGTTCCGGGTTCTGGACAGTCGTCCAGTTACTGGCACAGTGATGCCAGTGTCACCGGCTGTCAGACCCTCTGAGACCATCGTCACGTGCACGTATGTCCTGAGTAAGGACTGTGTGAAGAATCGCTGCTGACGGCTTTCCAGGCGTGGTTCGCACGCCGCGGGACCGTAAGTTCAGAGAGGTGTCGGTCGAAGTCAGGAGTGAACGAAGTGCAACGGGGCAGTCGGGTCGTGCCGTCGGCATGCCCGTCAGAACTGGCGTCGGCAGCGGTGCCGGGATGACGCTGATCAACAAGATCCTGATCGCCGCCGGCATGATCCTGCTACTGGCCGGCGTAGCCCTGGGCTTCCGCGCGGTCTCCGCCACCGGAACCAACTGCGGCTCCGTCTTCCAGCCGGCCGCCGGCATCACTCCCATGGCCTGCGACGGCCGCCTGAACAACGCAGCCACCCTGGTAACCCTGATCCTGGTAGCCGGCGGCCTCTGCCTAGCCGCCGCCCTAACCGTCAAGGTAGTCCGAGACCGCGTCACCGCCTGAGATACCCATCGGGGTAGGTGTAGCCGGCCGATCTTCCTGTGCCATTCGCTTGAGGAATCTCCGGGCCCGGGTCTGCCACAGCCGACGTTAGTACCGTGTAAGCCTGCTCAGGCTGGATCGCGCGTAGCGTCGTGGGCAACCTGAAGGAGCTGAGTTCATGTTCGATCAGATGAGCATGCCGGTCCTGTTCGCGGTCCTGATCTCGACCCTCGCGGTCGTCAGCATCGGAGTCTTCATCGCCGTCCGGGTGATGGGCGAGCGCGTCGCCACACCCCGGCCGAAAGCCGCCGTTCCAGCCTCGTCCCACCCGCAGGAACTGCCTGCGGCCAGCCCGGCGATCACTGACTCAACGCCACCGTCCGAGCTCACCTAGGCCGTCGCCGAGTCGCGCGTGGGAAGGAAACCCGCATGTGTGGGTAGGAAATCCGCGTGCGTGGGGGTGGGTGGTGGGGGAGGGTGTTGCTATGAGCATCGAATCGTTTCGGGTGGAGATTCCGCAGGGTGAGGTTGATGAGCTGCGGGCGCGGCTTGGGGTGACTCGGTGGCCGGAGGAGTTGCCGGGGGTGGGGTGGGATTACGGGGTACCGGTCGGGTACTTGCGGGAGCTTGCGGAGTACTGGCGGGATGAGTACGACTGGCGGGCGGCTGAGGCTCGGATCAATGAGTGGGAGCAGTTCACGACCACGATCGATGGGGCTCGGGTGCATTTTGCTCATCTGCGGTCGCCGGAGCCGGATGCGGTGCCATTGCTGATTACGCATGGGTGGCCTGGGTCGATCGTTGAGTTCCAGGAGATCGCGGGGCCGTTGACTGATCCTCGGCGGTACGGCGGGGAGGCGCGGCCGGCGTTTCATTTGGTGATGCCGAGTATTCCTGGGTTCACGTTGTCGGGGCCTACTCGGGAGACGGGGTGGGAGCAGGTTCGGGTGGCGCGGGCGTTTGCGGAGTTGATGGCGCGGCTGGGGTATGAGCGGTACGGAGTACAGGGTGGGGATTGGGGTGCGGCGATCTCGCGGGAGATCGGACGGCTCTATCCGGAGCGCGTGATCGGCGTACATCTGAACCTGATTCCGGGGGCGGGGGCGACCTCTGAGCCGACGGACGATGAGTTGGCTCCGTTGTCGCCTGAGGAGCGGGAGCGGACGGTGGCGTCGTGGCGACGGTTCGAGGGGTGGTTGGAGGAGTCGCAGGGGTATGCGGATCTGCAGACGACCCGGCCGCAGACACTTGCTTATGCGTTGACCGACTCGCCGGTCGGGCAGTTGGCGTGGATCGCGGAGAAGTTCGAGGAGTGGTCGGGGGACGGCGGGATCGACCGGGATCACTTGCTCACCAACGTGTCGCTCTACTGGTTCACCCGGACAGCAGGGTCGGCTGGGCGGATCTACTACGAACGCAAGCACTGGGGGCAGCCGCTTGAGCCGTCCACCGCGCCGACCGCGCTCGCGGACTTCCCGCAGGACAACTTCATCCCGCTGCGGCATATCGCCGAGCGGACCAACAACATCGTCCGCTGGACCGAATACCCGCGTGGCGGTCATTTCCCCGCGCTGGAAGAACCTGATCTGCTGGTCACCGACATCCGCGCGTTCTTCGCCAGCCTCTGAGGATCATCGGCGGCGGGCTGCTGCTCACGATGTCGCAGGAGCCGACCGACTGGGGGTCGAAGCTACGGCCGTAGCACGAGCTTGCCTGTGGTGCGGCGGGAGAGGAGGTCCTCGTGGGCTCTGCGGGCCTCCAGCAACGGGTACTCCGTGACGACCGGCTGGAGCTTGCCGGTGGCAACTAGGTTGAAGAGTTCGGTGAGGGGCTCGCGGTACGTGCCGGGGAGTTCGAGGGCGGGGCGGAGCCAGAAGCCGGCGACGGTGAGGTTGTGGTTGGCGAGCAACCCCGGGTCGAGCAGGGGGCGGCGACCTTCGCGGGCGGCGTTGCCGTAGGTGACGAGCCGCCCGAATCCGGCGAGCGCGCCGAGGGCGGCGTTGAAGGTCGCGCCACCGGTTGCCTCCAGCACCACGTCCACCGGCCGATTGTTGTTCGCAGCAACGACCCTGGCGGCGTACCCGTCCGGTTCGCTGCCGATCGCGACGTCCGCGCCGAGGGAGAGCGCGAGCTTGCGTTTGTCCTCCGTCGACGCCACCGCGACTACCCGGCCGGCGCCGAACAGCCTGGCGAGCTGGATGGCCAACGTACCGACTCCGCCAGCGGCAGCGTTTACCACAACAGATTCACCGCGTGCGAGGCGAGCGCTGTTGCGCAGCAGATGCCAGGCGGTGAGTCCTTGGACGAGCAGCGCGAGTGCCTCGGCGTCGCCGACCGGGCCGGGGACGTCCACTGCGTCGGCCGCCGGTACCACCGCGAGTTCGGCGTACCCGCCGCCGTCGAAGGTCGGGGCGAGGACCCGGCGACCGTCGTCGGTGCGGCCGACGACCTCGGAGCCGGGGATGAAAGGGAGTGGGGTGACGGTGGTGTACGAGCCGTCGGTGCGGTGGGTGTCGGCGTAGTTCACTCCGGCGGCGTCGACCTCGACCAGAAGCCCGCCCTCGCCCGGGACCGGTGCGGGGACGTCGACGGGTTCGAGGACCTCGGGCCCGCCGTACCGGCTGACCTGGATGGCGCGCATGGAATGGTATCCGTTCTCTCGGCTCGATGGAGGTTCCACCGTAGGGCCGGAATCCGGGCGCCTTGCAGAGTTGCACGTTGTTGCAATGACCCGCTTCCATGAGAGCTGCTCATGGAAGCGGCTACGCTGGTTTCGTGGACCTCACCGCCGCCGAACTGCGCATTCTCGACGCTGTCGAACGGGGTGGCAGCTTCTCGGCCGCGGCGTCGACATTGGGGCTGACTCAGTCGGCTGTCTCGCATTCGGTGCGGATGACCGAACGCAAGATCGGTACCGTCCTCTTCGACCGCGGCCGGCACGGCGCTCGCCCGACACCGGCCGGCGAACGCGCGATCCTGCATGGCCGTGGCGTGCTCCGCTTGATGGACGTACTCCGCGCTGACGCGCTCGCGGCCTCTGGTGGTTCGCTCGACACCCGCTTGCGGATCGCCGCCTTCCGCAGCGCGGCCGCGCAACTGCTCCCACCGGCGCTGACCCGGTTGACGGCTCGGCATCCGCAACTCTCGTACGACGTATCGATCGTGCGGGATGTCGGCGGTGGTACGGCGACCGAGGTGGTCGAGGGCCGCGCCGACCTAGCGATCGTGAACCTCCCGCACCGGCTCCCCGCATCGGCCGGCCTGGTCGGCGGCGAACTACTCGACGAGCCGTATGTACTGATCCACCCGGCTCGTTGCTCGGACCCCCGATCTCTCCCACTGATCGACTGGACCGAGAACTGCTCGACCGAGACGCGGCAGTGGTTCCGCACCCAGGATTGGTTGCCTCCAGCCACCATCAACGTTGCCGACGATACCGTCCTGCTCTCGATGGTCGCCCACGGCCTCGGCATGGCCGTCGTCCCTCGGACCACTGCCGCCGACCGTGCCGCCGACGTCGCACTCGAGGACCTAGGCCCAACCACCCCTCGCCGGACGATCGGCTACCTCACCACCCCAGCCCTATCCCGCAGCACAGCCCTCCGCGAACTGGTCGCCGAGCTTCGAGCCACCCGCCCAACCAACTGACTGACTGACTGACTGACTGACTGACTGCAGCGTCGGCGGCGAAGCTGGCCAACTGCGCCGGGGGAGCTGTACCGCTCGACAGGAGGTAGTGGTCATCCCGCGGCCGACCGCGGCCGCCGTGAGCGTGGTGGTCGGCGGATCGGTCGACTACCTCCTGTCGAGCGGGACGGTGTCGACCGTGAGCTTGCCGTTGTCGATGAGCCAGGTGAGGGCGTCGAGGGTTGCGGCGAGAGCGGAGTACGAGGGGCGGAAGCCGAGGAGTCTGTTGGCCTTCTCCATCGAGCAATGCGGGCTGTGGGTGATGTGGTCGAGGGTGATGGCGGCATCGCGGTCCGAGACCGTCTTGCGCCACTCTTCCCATGGCAGGAAGGACAGCCGTGGCTCCTGGCCGAACCAGCGAGCCACCCCCTCGGCGTACCCGCGCAGCGTCATCGCGCCGGCGGCGACGGCATGGAAGCTCTCGCCGATCGCGACCGACCGATTGGCCAGCGCGGCGAGGAAGACGCCGGCGACGTCGGCCGCGTGCACGTGCTGCACCGTCTCCAGGCCGAGGTTCGGAAGTACCAGTTCGTTGCCGTTAGCAAGAGTCTCGAAGACGCCGAGGTCGAGGTGCCCGGCCGGATTGATCGGCGCCCACCCCGGCCCGGTGATGTGCCCAGGCCGGATCACGGTCGCGGGCAACCCGTCGGTGCCGAGCAGTCCGTCGCCGCCGAGCAGGTAACGCTCGATCGCGGCCTTGGCGATCCCGTACTCGCCGAACGGGACCGTCACCGCCTCTTCCGGCGTCGGTACGAGCGCACTCGGGCCGTGCACCCAGATGGTCCCGCAGTGCAACAGATGCCGCACCTGACCCCGCAGCGCCTCACCCAACTGCCGGGCACTCTCCTCGGTGAAGCAGATCAGATCGATCACCACGTCAGCACCGAGCGCGCGAACCCGCTCCCCGAAGGTCCCGGCGGCGTCCTCCGCATCCCGATCGACCTGAACGCGCTCGACCCGATTCCAGGCCGAGCTTGCCCGGTACGGCGTACGCTCGCCGCGGCTGAGCACGACGACCTGATGCCCCAGTTGCACCAACTCCGGGACCAGGTAGCTGCCGATGTGCCCGGTACCTCCGATGACCGCGATTCGCATACCGTCCACCCTAGGCGGCGGCGCCGGGTGGGGCGCGAACTATGGTGGCGGGATGAGTTTCACCGGTTTCCCGGCGGCGGCGCTGGACTTCTACGACGATCTCGAGATGGACAACAGCAAGACGTTCTGGACGGCGAACAAGCACGTCTACGAGGAGTCCGTCCGGGCGCCGATGGTCGCGCTGCTGGCTGCGCTGGAGGAGGAGTTCGGAGCGGCCAAGATCTTCCGGCCGTACCGTGACGTTCGCTTCGCCAAGGACAAGACGCCGTACAAGACCGCCCAGGGCGCTTTCGTCGCGCTCGGTCCGTCCACCGGGTACTACGTTCAGGTGGCGGCACCTGGTGTCCGGGTCGGTGCCGGGTTCTACGAGGCGTCGGCCGATCGGCTCGCGCGGGTGCGTACGGCGATCGACGAGGACCGTCGTGGCAAGGAGCTCGAGAAGCTGCTCGCCAAGCTGCAAGCATCCGGCTGGACCCTCGGCGGCGACAAACTCAAGACGACTCCTCGCGGCTACACCGCCGACCACCCTCGCATCGAGCTACTCCGCCACAAGTCGATGACGCTGGGCAAGTCCTACGGCTTCGAGCCCATCATCCACACCCCAGCCCTAGCCGACCAGATCCGCACCGACTGGCGCACCACAGCCCCGTTCCTCGACTGGATCAACACCAACGCCTAACCGGTGAATTCCAGCACAGGCCGGCCACGAGCATGACCACCACCGGCCAGGCGGCCAGCACCCCTGCCAGATACTGAGTCGAGCACCGGCAAGAGATCTGCAAGTCACTGGCCCCTGGCTCTGGCCCAGGAGTGGGCCACGCACCTGCCGGCTAACGGGCAGTCGGCCCTGGACGTCAGCTAGCACGGGCGGGGCTGGTGGTCAGTAGAAGGAGCGCCTGACGGGCGAGATCACTTGTCGGGTGCCACCCTTCGGGGTGACGTCCATCCAGTACGACGTGTTCTTCGGCTGCCCATCTATTACCTGGTGGGCGGATGGAAGCACCGCTGGTTGATGCGCCGACTCCGGCGGTGGCTAGGCGACCGCGGGTGTACCTCCTGGAGAACCGGTTCTGGTGGAGCGGTTCAGGTGTAGTCGTGGAGGATTTGGGCTAGTTTGTCGCGGGTTTTGCTGGGTGGGGGTGCGGCTACGCAGAGGGCTTCCATGGTGGCCGTGTACTGGTCGAGGTCTTCGAGCTTGTCCAGGTAGAGGGCGCTGGTGAGGTGCTCGATGTAGACGATGTCCGGTAGGTCCTGCTCGGGAAAACGCAGGATGCTGTACGCGCCGCCGGTGGCTGCGTGGCCGCCGGAGTCGAAGGGCATGACCTGCAGAGTCACGTTGGGCATGTGGGATGCCTCGATCAGGGACTCCAGTTGGATGCGCATCGCCTTCAGGCCGCCGATCGGGCGGCGTAGTACCGACTCGTCGACCACGGCCCAGAGGCGGACCGGGTTTGCCCGCTGCAGGACCTCCTGGCGGTTGACCCGCAGGGAGACGCGGCGCTCGACCTCCTCGGCCGGGATCAGCCCGCGGCCGAGCTGGACGACTGCGCGGACGTACTCCGGGGTCTGCAGCAGACCCGGGACGAACTGCAGCTCATAGGTACGGATCAGCTGCGCGGCGGACTCGAGCCCGAGATAAGAGTGGAACCAGCTGGGCAGTACGTCGCCGAAGCGGTGCCACCAGCCGGGGTTGTTCGCGTCGCGGGCAAGAGCAAGCAGCCGCTCGCGCTCTTCGGGGTCGTCGATGCCGTACAGAGACAGCAGGTCGCGGACGTCGCGCTCCTTGAAGCCGACCCGGCCCAGCTCCATCCAGCTGACCTTGGACTCCGACGAGCGGATCTCCCAGCCGGCATCGGACCGGGTGATCCCAGCCGCCTCACGCATTCTCCGCAGGTGTGCGCCGAGGATGATCCGCAGCGCGGTCGGCCCGCCTGGCGCGCCCGACTCCGTCACACTCACCTCCGACGCCCCAACTTGATCCCAAACGGCGGCCTGCCCACCCCGACGAATCATCTCACGGCCGGACCGTGATCTGTCGAAGTTCTTACATAGAGTCGTGGGTGCTGTCCACCAGCTCGTCCACAGCTCGGCCACCAGCTCGCCGATCAGACCGCCGATCGGACCTGCGATCACCGGTGACTGGACCGGCGAGCAGGTCGCTCCGGCCGGTTCGAAGCGGCATCGATTCCACAGCCCCTCACAGTGCGTGATGGTCGATCAGCAAGCGACCAGCTGCACGCCGACGGTCCGAAGTACCGGTAATCGCTTCCCGGTCAGCTTGTTCGGACCTTTCGAGGCTCAAATCGGCCCCTCGGAGGCCTCGGCTGAGCCTTCAGTTGGTCACAAGTCGAAAACGTGCGGATGCACGTGCATCGGGCGCTTGCATTCGTTTCGTGCGACCGCCATGATTGCTTCATGCACAGAAGGTGAGCTGTATCTCGCAAAAAGTGACATCGCGTGATCCAGCACTCCGGTTCTACAGATCCGTCGGGCGGTACGCCGGCATGACTGGTTGGGGACCCCGAGTCGATGAATGACGACGACACCGAAGCCATCGGTTTCGCTGCCCGCCCTGCCGGCGAGCGAGCGCCCGGCGAGCTGACCGAGCGGGAGATCCAGGAACTGGTGGCGCGCTGCCCCGAGCAGCAGCGCTGGGCCTTCGAAGGCTGGCTCCGAGGTGAGCGCCTGCTGGACGGCGATCCGATCGTGAGCCTGGGATGACCACCGAACGAGCGGGAGGACGGAAAATGGTGCGGATCTGGTTGGGCGACCACCTGATCGCCGAATACGTCGCGGAGCCCGACCGGGCCTCGCGTTACCAGCGAGTGATGACGCCGAAGTTCACCGGTCTGCGGATCACCGTGGACGGCGCGGCGACGGCTGGTGCCTCCGAGCTCCCCAGCGAGCAGCTCTGGCCGCTCACTGTGCAGTAAAAGCAAGTAGTACAAGGCGGTAGCAGTACTACGCAGTAAAGCAAAAGGCCGGCCTCCTAGCGGAGGGCCGGCCTTTGCTGTTCTCTTACGAAGAGCCTCGGCGGGCACCGATCATCCGGTACGCCGTGATGCCACGCCTCGGCATGTCGCAACCGAATCGTGCGACCGCCGCAACCGGCTATGCAGGTGCCCGTAACAGAAAGGGGCCCCCGCACCACTCGCCTGGTGAAGGGGCCCCTTGCTCTGTGGATTGATCAGGCGAGATCGTCGAACTCGCCATCGTGAACGCCGCCGAGAAAGGCTTCGATCTCGGCCTTGGTGAAGACCAGCGCCGGTCCGTCCGTGTGACGCGAGTTCCGCATCGCCACACCGCCGCCAGGAAGCTTCGCCACCTCTACGCAGTTGCCGTTCGGGCCACTCCGCTGACTCTTTCGCCAGATCAGCTCGTCGATCGCGTCGGCGGGCATGCCGTTGTAGAGAGCAGTCATCAGCTGCACCTTCCGTACGTCTTTGGCATATGCACGTGCATTTGGGCTTGCATTTGCATCGTACACGTTGGAGGGCCGTGTGTCCGGTCCACTACACGCCGTGTTCGAGAGCCTGTCGGCGGGGCCTGTGATATCGCTATCCGTGACCGATTTGAGGGTCGTCGCAGGCCCTTGTCGGGTGTTCGCACGACGATCTGCCGGGCGTTCGGCGTAACCCCGCGGGGACTCGTCCCGTTGAGAAATCAGGCGGGTGTGCAGGCTTCGTTAAATCGGCTCCTGAACACTCCAGGAAGGGCCGAACCAGGCTGCCGCTGGTATGCAAATGCACTACGATGGCGGCAACGATTCCCTACGACACGAAGGCTGCGCCGATGGCTCCCGACAGCCCGGATCCCGCTCCGGAGTTCGACACTTCCCAACCGACCATCGCGCGCGTCTACGACGCGTTGCTCGGTGGCAAGGACAACTTCGCAGCCGACCGCGAGGGTGCGGCGACCTACCTGAAGTACGTTCCGGATGCCGGCCGTTGCGCGATCGACAACCGGGACGCGCTGGTCAAGGGTGTGCAGTACCTGGTGCGCCAGGCGGGGATCGACCAGTTCCTGGACATCGGCTCCGGCCTGCCGACGCAGAAGAACACGCACCAGGCGGCGCAGGAGATCAACTCCGAGGCCAAGGTCGCGTACGTCGACAAGGACCCGATCGTGCTCGCCCACGGGCGCGCGCTGCTGGCGACCAACGACAGCACCATCGTCGTCACCGCCGACCTGCGGCAGCCGAAGGAGATCCTCGACAACGAGGAGATCAAGGCGCACCTGGACTGGGACCGCCCGATCGCGCTGATGATCGTCGGCATCCACATGCACTTCCACGACGACGAGCTGCCGGACGAGTGGGTCCGCACGATCATGGACACGCTGGCCCCGGGCAGCTACCTGTTCATCACCGACTTCGTCGACACCGGTGAGCCGCTGCAGAAGGCGATCGAGCAGGCCGGTCTGGAGAGCCTGGGCAACGGCTGGATCCGGACCCCGGAGCGGATCACCGAGCACTTCCTCGGTCTGCCGCTGATCCCGCCGGGCCTGGACTTCCTGGCCCGCTGGTTCCCGGAGGACCCGGACGGCGACGTGCCGGACGTCGAGGACCTGCAGCCGTACCAGCGGATCCTGATGGCCGGAATCGCCAAGAAGGGCTGACCCCAGCCCATCGGCCTCGGAGGCGCGCATCCCACAGGGGGTGCGCGCCTTCTGCTTTCCCTGGGGTACTTCGTTGCCAACTCGCCCTTGTCGATTGTGACTGTGGGCGTCGGGTACCGGCACAATGAGCAGTGAGACAGCCTCGAGCAACGGAGTACTGACGTTTCTGCGTTCCGGATGATCAGGACGGTGCCCGCCGACGCGGTGGCCATCGTGCGGTTCTACCCGCCGATGGTGATCTGCTTCGCGGCCGCGCTGGCTGGTACGGCGCTCGTCTTCGACGTCTTCTACCTGGCCGCGAACCCTGGGCTCGGGCTGGCCATGGTCTACACCGTTCCGGTACTGGCCGGGCTGATCGCCGGACTGGTCGCTGCCGCTGACGACGTCGAGCTGGAACGTCGCGTGCTGGTCTGGACGATCGCGGCGACCGTTGCCGTCGGCATCACCAACGCCGTCGTGCTGGCGCTGATCGCGGCGATGCGGCGGACCAACCCGTCGGATTGGAAGTCGGGCGGACAGTCGGTGCTGTTCGCCGCTTGTACGGTGTTCGCCGTCGCGGTGATGGTGGTGGTGGTCGGTGGACTGATCGGTGTGCTGGGCATCGACCTCAAGACGAGGCTGCCGAAGAAGAAGTCCGTGGCGCCAGCGCCCGCGGCGATTCTGCGGTCGAAGCCGATGGTGAGTAAAGAGGCGGCTGCTCGCGCGAAGCCGGTACGGGCCGAGTCGGACGACCAGGGCGATCTGCTGCTGGACGGATCAGGCGATGGGGAAGGCGAGCTGCTGGAGGAGGCCGGTGAATCCGGCCGTCGCGTCGAGCCGGTCTCCGCGCTCACGCCGCCGTCGTTCCTGCCACCGCTCCCGAAGGTCATCGACCTCGACGAGGCCCGCCCGGTCACCCCGTGGACCGAAGGCACCGGCCACGCCGACCGCCGCGGCTCGCGCTCCCGCCGCATCCCCGCAGTACCCCCCACCCGCCGCCCCCAACGCCCCGGCCGCCGCGGCGACCGCTGAGCCAGCGCCGGTCGCCCCAGCGTCTCGGCCTCCGTAGCATGCGCTGACCGAGCTAACCGTCGCGCCCGCCGCCCGGTCATGGCGGGCGCTGAGGGTGCCGTCGTTGGCCGGGCCGTACGGCGGGCGGGTGGAGTAGACGTAGCCTGCGAGGGTGACCTGGGATCTGGTGATAGTCGGGGCTGGGCCGGCGGGGGCTGCGGCTGCGTTGGGGGCGTTGGCGGTTGAGCCTGGGTTGTCGGTGTTGTTGCTTGATCGGCAGGAGTTTCCGCGGGACAAGGCGTGTGGGGATGGGATTGCTCCGCAGGTTTTTGATCTGTTGGCGGAGGTTGGGGTTACGGGGGTGGTCGACGACCGGACGCCGATTCGCCGGCTCTCGCTGCGGCGTGGATCGCTTGGGGTTGATCGGATGATGGCGCGGCCGGCATACGTGGTTCCGCGGGCTGTGTTCGACGCGCGGCTGGTTTTGGCGGCGGTGGACGCGGGGGCGGTACTGCGGAAGCAGCGCGTGACTCGGGTTGAGGTGCAGCGGTCGTCGGTGCGCGTTGATGACGTCGACGCACGGATGGTGGTGGGTGCGGATGGGGCGTACTCGCTCGTCCGAGGGGCGTTGGGGATCGCGGGCGGGCCGGTGGCGTTGGCGTTGCGGGGATATGCGCCGACGCCTTCGGGGAGGGCTGAGCAGCAGGTGATCGTGTTCGGGACGGCGCGGCAGCCGTCGTATGCGTGGTCGTTCGATCGTGGGGACGGCTGGTCGAATGTTGGGTACGGCGAGCAGCTCAGGGCTGGGCGGGAGCGGCCCACTCGCGCCGGGCTGCTCCGTGAGCTCGAAGTGTTGTTGCCTGGAGCAACTGATGGGGCTGTGGACTGGCGCGGGCATCATCTGCCGCTGGCCTCGTGGAGGTGGCGGCCGGAGACAGGGCGGGTGATGCTGGTGGGTGACGCGGCTGGGCTGATCAACCCGATGACGGGTGAGGGGATCTACTACGCGATCGCCACCGGGATGCTGGCGGGGCGGGCTGCGGTCGGTGCGCTGCGGCGGGGCTCGGGCGATGCAGGCACGGAGTACCGGCGGTCGGTGGGAGCGTTGCTGGGGAGACACCTGCGGGATACGGCATTCGCTGCCCGGCTGACTCGGTCGGGGCGGGTGCTCGACGCGGGAATCAGAGCGTCGGCGGCGGATCAGGTTGTGTTCGACAACCTCGTCGAGATCGGCCTCGCCGATGGCGTACTACGATCCGCCGCGCTCCGCCGGATCGTCGGACACCTGGCGCGATGAGTCGCCGCGGCGCTGGGCGCGGCTGAGCCGACGTTGGTCAGGGCGCGGCTGAGCCGGCGCTGGTCAGGGCGTGGCGTTGGGTGTCGGTTAGGCGGGTGACGGTCACGGTGTAGGTGTCGGGGGCGACTGTGGTCAGGGCCAGGGGGTCGGTGTCGTAGGTCTGGGCGGTGGTGAGGGCGGTCGTGACTCGGGCGAGTGGCCAGGTGAGGGCGGCGGCTAGTTGGGGGGCGGTTAGGGGGCGGGCGGCGTGGATCAGGGCGGCCAGGATGGTGGCGGTGTCTTCGGCGGCCTCGGGGTCGGGGCCGAGGCCTGACATGTCGTCGCTGAGGTGCTGGAAGAACTGGCTCATTCGTTCGAGGCGTTCGCCTGCGGGAGTTGACGGGTCTAGGAGTTCGGCGCCTTTGCGGGCGGTGCCGGCCCAGTTGGCGTTGGCGCGGGCGCTGGTCCGCCAGGCCTGGATCCAGATGTCCTCGGCGATCAGATAGCGCTCGTGGCGGCCGGCCGGATCTGGTTCGCGGCGCGCCAGTTCGAGGCCCTCCAGGTAGGTGATCGCCTTGGAGATGGAGGCGGGGCTGACCTTGAGCTCGCGGACCAGGTCGGCGGCGGTGAGGCTGGGGGCGTCAGCGGTGTAGAGGTGGGCGAGGACGCGCGACGCCATCCGGGGCAGGCCGGTCTCGACCATGGTCTCGGCGAATAGTTCGGCGTACTCGCGGACGGCGGCGCGGTCGCGACCGTAGGCGTCCTTGGTGGGAGCTTCCGTCTCAGGTGCAGGGTGCTTGCGGCGGCGGGCTCGGGAGCTTGTGGCGAGGTGGGCGTGTTCGGCGCGGTAGCCGGTGCGGCCGCCGTTGCGGGTGACCTCGCGGCTGATCGTCGAGGTGGGGCGGTCGAGCTCGCGCGCGATCTCGGCGTACCCATGGCCCTCAATTAACCGGGTGGCGATCAGCCGGCGGTCCTGCTGGGTCAGCCGTCCTCCCGGCATCGGCGGTCTCCCTGGGTTTGCGTTCGCGGTCAAAGTCATTGCAACAATAGCCCAGGGTTCCCAAATAAAAGAGAGTTCGCAGCCAGAGGATCGTTGCCGACAGTAGAAACGCAACGTAGCTTCCGGGGTATGACTGAGGTTGTTCTCGAGGTGGACGGGCTGCGGATGCGGTACGGCGCCACCGACGTGCTGCATGACGTGACGCTGCGGGCGCGGCGGGGTGAAGTACTGGCGTTGCTCGGTCCGAACGGGGCGGGCAAGACGACGACGATCGAGATCCTGGAGGGTTTCCGGCTGCGGTCGGCCGGGCGGGTCTCGGTCCTCGGAGTGGATCCGGCCGAGGGCGACGAGCGGTGGCGGGCGCGGCTGGGCGTAGTACTGCAATCGTGGCGGGACCACGGCAAGTGGCGGGTGCGGGAGTTGCTCAAGCATCTTGGCGAGTACTACGCGCCGTACTCGACCGCCGCGGTGCAACGGCCGTGGGACGCCGATGAGCTGATCGAAGCGGTCGGGCTCACCGAGCATGCGGGGCAAAAGATCAAGACGTTGTCGGGTGGGCAGCGGCGCCGGCTCGATGTTGCGATCGGGATCGTCGGGCGGCCGGAGGTGCTGTTCCTCGACGAGCCGACGGCTGGGTTCGATCCGGTGGCGCGGCATGAGTTCCATGAGTTGGTGGCTCGGCTGGCGGCGGAGGAGGGGACGACGGTGCTGCTGACGACCCACGATCTCGACGAGGCCGGCAAGCTGGCCGATCGCATCCTGATACTGGCCGGCGGGCGGATCGTTGCCGCTGGCACCGAAGCCGAGTTGACCCGGCTGATCGCGGGGCAGGACGAGGTTCGGTGGACTGTCGACGGGCAGCGCTTCACCGAGTCGGTTGGTGAGTCGACGGCGTTCGTACGCGGGCTGTTCAGCCAGTACGGCGAGGCGCTGACGGAGCTGGAGGTCCGGCGGGCGACGCTCGAGGACACGTACCTGACCCTGGTACGACAGAACGAGGTGGCGTGATGAGCCCGCGGACGATGGCGATCCGGACCGGCTGGCGGCGGGGCGTGATCGAGCTGCGGCAGTCCTTCACGAACCCGGGCGAGCTGGTCAGCCACTTCCTCTGGCCGGTGCTCCTGCTGATCGCCCTGTACTTCCTGCGCGACAAGTCTTTTGGAACGACCGGTTTCGGGCTGGGCGCGTTGGCGTTGCCGAGCATGCTTGGGATGAACGCGGCGATGGGCATGATCAGCATGAGCCAGCAGCTCACCGCCGATCGCGAGGACGGCACGCTGCTGCGGGCGAAGGCGACGCCCAACGGCATGCTCGGGTACTTGGTGAGCAAGGTCGTCTCGGTGGCGGGTGGGCTGATCGTCGACCTGGCGATCCTGCTGATCCCGGGGCTGTTGATCATCGATGGACTTGCGGTGAATCGGCCGTGGACCCTGCTGTGGGTGCTGCTGCTCGGGTTGCTGGCGACCTTGCCGATCGGGGCCGTACTGGGGTCGGTGTTCACGAGTGCGCGGTCGCAGGGGTTGATCCAGTTGCCGGTGCTGGCGCTGATCGGGATCTCGGGGATCTTTTACCCGGTGACGGCGTTGCCGGGGTGGTTGGAGTTCGTGGCGCAGTTGACGCCGATCTACTGGCTCGGGCTGGGGATGCGGTCGGCGTTGCTGCCGGGGGATGCGGTCGCGGTGGAGGTCGGCGAGTCTTGGCGGCATTTGGAGACGGTGGGGGTGCTCGGCGTGTGGGCGGTTGTTGGGTTGCTGGTGGCTCCCGTCGTACTGCGTCGGATGGCGCGGCGGGAGTCGGGGTCGAGCGTGGCCGGTCGTCGGGAGAAGGCGTTGCAGCGGATCGGATGAGCTCGGTTGCCCGGCGCCAAGGCGCTTGCGGAGTACTCAGTGGGTTAGCGGCAGTCCGAGGAGTTCGAAGTGTTCGGGGCCGATGAACGAGGTCACGGCGGCGATCTTGTCGTCGCGCAAGGTCAGGACGGTGATCGACCAGGCGGTGTGCTCGCTGTCGGGCGTCATGCCGAGGTAGCCGGCGATCGCGGGCTGGCCGTTGGCGGTGGTCGCGAGGTTGTGCCAGCTCGGGCAGCGCGTCAGTGGGACCTCGGTGGCGAAATCCATCACGGCGGCTCGCCCCGAGTACCAGTGGCCGAGCGGCGGCATCGACCAGGTGACGTCTTCGGTGAGCAGCGCGACGAGGGCGTCGGCATCGCCTTGCTCGAGGGCTGTCGAGTAGCTCGCGACCAGTTGCTGGACGCGTTCGTTGCCGAGGGCATGGATCGTCTGTTGCTGGCTTTGCTCGGGGACCTTGTCGGCGACGAGACGGCGGGCGCGTTGGAGGGCGCTGTTCACCGAGGCGGTCGAGGTGTCCATCATGGTGGCGATCTCGGCGGCGCTGAACCCTAGTACCTCGAAGAGCAGCAGTGCGGCGCGCTGGTTGCCGGGGAGGTGCTGGAGAGCGGCGACGAAGGCGAGCTCGACTGCTTCGCGCTGTTCGTAGCTCGCTGCGGGGGTGTCGCTGGGGTACGGACCGAGCCAGGCGATCTCGGTTCGCGGTGGGTCTTCGAGTACTGCGCGGTCGCTCGACGGGCTGAGGTCCATCGGGAGCGCACGGCGGCCGCGGCTCTCGACCAGGTCGAGACAGGTGCGGGTGGCAACGGTGTACAGCCAAGATCGGAGCGTACTGCGGCCTTCGAAGCGGGCGATCGCCTTCCACGCCCGGAGCAACGCGTCCTGCAGAGCGTCGTCGGCATCGTGGGACGAACCGAGCATCCGGTAGCAATGCGCATGCAGCTCCCGCCGCAACGGCCCGACCAGCCGCGTGAACGCCGCGTCGTCGCCCTGCTGCGCCTTGGCGAGATCGGCTGTCGGGTCGAGGGAGGTTTCGCTCACACCGATGAGTCTGCCAGGAAGTCGAGGACCAGTTGGCTCGCGACGGATTGGAACTCGTGGAAGTAGGCATGGCGGGCATGGGGGATGACGTGGGCGCGGGCGTCGGGGATGCGGCTGGCGAGGAGGTCGGCGTTCGCGGCTGGGCTGAAGAGGTCGTCGGCGCCGTGGAGGATCAGGGTGGGGGACTTGATCGCGGGGAGTTCGTCCCAGGCGTCGTGGTTGTTGCTGGCGACGAGGTGACGACCTCGGGCGTACGTCGGCATGGTGGAGTCGCCCAATACGTAGTACGGGCCGGGGTGGTTGGCCAGCCAGGTTGGGGTGTACATCAGGTCGAGCAGGATGCGGTCGCGTCCGGCCTGGTCTGCTCGGGCGAGGGCTTGGCGGATGTCCTGGCTGCGCTCGTAGCCGTGCTTCTTGCCGGGGGACGTGCAGCCGAGGACGAGTGATCGCACTCGCTCCGGATAGCGGATCGCGAGCCATTGGGCGACCCGCCCGCCCATCGAGGTGCCGTAGACGTCGATCGACTCGATCCCTGCATCGTCCAGTACTGCGATCACGTCGTCGGCGAAACCCTCGGTGCTGTAGACGACGTCCGGGCGGTCGCTGTCGCCGGTACCGCGCCAATCGAGGGTGATCGTTTGGCGCTCGAAATCTGCTCTGACCGGATCCCACCAGTGATGGCTGTTCGCCTGGCCGGCCAAGAGGAGCAATTGCGGGCCGTCGCCTTGGAGTTGGTAGGCGATCCGGGTTCCGTCGGCGGCAGTGGCCAGGTGGCCCATCAGTTCTTGAAGAGGGCGGAGTAGGCGTTCAGGGCTGATTGGCCGCCTAGGTGGGCGTAGAGGACGGTGGAGGTACGGGGGATTTCGGCGGTACGGACCAGGTCGATCAGGGCGGCCATGGATTTGCCTTCGTAGACGGGGTCGAGGATGACGCCTTCGAGCGAGCCGGTGAGGCGGATGGCGTCGAGGGTGGATTGGACGGGGATTCCGTAGTACTCGCCGGCCCAGCCTTCGAGGACGGTGATCTCGTCGTCGCGGAGCTCGCGGGCGAGGCCGATCTTGGCCGCGGTGTGACGGGCGATCTTCTCCACCTGGGCGCGGGTCTCGTCGATCTTGGCGGAGGCGTCGATGCCGAGCACCCGGCGCGGGCGGTCCTGGCCGGCGAAGCCCGCGATCATGCCGGCGTGGGTCGAGCCGGTGACCGAGCAGACGACGATGGTGTCGAAGAAGACGCCCAGCGCTTCTTCTTGAGCCCGTACTTCGTCCGCCCAGTTCGCGAAGCCGAGGCCGCCGAGCGGGTGATCCGAGGCGCCGGCGGGGATCGCGTACGGGACACCGCCGCCGGAACGGATCTGCTCGAGTGCGTTCTCCCAGCTCTCCTTGAAGCCGATGCCGAAGCCTGCCTCGACGAGTTCGATGTCGGCGCCCATCACGCGGGAGAGCAGGATGTTGCCGACCCGGTCGTTGACCGCGTCGGGCCAGTCGACCCAGCTCTCCTGGACCAGTCGCGCTTTGAGCCCGAGTGAAGCGGCGACGGCTGCGACCTGGCGGGTGTGGTTGGACTGGATGCCGCCGATGGTGACGAGGTGGGTCGCGCCTTGGGCGAGCGCGTCGGGCACGAGGTACTCGAGTTTGCGGGTCTTGTTGCCGCCGAATGCCAGGCCGGAGTTGCAGTCTTCGCGCTTGGCCCAGATCTGCGCTCCACCGAGGTGTTCCGTGAGGCGCTTGAGCGGATGCACCGGGCTGGGTCCGAAGGTGAGGGAGTGGCGGGGGAAGTCGCTCAGGCTCATAGATTGCTCCTGTTCGGCGTCAGTTGACGTCGTCGGCGAGGACGGGCTCTAGGGTCAGCCAGTTCTCGCGGGCGGTGTGGGCGGCGGCGTCGGCGTTGCCCTCGATGGCATTGGTGAGGATCTTGTCGTGCAGGGCGGCCGAGGCGCGGCCGCTGAGGGAGGCGAACCGGATTCGCTCGATCCGGCGGAGCATCGGGGTCACCTGTTCGAGGACCGAGCGGATCATCGGGTTCGCGCACGCCTCCACGGCGACCTCGTGGAAGTCGTCGTCGGCGGCGAGGGCAGCGTCGACGTCGTTGGCGCGGAGGGCGTTGCGGAAGCGCCGGTTCGCGCCGCGCATCGCCCGGAACTCCTGCTCGGTCATCAGCGGTACCGCCTCCCGGACCGCGAGCTCGTGCATCGCGGCGGCGACCAGCTGGGCCGATCGCGCCTCGCGGACGTTGAGCGGGCTGACGATCGTGAAACGGCCGGGCTTGGTCTGCACCAGGCCGGATTGCTCCAACCGGGCGAGCGCCTCGCGAATCGGAGTACGGCTGATGCCTAGCCAGGCGACGAGATCGGGGTCGTTCAGCCGCTCGCCGGGCGCGAGGGTGCCGTCGACGATCGCGTCGCGGATCGCGCGATAGGCGTCGTCGCGGAGCAACGACCTGGCGACAACACCCTGAGATTCCGGAACCGGCATGCAATATATTGCACGCGGAACATCACAGGATGTCAACCTGAGCTCGTACGACGGCTGCCGGTGCGGGGGTCCGCGGGCGGTAGAGGCCGACTAGTAGGCCGGTGATGACCAGGGCTACTCCGGCTAGTTCGGCGGGGGCTGGTAGGCCGAAGCCGAGGGCCAGGGAAGTGAGGATCGTGCCGACGGGGATGATGCCGGCGAAGAGGCCGGCGCGGTCGGCGCCGAGCATGGGGAGGGCTCGGTACCAGAGGAGGAAGGCGATGCCGCTGACGAGGATCGCTAGGTAGGCGAGGCCGGTCAGTTCGCCGAGGGTTGGGGTGCGGAGGAAAGGGCCGTCGGTGATCAGGCCGAGGGTGATCAGCATCGGTACCGAGGTAGCGGCGGTGTAGGCGGAGACGCGGACTGGGCCTAGGCGGACCAGGAGCGGGAGGGCGAGTAGGGAGAAGCAGGCTTCGCAGGCCAGGGCGCCTACGGAGTACAGGATTCCTTGGGTGTCTGAGGTGCCTAGGCCGGAGGCTAGGACGGTGCCGGCGACCACGATCGACGCGGCGATGATGATTCGGCTGGAGGGTCGGGTCCGGTGCATGACCGGGCCGGCGAGGGCTAGGACGATGGGGACGGTGCCGACGATCGTTCCGACGATGGCTGGGTTCGCGTGCTTGGTGCCTTCGATGACGAAGAGGTTGAAGAGCACCAGTCCGGTCGCGGCGAGCGCGATCAGCAGGAGGGCTTCGCGGCGGGTCGGGCGGATCAGCGGGATCCGCCGGGCGTACGCGACGGCGAAGAGCAGGAGTGCCGACACCAGGTAGCGCGCAGCTTGGCCGCCGTAGAACGGGTAGTCGTTCACAACCCCGGAGACCGCAGCGAGGCTGCCGACCAGGAACATCGCACCGCCCGCGCGGCTATAGGTGGACCAGGAATGGTTGCTCATGGCTTCCACGCTAGAGCCGTTCTGGCCTTTCATGGTGGTCCAAAGAAGGGCTGCTTTAGTGGTCCATAACTTGGCTCTTGCCGAGCTACACGATGCTGCCGGCCGCGAGGTAGTTCCGCCAGCTGCCGTAGGCGGTGATCTCCTCTCCGACCGCGTCGGCGGTGCAGACGAAACCCAGTACTTCGGTGCCGTCGGCAAGTTCCAGCGGGCCGATCGCGAGGGGTGGTGCGATCGTGGACAGGAAGCCGCCGAGCTCTTCGGTTGGCAGACGCCAGACCTCGACCTCGATGCCCAATCCGTCGACCGGCGGAGTGGTGCGGGTCAGGCCGGGGCGTGGCAACGGTCCTGGTACTACGAACATGCGGTAGCCGCGGGCGGTTCTCGCCTCGAAGGCGAGGGTGGCGCCCCGGAGTACGAGGTCGTTGTTGAGGGGTTGGCCGGAGAGGTGGGCGCCGGCGACGGCTAGGAGGATGCCGGGTGTGGGTGGGGCGGTTGGTTGCTCACCGCACCAAACGGCGGCGAGGTCGATGATCTGGTGATCGTGGTCGGCCGGGGCGAGGAGCTGTACGCCGAAAGGCAGTCCGTCGGTGCGTGCCGGGCCGGGGAAGGCGATTGCGCAGAGGTCGAGGAGGTTGACCATGTTGGTGAAGCGGCCGAGCCGGCTGTTGACGCCGATAGGGTCCGCGGCCACCTCGGCGAGGGTCGGATGGGTCTCCGTCACGGGGAGCAGCAAGGCGTCGATCTCGGTCCACAGCGGCTCGGTTCGGCGTCGCAGTTCGGCTAGTCGGTCGAAGCCGGCGAAGGTTTCGGAGGCGGTCAACGCGGCGCCTTTGCGCACGATCGCGCGGACGGTCGGATCGACGGCTGGGTCGTCGTCGAGCTTGTCGCCGAAGGCTAGCCAGCGCTCGGCGAGCCACGGTCCGGAGTACAGGAGGTCCGCCGTTTCCAGCAGGGCGGTGATGTCGACCGGTACTACGTCGCCGAGTTTCGCTGCTTGGTCGAGGGCTTCGGCCCAGGCCTGCTCGTGCAGGGGATCGAGGCCGAGTGGCTTGTCCGGTACGCCGATGCGCTGGGTGCCGGTCGGTTGGGTGGCTGGTGTCAGCTGGCGGGAGTACGGGTCGGCGGGGTCGTAGGCGGACATCACCTCGAAGGCTCGGCGGGCCGTGTCGACCGTGCGGGCGAAGACGGTCACGCAGTCGAGCGAGCGGCAGGCCGGCACGACGCCGCTGGTGGAGACGAGGCCCTTGCTCGGTTTGATACCGACGATTCCGTTGAAGGCGGCGGGGACGCGTCCGCTGCCCGCTGTGTCCGTGCCGAGGGCGAAGTCGACCTCGCCGGCCGACACCGCTACGGCGCTTCCCGCGCTGGAGCCGCCTGAGATGTGGTGCTCGGAGAAGACGGAGTGCGGGGCGCCGTACGGCGAACGGGTGCCGACCAGGCCGGTCGCGTACTGGTCGAGGTTGGTCTTGCCGAGGGGGACGGCGCCGGCCTCGATCAGGCGGTCGACGACGAAGGCGTTTGTTGCTGCGGGCATCGTGTTGCGGGGGTCGCCGGCGGTGGTCGGTACGGCGTACAGGTCGATGTTGTCCTTGATGGCGAAGGTCATTCCGTGCAGGGGACCTGGGCGGGGTTCGGTCGGGTCGACGCGGGTGATCCAGACGGTCATGCGCCCCACCTCGCGCGCTCGGCGTCGAACGCGGCGCGGCGTTTCGCGCGCAGACTGACGATGTCCATCGGTGCCTCCTGTTCGATCGCGCGGACGTCGGCGATCGAGAACGTTGCGGGTTGTACTTCGAGATCCGCGCGGCCGGCCTTGATGTCGGCGCGTTGCCGGGCGAGTTCCTCGGTGCTGACGGGGGTGAACCTGATCTTGTCGAACTGCCTGAGCAGCCAGGGTTGTTCGTCGCGCTCCGAGAGCCGCCAGACGGGGACGGTGCGGCCGACGAGTTGGTAGCCGCCGGGGCCTTCCATGCCGTAGATGCAGAGGTAGATACCGCCGATCCCGACGGCGTTCTGCGGGGTCCAGGTGCGGGCCGGGTTGTACTTCGTAGTCACCAGCCGGTGCCGCGGATCGATCGGTACTGCGACGGGTGCGCCGAGGTAGACGTCGCCGAGCCCGACGACGAGGTAGGTCGCCTCGGCAACGATATCGAAGACCTCGTCGCGCTCGTCGAGATCGTTGACCCGGCGGATGAACTCCACGTTGTCCGGACACCATGGCGCATCGGGTCGCACCGACGCCGCATACCTCCGCATCGCCTCATGCGCCAACGGATGATCAAACGCGATCGGCAGGCTGACCTCCCGAGCCGGCAACACCACAGTCTCCGGATCGGCCAGCCCTTCAGCCAGTACGCCGAGCCGCTCGGCCAACTCTTTAGGCGCCAACCGCCCGGAGTCGACCGCGATCAATACCGACCTGACCCCCTCGACAATCTCAGTCACCCCGTCGAGAGCCTCCGCCCGCAATGCCTCCGCAAGCAGGTGAATCCACACCCGCACAGTCAGATCGAGCTCGAGAGACCCCGCTTCAACCAGCAGGTGCCGCTCACCGGCGAGCCTGATGGTGTACGCCGATGAGCCGCCGGGCTGGCCGGGGTGGAGGGGGTGGTGGTGGAGGGCGAGTGGGCGGGTTGGGGTTGGGGTGGTGGGAGGTTGGGGGTGCTGGTCTTGGCGGAGGTCGGATAGCCAGGTGCGGCGGGTGTGGATTGCTTCGGTGGCTTCCTCCGGGGTGACCGGGTGTAGGTGGACGGTGTCGCCGGGGCGGAGTTGGCCCAGTTGCCACCGGTCTGCCTCGATTACCACTGCGGGGACCACGAAGCCGCCCAGGGAGGGGCCGTCTTTTCCTACTATTACTGGGGTGTCGCCGGAGAGCATGATGCCGCCCACCGGGTAGGCGGAGTCGTGGACGTTGGAGGGGTGGAGGCCTGCCTCACCACCATCGGTCCGGGACCACTGGGGGATGGGGCCGACCAGGCGGATGCCGGTGCGGTCGGAGCGGTGGTCGATTGTCCACACCGTGGAGAAGAACGACTCCACACCTGAAGGGGTTAGATGTTCGGGGGCACCGTGGGGGCCCGGGATGACTCGCAACGTCCACTCAGTAGTCAACGCAGGCAGGGTGATCGTTGCTGGGGGCACCAGGTTTTCGCGGCGGCCCAGGGGGAGGGAGTCTCCGGCGAGGAGAGCACGTCCGTCCAGGCCGCCGAATTCGCCGAGGATGAAGGTTGAGCGACTGCCAAGTACTCGGGGTACGTCGAGACCGCCTTCAATTGCGACATAGCCGCGCATTCCAGGGCCGTCTAGCGGGCCGACATCGAGTAGAGAGCCTGCGGTCAGGCGGGCGACCGTACCGGGGCGAAGGTGGTAGCCGTTGATGGTCGCCCGAGTGGCGGCCCCTCCCACGCAGACCAATCGGTCCTCGTCCAACTGCAGTACGGGACCGGCAACGACGCATTCCAGGCCGGCAACCTGAGAAGGGTTCCCGACGGCCGCGTTCAGTAGCGCGAAGGTCAGTTCGTCCACAGCTCCGGACGGTGGTACGCCGACGTCCCACAACCCCTGTCGCCCGTCCAGATCCTGCACCGTCGTCTGCATGCCTGGGGCAACGACCAGAGCGCGGGCCATCAACCCCACCAACCGAGCAGCTGCACAGGGGTCGGATCCCAGCCGTTGCAGGGGTTGTTGATCTGCGGGCAGTTGCTGATCAGCACGAGCACATCCCGCGACGCCGTCAGCTCAACATACTTGCCCGGCGCCGACAGTCCGTCATCAAACTTCAGCCCACCCGAAGGAGTGACCGGTACGTTCATGAAGAAGTTGATGTTGTGCCCGAGCTCCCGCTGCCCGATCCCCGCCGCGGCGCCGTACCGGAGGAAGGTCTGCCGACACGCGTGCTGATGCCGCGTGTGCTCCCCATAGCGGATGACATTGCTCTCCTGCGAACACGCGCCACCCACCGTGTCATGCCGGCCGCACGTGTCGTCCGTGATCACCGCAAGCTCATCCAGCCGCGTCGACAACAGCCGCGAGCCGGTCGTCAGAAACACAGCACCTTGCGCCCGCATCGTGTCGAAGGCGGAGTAGCGGTTGGCAACATCAGCCGCGTCGTAGAGCAACGTGTCCACAGCCTGGTTCCCGTGCAGATCAACGATCCGCAGCCGCCCGCCAGCCGGCACGGGGACCAAGGCCCCGTCCCCAGCCGCGACCGTCACATCCAAAGCCGTCAAGTCCAAGGTCGTCACAGCGCAGCCCTCCGAGTCATCTCGAGCGCTCGGCCGGCCTCATCACGCAAAGGCTCCGGCCACGGCCCATCAGCGACAGACACCTCGACCGAAACCCCTGCGGCAGGCAGCCCGGACAGCAGATGCGCAGCCGTCGACACGAAGATCAGCAGGTCGGCAGCGGTTCGCAATACGACGGAATCGCCCGCCACCGCGTGCCCCGGCACATACTCCATCGAGGCGCGCGAGTCATCGGCGATCCCCACCTTGGAGAAGAAGTTGATGCTCCCGTGCAGATCAACCTCACCCAACCCGTACTTCGTAAGCTCGACCACCAACCCATCTCGGGAGCCAATGCCGGCCAGGCAGTCGTGCCACTCCAAGCTCGACTCCACGACGGAGGCGAGCGCGAACCCACGATCCGACATCAACACCAACCCCGACCGGATGCACGCCGACATCTGCGCCTTCAACGTGTCCGGCACATTGAGCCGATCGACCCGGTCCGCCGCGACGATCAGCACCGAGGCATTCGCTGAAGGACCGAGCGCCGTCAACCGCACCAACCGATCCGCGCGTACAGGAAACGACCACACCGCGTCAGCAGGAATCTCATGTTGGTAGCTCATGCGTTCTCCAGCACCGGCTGAGCGATCGCAGCGTGGTACCGCCCGCGCTGCACCCGGTACGTCACCAAGCCCGCCAAGCCAGTGACGACGAGCGTGACCAGAGGCAGGTAATGCAGATACCACCCCTCACCGGCCGGGTCGTAAACCTCCGACCGCGGCCAAGCCAGGTTGACCGCCATCGCAAGCCCGTAGAGCACGGCGACACCGTTCACCAGCAGCCCGAACCGCCCCAGCGAGAAGAGCTTCTTCCCATCCTCATCGACCCCGGCCGGCACTGGATCACCCGTCAACCGGCGTACGAACAGAGGCAGCGTGACCATCAGATACGCCAGGTAGAGCAACATGATGCAGACACTCGTCAGCCCGAGGAACAGCCCCGCGTTGCCGACGTTGACGAGCAGACACACGGCCGCGCCGACCCCCGGTACGACGGTCGCGAGCAACGGCGTACCGGTACGCGGCGACACCTGCCGCAGCTGCGCCGAGAACGGCAGCACGTTGTCACGCGCCATCGAGAAGATCATCCGAGCTGCAGCGGTCTGAATCGCGAGCGTGCACACACAAACCGCGAAGGCGACATCAAGCAGCAACAGCTTGCCGGTCGTCGACCCAAGACTGCTGGTGAGCACGTACGGCAGCCCCTGCACTCCCAGCGTCCCGTCGGTCACCGAGGGCGCGGCCATCAGCGCGGCCACGATCAGGAACGCGCCACCGATGCCCGAGGCAACGACCGCGCGGATGATCGTCCGCGGCGTCGTCGCCCGCGGCTTGTGCGTCTCCTCGGACAACTCACCCGCACTGTCGAAACCGACCAGCACATACGCCGCCATCAACGCGGAGATCAGCAGCGGTACGACGTACCCGGTGCTGTCGTCCAGCCCGGTCGTGTGCAGTACAACGGATGGGCCGCGCTTGGCGTGGCCGGTCAGCAGGATGACCATCAGCACGACACCGATGAGCTCGCAGGTGACGCCGACCGAGTTCACGATCGCGGTGACCCGGACGCTGACCGCGTTGAGCGTTGTCGTGACGACCAGCAGAAGGCAGCCGAGCAGTACTGCGTTCGAGGCTCCATCGCGGGAGGCGAGCGAGGGATCCGTGCCGATCAGCTGGAACCCACTCCACACTGCCGGCAACACCACCTGCAACGCGATCGCGGCCGCCGCGACTGTGATGATCTGCGCGACGATCATCGTCCAGCCGGCGAACCAGCCGACGACGGCGCCACCGAGCCGACGCGACCACTGATAGATCGCGCCCGACAGTGGATAGCGAGCGGCCAGCTCGGCGAAGCACAGCGCGACCATGAGCTGCCCGGCCAGGATAGCGGGCCAGGTCCAGAAGAACGCAGTACCGCCGAAGCCGAACCCGAGACCGAACAACTGGAAGACGGTGGTCAGGATCGAGACGAAGGAGAAGCCCGCGGCGAAGGACGCGAACGTCCCCACCCGCCGGGACAACTGCTGGTCGTAGCCGAAGTTGCCGAGATCTTTGGCGCTGGTGCTGTCGACCGCGGCGGGGTCGAGAGTAGCTGACATTCCGGTCTCCGAATGCTCAGCCCGGAACGCGCACGGCAGCCCGGGGCCATCAAGGCCTCCCGGGCTTTTGTCCCGCCGTGGAACGGCTCCGGCGGACCGGTGCCGTCTCCCCTCTCGGACCAGTCCTCCGGTACTTCCGGAGCGGAACCCTAGGGGCGCCCCGCCCTCGTCGGCGGGTCGTCAACCAGTCCACGGCAGCCGTGTTTCACCCCAAGCCACCGCTCGTAACGTCCTGATGAACACAACCTCACGCCCACCGGCTGGCTCCACGCACAGCTGTGAGGACGACTGACGTACACCGATAGCGTCATCTGACGGGCGCGAGGGACACGGCCCGGCTCCTAACTTCCAGGTATGGACATGAAGCTAGAGGTAGTGGTCATCCCCGTCAGTGACGTCGACAAGTCGAAGGCCTTCTATGTGGAGCTCGGTTGGCGGCTCGACGCCGACTTCGCCACCGAGAAGGGCTTCCGGGTCGTACAGGTCACGCCCCCGGGCTCGGACGCCTCGGTCATCTTCGGCGACGGCGTTTCCAACGGCGAGCCGGGCTCGCTCCAGGGGCTGCAGTTGGTCGTCAAGGACATCGAGGCGGCGCGGGAGGAGCTCGTCGCGAAGGGTGCCGACGTCAGCGAGATCTGGCACGACGCCGACGGTGTCTTCCACCACGCGGGCGACGCGAACCGGGCAGCCGGTCCGGACCCCGAGCGTCGGAGCTACGGGTCGTGGCTCTCGTTCAGCGACCCTGATGGCAACGGCTGGGTCGTCCAGGAAGTCGTCACCCGGCTGCCGGGTCGCTGACCGGCCCGGTCGGCGAGGGCTGGGATCATGGGTGGCATGTCAATTACGGAGTACGACGTCATCGTGCTGGGCGCGGGCGCAGTCGGGGAGAACGTCGCCGACCGGGCGGTCCAGGGCGGTCTGACCGCGGTGATCGTAGAGAGCGAACTGGTCGGCGGCGAGTGCTCCTACTGGGCGTGCATGCCCTCGAAGGCGCTGCTGCGTTCAGCGCAGGTACTCCGCGCTGCGCGACGCGTGCCCGGCGCCGCGCAGGCAATCACCGGTGAGCTCGACGTCCAGGCCGTGCTCGACCGCCGCGACGACTTCACCAGCCACTGGAAGGACGACGGCCAGGTGAAGTGGCTGGACGGGGCCGGCATCTCGCTGGTCCGCGGCCACGGCCGGATCACCGGCGAGAAGCAGGTGACCGTCGGGGACCAGGTGCTCGCTGCACGGCACGCCGTCGTCATCTCGACCGGCTCCGACTCGCTCATCCCGGACATCCCGGGCCTGCGGGACGCCGACCCGTGGGTGAGCCGCGACGCAACCAGCGCGAAGACGGTCCCGACCAGTCTCGCGATCATCGGTGGCGGCGTCGTGGCGGTCGAGATGGCCTCGGCGTACGCGGGCTTCGGTACTGACGTCACCGTGATCGCCCGCAGCGGGCTGCTCGAAGCGATGGAGCCGTTCGCCGGCGAGCAGGTCGCCGAGGGACTGCGTGAGCTGGGCGCCACCGTGCTGCTCAACACGGGGACGAAGAACGTGAAGCGGCTCGACGCCGAGGTCGTGCTGGAGCTGAGCGACGGGTCGACCGTGTCCGCTCAGGAGGTACTGGTCGCGACCGGCCGCACTCCGCGTACCGGGGACATCGGGCTGGAGAACATCGGGCTCGAGCCGGGCAGCTGGCTCGATGTCGACGACACGCTGCTGGTGCGCGGGTTCGATTGGCTGTACGCCGGGGGCGACGTCAACCATCGTGCGCTGCTGACCCACCAGGGCAAGTACCAGGCGCGTGCCGTCGGCGACGTGATCGCCGCCCGCGCTCATGGCAAGCCGGTGTCGGATGCGCCGTGGGGGACCCATGTGGCAACGGCGGATCACCAAGCCGTACCGCAAGTGACCTTCACCGACCCGGAGGTCGCGTCGATCGGCCTGACCGCGGCTGCCGCGGAGAAGGCGGGGTACCAGACTCGTGTCGTCGACTACGAGATCGGCAACGTGGCGGGTGCGAGCGTGCACGCGGACGGCTACAAGGGCACTGCCCGGATGGTGGTGGACGAGCAACGCAAGGTGATCCTCGGGGTCACCTTCGTCGGGCCGGATGTCGCCGATCTGTTGCAGGCGGCAACTGTTGCGGTGGTCGGCGAGGTTCCGCTCGACCGGTTGTGGCACGCGGTACCGGCGTACCCGACGATCAATGAGATCTGGCTGCGTCTGCTGGAGACGTACGGGCGGCCGTGACTTCTGCCGGCGCCCGGCGGGCGACCGTGAACCAGACGATGGCCGCGCACAGGATGCCGGTGGCAACGAAGACGAACGAGCGAGGGTAGGAGTCGGTCCGCGCGCCGCCGCAGATCGCACCGATGGCGGCGAGCGCGAGGACGATCAGCGTCCGCGGCGTCGCCATCGGCTGGGCTTTCGGCAGCAGTCGGGTGGCGATGCCGTACCAGAAGCAGGCGACCAGAGTTGCGCCGATGGCGTCGCTCGGGCGGTGCCAGAGGAGAGCCACTACAGCCGCCCCGATGAGCGCCAGCCAGACAGTTCCTATGGTGGCGACGTACGGGCGGGCGCGTGGGGTTGCGACCAGGATCGCGCCGAGCACCAGGCCGGCGACGATGGCGACGTGGCCGCTGGGGAAGCTCGGCTCGATCTCCGAGATCGGTGCGCCGACGATGTCGGGCCGGGGCAGGATCGTGGTGTGCAGGAGCTCCGTACAGGCGATTGTCGCGACCGGTACGCCGACGCCCGCGACGGCGAGAATCCATTGCCGGCGGAGGAGGGTGACGAGCATGATCAGCGTCAGGCCGGCGACGATGGTGAGCTCTTCGAGCTTGAGCGGCGGCGGGCCGACGGAGTACACGATGCGGTAGATCCAGGCGGGATCGGCGTACCCGACGAGCAGGGAGTTCTCGGCGCGCTGGCCCCAGGGCGTGCAGATGGCGACGACGTAGAGCGCCACCAAGGCGATGATGGACTTCATGTGAGCTTGTTGTTCCTTCTGGTGGCCAGGATCAGCGCAGGCAAGGTGACGGCCAGTGCCAGCAGGACGGTCGTGCTCGGTTGCGGACGGAAGCTCAGCATGGTCGGGTCGGTCAGGATCGCCCAGGTCCGGACGACCGCGAAGAAGGCCACCGGGATGGTCCAGCGATAGTCGCGGGTGACGATCGTCGCCCAGCCGGCGCCGACCACGAGCGCGACCTCGAGCAGGAACTGACCGCGCTGGAACCACGGGTTGTAGGAGGCGACCTGAAGACCGCCGGCGACGAACATCGCGAAGACCACCGGGATCAGCCAGCCGTACGACCGGCGCGGCACAGCCCTGCTCACCGCGAGCGCCATGGTTGCCAGTAGCAACACCAGCGGCAGGAAGACGTCGTTGTTCAGGATCGGAGCGCCGAGGCCGTAGTAGCTTCCGCCGACCACTCCTTGAACGCCGAAGATGGTGGATCCGCTGGGCGTGACGCTGGAGTAGATCATCGCGGCGACGGCCGGTACTGCGATCCAGGCCCGGCCGCGCAGCAACGCGACGAAGGCGATCAACGGGAGCAGGCCGTAGGGGAGCAGCCGGTCGTAGGCGGCTCCGCCGACCGACCAGGGGAGCCAGCCGTTGAAGTGGAAGTTGATCGCGTGCGGCGACGGGTCGATGTGCAGCGTCCAGTTCCAGACGTCTTGCAGATAAGGGGTCAGCGCGAGGAGAGCGAGCCAGAGGGCGGCCAGTTGGAGGCCGCTCCGCCACCAGGAGCCGGACTCTGCCTCTTCGGTGATCCGGGCCTGGAGGCCGCCTCGCGCGAGAGTGATTGCCTCGTGCAACGGTGGCCACTCGCGACCGGGGTGGACCTCCTCCAGCGTGGCCAGCAGTTCGTTGCCGTGGGCATCGTGGTAGGACTTGGGATAGACGCGGAGCATCAGAGGATTCACGCTTGGGCCGTCCGTGGGGTGCGGTCGATGACGACGTGGGCCGCCTGCTGCATGCGCTGGGCTTCGCGTTGCAGGCTGGCGTTGCCTTCGTCGGTCAGGCGGTAGTACCGGCGGGCGCGGCCGTCGACGATTTCCTCGTGGTCGGCGGTCACCAGGCCGGCTCGCTCGAGCCGTTCGAGGGCGCCGTACAGGGTGCCGACGGCCAGTCGGAGCCGTCCGTCGGTGGCTTGTTCGGTGGCCTTGATGATGCCGTAGCCGTGCAGTGGACCGTCCAGAAGGGCGGCCAGCAAGAAGTACTGCGACTCGGTCAGCGTCGGGTGTTGGTTCCTCACATCGCCGAGTATATATCGGCCTGCGAAGTATCGAGGCGGTGGGGTGGCTGGGCATTGACGATGGGTTATCTGTTAGGTAACTTTCCTAACAATTCTCCCGACCCGCCCCCAGGAGTTGGTCACGTGTCCAGACGGATCCGAAATTCCGCAGTCTTGTTATCGCTAATGCTCGTAGTCGGCGTCAGCGTTGGCAACGCGACCGCGGGGACCACAGCGGATGTGCTGTTGTCCCGGCAGAAACCAGTCCTCACCTCCAGCAACGAAAGCTCCTCACTGACCGGTGACAAGGCCGTCGACGGTGTCGCGACGACCCGCTGGGCCAGTGCCGAAGGAGTGGATCCGCAGTGGATCCGCGTCGATCTCGGGCAGCCGGCCTCGGTGACCCGGGTCAAGCTGACCTGGGAAGCCGCCTACGGCAAGGGATACCGGATCGAGGTCTCCGACGACGGCACCAACTTCACCACGATCAAGACGGTGACCAACGGCAACGGGGCGACCGACGACCTGACCGGCCTCACCGGCCACGGCCGGTTCGTCCGCCTGGTCGGTACTGCGCGGGGCACCGCCTACGGCTATTCGCTGTTCGAGCTGGAGGCCTACGGCACCAACGACTCCAGCGGCGACACCCAGGCCCCGACCGTACCGACGGGCTTGACGGCAACGGCTGTGACCGCGACGACCGCCAACCTGTCCTGGACGGCGTCGACGGACAACGTCAGCGTCAGCGGGTACGACGTACTGCGGAACGGTGTCGTGGTCACGACGGTCAGCGGCACGCAGTACAACGATTCTGGGTTGACGGCCAACACGTCGTACCAGTACTCCGTCCGCGCGCGGGACCTGGCCGGCAACGTGTCGGCGGCGAGCGCCGCGATCACGGTCAAGACGGGCGCCGGTGGTACCGGGGCGTTCGTCCTCGCCGCGGCGGGTGACATCGCCGACCAGTGCACCGCGTCCTCGTCCGACTGCATCCACCCGAAGACCGCGAACCTGGTCGATCTGATCAAGCCGGCCAACGTGATCACGATGGGCGACAACCAGTACGACGACGCGCATCTGTCCGATTTCCAGAACTACTACGACAAGTCGTGGGGCCGGTTCAAGTCGATCACCAAGCCGATCCCCGGCAACCACGAGACGTATGACGACCCGGCGTACAACGGGTACGACAAGTACTTCGGGTCAGCGATCGCGAAGCCGCAGGGCAAGCGGTACTACAGCTGGGAGAAGGGTAACTGGCACTTCATCGCCCTCGACTCGAACGACTTCGTCAAGGAGTCCAAGACAGCCGCCGAGCCGGCCCAGCTCACCTGGCTGAAGGCGGACCTGGCCGCCAATACCAAGGGGTGCATCGCGGCCTATTACCACCACCCGCGCTTCAGCTCCGGCGACCACGGTGACAACCCGGACGCCGCTCAGCTCTGGGATGTCCTGTACGGCGCGAAGGTCGACCTGGTGCTGAACGGCCATGACCACCACTACGAGCGTTTCCTGCCGCAGAACAAGTCCGGTCAGCCCGATCCGAACGGGCCGGTGGAGATCCTCGCCGGCACCGGCGGCAAGGAGCTGTACCCGCTGAAGACGTCGCACCCGGCGACGGCCAAGCTGCTCGAGACCTTCGGTGTGCTGAAGCTCTCGATGACCGACACCACCTTCCAGGGCCAGCTGATCGATCTCAACCAGCAGGTAGTGGACAGCAGCCCGACCTACACCTGCCACTGACAGGCCGGGCTCATGTATCTCGCCGAGACTCGCAGTAGCAGTCCTTCTGGCCGGACTGGCCGCGTGTGGCACAGGGTGCCGGCGAACGTGCTGGCGCTCGGCGTGGTCAGCCTGGTCACCGACATCTCCTCGGAGATGGTGACGGCGATCCTGCCGCTCTACCTGGTGATCGGGCTCGGCCTGAACCCCTTGCAGTTCGGTCTGCTGGACGGGCTCTATGCCGGGGCGACCGCAGTACTGCGACTCGTCGGCGGGCACGTGGCCGATCGCTGGCGGCAGCTCAAAGCCGTCGCCGGCATCGGCTACGGACTGTCAGCGATCTGCAAGCTCGGGCTGCTGGCGGCCGGATCCTCGGTCGCGGCGATCGGGGGAGTGCTTGCGGTCGACCGGGCCGGGAAAGGCATCCGTACTGCGCCTCGCGACGCGCTGATCTCGTTGAGCACCGAGCCAGCGAAGTTGGGTCGTGCGTTTGGTGTTCATCGGGCGCTGGATACCTTTGGCGCGTTTCTCGGGCCGCTGGTGGCGGCTGGGGTGTTGTGGGCGAGTCTGGGTGACTTCAACGCAGTCTTCGTCGGCAGCTTCTGCATTGCTTGTTGTGGGGTGCTCCTGTTGGTGTTGCTGGTCAAGGATCATCCACGGCCGGGGCCGGCGATGGCTGTGCCTTTGCGGGGGATGCTGGGGTTGCTGAGCATCAAGGCCTTCCGGCGGTGTTGCGGGTGGGCGGCGATGCTCGGGCTGGTGACTATCACCGACTCCTTTGTCTACCTTGCGTTGCAGCGGCGGTGGGAGGTCAGTACTGCGCTCTTCCCGCTGCTGCCGATCGGTACGGCTGGGACCTTTCTACTGTTGGCTATTCCGCTTGGGCGGCTGGCTGATCGGGTTGGGCGGTGGAAGCTCTTCCTGGCTGGGCATGGGGCTCTGGTGCTCGCATTGCTGTTGCTGTGTGGGCCGGTGAAGAGTCCGTGGTTGGCAGTGGCGGCGTTGGGGTTGCATGGCGCCTTCTACGCGGCTACTGACGGAGTACTGCCTGCTGCGGCTGGGCCGTTGCTACCTGAGCACTTGCGGGCTAGTGGGTTGGCGCTGCTGCAGACGGGGCAGGCGCTGGCCCGGATGGTGTCGGCGGTGTTGGTAGGTCTGGTGTGGACGCTGTGGGATCTCCGGCCGGCCCTGCTGCTGACTACTGCGGCGCTGCTGGTGGTCACGATCGCTGCTGCCTTTGTCCGGCCTTGGTCTTGGAAGGAAGCGCGATGAAGAAGATCCTCGCTGGTGTGTTCGGGATGCTGTTGCTGCTCGGGGCGGGGACGCTGTACGTGGTACAGGCGCGGGGTGGCGGTCCGGCGGTCAATGCGCGGCCGGTGGTGTCGGGGCAGGTTTTGATTGCTCCGGGCAACTTGTACTTCCGGAACCTTGCGTCGGGGCCCGATGAGGGGAAGCTGGCGGTGGTACCGGTTGGGGATCCGGCTGGTGCTCGGCGGGTTGGGGACTTGCATTGCGATCGGTTCGCAACGGCTCGGTCGACGAGCATCTGCTTGCGGTTGAAGCCCGGTTCGTTGCCGCCGCTCACCGAGATGCTCGTGCTCGGTCCGGATCTGGCGGTCAAGCATCAGGAGACATTGCCTGGTACGCCGAGCCGCGCCCGTGTCTCGCCCGACGGGAACATCGTCAACTGGACCGTGTTCGTCACCGGCGACTCGTACTCCGCGACCGGCTTCTCCACTCGTACCGGCCTGTACGACCTGAAGGCCGGCCAGTTGGTGAAGAGCATCGAGGAGCTCCCGGTCTTCGTCGACGGCAAACGCTACTTCGCCTCCGACGTCAACTTCTGGGGTATCACCTTCGCTGCCGACGGCAACAAGTTCTACGTGACGCTCGGCAGCAAGGGAAAGACCTACCTCATCCAAGCCGACTACCGCGAATACCGAGGCGACGCCATCGCCCAGAACGTCGAATGCCCTTCCCTGTCTCCCGACGGCCGCCGAATCGCCTACAAACAGAAGAACCCCGACGGCACTTGGCGCCTGGCGGTCCTGGACCTCACCACCCACCAGGTCACCCACCCCGCCGAGTCCCGCCCCCTTGACGACCAGCCCCTCTGGCGAGACGACAAGACTCTCCTCTACGCCCTCCATCACGACAACACCTCCGCCATCTGGTCCGTCCCTGCAACCGGGGCCGGCACTCCCACCCTCCTAATCCCCGACGCCGCCTCACCTGCGACCCGCTAGATCGTCGCTACCTGAGGTAGGGCTGGTGTGGATGCGGGGCTGGTGTGGTGAGGATGACTGTGGTTCGCGGGCTCCCGCTGCGGGAGTGTCCTAGTCGAGTCAGCGCGCGTCAAGAGCGCTGCGCGTCCCTTCGGGATCGAACGAGTTCGACTCTTGACCCGCACTGTCTCGACCAGGGAAGGACGCAGCTATCGGGATCCCGCGGAGGGGTCTGAGCCCCAGGGTCCACTTGGCCAAGGCGGGCCGTGTTGCGGGGTGACGATGGCGAGGCGGCTCGTGCGGCGGGGTAGCGATGGCGAGGCGGGTCGTGTAGCGGGTGGCGATGGCGAGGCGGGTCGTGTTGCGGGGTTGCGGTGGCAAGGTTGGTCGGGTGGGGTGGTGGGCCGGTTTGGGCGACTTTGTGCTTGACGTGAGCAGATCTGCGGCTGGGAAATGCTCGGGTGGTGCACAGGGTGCCTTAGGCAACTGGTTTGGGGTCGGGTTCGCTGCCGGGTCGGACGCCAGGGCATGCCTAACTCGGTGGGCAATCGCTTACCTCGGCGTGTCGGGGCCGTTTGCGGGGGTTGTGTATGCGGGGCGGTCCGCCGGTGCCCTTCGGTTGTGGTGCGACAGGTGTGTTGGTGGGGATGGTGCTGTCGTGGGGCGTCGGATCGGCGTGATTGGGCTGATCGGGGGTGGCTGGCGGGTTTTGGTGCCGCTGGCGTGATGCTTGACGCCAGCGACCCGAAAACCTGCCAGTGGCCGGCAAGCAAGGCCGCAACGACGGTGGTGCCCCACCCATCGGGGCTGGCTGTGCTCGTCGCGGGCCGCGACACGGGTCGGCCGGGCGTTGGTGGTGAATGTGTCATTTGTTGCCGGTCTTGTCAGCGGCTCCGGGATAGCTGCGTCTTTCCCTGGTCGTGGTGGTGGGTGTCAAGGGTCGAACTTGTTCGATCCCGAAGGGACGCGAAGCGCCCTTGATACCCACCGGCTCGACTAGGACACTCAAGCAGCCCGGCGACGCGATCCAGAGTCCCTCACCGCACCAACCCCGAATCCACAGCACCCCAAGGCGTCCGCGCCTTAGGGTTTGTGGATGGACGAGTTGCGGCTCCGCCCGCTCCGACCGGCCGACGGACCGGGGTTTGCTGCCTGGGGTTTGGATCGGCGGTTCTGTGAAGTGGCGGGGTGGCGGCTGGATCGGTCGCTGGCTGGGCATGAGGCGCATTGGCGGTGGGTGATTGCGGAGCCGAAGGCGGATCACCTGCGGCTGGCGGCCGTGCTCGGCGAGGAAGTGGTGGGGTACGTCGACTTCGCGGGGAGTGAGGTCGGGTGGCGGGAGCTCGGGTACGTCGTGGGGCCGTCGGCTCGGTGGGGGCGGGGGGTCGGAGGGGCCGTGGCGCGGGCCGGGGTCGAGTACGGGTTCGGCGTACTGGCTCTGCGGGAGATTCGGGCCGAGGCGTTGGATGCGAATGTTGCGTCGGTGCGGATTCTGCAGTCCCTCGGGATGACCGAGACCGGACGGGGTGAGGACGACTCGTTCCTTGGGGAGCCGAGCTTCTACCGCAGGTTCCGGCTCAGCAAGGCCTCCGCTGACGGCACCTATGCTCGTGTCCACAAGCTCGCAGGAGGAGTCTGAGGACCGATGAGCAGAAGCAAACCGGTCGACAACGTGGCCGCCCTGCCGATGACGCTGCGGCCGGGGTGGTGGTCGCAGTACGAGGAAGAACTCCGGATCCAGGCCACCGTCAGCGACCTGTACTTCGATCTCGCCGCCTGCCCGGACCGCGAAGAGTTCGCCGTGCTCCCGGCAACATTCTGGAGATTGAGAAGGAACCTCGGGGGGCTCCTGGCCTGTCTAGTAGGTGAAGGTGGTTGAGAGAGCGGGGGTGTTGTGGGCGGGGACGAGGACTTCAGCGACTACGTGGCGGCGCGTTGGGTGAGTCTGGTGCGGTCGGCTGTGTTGCTGGGGTGTTCGCCGGTCGAGGCTGAGGATCTGGTTCAGAGCACGCTCGAGCGGTGTCTGCTCAAGTGGGACAAGGTGCGGGTTGCCGAGGACCGCAACGCCTATGTGCATCGGGTGCTGATCAATCAGTTCGTCTCGTCGCGGCGGCGCCGCTGGACCGGGGAACGGCCGGCGGCGGTACTCCCGGACGTGCCCGGTTCGGATCAGACCGAAGGAGTCGATGACACCGACGCGGTGATGCGGGCGCTCGACCGGCTGGGCAGAGAACAACGCACCGCGGTCGTACTGCGGTACTACGCCCACCTGAGTGAGCAGCAGATGGCCTCGGTGCTCGGGGTCGCGGCCGGAACCGTGAAGAGCCGGCTGGCCCGCGCTCTGAAGACGCTGGCCGAAGACCCGAACCTGGCAGAACTGCGAGGAATCTGATGAACGAATCCCAGCTCACCGAGCTGCTCGAACGAGCCGGGCAACGCACCGCCGTCGGCCCGGCCCCGATCGACGCGATGCGTGCGGGCGCCACCCGTCGCAGGCGCCGTCGGACCGCCGTCGTCTCCCTGGCCGCCGCGGTGAGTGTGATCGCGGCGGTCGGCGGAACCGCGATGCTGGTGACGCCCGGGGACAGCTCGCAGAAGGTGCCGGCAGCAACGAACGGAACGAACCAGCCACCCAAGGCGACCAACCCGGTGCCGACGGCAACCAATGAGGTGCCGCTCACGACGCGGCTGGTGGGGCTCGGGCATGTCGCCATCGAGATACCGGATGAGTGGGGGACCAATCAGGCCAGCTGTGGCACTCCGCAGCGCGACACCGTCCTGATCAACGGGTGGATGACGCAGCTGTGCGCTGTGCCCCGACCCGCCGGCGTGGAGAGCGTCGAGGTGGGCGATGGTGAGCCGGGGCCGGCGTACCGGTACGGCTTCGTACCGGACGAGGAGTTCCAGATCGACGGTGTCCGGGCCCAGCGGCAGCGGACGACCTGTAGGCCGAACCCCGGCGGGCCTCAGGTCTGCCGGGGGATCGTGTACTTGCCGTCGACCGGGGTCTGGTTCGCTGTGGAGTCGTCGACCAGCGCCGCCACGGTCGACAGCATTCTCCGGCGAATCGTGTTGATACCGAGTCGGGTCGGCGTACCGGAGCAGCACGGCGTGACGTCGAAGGACGACGGGAGTTCGGGGCGCAAGTACGCGGATCTCCTGCGTGGGCTCGGGTTGCGGGTGAGGACCGAGACCGTGAACTCGCCGAACTACACGCCGGGCGAGCTGCTCAAGGTCGAGCCCTTCCCCGGGACGATGCTGCCTCTTGGGGCAGCGGTCACCATCACGGTCGTCGCCAAGCGCTGATTGCTGGGAAACTGGAAGGCATGGCCGACTTCGTTCCAGGACTTGAGCTGAGCCGACTGTTCTACACCGAGGCGGTGCAGCCGATCCTCGGCTCGAAGTTTCCGGTACTTCCGTACAGCGCGGCGTTGATCGGGCGGGGCTCGGAGGTGCTCGGGTTCGACGACGAGGTGTCGACGGATCACGACTGGAAGCCGCGGGTACTGCTCTTCCTGCGCGAGGAGGACCCGGCCGTCGGCGAGACGTTGCGGCGCGAGTTGCCCACGGAGTTTCGGGGCCGGTCGATCGACGTGGCCGCGCGCGGCGTGCTCGCGTCGGTCGAGGTGCACACAATCGGCGGGTACTTCCGGGACGCGCTGAATATCGATGTGGATGGCGAGATCACGGCCGACGACTGGCTGACCTTTCCGGAGCAGACGCTTCGGACGCTGACCGCGGGTGCGGTTCATCACGACGGGGCCGGGCTGCAGGACGTCCGGGATCGGCTCGCCTTCTACCCGCGCGACGTCTGGCTCTATCTGCTCGTCGCCGGCTGGTGGCGGGTTCATCCGGAGATCAACCTGGTCGGCCGCACCGGCTCGATCGGGGATGAGCTGGGGTCGGCGCTGATCGGCGCACGGTTGGTCAGCGACCTGATGCGGCTCTGCTTCCTGATGGAGCGGCAGTACGCGCCGTACTCGAAGTGGTTCGGCACGGCGTTCGCCCGGCTCGAGTGCGGTCCCGAACTCCAGCCGATCCTGGCCGAGGTGCTTCATGCCAGCACTTGGCAGGAACGGGAGAGCGCCCTCAACACGGCGTACGAGAAGCTCGGCGCGATGCACAACGCGCTGCAGTTGACCGAGCCGATCACCGTCGGCGTCGAACAGATGTGGGACCGCCCGTTCAAAGTCGCCTGGGCCGACTACCCAGACTTGCTAGCGGCCCAGATCCAGGACCCAGCCGTACTGAGCATCCTCAAGAGATGGCCGGTCGGCCCGGTCGACCAGTTCCGCGAGCTGCTCTGGCGGCCGCACAACCGCACCCGCCTGCTCCGCGTCTTTGAGGCCGAATGACAGGAGCCCCGGGCCGACCGGCCCGGGGCTCCTGGTTCTACTGCTTACTCAGGCGAAAGTCACTCGCCGACGAGCAGTGGACCGCCGCTGCCCGTGTAGAGGAAGTGCACCAGCGCATCGTTGGTCGCCGGGGCGGTACCGATGGTGTTCATGACCGTCTTCGAGCCGACCGCCTTGCCCATGGCGTACACGGTGACCGTGTTGGCGGTGTTGTCGAAGGCGCTCAGCATCGTGGCGTTGCCACAGCGCTGGGCGACCAGTTGGTCGTACTTCTGGAAGCCGCTCGCCCGGACCGCCTTCAGGGTGCCCTTGAAGGTACCCGTCACCGGGAGGTGGATCGTCCAGAGAGCGCCGGCCTTGGTGGTGGCCAGCAGGGTGTCGTACGTCGGCGCCGTGGCGATCACCGTGATCGCCTTGAACCCCTTGTACCCCGGTGCGTGTCCAGCACCGACGACCGGACCGGTCGGTCCGTTGACGCGGTAGCGGTAGAGCGAACCGTTGGTGTTCAGGCCGTACAGGAACGTGTGCTCCTGGGTCGTGCCCGGCACCCAGTAGTTGGCGCTCGTCAGGGTGGTGAATCCGCCGTAACCGCCGCCGAGGATCTTCGAGCTGACCTTCGGGGTGGTCGAGTTGTTGTAGTACGTCTCGGCCCCCGCGAGCAGGTTGCCCGCTTGCAGCACGAAGCCCGACCAGTAATACACGCTGGCCGACGGCTCCCAGTAGTACCAGCTGGAGCTGGCGCGCCCGGAGAACAGCTTGAACGAGTTGTACTTGTGCACATCCAGCGGCCTGGTGGCAGTGATCCCGTACGGGCTGTTCCTGGCGTCGGGGGTGATGGTGCCGACATCGGTCTCGCAAGCCGCCGACACGGCCTTCGCTTGCGCGGACCCCTGCGCCAGCGCCCGACCGTGCACCGGCTCAGGCTTGCCCTGCACCTCCGCGGTCGCCTGCCCGGCAACCGCAGCCCCAGCAACCAGACTGAGCCCGGCCACCACGACGGCGAAACGACGAATTCTCATCTGCGGTCTCCCTTGACTACTCGCCGATCAGCGACAGGCTGCCGCTGCCCGTGTACAGGAAGTGCGTCAGCCCGTTGTGGGTGGCAGGCGCGCTGCCGATCGTGCTGATAACCGTCTTCGAGCCGTTGGCCTTGCTCATGGCGTAGACGGTGAGCGTCTTCGCCGTGTTGTCGAAGCCGGTGAGCAGCGTGCTGCTGCTGCAGCGCGAGGCGACGATCTTGTCGTACTGCTTGAAGCCGGTCGTACGAACTGCCTTGAGCGTGCCCTTCAGCGGAGCGGTCACCGGGAGGTGGATCGTCCACAGGGCGCCGGCCTTGGTGGTGGCCAGGATGGTGTCGTAGCCGACCGTCTCGGAGATCACGGTGATCGACTTGAACGAGCCGTAGCCCGCCGCGCTGCCGTAGCTGGTGACCGGACCGGTCGGGCCGTTCACGCTGTAGCGGTAGAGCGAGCCGTTGGTGTGCAGGCCGTAGAGGAACAGGTGCGGCCGCGTCGTGCCCGCCACGTAGTAGTTGGAGCTGGTCAGGGCGGTGAAGCCGCCCCAGCCGGCGCCGAGCTTCTTCGAGCTCGTGGTCGGCGGGTTGGTGGTGCCGTTCTTGTACGTCTCGGCGCCGGCGTACAGGTTGCTGCCCTGCAGCACGAAGCCCGCGTAGTAGTAGATGTTGGCCGGCGTGCGCCAGCCGTACCAGGTCGAGCTGGTACGGGCGCCGAACAGCTTGAACGGCGCGAAGTTGCTGACCGTCAGCGGCTTGGTCGCGGTGATCCCGTAGCCGGAGTTGATGCCCGCGGCGGTGATCGCGCCGACCTCGACACCGCAGGCGGCCGCGGCGGCCTTGGTCTGCGGGGTTTGCGCCGCGGAGTGTCCGAGCGTGGTGCTCGGACGGGGCTCGCTCTGTACGCCCGCGCTGGCCTGACCGGCCGCTGCGGCCCCCGTGACCAGGCTCAGCCCGGCCACCGCAAGAGCAAAACGACGAATTCTCATCTGCAAAGATCTCCCTTGGTACTCGATGCCCCCCGAGGGCCTCTCGCATCGACGAATGTCCGCTCACCCTAGCGAGTCAGAGGTCTAAACCAGTCCGCGGTTGCAGCTACCTGCAGTCGGGTGCCGACTGTTGCTGCTCGGTCGGCCGCTCCGCCAGCCGCCGTTCACCTGCGCTCCATCCGAGCGCAAGACGCTGCAAGCCGCCCCATCGGCACGTCTCCCGTCCGATCGTCCGAGGGACCACTGATGCACCCGCCGGTACTCCGCGGGTCCACGGTCGTGCATGCCGTGACCCGTGCCTTCGCCGTCCTACTGCTCGTTCTGCCCTGCCTCGTCCTGCCCTGCCTCAGCCAGGCGCAGAGCGCGATCGCGGCCGACAACCCGCCCTGGGAGATCAAGCCGGCGGCCAACATCTTCGGGGCGAAGCGCCCGAGCTTCAGCTATGCCCTGCCGCGCGGCGGCCAGTCGCGGGACGCGCTGCTCATCGTCAACAGCAGCCGGATCCCGCTGACGGTGACGCTGTACGGCGCCGACGCTTTCACCACCGACGACGGCAGCATCGACCTGCTGAACGCGGCGGCCAAGTCGAAGGGCGTCGGGGCCTGGGTCCAGCTCGATGAGACCACTGTCCGGGTCCCGCCCGGCCGCACCGTCGACGTACCGTTCCGTCTCGCGCTCCCCGACAGCGCGGCATCCGGCGACCATCTGGGCGGAATCGTCGCGCTGGTGAAGCAGGCCGGCTATCCGGACCGGCTGGCCGCCGTCAAGATCCGGCTGCAGGTGAGCGGAGAGCTCAAGCCGGCCCTGTCTGTCGAGGACCTGAAGGTGCACTACGCCGGTACTCCGAACCCCTTCGGCCAAGGCAGTGTCGCCGTCACCTACACCGTCCGCAATACCGGCAACACCATCGTCGCGGCCCGCCAGGCAGCCGCTGTCACCGGTCCTTTCGGCGTCTTCACCGCCGGCCCCGGCCAACTCGCCGACTCACCCCTGCTGCTCCCCGGCGGGTCCTGGAAGGTCGCCGCCGACATCCCCGGAGTACCACCGGCCCTCCGCCTGACCGGAACGGTCAGCGTCGTACCGGTAGCGAAGACTGCCCCTCAACCCACCACAGCCGCCACTGCTCACGTCCTCACCATCCCGTGGACGCTTCTCCTCCTAGTACTAGCCTGCGCAGCCGTCCTAACCCTCGCCATCCTCAGCCGCCGCAAGCGAAAGAGGCCGGCCCACGCCAGATGAGCTCACTCGCAGAGGGCGCGGACTGCTTCCAGTTCGGCGTCCACGACGGCCATTTGCGCGGTGATGGCGTCCTCCGGCGCATCCGCGGGGAACTGCAGCGTGAACTGGTACTCGCTACCGGTGCCGTTCGGTAGTACCCGGCTGTAGGCGCCCTGGCCGGGATCGTCGGCCGAGAGGATGTCGACGGTGCCGTGTTCGCGCGAGGAGCGGACCACGATCCTCGCCTCGCCCTGCTCGTTCTCGATGATCCAGTGGTCACCGGCCGGACGCGCGGAGCGGGCGAAGCCGGGTGCCCAGCGGGGGAAGGCGGTCGGGTCGGAGACGAGGTCGAAGACGGTCTCCGGCGAGGCCGCGATGGCGATGGACCGGGTGTGACTGCTCTTCAGATTAGTAGGCATATGTAGATCATATGCACCTGCTTATGATTGTTCAACGCCTATCATCCGAACCATGCAGCGCGAAGATCTGGGATCGCTGTTCGGACGGATCACCCGGCGGCTGTACCTCGCCGAGGAGCCGTTGCTGCGCGCGCACGGGCTCTCGATGTGGGGGTACGGCGTCCTGACGCACCTGGCCAAGGAGCCGGCGATCAACCAGCTCGGGCTCGCGACCGCGATCGGCTACGACAAGTCGCGGCTGATCCCGTTGCTCGACGGGCTGGTCGAGGACGGCTTGGTGGTCCGCGAGCAGGACCCGGCGGACCGGCGCAACCGGCTGGCGCAGTTGACGCCGGCGGGTGAGGCGCGGCTGGCCGCGGTACGGGCTGAGATCCGGGCGATGGAGGAGGAGTTGCTCGGCGAGTTCAGTGCTGCCGAGCGGCGGTCGCTGATCGGGATCCTGACTCGGCTCGCGGACTAGCCGGTGATATCGGCGGCGGTCTTCTCGGCGTCGGCGCGGGTGAAGTTGGAGCTGATCTGAACCTTGCCACCGGGGATCGCGGACATCACGGCCGGGGCGGTGACGACCTTGCCACGGACGACGATCGCGAGCTGGTTCTGCGGCGGGGTCTTGGTGGCGAGCCCGGCGGTGAGTTGCTCGAACGACTTCGAGCCTTCGTCGTCCAGGGTCAGGTTGACCACCCAGGTGCTGTTGTTGCTCGGCAGGGCGGCCTCCACCTTCGAGACGTGGGTGCCGTCGAGGGCGACCGTGCCGAGCGTGTAGCGGGTCCCGTCCGAGCCGCAGGCGGTTCCATCAGGGGAGGCCGTCGTCGAGGCGCTGCAGCCGTTGGGTTCGGTCTTCAGGACCGGTCGGAACTGCACGGCCTCGGGTGTCGAGGGGCGGGTCGCGACCTTATCCACGGCCGGCTTGTCGTCGTTGTTACGCAGTAGGACCACCGCGCCGATCGCCAGTACGACGATCAGTACCAGGCCCAGCACGCCGATCAGGATCAGTGGTCCTCTGCTCCGCTTCGGCTGTCCGGCGTACGGAGGTCCGTACTGGGGCGGCCCGTACTGCGGGGGTGGCGTCTGCTGGGACATGTCTGCAGATGCTACGCGTCGGCGGGTGCAATCCGCCGATCGTCAGCAGGTTCGGCGGACGTACTTGGGGTCGCCGGAGGTGGTGACGTCGAGGTCGCGGCGGACGATCGAGAGTTTGTTGCCGAAGGCATCGCATGCTTTGCGGAGGCCGGCGTCGGTGTACTCGATCACCAGGACATTGTTGCCGAAGGCATCGGCGTAGGCCGCGCATTCGCCGTACTCGCCGCACTCCTCGGCGACGGCGAAGTCGAGGCCGACGGCTTTGCGGTCGACGGCTAGGTCGGCGGCGTTCTTCTGGCCGATGGCGAGGTTGCGCGAGTGCGCGTGGGTGGCCAGCAGGGTGAGCAGATCCTTGGCCTGGTTGGCGCTCAGCAGGTTCTGCGACCGGGTGTAGCTGTCGTAGTTGTCCGGCTCGACGGCTTGGTAACCGTTGGCCGCGCAGTCGTCGATCCAGCCGTTGACCTTGGCGGCGATCCGCTCGCGCTTGGCGGCGGTTCTCAGGTCGAGCAGCGGTTCGTTCCAGTCCTCGTCGATGATCGTCTTGCCGCTGCCGTCCTTGAGGAGGAGGTCCGGATCCCAGTCGTCCTCCTCGCCGGGTTGGGTCTGGAAGGCGTTGATGTAACAGACGTTGTAGAGGCCCTTGATCGCCGGGGCAGTGCGGTCGCGCGTCACGATCCGCACGCCGGCGGGTGGGGGATAGGGCCCGCCCAGTTGGTAGTCGAACCCGACGTGCAGGGGCGGCGCCTTGATCACGGCGGCCGGCGGACCAGCTGTCGGAGTACCGGCTGGCGTGCTGACTGCGGCCGGTTCGTCCTGATCCGATGGCCGGTTGAGGAGATAGACGAGTCCGGCAAGGACCAGGACACCGCCGAGCAGGCTGATCAGGAGAAGGCGGACGCGCGGGGGAACAGCAGGCAAGGTGATTCCAACCGCTAGGGGTCCGGGTACGACGCATTGTCGCCGCTGGGAAGTTCCGGAACCGGGAGAGGGGTGTGCAAAGCGTTCCTGGACAGTAGAGTCGCCGCTCGAAGCAAGCGCTTTCCCCGCCCAATCGAGGAGACATCGTGAGGCGATCCATCAGTGCGGCGGTCCTTGTCGCCGCGGCCGCCGGGAGCATGCTCGCAGCCGTCGGCCTGCCCGCGACCGCAGGCCTGCCGGCGACGGCGAGCCGGCCCGACCGCGGCGCCGCCGTCACCGGCACCTACTCCAGCGGGCCCGCGCAAGCGTGGCAGCCGCTGCCCACCAGCTACGTCCGCAGCGATGAGACCGGTACGACGGACGCCACGGTCGTCATCGACCCGAGCACGCTGCGGCAGAAGTACTCCGGGATCGGATTCTCCCTGGACGAGACCAGCGTCTCCAACCTCTGGAAGCTGACGCCCGCCGAGCGCACCCGCGCGATCCGGCTGCTGGTGGACCCGAAGACCGGCGCCGGGCTGGACCGTTTCCGGTTGACCATCGGCAGCCCGGACCTGATCGAGCACCTGCCGTTCTGGTCGTACGACGAACTGCCCGCCGGCGTCGCCGAGGACTTCGCGCTGAAGCACTTCTCGATCAAGCGCGACGTCGACCTGCACATCGTCGAGACGGCCAAGCAGATCTTGCGGTACAACCCGCGCGCGACGTTCTTCGCCTCGGCGTGGAGCGCGCCGGCCTGGATGAAGACCAACAACCGGTTCACCGGCGAGGTCGCGCTCAAGCCCGGTACCACCTCGTACTACCAGGTCGGCAAGCTGCGCGACGACTGCATCGACGTCTTCGCCCGGTACTACGTCAAGTACATCCAGGCGTACGCGAAACAAGGGATCAAGGTCGACGCGCTGACCCTGCTCAACGAGCCGGGCATCGACGTGGTCTATCCCGCGATGGACATCAGCGTCGAGCAGCAGCAGAAGCTGGCGGTCGCGATCAAGCGTGAGGTGAAGCGCGCCGGGCTCGGCACCGACCTCTATGTCCACGACTTCAACTTCTGGGACTGGCGCGACCCGAACAGCACCGAGACGAAGAACTACTACCGGATCCTGAACGACCCGAAGGCCGCCAAGGCCGCCGATGCGATCGCGTTCCACCCGTACTGGGGTGACCCGACCGTCATGCGGGACGCGTACGAGCAGACCGGCAAGCCGGTGCACATGACCGAGACGAGCGATCTCAACCCGGCCACGATCCTCGACTACTTCCGCCTCGACGCCTCGTCGTACGTGATGTGGGCGCAGACAACCGACCAGGACGGCGGCACCCTGCACTGGACGCCGTTGCGCGACAACAACGTCGACTGGGAAGAGGTCGGCCGCACCACCAAGTGGCCGAACCGGCTGGTCAAGGTCGATACCACCACGCAGACCTTCACAGTTCGCGACGAGCTCTACGCGATGGGCCAGTTCGCGAAGTACCTCGGCCCGGAGCACACCCGGGTCGAGTCCAGCGCGACCTCGAACGGGATCGCCAACGTGGTCTACAAGGACCGCTCAGACAACTTTGTAGCGATCGTTGGCAACAGCGATCCCACGCCGTCGACCGTACGCGTCGTGCTCGCCGGCAAGTCCTTCACGGCGACGGTCCCGGCCAACTCCTACGCGACGTACCGGTGGAAGGGTGATGTCCCGTCCCAGCACCACAACCACGCTCCGGTACTACGCCCCGTCGCGGACGTCGTCGCGGATCAGTACGGCACGACTCAGGTGCAGCTGGCGGCGACCGACCGGGATCGCGACCGACTCGCCTACTACGCGGTCGATCTGCCCGCCGGGGTCACCGTTGACGGACGCAGCGGCCTGGTGACGTTGCACCCGACCACTGCCGGGGCGCAGGAGCTGAAGTTCCGCGTCACTGATGGCGCGGCGAGTGATGAGGTGACCGTGCATGTGACGGTGACGCCGCACGGTACGCCGGTCGGCGAGAAGGTCGAGGCTGAGGCGTACGTGGCTCAGCACGGCTGGGTTGATGGCGGCGCCAACTTCATCGAGAACAACGCTGCCGCTAGTGGTGGGAAGAATGTGGGTTGGACGGCGGCGGGTAACTGGCTGCAGTACCGGGTGGATGTCGCTAGCGCCGGGACGTACGACGTGGAGTTCCGTGTTGCGAACGGCACGGGCGCGACGGCTCCGGATGCGATCTCGCTGCGGGACGCGGCTGGTGCGGTACTGGCGAAGGTGTCTGTTCCGAGTACGGGTGGTTGGGGGACGTACCAGTCGATCCATGCCCAGGTGACGTTGCCGGCGGGCGATCAGCTAGTCACGCTGTTCTGTGAGACGGGCGGCTTCAACGTCGACTACCTACGCCTGACTGTCTGACTGGGTCCACCACTCGACGAACCGTGACCATTTGGCCTCCGCGGTTTCGTCGAGTGGTGCCCAGGGGGTCAGGGTTGGTGGGGTGTCCTTGCGGTAGGTCCAGTGGGCGACTACGCGGCCGTTCTGGATGAGGCTGCCTGGCATTCGCTGGGGGGTGAATCTCGGGTCGCGCTTCGCTTGGTACAGGTCGCCGGTCGTCGATCGCCTGCAGTAGAAGAGGTTGTCGAACTCCGGGAGCACGTGGATCGGAGCTTGCTGGTGGGTCGTTGTTGCGGGCTCGAGCTGGTCGGCGAAGGTTTTGGCCTCGGACTTCTTGATGCCTGACCAGTAGGAGAAGTCGTCGACGGTGGCCGGGCCGAATGCCTTCGCAAAGGATTGCGCGAGGTCGCGCAGTCCAGTTGCGGCGTCGACCGGTTCGGGGATCGTTGGCGGGAGGCGGTACGTAGTACGGGCTGGTTGCCAGGCGTTGTCCGGGGCTGATTCGACGATCGGGAGGATCATCCGCAGGGCGAACCCGAGGTGGCGGGGTTCGGCGTCGGGGAAGTGTTTGGCGGCTTCGTCGCCCAGCTCGGCCCGGGATCGCGGGCGGCCGTCGGACATCAGGTCGAGGCCGAAGGCGTGCAGTTTGTCGTAGTCGACCGAGTCCCAGATTCCGCGACAGAAGCCGGCGACGATTCTTCGCAGGGTCGGCTCCAGGGCGGTCCGCCAGAGCCAGTACTGCCGCAGGGTGAGGAGGTGGACGGTGCCTCGCATGACGTTCGACTTCACCAGTTCGTACGACTGCATCCGGTCGGTCAGCTCGGCGAGATCGCTCTTCTCGCCACAGCGGGCCCAGATCGCCACCGGGATCGCGCGAGCGGTCTGCGCGTTGATACCGGCGACCCGCTCGACCAACGCGACAAGGTCCCCGCCGAACGGCTCACCGAGCGCTTGCCCTTGCCACGGGATCGTCTCGTCTTCGTCTGGCATACCTGGATACTACGAACGATGGATGACAGCCCGCGCGATCTGAAGCTGTCGGCCAGGTTGTGGACGTGGTTGCCGAATGGTGATCTTTGGGGTCCAACCTGTGGGTGGGGGAGTGCGTCTCATCAGCGTCGGGAAGTGCTCGATCGGAGGGGAGCTGTCATGAGGGGTTGGAGAATCGGCGTGGCCGTCTTGGGGGTGGCCGGGATGATGCTCGGGGTCGGGGCGCCGGCTGGGGCGGCTACTCAGTCGGGTGTGGGCAGTAGCAAGGTTCAGGCGACGGTGTATGCGCAGCGGATGCTGGCGTGTACCTCGCCGGATTACTGCAATGGCGTGGTGACGGTTCCGCGGGCGTGGCGGCAGGTGAAGACAGCTAGGTGGCAGGACCGGTTCGTGGACCCGTCGGCACCTCGGATGATCCGTTTCGACCTCGATCAGCAGCACCGGATCACGCCGGCCGCAGCAATGAAGAAGCGGGAGGCAGCGCTTCGCGGTACGCCGGGGCTGAAGGTCCTCGGACGTGCGACGAGCACGTTGACGACCGCCCGAGGCGGCAAGGTCAGGATGGCGACGCTCGTCTACACCTACCGCTCCGGATCCACCACGCGCTGGGTGGCGAACCGCTTCGTCAGCCTGTACGACATCCCGGACCAGGCCGTCGAACTCACCGTCGCCGGCCGCCTCGCTGACAAAGCCGTCCTCACCACCACCCTGGCCCAGGCAACCAGAACCTTCACCTTGGTCGGCTGACCGAGGCGGGTCAGCTGCGGATTAGCTGCCATTGCTGGCTGGCGTCACCTGTGTCTGCGAGCTGGACCAGGTTGGCGCCGTCGGCGGTGGAGGCGTCTTGGACGGAAAGCAGCAGACCGCTGCGTACGTTGACGATCTTCGAGTAGCCGCCACCGGCGTCCTCGATGCGCCACATCTGGCTGTCTCCTCCTGTGTCCGGCCATTGCGTGACGGCCGCGCCCGGTGTGGTGACCCCGCCGCCGATCTCGGCCAGCAGGCCGGAGCTCACGCTGGTGAGGTGGTACCGATGGTCACCGAGGTCGGTGAGCACCCACTGCTGGTTCGCCGCACCGCTCTTGCTCCATTGGATCAGCACGGTGCCGGGGACAGTGGAGGCTCCCGGTACGTCGATCGCCTTGCCGCTGCCGCGGTTGACGATGAGAAGCGGCGACTCGTCCGGCTCATCGTCGTACGTCCGCGGCGGCGGCTTGAGCGTCACCGGTTTGCCCGGTGTGACCCGGACACGCTGATTCCATGAGCCATAGCGGACGGTGGTCTCGCGGCCGCCGACGCTGTGGATCGTCGCCTTGGTGACCTGCCGGTCCGACCAGGTGAGATCGATCGTGAAGCCTCCGCGTACGCCGATGCCGGTCGCCGAACCGTTGCCCCAGGCATCTGGTGCGGCAGGGAGCAGTTCGACCAGCCCTGGCCGCGAATAGACCAGCATCTCGAGCATCGCGGTCGGCGTCCCGAGGTTCGCGTCGATCTGGAACGTCGACCGGTTGCCGAAGCTGTACATGTCGAACAGGTTGATACCGGAGCCGTTGCTGTGAGCAACGGACGGCTTCAGGACCGTCAGGACCGAGCGGTAGGCCCTGGTCGCGTTCTTCAGCCGGGCCCAGCAGAGTCCGCGCCAGGCCATCGCCCACCCGAAGCTCGCCATCCCGCGGGCGGTCAGCAGCTTGGTCGCACCCTCGATCAGCGGCGCCGGCGAGGTGTCGGCCGCGATCCGGTCGCCGGGGTACAGACCGATCAGCGGGGACAGGTGGCGATGCGTGGTCTCGCCGAGGTTCTCGTCCGTCATCCACTCTTCGAGCCAGCCTGTCGTCGGGCTGACCTGTGGCAGATAGAGCCGCTCCTGGAGTCCCTTGACCGTGGCGGCGTAGCCGCGATCACGGCCGAGGTCCGCGCACGCGGTCCTCAGGTTGGCGAAGAGCTGCCAGACCAGCTCCTGCGCATAGGTGATCCCCTTGGCATCGGTCGGGCCGTGCTCGGCGGACCAGTCCGCGTCGTCGATCAGGACCTGGCGGGCACCACCGGTTGCCGGATCGGTCACCGTGGTGGTGAGCAGCCGAGCCCGCCAGAACTCGCAGGCGCCCTTCAGCAGCGGATAGATCCGTTCCAGGAAGTCGCGATCCCCGGTGAACTCGTAGTGCTCGAACAGGGTGTTGCACAGCCAGGCACTGCCGGTCGGGTTCCACCACCAGCCACCGCCGCCGTGGACGTTGGTGCTGATCGCGACGGTCCAGCCGGCCACTCGTCCGCTGCTGTTGCGGAACCCGTTGCGTGAGTCCTGGAACAGATCCGTCGTCGTCCGGCTCCACGAAGGGAACTGGCCCAGGCAGTAGCTGGTCAAAGCCTCGTAGCACGCACCCAGACCGGCGCGATCGGTCAGCCAGTAGTTCATCTGGAGGTTGATGTCGGTGTGGTAGTCCGCCATCCAGTCCGGGTCGTTGCGGTCCAGCCACAGCCCCTGCAGGTTGATCGGGACGCTCGAGCGGGAACCGGTGATCGTGAGGTACCGGCCGAACTGCAGGTAGCCGGCCTCGAGTTCGGGATCCGGTACTGCGCCGTACGTCGCGCGAAGAGCGAGGCGTGCCGGAGTGTCGAGCCCCCGCTGGGCCGGCGTCGACGTGCCCAGTGACACCGTCATCGACTCGTAGAGCCGGCGGTAGTCCGCGACGTGCGCAGCCAGCAGCGACGCCCCTTGGCGGTGGATCGCGCGGCGCGCCTTGGCCCGCGCGATGTCGAGCGGGTTGCTCTGTGGATCCCGGTAGCCGCGGGTCGGGTCGGGGAGATAGTTGGTGCCGCCCGAGATGACGATCAGTACCTCGTCGCAGTTCTCGAACACGACGTCGATGCCCTGCGTACGAACGGATCCGCCCACCGAAGCCGCGGAGACCAGACCGGCGTACTTGAGCCCGTTGCCGAGTGCGCCGCTGAAGCCGGCTTCGGTGCCGCTCGCGCTCGTCGGCTCGCCATGGGTCCCCGCCAGCGCGATGCGTCCTGAGTAGGTGCCACCGCCTGACTGGGTGAGGTGTACGACAACGACATCGTCGGGGTGGCTGCAGTAGACCCGGCGACGGTACTCGACGCCAGCTAGCTCATAGCGGACGCCGGTCAAGCCGTTGCTGAGGTCGAGCTCGCGCTCGTACCCCTGCACGGACGACAGGTTGTGCCCGGTGACGCTGACGGTTGCCTTCGCGAGCATGGACAGTGATCCGAAACGGGTCGTGTCGTACGGGAACTGCCCGTCGCCGTCGAGGACGTCGTTGAGCCCGCCGGTCCACAGTGTCGAATCGGTGAGGTACAGGGTGTCGTTCGCCGGGTCTCCCGTGACCAGGGCGCCGATGCGGCCGTTGCCGATCGGCAGGCCCTCCTCGATGATCCGATCCTCCTTGCCGGGCAGCGAGTACCACAGTCTGGTCGCCTCGGACGGAGGGACCAGCTCGGGTCCGGCCGGCGTGCTGTCTGCCGCAGCGGTCTCGGCGAAGACAGGCAGGCCGGCCAGCGCCAGTACGGCGGTGAGCCCGCCGCCGTACCGGATGACGTCGCGGCGAGATGGCTGGACGGAGTCGCCGGGCGAGAGGCGATCGGTCATGGCACTCCTTGAGGGCGGGGGGAGTCCGACTTGCAGCACCTCAATGAATAAAACAGTTCGTTACAGCTGTCAATGAGCAAGTTGTTGCAGCTTTGCTATCGCGGTCATCGGGAAATCACCTACTGCCGCGGCCTTGACCGGGCCCGTGCAGGTGGGTGAAGATCCGGGCACCTCGCACAAATTCAAGCGCATTCCAACAGTTTTCGACTCCTGCCTTCCCGCCCCGATGGATGGAGCATCATGCGACGCGTCCTCAGTACGTCCCTAGGTCTTGCCCTGCTAGTGACCGGCCTCGTTCCCGCGACCGGAGCGGCGGCCGCCGACCCACCGCTGGGAAATCTGGCTCCGACCCCGCCGATGGGCTGGAACTCCTGGAACACCTTCGGCTGCGGCATCAACGAGCAGCTGATCCGGGGGATGGCCGACACGATCGTGTCGTCCGGGCTGGCGAAGGCCGGCTACCAGTACGTCAACGTCGATGACTGCTGGGGTGAGAAGGACCGCGATCCGGCGACTGGCCGTTACGTCGCGAGTCACCAACGGTTCCCGAGTGGGATCAAGGCGCTGGCCGACTACGTGCACGGCAAGGGCCTCAAGCTCGGTATCTACACCAGTGCGGGTACCGAGACCTGTGCGCGCACGATGCCGGGAAGTCTCGGTCACGAGGAGCTGGACGCGAAGACCTTCGCCGAGTGGGGCGTCGACCTGCTCAAGTACGACAACTGCAACGACCAAGGTGTGCCGGCGAAGGATCGGTACCAGGCGATGGGTGACGCCCTGAAGAAGGCGGGCCGCCCGATCCTCTACAGCATCTGCGAGTGGGGCGCCAACCAGCCATGGCTGTGGGGTTCGAGCGTCGGCGGCCACATGTGGCGCACCACTGGTGACATCAGCGCCTCGTGGGGGAGTGTGACGTCGATCCTCGACCAACAGGTCGGGCTCGAGGCGTACTCCGGCCCGAACGCCTGGAACGATCCGGACATGCTCGAGGTCGGCAACCCCGGCCTGAGCTACGCCGAGAGCCGTGCGCACATGAGCCTGTGGGCCTTGCTCAACGCGCCGCTCATCGCCGGAAACGACCTGCGCTCCATGTCCGCGCCGGTCCGAGGGCTGCTGACCGATCCTGACGTGCTGGCCGTCAACCAGGACTGGGGTGGGCGCCAGGGCGCCAAGCGACGCGACGACGGCGACCGGGAGGTCTGGACCAAGCCGATGTCGGATGGTTCGGTCGCGGTGGTGCTGCTGAATCGCGGGTCGTCCCAGCAGACGATCGCCACCACCGCAGCCGAGCTGGGGTTGCCGAAGGCAAAGGCATACACGGTGCGCAACCTCTGGACGAACGCGGTGGCGGCGTCCGGGGGCACGATCCGCGCACAGGTCGGGTCGCACGATGTCGCCATGTTCCGGGTCGGGACCGGCGCGGGTGCGTTGCCGCCGCTGGTCACCGTCGAGGTCGCGCCTGCGAAGCCGTACACGGAAGGCAGCGACCCGACGAAGGTCGCCGTACGGATCTACAACGACGGTACGTCGTCAATCTCCCGCGCCAGGCTGGGGCTCGGAGTCCCTGCGGACTGGTCGACTGTCCCGTCTGGTCCGACCCAGGTCGCCACGGTACGGGCCGGTCAGAGCGGTACTGCGACCTGGTCTTTGACCGCCGACCGCCCCGATCCCGGCCCGGTGGACCTGCGGGCGACTGCGAGCTGGCTGTGGCACAACACGGTCTACGACGGGACCAGCAGCGGACAGTTCTCCGTCGTGACGAGGCCGCCTGCCGGGCAGTCCCAGCTGTCGGATCTCACCTGGTTGTCCGCGCAGAACGGTTGGGGTCCGGTGGAGCGCGACACGAGCAACGGAGAGTCCGCCGCCGGAGACGGTAAACCGATAACCATCGCGGGGACGGTCTACCCGAAGGGCCTGGGCGCGCACGCTCCCGGCGTGATCGGGTACTACCTCGGCAAACACTGCAGCTCCCTGACCGTGACGGTGGGGATCGACGACGAGGTCGCCGACAGGGGCAACGCAAGATTCGAGGTCGTCGGCGACGGCGCCACGCTCGCCTCGGCCGACGCGACCGGTGCCGGTACCGCCGTACCGCTCAGCGCGAACGTCGCCGGTGTCGACCTGCTCGAGTTGCGCACCGCCGACATCGACGGACCAGACTCCGACCATGCCGACTGGGCCGCGCCGGTCCTCACCTGCAGCTGATCGTGGCTCGGTAGCATGCCTCATGGTCAGCCTCATCCAGCTCGAGGTTCTGGTGGCGGCCATCGACGGAACGAAGCTCAGCACGCTCTGAGGTCCAAGCAGAACACGAAGGCCCGAGAACAGATTGCGACGTCTGCCCGGGCCTTCGTGTTTCCTCGACTTTACCCCTCAGGCACGAAATCGCAGCATCGCCCCCACGGCCGACCGACCAGACGCAAGGGTGATGGCTGGTGGTTTCAGTAGTCGGTCGAGGTGGTGACAGCGGCCCACTGGGTGGCCTCGTCGGCCCGCGACGTGGAGGCCTTCGCGGCGAGGTCCAGGGCGTCCTTGCCGAGCAGTAGGCGCAGGGGTGGCTCATTCGCCGCGACGATGCCGACGATTGCGCGGGCGGCCTTTGCCGGGTCGCCGGGCTGGGTACCGTCGGTCTCGGCGCGGTACCGGTTGATCTGGCCGACGGTCGACTCGTAGTCCTCGCCGACCGGGTGAAGAGTCATCGAGGAGCCGCCCCAGTCGGTCCGGAAGGCGCCGGGCTCGATCATCGTCACCTTCACGCCGAACGGCTTCACCTCGTTGTGCAGAACCTCGGAGAAGCCTTCGACCGCGAACTTCGCCGTCTGGTAGGCGCCCATCCCGGGTGTCCCGCCGGCCCGGCCACCGATCGAGGAGAACTGGAGGAAGTGTCCGCCGCGTTGTTCGCGGAACAACGGAAGGGCTGCCCTGGTGACGTTGACGACGCCGTACAGGTTGGTCTCGATCTGGGCGCGGAAGTCGTCCTCGGCCATCTCCTCGATCGGCGCGCTGTTGGCGTAACCAGCGTTGTTCGCCACCACGTCCAGACCACCGAACACATCCACTGCGGCCTGTACTGCGGACCGCGCGGCGGCCGGGTCGGTGACGTCGAGGGCGAAGGTGTGGATCGCCTCGCCGTACTCCTTGACCAGGTCGTCGAGCTGGTCGACGCGGCGGGCGGTGGCCAGGACACGGTCCCCGTTGTCGAGTACTGCCTTGGTCAGCGCGCGGCCGAGGCCCCGCGAACTACCGGTGATCAGCCAGACCTTGCTCATGATGATGGACTGCCTCCTTCAGTTGATCTGTCACATCACTGTAGCACTTAAGGACGAAATTGCCTCAAGGGCGATAGTTACATGGCTTTACTGCCACGCGCGGTAGCTTGGTGCTGTGAGAGCCGATGCAGCGCGAAACCTCGAGAAGATCCTGAGCACCGCCGCCCGGGTACTGGCCGCCGATCCGGCCGCGAGCATGGTGCGGATCGCGGCCGAGACGGGAGTCGATCGCCGGACCGTCTATCGCCAGTTCGAGTCCCGTGAGGCGCTGCTTGCCGCGATCTACGCAGCCCGGTACGACGCGGTCGAGTTGGTCTTCGAGAGCGCCCGGCTGACCGAGGCGCCGGTGGCGGTGGCGTTGCACCGGTACGTCGAAGGCATCATCGACGCCACTCGCCGGTGGCCGGTGGCGTTCGACCGGATGATCGCCGATCCAGCGACCGCGGTCCGTCGCGAGCAACTCGGCGTACGGCTCGATGCCTTTATCCAAAGGGCCATTGACGAAGGACTCTTCCGCGCCGACCTGCCCGAGGGGTGGGTCGAGGCCTTGCTCCGGCAGGTCATCCGGGTCGCCGCGGAAGACGTCCCCCAGATCGAGGTCGCCCAGGCAGCAGACCTGGCCGTATCAGCCCTCCTCCAGGGGGTCGGCCGGACGGTCTCACCAGTTGCTCGGGGTTGACGGTCAGTCCTCGCCGCCGTCGTCGAATTTCGACAGCGCGGCCCGGATCCGGTCGCGTCGTCGATGCGGAGCCGGTACGCCGTTGTCGTCCGTCGCCGGCGGCAGTTCGTAGGGCTCGCGCTGCTCGTGGGCGGTCAGCGCGTAGGCCTCGTACACGGAGATCGGGGTGTGCTTCTCGACGTACCCGCCGTCGGGTAGCCGCAGGATCACTCCGGTCTCGAGTCCGTGGATGACGCGCTCGCGATCAGCGCGCTGCAACGACAGCGCGATCCGGCGGGTGATCCAGAAGGCGATCGCTGGGCCGAGGAAGATCAGTACGCGGCAGACCCAGGTGATCGTGTTGATGGACAGGTGGAAGTGGGTCGCGACGAGGTCGTTGCCGCTGTTGAGCCACAGCACGCCGTAGAAGGTGATGATGGCGACGCCGATGCCTGTCCGGGTCGGCCGGTTGCGGGGCCGGTCGAGGAGGTGGTGCTCGCGTTTGTCTCCGGTGATGAACGCTTCCAGGAAGGGGTACAAGGCAACGAATCCGATGAACAGCGGTGGCATCAGCAACGCCGGTACGACGATGTTCCAGCTGATCGTGATTCCCCAGAAGTGCGACTCGACGCCAGGCATCAGACGGACGGCTCCGTCGAGCCAGGCCATGTACCAGTCAGGCTGGGATCCGGCGGTGACCTCGGCCGGGTTGTACGGGCCGTACAGCCAGACCGGGTTGATCTGCAGCAGCGCGCCCATCATCGCGAGCACCCCGAACACGACGAAGAAAAAGCCGCCGGCCTTCGCCATGTAGACCGGCATTAGTGGGTAGCCGACGACGTTCTTCTCGGTGCGGCCGGGACCGGGGTACTGGGTGTGTTTGTGGTAGACGACCAGGAACAGGTGCACGGTGATCAACCCGAGCAAGATGCCGGGGATCAGTAGTACGTGCACGGTGTAGAAGCGGGAGACGAAGTCGTCGCCGGGGAACTGCCCACCGAAGATGAAGAACGACAGGTACGTACCGATCACCGGCGAGGCGAGGACGAGGCCTTCGGTGATGCGCAGGCCGGTACCGGACAACAGGTCGTCCGGCAGGCCGTAGCCGATGAAGCCCTCGATGATGCCGAGGAACAGCATGACGATGCCGATCAGCCAGTTGAGCTCGCGCGGCTTGCGGAACGCGCCGGTGAAGAAGATGCGGAGCAGGTGGATGCTCATCGAGGCGACGAAGAGCACCGCGGCCCAGTGGTGGATCTGCCGCATCAGCAGACCGCCGCGGATGTCGAAGGAGATCCGCAGTGTCGATTCGTAGGCCTCGGACATGTGCAGGCCTTTGAGCAGGCTGTACGAGCCCTGGTACTCGACGTCGGCCATCGACGGTTTGAACCACAGCGTGAGGAAGATGCCGGTGAGGATCAGGATGATGAAGCTGTACAGGGCGATCTCGCCCAGCATGAAGGACCAGTGGTCGGGGAAAACCTTGCGCAGGTTCTTGCGACCGATCTTGGCGATCCCTACCCGGTCATCGATCCAGCGCACCGGACCGGGCAATTCCTGTTGAGCCATCCGTCACCTCGTTGGCTGCCGTGAAACTTATGCATAATTGATGCACTGTGGGGCGTGGCTGTAAAGCTCCACGCCTGCCGTGCATAAGTTCTGGACGGTTTTGGCGGCAGCGGATCAGTGCCGGCGGTGGCTCAGCGCCGGCCTGCGACCGGCCGGGTGACGGTCAGCGCGTCAGCGGCCTGGTCCAGGCCGGAGAAGGTGCGAACAGATCTCGGCCACCCTGGCCCGGCCGCGTCGACGCGGTGACCACGGGCTGACAGTTGGGAGCGCAGGCGAGCCTGGCCGGGCTGCCGGCGTACCGACCACAACACCACCACCCGCGGCGACAGCCGGTCGGCTGCTGCCACCACCGCTGTGTGATCAGCGTCCGGCCCCAGGATCAAGGCAGGCTGTGAGCGCTCCAGGAGAACTGCGTGCAATGCCGCGAGAGGAAGGGTGTGCCGCTCCTCCGGGCAGCACACCAGTAAGACCGGATCGCGGCCCTCCATCCGCAGCTTGCGTCCGCTCACGTAACGCTCGATGGCGTCTTCGACCGCTCGGCCCAGCACCAGCTCGATGTCGGTGCAGTCGCCCAGGCGGGCGAATCGCTGCTCGAGCGACCGAAAGGCCGGTACCACCAGGTCCGACCAGGTCCGGCTTACGCCCGATCGTGCGAGCGACGCATCCAGGAGACGCGCCAGCGTTGCCACGTGCAGCCCCTCCGCCTCGCGCAGGACAGCTTCCAACCCTGGGAGTTGTTGCCCTTGGCCCAGTTGGCTCAGCCGGGCAGCGTCCGCCGGCGCCATTCCTTGCTGGATCAAGGCCTGCATCCGGCGCAGCCGATCCAGATCCGCCTGCGAGTACCGCCGATGCCGACCCGCAGTACGCAGCGACGGCGCGATCCCGTACCGCCGCTCCCAGCTACGCAGCGTCAACGCCGAAACCCCAAGCACCGCCGCCACCTGCCCCACCGGCCACACGGCATGGCTGAGTTCGACGGCCCGCTCGCTCATCCCCCAACGATGACACGCCCCAGGCCGACCGCCCACAATTGCCGAACTTCGTCTTTGACAGCGGTGCGCTGCGTGCATCCGTGGGACGGCCTGGTGGGGCCGTCCCACGGATGGTTCAGGGCGAGCTGTTAACTCAATGCCACATCTGCATGGCGTAGCCGATCATGATCGGTCCGATCGGCTGGAAGAACGTGGTGCCACCGGCCGAGCAGTTGCCGCTGCCGCCGGAGGTGAGCCCGAGCCCTTCGGCCGCCCCCGGTGTACTGAGTTTGTACAGCGGGCCACCGCTGTCGCCGGGCTCGGCGCAGACCGTCGTTTTGATCAGCCCTCCGACAGTTGTTCCACTGGGTGTTCCGTCGTGGTAGTTCACGGTTTCGTTGAGTGAGGTGACCGTGCCACCGTGCACGCCGGTCGTGCTGCCACTCCGCTTCACCGACTGGCCGACTACGGCGTCGCCCCAGCCGGTGACGGTCAGGTCGGTGCCGGCCACCGTGCGGAGGACCACGATTCCGGCACCCTCGTAGTGAACGAAACCGAAGTCGCCTTGCAGGCCGAAGAATCCCCCCGCACCGCTGCCGAGAAAGCTGGTCCTGGCTTGATCGGCGTACCAGGTCGAGCCAAGGGCCGTGCAATGCCCGGCGGTGAGGAAGTAGTGGTCCAAGTTCGCGTCGAGGACGTTGAAGCCGAGCGAGCAGCGGCCAAGGCCGGTGTAGATAGCCGTGCCGTTCTTCATGACAGGGGTGGCCAGCGTGCTGAACCTTCCCTTGACAGCTTCGACCCTGACGACCGTACCCAGCTTGCCGGCAACGGACTTGAGCTTGGCCAGAGCGGGTCCGTTGACGGACTCGTCCACCGAGACCAGCACCTGGTTGGTAGCCGGGTCGACCCCCCAAGCTGTGCCGGCGATCCGGGCTGAGCGGTCGAGCTGTTCGGTCGCTCTCGTCAGGTCGGTGCGGCTATGAGCGACCAGGCGCGGGATCGCTCCGGCGGCCCGTACGCTCTGGGCGGCGGAGCCGTCGGTGATGGTGACGACGAGCTTGCCTGTCGCCTGGTCGAGATATGAGCCGGCGCTTCGGTCTCCCAGGCTCTTATCGAGCGTGGTCGCGAGCTTGGCCACGTCCTGCTGGCCGATCGACGCGACCGGTTCCGGCGTTGCAGCCTGCGCGCCTGGCGTGATGGCCGCCAGGGCAGCCATCACAGCAATGGCCAGCCCGCCTGCCAGCTTTCGCCGAAGACGGATGTACGGGATGGAATAGTCGCCCTGCATCGTGGTGCCTCGCTCTCACTGTGCGACAGCCCCCTGCCATCGTCTGGATCAGGCTCGCGACAGGGCCTGAAGCCGCGCTGAAGCGACGCTGAAACGCGATCGGCCCTTGTCCGGAAACCCTCTGTGTCCAAGGCCCGGTGTCCGTTAGGCTGATTCCGGGGGAGGGGGCGGGCGATGCTGATTCGGCTGCTCGGAACAATCGACGTCGTTCTCGACGGTGTGGTGGTACCGGTACCAGGCCTGCGGCGGCGCGCGCTGCTGGCAGCGTTGGCCTTGCAGCGTGGGGCCGTGGTCGACAAAGACCTGCTCGTGAGCATCGTGTGGAACAAGGACGCGCCCTCGACCGCAGTCAATACTCTGCAGAGTCACGTGTCCTATCTGCGCGACCTGCTGGGGGACCGGGGCGTGATCCAATTCCGCCGGCCTGGCTACATCTTCGACGCGGACGGCGCCGAGACCGATGTCGAGCTTGCCGAGCGACTCTTCGATCAGGCCATGGGCACCTCACAGCTCAGCGATCGTGTCCGGGATCTGCGCGCGACTGTGGAGCTGTGGCGAGGCCCCGCGCTGGCAGATGTCGCCGGTCTGCCTTGGCTCGAGGAGCACGCCGGTCGGCTTCAGCACTTGCGTGCACGGGTCGGGCACGCCTTGCTGGAAACGCGTTTCGCGCTGGGCGAGCATGCGCGGCTGATGCCCGAGCTGGAGCAGCATCTGCGAGACAACCCCTTCGACGAGCAGATGCACGGCCATCTGATCCTCGCGCTGTACCGCGCGGGACGGCAGGCCGATGCGCTCGCGGCGTACCAGCGACTGCGAACGACCCTCGCCGACGAGCTGGGCATCCAACCCAGCCCGGACCTGCGCGAATTGGCGACAGCGATCCTCCGCCAGGACCCCGCATTGCTGCGGCCGCCAGAGTCACTGGAGCTAGCGGGTCGGCCGGTACCTGCCCAGCTACCCGCTCCGGGCGCCACCTTCACCGGTCGGCGAGTTGACCTCGACCGGCTGGACACTCTGCTTGCCTCAGACCGGGGCAGTCTGGCTATCGGCACCATCGCCGGTACTGCGGGGGTCGGCAAGACCACCCTGGCCCTGCAGTGGGCCAACCGGGTTCGTGACCGGTTTCCCGACGGCCAGCTCTTCGCCGACCTGCGCGGCTACGATGCCGGGCCGGCCGTGCGGCCGATCGATGCGCTGACCGGATTCCTGGCGGCTCTCGGTGTCCCGGGCGATCAGATCCCGGTGCGAGACGACCAGGCCGCCGCCCTCTATCGGACGTTGATGACAGGCCGCAGGATGCTGGTTCTGCTGGACAACGCTCACACCGCGGACCAGGTACGTCCGTTGCTGCCGGGAGAGTCAGGGAGTCTGGTTCTGATCACAAGCCGGGATCGGCTGGGTGGTCTCGCCGCCCGCGAAGGAGCCCTGCCGGTACCTCTGAGCGCACTTACTGAGGCGGAGGCGTACCAACTGCTCGCGCATGTGCTCGGAGAGGCCAGAGTGATCGCCGAGTCAGCCGCCACTGTTGAGCTCGCCAGGGCTTGTGCCTTCCTGCCGCTGGCGTTGCGCATCGCTGCTGCGAACTTGTCCTGGCAACCGCAGCGACGCATCGCCGACTACTTGACCGAGTTGCAGGTCGACAGCCTGCGGATGCTCACCGTTGACGGTGATCCCGAGCAAGGGGTGGCAGCCGCACTCGACGCGTCGTACGAAGCCCTGCCACTCACAGCTCGCCGCCTCTTCCGGCTTCTCAGCCTGGTCCCCGGCCTCGACCTCAGCGTCCCGGCCGCTGCGGCCGTCGGCGCACTCGACGCCGGCGACGCGCGGGTTCTGGTCGACCGCCTGGTCTCGGCCCACTTGCTTGCCGAGCGAGCCCCCGGCCACTACGCCTGGCACGATCTGCTGCGCGCCTATGCCGCCGACCGCTTGGCGGTACAGGATTCGGACGAGGACCGCGGAGCGGCAACTCGACGCCTGTACGACTGGTGCTTCGAGGCTGTCGCCGCTGCAGCGGATCTGCTGTACCCGCACATGCTCTGCCTGTCGCGGACCGCAGGTGAAACCATCTTCGCGGACCACGCGGCGGCGCTGGCTTGGCTCGACACCGAACGCGCAAACCTGGTCGCCGCCGTACGGCACGCCGCCGTACCGGAAACGGCCTGCCTGCTGGCCGATGCCCTGCGTGGCTACTTCCACCTACGGCGGCACTCGTCGGACTGGCTCGTCGTCGGCGAGTCCGCACTGAAGACCGCCACTGCTCTCGGCGACGTCCGAGCCCAGGCCGCGGCGCGGCACAGTCTCGGGACGGCCTACCGCTGCCTGGGAGATTCGCCGACCGCGTTGCACCACTATGACGAGGCCCTGCGACTCGCACGACTCTGCGGCTGGCAAGAGGCTGAGGCGACAGCCCTCGGCAACCTGGGCATCGTGTACCAAGCTCAAGGGCGGTTGAAGGCAGCCATCGGCCGGCTCACCCTCGCCATTGAGCTCGATCGGCGTATCGGCCGGACCGCGGGCCTGGCCAACAACCTCGGCAACCTCGGTGCCGTCTACCTGGATCAGGGGACCTTGGGCGCTGCCGTCGATTGCTTCGACGAGGCGCTCGAGCTGAATCGCCGCTCGGGCAGTCGGCACGGTCAGGCCCTCGCCTTGACGGGTCTCGCGCAGGCGTACCGCGAAGCAGGCCGGGACAAGGACGCGATCGGCCGGTTCACCGAGGCCATGCTGCACTGCACCGAGATCGGCGATCGCGACGGACAGGCCATCGTCCACATCGGACTCGGCGAGGTGGCCCGGGACCTGGGGCAGACCGCTGAGGGTTGCGATCATGCCCATGCGGCACTGGCGCTGGCGCGCGACGGCGGTGATCCGCGGACCGAGGCGCTCGCCCTCAACCTGCTGGCCTCGGCGGTGGCTGATCCGCGGGAGGCATACCGGCACAACACCCGTGCGCACGAGCTCGCCGAGCGGACCACCGTGCCGCGGACCCAGACCCAAGCCATGATCGGGCTGGCGACCGCCGCGCTCCAGCTCGGCGACCTCGATCAAGCCGCTCACCACGCCGAACGCGCCCTGACCCTCGCGGCCCGCTGCGGCTACCGCCTGCTCGAAGGAGAGGCCCGCGCGACCTCGACGAGGATCCACCGACGCCGCCGCAAAACCCAGCAGGCAACCGGCTAGGACGCGGGTTCGCCGGGTCGTGCCGGACGGGCTCAGCGGGCCATTGCGAGTACGTCGCGGACCAGGCGACGGGGGTGGTCGTCGTCGAGCGGCAGGGCGAAGATGACGTTGTAGTACAGCGGCGCGACGATGTGGTCGAGGATCTGCGGGATGGTCGGTGTCTTCTCGCCGCGTTCGGTGGCGCGCCGCACCATCTCCGCTGCCTGCTCCCGGCGGGCGTCGGTGACCGCGCAGTTCGCGACGAGGTCGGCGCGGGCCGCCACCATCGCGCGCAGGTAGCGGGCTCGCTCGGGACGGGTGATGTCGCCGGCGATGATGGTCGCCCACTCCGTCAGGTCCTGCTCGAGGGATCCGGTGTCGGGTACGGACTCGCCGTCCCGCGTCAGGGCTGCGACGGCGACGTCCTCGAGCAGTGCGTGGACGTCGGGCCAGCGCCGGTAGAGCGTCGTCGGGTTGACCCCGGCGCGCTCGGCGATGACCGGAAAGCTGATCTTGTCGGCGCCCTGGCCGACGAGCTCGCCGACGGCGGTGTAGATCGCGGTCAGCACCCGGTTGCTCCGCCCGCCAGGGCGACTCGGTCGGTCAGGCATGCCGCCATTCTAAGCAAAGAAGTTTGCTTTTACGAAGATCCGGGCGCTAGTGTCCTTAGAGCAAAGATCATTGCTTTTGGATGGAGGTTTCCCGTGTTCAGTCGCTCAGTCTCGTTCGTCGTCGCCGGGGCCGCCGGCGCCGCGACACTGACCGCCGCGTCGGCACCGTCGCCGCTCTATCCCGTCTACCAGCGTCTGTGGGGGTTCTCCGCGTTCGTGCTGACGGTCGTCTTCGCCGTCTACGTTTTCGCGTTGCTCGGCGCCTTGCTGACCGTCGGCTCGCTCTCCGACCGGGTCGGTCGTCGCCCGGTCGCGTCCGGAGCGCTGGTGCTGCTCGCGCTGGGCATGGTGCTGTTCGCGATCGCCGGAGGTACCGGTGGCCTCGTGGTCGCGCGCATCGTGCAGGGCCTTGCCGTCGGCGCTGCCACCGGTACGACGACGGCCATGATCATGGACTCGGCGCCGAACTCACGGTTCGGTTCGGTCGTCAGCAGCGCGGTACCGTCCCTGGGCATCGTGATCGGAGCCGTCCTCGCCGGTGCCCTGGTGGAGTTCGCGCCGCTGCCTCGCCAACTCGTCTTCTGGATCCTCGGCGGGGTCTACCTGGTGCTCGCAGCGCTCGTCTGGCTGATCCCTGAGGGCGCCCGTCCGAAGCCGGCCGCGCGGGAGTCGCTCTGGCGGTCGCTGCGGCCGAGCGCCGGGCTTCCGCCGGCCGTGCGGCCGGTCTTCTTCGCCCTGGTTCCTTCGATGGCCGCGACGTGGGCGCTCGCCGGGTTGTACCTGTCGCTCGGGTCGTCCGTGCTCGGCCACGTCCTCGAGGTGCACAGTCATTTCGTCGTCGGCATCGTGCTCGGAGTGTTCTTCGCCGCCGGCGCGGTCGGCACCGTGGTCTCGTCAGTCTCGACGCGTTGGCGCGAGTGGCTCGGGTACGGAACACTCGCCCTCGGCGTTCTGATCACGATCGCGGCGATGCTGCTGACTACGTTGCCGATCTACGTGGCCGGATCGGCAGTCGCCGGACTGGGCTTCGGCGCGACGTTCCACTTCGCCGTCCAAGCACTCGGCGACGCGGCGCCGGACGGCCGGCGCGGGGAGGTGTTCGCGACCATGTACATCGTCAGCTACATCGCCTTCAGCGTGCCCGCACTGGCCGCCGGGCTAGCCGCCGAACGCTTCGGCCTCGAACCGACAGCCGTCGCGTACGGCGCCCTGGAAGTCGCCCTGATCCTGATCGCGACAGCCGCCGGAATCATCCGCGCCCACCGCCAGTTCAGCGAGAACGAGCCACTGACGGATCAGGGCATCCAGTCAACCAAGCTCCACTGAACCAGTTGAGTCTGTAGGGCTGAGGGCGTTGATCTGGCCGTGGTCAGGCGATGTAGTTGACTTCGGCGCGGTCTCGGCTTTGGTAGAGGTCCCAGTAGGTGGCGGCGATGGCGTCGGGTTCCGCTTCGGGAGGGCCGGAGCCGATCCAGGCGCTGATGGCCAGGTGCGCCGCGTAGACGCCGCTGCCGTCCAGGACCTGGTGGAGGTTGAGCACCCAGCTGCGCAGCGCGGCCGCGGCGGCGTTGACGTTGCCCATCGCCGGATGCGGATTGATCGAGCCGCCGCCCGTGGTGAACAGCAGAGTGCCGGTGCCGGCCTCGCGCATGGCCGGCAGCACTTGGGCGGCCGCCGTGACCGCGCCGTACAGGTAGTACTCGATCTGTGGCTGGAGGTTGTCCGGCGTGACGTCGAGCGGTCCGGCCATGTCGAGCTCGCGGGTCGCGGGTGAGTACTCCAGGACGTCGACCGGGCCGAAGACCTTGGTGATCTGTTCGAAGGCAGCCACCAGCGAGGGCCGGTCGGTTACGTCGGCGGTGAACGCCGCGGCGCTTACTCCATGGGATTTGAGGTCGGTCACGAGCGTGTCGAGCTTGGCGGCGTCGCGGGCGACGAGGGCGACCTCGAAGCCGTGGCCGCCGAACAGCTTGGCGATGGACAGCCCCATGCCGGGGCCGGCGCCGACGATGGCAATGACAGGCATGTTCGGTGGTTCTCCTCAGTTGACGTGACGGCGAGCTCGCCAGGGCAGCTAGATCAGAAGTGGAAGAGCCTTTCCAGTTCTCTCTCGACCATACATCAACTGGATAGGCCTATCCAGTTCGGCGTAGGGTGGGGGCATGTCCGCTGACGGTGCCGCCTCTGTCCAGGTCAATGAGGCCGGGCCGTTGCGCCGTGATGCGGAGCGCAACCGTGAGCGCATCGTGGCCGCGGCCCGCCAGGCGTACGCCGAAGCCGGCCTGGAGGTCTCGATGGCCGAGGTCGCCCGTCGCGCGGGGGTGGGCATCGCCACCTTGTTCCGCCGGTTCCCCGCCCGCGAGGACCTCATCGACGCCGTCTTCGCCGACCGCATGGACGCGTATGTGGAGGCTGCCGACAGGGGCCTGGCCGATCCCGACCCGTGGAACGGTTTCGCCGGCTTCGTCGAAGCCATCTGTGGGATGCAGGCCGCCGATCGCGGGGTCGCAGACCTTCTGACAATGACCTTCCCCGCCGCCGAAGCGCTGCAGGTCAAACACGCCCGCGCGCTGGAGAGGTCGATCCAGCTGATTGATCGTGCCAAGGCCGCAGGACACCTGCGCGCCGATTTCACTCACCAGGACTTGGCGATCCTGCTCATGGCCAACGCCGGCGTCGTCGGCGCCACCGGCCAAGCCGCCCCGGATGCCTGGCGGCGTCTGGTCGCCTACATGCTCCAGGCCTTCGCCGCTTCCGGCTCCGCAGCTCAGAACGCAGAACTACCACCAGCACCGACACCAGCCGCCCTGTACCAGGCAACGCTCCAACTTGGAAGCACCAGCCGCCGAGGCTGATCGATCGTTGCTCTGTCACGCCCACTGCAGTACGTCGTCGTGCGACAGCCGGGGCAGACGGGGGAGCCAGGGGGCTTTGCCCGGGTGTCCGATATTCACGACCAGGATCGAGTGCAGCCGACCGTCGGGAAAGAACTCGCTGTCCATCCCGGCGGCGTCGAACCCGCCCATCGGGCCGGCGGCCAGGCCGTGCGCGCGGACCGACAGGATGAAGTAGCCGGCCTGCAGGATCGCGTTGAACTTCGCGGCCTCGGTGCGCAGCTCCGCGTTCGCCGCGAAGGTGTCCTTCAGCTCCGGCCGGAACGGCAGCACCGCCGGGATGTGCTCGTGGAACCGGGTGTCGGTCGCGAGGACGGCCACCGCCGGCGCGGACGCGGTCTTGGCTTGGTTGCCTTCGTTCATGTGCTTGACCAGCCGGTCCCGCGCTTCACCCGGATGCACATAGAGCACGCGCAGGGGCTGGGTGTTCGCCGAGGTGGGACCCCACTTGGCCAGCTCCCAGATGTCGCGCAGCTCCGCGTCCGGCACCGGTGTGTCCGCGAAGGTGTTCGCGGTCCGGGCTTCGGTGAACAGGACGCGTTTGGCCTGCTCGTCCAGCCGGCCGAGCCGAAGCTCGTCCGGATCCGTGTAGTCCGTGTAGTCCTTGGGGTTCATCGTTCATTGCCTTTCGACGTCAGGAAAGTGGGCGCTCGACCAGGTTTCGCAGCACGAGCGCGTTGGGGGCCTCGATCAGCCGGCCTCCTTCGGCCAGGCGTCCCAGTTCGACCGGCGACAGGCCGAGAGAGTCGACGAGCTTCGCGATGCGTTCGCCGGCCTCTTGATCGTCGGAGGCGACGAAGACGACGCGCCGCCCGACGGTGGGGTCGAGCGCTTCGGACAGGACGTTGGCCGGCAGCTGGTTGAAGGCCTTGACCACCGTCGCGCCGGACAGCTGTGCTGCGACGTACTGGGACGACAGCAGGCCGCCGAGGATGTGCTCGGCGTCGGATGCGTAGTGCGCGTTGGTCGCGTCGACGACGGTCTTGCCGGTCCAGTCCGGCAGCGAGCGGCCGAACTCCGCGATCGCCGGGAACGGGATCGCCATCAGGACGACGTCGCTCGCCAGTGCCTGGTCGAGCGGCACGGCGTGGACGCCCGCGCCGAGCTCGTCGGTGAGTTCACGGAGCGACTCCGGCCCGCGGGTGTTCGTGATGCTCACCTCGATACCCGCCCGGGCGAAGAGCCGGGCCAGCGCCGAGCCGACGTTCCCGCTGCCGACGATCGAGTACCGCGGTACAGCAGCCATGATCTCCTCCATGTAGTTAACATGTGAACTAAACGTAGCACGAGTAGTTCACATGTCAACCAAGTTGTGTACGATCGTCTCGTGACGACGACACGGTGGCTGGACGAGCGGGAGGATCGGGCCTGGCGGAGCCTGATGGCGATGCAGGAAGGTCTGGCCGAGTACCTCGACCGGCAACTGCGGACCCGATCCAGCCTGTCGACGCCGGACTACCAGGTCCTGGCGCACCTGTCCGAGGCAGTCGACGGCGGGCTGCGTCCGTTCGAGTTGGGCCGATTGCTGCACTGGGAGAAGAGCCGGCTCTCGCAGCACTTGAGCCGGATGGAGAAGCGCGGCCTGGTGGCGCGCGAGCGCTGTCTCACCGATCAGCGTGGCGCGGTCATCGTGATCTCACCGCAGGGCCGTGCGCTGATCGAGGCGGCCGCTCCGCTGCACGTCGCAGAGGTCCGCGCCGCGGTCATCGACCACCTCACGGCCGAGGAGCTCGAGACCCTCACTGCCATCGGAGACAAGGTGCGGAAGCGGCTCGAAGAGCTCGGCGCCGAGGACTGAGGTCAGAGGCCAGACCTGTCCTGTCAGAAGTCCCAGGCGGCCCGGATTGCTGCCACTTCGCGTTCCGCCTGGCGCTTGCCGATGTGGAGAGCCCGGCCGGCGGTCTCCGGGTCAAGCATTTTGACCGGCGTCTCGAGGTCGCTGAAATCGGGCTCCACGGCTACCAGTCGAGTGGTTTCGCGCAGTTGGGCGACCTCGGCGTCCGCTCTGATGGTCGAAGCGGATCGATTGCTGTCGGCTCCGCCTTCCTGGGCCCCGAGAGGCAGACATGAGACGACCACGAGAACGTCGCTCGGTGGCGCCGCTGTGGCGTTCAGGTGGCTGACCAGACCGCCGTCCATGTAGCGGTTTCCGTTGATGGTGACGGTGGGGAACAGCATCGGTACGACGCAACTAGCGGCAACCGCGTGCAGCAGCGGCACACGGGATTCTTCGCCCCACACGACAAGCTCGCCGGTGCCGGTGTCAATCGCCGTGCATCGGAAACCGGCGGGCCAGGCGACGCCGTCGAGTATTTCGAGCAGGCCGAGGTAGTCGCCTTCGTCGAGGGTGGTCGTCGCTTCCTGTGCTGCGGAGCCGATTGCTCGCAGCGCTTGTCGCGGGTCGGCGGCGAGGCTGGCTTGGCGCGACGCGTTGAGGAAGTTTTCAGAGCCTGCCGTCAGGCTGTCGAAGTCGAGTTTCTGCCCCACTGCCGCCAGCACGGCGAGCGCATCGGTCACGTCGCGACCGCTGGACAGCAGCGCGCCGACCAGGGATCCCGCGGAGGTTCCCACGATTGCCGAGGCTCCTGCCAAATCGACGCCGGCGTCGCGCAGCCCGGTGAGCAGACCCGTCTGCCAAGCGACACCGACGGTTCCGCCGCCGCCGAGAACGACCGTGCGCGTGGGTGAACCATTTCGCTGAGAGGTCATTGCTGTTCCTTCATGATGCGAGGTCGATACCGAAGAGCGATCAAAACCACGGCGGGCCTTCCGGCCCGTGTAAACCTTCTGCTCAACGCTGTTGAGTGAAACCATACACGAGTCGCTCAACGCTGTAGAGTGAAGTTGTGAACGAGACCTCCCGTGACGCCAAACGCGCCCGTACCGCACAGCGGATCCTTGCTGCCGCCAGGCAGGAATTCGCGACCCGGGGTTTTGACGGCGCGACGATCCGGGGCATCGCCGCAGTCGCGGGAGTGGATGCCTCGCTGGTGATGCAGCACTACGGCTCGAAGGCGGCCCTCTTCACCACTGCTGTTCAGCTGCCCAGCGACGACGCGGAAAGCGCCGCCGAGCACCTCCTGGAGGTACTGGCCAACCGACTGCGCGAACTGCCCCCGGAGACGAGCGCACTGGTCCAGTCCATGCTCACGGTGCCGGAAGCCGCCGACTCGATGCGGGCATACCTCGACGAACGCGTCGACAACCTCGCCAGATCCTTGGACGGCGACGACGCACACTTGCGCGCCCTGATCACCGTGAGCGGCATCCTCGGCCTGACGATCACGCAACACTTCCTGAAGTTGCGCGCCTTCGACGACGCCTCCCACGAAGCGTTGCTGCAGGCCGCGCGCGGCTGGACCGCATACCTGTCGCGCGACTCGTAAGGCCGATCAGCAGCACGGCTCACCTTGCCCGCCTGCTGAAAGCGGAGCGGTTTCCGCCGAGCTGAGTGGTGCTGCTACTCGCCGGGGTCGATTTCGTGGCCGGGCTGATCTGGGCTGACCCGCCGTTGCTTCATCTCGGCTTCGGCGAGGTGTCGCCGGCCGCCGGTGAGCTGGTCGCGGGCCGTCTTCTCGAGCTGGGTGAACAGGTCGTAGTAGTTGTCGTCGTACTCCTCGACCAGCTGGAAGGTCCACCGGCCGGAGATCACGTTGCGGCCGATCAGCTCGGTACTGATCCGATCGGCGAGCGCGGTGTGGCCGGCCGTGCGCAGGAACTCGACCGCCTTGTCCAGTTGCAGATCCGCGGACCCGGTCAGTTGATGGAAGGCATAAAGCTGACCCCGTGCCCGGATCACCGTCTCCAACGCCTCCGTGAGCTTGCCGACGGCTTCGACGGTCAGATCGTCAACCCCCGCCGGGCGCTCATGCCCTTCCGCCACCGGAACCCCGTGCACTTCACCGAACTGACTCATGCACCCGAGGTACCCAATTCGAATCGTCCCGGCGACGATTTCGAAGGGGGGACCACCACCCCGGCGCCGCGAACGCGCTACTCGACCGGATCGTTCGGCGTCACCGCGACCATTAGTTCGTTGCTGGCTGGGCTTGCGTTGGCTGGATTGGGAAACGGCGTGGGGGCGGAGGTTTGAGTCCTCGTCTCGGGTGGGTACCGGGTGAGTCGCTCGTCAGGCAGTGCGCGAGTCGGTACGTGCTGACCGGCCGGGAGTGAGGCACTGATGGTGATGGACGCGTATGACAGAGCAGACGCGCGTGGGGAGTCGGTGCGGTGGGAGTGCGATGCGGACCTCGTGCGAATCGTCGTCGGGGGTGTGCTGACCGATGCGACCGCTGCCAGTGCGCGGGAGATGCTGCTGGACGCGTGCGAGCGGCGTACGAAGGGCATAGTCCTGACCATCGAGGCCGAGTTCGACCCGATGAACCCCGACGTGCTCGGGCGACTGATGGATATGGCTCAGAGGCGTTGCTGGGCAGCAAGTCGCCGGCTCGAAGTCACGGCAACGGACCCCATGATCTGTGAAGCCTTGGCAACCATGGGCATCTGGCCTTCGCCCCAGTCCGGATCGCTGGCGTGAACCCGCAGCCTGGTTGCCCTGCGGTACCCGCGCGTGCTCATGATCGGGTCCTGTTCCGGTGGGAGCGGTAGCGGGCGATCACGACTCCCGCGACGACCACGGCGACGGCGAGGACTCCGATCAGTACCAGCGGTGTCCCGGTCCAGTCGTTGGCGTCGCCGTCGGTGTCTCCGGCGGGAAGCGGACTTGGACTCACCGCTGTGAGCCAGTTGCTGACGATCGCTACTGCGACGTACATGGCGACCAACCTTCTTCCTTGACGCGACGCCCGATGTCGTGGCGGTAACCGACCGCGCCCTGGTCGAAACCTACGCAGCAAAACTTATGCACTGGGTCTTGAGCACACAGCGAGCACCGAGAGGGGATTGGACGTAGCTGCCGGCGCGCGAGCGGCGAAGGGGCCGGTTGCGCCTCGTGTCCCCTACGAGCATTCGCCGTCGGCCGCCTCCGCCGCAGGTCCCCGGCCCGGAGGTGAAGCCGACCGAAGACAGTTGGCCGGTACCCGGCGATCGTGATCGGAAACGACCGTGCAGGTCGGATTCTGTTCAGTCGCTGGTCTTCAGGGACGTGGTCGCCGGGCCGTCGAGGACGTTGCCATCGGCATCGAAGCGGGAGCCGTGGCAGCTGCAGTCCCAGGTGGTGTCGGCGGTGTTCCAGGTCAGCGGACAGCCTAGGTGTGTGCAGACAGGGTTGGCTCTGCCGTCGTGTTTGAGGAGCCGGGCAGCGTGGCCGGTGGTGAAGTCCTTGCCGACTTTGAGGTTGTCGGCGATCAGCTTGGCAATGGCGCGAGCGTCCCCGATCCGGCCGGCGTCGTAGAGGCCGGCGGCGGGATGATGCCGACCGGCGATCAGGTCGTTGATGATGCCAGCGGCAACAGTACCGTTGCTGAGGCCCCATTTGTGCATGCCAGTGGCAACGAAGATGTTGCCGCTACCGGCTGATCTGCCCACATAGGGCAGAAGATCGGGGGTGCTGTAGTCGTGGGCCGACCACCTGTACTCGGGCTCGACCGCTGTGTTCCAGGTCGAACTCACCCAGTCGGCCAGGGATCGATAGATCGCGGCGGTGTCCTCCGTCGATCCGACTTCGTGGTCGCCGCCGACCACGATCAGTCCGGTCGGTCCGCCGCCGGGCCAGGGCCGGGTGGACCTGGTGGGGGAGTCGATCGAGATCGCCATCCCGACGGGTGCCTCGACCGGTAGCCGTACTGCGATGCCGTGCGACTGCCTCGGCCGGGTCCTGGCGAAGTACGCGCCGGTGATGCCGATGGGCAGCAGGGTGGCCAGCACCGCCTGGTACGCCGTGATCATGCCGCCCGCCTCGGTCAGGACGTGCACCGCGCCGTCCTTCTCATCCACCTTGACGGCGCGAGTGTGTTCGAAGATCCGTCCACCGGTCCGCTCGACCGCCGTCGCGAGACCGGCGAGATAGCGGGCCGGATGCAGCTGTACCTGATTGTCGAACCGGATGGCGGCTGTCGCAGGCACTCCGACCTCACCGCCGTCGACCAGCTGGGCGGGCAGACCTAGACAAGCAACTGCGGCTGCCTCGTTCTCCAGGGTTCCGGTGGACTCGGTGGAGTAGACGAAGGCTGGTGTCCTGAGCAGCTCACAGTCGATGTCCTCGGCATCGACCAGCGCGGCGACCTGGTCCACGGCTGCCTGGTTCGCCGCGGCGTACTGACGAGCCTTGTCAATGCCATGGCGATCGATCAGCGGGGCATAGCAGGCGCCATGTTGCGAGGTGACCTTGCCGGTCGTGTTCCCGCTCGTCCGCGATCCGATCCGCTGCGCCTCGACCACGACCACCTGTGCGCCGTCGCGCGCCAGCAGCAGCGCTGTCGTCAGACCGATCCAGCCACCGCCGACCACGACGACGTCAGCTGTCGCGTCACCGGCCAAGGCGTCGTAGCGGGGCATCTCTGCCGTTGCCGTCCACACTGAGGTCATGTGGCGCCGGTACCCGCCTGCAATCCTGGCCTGCAGGGAGCCGGCCAGACATACCGTAGGCCGACAGGTACCTGCACCTCGCGGCGGTTGGGTGCCGGAATCGGCGGGTACCCGCCGGAAATGACTGACTCTGCGATTGCGGTTCTCGATATCGACGGCACGCTGATCGATTCGAACTATCACCATGCGCTCGCTTGGTACCGGGCCCTGCGTTCAGTGGGAGAGATCTATCCGGTGTGGCGGCTGCACCGGTTGATCGGTATGGGTGGGGATCAACTGGTCACGGCTGTCGGAGGCGAGGAACTGGAACGCAGGGTGGGCGACCAGGTCCGGGAAGAGCAAGGCAAGGAAGTTGACGCGCTGCTCGAGGAGATGGCGCTGTTGCCTGGTGCTCGCGATCTTCTGGTGGCCATCAAGGAACGCGGGCACCGGCTGGTACTGGCCAGCTCTGCGCAGGAACGTCACGTCGACGTCTTCCTGGACAAACTCGATGCTCGCGGCGTCGTCGACGACTGGACGACCAGCGCTGACGTCGAGAAATCCAAACCGGCGCCGGACCTGCTACAGGTGGCCTTGAAGAAGCTGGGTGTGCCGTCCGACGCCGCGAGCGTGGTGATCGGGGACTCGGTATGGGACGTCAAGGCGGCCGGCAGAGCAGGGATGCCGGCGATCGTCGTCCGCTCCGGCGGGTTCGGCGATGACGAACTGCTCGACGCCGGCGCCAAAGCCATCTACGACACGCCCCGCGACCTCACGGAGGCCCTGGACACCACTCCGCTGGCCTGACTGTTTCCGCCCCGTTCGCGCACTTTTCGATCGCCTGGAGTGGGCACCGGGGCTCAGCGAGAGGTGGTCAACGCCTTGGTGGCCGTGCGCAGGTCGGCGAGCGGCTGGGCCGATGGTGGCCAGCCTGGTCCGGCCGTCATGGTTGTGAAACCGGTTGCGGTTACCAGATTGCGAAGGCGGAGTTGCCCTGGGCGGCGGGCGGTAGCCCACAGGACGACGGTTTGCGGAGCGGCCCGCGGTACGGATTGGAGAATGGCTGCCTCCGTCGCCTCCGGACCGAGCAGCACAACCGATTGGCCTTGCTCCAGAAGGGTCGCGCGCAACACGGTCAACGGCATGGTGTGCCGTTCCTCCGGGCAATGGACGAGCAGGGTCGGCCTGGATTCGGTCAGCTGCGGTCGCCGGTTCTGGAGATAGCGCTCCACCGCGGCTTCGACGGAACGAGCCAGGATCAGTTCGATGTCGGTGCAGTCGCGTTGCTGTTCGTACCGTGACCCCAGGGCCCTGAACGCCGGGGCGATCAACTCGGTCCAGGCACGACTCACGCCGTACGTCGCCAAGCTGCCGTCCAGCAGGTCCGCCAGCTCGGCCAAGGCCAGGGTCTCAGCGGTATCGAGCAGCCGCTGACCGGAGTGATTCGGTGAGGTCGCGTGGTTCGCTGAGTCGGGCTGCTCACTCAACCGGGCTGCGTCGCCGGCGGAGATTCCGGCCGCGATCAGGCGTTGCATCCGACGGAAGCGGTCGACGTCGGCGAGCGTGTAGCGCCGATGCAGGCCGGGCGTTCGCCCCGACGGCTCCAGCCCGTACCGCGCCTCCCAGCTCCGCAAGGTCACGGTTGGAATCCCCAGCAGCGTCGACACCTGCCCGACCGGCAGTACCGCGGCCGTCAAGGTGTCCCGGGGCGACGCGGCCTCAGACATCATCCCTCACCATGGCACGGCGACGACGATCAGCGACAACTGCACAAGTTTGGCTGGGCGGCACTGTCGAGGCGCATCGACTCTCGGGGCGAGAGTGGCGTCGAAAACTTGTGCACGTATTCGAACGGTCTTCGGCTGGGCACTGAGACCTGGACCAGGTTCGACGTGAATCTCACCCTAGGAGTTCATCGACGTGACTACCTTGACGACGCACCGGCCGGCACGTGGCATCGCGGCGTTGGCACTGTTCATCGCGGCGGTGATCGTGGTCGCACTGATCGGGGTGCTCGGCGTGCAGGACACCAGCGGGACATACCAAAACCTGCAGCAGCCCGGTTGGGCGCCACCGAGCTGGTTGTTCGGCCCGGTGTGGTCAGTTCTGTACGCCATGATCGCGATCAGTGGCTGGCTGGTCTGGCGCCAGACTGGCTGGTCGGGCGAGCTACTGCCCTACGCTGCCCAGCTTGTGCTGAACGCGATCTGGACGCCGTTGTTCTTCGGAGCCGGCCACCGTGGTCTCGCCTTGATCGAGATCTGCATGCTGTGGCTGGCGATCGGATGGACCATCGAGTCGTTCCGACGGGTCCGCCCGCTCGCCGCGCTGCTCCTCGTCCCGTACTGGGCGTGGACCACCTTCGCACTGGGCCTCAACGCAGCCATCTGGCACCTCAACCGCTAACGGTCATCCAACGGGCGACGCCTCGGCCACCACCAGTTCAAGTCGCCGAACCAAGCCACCAGCGCCGGGGTGAGTACGCTGCGGACGAGGGTTGCGTCCAGGGCGATTCCGAGCGCGAGGGTCGTCGCGAAGATCTTGACGTCGATCACCGGCACCGTGGACAGCGCGACGAACGCCAGGAAGAGAATCAAGGCAGCCGAGCTGACGAGCCGTCCCGTGTAGCTGAGACCTGCCACTGTCGCATCGGCGGTGGACAGCCCGGAGTCGTGTTCCTCCTTGATCCTGGCGAGGATGAACAACTCGTAGTCCATCGACAACCCGAACAAGAACGAGAACGCTGCCAGCGGTACCCAGAAGGTGATCGTGCCGCTGGCTTCCGCGCCGAACAGTGCCTGTGCGCCGAAGCCCTGTTGCCAGATCAGCACGGTCAGTCCGTAGGCGGCGCCGATCGATACGACGTTCTGAACCAGCGCCTTGATCGGCAACCACACCGAACGCAGTGCCCTGGCCAACAGAAGTACGGTGACCACGACGACGAGCAGCAGTACCCAGCCGGCGTTGCCGTAGATGGCCGTCACCGAGTCGGCGTCTTCTGCGGCGCTGCCACCGATCGTGGTGTCCGGCGCGACCGTACGAATCTCCTCGACGGTTTCCCGGCCGGCAGTACTCGAAGGATCGCTGGAAAGCAGGACGGCCGCGAGCCGCTGATCGCCATGGGCCCAGGTCTTTCCAGTCGGAGCTGCTACCGCCGTCACCCCGCCCACCGCTCGGACCGCGTCGAGGACCTTGGCGTCATTGCTGAGGATCTCGACCGGCCGGAAGACGCCTGGACTGATACCGGCGTCCGTAGCCGTGCGGTAGGCCTTGGCGGCAGGATCGGTACCGGCCGAGATGGCTGCGAGTTCGGGGGAGCCCAGCCGTAGGCCTAGTGCTGGAGCGAACATTGCCGCCAAGGCGGCTGTCGCGAGCAATGCCGCGACGATGCGATGGCGCACCACCAGATTGCCGATCCGTTGCCAGAGTCGGCTTTCGGCCTTGTGTTGCTTGCGACGCGGCCATTCCAGCCGCGGGCCGATGGTCGAGAGGATGACGGGCAGTAGCGAGAGCGCGATGGCCACACTGACCAACGGGATCAGCAGGCCGCCGAACCCAACGCTGCGCAAGAAGGGCACCGGTACGACGACCAGCGCGAGTAGTGAGATGGCAACGGTCACGCCGCTGAACAGGACCGACCGTCCAGCGGTCACCATCGCCATTTCCACGGCCTCGTTGTTGCCGGCGCCGGCAGCCCGTTCCTCACGCCAGCGCATGACGATCAGCAGGGCGTAGTCGATCGCTACTCCGAGGCCGATCAGCCCGACCAAATACTGCACGATGAACGACACGTCCGTTGCTGTGGACAACGCAAGGATCAGCAGGAACGTCGTACTGATCGCCGCCGCGGCCAGCAGCAGCGGCACGATCGCCAGCAGCGACCCGAACACCAAGGCCAGCACGATCATCGCCCCGCCGGCGCCGAACGCTATCTCGACGATGATCGGCCGGTCGGATCCACCGCCGCCCTCGCGCAAGGCCTCGACGCCGGTCACCTGCAACGGTTGCCCGGCCACCTTCACCGTCGCCATTGTCGACGTCAACTGCGGAAGGGCCGCTGCGTACGCCGCGGGTCCCGGCAGCACTGGCGGGTACACCAGCGCGACCGTTGTCCGCCGATCCGAGCTGGTCAACGCGTTCCGCGATGCCGCCTCGGCGGTACCGCCTGAAGTCCCGGCGTCGAGAAACGAGACGACTCGCCAGCCTTCGTCGGGCAACTGGTTCAATGCGCTCGCGAATTGGGAGCGGACTTCGGGGTCATCGACCGTGGCCGGCGCCGGTACGGACAACACCACAGCCAGCGGATCGATCGCGCCGCCGTTGCCGAACTCGGCCAGGATCCGTTCGTTCGTCTCGAAGGCGGGCTGTCCGGGCAGGCCGAAGTCGTAGCTCAGCCGGTCGATCGTCTTCGGGGCGAGAACGCCGCCGACCACCGCGACGGCTACCCAGCCGACCACTACAAGCCATCGCAGCCGCAACACCCAGGTGGTCCATCGCCGCATGACGCTCACTCCCTGAGGAAGGAATCTGACCTCCGGAGCGTACGTGCAATCGCGCCCAAACCTCGGCGAAACTTATGCAGACTCGCCTCGCCAAGGAGGTCTACTTTTCGTCATCGGTACCGACTTCGCCGACACCCTTGCACCGGTCGTGGCCCAGCCGGCCGGGCAGTCGACGCCCCGCAGTAAACTCCCGCGGCGGAGGGATCGACACATGGTGATGGGGATTCAGGACATCGGCGCCTGGGACGCGGAGTTGCACCGTTCCGGCCGAGTAGTCTTCGCGGTCCGGCGCGCACTGGCCTTCGGTGGCCTGGTCGTCGTGCTGGCGCTGGCCTGCATCCCGATCGTCTCGGTCGTCCGGGACCTCGACACCCGCGACACCTGGTTCACGATCCGGTTGGCCGTCCTCGCCATACTGCTCACGGTCTGTATCGCGCTCGCCATCTTGTTCCTTCTCGGCCATCCGCGATTGACCGTGAACGCCACCGGCATCCGCTTCGCTTGGTGGCGGCAGATCCCGTGGTCCGAGCTCGAGGGCACCACCCTCGTCACACCGACCAGCAGCCTCGCCGCTCCCTACCTGACCGTCACCTCCACCCGCGGCACCAGACTCCACATTCCCCAGACCAACGTCGAAGACCTCCGCGCCCTCGCCGCTTGGCTCACCAAACTTCGCACGCAGCACCAACTGAAGACCTCGGGCTCTTCGACTGAGTGATGCACAAGTTCGGCGAAACTTGTGCATCGTCGTCGTGCGGGTGGGTACACAGGCAGCGACACATTCTCCGCAGAAAGAAGTGATCCTGGTGCCCACCGTCTCGCGCACGTTCACCGTGGAGTCTTCTCCCGCCGTGGTCGTCCCGTACCTGGCCGACTTCGGCAATGCCGAGCATTGGGATCCCGGCACCGAGGAGTGCACCCGCAATGACTCAGGCCCAGTTGTGGTCGGTTCGACCTGGCACAACAAGTCCAAGATCGCCGGGGTGAGCACCGAGCTCACCTACACCCTTCAGGAGTTGACCGAGGACCGGGTGGTGTTGATCGGCCGTAACGACACGGCGACCTCCACAGAAACCATCGAGGTCACGCCGTCAGGGACTGGGGCCAGCATCACTTACACCAACGAGATCGACTTTCACGGCGCCGCCAAACTCGCCTCTCCGCTGGCGAAGGTGGTCTTCGAGAAGATCGGCGGCGACGTCGTGAAGCAGATGACCGACGTGCTCAACGCGCTGCCCCGTCAGTCGATGTGACCGTCCGAAGGCAGAAGGATGATGCCGACGACAGCCAGGCGACAACATCTCCAGCAACTGAACAGCCCATAAGTCGACGGTCAGCCGCAAGCCGCGCAGATCAGGAGTCAACCGAACCGAGGGCAGTCCCCAGCGCATCGGACAACGGGTCAGCTCTCCGCTTCGGCTTCTCTGCGTCGGGCGCGGTATTTGCGCATGGAGACCTGCGAGCTGCAGGCAGGGCTGCAGTACTGGCCTGATCCGTTGCGGGTGCGGTCGATGAAGCCGAAGTGGCACGGGGGGTTGCGGCAGGCTTTGATGCGATCCCACTCTCCGCGGGACGCTCGCATCGTCACGGATGCCAGCACCGTCCCGAGCAAGCGCGCGACGCCGCGCTGCTCGCTGACGAGCGACACTCCTTGAGAGTCGATGCGGGCAGTCAGTGGGTACAGCTTGCCGGCCCGCTCGAGGCGACGCTTGGCCAGCTCCACCTCCTCCACCGGCAGGTCCTCGCCGGAGTGTCCGAGGAGCATCGTCACGAGTGCGTCACGGAGTTCGCGTGCGGATGCCGCATCCGCATCCGTCGCGGCGGCGCCGTCCGAGAGGGCGCGCCCGTCCAGCCATGCCGAGAGGGCCGCACCGTCGCCGAAGAGCTCTTGCCTGCCGCCTGCATCGGCGTGTGTGTTGACGAAGTCCAGGAGCAGGTCCTCTGTAACCGTTGTGGTCATGTCCCCAACATTACAGTACGCACGGCTTGACGCGTTAGGTTCTAACGGCTTACGGTCCTCACCATGACAAACACCTCTTCGTCCTCCGCCTCCCGCACCTGGTTCATCACCGGCGCCACCTCAGGCATCGGCCACGAGCTCCTCCAGCAGGCCATCGCCGCCGGTGAGAATGTCGTCGCCGTCGCCCGTGACGTGTCGAGCTTCGCTGGCGAAGCCGGCCCCCACCTCCTGGCAGTCGCTGCCGACGTCCGCGACGAAGCTGCCATCAAGGCCGCCGTCGACGCCGGAGTGCGCAAGTTCGGTCGGCTCGACGTCATCGCCAACAATGCCGGATACGGACTGTTCGGCGCCGTCGAGGAGTCGACCGACGAGCAGGCCCGGGCGATCTTCGACACCAACGTGTTCGGCACTCTCAACGTGATCCGCGCGACCCTGCCGGTGCTGCGCACACAGGGGTCGGGTCACATCCTCGAGGGGTCGTCGTTCTTCGGCCAGATCTCGCAACCCGGCGTCGGTCTGCTGTCGGCCACCAAGTACGCGGTCGAGGGCATCGCCGATGCCCTGGCCGATGAGGTCGGCCCGCTCGGCATCAAGGTGACCATCGTGCAGCCGGGCATGACCGCGACCCCGTTCCTCAGCAATCTCAAGGCCGCGGAGAACACCTACAGCGACTACGACCAGACCGTCCGCGTTGTCGCCGAGGCCATCGGGGCCCTTCCGGCCGACTCCTTCGCCAGTGCCGAGCGGGTCGCCGCTGGCATCCGGACCGCGATCGAGAGCGCCCAGCCGCCGCGACGCCTCGCCCTGAACGGCGCGGGCGCCCAGGCCATGAAGGCCGGCCTCGAGGCGCGACTGCGCGACATCGACGAATGGTCGTCCATCGCCCATACCGTCGACGCCGCATAACAACCGACCCAGCGCCGAGCTGCGCCATCCCTCGCCTTCGCGCGATTCGCGAGCATCGCGGGGGATGGCGCAGTCCTGCGTGAAGAGCCGCCCATAGCGACGCGAGGCCATGTCCCGCCACAGGTCGTTGCCCGCTCCGCGACGCCGCTCACCGGCCCGCTGGAAAGGAGTCGTAGCCCCACACCTCGACGATGTCCGGCAACCGAGTCTCCGATCCGATCAGAGCTCCGCGCGCGTCACGGTTCGATCAGGCCGGCTCGGATGGCATAGCGGGTGAGGTCAAGGCGGTCGCGCATGCCGAGCTTGTGGAGCATGTTCGCCCGGTGCCGTTCGACCGTCTTGACGCTGATGAACAGCGCTTCGCCGATCTCCTTGGAGGAGTGCCCCTCTGCGACGAGCTTGAGTACTTCCTCCTCGCGGACGGTGAGGACCTGTTCCGGCACACCCTCACCGCGCCGGGCGCGGTCCAGGTAGTCGCGAATCAGAGCGGTGACCGCGCCCGGGTAGAGGAAGGGCTCACCACGCATCGCCGCGCGGCAGGCTTCCACCAGATCGCGGTCGGCAACCGACTTGAGGACGTAGCCGGAAGCTCCGGATCTGAGCGCCTGGAAGAAGTACTGCACGTCGTCGTACATCGAGAGCATCAGAATCCGCAGGTCGGGAAGGAGAACGGACAACTCACGGGCCGCTTGCAGCCCGGTCATCCGTGGCATCGCGACGTCGAGAATGGCCAGGTCGACGGGCTGGCGCTGGGCTGCGGCGATCGCTTCCGCGCCGTCACCGGCCTCGGCGACGACGGTCAGGTCGGGTTCGCCGTCGAGGATGAGCCGCACTCCGCGGCGTACCAGCGCGTGGTCGTCGGCGAGCAGGATGCGGATGGGTGTCTGCTCCCGCATCGTCATCCGCCTTCGCGGGCGATCGGTACGGAGAGGTTCACCTGGACGCCGCCCTCGGGAGAGGTCTCGAGGTCGAGGATCGCGCCGATCAGCAAGGCACGCTCGCGCATCCCGCGGATCCCGGCTCCCTCGTGGGCGAGCCCGATCCCGCGGCCGTCATCACAGATTTTCAGCCGGACGACCTCACCGGATCGGCAAAGGCGCAGTGCGACCTCGGTGGCGTCGGCGTGACGGGCCACGTTGGTGAGACTCTCCTGGGCGACCCGGTAGAGCACCAGTTCTGTTTGCTTGTCCAATTCGGGCAGGTCGGGGTCGAAGCTGCGGTGCACCGCAAGCCCCGTGTGGGTGGACAGATCGATGGCCAGCGTGGTCAAGGCGCTGATCAGCCCGAGATCGTCCAGTACGCCGGGACGCAGTCGCCGCGCGAGTCGGCGTACGTCGTCCAGGCTCCCGCGCGTGGTCTCCTGGGCGTGCTGCAAATCCGTGCGGAGGGCCGGATCCTGGGTGTGGTCAGCGGCACGCTTCAGCTCGAGCAGTACCGCGGTCATGCTCTGCCCGACCTCGTCGTGGAGTTCCTGGGCGATGCGGCGCCGCTCGCCCTCCTGGGCCGACAGGGCTCGAGCGCTGCTGGTGGCACGCTCGTTCTCCAGCCGGTCGAGCATGTCGTTGAACGCCCGGACCAGGTCCGGGACACCGCCGTGGCCGTCCACCGACAGGCGCTGCCCCGGGCGGAGCAGATCGACCGTGGCCATCCGCCGGGTCACCCGCTCCAACGGTGCCAGGCCGATGCGCAGCAATGCGGCGTTGGCCACCAACATCACCCCCAGGCCGACGATCAGAACGACAGCCTCCGTCAGAGCCACCGGTACCGACACGGTCACCGGTGCCCACAGTAGCAACGCCGTGGCCGCGCCTAGCACCACCGCATTGAGTCCGAAGATCCGCCAGAACAACGCCATCGCTCGTCGCCTTTCTCCATCACAGCTATGCCCACTATCCGCCCTCTTCGGCGCAGTCCGGGACGGGTTTGCGGTCCGGCTGGAACCGGACGGGCCGTCAGTCTTCGCCTGGAAGGCTGGGATGGCGCTGGGCTGCGACCAAGGCGAGGCCGGCGCCACGGACAGCGGCGTTGTGCGGCGCGGGAGCCGGCCACACCGGGGCGAGCAGCCGTTTTGACAGCCGGTACGTGATCTCCGGACGCAGCGCACCGCCTCCGATGAGCAGCGGCCCACGGTCCAGGGCATCGACGACTTGCGCACCGCAGTCGAGGCGGAGGAGTTGGGTCACCGCTCCGACGATCGACTGCACGAGCTCAGCAAGGCCAGTGGTGGCGCCAAGATCGGAAGTTCCCACCTCGAACCGACTGGCCTCCGTTACGCCCCCGTCCACCAGGAGACCCACCTCCGTCAGGTCGGCTCCGATGTCCACCACCAGCAGTGGCCGGGTCAAGTCGGCGCCTGCTCCGAGTGCGGCGGCTTTCACACTCTCGATGGTCACGACGGTGCGCGCGTCGAGAACTTCCAGCGCCGCGAGGGCCACGCTGCGGTTCAGTTCGGTGCAGCGGAGTGGGGTGGTCAAGACCACGATCGAGTACTGACCAAGGCCGGCCGCCGGGCCGAGAAGTTGATCGAGGCACCGAGTGGCACCCTGCAGGTCGACCACGACGCCTCGCTGCACCGGCCGACAGCCATCGCCCGCGCCTGCCGGGGTGACCGTGGGTGCATCGACCAGCAGGCCACAGTCCGGCATCCACGCCCGGGTGCGGGCGCTGCCCAGGTCGATCGCGATGCCGGACGATCGGCGGGTGGCTGACCATGCGCCGCGCCGCCGTTGCGGGAGCATCCTTGCCAGCGGTGTCACGAGACTGTCTCTTTGAGTTGGTGGCATGGGCCGCAGTAGCGGGCGTGCGGCAGGATGCGCAGTCTCTGCAGGGGAATGGGCTGGTCGCAGAGGTGGCAGTTGCCGTAGTGGCCGGTGTCGATCCGGCCAAGCGCGGCGTCGACCTCGCTGAGGACCACTTTGGCGGCGGTCGCGAGCACGGTCAGTACCTCTACGCGGGCCATTGTGTGCTCGTCGCGGGGCAGGTCGCCGTCGCTTGGCCAGACTTCTGCGAGGTTGTTCAGTTGCTCGCGACGGAACGTGCGCTCGTCAAGAAGGGCGGCCCGCAAAGCCATCGCGTCATCGGGAGCCAGTTGCCCTTCGTCGATAGTGGCGAACGTGTAGCTCAACACATCACACCCTCTACATAAGACTGATCATTCGGGCAGGCGATCGACAGGTCAGGTAGCGCGCTGCTGGCAGCTGACGCAGTAGCGCACGTAGGGCAGGATCTCCAGCCGCTCGACCGGAATGCGACCGTCGCAGTCCAGGCACGTGCCGTAGGAGCCGTCGGCGACGCGATCTTCGGCTGCGCCGATCTCGGTCAGCACCCGCCGGATGGCGGCCGTTTGAGCCGTCATGAGCTCCTTGTCGGCGACGGCCGCGCCGTCTTCGATCGCGCGCAACTGGGTGAGGCGCGAGCTGCGTTCGTGTCCCAGGCGCTGACGAGCCTCGTGCACGGTCATGTTCGGGGAGCGGGCCACGGTGGTCACTGAAGGTGCGTCCTCTCACGGACACGGAAGTGAAGGTCGATGCCGACGCGGCCGCGTGTTCGCTAGCCGTTGCCTCAGATGTGTGTCCTGCATCAACCATCCGCGACACGGCCCGTCACGACCATGGGGGCCAACACCCATTTATGGCCGAGCCCAGGCTGTGTCTCCCCTTGGCAGGAGCGGTTTCTGCGCCGGAACGGAGTCGCCGACGGCCGAGAGCTGTTGTATCAGTGGGTTTGCGGGTCCGGTATCACTGCGGGAATCAGCAATTCGATCGCGCGATCCATCCACCCGTCGCGCGGCGAGCCGAATCTGAGGACCTCTGCAAGGTAGGTCCCGACCAGTACGCCGAGCACCGTGTCGGGGTCGGTGCGCGCCTGGAGCCGGCCCGCCTTGATGTCGACGGTCATCAGTTCGGCCAGCAAACTCAACCGCTCGGCCAGTCGTGCGCGGACAGCGGCGGTGAACTCGGGATCGCTGTTGGAGATGACCGCGGCGGTGGCGCCGGGGCCGAGTCGGTTCGCCAGGATGTCGCTGATCCTGTCGAGAACCCACCGCAGCTTCTCGTTGACCGGGAGATCGGGTGCCACGGGTGCCGGGTCGATCAGTTGCTTCAGGACCGCTTCCATCAGTTCGTGTCGGCTGCGATATCGACGGTAGATCGTCGTCCGGGCCACGCCCGATCGGGCCGCGACCGAATCGATGCTCACCGCCTCGGGGCCCTTCGCGCGAAGCAACTCGCGGGCCGTTTGGAGGATCCGCTGGTCGGTCGACTCGAGGCGGGGCCGGCCGCGTCCCGATGTGCTCTGAGTCATGGGCCCAGTTTGCCGGGAATATCTCACCATCCAATTACGCTACATCATGTGTAGCGATAAATTGACACTGCCACACGAAGGGGAAGCAGATGGTCAGCCTGGAGGCGTTGAGCGCAAGCGACAACATCCTTCTGATGATGCTCGGGGTGACGGTGTTCATCGTCACTGTCCGAGTCGTCGCGCGGGAGCACCGGATCAAGAGGCGAGCCTCAACCAGGCCGCCGGCGACTGTCTCCCGGTCGAAGCTCCACCGCCGATGGCTTCCAAGTGCGGATCCAACCGAACGACTACTGGAGGAGTAATGGAAAAGATAGTGGTTGGCATCGACGGCAGTGAGCCGGCACAGCGAGGACTCGAGTGGGCTGTGGCGGAGGCCTCAGTGCGTGGCGCACGTCTCGTCGTGGTACATGCTTGGCAGCCGTCCGCCGCCGTGATGTCGCCGGTCGGCGCTACCCTGGCCGACCCCGCCTCGCTCGCCGACTCAGCACGATCGACACTTGCCGATTCCGTAGCATCGGTAGACCAGACCGGCCTCGCGATCGCGCCTGAACAGGTGCTCGTCCAAGGCCCCGCTGCGCCGGCCCTGATCGACGCCGCGCGCGGCAGTTCGCTGCTCGTCGTCGGTTCACGCGGAAGAGGTGGCTTCACCGGGCTCCTGCTCGGCTCCGTCAGCCAGCAAATCGCTCAACATGCGACTGTGCCCGTAGTAATCGTTCCCCCGCTGATGACGAACTCTCAAGCGGAGGCATCCGATCACGACCGCGATTCCGCGAAGGTGGATCGCGCCCCGGCCCACTGATACATCCACCTGCCGGGCAATGATCGAAACCGGCGGGATGAGGTCCTGGCCCCCACTCGCCACATCAGAACCCACCTCCCAAGCGAGATGTACTTCTTCTCGCGTGCTGCACTGAATGCACGCCGAAGCCATCATCCGCCGTGGCTTCAAGGTCGCGGTCGCCAAGATCGATCGGATCAGTTGAGCGCGATGGGCGCTGACAGCATCGAGATTGGGCGGTGCGGCACATGGCAGCTCGAGCTGGCCGATCGACCGCTTTCTGAGAGCCGGATACTTCGGCTTCGCGCGACCGATCCGCCCGAGACGCCGGCCCTCGGGGCGAAAGGTGCGGACTTCCAGGTCGGGAGGTTGACGCTGCGGATGCCGGCCTCGACGCCTTGCCGGCGAATGGCGGACACAACTCCTTCTGGAGCGAAGGGAAGTGGTCCGTGCAGCTCGTGTACTGGAAGACGATGGCGGAGGCGGCCGGCAAACCGATCGTGGTCTGGCAGATCCCGGTCGGCATGCGACAGAACAACACCCCGTACCACTATCAGGACGACAAGGTGGACTGGCTGTTCTCGCACCTGGACCGGGTCGCGAACGCCCATGTCGCGGCTCTGCTGTTCGGCCAGGGATCGGACAAATCGACCACGATCGAAACCGACGGCGGCAACCTGTTCGCGAAGACGATCGCCTACCGAAACCCCGGTGGCACGCGGCCCGCTACGTCTACGACCACCTCGCGCCAGAAGTCACTCGGGATAGCTCGGGCACCACCGAAATGTTGCTCTAGGCAAGTTTTCGGTCCATCGCACGAGCGTGTCAGGCTGATTGCGCCGCCGGACTGCTTGCCGCTCCGGGAGGGTCGCGCTCGGCGGGCGGCGTGGAACAGGGCCGGTCGCATCCTGACCGCCTCGCCCTCACCGCAGGCGAACATCGCCAACAACGGCATCGTGACAAAGTTGAGTCTCCGATGGCTTGACTAGTTCAGTGAAAGAACCCGTCGCACTTCAGCTCGAAGCGCGCACCGCCGGCCATGCCCTGCTGCCCGGGCAGTCGGTCAACTGCCCGGGCAAGCTCCAATCCGACCGGCCCGAGAAGATCGGGCGCCAGTTCACCAAGGCAGCCAATGTTGCCCGGCGCAAGTAGGTGGCATTACAACTCCACCCGCCACGCTGCACTGCATCTCGCTGCAGGAATCGGCACTAATAGCGGCAGAGAACCTTGCTGATCCCGTCGCCGGTCGCGCCTGGCTGCTGACTCAGCAGTAGACGTAGCGGGCGGCGACCTTGGTGACGTCGGTGCGGCCCCAGAGAACTCCGTACGACCATTCGCTGTCGCGGCCGGTTTGATTGACTTTCTGACCGTCATATACATAGCCCAAGCCGACACCGTACTTGACCTGGTAGAACATGATGGGCTGGCCCGGCTGCCCGTGAATGGTGCAGGTCACGTAGTCGACCGTGGCCGGCGCGGCCTCAGTGAGCGGGGTCGCATTGGCGACTCCTGCCGGCAGAAGCGCGACGGAGGCCAGGGCAGCTGCGGCAACGGCAGCGCGCCCAAGTGTCCGGGAAGTTTTCGACCTATACACGGGAACTCCTCAATTTGTTGGTGACAACGGACGAAGTCCATCGGCTCCACCGAAGCGGATCAACCCTTTCCAGCCCCATGGAATCGAGCCTTCGCGCGAGCCCGAAACAACGTGGGTGCGGCAGTCAAGCCGGAGCCACCAATCCCTGCGACTTGAGATGCTCAGTGAAATCAGAGAGAACTGCTGGAGGTCGGAGTCGATAGCGGAGCAGCTTGAGATCGTGTACACCCGCGCTGGGGAGACCCTGCTCACGGGCACGCGGGTCAGTGATGGATTGCAGCGGGTACTGGGCGCCCGCCACTGGCGATGGGGCGGCTTCCTCAATGGATGGGAGATCACGTCGTCTCTCGAAAGGCAACTCAAGGTGGCTGCTGTGAAGGCCACCGCGGATGCACTCAGGCGTCTGGGATACGCGGAGTCGGTGAGGAAGTGGCTGCGCCGGTTGGTCGAGTCCGAACGCGAGTGTTGGCGCGGCATCTGTGAGCAACTTGCGGCCAACGGAACGTCCTACTCGTCCGTGACCATCCGCAAGGGCGATTTGTTAAGGATCAGCGGTCGCTGGCACGAGGTCGTACGGGCGAAACGTCGTCAGTCCGTTGCTCGTTTGGGATTCGCCGGGCTTGCGGATGAGGCCTTCGCCCTTGATGCGGACGATGGTGTGGGTGATGTCGACGGTGCCTGCGTCGAGGTCGACTTGGGACCAGAGGACGGCGAGGGATTCGCTGATGCGGACGCCGGTGCCGAGCATGAAGGTGACCAGGTCGGCTTGGACGGCTGTTTCGTCGGTTTCCAGTTGCTTGCGGAGGAGCGTGATCTCCTCGGCGCTGATAGCTCGTGCGGGTTTCTTGGCTGTGTGTTCGATGCTTTCGACTTCGCGGACTGGGTTGACGGTGATGGCGCCGTAGCGGACGGCGAGTCGCATCGTGCCGGAGATGATGGCTCGGCAGGTTTGGCTGTTGGGGGGCGGCGTTCTTCTTGATCTTGGAGATCACGGTGTCGACGCGGGGTGTGGTTGCTTCGCCGATGCGGAGTTCGCCGAGGGCGGGGCGGATGTGGTTCTTGATGGCACGCAGGTACGTGTTGAGGGAGGTGGGGGAGCGGGTTCCGTCGGCGATCTGATCCTTGAACTTGGTGATCCAGAGGTCGAGGAGGTGGTTGATCTTGTGCATGGCGGTGAGCTCAGCGCCATGGCCGGTCTTGGCGCGGTCCTGGAGTTTCTTGAGCAGGGCACGCTCGGCGGTGGTCGCGGTTTTGCCGTAGGCGGTCACGTCTCGGACTTGGCCGTCGTGGTCGCGGAAGTTGGTCTTCGCGCGGACGCTCGCGGGCTTGCCGTTGTCGTCGGTCTTCATGACCTTGGTGGAGATCCGTCCCCAGGAGCCGATGGGCAGCGGTGGTCTCGGCATCTCAAGCCTCCAACCTGTTCGATGGTTGGCTGCTCAACGCCTGGCTCGGAGGAAGATCCAGCTCCGGGAGAATGAGGCGAAACGATGTGAGGTGACACACAGTCACGATCAGGTTAAGGCGTGGGGAAAAGCATGGGCATCCGCAGAGGAGGTCGGCGGAGGGTGCGGGGTCGGTCGCTGCCAGCTCAGTGAGGAGCGACGTCCGGCAAAGAGGGTCGTAAAAGGGTTGTGAACAACACAAAGGCCCGAGAACAGATTGCGATGTCTGCTCGGGCCTCGATGTTGGTGCGCCGCCAGGGACTCGAACCCCGAACCCGCTGATTAAGAGTCAGCTGCTCTGCCAATTGAGCTAGCGGCGCATGTTCTGTTGTGCTTGCGAACGAAGAGGATCGTAGCAGGGGTTTTGGGTGGAAGTGAAATCGGTATGTCAGGGGCGGAGGTCGAGGACGGCCATGGCTGCGTTGTGGCCGGCGATGCCGCTGACGGCGCCGCCTCGGCGGGCGCCGGAGCCGCAGATGAGGAGGTTGGCCACGTCGGTTTCTACGCCCCAGCGGCCGGCCTGTGAGTCGTCCTCGGCCCAGGGCCATTGGAGGTCGCCGTGGAAGATGTGGCCGCCGGGCATGCCGACGGATTCTTCGATGTCGACAGGGGTTTTGGCTTCGATGCAGAGGTTGCCGTCGGAGTCGCGGGCGATGCAGGGCTCCAGGGGCTCGGCCAGGTAGGACTCCAGGCCGGCCAGTACCCGGCGTACGGACTCGGAGCGGGCCATGTCGTTGTCGTCGGCAAACAAGCGGGTGGGGAAGTGGACGCCGAAGACGGTGAGGGTTTGGTGGCCTGAGGCAACCAATTCGGGGCTGAGGATGGACGGGTCGGTGAGGGAGTGGCAGTAGACCTCTGAGGGCGGTACCGAGGGCAGTGAGCCGCCGGCCGCCGACTGGTACGCCGTCTCGAGCTGGCTGTAGTCCTCGTCGATGTGGAAGGTGCCCGCGAAGGCCCGCGTCGGGTCGTCGCCGGAGCGCAGTTGGGGGAGCCGGGAGAGCAGCAGGTTGATCTTGAGCTGCGACCCCTCGGGCTTCGCGGCGACCGGCTGACCACGAAGCCCGGCCAAAACAGTAGGAGCCACATTGGCGAGTACGTAGGAACAATCCACCGACCGCTCTCCGTCACCGCCCATCCAGGTCACGGCCCCGCGGGTGCCGTCGGCCTCCACCGACGTCACGGAGGCGTTCACGACGACAGAGGCGCCAGCACGCCGGGCAGCGTTGGCCAGTGCGTCCGTCACGGCGCCCATGCCGCCAACAGGCACGCGCCACTCGCCGGTGCCGTTGCCGATCAGGTGGTAGAGGAAGCAGCGGTTCTGGATCAGCGACTCGTCGTGCAGCCCGGCGAAGGTGCCGATCACCGCGTCGGTCGCCACCACGCCCCGTACGGTGTCGTCCGCGAAGCGCTGCTCCACGACCTCACCGAAGGGCCGCTCGACCAGCGCCTCCCACAGTGCGGGGTCCACCTGCTTGCGGAGCGCCGCAGCCGACGGGAGCGGCCCCAGCAGAGTCGGCGCGACCACACCGGCCAGCGACGCGACGGAGTCGTAGAAGGACGTCCAGGCCTCGTACTCCGAATCGCCACCAGTCAACGCCGCAAAGGAAGCCCGGGTCGAAGCCCCCTCCGGCCGCTCGACCATCAACCCCAGATCGCGCCCATCCCGGCGTACCGGCGTGTATGACGCCACCGACCGCGACCGGAGCTCCACCCCGAGTCCAAGGTCCGCCACGATCTTGTCGGGCAGCAGGCTGACCAGGTACGAGTACCGCGACAGCCGAGCATCTACGCCTGGGAACACCTGCTGGCTGACCGCTGCGCCGCCCGTATGCCCCTGCTGCTCGAGTACGAGCGTGCTGAGCCCGGCACCGGCCAGGTACGAAGCCGCGACGAGGCCGTTGTGGCCACCGCCGACGATCACGACGTCGTAGAAGTTCTTCATCAGACCGGCCAATCCAGTTCGCGGTACGCGGCGTCCCAGAACATCCACTCGTACCTGGTGGTCGTGGAGAAGTGCCGGTGGCAACGGTCGCGTTCGCCCGGGCCCACCTCGGCGCCGAGCCGGTCTGTCACCGCCAGTACAGACTCTACGACTGCATCGAACTCTTCGGACCCGTATGCCGCGATCCACTCGGCGTAGACCGGGTCCGGCGAGGAGTGCTTCAGCAGCTCCCGGCCGACCTCGCGATAGATCCAGTAGCAAGGCAGTACGGTCGCCACCGCCTCGGCGTACGTACCGGTCGCGCAGACGGCGGTCAGATAGGACATGTACGCCGTAGTGGTAGGCCCGGACCCTGCGGAGTCGACGTCGGCGGAGGTGAGGCCCAGTGAGCCCAGGAGCGAGCTGTGGAGCTCCTGCTCGACCGCGATCGCGTCTGCGGCGTGCCGGGCGAACATGCTGACCGCGTCCTCGTCCACCGCCCGGGCGGCGACCAGGGCGAGTGCACGGGAGTACGAGCGCAGGTAGTGGCTGTCCTGCACGATGAAGTAGCGGAAGGCGCTGTGCGGCAGCGTGCCGTCGGTCAGCCCGGTGATGAAGGGGTGCCGGACGATCCCGGCGTACACCTCGGCGGCACCGGATGCCCACAGCTCCTTGGAAAACGTCATCCCCAGCTCCTCAAGCTCGACTGCCGCCGACCCTAGCCGCACGCGTGTCAGGTCTTACACGACGAATGTCACTTACCGGCCTTACCCTGACGCAATGACGACCCAGGGGGATCACTCGACCAGCGCCGCCGACACCCAGGTGGCGATGCCTCCGGACACCGCGTTGCTGAGCCGGATCCGGGCTTCGGTGATCGGTGACGACCAGGTGATGCCGGGTCCTTACGGGCCGCGCCGGGTCACGTACGCCGACTACACCGCGTCCGGCCGGGCGCTGGGCTTCCTCGAGGACTTCATCCGCGAGGAGGTGCTGCCCCGGTACGCGAACACGCACACCGAGTCGAGCGGTACCGGCCTGCAGACCACCCGGTTGCGTGAGGACGCCCGCAAGATCATCCACGACAGCGTCGGCGGTGACGACGAGACCGCGGTGATCTTCTGCGGCTCCGGCGCGACCGGCGCGATCGACAAGCTGATCGGCGTACTGGGGCTGCGCATCCCGGCCCAGCTGGATGACGAGTACCACCTGACCGACACGATCCCGCCGGAGCAGCGGCCGGTCGTCTTCATCGGCCCGTACGAGCACCACTCGAACGAGCTGCCCTGGCGCGAGTCGATCGCCGACGTGGTGGTGATCGGCCAGGACCAGGACGGGCACATCGACATCCCGCAGCTGGAGAACCAGCTGGTGCGGTACGCGGATCGGCCGCTGAAGATCGGCTCGTTCTCAGCCGCCAGCAACGTCACCGGCATCGTCAGCAACACCCACCGGGTCTCCGCGCTGCTGCACCGACACGACGCCCTGTCGTTCTGGGACTTCGCCGCCGCAGCGCCGTACGTCGAGATCGACATGTACGGCGGTCGCGATGCGGATCCGCTGGCCTACAAGGACGCGATCTTCCTCAGCCCGCACAAGTTCATCGGCGGACCCGGTACGCCGGGAGTGCTGGTGGCCCGTCGTGAGCTGCTGTGCAACCGCGTCCCCGACGTACCGGGTGGCGGCACCGTCGCCTTCGTGAACCCGACTGAGCATCGCTACCTGGACGACCCGATCCACCGCGAGGAGGGCGGCACGCCGGCGATCATCGAGTCGATCCGGGCCGGCCTGGTCTTCCAGCTCAAGCAAGCGGTCGGCATCGAGGTCATCCGGGCGCACGAGGATGCGTACCTGCGGCGCGCCGTCGAGGCCTGGCGTGACGAGCCGGCGATCGAGATCCTAGGCAACCTGGACGCCGAGCGGCTGTCGATCGTGTCGTTCGTGCTCAAGGCGCCGTCGGGCCGGTACCTGCACCACAACTTCGTCGTCGCGCTGCTGAACGACCTGTTCGGGATCCAATCCCGGGGCGGCTGTTCGTGCGCGGGCCCGTACGGACACACGCTGCTCGGCATCGACCTGGCGCGCTCGGCCGAGTTCGCTGAGGAGATCGTGCACGGCTGCGAAGGGATCAAGCCCGGCTGGGTCCGGGTCAACTTCAACTACTTCATCTCCGAGGCGGTCTTCGAGTACGTCGTCGCCGCGGTGAAGCTGGTCGCCGAGGAGGGTTGGCGGCTACTGGGCGACTACCGCTTCAACCCGGCCACCGGGCTCTGGAAGCACTACCGCGGCCCGGTCGAGCCGCCCATGCGGCTGTCCCAGGTCGGGTACGACGCCGACGGTCAGCTCCGGTATCCCCGCCACGACGACAAGGCTCCCGAGTCCGCCCTGGTCGGCTACCTGGCTGAGGCCCGTGCGCTGCTCTCGGCCTGTCAGCAGAAGGACCAGGAGACAGAGGCCAGCGTCAACGAGGACTTCGACCACCTCAGGTGGTTCGACCTCCCCGCTGGTTGCGTTACGAAGTAGCGGTCCGCAGCGCCTGCTCGTACTCCCCGTCAGCGCCCATCGTCCACGGCACCCCGTTGAGGAGCAGGGGTCGCCCGGCGATGGGCGCTTTCGCCGTCGCCAGTACGGAATCGGTCTTCAAGTGGCAGCCGCTGCGGTAGATCCGCTGGGTGACCCGTACTGCGATTGCCCCGCCGCCCTCGGCGTACGTGACCACCTGCGGCTCCTGCGCACATCCAGTTGGCGTAGCCACGATCAGTACGACCTGCTGTGGATTCCCTTTGACAGCCTGTACTTCGAGAACGCCGACCGCCACAGGTCGACGCGCGGCCGAAGGGCTCGAGACTGCTTGCGGCTCCGGCGCCGGCTTCTCCTCGGGTGCCGAGGACCCGAACACCTTCGACAACACGAACACGGTGAAGGCGAGCATCCCGACCAAGAAGGTCACCACGACGGCGATCCCGTACCCGAACCACGCACTGCCCGACGCTTTCACGCCTTGGATCCTCCCATGGACACCGGGCAAAACGACGAAGGCGACCCGGCCCGTGAAGTACACGGAATCGGATCGCCTTCCTGCAAAGGGTGAGTAACGGGACTTGAACCCGCGGCCCCCTGGACCACAACCAGGTGCTCTACCAGCTGAGCTATACCCACCATGTTTCAGCCGCCTGTATCAGCGCGACTGGAGAATCATAGCGATGAAGGTCAGGAACCAGAAATCGGGGTGCTGACCAACGACGCGGCCGCCTTCGCGGTTTCCGTGTCCGGGCCGGGCAGCGGGACGAAGACGGTCTGCCGGTAGTAGCGGAGCTCGGCGATCGACTCGGTGATGTCGGCCAGCGCGCGGTGGTTGCCGTTCTTGGCCGGTGTCGCGTAGTACACCCGCGGGTACCAGCGGCGGACGAGTTCCTTGATCGAGCTGACGTCGACGTTGCGGTAGTGCAGGTGGGACTCGACCTTGGGCATGTCGCGGACCAGGAAGGTGCGGTCGGTACCGACCGAGTTGCCGGCCAGCGCCGCCTTGCGCGGCTCCTTGACGTAGCCGGAGATGAAGTCGAGGACCTGCTGTTCGGCGTCGGCGAGCTCGATGCCGTTCGGCAGTTCGTCGAGCAGGCCGGAGCCGGTGTGCATGTCGCGGACGAAGTCGCCCATCTGCTCCAGCGCAGCCGGAGGTGGTGCGATCACCAGGTCGATCCCGTCTCCGAGCACGTTGAGTTCGTAGTCGGTGACGAGCACGGCGACCTCGATCAGGGCATCCTTTTCGAGATCGAGTCCGGTCATCTCACAGTCGATCCACACCAGCCGGTCGTTCATGGGCACCCACCTTAGCCGTCCCAGGACCGCTGTCCCGCCGATACCGGGCAAACCTCCCGTAGAGATCCGGGCAACACTGTTGCGGCTGCGCTACTGACAGTGTTGTCCTGTTCTACGTACTCGGCGGAGTGCACACGGGGACACGGAGGTGGGGCTATGGAGGGGACCGTCGCGCGGCCGCGGCTGACCAAGCTGCTCAGTGAGGGCGCTCGCCGCCGCTTGCTGACGGTGGTGGCCGATGCCGGGTTCGGCAAGTCCACTCTGCTCAGCGATTGGGCTGCTGAGCGTCCCTGCGCCTGGTACACCGTCCGCGCCGAGGACCGCTCGCTGGCTGCCATGGTCACCGGCCTGGTCGACGCGCTGCGCCGCCAGGTGCCGGCACTGTCCGCTGTGCTCGCCGCTGAGCTCCAGGGACCGCGCGGCCCCGACGCTGATGCCGAGCAGGGCACCAGAGCTCTCGCGTACGCCGCTTCGCTCGCCGATGCGCTCGAGCAGAACCTCAGTGGTGACGTCGTGCTCGTGCTGGACGACCTGCATGAGCTCAACCCCGGTGACCCGGCAACTAAGTTGATCGAGGGGCTGGTGCGGGTGGCGCCGCCCTCACTGCATCTCGTGGTCGCATCTCGGACGGCTATGCCCTTCGGGATCGATCGACTGCGTGGCAGAGGCCAGGTACTGGAGATCTACGCGACAGCACTGGCTTTCACCGTTCAGGAGACCCGCGCCGTGCTCGACGTAGTACTGGGCGAAGGGGCTGAGGAGCTTGCTGAGCCGTTGCAGGCCGCAGTACAGGGGTGGCCTGCTGCTGTGCGGCTGGCTGTCGAGGCGCTGCGGACAGTACCGGCCTCGGAGCGGCAGGGGCGGCTGCGGAGAGCCCTGCGGTCGGATGGACCGCTCTATGACTACCTGGCCGAAGAGGTCTTCGCAGCAGAGCCAGCATCGGTACGCCGGTTGGTTGCCGCGGTGGCCGTATTGCCCAGGTTCACCGCCGAGCTCTGCCAAGCGATAGGCCTCACGGAGAACGCGGAAACCCTGCAGCAGTTGCGTACTAGAGGTCTACTCGTCTCCGCCGGCGAGGTGGACGGCTACGAGCTCAACCCGCTCGTCCGGGACTTCGCCCTCGACAGGTTGTCAGCAGATGAGATCGGGATGGCCGAGCTGACACTGCAAGCAGGGCAGTGGTTCGAGTCCGTCGGAGACCAGCGAGACGCTCTGGCCTGCTACCAGGCAGTGGATTCGGGCCACGTCGCACGGATGCTCACCCACCGCGGGCATGCCATGGTCAATGGCGGCATGGCGGAAACAGTGGTCGTAGCAGTCAGCTCGCTGCCGGACCAGCTACGGGATGCCGCGATGGATCAGCTGGAAGGTGAGGCACGGCAAGTACTCGGCGACTGGCAGGGCGCGGAGAGGTGCTTCGACCGGATCATCGAGCCCGAGGGAGAGATCCCCGTCGGCATCGCGTGGCGGCTCGGGCTGATCCATCATCTGCGCGGCAGAACCGATGTAGCGGTGGCGATGTACCGCAGGGGCCAGATCGACGGGCAGCACCCGGCGGACGAGGCGTTGTTGCAAGCATGGTGGGCTGGAGCGCACTGGCTGCGCGGCGAGTTCGACGAATGCCGGGAGCTCGTCGCAGCGGCGGAGATCTGCGCCAAGGTGTCCGCGGACGACCGTGCGATGGCCATCGTCCACACGGTGCTGGCGATGCTGGCCGCTGTCGACAGCGACCCGCGCGGCAACGCGTCCCACTACCTGCGCGCCTTGGAGCATGCGGAGCGAGCAGGCGATCTCCTGCAGGCGATCCGGATCAGGGTCAACCGCGGATCACATCATGTTGCTGAAGGCGACTACACGTTGGGGCTCGACGAGCTGGAGATCGCACTGGAGCTGGCGGATCGCGCGGGCTTCGCCGTGTTCCGGGCACTCGCCCTCAACAACCGGGGCGAGGCGCTGCTGCGGCTCGGCAGGCTGGACGAGGCCATTGGCGAGCTGGAGGCGTCCCGAGCGCTCTACCAGAAGTTGGAGTCCAAGCGGGTGGCTCAGCCGCTTGCCGTGCTGGGCGAGGTCTACCGCGAGAGGGGGGACAGGGCGATGGCCAGAGCGTGCTACGAGGAAGCAATCGCGATGGCGGACGACACCAAGGACATGCAGTCGCTGGTACCGTCCCTGGCTGGTCTTGCCCGGGTGCTGGCGGTCGAGGAGCCCGAGCGGGCGGCGGAGCTGGCCGAGATCGCCAGGCAGGCCGTGGCCTACGGTCCGGTCCCTGGGCTGTCAGGTGCGCTCGTCGCGTTGGGCTGGGTGACTCTGCAGGCAGGCAACAAGGCGGACGCGGCGGCAGCTGCTGAAGAGTCGGCCGCGCTCTGCCGTCGGCGCCGTGACCGGGCCGGGCTGGCCGATGCGCTCGAGCTGTACGCGGCTGCTGACGGTGGCGAGGTACTGCACGAAGTACTGAACATCCGGCACGAGTTGGGCGATCCGCTGGGACAGGCACGTGCGGAGTTGATGCTGGCCCAGCGTACGCAGGGTGCTGAGGGGCGAGAGCTCGCATTGCGAGCCCACCAGCAGTTCCTGGCCGCGGGAGCTACTCGCTATGCGGCAGCGGCTCTGGCTGCTAGCCAGCAGACAGGGCCGGCTCCGGTGCGCATCGAGTGCCTGGGCGGCTTCCGTGTACTACGAGATGGCAAAGCCGTCCAGCTAGGCGAGTGGCCGTCCAAGAAGGCCCGCGACCTCCTCAAGATCCTGGTAGCCCGCCGATGCCGCCCTGTCGCCCGCGTACAGCTACTGGACCTGCTCTGGCCGGACCAAGGCGAATCAGTCGCATCGCCGAGACTGTCCGTCGCACTGTCGACCGTGCGCTCCGTACTGGACCCAGAGAAGCGCTACCCGCCCGACCGCTTCGTAGGCGCCGACCGCGCGACCATCTGGCTCGACGGCGACCAGACCTCGGTAGATGTCGAAGGCTTCCTCCACGACGCCCGGTCCGGCCTGGATGGCAACAGCATGCCCCTCCTGCGCGCGGCTGAGGCGGGGTACAGCGGGGACTTCCTCGAGGAGGACGTGTACGCCGACTGGGCCGCCGGGATGCGTGAAGAGGCCAGGGCGCTCTATGTCCGGGTGGCTCGGGTGCTGGCCGAGCGGGGGAAGGGCGACCCCGATGCGGCCGCCGGGTACCTGCTGCGGATCCTCCAGCGCGACCAGTACGACGAGCGGGCTCACCTGGGCCTAGTGACCGCCTTCCAGGCGAGCGGAGCCCATGGAGAGGCCAGGCGGGCGTACCGGACCTACATCCAGCGGATGGCCGAGCTAGAGGTCGAACCAGCCCCCTACCCGGCGGTGCCCGCGCGGGTTGCTGCGTCGGCCTTTAAGGCTGTCTGAAGGTTCGTCCGCACCATCTACTCATGGCAGCTCCGGTACACAATGCGGACGTGACCTGCGAGTTCGGGGTCGCAGGCGACGAGCAGCACGGCTTCCACTCGGGCCGTGACTACCGCGCGGCCCCCGGTACGCCGATCAGGGCCACTATGGCCGGGGTCGTTGTCCGGGTGTCGGCTGATCAGGTCGTGGTCGAGTCGAATGCCATCTGGCATCTCTACGACCATCTGGCCGGGCCGGAGGTACGCCAGGGCGACACGGTGGAGACAGGGGATCGCCTTGGCGTGGCTGCCGGCCCACACCTGCATTACGAGGAGCGCGTCACGCCGTACGGGACCGGTGATCACCGGAACCCACGGTTCGACCTGCATCCGAACACCAGGCTTCGGGCGTAACGGGAGGGAATCAAGGGAGGGGCAGCGAATGGTGATGTCGAGCGGGCCGGCCGTGGAGGGAGCAGCCGAGCCGCTCGGCACTACCGTTAGCGGAATGATCGCTACCAGGTTCGCCACTGACCGGCTGGCCATGCTGCCGTTGCGGGTCGAGTACGCCGTGGCGATGGCTCCTGTGCTTGCGGATCCGGGGCTGTACACATTCACCGGTGGTGAGCCACCGACGGCCAAGGCGCTCGACGAGCGGTACCGGCGGCAGGTGGCGGGTCCGGGGCGTCCGGGGGAGTCGTGGCTCAACTGGGTGATCAGCGCCACGCAGTACGACGAGCTGGTCGGCTACGTGCAGGCCACCGTGCTCGGTGACGAGGCGGAGATCGCCTGGGTGCTGGGGACGGCCTGGCAAGGCCAGGGCTATGCCAAGGAGGCCGCCGTCGGTCTCGTCGCCTGGCTGAAGGGTCATGGGGCGAGCCGGATCATCGCTCACGTTCACCCCGACCACACCGCCTCCGCAGGGGTCGCCTCCGCCGCGGGCCTCCACCGAACCGATCAGGTGGACGACGGCGAAAACCTCTGGGTCAGCTAACAAAGAACGAGCCCGGCCGAAGAATCGGCCGGGCTCGCTCAAGCGGTGGTTCAGACCGGGCGGACGTTCTCCGCCTGCGGGCCCTTCGGGCCCTGGGTCAGGTCGAACTCGACCTTCTGGTTCTCATCGAGCGAACGGTAGCCGTCCGCCGCGATCGCCGAGTAGTGCACGAAGACGTCGGCGCCGCCACCGTCCTGAGAAATGAAGCCGAAGCCCTTTTCACCGTTGAACCACTTCACTGTTCCGCTGGCCATGATCTGCTCCTTGTGTGGGGCGGGTAACAGGTCCCGACGGTCGTCGGTCCCCTGGTTGCCGAACGAGCCCTCCCACACCGGACCGAGGCCCAGAAATGAGAAAACGCCCTGCGGATCACAAATCCGCGGGCGTTTCAAAAACGAACGGGGAACTGCAAAACTGCAACCGTCAGAAACGGTAGCACACCGTGGCCGCGCGCACCCGACATGGCCACCCGGCAATTTCACCAGGATCCGCGATGGTCCGGCACGAGCAGGGTGAACGGGATGATCAGTAGCAGTACCGCGGCGAAGACGACGAAGCTGTGCGCCTGGGCAAGTCCGCCGTTGCCGGCGTGGGCAAGCAGGGTGGTCGTCACGGAGACCGCGACGATCCCGCCCGACTGACGGAACATGCCGCGCAATCCGGCGATCGCCGAGATCTGATCGGGAGCAAGTTGCAAACTCGCGTTGTTGGAGGCGGGGATCGACAGGCCCATCCCGACGCCGGTGATCCCCGCGGCGAGAGCCAGCCATCCGTACGGCGTAAGGCCGTGTGGTGCCAGCGCCATCACAGTCATCCCGCCCGCGACCAGCAGGAAGCCACCGATCATGGGTGCTCGATAGCCCGTACGCCGGAGCGCGAACACGGCCAGCCCGGCGACGCAGATCATCCCGACGGCTCTTGCCGTGAGCAACGTCCCGGCCTGCAGCGGCTGGATGCCGTACCGCGATTCGGCGTACAGGGGTACCAGCGCGCCGAAGCCCAGGACGGCCGCGCCGAAGAGGAAGTTGATCGCGTTCATCGCGCCGAAGCCGCGGCCGCGGAGCAGGGTGATCGGGATGAACGGCGCCGCGTTCCGGTTCGCGTGCCGGACGAAGAGGAAACCGAGGGTGACCGCTATCACCTCGGCGGCGATGAACAGCGGATCCGTTACCGAAGCTCCGCTACTGCCCAGCGAGGTGATCCCGTACATCCCGAACAGGATCGTCAACGCCAGCAGGGCCGCGCCGGCGGTATCGACGCGACCGGCCGGTTTGGGCGTGCTGCGAGGGATGAAGCGGGCCCCGAGCGCGATCAGCAGCACGCCGATCGGCACGTTGACGATGAAGATCTCCCGCCAGGACCAGTACGTGACGATGACGCCGCCGATGATCGGGCCGAGGATGCCGCCGATCGGGAAGATCGAGGTGAACATGCCGATCGCCCGGTCCCGCTCGCGGCCGAACTGCTCGGCGACGATGCCGGTCGCGGTCGGCATGAACGCGCCGCCGCCGATCGCCTGGAAGGCGCGGAAGACGACCAGCAGGTAGATGTTGTCGGCCAGGCTGCAGCACAGCGAGGCGACTGTGAACAGCACCGCGGCGCCGAGGAAGACCCGTTTACGCCCGAACTGGTCACCGAGCCGGCCGGCCAGCGGCATCACGATGATCTGGCCGAGGGCGTAGATGGTGATCGTCCAGCCGCTCCAGTTCAGCTCCGCGTGCAGGTCGCCGCGGATGGCGTTGAGCGCGGTCGCCACTATGGTCTGATCGATCGAGACCATCAACAGGGCGATCGCGACGATGCCGAAGACCAGCCGCCGGTGGGCCAGCGGTTCGTCCGCGGCCGGGTCGGCGGTCAGCTCTGCTGAACTCGACGGTTCCATCGATGAACAGACTACATTGCTTGCCAGCAGGCAATAAAGGCCGAAAAGAGATCCCTGAGATGACCGACACCGAGACGTTGAGCAAGCTCCGCGGCGTGATCTCCCGGCTCGCCCGCGAGCTCAACGCCACGGCCACCGCCGAGGGACTGACCCCGACCCAGGCCTCGGTGCTCGGCCTGATCGCCTTCCGCGGCCCACTGGGCCTGACCGAGCTGGCTCAGCTCGAGGGCCTCAATCCGACGATGCTGTCCCGCGTGGTCGGCAAACTGACCGAACTCGGCCTGATCCAGCGCGACCCCAACCCCGACGACCTCCGCGCCATCCGCGTCGAAGCCACCGACGCCGGCCGCCACCTCCACGAACGGGTCAAACTCCTCCGCACCGAAGCCATCGGCACCTGCCTCGACCAGCTCCCGGCGGACACAGCGAAGACCATCATCGATGCGCTCCCCGCCCTGGATGAGCTAGCCCAGGCGATGCGCGCCTCGCACTAGTTCCTGTACTTCGTACTGGTCAGGTGTCAGCGAGACGGTGAGGGCGCAACCCGATCGGCCGCATTCACAGGCAAAGTCGTAAGGCTGCTGTGGCTGGCCGATATCGGCGAGCCAGAGGCGGATCTGACGGCTGGCCGCGAGGTTCTCGATGCGGCGTTGCCGACTCAGCTCCTCGCCGGCTGTGAGTCGCGGCTGCGGACCTAGTCCCGTTCTGACCGCTGTCGTGATCGCTGCCCAGTCGGCGTCCGCGGGGACCTCGATCAAGGGCTGCCCGAACTGCGATGTCTCCTGCCGCACGCGGTCGGCAAGGAGCGCATCGCGGGCAAGCAAGCCTTCGAGGCGAGCGCGTCCCCGGGGATCCTCGACGCGAGCAAGCCGTGCCTCCCGCGCCCGCCGCGTCTGCTCGGCGTCCGGCATCAGCCACACCGCGGCTCGCACCCCATCGGCAACCATCGACGGATATAGCTGCGGCCCTTCAACCAACGCCGGTACTCCGCCCAGCCCACGCCCCCGCACATCCTCGACGACCAGCTCCAGCCGCAACCGCCCGATCCGTACGAACGCGTCGGCCGCAACCTCCGCCCCCTCGGCCAGGTCCTCCTCGAGCGACCGCTGCGCCGGCATCCGCCCCACATGGTCGTAGGTCCACAGATCCACCGGATGCAACGGCAGATCCAGCTCCCTCGCCAGCCGCCGCGCAATCGTCGACTTCCCAGCCCCCGGCGCCCCACCGATCCAGATCATCCCCGGCCAACTCATGCGCCTCATCCTGACATCCACCAGGTGCTTTGATGGCCGCGTGGACTTCGAAGTACGAACGGCACCGTTTCGCCGCGAGCTGCTGGCCCTCTGCTATCGGATGTCCGGGTCCAACCACGATGCCGAGGACCTGCTGCAGGAGACGATGATCCGCGCCTGGCGGGCCTTCGACCGGTACGACGAGACGCGCGCCTCGCTGCGCACCTGGCTCTACCGGATCGCCACGAACACCTGCCTCACCGAACCCTCCGGCTCGCACTCATCGCCGCGCTGCAGTTCCTCCCGGCCAAGCAGCGCGCAGTACTGATCCTGCGCGACGTCCTCGCCTGGTCCGCGGCCGAAACCGCCGGCATGCTCGAGTTGAGCACAGCGTCGGTGAACAGTGTTCTGCAGCGAGCGCGAGCGAAGCTCAAGGAGACAGGTCTGGCGGAGGAGGACCTCCTCGAGCCCGACGACCCCAAGTGCGTCGACTTCCTCAACCGGTACATCGAAGCCTTCGAGCGCGCCGACGTCGCGGCCTTCACGGACCTGCTGACCGAGGATGTCCTGCTGGAGATGCCGCCGTTCTACAACTGGTTCCGCGGCCGGGAGTACCGCCTGCGGTTCGTCGCGCGGGTCTTCAAGCTCCGCGGTACCGACTGGAAGGTCCACACGATCGCGGCGAACGGCCAGCCCGGGCCTCCTCCCCCCATCGACAGCCCGAGTCGTCCACCCCCACCGGCTGACCGAGCGGTCCAGACCCAGGTGGGTCCGAAGTCGCATGCCCTGCCAGGCGCCTCCGGACCCACCTGCCTCCACCTCACTTCCGGTATCGCCCCAGCCTCCGCCCCCACACATTTCGGTGGTTAACCCCTCACCTTGTGGGTTGCCACCCCCGAACCCGGGGTGACAACCCACAAGGTGAGGGGTTAACCACCGAAATGGGGGACGGGGGACGGGGGCGATGGGGGATTGGGACGAGTAGACGGTGTCTACCTCGATGGTGTAGACACTGTCTACGTGATGGTTCTGGGGATTCTCACGGTGGCGGCGTTGTGTCATGCCGGGTGGAATTTGTTGATGAAGAGGTCGGGGGAGCAGGGGCCGCAATTCGTTTGGTTGTGTGCGGTCATTGCTGCGCCGGCGTCTGTGGGGCTGCTGGTGTGGGCCGGGGTGCAGGGGGAGTTGGCGAGGAGTTGGCCGGCTGGGGTGGTGAGCATGGTGTTGCACACCGTGTACTCGGTGGTGTTGCAGTGGGCTTATAAGAACGGCGACTTCAACGTTGTGTACTCCGTCAGCCGGGGGACGACCCCCGTCATCGTCACCCTCGCCGCCATCCCGTGGATCGGGAGGCCGTCCCCGCAGGCGTGGTGTGGTGTCGCGGCGGTCCTCATCGGTGTGATGGTGATGGATCGCGTCGCCTCCAGCCGCGGAAGCGTCCCAGGACTGGCCGTGGCGGCCTGCAGTGCTGCCTACACGCTCTGGGACGGGTATGCGATCGCCTCACTCGGTGCGAGTGTGCTGCCGTATCTGGCGGTGACCAATGTCGGCCAGCTACTGGTACTGAGCCTGGTCCTCGGTCCGCGCCGCCGCCTGGATCTCAAGGCCTGGCGGCGGGCCTTGCCGATCGCGGTTCTGACGCCGGCGAGTTACGGGCTGGTGCTCGTGGCGATGTCGCTCTCGCCGGTCAGCACGGTGGCGGTAGGGCGGACGCTTAACGTTGCCGTGGGCAATCTTCTGGGAGTTGTCGTACTCCGGGAACGCCTCACCCTCGTCACCCTGGCCGGCCTGGCCGCGGTGCTGGGCGGCGTCCTCCTCGTCTCGATGGGAACCTGATGAAACACCTCGTCTGCCTGCACGCCGCCGGAAGCAGCCCGGCCACCTGGGACCACCTCAAGCCTGCCCTGGTCGGCCTCGGCTATCGCGTGCACACGCCTACGCTGCTGGGACATGGGAGTGCCGAGCGGCGTACGGCGTACCCGCTGGATGCCTTCGCGGACCACGTGCTGAAGGAAATCGACGGCCGGTTCACCCTGATCGGGGCCTCGCTAGGCGCTTTCGTAGCGACCCTGATCGCTCAACGCGAGCCGGACCGGATCGACCGACTGGTACTAGAGGAGCTGCCCGTACCGCGACGGACCAGCGACGACGACCCACCAAGCAACAAACGCGGTACCGGCCTGGTACTACGAGCAATGGGCCTCCTCAACCGCGGCCGCTTCGACCCGGCGATGCTCCGCCAAATCGTCGCCGAGCTCCACAAGCCCCGCCCGCAATGGTGGGCCGCCCTACCGACGATCACCGCCCCCACACTCCTGCTCGCAGGCGGAACCACAAGCCACCTCGACCAGAGCCGCTTCGCACTCGTCGCCAAGGAGCTGCCGGCCTCGACCGTCACCACGATCGAGGCAGGCCACCGAATCCACTCCAAGGCGCCGGACCGATGGCTGGCCGCGGTCTCGCCCTTCATCGGTTAGCTACAGCTCAAGCGGGCCGAGCAATGCGCCGGCCGTGAACTCCGCGGTCCGGGAAGCCATCGTGTCGAGCTCAAGGACAACCAGTTCGTTCGCCCCACGAAGAACGACAGGCCCAGGTACGTACAGCGTGTGCTGAGGCCCGCGATGCCAGTACCGCCCCAGACAGAAGCCGTTCACCCACGCAAACCCCTTGCCCCAGGCATCGGTCTTGAGGAAGTGGTCGACCGGCCCGTCGGCCTCGAAGCTCGCTCGCCAGGCGGTCGGCCCTGGAACCAGGCCACCACCACCGACGGCCGCGGGGACAGCGTCGAGATCGATGACGCAGGTCTCCCAGTCGGTCAGCGGTGTCGAGTCCAGCAGGACCCCACCAACCAGCCCCTTCGGTTCGCCGATCCGCGGACCGTAGTTGACCCGCCCCTGATCCTCGACCACCAGCTCCAGCCGCCCGCGACCATGCGGAAGGAGGATCGCCCGGTCATGGTTCTCGCGTTCCAGAACGCCGACCGGCTGCCCGTCGAGCAACACGTGGGCCCGATCACGGACCTCACCAACCGAGAGCAGCGCGGGCCCGTCGACGGCGATCTCGGTCCGATAGATCGCGAGCCGGGCACCTAGCTCGTCCAGGGTCGGCAGCGACGCATGCGGCGTCCAGTTCCGTCGAACGGAAACCGGGTCGCCCAGTGGTACCGAGAACTCCGGCGCCGGCTCGACCGCATCCAGTGCGAGAGGCGGTACCGGCGCATAGCGCGAGATCACTTCCCGGAAGGCGTGGTACTTCGCGGTGAAGTTGCCCGCCTCGTCCAGCGGCGCGTCGTAGTCGTACGACGTGACCGTCGGCCGATAGACCCCTTTGTCATTGGCCCCATTGGTGAGGCCGAAGTTCGTACCGCCATGGAACATGTACACGTTGACCGACGCCCCTGCCGCCAGCAATGTGTCCAGCTCGGCCGCTGCCTCAGAGACCGAAGTCGTGTGATGTGGACCGCCCCAGTGGTCGAACCATCCGTCCCAGAACTCCATGCACATCAACGGCCCCGTCGGCTGATGCGCCCGCAACGTCCGCAGCCTCTCGGTACTACGGGAGCCGAACGACCCAGTACGCAGCACACCGTCCAGCCCGCCGGCCGCGAGCATCTCGTCCACCGGCTGATCCACGGTCACCAGTGGCACCGTGATCCCGCCCTGGCCGATCAGGTCCGCGACCGCCTTCAGGTAAACCTGGTCATCCCCGAAGGCGCCGTACTCGTTCTCGACCTGGACGAGCAGCACCGGGCCACCGTGATGGACCTGCAGCGGCTCCACGATGCGCAGTACCTGCTCCAGGTACTGCGCGATCGCGGCCATGAACTGCTTCTCGTACCGGCGAACCCCCACGCCCGACTCCCGGAAGAGCCAGGCGGGGAGGCCACCGTTGTCCCACTCCGCGCAGATGTACGGACCCGGGCGGACGATCGCGTACATCCCGGCATCGGCCACCAACCGCAGGAACCGCGCCAGGTCGAGGATCCCCGAGGTGTCGAAGACCCCCGGCCGCGGGCTGTGCGCGTTCCACGGCACGTAGGTGTCGATGGTGTTGAGTCCCATCAGGCGGGCCTTCTCGATCCGGTCCGCCCAGGAGTCCGGGTGGACGCGGAAGTAGTGCAGGGCGCCGGACAGGATCCGGAACGGCGCACCGTCGAGGAGGAAATCGGACTCACCGATCGTGAAGTCGGACATGGATCCCTTTCTGCGCGGGAAACGTGGAGGTCAGCCGTTGGTCTGGAAGCCCTGCTGGTTGCCGTAGCTCACCAGCGCGTCCTGCCAGGCCTTGAGCGCCGGGTTCAGGTCGGACTTGCTCTGGTACGCCTTGCCGACGGTGTCGCCGAAGATGCTGTTCGCGTAGAGCTGGAACGGCAGGTAGCTCCAGTCCTTCACGACCGAGTCGGCCGCGCCGGTGAGTACCTGGTTGATCTTCTGCCCACCGAAGTACGCGCTCGGCTTGTCGACGAAGGCGGGATCCTTGAGGTCGGCAACGGTCGACGGGAAGCCGCCGCTGGCCAGGAACGGCTTCACGCCGTTGTCATGGTTGAGCCATTTGACGAAGCCGGCCGCCAGCGCCGGGTTCGCGCTCTGCTTGAGGACCGACTGGGTGCTGCCGCCGTTCTCCGCGGTGGCCGGCTGTCCGTCGTACGTCGGGAGCGGCGCGACCGCCCACTTGCCCGCACCACCCTTGACCGACGATTCGAGCACGCCCGGCATCCAGGCGCCGACCGCTAGCGAGGCGATCGTGCCGTCGCCGAGCGCCTTGAACCACTCGTCCGACCAGCCCGGAATGCTCGCCACCAGACCGCCCTCGACGAGTTGGTTCCAGACCCCCGTCCACTTCTGGGTACCGGCGTCCGCGAGGTTGATCGTGACGGCTTTCCCATTGGTGCTGAAGGGCTTGCCGCCGGCCTGCCAGATCATGCTGGTCGCGAAGCCGGCGTCACCGGTGTCGTTGGTGAGGAACTTCTTGGGGTCGGCGGCGTGCAGCTTCTTCGCGGCCGCGACGTACTCGTCCCAGGTCTTCGGCACGGTGATGCCGTACTTGCCGAAGACCTCCTTGTTGTAGAAGAGGGCCATCGGGCCCGAGTCCTGCGGCAGGCCGAAGAGTCCGTCGCCGGCGTGGACCGCGTTCCAGGTCGACGGCGTGTAGGCGGACTGGAGGCTGTCGAACCCGTACTGGCGCAGGTCGACCAGCGAGCCCGGCAGGGCGAACTGCGGCAGCGCCTGGTACTCGATCTGAGCGACGTCCGGCGCGCCCGAGCCGGCCTTGATCACGTTCTGCAGCTTGGTGTACTGGTCGTTTCCGGTCCCGGCGTTGACGTAGTTCACCTTGACGTTCGGATACTCCTTCTCGAACGCCTTCACCTGAGCCTCGGCGGACGGCGTCCAGCTCCAGTAGGTGATGGTCCCGCCCTTCTCGAGCGCGGCCTTGACGGCGTCCGCCGAACCCGAAGGCTGACTGCCGGCGCCGGTGGTGTCCGATCCACCGCACGCGGCAAGCAGAAGCGACGCGGCCGCAACCGCTGCCGTGGCTACAACGAGCCGATGACTGGTCCTCATGTTGCTTCCCTTCACTGTTCCCACTGCTGGTTGTTCTGGCCGTTGCAGGCCGAGACGTTCACTGCGCTTCCGTTGCCGGTGTCGGCGGCCTCGAGGCACTGACCGGGACGGCCGACGCTCGTGACCGTTTTGGCGGGCTGGATCTCCCAGGCCTGATCGGTGCTGCCGGAGCAGGCGTCGATGGTCGCCGGGCTGCCGGCGGTCAGGCACTTGTTGCCGTAGATCCGAAGTTCCTTGGCGGCCGTGAGGTTCCACGATTGGTTGCCGCCGCCGTTGCAGTCCCACAGATCGAGAGCGGTGCCATTGGTGGTGGAGGCACCCGGTACGTCGAGACAGCGGCCGCTTGCCACTCCGCGCAGTTCCGCACCTGGTGGCGCGGGCGGAAGGTCGTTGACCGGTTCCTTCTTCAGGAGGCCCCAGCCCCATTGCAGCTGGGCCAGCCCGCTCGCGTTGTTGACTTCGAGGTCGCGCTCGCTGACCCGAGTGGTCATCGAGTAGGAGTCGCCGTCGCGCAGGCCTGGCCAGTAGACGATGCCCATCTTCTGCTCGCGGGCGACCTGGGTGAGCGCGCCGAGGTACGAGGTGGAGACGTTGCCCTCGTGGTTGCCGTAGTTCAGGCCGGTCGTCATGGGGGAGCCGGCCTCGTCGATGATGGTGCGCCAGCCGTACTGGCCGATCCGGGGCCGGAGGTTCGCGAGCCATTCCGCTTCGGTGGTGGCGTCGTCCCAGAAGCCGTAGAAGTGCAACGACAGCAGGGTTCCCTTCAGGGCGGGGACCGCGCCGACACCGGTGACGTTGTCGTTGTAGCCGGTACCTGAGATGACGACCCGGCCGCGCGGGACGTTCCGGTGCCGGGCCAGCCAGGAGGTCGTGACGCCGACCCACTCGTCCAGGGAGTAGCCGAACGGCTCGTTCATCGGCTCGAAGTACACGCGGGGGTTCTTGCCGTACTTCTTGACGACCGTGTCCCACATGGCGGCGTAGGCCACCGGGTCGTCCACCCGGCCGTCCTTGGCGTCGTTGGCCTCCCAGTAACTGAGGATGACCTTGAAGCCGTTGTTGGTGGAGGCGTCGATCGCAGCCTGGTACGAGCGCCACCAACTGGTCCCGACGCTCGACGGGTTGATCGGCAACCGGATCGTGTTGGCCTTCAGCTCCTTGCGGAACTCGCGCACGATGCCGGTGGACTTGCGGTAGGTGGTCGCGTAGTTGTCCGCGGTGCTGAGGCCGGACGGTACGACTTCGTCCGACGCGTAGTTGTCGCGCGGGTCCGCCCAGTTCACGCCGCGGTACTCGTTGGTGTTGGCCGGCGAAGCGGCTGCGGGGATGACCGCCACCACACCGGTCACCAGGACCAGCGCGACGGCGGCGTTCCGCCAGACTGCAGGTTTCGTCCACGTCTTTCTCATTGACGCTGCCCTTTCACTGTTTGACGCTGCCGGCGGACAGGCCGGACTGCCAGAACCGCTGAAGAAGGAGGAAGGCGACGACCAGCGGAACGATGGTCAGCAGCGACCCGGTGATCACCAGGTTGTAGATGGGTCGCGCGCCGACGCCGGTCGCCTGGTTGCTCCACTGGGTGAGGCCGACGGTGAGCGGATAGAGGTTCGGTTTGCTGAGCATGATCAGCGGCAGGAAGTAGTTGTTCCAGGTCGACACCACCGCGAACAGCAAGACGGTGACGATGCCGGGAGCCAGCAGCCGCAGGGCGACGGTGAAGAAGATCCGGATCTCCCCGGCGCCGTCGATCCGGGCCGCCTCGAGCAGGTCGTACGGCACGGCATCGGTCGCGTAGACCCAGATCAGGTAGAGCCCGAACGGACTGATCAGGGACGGGATGATGATCGCCCACACCGTGTTCGTCAGCCCCAGCTTGGAGAACATCAGGAAGGTCGGCACGGCCAACGCGGTGCCGGGGACCGCGACCGCACCCAGCAGCACGGCGAAGACGGCGCGCCGGCCCTTGAACTTGTACTTCGCCAGTCCGTAGCCGGCCGCGGTTGCCAGCAAGGTGGCGCCGCCCGCACCGACGACGACGTACAGCACCGTGTTGCCGAGCCAGCGCAGGAAGATGCCGTCGTCGTAGGTCAGCGTGTCGCGGACGTTGTCGAACAACGCGAACCGGTGACCGAACCAGAGTCCGGACGTGGAGACCAGGTCAGCCTGGGTCTTGGATGCGCTGAGCACCAACCAGATCAGCGGGACCAACGTGTAGACGAGGTACAGCACCATCGCCGCGGTGAGCAGCGGGGAGCGCTTCGGTCGCAGTGGCGACAACGTCCTGCTCACAGCGCCTCCCGGGATCCGCGCAGCTGGACGACGTAGGCGATCACCGCGGTGATGACGCCCATCACGATCGCGACAGTCGCTGAGTAGTTGAACTGCTGGCCCGCGAAGGACAGGTTGTAGGCGTACATGTTCGGGGTGAAGTAGGTGGTGATCACGTTCGGTGCCAGCGTGCGCAGGATGTTCGGTTCGTTGAACAGCTGGAAGCTGCCGATGATCGAGAAGATGGTGGCGATCACGATCGCGCCGCGCAGCGCCGGCAGCTTGACCGCCCGGATCGTCCGCAGGGCGCCGGCGCCGTCGATCGCAGCCGCCTCGTACAACTCCTCCGGCACGGTGCGCAGGGCCGAGTAGAAGATCAGCATGTTGTAGCCGACGAACTCCCAGGTGACGATGTTCGCGATCGACGGCAGCATCCACTTCCCGCTGAGCGGCTGGATCGCGGTGGTGCCGAGCAGGTCGTTGAGGTCGGCGGCCAGCCCGAAGTTGTTGCCGTAGATGAAGCCCCACATCAAGACGGCGACCACGCCCGGTACGGCGTACGGGAGGAAGATCACCACCCGGAAGAAGCTCGCGCCGTGCAGCCGGGCGCTGTCGATGGCGAGCGCGGCCAGCAGCGCGAGGATGAGCATCACCGGTACCTGGACGACCAGGAACAGCCCCACTCGCAGGAACGCCTCCCAGAGCTTCGAGTCCTGGATCGCGTCGACGTAGTTGTCGAGCCCGACGAACACGCTGCCGCCGAAGAACGCCTGGTCGCGGAACAGACTCAGGTAGATCGCGTAGCCGATCGGCGCCAGGAAGGTCAGCGCGAACACGACGAGGAACGGCCCGACGAACAGCCATCCCCTGGACTCTCGGTGCATCTGCCCACAGCCTCCATGTTTACGTCAACATTTCTGGCCAGAAGCTAACGTGTTTACGTCAACATGTCTATAGTTCGGCGGAGACCACCGAGGGGGACGCGATGACTACAGACGAGACGCCGGTACGCCGCCGGCGTGGACCGTCGATGGCCGACGTCGCGCAACTGGCCGGTGTCTCGGGCCAGACGGTGTCGCGGGTCGCGAACGGCCGGCGCAACGTCGACGCCGCCACCCGGGACCGGGTGCTGGCCGCGATGCGCCAACTCGGCTACCGCCCGAACAGCGCGGCGCGTGCGCTGCGCAACGGGCAGTTCCGCAGCATCGGCGTGATCGCTTTCGAGCTGTCCAGCTTCGGCAACACGCGGACGCTGGACGCGATCGCCGCGGCGGCTACGTCCAGCGGTTACGCCGTGAACCTGATTCCGGTGCTGGACGGTACCCCGCGCGACTTGTCGGGTGCCTTCGACCGGCTCGGTGAGCAGGCGGTGGACGGGGTCATCATCCTGATCGAGGCGCACCGGCTCGACGAGGCCGATGTCCAGATGCCCGACGGGATGCCGGTCGTGGTGATCGACTCGAACGCCGATCTCGACTACCCGGTCGTCGACACCGACCAGGCCCAGGGCTCCCGGCTGGCGACCGAGCACCTGCTCGAACTCGGGCACCGAACGGTCTGGCATCTCGGTGGTCCGGAGGACTCCTACGCCGCCTCGCGCCGGCTGCGATCGTGGCGACAGACCCTGACCGACCACGGCTGCCCGGTACCGCCCGTGCTGACCGGTGACTGGTCGGCCGGCTCCGGGTACGAGGCCGGCCGCAAGCTCGCTGCCGACCCTGAGGTCACCGCAGTCTTCGCGGCCAACGACCAGATGGCCCTCGGCCTGCTGCGAGCTCTGCACGAGGCCGGCCGGGCAGTTCCCGGCGATGTCAGCGTGGTGGGCTTCGACGACATGGAGGAAGCCGCCCAGTTCTGGCCGCCGCTGACGACGATCCGGCAGTTCTTCCCCGAGGTCGCCCGTCGCAGCGTCGACGCCCTGATCGAAGGGATCCGGACCGGCGAGCACCACCACCAGCCCGTTGCTGTCGGCACCGAACTGGTGGTGCGGGCCAGTACGGCGCCACCTCGACGCCGGTGACCGACAGAGGCCGCCGAAATGCGGGGTTAGGCGGTAGTGCGGCGCCGGCGGGTCTGGGCTTTGGTGGGGGATGACGGGGGCTCGTCGGGGGCGGCGCCGGCTTGGAGGTCGTGGTAGGCCTTGCGCGTGTGTTCCGTGTGTTCGCGCATGATCTGGGCGGCCTTGTCCTCGTCGCCGTCGGCGATCGCCTTGACCAGGCGGGTGTGTTCGCGCCAGGAGGCCGCGCCGCGGACGGGGGCTACGGGGGTGTAGTACCAGCGGACGCGGCGGTCGACCTGGCCGGCGAAGTCGACCAGGAAGCGGTTGCCGGACATCTCGGTGATCAGGGTGTGCAGTTCGGCGTTGGTGCGGACGGCGCCGTCGATGTCGCCGGCCTCCTGGAGATTCGCGCCGACCTTGCAGAGGTCCCGGAGCTTGGCCACCGCATCCTTGTCGGGATTCCGCGCAGCCAGCCGCGCGGACTCGGACTCGAGCGCGGCGCGGGCGGCCAGCAACTGGTCCACCTCGTCCTCAGCGGGGACATGCACCATCGCGCCGAAACCGGGCCGCAGATCCACCCAGCCCTCGTTGCTGAGCCGCTGCAGCGCCTCGCGCACCGGCTGGCGCGAGACACCGAGCATGCCGGCCAGTTCGACCTCGACCAGGTGCCGGCCACGCTCCAGCGTGCCGTCGATGATCATCTCGGTGAGGGCCTCGTAGACCGACTCCCGCAGCGGCGTCGGCCGCTTGACGTGCCGGACGCCAGGGGAGTCGGAGTTGGCTTCCGGGCCCGAACTGGTTGTCGCCATGAGGTCCTTCCCCGCCGGTGATGAAGAAGCGTAGTGCACTTGGTAGACAGTCTGCCAAGTGCACTACGCCCTGTCAGTGGGCCCTGCAGGGTGCGGCCGAGTGGGGTTAGTTCCTGGTGCGGGTTAGTCGGAGGGGATGGCGTCGAGGGTGGCCAGCTCGGAGGGGGTGAGGTGGATGGACCCAGCGGCGACGTTCTCCATCAGGTGGGTGGGGTTGCCGGTGCCGGGGATCGCTAGGACGTGGGGGCCTTTGGCCAGCGTCCAGGCGATGCGGATCTGAGCGGGCGTCGCGTTGTGGTCAGCGGCGATCGCGGCGACCGGGTCGGAGTGGGCTACTCCGCCTTGCTCGCGGCCGGTGGCGGTGACGGCGAAGAACGGTACGAACGCGATTCCCTGCGCGCCACACATCTCCAGCATGGCGTCGTTGACGCGGCCGAAGCCGACGCCGTAGCGGTTCTGCACGGCGACCACCGGCGCGATCTCCTGCGCCTGGGCAAGGTGTTCGACCCGTATGTTCGACAGGCCGAGGTGCTTGATCAGACCGGCCGCCCGCAACTCGGCCAGTACGCCGAAATGCTCCGCGACCGAATCGAGTCCGGCCTGTCGGAGGTACACCAGGTCGAGCGTCTCGAGCCCGAGTTGGTGCAGATCGTGTTCGACCAGCGCGCGGAGTTGGTCAGGCCGGGCCAGCCCGTGCTCCGTCGGCCCGACCTTGGTGGCGATGACGAGCTCGTCGGAGTACGGGGCCAGCGCGCGCCGGACCGCGTCGTTGGCCCACTCGAGACTGTCGAAGCCGTGCTGCTCGCCGGCTCGCCCGACGGAGGGGTAGAAGCCGGCCGTGTCGAGGTGATTGACGCCGAGGGTGACGGCCTGCCGCAACAACTCGATCGCCTGGTCGGCGCTGCTGCCGAGGCGCTTGGTGCCGAAGCCGATCCGGTTGACGGCCTGCTCGCCGAGCCGCCAAGCTCCCGCCTGATTCGGAGACTTGCGCTCTGCTTCATCAGATGCTATGGTTGAGCTTAGATCTGTGTTCACATCTGTTCTATGCATGTGGATAGGATAAGGCTCCGTTCACTTCCGGTCTAGTGCCGTTGAGGGTTCGGGGCCTGTTTTTTCTTCGGTGGGCGATGGAAACCAGGCGCCACTCGCCCCTCTGCGTGGGATTGTTCCTCCATGAATTCGGAGATGGTCGCGGCCGACCCTGGCCGCCACATGCTCAGTACCTATCGGCACGGCTGGGACGCACAGGGACAGGCCGTCCAGGCGCCGGTCGACTTCCTCGAGCAGGTCGCCGGCTCGCGTGAGTCGCTGCAGCCGCCGCAGGACGAGGACGCGGCCCGTACGGTCGAGCTGGGCGGTACCGAAGTACTGGTCGCCGCATCCCTGCTCCGGGAGCTGTCCGCGCGCCTGCGCCACGAGGCCGCCCGTGGTCTGATCAGCCCGGACGCCGAGCAGCTCGCCGCGCTGTCCGACGACCTCGTCGAGCGTTTCTACACCGCCGCCGGCCTGCGCGGCTGACCGAGATCACCGGAGGAACGAAAAGCATGTCCGATCCCTTCGAGGGACTGCCGAACACTGGTCGCCCGCTGCGCGTACTGGCTCTCGCTGACAAGTGGTACGGCGGTGGGCCGTTCGCGGTGAACCGTGAGGTCGCCCAGTCGCTGGCCAGGATGGGCCACCAGGTCACCGCCCGGGTCACCACGCCGACCGACCCGCACCCGCTGGTCGACATCCAGGTGCTCAAGCCGGTTCCCGGTATCAGCGACACCCGTGCGCAGCTGCTGCGAGCCGACGGCCTGCCGCCGGATATCGACGTGATCCTCGGCCACGGGCGGTTCTCCGGTGGCGCGGCGGGCTACCTGCGCGACAACTTCTACCCGAACGCCAAGGTCATCCACTTCATGCATGTCACGGCCGACGAGATGGACCGCGGCCGCGGCAACCCGCAGCAGTCCAACGAGCACACCATCACCGAGCGGGCCATCGTCGAGCGGGCCGACCTGGTGGTCGGCGTCGGGCCGCTGCTGACCGAGGAGGGCCGCCGGCTGGCGCGGATGTGCGAGAAGCCGCCGCCGGTCGTCGAGCTGAAGCCCGGCATGGTGATGGAGTCCCCGGCCGTTCATGACCCGAACCAGCGGATGAAGAACCTGCTGGTCTTCACTCGTACCGACGACCCGCTGAAGGGCGCCGACATCGCAGCGCGGGCGGCGGCCGAGTTGCGGGCCCGGGGACTGCAGGTGCAGCTGACAATGCTCGGCGCGCGGTCGGCCGAAGTACCGGAGCAGGAGCGGGCGCTGTCCGACATCGCCGGGTTCCCGGTCCGGGTGCGCGGCTATACCAAGGACATGAGCGTCATGGCCGCCGAGATCCGGGGTGCGGACCTCGCCATGCACACGGCCCGCTGGGGTGACTACGAGCTCGCACCGCTCGAGGTGGCCGGCTACCGGGTGCCAGTGATCGTCGGCAACCACACAGGCGTCGGTATGGACCTCAGCGACCCGAACAGCGTGCCGCAGGGCATCGGTGACGCGGCCGTCGTCGACACCACCGGGCTGTCCCAGGACCAGTACCACCTGGCCTTCGCGGACAAGGCGGAGTGGCACCTGCGCAACCCGGACGAGTCGAAGGCCTCTGCCAACCGGCTCGGCGACTACTTCGAGCAGAACCGGAGCTGGGACCACGGCACGGCTGGGCTGGTCAAGGAGATGGAAAAGCACGGCATGATGCCGGAGCCTGAGCCTGGCCAGCCGATCAAGGGCCCGGCCGACATGAGCCGCTTCCTCGGTACCGGTGGCGCGGTCGATTCGTCGAAGGGTGACGGTGCCCGGGACAAGCCGGCGACCGTCACGTCCATCGGCCGGCCGACCCTGGAGCGTTGATGGCGGGCCGCCCATGGGTGCTGGTCGACATCGACGGGGTGCTGAACCCGGAGAAGAACCAGGCCGAGCGGGGCTTCACGCCGTACCGGCTGAAGGGTGAGGAGTATCTGGTCTGGCTGCATCCCGAGCACGGGCGGATGCTGAACGAGCTGGATCGCGAGGGGCTGGTCGACCTCCGCTGGGGGACCACCTGGAACGATGCGGCCAACCGGATGGTCGGTCCGGCGATCGGTCTCGACCGGCGCTGGGAGTTCGTCAACATCGACCGGGCTGCGGCTGGGCCGGTGCGGTTCGGCCACAACTGGAAGGCGGTCAGCGTTCGGGAGGGGGTCGGCGACGAGGCGTTCGCCTGGCTCGACGACGCGATCACTGAGCCGGATCGGTTGTGGGCCGAGGATCGGGTGCTCGACGAGGGCATCCCGACGCTGCTGATGCCGATCGATCGGAACGTCGGCATGCAGGCCGCGCATCTGGATGAGGTGCGGCATTGGGCTCGGAGTGTGTCCGAGCCGTCGCCGGTCAGTGCTGAGCAGTTGCTCCGGCGTACGCCGGACCTCGCGGCCGACCCTGTCGCGGTGGAACGGGCGGAGTGGCTGGCCCGGACGGTGGCGGCTTTGCCGGATACGGTTGCTGCTGGCAACGGGTCGTTGAGTCGTAGTGAGTTGGCGTTGTCTGTCTGGGATCGGACGGCGCATGCGGTCACTGCGGAGTACAAGGCTTCTGATGGTTCGGGCAAGCCTGTGGACGACTTTGTGCGGCAGTCTCTGCGGCGGTATGTCCGTGGGCAGGGTGATGCGGCGGTGGCGTGGGCGGATCGGGCGGCGCTTCGTGCTTCGACTCCGCATGCTGGGCATGTGAGGCCGGTGGGTGCGCATGAGCATCGGTTGGTGTTGCCGGCCTCGCCTGGTCGCGAGCACGGGTACCAGGTACAGGCGTTGATCGACTCAGCTGCTGCGGTGATCGGTACGAATCCTGACTGGCAGCGGGTGCAGAAGTCCGTACAGGTTGGTGCTGATGGGCCGACGATGCTGGTCAACTTGCGGGCCGACCGCAAGACCACGTCGACCGGGCTGACCCTTGCCTTCGGCAACGCTGGGGCTGTTGAGCGTCCGTACGAAGACTTGTTGCGCGGTGGGCCGGAGGCAGCGCTCGAGGCTGTGCGGACGGCGACCGACTACGAGATCGAGCCGCTCGAACAGGTCAAGCACGTCGAGCAAGCAGAGGGTTTGCGTCTTTCGCCGCTGACCGACCCGGCGTTGCTGCCGCCGGGAGCGGCCCGGCCTGGAACTACCCTGCCGCAGGGGACGCGAGCAGAGAACAGCCGCTGGACCGGCACGACCGGCCGGCAGAAGACGACGAGGACGATGGAATGACTTTCGACCAGCCTGAGCGCAAGAGCCTGGCGCAGCAGTCGGTAGACGACTGGGAAGCGCTGCGTAGCGTGGGGGAGCTGTTCCCTGGCACCCCACTGGGTGACAGCGCTTCGCAGTTGCCCGCCTGGCCGGAGAACCTCCAGGGCACGCCTGTGGTGCTTGTTGAGGGCGCCGCGGACGCAGCACTGTACAAGGCGTTGGCTGCTGCTCGGGAACTTGCGCTGGTCGTCACTGACGACGTTGCCGCTGCTCGCGCATCACTGAACGAGTTGGGGCGCCAGGACGTCAAGGTAGCAGCGGAGGCTTCAGCGGTTGCTGACGTACCCGGTGAGGGGCCGGTGCGCTGGATCGGGGCTGGGCGAAACACCAGCCCGCTGGCGAGCCTGCTGGACTCGGAGGTCGCCGGGCGACTGCGGGTCACCCAGTTGCAGGTCGACGGGGGTGCGGGGCCGGTACTGGAGGCTGCAGCGGCTGGGCGGTTGAAGCTGGATCTTGTCAGCCCCAACCCGGACGATGGAGAGCTTGGGCCGGCAGTGGTGGTCGCTGCTGCGCTTGCGCTGCCATTCGTCGACTTCAGGCAGGTACCGGTCGGCGTGGACGGCCATGGCCGGTTCCAGCCGCAGCAGGGCGGTGTCGTCCTGTGGTGGGGCGTGAGTACCGAGGCTGGGGCGCTGCAGGCCTGGCTGGACCGAGTTGACGGCGGTAGGTGACCGTGGCCATCGAACAAGAGCTGCCACCGCTGGCGGCCATCAGTGACGCGTACGGGCTGAAGGACAAGGCCGACCGGGATGCGGTCGAGCGGATCTACAACGCCTTCCGCGCCCACCACGCACGCTTCGTCACCTCGATCGCCCGCGACATGCTGCGCGACCTTCGCCAGGAGGTGGCGGCCAACCCGCACACCCGGGTGGTCTTCCTCGGCCGGGACGGCTACAGCCTCGCCGTGGCGGCCCGGACACTCGATCCCGAGTTCTTCTCGGCGCACTGCCATGACGCTGTCCTGTCCCGGGCGGTCGCGGAGGCCGCAGTACAGGACCTGGAGCAGAACGGTGGGAAGTCCTTCCCCGACATCGCCGGGTACCGGGAGAACACGGCCAGTGTGTCGGCAGAGGACGTCTCCGGGTCGTATCAGCAGCTCACCCGGTACCTGCGTGGCGCCGGCGTCCCGGTCGGTACGCCGGGCAGCCGGGTCGTACTGATGGACAGCTGTCTCAAGGGGACCGTGCAGGAGCTCCTGTCGTCGGCATACCCGGAGACGAAGTTCGAGGGCCGGTACATGTTCTACGACGGCATCGCGTCGGACCCGCACCCGGGGACGAAGCGGGGCTACGTGCTGCACCGTGACGATGGCATCGGCGGCGGCATGAAGGAGCTGCCGCGGGACCCGTCCCTGACGTTCGCCAGCCTCGCGGCCATCCGGACGATCGAGAACTCGCTGCAGGGGCCGCTGAGCAGTCCGAAGGCTCTCGACGAGTCAGGCCCGGTGCAGCGCCGCCTCACCGAGGAGCAGGACCGTACCTTCGGCTGCAACCCGGTACTGGTCGATCCGCCGTACCTGAACCCGGCCGTCCGCGAGGCGTGCAAGGTGGCCGGCCTGCGGGCCGTGATGGACGCGGCAGCCGACGTACGGGACGGGGCACCGCTGGACACCGAGGCGGTGCAGCAGCAGTTCACCAACGACGTCCGTGCCTGGCTCACCCACGCCCCGGGCCAGGACCCCGAGCTGAAGGTCCTCCTGGACAGCTTCGTCCACCGCGACGACCACCGAATGGTCCGCCAGGTCGACAAGATGCTCCACGAGAGCTCCCTGACCCCAGAGGCCCACCACCAGGTCTGGCAAAGCTTCGAGGTAGCCCAAACCCTCCAGGAGAAGCAGGCCGTACTAGCAAACGTCCAGGTCCTGACCCAGCAACCCAAGCCACAAACCGCCGCCGACACCTCTGCGTCCCAGCAAGCCACCCAGCAGGCCGACCGCAGTCGCCGCCCAGGCCAGTCCTTCGAGGTCGGCTGAGCCCTCGACGTCGGCTGAGCCGGGCCGCCCGATCGACGCCTGACCAGCGGGTCCAGGTGGCGCGCCCGGCAGGATTCGAACCTGCGACCAACGGATTAGAAGTCCGACGCTCTATCCAGCTGAGCTACGGGCGCTCGGCCGGATCGGTGCCCGGCACGGATCAGAGTCTCTCAGATGGGGGGCCGATCATGCTCGTGGGTTCCTCCGGCGAGGCGGGTGCGGCGTACCGGCTGCCGGGTCGTCGCCGGACTCCGGCTCGGGCTACTACGAAGTACAGGGTTGTCGTTCCATCCCGGTAACGCCGAGTGGCCGGTCCTGCCGTGTGGAGGGCTCTACAACTAGGCTGCCTGCATGAGTTACCCCTCAGGAGGCCCGCCCGAGTCGCCGCAACCCGCGGTGGAGGCTGTCGGCGCGCCCGGTTCGACCGGCACGCAGCAACCGGAGCCCAACCGGCTCGGTACCCACCCGGTGCCCGGTCAGCGGCGGAACCAGAGCATCCTGATCGGGGTCGTCGTCGCGGTCGCCTTCGCGATCGCCGGGCTGGGCATCTTCGCGATCGTGGCGAAGTCGACCGGCGCCAGCGGGTTCATGTGGGGCCTGGTCTTCGCGTTCATCCCGGTGGTACCGGTGATCGCCCTGTACCTGTGGCTGGACCGTTACGAACCGGAGCCGGCCAAGTACATCCTGACCGCGCTGTGCTGGGGTGCGTTCATCGCGACCCTGGCGGCCATCTTCATCAACACCCAGGCGTCCGAGTGGCTGCACGAGACCGGCAGCGGTGGCAGCCGGGCCGCGGTGTTCGTGGCGCCGCCGGTGGAGGAGTTCGCCAAGGGCTCGATCATCGCGTTGCTGGCGCTGCTGCGGCGCAAGGAGTTCGACGGGATCATCGACGCGCTCGTGTACGCCGGCATGGTCGGCGTCGGCTTCGCCTTCACCGAGAACATCCTGTACTACGGCCGGCTGTTCCATCAGCTGTCCGAGGAGTCGGGCAGCGACGCAGGCCTGCGCGGGACGTTCTTCCTGTTCGTGTTCCGCGGCGGGATCTCGCCGTTCGCGCATCCACTCTTCACGTCGTTCACCGCGATCGGCATCGGGATCGCCGTGCGGCATCGCAGTACCGTCGTGCGGTACCTGGCCCCGATCGTGGGCTATCTCGCCGCGGTGCTCGCGCACGCGTCCTGGAACGGCGGGGCGAGCCTGTCCGGTGGCGGCGGCTTCCTGATCGTCTACCTGTTCCTGATGTTCCCGATCTTCATCGCGATGTTCATCTTCGCGCTGGTGATGAGGTCGCGGGAGGGGCAGATGATTGCCTCCCGGCTGTACGACTACGTGCGGTTCGGCTGGCTGGCGCCGCAGGACGTGCCGCTGATCGCGACGCTGCGCGGGCGCAAGGCGCTCCGGCAGAACGCCAAGCGGTACGGTCCGCAGGCGGCTGCCGCGGCCAAGGCGTTCCAGCAGAACGCGACCGAGCTGGCCTACCTGCGAGACAAGATCGTCCGCCAGGTGATCGGGCCGGACGCGCTGGTGACGGAGAAGGAGTTGCTCGACGAGCTCCGGGAGCGTCGGCCGAGTGTGCCGTTCCCGCCGATGCCGGCGTTTGCGCAGGCGGTTCCGCAGTACCGGGGAGCGCCGCAGGGGTATCCGGTCGGTGTGCCACAGGGTGGGCCGCAGGGGCCGGCGGGTGCGCCGTACCCGGGCAGTGGTGCTCCGGGGCCTCAGTACCCGGCCGGTGGGCCGCAAGGCTCGCAGTACCCGGGTGGTGGGCCGCAGGGCTCGCAGCAGCCGGCTGGTGGGCCGCAAGGGCAGCAGTACCCGGGTGGCGGAGCGCAGGGCGCGCCGTACCCTGGAGGGCCGGGATATCCACCGGGACAGGCGGGTTATCCACCGCCTCAGCCGGGGTATCCCTCCGGGCAGCCCGGCTACTCAGCGGGCCAGCCTGGTTACCCACCGGGACCCCCTGGACCGTCCGGAACGCCGGGAGGATACGGTCCCTATCCACCGTCGCAGTGACTGCCGCCCGTCCACGCCGCCAAACGGGGATGAAGATGACTTTGCTTCTGCGCTGTCCGACCGGGCACTCTGTGCTCGTGGGCGGTAGCCGTGGCTGACACCAGGCCAGCTGGTGAGGGTTCGGAGCGTTCGGGAGAGCCGAAGGTTCCGGCCCAGGATCAGCCTGTCTCCGAACTGGCCCGGCTGATCGCCGAATCCGATGCCAAAGGCAAAGGTTTCTGGCGCCGCCGCAAACGCAAGTCCGCCGGTACGACCGCCGCGCCGACCCTCCAGGCCGAGCCCCCGGCGCCCGCCGCCACAAAGTCCTCCACGGCATCGGCTCCCGAGCAACCGCCGGCCAACCAGCCGCCGGCCGACGAATCGACGCCCGAGAACCCAACGACCGACGAATCGACGGCCGCGAACCCGACGGCCGACGAACTGGCGGTCGACAAGCCGACGGCCGACGCTGCGACAGGCGCTGAGCCCGGGTCCGAGAAGGCCGAAGGCGACAAGGTCACCGATCCCGCCGCCGACAAGCCCGCGGACGCCCCCGCCGACCTGACGACCGAGAAGTCCGCCGATCCCGCAACCGACGCCCCAACCGAAGCTGACGCGCCGACCGAAGCTGTCGATTCGACGACCGAACCTGTCGAGTCGACGGACGCACAGCCGACCAACGGCGTAATGGCGACCGACGATGCACAGGCGACGGACGGCGTACGGGCGACCGATGGAGTACGGGCGACCGACGGCGATCAGCCGGCCGCGGAGAAGCCGGCCGACGACCAGCCGGCAACCCAGCCGCCATCCGAGGTACCGACAACCGACGTATCCGCCGCCTCGTCCCCTGAGGAACCCACCGATGCACACCAGTCTGCCGACCCCGAGCCCGCTACCGCGGTGACCCTGACGGCAGAGCAAGAGGCCTCCCGCCCCAAGGTTGGCATCGTCTACGAGCCGGATGAGTCAGCCGAAGGCTTCCCCCTCGAATACGGCGACATCATTATCGGCCTGCCCAAACAACCAGGCGCCCCCGAAGACCCCGCAGCCCTCCACGCCGAAGCAGAAGCCGAACTAGCCGCAGTCACCGCCGCCGAAGCCGAAGCAGACCCCGAGATCGACTCCCACTCGACCGAGCCTGTAGCCGAGTCCGAAGCTGCCCCAGAAGCGGAAGCCGAAGCTGGCCCCGAGTCGGAGGCCGAAGCTGCCCCCGAGTCGGAAGCCGAAGCCGACCCCCAGCCGGAAGCCGAAGGTGGCCCCGAGGCGGACGCCGAGTCCAAGCAGGATGCCGAAGCGGCCGACCCATCTCCGGCCGACCAGCCGTCCGACGCATCCCCGGTCGAGCCCGCCTCCGACGAGGCCGCCGGCGCCGACTCCGACGGGCCGGACTCCATGTCCGACTCCACCGAGCCCGACTCCGAGGTACCCGGCGAGCGCGAGCCCGCAGCCGACGGCGCGGCTGGGCAGAACGCCGAAGCTGCCGACGAGCCTTCGCCCGAGTCCGACGCCGAGGCTCCCACCGAGACCGACGCTGCCGCCGACCAGGATGGTCCAGCTAAGGCAGACGACGAGCCTGAACAGGACGCTGAACCCGCCGACGAGCCTTCGCCCGAGTCCGACGCCGAGATTCCCACCGAGACCGACGCTGCCGGCGACAACGCCGCCGAGGCCAGCGCGACGTCAGGTGCTGTAGAAGAAGACTCGGAGTCCACCGGCGAGGCGGACACCGAGGGCGAGCCGACCGCTGAAGCTGAGGCGGAACCGACCACCGAGGCCGACGCCGACGCTAGTGCCGTCACCGGCTCCAGCGCGCAGACCGAGAACGCCTCCGACACCACGGCCGATGGCGACGCCACCACCGACCCGGAGGCCAACTCCGACGCTGAGACCGGCCCGGACGGCGATACCGACGCTGGTACCGACGCCGATGCTGGTGCGGACGCCATCGTCGGCGCGAGTGCTGCGGCTGACGCCAGCTCCGAGGGTGACGCCAGCTCCGAAGGCGACGCTGCCAACGCCGACTCCGTACCCGACGCTGACTCCGACGCCACCGCCGAATCGGGGGACGGAGCGGACTCTGGTGCCGCCGCTGACTCCGAGGGCGCTGACTCCGCCGCCGATTCCGACGCCGCCGAGTCCGGTGCCGGCGTTACGGATGCGGTGGAGGCGCGGGAGAAGTCTGCGGAGGAGGTGGCTACTGAGCAGGCGGCTATGGCCTTGATTACCGCGTTGATGAAGTTGCGCGGCGCCTTGGCTGCTAGTCGGTTGCCTATTGATGTGGTGGGGGCTGATGAGGCTCGCCAGCAGCAGAAGGCGATGTTGGATCAGCTTGATGACTATGTGCTGCCGCGACTGGTGCAGCTCGAGGCGCCGGTACTGGCAGTGGTCGGCGGTTCGACCGGTGCCGGCAAGTCGACGCTTGTCAACAGTTTGATCGGGCAGGTCGTCAGCGAGCCCGGCGTACTGCGGCCGACCACCCGCTCCCCAGTCCTGATCCACCACCCGGCCGACGCCGACTGGTTCACCAACGACCGGGTACTGCCGGACATGGCGCGCTCCAGCGGTGACAGCCCGGGTGGGATGGAGGATCCCGGGCAGATCCGCTTGGTTGCCGCCGACACCATTCCGCAGGGCCTGGCCATCCTCGACGCGCCCGACATCGACTCGGTCGTCGAGGCCAACCGTGACCTCGCCACTCAGTTGCTGGCGGCTGCCGACCTCTGGCTGTTCGTCACCACCGCCGCCCGGTACGCCGATGCGGTCCCGTGGGAGTTCCTGCAGAGCGCCTCGGATCGCAGTACTGCGGTAGCCGTCGTCCTCGACCGCGCCCCCGCAGACACGATCGACGACATCACTGGCCACCTGGCCCAGATGCTCCTCGAACGCGGACTCGGCGACTCGCCGCTGTTCAGCATCAAGGAGACCGTTGTCGACGGCAACGGAATGCTGGCCAGCGATGTAGTTGCCTCGATCAAGGACTGGCTGATCGACCTCGCCGCCGACGCCGAGGCGCGATCGGCCGTCGTACGGCGAACTCTGCAAGGCGCCGTCACCGCGATGACCAAGAAGACGCCCCCGTTCGCCAAGGCCGTCAGGGCACAGGCCGACACACTCGTCGATCTGCGGTCGACCGCGGAAACGGCGTACGACCAAGCCGTCAAGGACATCGCCAAGGCGACCCAGGACGGCACCATGATGCGCGGCGAGGTGCTTGCCCGCTGGCAGGAGTTCGTCGGTACCGGCGAGCTGCTCAAGGGTCTGCAGACCAACGTCGGCCGCCTCCGCGACAAGGTCCGTACTGCGGTAGTCGGCGACCCACCGCCGACGCGTGACCTCAAGGACGCCGTCGAGTCGGGCCTGGAGTCCCTGCTGCGTGAGCACGCTGCGGCGGCTGCCGAGCGCGCCGAAGCGGCGTGGCAGTCGACGGCTCCTGGTCGCCAACTGCTCGCGGCCGGCGATCCCGCGATGGGTGGGATGTCCGAGGAGTTCCCGGCCGCGGCGGGTCTCGCAGTACGCGAGTGGCAGGAGTCCGTGTTCGAGCTGATTCGCGAAGAGGGCGCCGACAAGCGCAGCACGGCGCGGATCCTTGCCTATGGCGTCAATGGGCTCGGGCTGGCCCTGATGGTCACCGTCTTCGCCAGCGCTGCGGCAGTACCGGCCGGCGCGAAGGCCGCGACCGGAACCGGTACCGCCGTCGTCGGGCAGAAGTTGCTGGCGGCAGTCTTCGGCGAAGAGGCGGTCCGCGGCCTGGCCGCCAGGGCGCGGGACGACCTTGACGCTAGAGTTCATGCTTTGATGGATGCGGAATTCGCCCGCTACCTGGCTGTGCTCGACCAGCATCCGGTCGATCCCGATGCACCCAGGCAATTGACGGAGGCCGCGCGCGCGGTGGAGGACTGCACGTGACGGGAACTGTGGATACGGTCAAGGGCCTCGCGAGGGGCGCTACCGATGTCCTGACGAAGATCGAGGCAGTCGAGGACGCCGCCGCGGCCGGCCGGGGACGGCTGGACCAGGTGGTCCTGAGTGAGGCTTCGCAGATCGTGGACCGGGCCAGTCAGCGGCTCAGGATGTCCGGCGATCTGACAGTCGTGGCCCTGGCCGGCGCGACCGGTTCGGGCAAGTCGTCGCTGTTCAACGCGCTGACCGGGCTGGACCTGGCCGCGATCGGGACCCGGCGGCCGACCAGCTCGATGCCGCTGGCCTGTGTGTGGGGCGAGGAGCCCGCCGGTGAGCTACTGAACTGGCTGGGCATCCCACGCCGGCACCAGGTGCAGCACCGCAGCTCGCTCGAGGACGCGCACTCCGAGGACCTCGACGGGCTGGTCCTGCTGGACCTGCCTGACCACGATTCCACCGAGGTCGAGCACCGGCTCATCGTCGACCGGCTGGTCGAGCTGGTCGACGTACTGGTGTGGGTGGTCGATCCGCAGAAGTACGCCGATGCTGCGCTGCACAACCGGTACATCAAGCCGTTCGCCTCGCACTCGTCGGTGATGGTGTTCGCGTTGAACCACGCCGACAAGCTCACCGACGCCCAGCGCGAGAGCTGCCTCGCCGACCTCACCCGGCTGCTCAAGTCGGACGGCCTGAAGAACCCGCAGCTCGTGGCGACCTCTGCCATGAGCGGCGACGGACTGGACGACCTGCGCGACCTGCTGGTCAAGCGGGTCAGCGCGAAGCGGGCTGCACGCGAGCGACTGGCTGCAGACGTGGACCGCGTTGCGGACCGGATGGCTAGCCAGTGCGGCAACGCCAAGACGCCGGAGATCGCCCAGGCGGACATCACTGAGCTAGTGGACGCACTGTCGGACGCTAGCGGCCTACCGGTTGTTGTCGAGGCAGTACGCCGGTCCTACCTGCAGCGGGCGACTGCTGCGACCGGGTGGCCGGTCACCAAGTGGCTTGCTCGCTTCCGGCCGGATCCCTTGCGGCGCTTGCATCTGGACCAGGTGCCGCGTCAACAGGGCAAGGCGTTGCGGAAGTCGGCCTCCAACGAGGTGTCGATCGCCCGCTCTTCGTTGCCCGCGGCAACGCCGGTGCAGCGCGCCCGGATGGACACTGCCGTCCGCACGATCACCAACAAGGCCGCAGCCGGGCTGTCCCGCCCCTGGGCCGATTCAGTCCGTACTGCGATCCGCCGGCGCGAGGAGTCCCTCGGCGACGAGCTGGACCAGGCAGTGGCTCGTACTGACCTCGGCGCGAACAACAACCCGGGCTGGTGGGCGGCTGCGCGGTTCCTGCAGTGGCTACTGGTCCTGGTTGCGCTGGGCGGGGCCGTGTGGCTGGTGCTCGCCGCCTTCCTCGACGACCTGACGCTGCCTGAGTGGCAGGGCATCCCGTACGCGACGATGATGCTGGTTGGCGGGGCGATCCTTGGGATCGGTCTAGCGATCGCCTGCCGCCTCTTCGCCACCAGCGGCGCCAACCGTCGGGCTCGCCTGGTAGCCAAGGCGCTCCGCACCGAGCTGGAGAAGGTTGCTGACAGCCACGTTGTCGCCCCGGCTCGCGAGGAGCTCGACGCCTACACCGTCTGCCGCGACAAGCTGGCCATCGCCCGCGGCTAGTTCCCCGGGCTCTAGCTAAGCCGGCCAAGCGCGCTAGTCGATGCGGTTGGCCGGCGTCCCGTAGTACGGGTCAGAGGTAGTCGTCTGCCGAGGAGCCTGGGGCGAACTGGTTGGCCGAGGCCTCGACCGCGGCGCGCAGTTCTTCCTCGGAGACCAGGCTGGACTCGCGCAGTGCCTTGGTCCAGGCGTGGATGGACGCCGTGTTGAACGCGATGACCTCGGGGGAGTTGGCCATCTCCTGCGGATCGTGGTGCTCCTGGAGTTGGCCCTCGACGTATAGGGCGAGTCCAAGCAAGGCGCCGTCCCAGCCGGGGCCGACATGGAGCGCTCCGCTGGCGCCGCCGAAGTCGGCCGGTACGGAGTGGTCCATCTGGAGGTCGGTGGTCTCGCCGTTCTGGCTCAGGCTGATCTCGACCAGGCTGGCCGGGCCACCGAAGTTGACCTTGAAACGCTGTGGTGGTTCGCATTCGAGGATCTCGCCGCCCGCGTTGCCCTCCAGCTGGAAGCTGCCGCCGACCTTCAGCTCGCCGGTGATCGGCATCAGCCAGCGGCGGATCCGGTCGGGGTCGGTCAGCGCGTCCCAGACCTCCTCGACCTCTGCCCGATAGGAACGCCGGAGCACCACGCGGACCTCTTCGCCGGTCTGCTGCACCTGGCGCTGGATCGCGGCGATGTGCTCGAGGATGTCGATCACTGGTTTGCCCTCTCGATGGTGGTCCTGCGGGTTGCACCAGAGTGCCGGGGTTGGCTTATATAAGTCAAGCCTGAAATAGAGTTTTCCCCAGGCTGGAAAGTCGTTCCTGGAATCGGGGCGTTGGCGGGCACCTTCTCTGATGACAGCACAGATGCGACCCCGAGGAAGGCGGAGGACATGAGCATCAGCGAGACCTATGTGGCAGTGCAGGGGTGGATCGGCAGCGACATCCGGTACCGGGAGGTGTCCGAGGGAGTGCCGGTGGTGACGTTCCGGCTGGCCACCACACCGCGCCAGTTCGACCGAGCCTCCGGCGGCTGGATCGACCGCCCGACGAACTGGTTCACTGTGGAGTGCTGGCGAGCGCTGGCGACAAACGTCAAGCAGTCGATGGACCGCGGCCACCCGGTGGTGATCACCGGCCGCTTCCGCACCAACGAATGGCAGGACGAGGAAGGCGCCCCCAGATCCAAACTGGTCCTGGAAGCCTTCGGCGTCGGGCACGACCTCTCCCGAGGCACGTCCACCTTCACCAAAACCCCACCCCGGCCTCAACTCCAAGAACTCCCACCCCTCGACCAAGACGGCCCATCGCCCCTCGACGCGCCTCCGGCTGACGCAGCGCCCGAATCCCAAGCCGCCTGACCCCAGACGTCGCTCGGCTCGGGCTGCTCGATCCGTACCCGCTCGATCCATACCTGCTCGACCGTGGAGCGGTCGCGTGGCTGCTCGTGTGCCCGCGAGCAGGCATGCGGATGGGCTGGGGCAGGTCGGGCTGGGGGGTGCACCTGTCCCCAGACAAGATGTAGTGACGTAAGGAAGTAAGTGGGTGCCCGGCGGCCGGCGAGCCGGGCATGCAGTTCGGGCCGCCGGCGTCGCAGAGTTGGAGGTACTCCTGCTCTGCGAGGCGGTCGTTGTGTCCGGTTCAGAACCTGATGGGAGTCTTGATGGTCGATTCGCAGATTCTTGTGATGGGTGGTGGCGGTTTCTCCATGGAGCCGGACAACCCGTTGCTCGACGACTACCTGCTCTCGCTGGCGCCGGCGGGCCGCAAGCCACGGGTCTGTTTCGTACCGACGGCCAGCGGCGACTCCGACGGTTACAGCGAACGGTTCCGCGACGCCTTCGGTCCGGACCGGGCCGAAGCGACGGTGCTGTCCCTCTTCAACCGCACCGTCGCCGACCTCGACGCCTTCGTCCTGCAGCAAGACATCATCTACGTCGGCGGCGGCAACACCGCGAACCTCCTTGCGGTCTGGCGAGTGCACGGCCTCGACGTCGCGCTCACCAAGGCCTATCGGGAAGGCGTAGTCATGGCAGGCATCAGCGCCGGCATGAACTGCTGGTTCGAAGCCTCGGTCACCGACTCGTTCGGCACCAACGGCCTAGCCCCGCTACCCGACGGCCTCGGCCTGCTCCCCGGCAGCGCCTGCCCCCACTACGACGGCGAAGCCCTCAGACGCGGCACCTACCTCGACCTCATCCAGAACGGCTTCCCCACCGGCTACGCCGCCGAAGACGGCGCAGCCCTCCACTTCACCAACGGCGAACTCACCACAGTAGTTGCCTCACGCCCCCAAGCCACCGCCTACAAACTAACCCAAGGCCCCACAGCGCCAACCGAACAACCCCTACCCACCAGATACCTAGGCACCCCCGCATAACCAGACCACCCACACCCGCCAAGAACCCTCGGCGTCTGGAGACCCCACCCCAGAAGACGGCCTACTCGCGACGAACGACAAAGCACCCCGACAACAGCCCGGCGAAGGCCGCGCCGGTCGCCAGCCGCCCAAAACCGCCGCTCACCCTCCAGTGACCGAGGCTCCCGAAGCCCGCCCACCTGCATGCCCGACCGGCACCCACCCCAACCCCCTAGCGGCCAGCCGACCGCCGACCTACCCACATAAGGTCCACTGCTCCGGCTCCGGCTCCCGCACCCGCACCCGCACCCGCACCCACTGACCCCCAGCGGCTCCAACTACCCGCGGCCTCGGCGTACCTGGTTCGCTGGGCCTTGGGCCCGGGGTTCCTCAGCACTCCGTCGCTGAATGCTCGACGGATCCGAGCAGCCGCGAGGTCGCCGTACCGGAGCACCTCGAAGCACGAGGGTGTCGCAGTATCTCCAAGTCCGGAGCACCCGGCATCCCGGAGCACCCGACTATCCGCGAGCTCGGCCTACCGGCCTACCGGCCTACCGAGCCCAGCGTTCGCAGTACCGCCGGGCACGAATGCCGCCTACCGCTGTGCCGGAGTACTCCCCGGCATAGGCGACTAGCCGCCAGCTCGGCGTGCCGGAGTACCTACGGGCCCGGATGCCGCAGTACCTCCACGTCGGACTACTCGCTTTACCTTGCTTGCTTCGGCGCCGGTATGCCAACGCGCTCCAGGCCCGTCGTCGGAAGCGCCTCCGTGCCGGAGTACCTGGCATCCACACGGGAGTTCCCGCCATCCCGGAGTACCCGTTACGTCGGTGGATCGCAGTACCCACGCCGGCCTACCGACTCGGCGCGAGATCGGTATGCCGGAGTAGCCGACGACCCGCGAGTTCGACGTACCGGGGCTAGCGTTTGCAGTACCGCCGTGCGAAGTACCGAGTGGCCGTGGAGTTCTGCTCATCGCAGTACCTCCACGTCGGACTTGCCAGCTAGCTACGAAGGCGGCATGTCGGAGTACGAGAGGGCTGGCGTCTGCAGTACCTCCGTGGCCGAGTGCCTGGGATTCCCGCCGGACTCGAGTGCCCGTGAGCTGGGGTACCGGCGTACCGCGCCCGGCGGTCGCAGGAACTCCGTGGTGGAGTCGCCGATGTAGCTGGAGTGGCCGATGTGCCTGAGTGGGCGCGAGTCCGGCGTACGTCTGAGATCTGGTGTCGCAGTAGCTTCGTGTCCGCGTGTGCGGCATCGCCGAATAACCGCGAGGCTGGCGTATCTGAGTCTCCGAGCACTCGTGAGCCGTACGTAACCAGTTGATCGAGCCGGCGGTCCCAGTGTCTCCGTGGGACGTGGGTGGCTTGTGGGGTGGGCGCGGACTCGTAGTGGGTCTGTGTCGGGTGGCGGCGAGGTTGGTGGAGTTGGGTGGCGGGTGGGTTCTTGGAGGGGGAGTGGGGTGGGGGTGGTGCCGGATTGGGGTTGGGTGGGGGTGGGGACATAGGCTCTGGGGTATGGCGGAATTCATCTACACCCTTCGCAATGTCCGGAAGGCGCATGGGGACAAGGTCGTTCTCGACGACGTCACCCTGAACTTTCTGACCGGCGCGAAGATCGGCGTGGTCGGGCCGAACGGTACCGGCAAGTCGTCGTTGTTCAAGATCATGGCGGGGCTGGACCAGCCCAACAACGGTGAGGGGCGGCTGGCCGAGGGCGCGACGGTGGGGATCCTGTTGCAGGAGCCGCCGTTGACCGAGGGCAAGACCGTGCTGGAGAACGTCGAGGAGGGGGTCGGCGGCATCAAGAAGAAGCTGGACCGCTTCAACGAGATCTCCGCCGAACTGGCCGACCCGGACGCCGACTACGACACGCTGCTGGCCGAGATGGGTGACCTGCAGACCGAGCTCGACCACAGCAACGCGTGGGACGTCGATGCTCAACTGGAGCAGGCGATGGACGCGCTGCGTTGCCCGCCGCCGGACGTGCTCGTCGACAACCTGTCCGGTGGTGAGCGCCGCCGGGTCGCGCTGTGCAAGCTGCTGTTGCAGCAGCCCGACCTGCTGCTGCTCGACGAGCCCACCAACCACCTGGACGCCGAGTCGGTGCTCTGGCTGGAGCAGCACCTGCAGAAGTACCCGGGCGCCGTCCTGGCGATCACCCACGACCGGTACTTCCTGGACAACGTGGCCGAGTGGATCCTGGAGCTGGACCGCGGCAAGACCTACGGGTACGAGGGCAACTACTCGAAGTACCTGGAGACCAAGCAGCAGCGGCTGGTGGTCGAGGGCCAGAAGGACGCGAAGCGGGCGAAGATCCTGGAGCGCGAGCTCGAGTGGGTCCGGTCCAACGCGAAGGCCCGGCAGACGAAGAGCAAGTCCCGGCTGGCCCGGTACGAAGAGCTTGCGGCCGAGGCCGAGCGCTCCAAGCCCCGCGACATCGACGAGATCAACATCCCGGCGGGTCCGCGACTGGGCAGCACGGTGCTGGAGGCCGACAAGCTGACCAAGGGGTTCGGCGATCGGGTTCTGATCAACGGGCTGAGCTTCTCGCTGCCGCGGGCCGGCATCGTCGGCGTCGTCGGTCCGAACGGTGTCGGCAAGTCGACGCTGTTCCGGATGATCGTCGGCGAGGAGACGCCGGACAACGGCAGCCTCAAGCTCGGCGAGACGGTCCGGATCTCGTACGTCGACCAGTCGCGCGGCGGCCTGGACCCGAAGAAGACGGTCTGGCAGCAGGTCTCCGACGAGCTCGACTACATCAAGGTCGCGAACTTCGAGATGCCGAGCCGCGCGTACGTCGCGTCGTTCGGCTTCAAGGGCCCGGACCAGCAGAAGCCGACCGGCGTACTGTCCGGTGGTGAGCGGAACCGGCTGAACCTGGCCCTGACGCTGAAGATGGGCGGCAACCTGCTGCTGCTCGACGAGCCCACCAACGACCTGGACGTCGAGACCCTGCAGTCGCTCGAGGACGCGCTGCTCGAGTTCCCGGGCTGTGCAGTGGTGATCTCCCACGACCGGTGGTTCCTGGACCGCGTCGCCACCCACATCCTCGCGTGGGAAGGCACCGACGACGACCCGTCGAAGTGGTTCTGGTTCGAGGGCAACTTCGCGGCCTACGAGGCCAACAAGATCGAGCGCCTCGGCGCCGAAGCGGCCCGCCCGCACCGCGTCACGTACCGCAAGCTCACCCGCGACTGACATCGCCTCAGAAGCCCCCTCACCGCTCGGTGAGGGGGCTTCTGCGTTGGCCGACGCGCGGCCGGGCAACGGGCGGTCGCGTTGGCCGGCAGCTGGTTGACCTTGTTCGGAGGTTGGATGCTGGTATGAACGCACCCACACCTCGGACTGCTGTCGTCACTGGTGCCGCGAGTGGCATCGGTGAAGGGATTGCCTTGCATCTGGCCGGGCTCGGGCACCGGGTTGCCGTCGTCGATCGGGACGGTGAGGGAGCCACTCGGGTCGCCGCGGACATCGAGGCGGTTGGCGGGCGAGCGCTGGCAATCACGGCGGATGTCAGTGACGAGCATCAGGTGGAGCTGGCTGTGGCAACGGCGGCCACCGAGCTAGGGGAGATCGGCATCCTGGTGAACAACGCTGGGTTCGTCCGCAACGTGATGCTGGCCGACATGGCCACCGCGGATTGGGACGACGTCGTCGGCACTCACCAGCGAGGCGCCTTCCTGTTTACCCGGGCGGTTGTGGCAGGGATGAAGCGGCAGGGGTGGGGGCGGATCGTCAACATCTCGAGCATCTCTGCGCTCGGGGGGCTGAAGCGTGCCAGCTACGTGTCGGCGAAGGCGGGGATCGAAGGGTTCACGAAGGCCGTTGCGCACGAGTTGGCTGCTGACGGGATCACCGCGAACGCGATCGGGCCGGGCGTGGTCGTCACCGGGATGACGGCAGCCGGCGCGAAGGAGGCCGGCCGGACGCTGGACGAGCACGTCGCAGTGCTCGGACAGGGAGTCGCTGTGGGCCGGGTCGGTACGCCGTACGACATCGCGCGGGCCGTTGCGTTCTTCACCGACGATGAGGCCGACTTCATCACCGGGCAGGTCCTGTACGTGTCCGGCACCCCACACGGCTGACCTTCAGGCGCCGGCCGCGACCCCGACGGCTGCGCCAGGCGAGGCGCTGATCCTCAGGCGTCGTTCAGGGGCTGGGCGTTCGCGATGGCGTCGGCGAGGAAGGTGGAGATCACCCGGAGCTCGTCGTCCGAGCGGGCGGCCAGGACGGACTGCATGCGGCGGCCCTGTTCGGCGTACAGGGGGGCGAGCTTTTCCTGGATTGCCTCGAAGGAGGGGGTGACCAGGACTTTGCGGCGGTCGTGGGGGTCGGGCTGGCGGGTGATCAAGCCGATGGACTCCAAGCGGTCGATGACGCCGGTGACGGTGCCTGAGGTGAGGCCGGTGTGTTCCGAGAGTTGCCGCGGGGTCAGCGGGCCGTAGGACTGCAGCAGGGTCATGAACTGGGAGTCGCTGCCGCCCAGGCCGACCTTGGCGGAGACGGTGTGGTTGAACAGGATCACGTCCGCGATGAAGCGGATCATCCGCTCCTGCAGCTCGGCGGCCAGCTCTTCCCGGGTACTCATCACAGACCTCCACGACGACTGGGCTTGCATTTCTCTCGGATCTCCAAGATACTCGGATTACCGAGATACTTGTAGATCCGAGACAATCGTAGTGGAGGAGTGACCGATGAAGGTGTTGGTGATCGGCGGCGGGACCGGCGGGCTGGCGCTCGCCCATGGGCTGAAGCGGGCGGGCATCGAGGTGCGCGTGTTCGAGCGCGACGTACTCCGGACCGACGGCCTGCACGGCTACCGGGTCGGGATCGACCCCGACGGCAGCCGGGCGCTCAGCGTGCTGCTGCCCCAGGAGCTCTTCGACACCTTCGTCGCCACGAAGGCCCGCGACCCGAAGTACTTCAACATGGTCACCGAGGACCTCAACGAGGTGCTCTCGATGGAGCTGCCGCCGGTGACCGATCCGATCGAGAGCGAGAAGTCGATCAGCCGGATGACGTTGCGGCAGGTGCTGCTGACCGGGCTGGAGGACGTGGTTGAGTTCGGCAAGGAGTTCGTCCGGTTCGAGCAGCAGGGCGACGTCGTCACGGCGTACTTCGCCGACGGCTCGTCGGAGACCGGTGATCTGCTGGTGGCCGCGGACGGTTCGGGCTCCCGGGTACGCCGGCAGTACCTGCCGCAGGCGAAGACCGAGCCGACCGGGATCATCGCGCTGGCCGGCAAGCTGCCGATCACCGAGGAAAGCGCGAAACTCGTCTCGCCCAAGGTGTTCGAGGGCATCACGATGGTGCAGGCGCCGCGTGGATTCGGCTGCATCCTGCACGTGATGGAGTTCCAGTGGGATCGCGACGGCAAGGTCAAGGAGGGGATCGGGGGCAACACCGAGGACCTGATCCGCCGGTGGCCGGGACTGCAGTTCGACAACACCCGCGACTACATCAACTGGGGTCTGTGGGCGTCGGCCGACAAGCTGCCGGCGAACGTCATGGACCTGCGTGGCCAGGAGCTGATCGACGTCGCGGTGAAGGTGACGCCCGGCTGGAGCCCGAAGCTGCGGCGGCTGTTCGAGCTGACCGATCCGGGCACCTGCTTCCCGGTGAACATCTGGACCTCGGTGCCGCTCGACCCGTGGCCGACCACCAATGTGACGCTGCTGGGTGACGCGATTCACACGATGACGCCGGGACGCGGGGTCGGGGCCAATACGGCACTGCGCGACGCGCTGCAGCTGTGCAAGAAGCTGATCGAGGTCCGCGATGGTCGCGCCGAGTTGATCCCGGCGATCAGCGAGTACGAGAAGGCGATGATCGAGTACGGCTTCGACGCGGTGCTGAAGTCACGGGCCCAGATGACGTCGGCCGACCCGATGCACAAGCCGGTCATCGGCCGGGTGATGCTGGCGGGCATGCGTACTGCGATGCGCGCCGTCAACCACCTGCCCCCGGTGAAGCGCCGGATGCGCGAGTCGATGCTCGCCTACCGTGGCGCCGACCGCGACGAGGCCGCCTTCGAGATCACCCCAGCCGCGAGCTGACCAGGCCCCAGATCACGTCAGCTGCGAGCTGACCGCGGCTCGCGATCAGCTCAGGCGCGAATTGACCGCGGACAGCCACGCGTCGGCGAGGACCCGCTGGCCGGCGTAGGTCGGATGGATGCCGTCCCAGATCCAGTGCTCGGCCGGCGCCCGCAGTACGGCGGCGTCGAAAGCGGCCTGGTTGGGCACGAAGATCGCGTCGAAGGCGTCCGCCAGATCTCGCACGATCGCGGCGCGCAGGGCAACGGCGGCGGCCCATTCCTCGTGAAGGTCCGGGCTCGTCGGTAGGTAGAACGGCTCGCCCAGCACCAGAAGCGCGTCCGGCAGCGCAGTACGGGTGCGATCGATCAGCATCCTGTACTCCGCTCCGAAGGCGGAAGCCTCCTGCGGCTTCCTCTTGATCGCCTCGTCCGCGTCGTTGGCCCCGACGAGGATGCTCAGCACGTCCGGCCGCAGGTCGAGCGCATCAACCTGCCATCGGGCGGCAAGGGCCGCAACCGTGTCGCCGCTGACCCCGCGGTTCACGAATTGCCAGTCCCGATCCGGCTCGTCAGCAGCTGCCGACGACGCGATCAGGAACGGGTAGGAGTGGCCGAGGATGTGGTTCGGGTCCTCGGTGTCGCCGCGGCCCCCGTGGGTGATCGAGTCGCCTTGGAAGACGACCAGAGCACCCGTCGGGAAGCCCGGGGTGGTTCTCAGCGCTGCCCGACGTGTTCGGAGACGGCGTCGAAGATCCGGCCGAGGGCCGCGAAGTCCTCGGGGGAGACCAGGTCGACGAGGTTCTCCCGGACGCCCTCCACATGGAACGGCGCGGCGTGCTCCAGGAGGGAGAAGCCGGCGTCGGTGAGCTCGGCCCAGACGCCCCGCTTGTCGCTCTTGCAGGAGGTGCGGCGGACCAGCTCGGCTGCCTCGAGGCGGCCGACCGTGTGGGTCAGGCGGGACCGGCTCTGGTGCAGCCGGTCGGCCAGCTCGGCCATCCGGAGGCGGCGCTCGGGCGCCTCGGAGAGACGTACCAGGATCTCGTAGTCGTTGATGCCAAGGCCGAACTGTCGGAGATCGTCGTCGAGTTTGGCCATCAGGCGTGCAGTGCCCAGCAGGTAGGCACGCCACGCCACCTGCTGCTCGGAGTCAAGCCACCGGGTCCCAGTCGTCATCGTCACCCGATCAGTGTACCGGGAATGTAATTGACTTTTAAACAGTTCCTATCTACTGTCGACGCCGTTGGTTGAAGTTTTAACGAACCTCACGGCAGCGTCGCCCCCGAACCTGTCTTTCCGTATGAAAGGGACCCCCATGACCACCACCGCCACGACCACGATTCCCGGCCTCGTTTCCGGAACCTACGCCCTCGACGTCGCGCACTCGGAGATCGGCTTCACCGTCCGTCACCTGATGACCAAGGTTCGCGGCACCTTCCAGGAGTTCAGCGGCGAGATCATCGTCAAGGACTCGCTCGAGGAGTCGACCGCCAACGTCGCGGTCGAGCTGGCCTCCGTGCACACCCGGAGCGAGCAGCGCGACGGGCACCTGCGCTCGGGCGACTTCTTCGACGCCGAGAACAGCCCGAAGATGACGTTCGTCAGCACCGGCATCAAGCCCGAGGGTGACGACTACATCCTGGCCGGCGAGCTGACCATCAAGGACGTCACCAAGCCGATCGAGTTCGCCGTCGAGTTCCTCGGCGTGGAGCAGAACGCGTACGGCCAGACCATCATCGGCTTCGAGGGCTCGACCTCGATCAGCCGCAAGGACTGGGGCATCGACTTCAACGTCCCGCTGGAGGGCGGCAAGCTCCTCATCGGCGACAAGGTCGACATCCACCTCGACGTCCAGGCTGCCCTGCAGGCCTGACCTGTACTACGGAACGCCCCGCACCTCCCCTGAGGCTGCGGGGCGTTGCTATGCCTGGACCATGCGGAGGGCGAGGTCGGCGTACGTCGCGCCGAGGGCCTCGGGGGAAGCGCGGCGGGTGGGGTCGTACCAGCGGGCCACGTCGATCGACAACGACAGGACGGCCAGTGTGGTGCCGGGGAGATCTGGGACTGCGAAGGTGCCGTCGGTGACGCCGTCGGAGAGGACTGTCTCGATCAGGGACGAGATGGAGCGGCGGATGGCGGCTACCTCGGTGAAGTGTTCGGGGGAGAGGGCTGCCAGTTCGTACTGGACCACGCGGGCGATCGTGTGGTGCTCGGCGTGCCAGGCGGTGAAGGCGGCGACCATGGCGCGCAAGCGGTCCGCAGGAGTGTCGGCGGTGTTGGCAGCGGTCAGGATCTCCAGCGCGGCGCGGTGACCGTACAGGCTGATCTCGAAGAGCAGGCGTTCCTTCGACGGGTAGTGCACGTAGAGCGCCGCGGGGGACATGCCGGCCCGGGACGCGATGTCGCGCGTTGTCGTGGCCTGGAAGCCGCGCTCGGCGAAGGCGTCGATGGCGCCGGTGAGCAGCCGGCGGGCGGCTGCGGGCTGGACGTGCTCCCAGACGAGGGGGCTGGTGACTGCGGACACGTTGACACCATGCCCTAAGTTCGCGAAGCTAAGCAAGCGCTTAGCCACCAGCTGGCGACGCCAAGCAAGCGTGACCAGGCACACATCTCGGGAGGACAGCGATGGAACGGATCATCTTCAACGAGGACCACCACGCCTTCCGGGCCAGCGCCAAGGAGTACTGCGACCGCTCGCTGGTGCCGCGGATGGAGCAGTTCCTCGAGGAGAAGACGATCGAGCGGGCCGCCTGGCTCGAGGCCGGCAAGCAGGGCTTCCTCGGCCTCGACGTACCGGAGGAGTACGGCGGTTCGAGCGTCGGCGACTACCGGTTCAACCAGGTGTTCGCCGAGGAGGTGTCGAAGGTCTCGGCCTCGCTGTCGAGTTGTTTCGGCATCCACTACGACTGCGCCGCGCCGTACTTCGTCGACCTCGGGACCGAGGAGCAGAAGCAGCGCTGGCTGCCGAAGTTCTGCTCCGGCGAGGCGATCGCCGCGATCGGGATGACCGAGCCGTCCGGCGGCTCCGACCTGGCCGCGCTGAAGACGACCGCGAAGAAGGCCGACGGCGGCTGGGTGCTGAACGGGTCGAAGACCTTCATCACCAACGGCGACATGGCCGACCTCGTCATCGTCGCCGCCCGGACCACGCCGGAGAAGGGCGCGAAGGGCATCACGCTGTTCGTGGTCGAGGAGGGCATGGAGGGGTTCGCCCGCGGCCGCAAGCTCGACAAGGTCGGGCAGACCGAGTCCGGTACGTCCGAGCTGTTCTTCGAGGACCTCTTCGTCCCGGATGAGAACGTACTCGGCCAGCTCGACCGCGGTTTCATCCACATGATGGAGCGGCTGGCCCAGGAGCGGATCGGCGCCGCGGTGTCGAACATCGCGCACGCCACCCAGATCCTGGACGAGACGATCGAGTACGTGAAGCAGCGCAAGGCGTTCGGCCAGCCGGTCGGCTCCTTCCAGTACAACAAGTTCCTGATCGCCGAGCTCGTCACCAAGGCCGAGGTGACCCAGGCCTACGTCGACAACGCGGTGGTCGCGCACGACGAGTACCGGCTCTCCGCTGTGGACGCCGCCAAGGCGAAGTGGTGGAGTGCACAGGTACAGAACGAGATCCTCGACGCCTGCGTCCAGCTGCACGGCGGCTACGGCTACATGAACGAGTACCGGGTCGCCCGCGCCTGGCGGGATGCGCGCGTCACCAAGATCTGGGCCGGCTCGAACGAGATCATGAAGGAACTCATCGGCCGCGATCTGGGCCTGTAGAAAGGGACTCCGGAAAATGCCTGAAGCAGTCATCGTCTCCACTGCCCGGTCGCCGATCGGCCGGGCCAACAAGGGGTCGCTGACCTCGATCCGGCCGGACGACCTGGCCGTCCAGATGATCAAGGCGGCCGTCGACAAGGCCGGCCTGACCGGGGACCAGATCGAGGACCTGATGCTCGGGTGCGCCGAGCCGCACGACGAGCACGGCGGCAACATGGCCCGCCGGGTCGCCGTCCAGCTGGGCTGGGACAACACGCCCGCGACGACGATCAACCGGTTCTGCGCGTCGTCGACGCAGACCGCGCGGATGGCCTTCCACGCGATCAAGTCCGGCGAGGGCGACATCTTCGTCAGCGCCGGGGTCGAGTGCGTTTCGCGGTACAAGAACTTCGGCTCGGCGGGTGTTGGTGTCCCGAGCTCGTTCAACGAGGTCTTCGCGGATGCGGTCCAGCGCACGGTGAAGTACGCGGAGACCAACGAGACCTGGCACGACCCGCGTGAGGAAGGCCTGATCCCGGACGTCTACATCTCGATGGGGCAGACCGCGGAGAACGTGGCGACGCTGAAGGGCATCAGCCGGGAAGACCAGGACGCGTTCGGCGTGCGGTCGCAGAACCTGGCCGAGAAGGCGATCAACAACGGCTTCTTCGAGCGCGAGATCGTTCCGGTCACGCTGCCGGACGGCACGGTCGTGAGCAACGACGACGGTCCTCGGGCCGGTACGACGCTGGAGAAGGTCAGCCAGCTGAAGCCGGTGTTCCGTCCGGACGGTACGGTCACCGCCGGCAACTGCTGCCCGTTGAACGACGGCGCGGCGGCCGTGGTGATCATGAGCGACACCAAGGCCCGCGAACTCGGCCTGACCCCGCTGGCCCGGATCGTCTCCACCGGTGTGAGCGGCCTGTCGCCGGAGATCATGGGCCTCGGTCCGGTCGACGCGACCAAGCAGGCGCTGGCCCGGGCCGGGATGAGCATCGGCGACATCGACCTGGTCGAGATCAACGAGGCGTTCGCCGTCCAGGTGATCGGCTCGGCGCGTGAGCTCGGCATCGACGAGGACCGGCTGAACGTGCACGGCGGCGCGATCGCGCTCGGCCACCCGTTCGGCTCGACCGGCGCGCGGATCATGACCACGCTGGTCAACGGGCTGCAGTTCGAGGACAAGCAGTTCGGCCTGGAGACGATGTGCGTCGGCGGCGGACAGGGCATGGCTGTGATCCTGGAGCGCCTGAGCTGATGAGCCTCAAGGGCAAGACGGCGATCGTCACCGGTGCCTCCCGCGGCATCGGGCTGGCGATCGCCAAGCGGCTGGTGGCCGATGGCGCTCATGTGGTCATCACCGGCCGCAAGCAGGACGCGCTGAACGAGGCGGTCGCCGACCTGGGTGGCCGCGACTACGCCTTGGCCGTGGCAGGCAACGCTGCCGACGGTGAGCACCGGGCGAGCGTGGTGGCCGCTGCGGTCGCGACGTACGGGTCGGTGGATCTGCTGGTCAACAACACCGGCATCAACCCGATCTACGGCTCGCTGCTCGACGTGGACAGCGCGGTGGCGGCCAAGATGGTCGACACGAACGTGCTGGCGACCATTGCGTGGGTCAAGGCTTGCAGTGATGCGTGGATGCGCGCCCACGGGGGCTCGGTGGTCAACCTGTCCTCGGTGGCCGGCCTCTCGCCCTCGCCGGGCATCGGCTGGTACGGCGCCACGAAGGCGATGCTGTCGCGGGTGACGGCTGAGCTCGCGGTGGAGCTGGCACCGTTGATTCGGGTCAACGCCGTCGCTCCGGCGGTGATCAAGACCAGGTTCGCCGGCGCCCTCTACGAAGGCCGCGAGGACAAGGTCGCAGCGGCGTACCCGATGAAGCGCCTGGGCACGCCGGAGGACGTCGCGTCCCTGGTCTGGTTCCTGCTCTCCGACGAAGCCTCCTGGATCACCGGCCAAACCATCACCATCGACGGCGGCCTCACCCTCAACGGCGGCATCACCGGCTGACCTGTACTACGAGACGCCGTACTCCGCGTCCGTGACGTGCTCGCCCCACTCCGACTCGGGGACGTCCGGCTCACCGGCTTCCCAGATCGCCGTGTGGACCATGAAGTTGTCCGGCGAACCACCGTGCCAGTGCCACTCGCCCGGCGGCGTGTAGATCACGTCGCCCGGGCGGATCGTGGTGACCTCGCCACCACGCGCCTGGATCAGCCCGACCCCGTCGGTGACGTGCAGCGTCTGGCCCTGCGCGTGCTTGTGCCAGGCAGTGCGAGCACCAGGGGCGAAGCGGACCGTGTTGACCCGCACCCGGGACGGCTCCTCACCGCGGATGATCACGTCGAACCAGACGTCGCCGGTGAACATCTCGGCAGGTCCCTTGGTGCTCGGCGTCTTGGGTAGCAGTTGCACTGATTACTCCTTGCTGAGGGCAACGGGTTCGGTGGCGGCCCAGCTGGCGAGCAGCTTGAGCGCGTCCGCGGTCGGCGTACCGGGGGCCGCGGTGTAGACGAGCAGAGTCAGGCCGGGGGAGGACGGGAACTCCATCGCCTCGAAGTCGAGGTCGAGGGCGCCGACCACCGGGTGGTGCAGTTGCTTCTTGCCGGTGCGGTGGAAGCGGACGTTGTGGGCGGCCCAGCGGGTCCGGAAGATCTCACTGCGGGTGGAGAGTTCGCCGATCAGCTCGGTCAGCGCCTTGTCGTGGGGATTGCGGCCAGCGGCTGAGCGCAGGATGGCTGCGATGTCGTCAGCAGTGCGATCCCAATGGGGGAAGAAGTCCTTGGACGCCGGGTCGAGGTAGACGAAGCGTGCGGTGTTGGCCGGTCGCCGGGAGTCGGCCAGCATCGGTGCGTACAGGGCCAGTGCCAGCTTGTTGGCGGCGAGCAGGTCGTGCCGGTCGTTGCGGATCCAGGCAGGTGCGTCGGTGATCGCGTCCAGGATCTGCTGGATGGCAGGCTTCACACCCTGCGCCGTACTACGCCTGCGCCGGGCGGGCGTCGCCTCGCTCTCGCGGGCTAGGGCGAACAGGTGGGCTTGCTCGGCCTCGTCGAGTTGCAGGGCTCGGGCTACCGCCTCCAGCACGCTCTCGGAGGCTCCGCTGAGGTTTCCGCGCTCCAGCCGGATGTAGTAGTCCACGGACACTCCCGCGAGCAGGGCGACCTCTTCCCGGCGCAGTCCCTTCACCCGGCGGTTGCCGCCGTACGCCGGGAGCCCGGCGCGCTCTGGGGTGATCCGCGCACGCCGGGAGCTGAGGAACTCCCGGATCTCGGCTCTGTGGTCCATGCCCTCCACGCTACTTCGCCGCTCTGTTGTGAAGGAGGTACTGGCGTTACCTGGAACGACAGTCACTCCCCGCGGGGTCGCTGAGCGCCTTCACTGGAGTCATCAACCCCCTTGAGAGGAAGCAATGCGAGCCACTTACCTGTACGGCGCCGGCGACGTCCGCGTGATCGACGTACCGGACCCGAGCATCCAGCAACCCACCGACGCCGTCCTGCGCGTCGTCCGCTCCTGCGTCTGCGGGAGCGATCTCCACCCGTACCACGGCGCCCCGGTCCCAGCTGGTGGTAAGCCGATGGGCCACGAGTTCATCGGAGTCGTCGAGGACATCGGCAGCGAGGTCTCGACCGTCAAGCCAGGTGATCTCGTCATCACGCCGTTCGCCTGGTCGGACGGGACCTGCGACTTCTGCCGTGAGGGACTCCAGACGTCCTGCCGGCATGGCGGCTTCTGGGGTAGCAATGGCATCGGCGGTTTGCAGGCCGAGGCGGTCCGTGTACCACTGGCGGACGGGACTCTGGTGAAGGTACCGGTCGATGAGGACTCTGAGCTGTTGCCGTCTCTGCTCACTCTGTCCGATGTGTACGGCACCGGCTACCACGCGGCTTTGAAGGGCCGCGTCAATGAGCGGACGTCGGTGACTGTGGTTGGCGACGGCGCAGTTGGCCTGATGGCCGTCTTGTCGGCTCGCCAGCTGGGAGCCGAGCGGATCATCCTGATGGGCCGGCACAAGGAGCGTACGGATCTCGGGGTCGAGTTCGGTGCGACTGAGGTTGTCGCCGAGCGGGGTGATGAGGGGATCGCGACAGTGCGCGAGTTGACCGGTGGCGACGGCACTCACGTGGTGATCGACGCGGTCGGGTTCCGGGAGGCGTACGACCAGGCGCTTGGGGTGGTGCGCGCCGGTGGGGTGATCAGCCGGGTCGGCGTTCCGCAGTACGCCGAGGCGCCGGTGGGGTTCGGCGACTTCTTCGTCCCCAACATCACCCTCACCGGCGGTGCTGCGCCGGCCCGTGCGTACATCGAGCGGCTGCTCCCGGACGTACTCGCCGGCAAGGTTGCCCCCGGCAAGGTCTTCGACCAGACGGTCACCCTGGAAGACATCCCGGCCGGCTACCGCGCGATGGACGAGCGGACCGCCCTGAAGGTCATCGTCCGCCCGTGATCACCCGGCCGACCTACCGGCCGGGACCGGTCACGAGGGGAAGACCCGCAGTGAATTGAGGTCCTTCTTGGCGAGGGTCAGCAGGTCATAGGACCGCAGGATCACCCGGACCGAGGAGGCGCCGCCGGCAACGTTGGCCGGCACGGCGACAGCCTCGGTCCCGTCAGCGTCACAAGTTTTCACCGATGAGCTGTAGGCGGAATCGTTCATCTGGTGGCCGCGTGAGTTGAGCGCCACAACTGAGATGAAGCGGCAGTCGGTCTTGCTTACTGACCTGATCGAGAAACGGGCCACTACGCTGCGGCCATAGAAGGTCACGGTGCCCACCGCATAGGTGTTTCCGTACCTCACCTCGAACGGACCCGTCGGATACGCGGTGACGGCCGCTGGCTGGAAACTGGCGCGGTCAGACAGGCCAGTCCGGCCACAAGAGCCACCCCGGCGGCAACAGACCTTCTGATCATCTTCGAGACCCTTCATCGTCGTACCCGGAACTTCAGCCGTCACAGCCTGCAGCAGCGGGCGGCACGACAGAAGCCTTTTGCAGGTACTTGCAACGAGGGGGCTTCGTGGTGCGGCTCAGGGCTGGCGGCCCTGCCAGGCTGCTAGGCGGTCGTACGGGGAGGCGTCTGCGGGGACTTCGACCACCGGGCCGAAGGGGATGTGGCCGCCTCGCGGCTCAGCAGGTAGGAACTGCTGGGAGAGCGGTAGGCAGTAGGTGGCGATGGCGTCGTCGAGGAGGTCGGTGCGGCCGGTCGCCTTCGCCAGGTCCCAGGCGTGGGTGGCCAATTCGCTTGTGTAGGAGGCGATTGCGGCGGCGCCGGGGATGGTGCCCCAGGGGACTGTGCAGGTCATGGTGAGGACGGCTGGGTTGGAAAGTGTTTCGTCGACGGCGGCTCGGCGTTCCTTCCATTCCGCGGCGAAGTCTTTGATGCCGGGCGTCACGGTCGGGATCGACAGCGGGTTGTTGCCGGTCAGGGCGAGGTCGATCCGGGCGATGACGGTCATCAGGTGGCCGAGCAGGGTCTCTACGTCGTACTCCGGGCAGGGGGTCGGCAAGGCCAGGTCGTCGGCGCCGATGGTGTCGATCATCGCCTGGGTCTGGTCCAGGGCGCGGGCGAGCATCGGGCGTGGGTCCGTCACGGTTCCTCCAGTGATTGAGTGCTGGTTCCACTCTCGGTGCTGATCTATGACATCTGCTGTCTTATATTCGGAGCATGAGAGCCGACCGGTTGCTGCAGATCATCCTGTTGCTGCAACGGCATCCGCGGTTGAGCGCGCGTGAGCTGGCCGAGCGGCTAGAGGTGTCGACGCGGACGGTGATGCGCGACATGGAGGCGTTGTCGGCGGCCGGCGTACCGGTCTATACGGAGCGCGGGCGCAACGGTGGATGTGTGCTGCTGCCCGGTTATCGCGCCGATGTGAGCAGTCTGACGCCGCGGGAGGCGCAGGCGTTGTTTGCCTGGAGTGGCAGGGCATCGCTGTCGGCCGAGCTCGGGCTGCATGACGCACTGCAGTCCGCGATGGGCAAGCTGTCCTCTGCGCTGCCACTGCAGTTGCAGGACGATGCGGATGCGCTGTCCGATGCCATAGTCGTCGACCGGCGCCGGTGGTTCGCTGACGCCGAGGACACCGGTGCACTGCCGGTACTACGCCAAGCCGTGGTCACCCGCCGCCGAGTAGCCATCCGCTACGCCTCTGCGAGCGAGGGCCGGGCAGTACGCCGTACCGTCGACCCCTGGGGCCTGGTCGAGCAGGCCGGCCGCTGGTACTTGGTGGCAGCTCATCGCGGCGTCTCCCGGATGTACCGGGTGTCACGCGTCGAGCAGGTCGACGTACTGGACGAAGCAGCCGTGAGGCCGGAAAACCTTGACCTGCAAGAGGAATGGGACCGCCTGCGGTCAGGGCTGGAGCGAACCCTCCCGGCTCGCGGTGTCTACGTACTGCTCCGGGTGCGACCGGATCGGGCGGAGCAGGTCAGGCGCATCTCCGCGTCCATGCTGGCGAGGGGCGAGCACGCGCACGACGTACCGGCCGAGGGTGACGAGTGGGTGCGAATGTCGATGCGCTTCCGCATTCGGGAGGCCGCGTGCGGGATCCTGCTCGGCTTCGGCGATGTGGTGGAGGTGCTCGAACCCCTTGACCTCCGCGACGAACTCCTGCGGCTCGCGCACGCAGTGGTCGAGGTCTACAGCTGAGCGCGGGTGCCGGAGAAGCGTTGTCGGACGAAGATGCGACCGTCGGCGTCCTCGTCCTCATTGCGCCATTGGAAGCTCGTCTCGGTGATGTCCGTGAAGATCCACCGCGTTTTGGCCGCATCCGAGTCCCGAGCCTCGAGCGTGATGCTCCCCGGCCCGGCATGCCCGATGAAGGTCTTCACCAGCGCAGCCCTCGGCCCCATCCACGTGGATCGGAAGGCGTCCAGCTCAGGATCGTAGATGCGGATGCTGAGCCCCCACTCGCCGTCGTCCGGCGAGGTCCGAACAGCCCGGCTCGGCGTGATCCAGACGTCGGCCACTGCGCTCCCATCGAGCGCCCACGCGAAATGCCACTCACCCTTCGTCTCCCGGGTCAGCTGTCCCTCGTCGTCGTACCAGGTGACGTCCAGGTCCCAGCTGCCGATCAACGGCGCATACGGCTGGAACGCCTGCTCGAACTCGGGCCGCGGCGCATCAGAGACGAACAATCCTGCCAGCAGCAAAGCCGGTGACACTCCTGTCATCCCGGCAGGCTACAACAGCTACTCAACCGTGGAAAGGACGAACGTGCGGAGCCGGCAGCAGTTCGGGGAGTCTGCCGCCGGCGACCTGCCGACCGGGACCGGTCAGGAGGGGAAGACCCGCTGCGAAACGATGAACTTGATGGCACCGGTCACCGAGTTGTAGGCCATCAGATTCACCCGGACCGAGGCTGCGCCGCCGGCAACGTTTGCCGGCACCTCGACAGCCCAAGGCAGGTCTTCGCCACAGACGACCGGGGATTCGTCGACGGCTGTGGCGTCGATCTGGTGGCCTTGTGGGTTGAGTGCCTCGACCCGCACGAAACGGCAGTCACCCGGATCCACCGACCGGACCGAGGTGTAGGCCGTTACGCCGCGATTGAAGAAGGTCACGGTGCCCACCGCATAGGTGTTCCCGTGCCTCACCTCGAACGGAGCCGTCGGGTATGCGGCGACGGTCGCCTGGCTGGACAGCGGAGCGGCCAGGCAGACCAACCCGGCCGCGGTGGCCACCCCAGCGGAAACAGACCTTCTGATCATGGTGGAGACCCTTCGTCGACGTACCCGGAACTTCAGCCGTCACAGCCTGCAGGAGCGGGCGGCACGACAGAAGCTTTTTGCAGGTACTTGCAACGACTCGGCGGAGGGCTACTCGGCGGTGGAAAGGATGTGCGAGCGGAGCCGGGCGGTGGCGAGGGTCAAGCCGATCACGACGACGGCGGCGAGCAGGATGATGCCGATCGGGAGTTTGACGGCGGCCTTGACGTGCGGGGCGTCGCTGAGGTTCTGGATGACGGCCAGGGACCATTGCTGCACACTGAGGGCCTTGGCGCCGCCGACGTACTGGCCCATCACGCCTTCCCACAGGAGCGCGTAGATCAGGCCGATCGTGACCGCGTTGCCCGACATCACCGACAGGGCGATGAAGATGGCGGTGTACGCGATCCCGGCCACCAGGGAACCGATGCCGAAGGCAACGGCTGTTGTGGGGTCGTGGAGGTCGAGGATGAGGCCGGCCACCACCATCGGGACCGCGGCCAGGACCAGGATGACGCCGATCGCGACCAGTGCCTTGGTGATGATGATCGTGGAGCGCTTGATCGGCTTGCTGAGCAGGTAGACGATCGAGCCGTCGTCGATCTCGGACGCGAGCGCGCCGGTCGCCGCGAGCAGCGAGACCAGCGGCACGATCACGGCCAGCCCGAACATCTGCAGCAGCGCAGTACTGAAGTCGGCGGTGTCGTCGACGGTCAGCGCCAGCAGCACGCAGAGCGCGAGCAGGGCGCCGGGCAGGATGAAGAGCAGCAGCCCGCGCCGGTTGCCGAACAGGGTGGACATCGTCAGCCGGGCAATCGTCAGGTTCATCGGTCAGCGCCTCCCGACGAGGTAGGAGAAGACGCTCTCGAGGGACTCGTCGGTCGGGGCGACCTCGAGCAGCCGGATGCCGAGGTCACGGGCCAGCGACGGCACGAGCCGGCTGAAGCGTTCGAAGTCGACGACCTGTACTTGCAGGGAGCCACCGTCGAGGTCAGCGCCCGAGGTGCAGGGATCGCCGATCAGCGCGGACGCGAGCCGGCGGTCGTCCGACGAGCGCAGCCGGTACAGCACCGGCCGGTCTGTCATCAGCGTGCGGATGGCACGATAGTCGCCGGAGGCCGCATGCCGCCCGGACACGACGACCTCGATGTGGGTCGCGACCTGCTGCACCTCTTCGAGGATGTGCGAGCTGAACAACACTGTCCGGCCGTCGACGCCCATCTTGCGCAGCAGGTCCATCAGGTGCAGGCGTTGTCGTGGATCCATCCCGTTGAACGGCTCGTCGAGCAGCAGTACCGACGGCTCGTGCACGAGGGCCGCGGCCATCTTGATCCGCTGCTTCATGCCCTTCGAGTACGTCGAGATGCGCCGCCCGGCCGCGTCCTCCATCGCCACCGTCGCGATCGCGGACGCCGTGGCGGCCCCAGGATTCGGCAGTCCTTGCAGCTCGGCATTGGCGAGGACGAAGGCGGATCCGCTCAACGTGTCGTAGACGGCCTCGGTCTCCGGCACCAGCCCGATGTGGCGGTAGGACTCCTGGTTGCGCCAGACCGGGACACCGTCGAGCGTGACGTCGCCGGTCGACGGCGGCAGGAAGCCGGCCATCATCGTGATCAGCGTGGACTTGCCGGCGCCGTTCGGTCCGAGCAGGCCGGTGACGCCCGGGCCGATCGTCATCGTGACGTCGTTGACGGCCACCACATTGCCGTACCAGCGGGAGACCTTCTCGATCTGGATCACGCTCATCCGCGGGCCACCTTGGCGTACCGGGCGTTGACGCCCCAGGCGCAGGCGCCGACGATCACGACGTAGACAGCGCCGAAGACGAGTCCTTGCGGCACCGTCGGCAGCCAGTCGCCGCCGCCGCGCACGACGAAGGTCGACAACACCTCGACCAGGCTGAAAGGCGAAGCCAGATTGGCGTAGCGGGACGCGACACTCTTGTGCGTGCCGTCGGGGTCGAGGATCGCGGTGACCGCGATGACGGCCGTGAACGTCACCATCAGCACCGCGATGATGGCGGCGACGGCGAACCCGCGGCGTGGGGTGGCGGCCGCGATCAGGCCGCCGATCGCGGCCAGCAGGACAGCCAGCAGCAACGCGGTCACCAGGCCGCTGAGGAACTCCTTGGTCATCAGGTTGAAGTTGAACTTGGCCAGTAGCGCACCGGCGTACAGGATGACCATCGGCAGGCCCATCAGGACCATCAGTGCGAGGACCAGCGCGGTCAGCTTCGCCAGCGCGTAGTCCATCCGGCGCAGCGGCCTGGCCAGGTAGAGCACGATCGAGCCGTAGCGGAGATCACGCGAGAACAGTTGCGGCGCCTGCGAGGCAAGGTAGAGGGCGATGACCGCTTGCAGGAAGAAGACGTAGCGCGCCTGGGACAGCGGCGGGTTGTCGAAGTCCAGCGCGTTCTCGATCCCGACCATGATCGCCACCGGCACGACCATCACCGCGAGCAGCAGGATCGGCATCACCTTCGACTTGCCGGACCGGCCGAGCCCGTACGCGTGCCGCAGGCTCGACACCACCAGCGCCTGCCAGATCGCGAACCGGCCGAGCCGCGGACCATCGTAGTGCCGGTAGCCGATGTCGTGGATGACACCGGCCCCGCGTTGCTGGTCAGACACTGAAGACCTCTTCCAGCCGGTGCCGGTGCTGTTCGACCCGGACCAGTCCGAGGCCGAGGTCGGCGATCGCGTCGCGGACCAGGTCGTACGTCTCTTCGCCGCTGATCTCCACGAGTACCAGCGGACCATCGGTCCTGGCTCGCGCCCCGCCACGTTCCAGTGCGGCAGCCAATCGGTCGCGTCCACTGAGATCCCGTACTTCGACCGCCAGTACTCCGGTCTCGCCGGTCAGCGCTGCCTTGGACTCCGAGCGGAGCAGCCGGCCGCCGTCCAGTACGACGATGTGGTCGCAGACATGCTCGAGCTCGCCGAGCAGATGCGAGGTGATCAGCACGGGGATGCCGAACTCGGTGCCGATCCGGCGGACCAGCGTGAGCATCTCGTCGCGCCCGGCCGGGTCGAGCCCGTTGGTCGGTTCGTCGAGCAGAACAAGTTTGGGGTCGTGCACCAAGGCCTGGGCCAGCTTCACCCGTTGCTTCATGCCGGTGGAGTAGCCACCCATCGGCCGGTAGCGCGCCTCGTCGAGGCCGACGTGCCGGAGTACGTCGGCGGCTCGTTCCCGGGCGGCGGTCGCGGGCAGGCCGGACATCTGCGCGAGGTGCACCGCGAACTCGGTCGCGGAGACGTCGGGTGGCAGGCAGTCGTGCTCCGGCATGTAGCCGACGAGAGCGCGGACCGCCTCGCCGCCGGTGACCACGTCGTGTCCCAGCACGATGGCGCTTCCGGCGGTCGGGGCGATCAGTCCGAGCAGAATCTTCAGCAGGGTCGACTTGCCGGCACCGTTGGCGCCAACCAGTCCGGTCACGCCGGACCCCACTTCGACAGTCAGCTCGTCCAGGGCCGTCACACGCGGGTATCGCTTGGTCAACGATGTGGTCGCGATAACGGGCACCGGCCAACCCTAATGCCCACCCGGCCCACGACAGAATCACAGCCGCCCCACAGCTGTTGCGATCGCGTCCCAACTAATCCGCTGGCGACTCCTGATCGCCCTCGTTAGGGTCCGAAGATGCGGATCAGGGTGATGACGGCGGACGATGCCGGGGCGGTTTCGCGGTTGCGGCGGGAGACGTATTCGTACTCCGTGATGTCGCCGGCCTACCTCCGGCACCAGATGTCGACGCGGTCGCCGGCGGAACGGCATCTCGGGTTGGTCGCGGAAGACGGCGACCAGGTGGTCGGGATGGGAACTGCTGGGCTGAACATCTGGACGAGTGAGCCGGGGCAGAGCGAGGTGGCGATCCAGGTCCATCCGTCGTACCGCCGCCAGGGCATCGGTGGTGCGTTGGCCGAGCGGTTGCATGGTCACTTGAGTGAGGTCGGCGCGTTGCGGATCCGGACGTTCGCGACGCCTTTAGGACTGCGCTTTGCTGATGGCCTCGGGTATGAGCCGTCGCGGGAGATGCACTACTCGGGTTTGGATCCACGGGTACTACCGGAGCAGCCGGCTGTACCTGATGGGATTCGGATTGCGACGATGGACACCTTGGATCCACGGCAGATCTTTGTCGCGGACACGATCGCCACCCTCGACGAGCCGAGCGATTCGCCGATGGATTCGGTGGACTACGACGAATGGCTGAAGGAGATCTGGGAATCGCCGGCGTCGGACAAGGCGTTGAGTGTCGCGGCCCTAGCGGGTGACGAGGTTGCCTGCTTCACGACGGTCGTGGCGGACGGCGACCGGGCCTGGTCGGACATGACGGGCAGCGTTCCGGCGTACCGGGGTCGTGGACTCGCGAAGCTGGTGAAGTCGGTCGCGCTGCGCCGGTGCGCGCGGGCCGGTATCACCGGCGCGTTCACCTCTAACGACGATGCGAACCTGCCGATGCTCGCGATCAACAACTGGCTCGGCTATCGCCGGATCGAGACCCAGACCAGTCTGCTCAGGACGCTCTGAGATGGCGGTCGAGATCCGGACGGCCATGATCGACGACGCCTCGACGGTGCCCGCGACCTGGCGGAGTCTTCCGGGCGCTTTCTACCAGAATCTCTTTGTGGACAAGGACTTCCGCGGCCGGGGCATCGGGTCGGAGTTGATGAAACGGGCCGACGCGCATCTGGCGGAGTAGGACGCGAACGAGGTGTGGTCCGGCGGACCCTGCGAGTTCGGTAACTTTTCCAGCCGTCCAGACCAGTTTGCTCCTGACCGCGGGTATGTTCCGGTTGACTCTTCGCCCCTGAAGGAGTGCCCGATGGAGATCAGGCCTGCCGTACCGGATGATGCCGACGCCGTCATGGTGCTTTACGACCTCCTTGAGCCGTGGTCGGTCACCACCGTGGAAGTGATGCGGGCCGGCATCGCCAGGGACGCCGGGTCCGCGAGCCGCACGAGGCTTGCGGCCTTCGACGGTGATCGGTTGATCGGCTGGAGTTCGTCCGTGCTGACTGCGGGGTCCGATCCGGTCAGCGGTGAGCTGCGGGTCATGGTGCATCCGGAGTTCCGGGGGCGTGGGGCCGGCACCGGGCTGCTGGATCTGGCGCATGAGCGGTTGAAGGCGGCCGGCGCGATGAGTGTGCGGGTCTTTGCTGATCCTGCGGCGCGGGAGTGGGCGTCGCGCTGGGGGTACCGGCAGACGAGGCAGGTGCACTACGCGGGGATCGAACCAGAGCGGGCGCCGGAGCTTCCCGTAGTACCGGAGGGGGTGCGGTTGGCGCCGTTCACCGAGCTGGATCCGCGGCTCGTGTACATGGCCGATGAAGTTGCCCAGCGCATCAAACCCGGGGACGCGAAGATCGTCGGACGCCCGTACGAGGAATGGCTCGCGGATATCTGGGAGTCGCCGGCGATGATGCACGACCTGAGCGTCGCCGCGGTGCAGGACGACGAGGTCATCGCGTTCACCCGGGGCAACGGCAGCTACCGCAAGATCTGGTCGCAGATGACGGCGACGATGCCTGCGCACCAAGGGCGCGGCCTGGCCAAGCTGGTGAAGTGCGCGGCGCTACATCGGGCCGCCGACGCCGGGGTAATAGGTGCGTACACCGCGAACTACGACGGCAACGAGCCGATGCTTGCCGTCAACAACTGGTTGGGCTACCGGCGGGCGGCGACCCACTCCGTCCTGATCTGCCCTCTTTAACGGACGAGCAGTACTACGGTCTCCGCGACGCAGGCCGGCTTGGTGGAGTCCTCGAGCTCGATGACCCACTGCAGGGAAACCTGGACGCCGGCCGGGGTCTCCTGCGCGCCGGCGATCGAGGCGCTAGCGCGGACCCGGCGACCGACCGGGACCGGGCTGGGGAAGCGGACCTTGTTGACGCCGTAGTTCAGCTTCGCCGTCACACCCTCGACCGAGAACAGCTCCTCGCCGAAGCGGGCGATCAGGCTCAGCGTCAGATAGCCGTGCGCGATCGTGCCGCCGTACGGGCCCTTCGCCGCCCGATCGACGTCGACGTGGATCCACTGGTGGTCACCGGTCGCCTCGGCGAACTGGTTCACCTGCTCCTGGGTGATCTCCAGCCACGCGGTCTCGCCCAGCTGGGTACCGACCGCGTGGACGACCTCGTCGACACCGGTGAAGGTCTGCATTTGTCTGGCTCCTTAGTGTTCCGTGTTGGCGAGAACTTGACGCTGGAGTCGCCCAGGCACGCACCTCGCGGCACTTGACGAGCATCCACGATGCTCCGCATCGAGGACGCTCCTCAAGCACCGCGATGCACGCACCTGGACACCTCCATCGTTCAAGTTCTCGCCAACACGGAACACTAGTTGCGGGGTCCGCCGGCGACGTACAGGACCTGGCCGGAGACGAAGCCGGCCTCTTCGCTGCAGAAGAACGACGCGGCGGCGGCGATGTCCTCCGGCTTGCCGGTCCGGTTCACCGGGATGGTGGCCGCGGTGGCCTTCTTGAACTCCTCGAAGTCGACGCCGACCCGGGCCGCGGTGGCCGCGGTCATGTCGGTCTCGATGAAGCCCGGCGCGATCGCGTTCGCGGTGACGCCGAACTTGCCCAGCTCGAAGGCCAGCGTCTTGGCCAGCCCCTGCAGGCCGGCCTTCGCGGCGGCGTAGTTGGACTGACCGCGGTTGCCCAGGGCGGAAGTGGAGGAGAGGAAGACCATCCGGCCGTAGCCGGCGTCGACCATGTGCTTCTGGCAGGCCTTCGACATCAGGAAGCTGCCACGCAGGTGCACCGACATGACGGTGTCCCAGTCGTCCTCGGACATCTTGAAGAGCAGGTTGTCGCGCAGTACGCCGGCGTTGTTCACCAGGATCGTCGGCGCGCCCAGCTCGGCCACCACTCGCTCGACGGCCGCGGTGACCTGATCACCCTTGCTGACGTCGCAGCCGATCGCGACGGCCTTGCCGCCCGCCTCGGTGATCGCGTCGACGGTCCCGGCGCAGGCCGCTTCGTCCAGGTCGAGTACTGCGACGGCGTTGCCGTCGGCGGCGAGCCGCTGCGCCACAGCGGCGCCGATTCCCCGGGCTGCCCCGGTCACGATCGCCACGCGCTGCTCGCTCATACCGCCTGCTCCCTACTGATCGGTTCGTGTCCGGGGATGACATTACCCACGTTCGGTGATGGCCGGTGCGGTCAGGATGCGATGATCGCCGTGTGGATCATCACAACCGGCACGTTTACCACTGTCCGCTCCGCTGGGGTGACATGGACGCGCTGGGCCACGTCAACAACGGCCGGTACGTCGACTACCTCCAGGACGCGCGCGTCGACTTCCTGTTCCGGACCGCCAAGGAGCTCGGCGCCGACGACCTGGAGACCGGGCTGCTGGTCGCCCGGCACGAGGTCGAGTACCGGCGGCCGCTCGTCTTCCGGCCCGAACCGGTCCGGATCGAGCTGTGGATCAGCGAGATCAAGGCCGCTTCGTTCGTGGTCGACTACGAGATCCTGGACGTTACTGCCGGCGACCGGGTGACCTATGTGGAGGCGCGGACCCGGCTCGTTCCCTTCGATTTCGCCGCCAACCGCCTGCGCCGGATCACCCCGGTCGAGCGGACGGCGCTGGAGAAGCTGGTGGGATCGTGACCTTCAGTCATCCCGTTCTGGTCCGGTGGTCCGACATCGACTCCTACGACCATGTGAACAACGTCCGGTACTTCGACTACTTCCAGGAGGCCCGGATCCTGTTCCTGGCGTCATTGGTCGGTGTGGAGGGCGACTATTTTGCGCACTACCCGGTGGTACTGGTGAGTCAGACCGTCGATTACCTCCGCCCGATCCTGCTGCGGCACCCGCCGTACGACGTGGACGTCTGGGTCGAGGCGGTCGGGCGTACGTCGTACACACTGGGGTCCCGGATCGTCGACCGGACGGGTGGGGGCGAGGACATCTATGCGCGGGCGACGTCGGTACTGGTCGCGGTGGATGGTTCGACCCATGCGAAGCGGGAGCTCAGCGATGCCGAACGGGACGCCCTCGTGCGGCACGTTTCGGTGGCTTGAGACACTGATCACGATATGAGCGAGCCGATGAGTTTCTACGACGCCGTGGGCGGGGCCGACACCTTCCACCGGTTGGTGGCCGCCTTCTACCGCGGGGTCGCCGCCGACCCGGAGCTGCGCGCGATGTACCCGGAGGACGATCTCGGCCCGGCCGAGGTGCGCTTCCGGATGTTCCTCGAGCAGTACTGGGGCGGGCCGCGGACGTACTCCGAGCAGCGCGGGCACCCCCGGCTGCGGATGCGGCACAACCCCTTCGCCGTCACCCCGAGCGCCCGGGACAGCTGGCTCGGGCACATGCGGGCAGCCCTCGACGAGATCAAGCTGGAGCCGGATCGCGACGAGGAGATCTGGAAGTACATGGTGATGGCCGCGCACAGCATGGTGAACACCGACGAACCGAACTACCCGGGCGCGATCGACGTGGCCGGCAACTGACTTCTGAGGAGTGACAAAGAGCATGGCTGCTATTCGCACCGCCAAGGCCCACTGGGAAGGCTCGCTGCTGGAGGGGGCCGGCAAGGTCAACCTCGAGTCGTCGAAGCTCGGCTCCTTCGACGTGACCTGGGCCGCCCGGTCCAACGACAAGGCCGAAGGCATCACCAGCCCCGAAGAGCTGATCGCCGCCGCCCACTCGACCTGCTTCTCGATGGCCCTGTCGCACGCCCTGGCCGGCGCCGGCAACGCGCCTGAGTCGATCGACACCACCGCCGACGTCACCTTCGTCCCCGGCGAGGGCATCACCGGCATCAAACTCTCCGTCAACGGCAAGGTCCCCGGCCTGACCGCCGACGAGTTCGCCCAGTTCGCCGAAGAAGCCAAAAAGAACTGCCCCGTCTCCCAGGCCCTCTCCGGCACCACCATCACCCTGGACGTCACCTTCACCGCCTGATCTCCTGTACGCCGCCGGCGCCGACCTCCTGTGGGGGTCGGCGCCGGAGCTATTTCGGGGGTTATGGGTGGTAGCCGTAGAGGTGGGTCCAGTTGTGCGGCGAGGTGGAGAGCAGCTGGTGGGTGATGTCTTCGGCGGCTTGTGCGGGGTCTGCCTGGGTGCTGTTGAGGTGGAGTAGTTGCTGGCTGGTTCCGCTGAACGAAAGTACGACGCCTTCTGCTTTCCATGCCGGGGTTACCCATGTCAGGGGCAAGTCCGGCGGCAGGGTGAGATTCATCGGTGTGAGGCGTTCATCGAGGAGGCGGGCGAGCTTGCGTCGCGGAGTTTCCCAGGAGCGGTCGGCCGTCGCGCGCTGGACTTCGGCGACGTACTGGGCGTAGTCGAAGTGGAGATCAGGGAGCTGCCAGGGCTTGCCGTCGTGGTCGGCGGCCATAGGGGCGGTGGGGCCGGTGAAGACTCCGACATAGTCACGGAAGTCGACCCAGGAGATCCGCTTGCGGTCCGGGGAGGCGACGACGAACGGAGCGATGACGCCGCAGCCGGCCTCGCCGCAGGAGCATCGGTACAGGGCGACGCGGTGGCCGGCGTCATCGGGGATCAGCGGAGACGGCCGGCCAAGCATCTTGCCGGGATCGAAGCCCTGCCAGTCCTTTGCGACCTTCGCGAACGGGCTCTCGCCGTTGACCCGGATGCTGAGAACGGGCCAGTCCGGTACGCCGGGCGTTTCGAACTCGAGGGTGAGGACTGCAAGGTCGTGAGTGGCCTTGGATGCATCGTTCATGCGAGGGACGTTTTGCGGCACGCCGTAGCCATCGTCGAGGCTGACGAAGGGTGCCAGCCAGAAGCCGTGACTGTACCGTCGGCAACCATCCGCCGCGAGACATTTTCCGCGCCCGTACTTGTGTCGGGTGCATGGTGGACGCCGGGATCTCGGCCTACCCTGGCAGCAGTTGCGACCGGAGGTGGAGCGATGTCTCCTGTGGACTTTCCGACTGAGGATCCGGTGCCGCTCGATGTGACTGGGACTTGGGATCTGCAGCAGCAGGTCGACGAGATCACTGCACTGGTGGAGCGTGAACAGGCGCTCGATGGCGGGCTCTCGTGGGACACCGATGCACGTGCGGTGGTGGTCCGCCTTGTCGGGCCGGTCGATGAGGCGTCGGGCTCGGTGGGGCAACTCAAGGCATCCGTCCTCGCTGCGGCCGGGGACTTGAGTGTGGAATTCAGATCGGTGCGGTACTCCCGGGTCGAACTGCAACAGTTGGCTGACGACCTCTTCTACGACCCGGACCTCCGCGGGATCAGCGGCGGTTGGAATGCCTTTGCGAATCAGGTCGAGGTCATGGTCCGGCTCGACTCGGACAACTCGCAGTACTTGCTCGATCGGCTCCGGGCACTCGAGGACGACCGGATCCAGATCGTCCCGTTTACACCGACCCCGTATGACTGGGGAAGACGGAGGCGAACCCGACCCGCGGCTGACCCCGCCCTGGCTACCGGGTCGGTAGTGGTGCCGGGTCTGTCGGTTCAGCGCTTGATCGCCATTGAGGCGATGCAGGCGCAGTTGATCGGGGCTCTGGAGGTCGACGCGTCGACGAATTGTTTGATGTTCCGGGCTGGGAGCATGTTGCTGGAAGTCGCCTGGCCGTGGGGTTGGCGCGCAGAGCTCCGCTCGGGCGAGATCGCCCTCGTCGACGAACGCGGGGAGACGGTCTGCTGGGTAGGGGAGGAGATCTCCATCGGTGGAGGTTTTGTGGACGCCGCCACGGCAGACATCGTGTCGTGTGCAGGCCACAGTCGAGTCTTCATAGCGAGCGGGGCAGTTCGGGTGGACGAGGTCTGAGATGCCTGGGAAGCGCATTCGCGAGGAGCCGGCGACGGCCTCGGTGGATCTGCCGGTTGTGCGGAGGTGGGTCGAGCGCAATCCGGGTGTGGGTGCGCGGCTCACGGAAACCGTCGAGCACGGCGGTGGCCGAGTGGTTCTGGTGATCAGTGTCCCGCTTGAGGCGGAGATGCTGAGGGCGAAGGCCGAGCTCGTTCCGCTCGTACAGTCTCCCGAGTTGCTCCGCTTCAGACGCTGGCAGCCGACCGAGCAGGAAACCGAGTGGACCCTGCAATGGGTACTAGGCCTCATGCGCAGGCAGTGGGACCTCAATCTGCCAACCCAGATCACCTCGACGGGCCCCCACCCGGATTCCGGCCTCATCATGATCGCCCTCAACCGCGTAGACCCCGCCTACGCCACCGAACTAGAGGCCCGAGGCAACGGCCTCACCCTCGTCCTACCCGAACCAGAGAATCCCGTCCCGCTGACCGTCGTAGGCCCTTTCTCATGCGACAACCGCCTCCCTAACACGGAAACCCCAACCTGGGTCACCACAGAAAAACCCCGAGCCGACCGCTGACTTGAGCCGAGCATGCTGGCAAGAGCGCAGCAGCATCCAGCCCTCTGACCGCAGCACGCCGAGAAGGTGACCTACCGGCGCCTAGGCAATCGCCGACGCCGGGCGTGAGGCGCCGCCGCATCCGCGAGGAAGGTGGCGAGATCACTGGGGCGGAGACCTAGGCAGCAGATGGCCCGGACCAGGTCCCCGGCCAAGCAAAGGTGTTGCAGGCTTACCTCAGTGTCTATGCCGGCGCATGCGCCAGCGCCCGTCAAGCGACGTTTGCCCGGTGCCGGTGCCGGTGCCGGTGCCGGTGCAGACGGTCCCAGTGCCAGTGCCAGTGCCGACAGTGCTCGCGCCGGCAGACGTCGCGCCGGCAGAGGTCGCGCCGGCAGAGGTCGCGCAAGCGACAGTGCCCGTGCCCTGCAAGCGACAGTGCCCGTTTAAGCGACAGTGCCGGTGACCGTGCAAGCGACAGTGCTGACGGTGCCCGTGTAAGCGACGGTGCCGGTGCTGGTGGCAGCTCTAAGGCCGATGCTGACATCCCGGCCAGAAGGCGTGTTGGTGTCAGGCGCTGTCGGCCCAGGGGTCGAAGTCAGCTGTACCCCGGCTGCCGGAGGGGATGTCGGCGGCGGCTGGCGGTTCCGCTGCCGTGGTGTTGTCTCCCCAGGGGTCGACTGCTGCTACTTCCTCGGGGCTGATCCAACCGATGTCGTCGACATAGGACCACCGCCATCCGGGTCTGCCTGCCGGGCCGGTGTCGGTGCACACGCCTGCTATCTCGCCAGAGATGGACTGACCCCAAAGGGCAGCGTCAGAGGTCGCCGGTGCTGTTTCCGTGCCGCTCGCCGGAGGCCAGAAGGTATCGGCCGTCGTCGCGGGTGGCGAGCAGGGGTCAGTTGCCGTCGTCGCGAGTGCGGTGGCGGGAGTACTGCTGGGCTGGTTGAGTTTTCGTCCGGTGTTTGGTCGGGGTGGGTCGGCCCAGGTGGGGCGGGTGACTTGGACCTGGTTGTTGATGATGGTGATGGTCCAGTGGCCGTCGTGCAGGGATGTGTGGTCGACCCGGCACAGCAAGACGAGGTTGGCGAGGCTGGTGACACCGCCGTCGGCCCAGCTGATCA